>CAYFGX010000058.1:0-7761 GCA_964342405.1 uncultured Verrucomicrobiota bacterium | reverse complement strand
CTCGCCCACCAACTCCACACGTCTGCTCCCGAGGCATTGGACCTGAGTCAAGAAGATGAAAAAACGAAAGAACTCTACGGTCTGAACGCTCCCAAACCCAATCATTCGCTTGCGATTGCCCCCGCCCATTTCGGTCGGCAATGCCTGATTGCTCGGCGCCTTGTCGAACGTGGAGTCCGTTTCATTCAACTCTACTCGGGCGGCGGCCACCAGCAGCAGAACTGGGACGCCCACTTCGGTGTCGAAGAAAATCTCAAGATTCATTGTCCCGAAGTGGATCAACCGATTGCGGGACTCCTGACCGACCTCGAACGTAGAGGATTGCTAGATGAAACCTTGGTCGTTTGGGGTGGTGAGTTCGGCCGGCAACCCGTCTTCCAGGGAAAGAATGGAGGCCGGGATCACAACCCCAAAGGCTTCACCTATTGGCTAACGGGTGCCGGAGTCAAAGGAGGAACGGAACACGGTGAAACCGATGAACTCGGCCACGAAGCCGTAACAGATCGTCATCATATTCGCGATCTTCATGCGACCATCCTCCACCTCATGGGACTCAACCACGAAGAACTCACCTACCGATACGGTGGCCTAGATCAAAAGTTGACAGGCGTTGTGCCAGCCGAACCCATTCATGCGGTTCTAGGAGCTTGAGATGTGAGAGTTTAGAAGTATGAAATTAGAAGTGAGATCCATGGATGGCGCGTTAACCTTACGTCAAAATGTGTTACCTATGTTCTGACCTCGCCATTCCGTTCTAACTTCTAATTTCTAATTTCTCAGCGAGAATCTATTCGAGCTGCCCCCCCGTCACCCGAGCAAACAACACTCGATTATTCTCACCCTTTCGAGCTCCATAGCTGACTCGAACCTCTCCGCAAGTCACTCAGCTCTCGGAATCGCTAATGCGACATACACCTGAATTCCCAAGACACGCGTCTTCTTCTCTAAGAAGAATGCGTTCCGTTTCACGAAGGACGACCAGGCGATCAGGATCCACTTGCCCGATAAATAAAGGAGCCCGATGACGGAAGATGTGATCATTTGCCGCCCCCCGACGAGTGTAGATAAGGAACAAGCCGCCTCCCACACTCAACCAGTGTTGCTGCGTGTTGTAGGATCCCAACAAGCTACCATCATCAAATCGCCATTCTCGAACTCGACCAAACTGAAGACCATCGTCTCCCTTCGTCACGTAAGCACTGTCGTCCGAGCGAAGCGTCAAGAAATACTGTCCATTGAATCCAACAACGGAAGGTTCGTAGAGCCCTCTTCCAGCATCGATTGTGTGTTCGCTACCATGCCGCAAGTAGTGCAGTGTCTCCCCATCAAAGCGGCATCGAGCCACCGCACTGGTGTAGATTCTCTCGTCAGCACTCCTTTGATATCGAATCGGAAGTAGAACATCCCCGCTGGCGAGCAAGAAGGGTTGATTGCAGCCCGCGTTTGCAGCCAACAGTGGTGCGCCCGAATGATCCCGGCCGGGCAACTCAAGAAATCTCATCGCCCCCCATTCATTTGCCGCCGATCCTTTCACTGCATAAGAAACCCTTTCACGCAGGTAGTTCTCTTTGCTGCCATCCGCAAAGTTGAACGTCTTCCCCGTCACTAGAAGGGCTCCCGACTGCGGATGCCAGCTTGGCCACAGATCTCCCGGGGCGACCGCGTAGCCGTCATCTGTCCATCCGCGCTTCAACGAATCGATCACCTGTGGTTCACTCCAAGTCTTCCCTGCGTCCAGGCTGACCGATTCATAAATATCGAAGTATCCGTGGCTCCCCAACTTCTTCGTCTGCGACATCGTGGTAACCCAGCGGCCATGCTCCCGATCAACAAAGGCTGTTCGAGCCTGGGTCCAATCCCAGTCTTCCAAACCATGAATCGGAGATAGGGCGGTGATCTCGATCGGTACCGGCGAAACAGATTGAGCCCCCGCGTCGCATTCAGTCAAAAGCACCGAAACCAACACACCCCAAAGTCCACTCACTCGAAAGTCAAACATCTCTCTTAAAGCTATTCTGCAACAACAATTGGAGCGATCTGTTTCGAAGACCTCGCTCCTTCTGTTTGGCTCGCATGATTCCTGTGCGAACCGAAACTCATCCGAAAGCCTAGCCCCACCGAAAAACACCAACTTGATCGATAATTGCTTCACCTAAGAGCGCCTGTCCAGCACGAGCGACGAACCTGTTTTCGTTGGGTTATGGAGTCGAAAAAAGGACCATCTGCAATATCGACTGTTGATGCTATTCGGCCATCCTATTCTTTCAACCCCAGGAAGTCCAACACTCCCAAGAGCCACCAGAACGGAACCAAAGTCATCTCAGACATCATCGTTGCCAGTAGTTTGAAACTCAGAAATAGTAAGCCGATGAACCGACTTTTCCTCACAATCACTTTTCTAGTGATCGCGTCCCTCCCTGCTCGAGCCCAGCAGACAGCTACCCCAGACGTTCGGGTCGAGAACATAAGGAGAGTCTTTCATAATGGGGAACACAATGCGTTCACCGACCTCGCTTACTTTCAAAATCAATACTACCTCTGCTTTCGCAGCTGCCCTGACGGTCACGGAGTGAACGCATCCGCGTCTGCCATCATTCTCACAAGTAAAGACGCGATCGAATGGAAACAAGTGCATCGTTTCAGAGTTGAGGGCCGCGACACGCGAGACCCGCATTTCCTGATCTTCAAGGATCGTCTTTTCGTCTACACAGGCACTTGGTTTGATTCTCCGGACCGACAATTCGATCTCAACCAACATCTGGGATACGCCGTGTGGTCGAGAGACGGAGCCCACTGGTCCGCTCCTACCTTGCTCGAGGGCACATTCGGCCACTACATCTGGAAGGCTGCAACATTCGGTGGAAAAGCCTACCTGTGCGGCCGCAGGAAGACGAATTTCCGAGTCGGACCGAAGGGCGAAGGCAAAGATGTACAGTCCGCCATGCTAGAAAGTGACGATGGACTAATCTGGAGACATCGAACCCTCTTCCAAGAAACGGCTGGCGACGAAACGGCCTTTCGCTTCAACGCCGATGGTTCGATTCTCGCCATTGGACGGCGGGGCAGCGACAAGGCCCAACTATGCCTTTCCTCTCCTCCCTACACGCAATGGGAGAGGCATGATTTAGATCGATATATCGGAGGCCCCTTGTTGACTCAGTGGGGCGACCGAACCGTAGTTGGAGGCCGGAAATTCACGACTGACCGGGGTCCCAAGACCTCGATCTGCTGGCTAAAAAACGGACGACTGACAGAATTTGCCGAACTCCCGAGCGGCGGAGACAATTCCTATCCGGGATTCGTGGCCTTGAGCTCTACTCGAGCCCTGATATCCTGGTATTCCTCCCACGAGAAAGATGCCGAAGACCGCAACATGACGGCGATCTATCTCGCAGATCTAAGGATTGAACCTTCCAGCAAGTAACCACTCAGCTGACGGCTGCCAAACTCGCGGCCGCAACAGCCTGGCCATGACGCTTCTGTTTCTCGTCGGGGATGTGGAACTGAATGCCGGGTGATAGATCGGGAAACTCTGCGTCGAGGACCTTACGAGCGAACTCCAGAATCATCTCACCCCCTTCACCCGATGTGACACGCCCCAGGATAAGCAAGTGTTCCAGCGTATAGAGTTCAGAAAATTGGGCAATCGTGTAGCCAAAGTTGATTCCGATGGTCTGATAAATCTTGATTGCCCTGGGATCCCCTTTCTTCATCAGACCTTGAACCTCTTTCAAGCGTTCCGGGAAAGGTTCCTTCTCTTCAAAATCAATACCGGCCAAGCCTGCGAGCCGAGCCACACCCTGTTGAGAAAAGAACTGCACCCCACAGCCGAGGTCACCGGACCATTCATCAACGGGACCATCCAGGCGATGATCCACCGGAACAAAGGCCAACTCGTTTAGTCCGGTTGACAAACTACCGGAAGGTGTCACGTAACCAGCTGCAAAACTGGTTCCCATTGACAGCCCGAGAAGACTGTTCCCCCCAATGGACATCGATCCAGCGAGAGCCGTGACTTCACCGTCGTTCACCACTCTCCATGGCTTTTCAGCCCATCCCAATTCAGCCATGACATCAAAGAAGATTCGCCGAACCTTGGATGGAAAATCAGCTTTCGATACGCCTCGAAAAAGCGATGCCGCCCGCACTTCGTTTCCGACATAGACTCCAGCTGCACTTCCTCCCACAGCATCAATTCGAGGTAAATGAGCGGCCGCCCGCTTCAAGGAGTCGATAATGCCGTCGAAATGATACTTGGGATCCGATTCAAAGTAGGGATTCCATTCAATTTCCTCTGAGAAGACAACCTCACCATCGATGACCGCCGCCGCCTTCCGGTCGCTTCCGCCAAGATCAAAACCAATCCGGCAACCATCAACATGTCGACCGACAGAGTCCTCGCCCCCGTTACCAACATCCGGCACACCGTCAAGGGGAACGGAATCCACATTAAAGGATTCGAGATAGATCTGATCGCCTAACAGATCGGCATCAAATGCCCGCTTACCTTGAGGCCGATACTGCTCTGCCAGATCAGAAGCAATGACGTCGTGCCCCCCAATGATGATTCGACTCCCTCCATGAACCCAGAGAAGACTCTTGGCCAGACGTTCCACATAGCGAGCGTTATCCTCGGAGCCCACGACGTGTTCCCCGAGCACCTTGGTTTCCACCTTCGCCACTACCTCGTTGCCTACCGCAATTCCAATGGCAATCGGTTGAGCACTCCGGTCTGCCTCAACCCGCGCTCGAAAGGCACGGTTCCAGAGAACGCTAGGCTGCACGGTTGCGTCTAACGGGGCCACCACTTGAGGCTGAATTTCCAAACTAGACATAATCGGGGTAATCTCAGGCAAGATGATGCAAGTTCAGCAAACAAATCATTGCCAGGAGCCGATTAAATGAAGCAAAAGGTAGGAGATGCAAGCGCGTAGTCTGATAAAGAATGCTCACCTCATCAGTCCCGGTGTCGACGCCCCTGAAACCACGATCGAGATTGTCGACGGAAAGATCGTCGGAGTGCACCAATCATCACACGACGAGCAGCTCTACGGGGATAGCTATGACGCTGCGGGCAACTGGGTCGTCCCAGGATTCATCGACATCCACACCCACGGGGCCGCTGGGCATGATTTCTGCGATGGTGGCAGCGACACGTTGCGCTCAATCGCCAAGGCCAAGCTCAAGGAGGGCGTTACCAGCTTTCTCCCGACCACGCTCACCGTGACCGAAACCGCCCTCGAGGAGGCCTTCCGCGCTGGCGAATCCTACCTCTCCAATCAAGTATACGCCAAAGTACCCGGCGTCCACGTTGAAGGCCCGTTCATCAACCCAAAGTGCGTCGGGGCTCAGAACCCAGAACATGTCCGAGCTCCAAACTTAGAGGAGATCAAGCGTCTCCACTCAATCCTGCCCGTCAAGATCGTCTCGCTCGCAGTCGAAATGCCAGACGGAGAAAACCTGGTCGCAGGACTCACCGATATGGGAGTCATCTCGTCCTTCGCCCACACGGCAGCTACCTACGAGCAATTTCAAAGTGCCAAGGCCGCCGGGGCATCGCACCTCACCCATTTTTGCAATCAAATGACCCCACTCCACCATCGAGAGATTGGATTAGTGGGAGCCGGACTCTTAGATGACGAGATTAAAGTCGAGATGATTTGCGATCTGATCCATCTCTGCCCTCCGATGGTTCAACTTGCCTTCAAGGCGATTGATCATGATCGCATCATGATGATTACCGATTCAATCTCTGCTTCCGGCCTCGCCGACAATCAACGAGCCAAACTTGGCGAGCTGGATGTCATCGTGAAGGACGGCGTTGCAAGGCTGGAATCGGGAGCCCTAGCCGGAAGCACGCTTCGCATGAACGTTGCGCTGAAGAACATCTATGAGACAACTGGACTTCCCCTGAGTGCGCTGGTCGGCACCACCTCATTCAATCAAGCCCAATCGCTCGGTCTTGCGGACAGAGGAAAAATCGAGCCCGGTTTTGCCGCTGACCTCGTGGTTCTGGACAAAGAGTTCCAACCAAAAGCTGTCTTCGTCGACGGACAGATCCGCCACCAAGCCTCGTAGCCAAACTTTGCTTCAATCCGGCCTTTGAGTCCGAGAACCTCACTCGAACGAGGGCTGCTCAATCGGCTTCAGCTTGGCTGGATCCGGTGCCTCAGTCAGGGTTTGCAGAAAGGCCAAGACATCCTCCAGCTCTTGTGGCTTCAGGAGCACGCCAAACGGCGGCATCGGCGAGACCGACGCGGAAAAACCTTCAGCTAGTTCTGCCTGGGGATTCACAAGGCTTTCGCGGATATAATCGGGTTGCTTCCGAGCCGCGATCCCATCGAGGTAGGGCCCCACGACGCCGCCTTCTCCCCCGAGCTGATGGCAGCGAATACACGAAGCCACTGGATCGTTTCGAAAGATCTTTTCGCCTCGGATCGCATCACCCGCCGACACCGAGGTTTCCGCCTCCAAGGGAGCAAAGACGATTTCCTGCAAGGCCACATCATCAAAGTAGGCTGTCCCAGTAGATCGTCCCCAACCGCCAAACAAACAGTTGACCACAACCGATTGACGGCCTCCCGAATTGAACTCTGTTTCCACGTAGGTCCAGTCCGAGTCTTTGCTGATCGCCTTCGTGAGAGCCCCTTGCATGCCGTGAACGTTCATCAAGGCCCCCATCGCTCCCTTGACTCCTTTGGTCTTAATCCAGGCCGAGAGACGGTAGTCGCTATGAGGGTTCACCGCGACCTCGGTATACCAGCCCGCATCAGCACCTCGATCAGCCTGGATTTTTAAGGACTGCCTCCCTGAATGTTTCACATCGGTCGAAATCGAGAACCCCGTATCACGCTGCCCTCCATATATCCGCGTCCGCCATCCCTCCGGCCCATCGGCTGACTCAGTCTCAAAAGAGGGGTTCCCGAAAACATTTTCTCCCAGGCTTCGCCCTCCTACTGCGATGTCATATCGGCTCGCAATCGTTTTCAAAGCCAGCGACAACCACGGATCGTTTCGATTTTCAGGCGCTGTGAAGAGCTGACTTACGACACGCTCTAAAGAATCCGATTCAGCGAAGTGGGCCATCTTTGCAAATGCTTCCCTCCGCACCGATAAATCGGCATCCGCAATCGTTCCCGTATCCAACAGCAACTCCATGGCAGAGACATCATTTTCGAGGGCCCGAACCGCATTCTGCCGAAGTCCAGGGTCACCCGATAAAAGAGCTGCCTGGTGAAAATCCCGATCAAGCGCCCCCAAACCCTTCAGCGCCCAAAGGGCATGAATCCCCGCCCGATGTCCACTAAGCACTTGCTTCTTCAGCAGAGGCACGGCCTGCTTATCTTGCTTTTCAACGAGAAGCCTCTGTGCCGTCGAACGCCAAAATAGATTTGAATGGTCGAGTGTTCGAACCAGCTCCCTGACTCCGGCTCGGCCTAGACTCTTCTCTACCGCTACGCCCGCGCCTTCCCACAGCAGACGGTAGATTCGTCCATGCTGACGATCACGATTCGGATTAATATGGGCATTCCCCCTACCATTTTTGGCGGCGAACCCACCGCGATCCACAGAGGGTGTCGGGTTGTGTTGAATAATGAAGTTATACCAATCGGCAATCCAGAGAGCGCCATCTGGCCCAACTTCGGCGGCGACCGGTGAGAACCACTCATCGGCGCTCGCAACGATCGAGAACCCGTTTTTCGCCTTAAAGCCCGAACCATCTCTCAAGAGTTGATATCCCCCGAGGAGATTTCCCGTAGG
>CAYFGX010000057.1:5339-45451 GCA_964342405.1 uncultured Verrucomicrobiota bacterium | reverse complement strand
CGTCGTGCAGGGTGACGAGGATATTCGAAGGCTTGATGTCTCGATGGATGATCCCTTTCTGATGCGCGTGCTGCAACGCGTGACAAACCTTGATGAAGAGATCAATCCGTTCCCGGGTCGGTATGGATTCCTGCTCGCAGAACTGGGTGATGGGAATCCCGCGAACCAACTCCATCACGAAGAACGGCCTCCCATTCTCCATCGCCCCGGCATCAAGCACTTTGGCAATGTTGGGATGGTCCATCAGGGCGAGAGCCTGCCGCTCGGCTTCGAACCGGCCGACCACCTGCTTGGTATCCATCCCCAGCTTGATGATCTTCAAGGCTACGCGGCGGCGCACGGGTTCGCGTTGTTCCGCGGCCCAGACCGTTCCAAAGCCCCCCTCACCCAGTCGGTCCAAGAGTTTGTAGCGCCCGATTAGAGTCCCAGCTTGTTCTTCGGGCGCAGGAGGCTGCACCACGGTCTCAATGCTGTCCGCTGCCGGAGATTCGAGGAACGTGTCCTCTGGCACGTTCTGGAGCAATCCCTCGATTTTCTGACGAAGAGCGAAGTCTTTACTGCAAACTTGATCGAGATAGGCAGCACGCTCCGCGCTATCGTCGATCTTAAGGGCCGAGAGAAAGATCTCTCGTTCAGAATGATTGGGAGCTGGCTGACTCATGGTGATTTCAAGGTTCTACCATTCCAAGACGCAATACGGTCAGCATCCCCGCCAAATTCTCAAGAATAGTTGGCGTCACTTTCGGCAACCGCTTCACAAGCCTCAGCCAAAGAACCTCAACGAGTAGTCCAGAATTCGGCCCGGCTCATTCGCCATACATCACCGACAGGCGGCTTGCGTCCGCAATGTCTTGAGGGCGGCCGCTGGCGCGTTTGTTTTTGATATAGGCCTCCCGCCCTAGAACGAATACCGGAATCTGACCAATTCGCCCCTGGACTTTAGAGTTCCAGGCCTCGATCCAATCTACACCCGAAATGCCCGTAAGTAGATCGATCCGGTTCGGTTCACGTCCAAGTTGAATGACCTGGTCTTTGACTTGAAAATCGAGTGCCTTCAAGCCGATGCCCCCGAAGCCAAATTCCTCCAAGGCTCGCATCAGTTTCTCACTGTTCTCCAGGTCGGGTTTCACGAGAAAATCGATGTCCTTCGTGAAGCGAGGAAGACCGTGCCACGCGAGGGCATGCGCCCCCACCATCACGCACTCAACTTTGTGCGAGTTTAACAATCCGATAAACTCGCTCAAATCTTTGCTGATTTTCATTTAGTCCGCTGCCTTGCTCGATGAGTGAAAATAGAATGTCGAGCCGTTGTTCTGGCGTCAGCGAACGATAGTATTCAGCGTCCGCGGTGTCAGCAGCCTTGAAACTGTTGAATCGCTTGAAGACCCGGTCCATATGGAAATCGTATCCAAGTCTGGGTAGCGAAGCCAGGGGTTTCTGCCTGGACGATCCGCCAGTGTGGCTCCGTCACTTCAAGAATCCTAAGCTGGAAGACTTGAAGATAGAAATCAGCACCCATCGTTCGATCTGCTACTGAAAGGACCTTAGTTCCTCGAAAGCGGCTAGCCGTTTTCCATCGGTGAATCGCCTGCTTCCCTGCTCATTTGGTATTTCAAACTCGCCCGTGTAAAGGTCCAGAGCCGTTCTGCCGCTCGCAAGCTCATACCCATTGCTTCAGCTGCTTCAGACATCGTGAATCCCGCGAAGTAGCGGAGTTTGGCGAGCTCTGCCGCCTCCGAATCGCTCTTAGCCAGCACTTCTAAGGCTTCATTCACCTCGAGCAATTCAGTCGCCGGATGGGGCGCTTCGATTCGAGATTCCACCATCTCGGTCGCCTGCGCCCCCGCGCCACGCTTCGCTGCAAGTTTCTTGCGTGCCTGATCGATTAGAATCCTTCGCATGGCTTCCGATGCATACGCCAAGAAATGACGGCGAGACTTCCAGTGCCGACTCGGATCCGCGGACAACTTGAGATAGGCCTCGTGCACCAATGCGGTCGCCTGCAGAGTTTGCCCGGGCTTCTGACCCTGAAGGTGCCGGCGCGCTAGTCGACGAAGTTCCTCATAAACCACCGGCAAAAGTTCATGCACATCACCATGGTGCTCCGTGCTGTCTTGAGGTGAGTTCGGCATAAATGATCTTGGAACCGCTTCCTATCGTGAATCCCAGAGCAGCAAAGCTACTCAAGAAGCGTGAAGAATGCGACCAATTCCGATCCCAGCTGCGCCAATCTGCGGTTAAACGCTCCTTCCTTCCCCATCTTTATCGCGACAGATTCTCGGACAGCTTACATAGGCTCCCACGATAACAGGAAACATTCACCCGAAAGACGGCGGTCGATTGACGTACGTTTCTCGACCTCATTAGAAGATACTTCGACCCGTCGATCGAGATCGACACCAACACCTCGATTGAAAGAGCGGATCCAACGAAAAGAACATCACATCGAACCAATCCAAATATGAAAGAGCCCAACTCCAACCTGATAACCGCCTGCCTCCTAGCGACTGGCATTCTTGCAATCCACGGCCAAGCAGATGAAATCAGCGGCGACGAATCGATTCCCAGTCACGCGATCGTCACCGAGAAACTCAAAGAAGTCGTCGCGGAGGACAACGCCGGTTTTGGCCTCAACATGTGGGCCACGATCGTCAACCGAGATGGCATCGTTAAGGTCGTCGCCATGTCCGGTGACAACCGGGGTGATCAATGGCCTGGGAGTCGCGTCATCTCCGCTCAGAAGGCGAACACTGCCAACGCTTTCAGTTTACCAGGCTTGGCCGTTTCAACCGCCAACCTCTTCACCGCCGTGCAACCGGGCAATAGCCTCTTCGGTCTTCAGCACAGCAATCCAGTCGACACAGCAAACGCATACGCGGGACCGTCAGAGATCTACGGAACCGCCAACGATCCGCTCGTGGGCATGAAAAGTGGCGGAGTCAACGTCTTCGGCGGCGGACTCCCCCTCTATGACGCGACCGGCAAACTCGTTGGGGCAGTCGGGGTGAGCGGCGACACTTCCTGCACCGATCATGTGATCGCATGGAAGCTGCGCCATGCGCTGGAACTGGATTATGTTCCTGGTGGAGTCCACCCCACTCGCGGCGATGACAGCATCGTCTTCGATCAAACAAACGGATGGGCTCACCCTGTGTGTGATGACAACGTCGGCGCAATCGCAGACGCTCTTCCTGCAACCCGTACTGCAAGCATTGAACGCCTTTCACGGGCTCGAGTCACCCCAGAGGGGCTCTTTCAGTTCATCATCTCAGGTTCTCCCAACCAGGCCATCTCTGTTGAGGCCTCCGAAGACCTCAATTCCTGGCGATCCATCGGAACCGTCACGACCGATGATCTCGGGACTGCCACCTTCGAGGAACCCGCCAACGAAACCACCCGGGCCTTCCGCACGTTGAAACAGTAGTATACTAAGTCCCGCGGGCTACATCTTGGCGCCGTGTAGCCCGCGACGAGCCCACCCCATTCTTGCCAACCGATGAGAGGGCCCGCAGACAAGGGTTACGCTATCCGAAGCAAGAACAAGCTGGAGAGCCACGCGGGCAAGATAAGCTCAAATCAAGCAAATCTCATAGCCATCAAGTTTGCAGCGGCGAATCACTGAGATCACCGCTCGCACAAGAGAACCGGTAGCGATCAACCCTCTGCCGATCGTAGCCCTCCAATTCATCTCTCAGAGGCCGAACATCTCCTCCCCAAACGAACAAACCACGCAGAGCCCGTTTGACGCGACGCTGAAACTCGGGCGGGCACAAGTTGACAAACTCAACAATCTGAGCCTCGAGCCTAAACGTTGATGGCATTCAATCCCTCAAGTTCGGATTTCCCTGCTCGATGTTTCTTAGTTGCCTTCATCGCCAGTTCATCAGCCATCACGTCTTTGGGCTCCAATAGCTCTAACATCGTTTCGACCGGAACAACGAAACTTTGAACCTTCCCTCGATTGGTGATGGGCACAATGTGCTTACTCCCCGAGATCTTCGGCAACTCTCTTTGAGCCTCGGCGATACTGTAAGTGTATTTCACAATACAGGATACGTATTAGGTTCACTCAACTGCGTCAACCTCTACACCTTGGATTCCCCCCAAATGTGAGCGACTCGAGGGATTCCAAGCACCCTTCGGAAAAACGAACGCAGATCCACAGCCACCGTTCCACACCGGAATGACCACAGTTCATCACAAAGATGTTGGCATTCGACTCAGGTCGCGCAAGATCTCAGGTGCTTTGAGGTCTCAAACAGTTGAGCCTCGCAAACAGAAACAAGCACTCTGACAACAACACGAGAATCTGAACCAAGCGCTCCGAAGGGTACCTCCGAAAGGCCCCTGTGGCTCACGATCATGTGCTTCCTGATAGTCTGCGCCTGTCCTATGCGTGTTGCAGCCGCTCCGCTCCAGCTCCAATTCGTCAACGAAGCGGATACGAAGCCCCTTTTCCTGGACTCCCTCCGCTATCAGAATACAGGCGGTGAATCGCTTTCATTCACTCGCGTCGACTATCTCGTGAGTGGTTTTTCTCTAACGACAGCGAGTGGGCAACGAGTTCGTCTCGAAGACGAGGTCGCCTTCGTTCCTCATCGAGGCACCAAGCTTCGCGTCGCCTCCGTTCCCAATCAGACCTATTCTGCCCTTACGTTCCACATCGGTCTCGATCCCGTCACCAATCACGGAGATCCCTCAGTTCACCCGCCTCAAAGCCCGCTCAACCCCAATCGGAATCGAATGCACTGGGACTGGCAAGGCGGTTACATCTTCATGGCTTTAGAAGGGCACTGGCGAGCGAAGGGTCAACGACTGCCAAACGGCTACGCCTATCATTTCGCCCGTAACGCCAACCGGGTAGCAATAACGCTCCCCGTTGAACTCGAGCTCCAGAGCGAGAGCCGACTCACCATCGCATTTGATCCCACCAAACTATTATCTGGACTCTCGTTTGAGAACGACGGATCCACCACCCATTCTGCTAACGGAGATCCCGTCTCCGATCACATAAGAGCCCAACTGCCGGAAGCTTTTCGTGTCACTCGAGTGGATTCCGACCAACCGCCCCGACTCGCAACCAGAGTGAAACCAATTGATCTTCCCAAGAATCCCGAGCCTTATCCCCTGCGACTTCCGCGAGGAATTCCCTTGCCGGCCTTTCCTCTCGACAACCCGATCATCAAACAACGAGTGAGCCTTGGGGAACGCCTTTTCAGAGAAACGAAGTTGTCGCGAAACAATTCCCTTTCCTGCGCTTCGTGCCACCAGGGAGATGCCCTCACTGATTCCCGGCAGTTCAGTCCCGGCGTTGCTGGCCAACACGGTAACCGCCATTCAATGTCCTTGATCAACCTGGCCTGGAAGTCTCGCTTCTTCTGGGACGGGCGGGCGGGCTCTCTCAGAGAACAGGCCCTTCAACCGATTCAAGATCATCTGGAGATGGATGAAACACTGGAATCAGTGGTGGCTAAACTCGAGAACGATTTGACCTATCCCTCACTCTTCAAAGCTGCCTTCGGGTCTGGAGTGATTTCGCCGCAGACGATCAGCCTTGCCATCGAGAACTTTCTGCTCACCCGCCTTAGCTTCGACTCAAAATTCGATCGCCACCTCAAGGGGCAAGCGAAGCTGAGTCCGTCCGAACAGAGAGGATTCGAGCTGTTCTTCACCGAGAGTGAGCCCAGAATGGGAAGACGGGGAGCGGACTGTTTCCACTGTCACGGCAGCGCCTTTTTCACGGATCATGCGTTCCACAACAACGGCCTTTCCGTCACCGACGACATCGGTTTAGAGAAAGTTTCCGGTCGCACCAGTGATCGCTACAAATTTATCACCCCCACACTCCGAAAAATCGGCCAAACGGCCCCCTACATGCACGACGGCCGATTCCAGACCCTTGAGGAAGTGGTTCGTCACTACAACCAAGCGCCGACGCGAACCGAAACACTCGACCCAAACCTGGCAAAACACCCAAATGGCCTCCAACTCTCAGTTGAAGATCAAGCTGCTCTGGTTGCCTTCCTGAAAACTCTCTAACCGTTCCCCCCGATAAATGACCGGAAACTGATCCCACAAATGCCCGATTTCGTCACAGCCAGGGTTCGAATCATCCCAGCACGCTTGTGGATAGGGCTTAGGTCGCGCTAGTGTGGCAACCAGAAACATGAAGCTATCCACTCTCAAAACCAAAAGGCCGCTTCCGCTGCTCACTATCCTACTGAGTAGTGTTGCCGGACTCTTCCACGCACTCGACGCGTCCACGACGGCTGACAAGGACACTGCCTTTTGGAATGCTGTCTATTCCGAGAACAAAGTTCTCGAGATCGATATCTCCGTGACAGAATCCTCCTGGAACAAGATGACGCCTCAAAACCAACAATCTGGGCGCAGCTCGTTCACCCGAGGGCGAGGTCCCGGCGGGTCTGGGAAAAGTGAATTTGAATACGTTGGGGCAACCATTCGTATCGACGGCCAACTCTTTGAGAACGCCGGCCTCAGATTCAAAGGCAACTCGTCTTACCGCTCCGCGCGAGGGGGACTCAAGAGGCCATTAAAGATCGATATGAATCGCTTCGTAAAAGGTCAGAAACTGCATGGACGCACGAAGTTCAATCTCTCGAACTCCTACCTCGATCCGTCCTACATGAAAGAGAAGCTCGCCTACGAAGTCTACCGGGCTGCGGGGATCCCCACGCCGGGCGTGGGATGGGCCAAAGTGAACCTGACGATCGAGGGGAAGGTCGAAAAGCAGCCACTCGGCATCTACGTTCTCATCGAGCAGGTCAATCAAGATTTCATGAATCGCAACTTCGGCGATGGAGCCAAAGACAGTCTGCTCATGAAACCTGAAAACTCGTCCAATTGGGAATACGCGGGAGAAACTCCCGAGAGCTACCAGGCCTACAATATCAAAATTGGCGAAGAGAACGTCGAGCGGATCAAACATTTCGCCGCCCTGACTCGGATCATTCATTCCGGCTCCGACCACATGTTCATGGAGGAAATGAGGCGCCGGATCGACTTAAAGAATTTTGCCGCCTATCTCGCAACCAACTCATTGCTATCAAATATCGATAGCTACATCGGCATGCCCCACAATTATTACCTGTTCCTTTCCAGTACGGATCACAAATTACGCATTCTTCCGTGGGACGTGAATGAGGCCTTCGGAACCTTCACGATGGGCAGCACACCCGCGGCTTTGACGGACTGGGCAATTGATCGCCCCTGGGTCGCCGATCTCACGCTTCTCAATCGCCTTTTCAAGGACAGCTCCTTCCGCACTGCATACCAGACAGCGCTCGCAAGTCTCATGAGAGATACATTCACGGAAAGGAAACTCTTTTCCAGACTGCAGACTTTCAAGGATGCGATCACGCCCCACCTCGGGGCCCGGGAGAAACGCAATCTAGAGATGGGGCTTGAGGGAAATACTTACGGATACAATGCCGCCGTCGAACGCCAAGTCTTTGCCATTAAACCGTTCATTCGTAAACGAATCGCCTCCGTCACGGCTCAACTCGCAGGCACCAGCACAGGCACCGCTCTTTCCGGCCGACGTGGAGGCCCAGGGGGACGCCCCCCTGGACGGGGCGGTCCTGGAGGGCGTTCGCGTCGACCTGGCCCTCCAAGACGCTAGATACGAAGCGAGAACTCTGTCGTGCCGAACCAGTCTTCGACATTCCTATCAGATTCACCGAAGCTTCGAGGAGCAGCCGTTTTCGTCGCCGTTTGGGGTGCGATCACGGCTCTCTTTACGCTTCAGCTACACCTGGGCGCCGACCTGCCTCTTGCGGAATCATTCGTACGCACGGTCTGCCGCTGGCTACCATGGGTCTTGCTCACACCTGTTGTTTTCTGGCTCACAGCACAGTTTCCCTTCAAGGGAGTCGAGCATCTCCCGAAGCACGGAAGTATTCATGCTGTCGCCTCGATCCTCATCGCTCTATTCGCTCAATTCCTATTCGATGCCATCGGGAAACCTGTCGAGGAGACGCTCATCCAGCCCGCCAGCCAGGATGACCGGCCCGCTCACTTCCATCCAGGTGACGCTCACCCGCCCTTCCCTCCCGATCATCGACCGCCCCCCCACGATCAAGCTCCGCCACCTCCATTTGAGCACCATCCGGGTCCGCATCGACCGCGAAGCTTCCTGGCCGATGCCGCAACACACCTTCCCCGAAACCTCCCGACTTACTGGGCTCTCATGGGAATCCAGAGCGCCCTGCTCTTCGGTCGGCAACTTCGCCGCCGGGAGAGACAGGCCCTCGAACTAGAAGCAAAGCTCACACAGTCTCAATTGGACGCTCTCAAGCTCCAACTGCAGCCCCATTTTCTGTTCAACACGCTCAACGCCATATCGACCCTGGTCTACCGCGATCCCAAGACAGCCGATCGAACGATCGGGAATCTGAGCACGCTCTTGCGTGCCGTTTTAGAAGACAAGAACGCCAACAAACTCCCCCTTTCTCGCGAGTTGCAACTTCTCGACGCCTACATGAACATTGAAGCCATGAGGTTCGAAGAAAGAGTCCAGTTCGAACAGACAATCGACTCCGACTGCCGGGCCGCCCTCTTACCCCCGCTGCTCCTGCAACCCATCGTCGAGAACGCCGTGCGTCACGGATTGGAGCCACTCGGTGCGCCGGGCGTCGTTCGCCTCACCGCCAGCCAAGTTGATGGGCGACTCAGTCTTGTCGTCGAAGACAATGGCGTCGGCCCCGCTGGAAATAAAGCGAAAGGCTGGGGCATTGGACTTTCGAACGCCGAGGCCAGACTCCAAGCACTTTACGGGCCCGACCGATTCTCACTCGAACTCAAGGAACGGCCCGAAGGCGGGACGCGCGTCACGATCGAGCTCCCCTTTGAGACCGATCAACCATGAGCATGCGAGCCATCATCGTAGACGACGAACTCTTGGGGCGAGAACGCGTTCGGATTCTCTTGGAGGAGTTCCCCCAAGTGACCATCGTTGCCGAGTGCAGCGGCGGACGCGACGCCGTGGAATCCATTCAAAAACACACACCAGACATCGTCTTCCTCGACATCCAGATGCCCGACCTCGATGGCTTTGGCGTGCTCTCGGAATTACGCGCGCTTGAGGTTCCCGCTCCGATCGTTGTGTTTGTCACCGCCTACGACGAACACGCCGTAAGAGCCTTTGAGGTCAACGCGATTGATTACCTCTTGAAACCCGTGCAGATCGATCGACTTGAGAAGGCTCTCGACCGAGCGAAGTCGTTGCTGGCGAAGCCAGAGCCAGGAGCTTGGCAAGAGAACCTCGCCTCCATGCTGGAGTCTCTTCGTCCCGAGCAACACCTGAGCCGCATCGAGATCCGCTCGCAGGGCCGCAGCGATTACGTAAACGTCGATGAAGTCACTTGGCTCAAAGCGGATGGCAACTACATCGAAGTGCATACGGGCAAGCAAACTCACTTAGCTCGAATCACCTTGGCTGAGCTTGAGCGCCAACTCGACCCCAAGCGCTTTCACCGCATCAGTCGTTCTTCAGTCGTCAATCTTGATCGCGTCCGGAGCATCCAATCCGATGGACGCCGAGGTCACGTGATTATTCTGGATGACGAAAGCCGCATCCCATTGAAGCGCCCTCTCGAGGAACTTCAGAAAAGGCTCAGATACTGATCCACACCCTAGCCTATGATTCTAGAGCCACTCCGTGAATGGCTCAGGGGGCGTTCATTATCTTGAATCGGCACCGCCATGGACACCCGCAGGAGACTAGTCCTCCATTGGATCCTCTTTGCCATTTGATTCGATCTCCTCACGCTGCCCCGAGAAAAAACGTTGGTAGAGCAACGATGCCATCATCGCAATCACAGCCACGCCGACGAGAGCGCCAACACGGTAGAGTTGCGATAAGGACGCGAGGTCATGGAAGAACAACTTGAGTAGCGTCAGTGCCATCAAGCCAATGCCCGCATACCGAGCCACCCGCAGCCCCCGTAGAATTCCACCGACAAGCAGCAACAATGAGAACAGTCCCCACGCAATCGTGTAGGCAACATCCTGGGCGAAGTGAACGCCAAACTGAATGCGCACGCGATCTTGATCGGGCTCCCTAAAGAAGTCAGCAATCTCGATATTCACAAGCAGGAAGACCAGGATCGTTGCCATCCCGATCAGTATCCCCCGCATGTCTCTCCCGTTGATCAGGTGATTCGGCGGGCGAACGAAGCGCGCCCCCAAAACAAGGGCAAGGGCCGCCAGCCCGTAAGTGTAAAGGAAGCCATTCAAAATGGGAGTTGAAGAGGCTGGGAAGTATCCAAAAACCGCCCCATTCAAGGTCAAGCGGACAAAGGACACGAGCGCCAGGCCGATCGCAGTGTATTGCAAGCCAGTATGGGGAACTCGGCGATACAGCCAAAGTAGAGCTGCTGATTCAAAAGCCCAGGCCAACGTCAACCATTCCCGATCAAACTGAATTGGAAAGATCAGTGTGATAAACAAGAGAGACACGCCCCCAAACCAGGCCAGAATTGTGAGCCGCTTCGGATGTTCTTCCGACAGACCCCGATTCAGCCACCCGAATCCGAGCACCGAAGGAAGCACAAACGCGGCAGGTATGAGCCCGGGATAATCTGTTGGCCAGTAGCGCAGCACGAGCGGATGGATGAGGAGAAAGTGAGCGGGTCCCGAAATCACTCCTGCAACCCAGGTAATCCATCGGTCAGCTTGCCCTCGCAAGAAGAGGAAGGGGAACAGGAAATACAAGGCGTAGAAACCGATGGCCCAGTAGAGTGAGACGTGAGCAGTCGCTTCATCCACTCCCTTCCCCAACCACGTCGCCTGCAAGAGCACGGTACAGACGAGACCAACGGCAGGCAGCCCCCGCATGGCAACGAACCGCGTCATGGCCAGCAAAAGTCCGCCCAGAAAAAGCGCTGTCGCGTACACTGGCAGCGGCGAGTCAAGCGGCAGTTGCACGGTCATCAGGATCAAGAGTAGGAACGGCAGAACAGCGGACAAGGCCGGCAAATGAGCTTCCAGCCGTTCGAAGGCTTGGAGCCACGTCGGCACAGAGCTCTCGCTCCCGCCCCGCGACGCCTCCAGGCGCCTAGCGGTAATGGCCCGAAGCGCATATACTAGCCCTCCCTCAAAGACGATGACCATCCCGACAATCACCCCTAACGCACGAGAAACATCAAAGACCTCAGCCGGGAGGTGAAAGAACCATGCCACCGCAATCCCCACCGTTATGAACAGCGCAAACACGATTCCTGCCACCGATGCAAGCGCCACAGCAGCACCAAAAGCCAAAACATCCAGCAACATGATGAAGGGCCAGACAAAGAACGAATGCACCTCAAACTCAAAGAGAGGAACGAGCATCATAATCAGTGCAAAGGCCGGGAACAAATGACTGTAAGGCGAGAGCGGAATCTCACGCCAGCGCTGACGAGCCCAGATTGGGAATACGGTGTAAAGGAGGGCAAAGCCCACGTAGCCGCCAAGAGCCCAATACATCATCCCCGTTTCCACAACACCCAACGTCCACACAGCCAATATGAGAAAAGTCATTCCCCCGCCCAACACCGGAAGATTACGGAGTCGTGCGCTCAGAACAGCGAGTCCCAGCAGGCACAAATCGGCCACGAGCAAGAACGCGTAGAGCACCTCTGGTCGTCCACCTAACAGAGAACGATCTAAATGCAGAAGGACGAAGACCAGGGTGAGAAGAGCAGGCACGGTGGCAGCTCCTGCTAGCCAATGGTTCATTCGATTCCGAACCCGCGCGTATACTGCGGCCCCCAGAAAAAGGAGAGCGAAGCCAAGAAAGATCGCTAGGGCAGCTGGTATCTCCTGAGAGTCGAAGACTTCAACCATCCATAGGAACTGAAAGATGCTGGTTCCGAATACCGCTCCAACGTTCAACCATCCCCATCGGCGAGAAACCGAGACCGCAACCAATCCCAAATCCAGGAAGGCAATGTAAGAGAACAGAGCGACATCGTTCGCACTACTGCTCGACACAAGAATTGGAGTGAGAAAACCTCCCAACATTCCAAGCACCGCAATCACCTGAGCCCGCAAACGAACAGCCAATAGGAACGCGACCGTAGTAATCAGGGACATTCCCGCAAAGGTCACCATCGAACCAAATAACGGGAACGCGTAGATCGCGTGACATGTGAAGGTAACGGCATAAAGAATCACGACGCCTACAGCACAAAGGGTATCCGCTGTCACACGATAAGTCTTTCGAGGCATCCATGTACCTCCACCGAGAAGGGCCGCACCGGTCACGAATCCAATCGTGACGCGAAGCTCAGGAGAGATTAGATTGTTCTCAAACGAGTACTTCACAAAAAAGGCAGCCGCCAAGAACAAGGCAAACCCACCCAACCAGGCGAACAAGCGAACCCCCATGAACTGCTCCCAGTTAACCGATGGAACCGTCGAATTCGGCTTCTTTCGGGCCGCAGACTCTGCTTCAACAGCTTTCTTGGAATCCAAAGCTGGACGATTCACCTCGGTTGGCGAGGGAGGAGGAACAGGGATGGCGTCATCGGGCTCGCCCGCTAGGTCCGGCGAATCAGAGCACTGCTGATTCGAGGGCAGTTCAGGTGCTTGCGATGGGGCCACCGCCACGGCCGAATCTTCAACAAGCGTCCCGCCGAGGCTACTACGTTTCGAAATCGACGTGACACGCCGCTCCAAGTGTTCAATTCGGCGAACCAGGCGTTCGATGCGGGTTCTCAGCTGTTCGACGGTTTGCCTGGAGCGGGAGTGGAGTCCCCAAGTGACCGCAGCCAGCCCCAGAAACAGCATGTAAGAAAAGTCCATGCACGAACCCTAACAGCCCACGCTCAGAATCGCTAAATCGAAACCTTCAATGAAAGAATCAACAGAGACGATGTTCCCTCACGGAAGCGCTATGCCCGCTAGAATAGGCGGTCGAATCATCGCCTTGCCTCACAGAATGAGATTGAGCACATCAAATTCGCCGCAATCAGATCGCCAGTCCCCTAACCATCTTCGCCACTCCCACCTCCAAGCTCAGCGATCTCTTGAAGCGCAATCTCTTCTTGCTCAAGGATTCTCAACGCCTCTCTCCGGTGAAAGAGAGAGCGCTTCAATTCTCCCGCTTGAAAATACTGATCACTCAACAAATCGTGCCAAACAAAGGCATCGGGATCTTCCCTCAGGGCATTCTGAAGACCTGGAAGTGTGGCTGGAATCACCGGATAGCGCGCTGCGTCAGAAGCGAATCTAAGGGCTATGGTTAGACCAAGGAAAATCCAAACATTCACTCTCTGTTTCAGGATCGAATTTGGCCTCTTCATGGTGTCCTCCTTTCTCTCGATTAAGTGAATCTGAGATAAGGTGGACGTGCCCTTTGCGCTGGCCGGCACTCCCACCTTAGACCAAGCCGATTGCTATCGGCGCTCATCGCCCGGAAGGGCAAGATAGATATCGTCCAATCCGATGTCGCGGATCGCAGTACGAAGTTTCGAGCTCGTCAGGCTTTGAACACTGCCGTCTCCCAGGACCACGTTTCCAACGCCATCATGGATGTTGTTGTCATAGCCAGGTTCCGGCGTCGGCAGCGGACGAGGGTCACCCGAGCGAGCCCGCATGCGAAATCGCATGATCAAGCCCCGGCTTATATCAGCGCGCTCCGAGTTGGTGATGTTGCGATCGCCGGACAGCATAGACTGAGGAAGGGCTTCATCCGCCTCGAAGCCAACGAAGTAACTGATATTCTGATTACGATAGAACGCCTCAACACCCGTCGAAGCCGCTTGTCGGTTTGTGTTCCACGTGTTCGCCTCCACCCGCCCAAGACCATCGCTCGGACAAAGGACGATCTTTGGAGTGGAGAGTTCATTCGAGAGCGCCAAAAAATGACGCCAGGTTAAAGCCATACCATTCCGTGTATCCGCGGCCTCCGCCGAACCACCTTGGCTCGTCGGCACCTGCATTGGGAAAAGATCATCGTTGTCCGTGGCGAAAATTCGGAACGAGAGCCCGATGTTCTTCAGATTGCTCACACATTTAATTTTCTGAGCTTTGGCTTTCGCTTTCGCCAGTGCGGGCAACAACATTCCTGCTAGAATTGCAATGATTGCGATCACCACAAGTAGCTCGATCAGTGTGAACGCGTTCTTACCGATCCGTTTTCTTACATTCTTCATATTGAGTCCTTGATTGAGTCTGTTTGTTCTTGGTCTCGGCGCGCCTGAGCAACGCCCATTCAAACAAGGAAGACGGTACGCGTTTTAAGAAAGGGTTAAGAATACGGACGGGTTGTATGAAGAATTGTTAAGCGATGATCCCCTGATTCGAACAGTTCACTGAAACCCAAGAGCTCAACTTTTCGTCTAGCTTAAAAGGGCCGGCAAGAAGGTGAATTTGGGGATGATGCAAACTGAAGGAGACGAAGCAAATCAATCAAGCTGTGAAAAGATGGTATTGGAGTTCAGGCCACCTGGAACTGAGATCATTCCTTATCACGAATATCTGTTGGACGGAGGCTTCATCATTGAACACGAGTCACAGCTCGACCAGATCTACGAACAACTAAAGGAGCATCTCTACGCGGCAGTCATCTTCAACGTCTGTTGTAAAGACGGGCTTCCATTCCCAGCACTCGGCCAATTGCGCCAGAACTTTCCGCGCGCGATCTTTGTCTTCACGCAGACCTTCGAAACCATCGACCGAATTCTAGCCTACGAACTGGGCGTCGATGATTTTTTAACCGATCAAATCTCCCCCCGAGAGCTGACCACAAGAATCCGAGCAGGGATTCGCCGCTATTCCTCATCCAACGTCACCACGACCGAAGTGGAGACGGCAATGGATCGAGCGGGAATCCATCTTGATCCAGCCTCTCGCACGGTTGCCTTGAACGGCAAGGAAATCGAACTCACACGAGCCGAATTCGATCTCCTTGCCATTCTCATGGGAAAACCCCGACAGGTCTTTACTCGGAGCCTGCTTCTGGAATCTCTGACGCAGAACGGATACCAGGCACTTGATCGAACAGTGGACGTTCACATCGCGTCCTTGAGACGCAAACTAGGAGATTGCCCCCAAAAGCCGCGCTACATACGAACCGCAAGAGGACTGGGATACTCGTTCGCCCAGTAGCCGCCCTCGAACGACGGAAACGGGATCCTCATCAACCAGATGAACGGAAGCCCAACTATGGAACCCGCTGTGCGGGCTTGTTCGGCATAACGGCGTCAACTGCCTGAAGGATACGTTTGTAGGCACTTGAGGAGTCCGATTCGAAGGATAGCTCCTGTAGCAATCGACCACCTTTCGCAATGTAAGCCGCAGCGACCGGATCACGCCGAGGTTCGATCGAGTCCTGCGACCGAACAAAGCCCGCTACAAGGGAATCCGGAAAGGTTCGTTCCATTCGCTCACAAATCGTGGCGGCACGCTTCAAGTCATCGTCCACCACCAGCCATGACATCGCCCAGCCCGAGTCAGACCGGGCTTCAATCTGATCCAAGCGTTTTCCGAGACGCCCCACAAATCGACTCAAGGCACGGGGTTCTCGGACAACCAGAATCAAATGATAGTCATCGCCCGCGAGCGCCAAGGGATCAATCACCTCGCCCACTCCTCCAGGAAGTAGATTCACGACCGGAACGGCGCCCAACAGATCACTCAAACCGCGATCACCTGAGCCGGCCTCGAAGGAAGTTCCATCAGGAAGCGCCCCGGCCGCAGGAAAGGCCATTCGAAACATTTCAACGGCCTGCTTTGGAGTGATTTGATTGGAGTCCGCAAGCTTACCGATTTCTCTCCACAATAACGCTTGCGAATCAATCCGCTGTGCCGAAATCGGGGATCCAAAAACTAGGAGTCCAGTGAGGATAAAGAGCCTTATAAAAATCAATTCCATAGCAAATTCCTTACATTCCAAAATTATCCGCGTAAATCCTTTCATCCGTGGTTCACAAAAGAACGCAGACACACCCCTTTCTCTTAGAAAAAATATTTGAGAAAAAATGAACCTCTCGCTGAAACTCGGGAATTCACGGATAATGACGCAACCCATTGCCAACAGCCCGCGCGAGGGACCGCCAAATACGATTCCCGACTTGGAGGCCGCCAAGGGAGGGAATCTGGGGGCCTTCGGACGTTTGGTAGAGCCGCTAGAGGAGCGGCTTTTCAGGCAAGCTTTCATCCTCTGCCAAAACGAATCGGTCGCGGAGGAACTCGCCCAGGAAACGCTCGTCGCGGCCTGGAACGGGATTCAACGGTTCGACGGAAAGTGCCGCATCTTCACCTGGCTCTACGGGATTCTCTTTCGAATCCACAAAAAGCGCCTGCGCAGTTTATCACGAAAGCCCCTCCTCTTCTGGGGACTTTTTCAGTGGAATCAAGATCACCCGGAATCGAGCCCAGAACACCAAGCTCAAACCGAGCTGAATCCCGCTAGCCAGACGCTCGAGACCGAGAAGCATCACGAACTTACCCAATTGATCGATTCGCTACCGGCCAAACATCAAGAGGTGATTCGCCTCCGGTTCTTTGCAGACGCCTCGCTCGAAGAAATTGCCAACACGACCAACACTTCAGTCGGCACCGTCAAATCACGACTTCACTACGCCCTCGAGAAACTTCGGCAGAAAAAACAACGCGAAACGCTATGACAAGATCGGAAAAGAATCAGAAAGACCTCCTTGCCATGGCTGCCGGCACTCTCCCGTCATCCGAACAGGCGCGGGTGCAGGCCTTGATCGCATCAGACACCGAGTGCCGACAATATTGGGAAAGCCTTCAAAAACTTTCCAAGACCTTGGCGAACGCTCAACACCAAGCCGATCAGGAATTGCCACTCGGTTTCCATTCAAGGTTGATGAATCGTCTCGACCGCGAGTCCGCTCCTAGATCTGCCGAAATCAGGGGTGGCTTAGCCGGCTACCTGAGTTCCATGGCCAAGCCATTGGCAGCCATCGCCGTCATCCTCATCGTCGCAGCAGGGATGAAACTGACAATCCCTCAGCGATCCACCGCACCCA
This sequence comes from uncultured Verrucomicrobiota bacterium, assembly GCA_964342405.1. Taxonomy (GTDB): domain Bacteria; phylum Verrucomicrobiota; class Verrucomicrobiia; order Limisphaerales; family AAA164-E04; genus UBA2970. Next base: position 28,448 of record CAYFGX010000057.1, on the reverse strand, counting down.
AGCCAAACACCCAGTCTGGCATGACTCAAACTCACACATTGCAGATCGAAGCCACATCCTGGGCTGTCCTAAGATCCGCATCCAGTGATTCAAACCCTACCTTAGCAAGTGTCTCTTCAAAGAAAACGCCCAGCGACTACCCAACAATGGGTTGGGCCAGTCGAGAGCGCTGGATAAAGGAGTATGATCTGTAAAAGAAACTGAACCTTCGCACGTCCCCTGGGAACTAACGGACGAACCATTTGAAACTTATTATGAAAACAAAATCATACTTCAAGAAGACCACTGCGACCCTTGCAACACTATTGTCAGTTGGAGCCCTTCATACGCTCACGGCAGCCACCTCACTTCCGAAAGATACGAATCCGGCACTTCTCTACTGGAGGGAATTCGCTACCTTGCCGGATGTCGATGGAGGCAAAGTGGAAGAGCTTGGAGCCCAATCCGAAATCGACAGCAACTACCGCGACTACGTTGCCAGATTCGACAACACCTTCCGCCGCTTGAACAAAGTTCGTCGCCTCAACGCCCCCTGTAACTGGGGTGACGATCTTGACGAAGGTCCCGAACTTCTTTTGCCTTACCTCGCAAAGGCGCGAGACATCGCCCGAATTGCGCGTCTGCGAGTTCGTGCTCATTTGAACGAGGGTGATCAAACACGCGCAGTCAACGAGCTCCTCTCGGTCTACTCGCTCAGCGGGCACATTGCCAACTCGCCCATTCTCATCAATCTCCTCGTGCACTACGGAATGGACCGAATCAGTGCGCGAACCGTGGCGGAGAACCTTGGTTCATTCAACCGAGACGCCCTTAGTCGACTGCAAACCGGTATCGCAGAGGCGCCTAAAGGAATGGCCATTGCGGACACCATCGATACTGAAAGGCACTTCATGGCTGGTTGGATTCGCAACCGGCTCCAAACCATTCTTGACGAGAATTCGGGAGACAAGGCGGCCGCTAAGGCAGCTGCCACTGCCCTCATGGAATCCATGTTGAGTATATCCGAAGACGAAAGCCTTTGGCAGGTATTTGAGAAGAGCAGCGTCAAAGACGTCGAAGGTGTCATCCGCCTACTCGACGAGACGAACGCGGACTATGATCGACTTGAAGCCCTCTGCCGGAAACCCTTGGCCGCCAACATCGCCGCTCTCAAAGCCTTTGACACCGCGACTGAGAACAGTAACAACGCCATCCGCCGCCAAGTCTTCCCGGCCATATCGAAGGCTGTCGCTCGCTCGGTGGGGAATGACGTCATCAACGCCATGGTCATCACTGCGATCAAAGCACAGCTAGAAGGCGAGCAGGCTTTCGCAAAGTCAGTCGATCCCGTGGGCGGAGCCCCCTTCAAACACAATCCCTTCCGCCAAGGAACAACGAGCGTGGGCTTCATCCTGGAGAGCTCATTCGACGACGACCGCGATAGCCGCTTTCTCTTTCTGACAAAGCCAGTGCCTGGAATACAGGTCAGCGGAGACAAGCTCGGCACCATCCGCTAAGGATCCCGTCCGTAAAGGGGTCCATTCGCTCCCAAACCGGAATCAGACCAGTCCAAGCGCCGGCACTCTGCCGGCGCTTTTCGTTTATCCATCACACGAGGCAAGCTCGATCGGGCGATCACAGACCCGCAACAGAAGTATTCATAACCTGAATATTTACCACCGGGAACCTCCATAAGTCTTGATCCTGGGCCTGATCGAATACAATCTCTCAGATCATCACCTGTCGGCCACACTCGAATTGCCTGAGCACACGCTTGAGAGACGTCCCCTTCCGGGATTGCAGCTTCGTCTTCATTCAGCCCCTCATCTAAATTTCTCCAATCGCAAATGAGTAACCAGCGGAGCGAGCAATCAGAAACAGCGACCGACTTGATCGATTGGCCCATTCTTTGCGCCTCGATCCTGATTGTAGGCATCCTGTCCGGACTCATTTTCGGATTCCCCAATGCAAGCGCCAAAGTAGTGAATCAGATTTTCACCTTGGTCACGCAAACCTTTGGTCAGATCTTCATAATCGCGGGCGGCGTTTCGATCGCGGCGCTACTCATTCTGGCACTCGGCCCTTGGCGGAAAATCAAGCTAGGCACACCGGAGGACAAGCCGCACTACTCCACCTTCATCTGGGCTGGGATGCTGTTTTCAACGGGAATTGGAACCGCCGTTCTTTACTGGGGAGCTATTGAATGGATCGAGTATTATCTCTCTCCTCCCTTCGGTATAGAAGCCCGTTCAGCGGAAGCCCATCAATGGGCCATGAGCTATGGCATGTTCCACTGGGGGCTGATCGGGTGGGCATTCTATGCCCTCCCCGCTGTTTGCCTAAGCTACGCCTACCATGTCCGGCGTTCTCCGAACCCGAGTCTCGCAGAAGCCTGCTCTCCCCTACTTAAGCAAGCGACCCATCGATGGCCAGGCAGAGTCATCAATGCGATTTTCATGATCGGACTCATTGGATCCGCTAGCACTGGTCTGGGGCTGACCACTCCGCTGATCACAGAATCACTCGAAACCTATTTCAACATTGAATCCACATTCGGCCTCACGGTTGGAGCCATCGTTCTGATCGTTTTCCTGATTGGCCTCTCAGTATCACTGGGACTCGATCAAGGCATCAAGAACCTGTCCACAATCAACATTGTTCTCATGCTGGGCTTAATAGGCCTCATCCTGAGTCTAGGTCCCTCTAAAGCCATCTGCCTTCAGGGAATCGAGAGTATTCGTTTCATGGGAGAACACTTTCTCGATATGGCAGGGATTCGCTATCCGATTGAGAATCGCGCGTTCACGGAGTCCTGGACGGTTTTCTACTGGGCTTGGTGGATCTCCTTTGCCCCGTTCGTCGGGATGTTCATCTGCAAGATTTCTCGAGGAAGGACCATTGGACAGCTGATTTGGGGCATTCTTCTCTTCGGAACGCTGGGATGCACGCTCTGCTTCATTGTTTTCGGAGGCTACGCCTCATTCCTCGAGTTTGAACAACAGATCCCAATCATTGAAACATACTCGAAGAACCGACACGCCGCCGTAATCAAGATCATCACGTCGCTATCGTTGGGGAATCATATTCTCCCCCTCTTCTTCTTACTCTGTGTGAGTTTCGCGGCCACCACCTACGACTCCGCTTCCTACACACTCGCGCTCGCAGCAACTCGCACGATTGGGGCCGACGAGGAACCAGCCCGATGGCATCGAGTTCTATGGGCTTCGACGCTGGGCATTCTGCCGCTTGCCCTTCTCTCCATCGGTCGCCAATCAGAGGTGATTACGGCGCTTCAAACGGCGTCTCTCATTGTCTCAATCCCGATGCTGCTCGTCTCGGGCATGATGCTCATCTCCCTTGCCATAAACCTCCGTCACCACGCTAAAGGTTAAACCTAGAGAGAAATCTCCATTTGCATTTCAATCCCCGGCTTTTTAGCCTCACGGCTTCCAAGGGGCTCTATGAAAAAAATCTTCCTCGCACTCGGATTCATCGCCGTATTGTTAGCCGGGATCATTGTCTACAAAGAGTTTGCTCCCAAGCCGCCAAACACGTCGATCACGCTGAGCGATGGAAGTAAGTTGAATCTCATCGGAATCACCGTGGGCACCAACCACACCTCACGATCCGATCTCGGACGCCTCTTGCCGCTCGTTCCGAAACCCATTCTGGACAAGTTCAGACAGTGGACCGGCAACAATCGTCCCCCACAGATTCTGAATACAGCCGAAACCAACCTCGTCGTTTGGCTCGAGCATATTGGCTTTCCCAACACGCCGAGCAGCTCGGGTTCGGTTGTGATTCGAAAGCCGGGTAGCAAGCGGGCCGGACCGGACCAGCACATTGGCTTCTGGCTTGGGGCCGGCATGTCCAACCGAACCCACTCCGTTAGTTTCCGCAACTGGCCGCGCCGGGAGCCTTGGTTGGAGTGTGCGTTACTAGCCCGAAATGCTAACTACGAAAACGAAGTGGTTGATTCGTTCCGCTTTCGCAACCCCCTTCTAACAACCGCGCCAGCCTGGCAACCGAGTCCAATCGGAGTGCAAACAAACGCAGGTGACTTAACAGTGACATTGCTCGAATTCGCTTCAGGAAATATTGAGAAGGACTACCGCCGGACAGAGGACGGCAAACGCCAATCAGTTTATCGCCCATCAAAGGCAGTGGAGAGCCCCAAAGCAATCGTCCGCGTCGACTTTGACTCCCCTCGCGGAACGAACGAATCTTGGGTTATGTACAATGCGGACCTCAGCGATGCCACTGGCAATAAAGTCGGCGCTTCAAGCCGAAGTGGCATGACCGATTCTATGGAGTTCAGTCCCGTCCTCTGGCCGAGTGAAAGCGCATGGAAACTCCGCCTCCACACAAAACGCAAGACAGGCTTCGCAGCTGACGAACTCCTCACATTCACGAATGTTCCCTTACCTGAAATCGGGACGACGAACGCACCCAAGCTCACGAACATCGTGATGGGAATCGAGAGTCGCCTCGTCGAGTTTCGGCGACTCCCCCCCATGGACAAGGAACGACGCAGCTGGAGCAGTCGAGAGCTCAGCGGATTCAAGTTGGAACATGATGATCTGGGTGAAACAAATCAGATCGATCTCGTCAGCCTTACTCTTCAGCCCAGTGGTGAGGAGCTCCGAAACAACGGGAGCGGATGGTCCAACGATTATCATGAGTATCATTTTGAATCGATTCCAACGAATGCGACACACATCGATCTCGTTTTCTCCGTCCAGAAAGCCCGTTTCGTCGAGTTTCTCGTTTCCCCGAACTGGATCACGAATGAATACGTGATCCCCGAGTGAGCTTCCTCCGCTTCTCGTGCAACGAGTCTCCGCCGACAGCGCATACTCAGCAGCTTCTCACTTTTTGCGCCGAGCAACAGAGACGCTGGGGGGTGCTTTGAGGAGAGCGCACCGGCTCCGAGAAAGATGTTCTGGGTTGATTTCCGGATGCTGAGATAAGCGAAAGAAACTGTGTAGAAACTTCGGAGAGGAATCCGTGCGCTCCGCTGAAAACGACAGCTTCGCTCTAGCGCTCCAAATAACCGCTCAAACTACGGACCCAACATGGACTGCGAGAGCGAAGCTGTCGCTTTCACGCTCTCGCAGCTGCTGACGGCAAAGGACGTTCTACACCGCCGGCTCGCTACTGCAGCATCAGTATCTGCGTCATCCAGGTACCCTGGCCCAATCACAACAGAGACGTAGAGCCTAGAATTGTCGAGCTTGCACACACATTTTGGCGCCTGTTAGCTTCCCGCCAATCGTGCAGGGCAAACCAAACAGTCGAAATGATGTTCTCGCCCTCTGGGGTGGCATTGGTTTCTGCACGCTCACCTGCCTCGCAATCTGGTTGTTTGGAACTCGATTGGCGCAAATTCCGTTCCTCGAGGATCAAGGCTACAGTTGGTACTACTGGAAACTCCCCGAGAAAACGATGCTGGGATGGTGGAGCGCCTGGGGGCTCTACGCCCTTCACCAACTCGCACACTTCGGTCTGATCTACTACGCCCAAACACGTGTGGGTCGCTACACGAACGGCTTGCATCCCGTCAACCTTTGGGCCCTCGCACTCAACGCCGTGTTCGTCGCCCTTCACTTTGTTCAGACGCACCTCTGGTACGACGGACTCGCCCAAGACCATCCGCCTCAATATCCCCAGTACTCCGTCATCCTCTTGCTCGTCTGGGTTCTCCTCATGGAAAACCGGCGACGCGGGCTCCTTTTCGGTTGGAGAGTGCCGATCGGCCAACAAATCACGAGCTTCGCACTGAAATACCATGGCTACGTCTTCTCCTGGGCGATTCTTTACACGTTCTGGTATCACCCGATGCACTCCAGCGCGAGTCACCTATCTGGCTTCTTTTACACCTTGCTCATCATGTTGCAGGGAAGCCTGTTCTTCACACGGATCCATACCAACCGCTACTGGACGTTCTTACAGGAGTTTTTGGTGATGATTCATGGCACCATTGTTGCATTCAGTCAGGGGCCCAACATCTGGCCAATGTTTTTCTTCGGTTTCGCTGGGATATTGGTGGTAACCCAAATGCATGGAATCCAGCTTTCAAAAAAACTCCGTTCCGTGATCGTCCTGCTTTATCTCGCCGGCGTGACCTGGGTTTACAGCGGGCGAGGCACCGACGAACTAGAGGAGGTCGCTCGCATTCCGATCGGAGAATACGTTTTGGTGCTTATTCTGGCCTTGATTCTGGGTGGCGGCCTTCTCATCTACAATTTGGCGACCGGCCGATCAATCCTCCGCAAAGGATCGGAGTCTTGATCATTCGAGGCTTTTCGGCCAAAAAAGCGCTTTCAAAGCGGGCTTCCTCCAATCTATTGGAATGCCATTGTAACCTCTGGACATTTAGCAAGTCATAAAGCCAGAGTTGACTACTCAAGAACATGATCCGTTGGTTTGCAAATAACGAAATTGCGGCGAATTTCCTCATGGTGGGACTTCTCCTTGCCGGAGTCTATACCGCCTTTTTCCGCGTCCCGCTCGAAGTGGAGCCGTCACGCAATTACGGAGGAGTGTATTTTTCGATGCCTTACCGCGGTGGGACGGCGAAAGATGTCGAGAAGGCCATCCTAATTCCGGTCGAGGAGGCTCTTGAGGGTATCAACGGCGTAAAAATGATCGACGCCGATGGCTATCGAGGTCGCGCCCGAATCTGGATCGACGCTGAGGAGGGCTACGACCTTCGCGTGCTCATCGACGACATCCAGAGTCGTGTGGACGGCATCACCACTTTCCCTCAAGAAACCGAGCGCCCAGAGATTCGTATTCCCGATTCATCGCTCTGGCACGAAGTGCTCTCCGTTGCGGTGACCGGCCGACTCGATGACAAGGAGCTACGGAAAGTTGCCCGACGGGTTCAAGAAGATCTCCTGGAGATCGATGGGATCAGCATCGCTGACATGGCGGGAGAACGAAACTTCGAAATCTCCATCGAAGCCCACCCAGAGAAGCTCTCGGCATACAATATCAGCCTAGCCGAGCTTGCCACAGCTGTCCGACGCTCGTCCGTCGACCTTCCGGCCGGATCCATCCAAAGCGAGAGCGGCAGTCTTGTGGTTCGCACTCGCGGACAAGCCTACAACAGGGAGCAATTCGGAAATATTCCCGTCCGCGCAGGCAACGGCGCCGAAGTGCTCCTTAAGGAAATCGCGAAGATCTCAGATGGGTTCGAGGAGGGAGACAAGATCGTCGAGTTCAATGGCAAGCCTGCCCTTTTCGTTGAAGTCATGCGAACCGGACTCGAGAATGCCATCGACGTTTCCGACAAAGTGAAAGAATATGTCCGAACGTCAGCCAGTAAGTTCCCGGATGGGATTGAGCTGTTCACTTTCGAAGACGAATCGATCGCAATTCGCGGACGCCTCAGCGCTCTCATTTCATCTCTCCTCCAAGGAAGCCTGCTCGTGTTTTTGGTACTCGGCCTCTTCCTCCGTCCTCAGCTCGCCTTCTGGGTTGTGATTGGGATTCCGGTATGCTTCGCGGGAGGCGTGCTGCTGATGCCATGGTTTGGAATCACGGCTAATGTGATGAGCTTGTTCGGATTTATCATTGTGGTTGGAGTCGTGGTGGATGATGCCATCGTAACAGGAGAAAACATCTTCTCGAAAATGCGGACCGGCATGGATCCTCTCGAGGCATCCATCGTGGGCACACACGAGGTCGCGGTCCCTGTCACGTTCGGTGTGCTGACGACGGTTGTCGCCTTTCTCCCGCTCATGTTTTTCGAAGGACACTGGGGAAACTTCGCCAAACAGATTCCTCCCGTAGTGGCGCCCGTCCTTCTCTTCTCGCTCGTGGAATCCAAGCTGATTCTACCTGCCCACTTGAAACACTTACGCATCGCTAAGCCTAAGCGAAACCCAATTCTCATCCTTCAGGAACGAATCGCCAACACGCTCGAGCTTTTCGTGGCGAAGGTTTACCAACCCATGCTCGCCGTCGCCCTCCGCCAAAGAGCCATTGTGCTGGCAGGATTCACAGCCATGGCCTTAACGATGGCGGGGTATAGCCAAGGCGGCCGGTTGGGCTTCGTCTCGATGCCTTCCGTCGACAGATTGAAAGTCTCCGCCTATTTTGCCCTTCCCAGTGACACTTCCATCGAAGTCACCCACTCCTACGTTCAACGACTCGTGCAGGCGGCTGAAAAACTGCAAGAGGAGTTCATCGACCCGGGGACAGGTGAATCTCTGATCAAGAATATTCTTACGGTGAGCGGCGCACGCCACATCCAAAGCAGCTACGACAAGTCGCGAGGCTACGTCGCAGTCGAGGTGATCCCCCCAAGCCTGCGCACCGAGCCAGGCCCCCGAAACGCCGCGATTGCAAAACGGTGGGGCGAGCTTGTCGGGCCGATTCCAGAAGCAAGGTATTTTAGAATTCGCGGCGAAGAATCAGGCGGACGCGACGACGATCGTGAACAAGAATCCCTCGAATTGGAACTTCGCGGGCCATCGTCCGAAGCCAAAAACGCCATTGCGGAACGAATCGCTGATCATCTGAACACCTTTGATGGAGTGAGCAAGGCTTCCGCCGACGTGAACTACGGACAGGATGAACTGGAATTCACACTCAAACCCAGAGCCACCGAGATGGGACTCACTCAGCAGTCCCTTGCTCAACAAATCCGCCAGGCATTCTTCGGCGAGGAGGCCCAGCGGATCCTTCGACAAACCGACGATGTTCGGGTTATGGTGCGCCTCCCAAGAGCCGAACGAGAGTCCCTCTATACGATCGATCGAATGAAGATCCGCACTCCTTCCGGAGCAGAAGTTCCGTTGTCGACCGTCGCAAACCTTTCATTCGTGCGGGCACCCTCTCAAGTAGAGCGTCGCGACGGCGCCGAGATCATTAGCATCTCTGGACAACCAGACGATGACACGGTCGATATCATTGGGATCGCCGATGAACTCTCCGCCCAAGTCGATGAGATGATTGCCGACCACCCTGAGCTCTCCTACGTCTTCACCGGCTACGTCGCCGAGGCGGCCGAGTCGCGGAAGCGAACGCTCATTGGATCGATTGCCCTCCTCTTCGCACTCTACGCTCTCCTAGCAATTCCCTTTAAATCCATGACCCAGCCCCTATACGTCCTTGTTGCCGTGCCATTCGGCATCATTGGGGCCTTGCTGGGACACATTTTCATGGGAATCACGCCCTCTTACCTCAGCATCTTCGGCATGTTGGCCTTGGCTGGCGTCGTGGTGAATGACTCCCTGGTCTTGGTCGATTTTGTCAACCGACAAGTTCGAGCTGGCACCCCACTCGACGAGGCTGTCTTAACCGCCGGAGGGCGTCGATTCCGGCCTATCTTGCTCACCTCGATCACCACCTTTGTTGGTTTGATTCCTCTCTTAATGGACACGTCGATTCAAGCCCAGTTCCTGATTCCGATGGCCGTCTCCTTAGGATTCGGCGTTCTCTTCGCAACTGCGATTACCCTTGTCCTCGTTCCTTGTGCGCTCCTCATGGGAAGAGATATCGGCCGATTGTGGAACGGATTGCGAGACTGGTTCATCGGCCCGTTTCGAACGACGCCGTCCTGAGCTCCTTACAATTCTACTGATACCCTCGCCGTTCTTATTCCGGTTCTCCGATCAAGCAAGAAACGGACTCACGGAACATCCGTCTCATCCGAAGGATACACCCAATCCCATAGCTGGCTTTCACGGAAACCACCGGAACGTTCCGCAAAAGGTATCTCGTGCCCACTAAACTGTTCGATGTGACGAAACGCCTTAGAGATTTTGTCATCAAGCTGATCCAAGGGCACAACAAAGTGTCTCAGGATCGGGGGAAACTCCCTCGTTGCCAGCGAAGCCATCACGTAAGCTCCTAATTTCGAAAAATGTGCCTGATCACTGCAGGCGTCGCCACAAACCGTTAGAATCGGCGATTGTTCGGGGCCTAGTCGTCTATAAAGATCCGCGCTACGTCCATTCAGGTCGGCAAGCGCAGCCCGCTCCTTCTCTGCAACCCTGATCACCCGCTCCCGCCATGGCGCTAGCTGATGAAGAAAGAGCCCCTTGTCATCGAATAGACGTCGCGCCACCGGGGTTACTAGAATAGGAATGGCATTGATTCGCCTGACCGATCCAACCAGTGTGGCGATGTTCTCCTCATACTCGTCCAAGGTTAGTCCCTCGCGATAGTCGATGTGCCCAAACTGAATGACCACAATATCGGGCTGGAGTCGGTTGACATGATTAATCCGTCCGTCCCGAAAAAAGCGGCGAGTCCCGAGTCCCCCCTCCGCTAAGTTCACAACCCGGACTTCGGGAGGAAAGAAATCCTGAAGCACCTGCCCCCATCCATGATGACTCGGAGTTACGGGAGAAAGGTCGGCTACCGTCGAGTCACCGATGATCACAACCAGCGGCTCCCAATCTATCATGCTCAGCCCTGGTTCAAGGCGAACGAAAAAGGAATCCTCTTTGGGGAGAGACCGCACATGCCCCGAGATTGGAAAGTAAAGATCCCCTAGTGGTGACCAGTCGACAAGATCGCTTGACCAGCGCGCTTGATAGGCGCGATTCGGCTCAATCGGAAGCCGAATTCTAGGTCCTGATGGAGGAAGGAACTCTGCGAAATCTTGAGCCGCCACAGGGAGGCAACAATGAAGCAGCAAGCCCAGAGCACCAAGAATACCCCATCCAGAATCAAGGATAGCGCCACCTTCTAAGCGATCACTTCCGGAACAGTCTTCAATCATGGTCAATACCCATTCGCCACCGAATTCACATCCATTGCCAATCCCCAATCATGTAACGCGAATCCAGAGTATTGATCTCAGAATCAACACCCTAATCGGAATCAGATTCAGGCTCAATCTTCACAGCAAGTTGATCGATCACCTGTGAGTGCTCACGCAGCGAGCTAATCACATCCTCGATCTGTTCCGTGCCGTGCGCTCCATCCAGATTCTTGGCCTTGTCTTGCAACAGATCAGCGCACTCTCGAAGTTTAGTCGCAATCTTCCTCATCACTTCTGACCTTACGAATTCGATCCCCCTTGGGAAACCAAAAAGGCAAACCGAAAATCCGAAACTCGCCGTTCTTTAATTCCGGTTGACTAATGCCCCCCATCAAACGAACGTCAGTTCTTAATCAAATCAGCAGCCTAAAACATCCCAGTCCAAACTCCACGCAGCAATTTCAATCGCCAGAATGAATGGGCACTCAATTGAACGTCCGAGATTTTCCACCGCTCGCCAGTGGTTGAAACGGGTGAACTTGTCCCTCACCGTGACGTTTTACATAGGCTCATTTTTACCCCTTCCTGCCGCCGAACACCATCCGCGGCTGTTCCTGAATCCACAAAAGATCGCCACGATCAAGGCGGAAATCCAGAGGCAAGGCTCCCACCACGCAGAGGCGTTCGGAGCGTTGAAATCATGGGTGGATACGCATGGCCGTCAGCCGCACGATCCAAGCTCAGGCAACTGGAACTACCCGCGGGCTTACATGGCGAGAGCCGCGGCATTCCTCCACGTTATCACAGGTAGGGAAGAATACGCTGAGCTGGCGTTTCAGGTTCTCAAAGACGTCCACGACCAACCGGATCCTGACCGACGCCTCCCGGACCGACTCGAAACCTATGGGCTAGCCAAGGCAACCGTTGGCGAGGGATTCGCGCTTGCCTACGATTGGTGCTACCAAGCCTGGTCTCCAGAACAACGAGCTTATGTCAAAAACGTCTTACTGCGCTCGCTCGATCTCTGGCCAAAGTATCAACACAGTCAACTCCAAGTGGAGCGAGGCTCGAACTGGGCAGCCGTGTGCCGGGGAGCGGAACTTGTGATGTTATTAGCTTCCTATGAAGACGAGATTCGAACAGACCGATTAGCCTATCTCAAGCGACAACTTTCCCGGCACATGGCCATTTGCTACGGACCAGGCGGGCTCTCTCAAGAAGGCATCGGCTACACTGGATACGGTGGCATCTACCTGCTGGAAGCGTGCTATGCGCTGGCTGAGACAGGCGACAACACACTCATCAAGCAACTGAATCAACACGCATTCTGGAAGCTGCAAATGTTCACGGGTTCCTCGATCACAGGAGACCACCACCAACGGTGCTACTTACAACAGGGAGTGTCTGGATGGTCGATTGGCGATGAGGGCTGGACAAGTTTGACTCTGAGGTCAGTGCCCAAGGACGCCCTTCCAAACTTCGTCTGGTTTTACGACCGGCATATGGGGACACGATCTCCCGGCTTGGCGCAACAAAAATACGATCCTCAACGGGCCGCTTGGATCTGGGCCATCCTAAACTATCCAACCGACATTGTGGGTGTGAGCCCGACAGAAAAGCTAGGGACGTCACACTTCGACACCCGCACCGGCGGCTTTTTCTTTCGCAATCGCTGGCATGACGAAAACGACATTCTTTGTTCAATCTACTCCGACCTCGCCAATCACAAAGCGTGGGATCAACGGGAAGCGACGGGTATCCGTCTCCTCGCCCACGGCACCTCATTCTTCGGCGGACCGGGAAAGTCACGGGATGCCAGTCAGCACAGCCGTTTACTCGTCGATGGAAAAGCGGACGCCGGCAAACAAAGCGGCAAGAATGGGAAAACCGTTCTCGCAGAAGCCACAGACCGAGGAGGCTACGTGATCACAGGGGGAGGTTCTACCTATACGAGCCTGGGCGTCGAAGACCTAGAGCGACATTTCCTGGTCGACTTCTCGAGCAAGAAAAACGCGGCTATCATAAGCACCCTTGACCGAGTAAAAAGCTCTCAACTTCACACCTACACGTGGAATGCCAACCTGGGAAACGAAAAGACCGATGACAACATCGAAATCGTCGAAGGCATTGAGGACGAAAGGCTCACCTTTCTGCTGGAAGGTAAAAACGGATGGGTCAAAGGATGGGTCCTGCATCCCCTCGCTCCCGAGCTTCATGCTGGTGATCCCTTACAAATCACGACGAGGGGCACGGACGCAGACATATGGTTGGTAATGTTCGTAGGCAGCGGAAGAGTACCAATCGGCATCGTGACAGGCATGGAGCTCGAGACAACAATTCAGATTGGAACAGCCAAGCTGAGTTTCGATGAAGTTCGCAACCGTATCACCCTGTCGGATAGCCAAGGCTCGCACTAGTTCCTCTTCAATAAACAAAAAACTCCAGTAGCCGTACACCACAGGATTCACTCCGTGACCCCCGTGTCATTCATCCAAAATCAACACACTTGGAGAAATGCTCCAAGGAATTGCTTCGCCAAACCGACTCCGTGCGGTAGCCTTCCCAGTTCAATCACCGAAAACAGCAATAGACTTTGAAGCTTCCAAAACTTACCAGAACTGGGTTCACGTTGATCGAACTGCTCGTCGTGATTGCCATTATCGCGATTCTAGCCGGCATGCTGCTCCCTGCACTTTCACGAGCAAAGGAGAAGGCCAAGACGATCAGCTGCAATAACAACCTTCGTCAGGAAGGGATTGCTCTCACTCTCTACACCGATGATAACCAGGATTTTTATCCGGTCTACGAAGCCTGGGGCACGCTGGGAGGGACCACAGGTACGATGACCCTGCACGGTGGTAACATCACGGAGGATCGGCGACCGTTGAACGTCTATCTGCCCCCGGGCCCTGCCTACATGTGTCCGTCAGACAAGGGAGATGCCCTTCACCTCTCACGCTTTCCCAAGGGCACCAAAACGTGTTTTCAAGCTTGGGGCAATAGCTACCTGACGCTATGGCGAGTCGAGTCACTGAGAGCTCAACATGTTACCGGTGATTCAAATGCCAATCGAGGCAGCTCCTTCGCAACGCCCATGAGAGGCTCTGAGATGGCCCGAAGCCCCTCAAACAAGCTGGTCACTGGAGATTGGCCTTGGTGGTTTGACCGCGACAAGAACGCACGGGCGAGCCAATGGCATAACGTAAAAGGTGAATACCGCTTCAACGTCCTCTTTGGGGATACCCACACAGAGTTCTTTCGCTTTCCTGATGAGGTTTCGCAGCATGGTTACAACAGCTCAACGAAACCCGATCCCAACTATCAGTGGTGGTAGTTCAGGGCCGGGAACCGAGGCGCCGCGCCTGACTGGATTCCACCTTTGGCCCCCTCCTTCTGCAGACCTTGCTGCCGCGAACGAAACTAGGATCTGTTTTCGAGCCCATGATGCGCTCATCCTCTGTGGAAGGGTTTCTCTAGCAGCGTCCGCTATGAACTCTCCCGATAGAATACAACGCGATGGATGTACTCTACTCGAAACTAGCATCGATTAGCGCACCCAATATCTATCTACAGGGAATAGCCCCCATTTCGCAGCGGCATGAGTCGCTGCAAGTTGCGACTTTATTCAGCAATGAGTTCCAGCCCCGAGATAATCGGGGCTTCCCCCTTCTCTGAGGAATTGACGAGTTCAATTTCGATTGAATCTAAGACTTCCACATGGGAGAACTCCTTGACCAACGTTCGCCGGTAACCACCTGACTCTTTGAGCACATCAAAACTCTCCAGCACTCGCTCGCCTTGTAGGTTCACATGAAAGACGCGATCTCCCTGTTTTATCTCTTCCGGCTCTGAGAAATGAAGTCGAACCGTATAGAGGCGGGATCTCACATCATGCTCGGCTTGGGGAGTTGCTTCCTCAACATCTGTATCCGCTGACGCACTCGTATTTTCCGCTTTTTGAAATACGGGATTCACGAGCAATTTCTCAACGCCCTCTATCCCTGAAGACGCTACCCAGGTCACTCCCTCTCCACGGAACCTCGCCGAGTGATGACGAAAATAGTATGTTTCCTCGCCTTCAACGGCGATCGCTATCTCAGGTGAGTCCCCTCCCACACTGGGATAATCAAGCCATAGCGTGCCGTTATCAGCTCGTCGATCACCAGGTGCACCAAAATTGACGCCGGCTTGTTTCACAAAACTGCCTTTCATCGCGTCGGTGCCCAATGAACTGAAAGTCCACATTTCCACGTCTGGCATATGAATGAGTGCCAGAGACGTTTGGTTCTGATAGCCACACGTACACGTACGCGTATAGTCAGGAGCATTCAATACACCATTGGCGATAACTAGGTTGGAGGTGCAACTAGATCGAAAACCGCCGAGATTACCAGTACCGCTTTGCCCCGCGAGGTCATAGTAACCCGCGGCACCTGAGCGAAAAGTCAGCATGTGTTCTCCAGCCACCGGAGTATTACAGCCATAGGCGCGCGTGAACAACCACGGCTCTTCCTTTCCGGTCAATGGATTCACAACCCAATGTGGGCTTCCATCCAGCAGATTATACGCACCGGCAGAAAGACTGTAAGAATTTGCAGAGGTCAGGATTAGCTCGTTGTGGATGATACAAGGACCATTGTACTGGCGTTTCAGATCCTGCCAGAGAACCTCACCGGTCTTCCCTTGATACGCAACCATTCCACTACCGACTTCGTCTGAAAGCCGATCCTTCGCATCCGCGCCAGCCTGCAGGAGAATATCGTGCTCTTCAGAATAGCCTAACCAACTTCCAAAGATGTTCTCGGTCACCTCCCACAATTGCTCTCCCGTTTCGCTATCAAAAGCGGCAATCCGATAACTACCCGGATTCGTTCTCCCACGTCGCCTGAGCTTCGCCTCGGCGCTCTCGGGAAGTTTATCTAAACAGTAGATACGGCCATTGCCGGCAACGATCCCGTTGTGAATGAAACCATGTCGAGGAGTGGCTTGCCATCGGAGATCACCCGAGTGGCGATCATAGGCTAGAAGCCCGGCGCTTGCCGAAAGATCCTCGATGGGAGCGTAGTTCTTCTTCCACTCGCGCCCCGATGCTTTCGTGAAATGCGCAAAGTCATGCCCCCCCAAAAGGAGATCTTGGTAGACACCAATAAAGCCCCAACGCGGGCGCACAGCCCCGCCCTTTTTCAACGGCAACCGAATGTAGTTCGTCGTGTCTCCTGTTTCCGCGTCTAACACTTCGCAATAATCTTCAAGAGCAACGTAGACCGCATCTTCGGTGGCTACATAGTTCGACCCACGAGCGTTGGCTCCGGGAATATGTTTTTGATTGTAAGACGTACTCAGTGGGGTATCGGCGTAACTTTCATTAAAGTAGATACCATAAGTGTCTAGGTTTGTAATGGTTCGCTTCCACATCACCCGCCCGGTGTAAACATCACGCGCACTGATGCTGTCCATTCCCTCAATGATCGTTCGACCACCCACAACCTGCTCGGGCGGTCCATGCCCATGTCTCGGCAGCACATCCATGTTCGAACTCCCCCCAAACCAAAGCAATCCCAACGGCAATTTCACCCGTTGATCATCGGACTTCACCGTATTGGCAATATCTCCGTACTGATGTGTCCAATCCGCGGCCCCGGGCAGTTTCCCTTCCCGAGTCAATTGAAGGATCGAATCCAAAACCGACCTCTTTTTGCTCGCCCCACTTCGAGAGACCGAAAAGGAAAACGAATCAATCTCTGCCTGTTCCATTTGCATCGATTCAGCAGTCGAGCGAACAGAAGTTAACTCATCGTCTGAACCGAAGGCCCAGAGCTTTCCCCCATACGGTCGCACCGATGAATACGCTGCATCCAAAAACGGTTCCCTGTGGTCAGCAGCAAGCATTCTGGTGTCAAGGGTCACGAGAGAAGCGAAATAAGGCGGGGCGTTGAATTCGAGAGGATCTCCACAATGAAGTGAAACTCGTTTTCCGTAGACTGATTGATCTTCGTCATACTGGTATCGAAGCGCTTCAACACGCTCAAGACTTGGGTCCACACCGACCACGTGAAAATCAGTCTCACGGAGCAAGATCTCAATCAAACGAGCATCTTCGAGACCGTAACAGAGGGCGTAGCCCGCCTTTGAGTCGAGCTCACCAAGTAGCGCCTCAAAGATGGGCCATTTGGCGTTAGAAGCCTGCACAGGCTCTAAATTATGTTTTGATTGGGAGGCCGTGGAGTCAGGCCCCGCGAACGCCATGACGTTTCCTTCCAGGGTGATGGCAAAAAGCATCTCGTCTGCGGCTAGTAAGCGTTGCACGGAACCCTTTACCGGTAGAGACCAACTCATGGCGGGAACCCCGTTCGTCTCATTCAGATCGAAGGCCGACAAAGTGGATTCACCGGCCGCATAGAGTCGGTTACCAGCTTTGATCAGGTCTCCCGATGCATCGGCTTCCATCTCCCAAACCAGAGCCTGATTGGAATCAAAGGCTTGAATCAGATTCCCCTTCCAATCATCGCGCCAAGCGGCCTCAGCAGACGCCACAACCAGATTGAGTTCCGCGATGAGTTTGTCCGCGTCTGCAAGGGCCGTTTCCGCCTTCTCGAGCTCCTGTAAGTCTCCCGATTTGCTCGCATTTGTTCTCGCCGTTTCAGCCTTCTTCTTCGCTTTGACCGCTGCGGCCATTCTCGAGTTCGCCTCAGTTTGGCGAGCGACGCGTAGAGGATGATCACTCGCCGCATAGAGAAACTCCCCGTCAAGCACGGGCTCATTCACAAGAAAATGAGTTTGATCCCCAGTCTTCAAATCATAGCCTCGAGTCCCTCGAAGCCGGGTATGGGCGAAGAAATGTTGCTCATTCGCAACCACAAACGAGCCGCCATTGCCTTTTCCGCCTGCAGCCAGATGAAAATATTTGAAATTGCCTGTTCCTCGTTCAAACACCGCAGGAACCGAGCGGCCACCGGGGACAATCAAATACTCCTGAGAGGCTACCAACGCCCCTTGAGGAGCCACGCCAGCGAACGATGGAGCGTTGTGAGGCTGTTTGATGTATTGCGCGCTCGTTCCATCGTTGACCCAGATCATCTCACCGCTCTCCGCATCGAGCGCGTAGATGAAGGTTCCCATAAAGGGCCAAATGCTCGCGGCAAAGTAGAGAACGCCGTCCCGAATCACCGGTCCGCCCCGCGCCGGCCAAGAAGAAATTAACCGATCATTTCCAAGAACTTTCTGATCTCCTGGAGCTCCACGAAACTTCCATAGCAGCCTCCCATCTTTGGCATTGAGGCAATAGAGGTAACCATCGTCACTAATAATGAAGATCTTTCCCTCCCACGCCACTGGAGAAAAGCGGACGGGCCCGTCCGTATAATAGCGCCACCTCTCAGCGCTGTTCTGAATATCAAAGGCAGCGACTTTGTCACTATCGTTGAACCCGATGAACATGAGTCCCTCCGCTACGATGGGTTCAAGGATTCGATCATAGGTCATGAGATCGTGATTCAAGGGATCATCCCAGACCTGGACCCGCTTGGGAAAGGCAAGCTCCCAAGCTAAACTCAGTTTCTCTGGAAGGACCTCAGGCGAATTGGCACTACGCCCCGCATCAAATCTCCACTGCGGCCAATCGCCTGCCCCTAGGCTCAGAGATACAAGGAAACACAAACCGCCAAGGACTCTGCACCATTTCGACATCATATTCTTACTTTGCGTGGAACGACCACCTGTCCTGAGAAATACCAACCACCTGCTCGCAGCGCAACGGAATCATGGTAACCAAAATGTTAAAGATTTCGGCCAAAGCCTATTCAGCCTTGAGAATCAACGCTGGGTCCTGGCGGATAGCGATCACGGACGGAATCCAGCTTCCCATCAGCGATAGAAAAATCGACACGATGAAGGTCAAGCCCAGATGAATCGGATCGAAAAACTCAACGAGGACCGCGCCATCTAGAGTCTTGCTCCCAAGGCCGACTCCGATCGACCACCCAGCAATGAAGCCGAGCGAGCCCCCCACGATCGCAACAAGCAAGGATTTCCCCAAGAACAACCCAAAGATATGAAAGGCCTCATAGCCGACCGCCCTCAGCACACCGATTTCATCGCGACGTTGGCGAACGTTGGCGAACGCCAAGAAGCCAATCCACATCGCACTCGCCAAAAGGACCCCTGGAACCAAAAACGAAGCAAACTGCTCACGTTGACGCCGCAATTCCGTTCGCGTCCTCGTTGCCTGTTTCAGCGAAGCTTCCGCAGTCTCTTTCGCCGTCGCCCTCGCCTCCGCTCGAGCCAAAGCCGGCTGTCCCCGTTCGATCACTTGGGTCCCTGGCAGAATTCCAGCAATCTCCCTTCTGATTTCCGTGATGCGGTCTCCCACACAATGGCATTCAAGAGCCTGGATTGCATGCACCAAGTTCTCCATCCCAAACATTTCCTGCGCCTGACCGAGGTTGATCCACACCGTGCTATCGTCGATATTGCCGCGCTGAGGATGCCGTTTGGCGATAGAAAAATCGACACCCAAAAGGACGGTATCATCCCCCTCGTTCAAGCCTAACTTCTCACCAACCTCAAAACCTATAATCATTTTCCCGCGAGGAACCGCATCCAACAAAGGCTTCTTGGGATCCCGATGCTGAAAAGGCACCTCGCCACGCGTTCCGTAGACAACAACCGGAAAATCTTGTTCTGGCCAGGTCAGTTTTTTCATGACAGTCGGAAGCAGGTGGTTGATGGTGACAATGTCTGAAGCCGCCAATCGATCTACAAAACTTTCAGGCATCGACTTGGAAAGACTGCCCTCTAGATGCATCTCATTGAGATCTTGATCTTCCGGTAGAATGATCACATTGAATCCGAGCCCTTTTGTGATCTTCCGCATCGAATCCATGAGTTCAGCTCCCGCAAGTTCAACGGCGGTTTCCTTCTCACGCAAGAGCTCGTCTGTCCGAGACTGCTCAACTCGCAACAGGGTCAGTGTGCCAATCAAGCACCCAGTTGCTGCCGTCACCGAAAGCAGGGCCAAGACAAAATTCCCTTTTCGATAGTAGATCTCGTGGAGAATTAACTTCCAAATGCTCACGTTTGGTTCTCTTCAGATTGTAGGATGATACCTCAGGCCGGAATCCAATGACCGAGTTCACTCAACTCGGTCATCATCAGTAAGCGTCTGTTCGCCTCCTAAGCATAAAGACTCCTACCCCGAAAGCCACACATCCAAAAAACGCAAAGAGAATGAGAGCGTTGGACACGACAGAGCTCATCCCTGATTCCCCTGTGGATCGATCTGAAATCGGTTTGGCGGAAACCGATCCCGCGTCTCTAGGAGCCCCCTCTTCTGCAGACTGTTCCTCTTCTTGGGACTGTTGGCCTATGCCAACAAACCCTGCCAACGGCGGCAGTTCACGGTCTATATCAGAATGCGTCGTTACCAGCCGATCCCAGTCGACCGACATAACGAGATCCACCCCAGGATTCTGTTCCTTAACCTCACACGAACAGGCCCCAGTCAGAAACAAGCAAGCTTCATCGATAACTTCCGCAGCGATCCCATCTCCTACCAAACCGTACAAAACGCGGCCGCGACCAAAGATGGGAAAGGCAATCGGTTCGTCGAACTCTGCGAGGTCGTCCTCACTACCAAGGAGCATATCGATGAAGAACTCTTCAGCTGCATTCTGGCGTGAGAGGCGAATGGTCGAGAACGCGATCTTCAACTGATCTTCGCTGATAGATATCAAGCCCTCTTCGATATCTGCGGGGTTCAGCACGGGTAGCTCCAGATTCGACGCCAAATGTTTGAGTCGAGAGTCAAGTCGATCCAACGCTTGATCATCTCGTTCCGAATTGCCACTTTCTAAGAGCACCCATACAGCGGAATCGCCCTGAATGAGACGTCGTGCGACTTCGCGTCGGACCGGAGAATCCACGACTCGGTCCACGTTGTCAGCGGTTAACGGACCAGCCCACACGGATTCCGGCGCTAGCCGGCTCCAAGGAAAAGAGATCATCATCCACGGCACGACCTCGGTTTCTTGCGCGTCCCAAAGCTCGAGCGCCTCAGGATCAGAGACCGCCTCCAAGTCCACCTGAGTGACCGAAAAATTAACAAACTGACCTGAGGGCAACTTGGAGGGGTCCAAGCGATCGACCAAATCTTGGTGAACCTTCGAAAGAGGGCCGCGGTGAAAGACAATGACTCCGTAGGAATCGGGAGCCCAGCGCTCCAGCGCATAGCGAAAAACAGGCACTGAGCAAGCTGCCAAATCGCTCCCGATGAGAACTACCAGGCTAACAAGCAACGAGAGGCAGATCGAATTCGGCTTATTCATGTGCTAGCAATTCAACTCCACTGATGAGGCTCATTCCTCGAGACGCATCGATTTCAATGATCAACTCATTCATGACGGTAATGTTTCTGAATTCCCTGACCGTTCCTTTCATCGTCCCTCCGGCTTCTGCCATCACATTGAAATCTTCAGCAACGACTCGGCCTTGAAGACGAATGTTCAGCAAACGTTGATTCGAACTTCTCGATCCAGGTTCCACAAAATAGAGACGTACTGCATACACTCCTGGTTTCAAATCCTTGATCACGCATCGTTTTAGATTCTCAGCCATCGAAGCAAAGACCCACGGAAACGGCTCAGGAGTGCGCATCCACATGCTGTGCTGATACCGATACTGGGTGCCAGGTGTCACTTCAATATTAAGTTTGGGAGATGGGCCTCCAACAGACGGATAATCAAGCCAAAGCGTACCATCACGAGCCATTCGATCCCCCGGCGCACCAAAATTGATCCCGACCCGTTGAATCTTGCCTGGTTCGATCTCGCTTTTCCCCCAAGAGGACCACTGTTCATGGCTCTCAGGCATGGCAACCAGTGACATGGCGGAAGGCAGTGGGTAACTGCACGTACATCCATCAAAAAAGTAAGGCACATTCAACAAACCGCCGGACGGGATCACGCTATTGGTGCAACCACTTCTTGGCCCACTCAGAAAAACCGTTCCACTTTCGACTGTCTTGTCATAGAACGCCGCAGTGCCGCTTCTCAGCGTAAATAGGTTTCCATAGTCAATGCCACCATCACATCCGTAGGTCTTAGGAATGGTTCTGGGTTCAAGCTCTCCGGTCAACGGGTTGATCCGACGCCCCGCTAGCACAGGTCCCGGCTTGGTGGAAAATGGCTGGCCCGGCAAGCGATACTGGCTCGGTTCGAGCGCGCTTGGTGAACTCGGCTCTAATCGCATACGTAACGCCGGGCGTTCCGTATCCTCTAAGATACGTCCGGTGTAGATATCAGACAGCACGGGAGGCAACAGAGGATAGTCGATCTTGTTGTGGACTTCATACCGCGGCACACTCCAATTCTTCGGCCGGGAGATCATCGTATCCCGATCAAATACCGGCTGCGGAGATCGTTTGAAGTGCGAAAGCGAGTCATCAAACCACAGAACGCCCAATGGAAATCTTACCAAGGCATCATTGCTGACTGAAAAATCGCCCCCGTACTGGGAAGAACCCGGCAATGGCCCGTCACGTCGAATCCAGGAGTCAGCAGAGCTCTGCGTGGTTTGCAGTGAAAACCCCTCAAACTCTCCCTCGTTCAACAGGGCTCGATTAACCTTCCCACCTACGGCAATCCCCCCGAAAGGACGAAGCGTCTGAAGCAGCGGCAGGACGGAGAGTTTCGTCCTTTCGGTCACTAAGGTTGTCGTGATATACGGCGGCAATTCGAGATCAACCAGATCGCTGTAAATGACATCGGCTCGACTCCCCAACCACCCCGCTCGGTCAAACTCCTCCCGCAATTTTTGAATGCGAGCTCGATCATCGTCGAAGACAACGACATAAAAGTGAGAAGATTCAATCAGGGCCTTGGTCAAAGATCCATCAGACAAACCGACGACCATCGCAATTCCATAACGGCTTGTTGATCTCTCAACGATAGCCGCAGCAGCATCTAAAGCGCGCTTCGAGACTTCAGGATTCACGATGCGCCGCTTCCAAACAATGGGAGCTTTGGGATTCGCGTCATCCGCTTCGCGGAAGCACATCAGGTAGCCCTCACGGGTCGTGACAAACAGGGCCTCGTCGGCAACCACCATTGAGTGAATTGTCCCATCAATGCCGGCGAACGAATCGTCAAAATCTAGTGTCTGGTTTGCTGCTCGAATCTCTCGACTCAGCCCCTCGACGCCTCCGCGACTAAATTGAACCTTGCCTTCGTGCTCATGACGATTGATGACCTCATCAAAAGTGAGCTTCCCGCGTCGAATGGCCCGAGCATCATCCGGATCAAGAGCTGCGAACCATCCGCCAGGATACCTTCCAGGTTTGGGCAAGTTGAACGCAATCAAATCACCGGTGGTCCTATTCAACCTGGCCGGGTAAGCGGTTGAACACGGCACAATCA
>CAYFGX010000057.1:0-5239 GCA_964342405.1 uncultured Verrucomicrobiota bacterium | reverse complement strand
CGATGCTTCCAGATTAGCTTCCCGGTGTGTAGTTCAACGCAATACATGTAACCGTCATCCGAACCAAAACAAACTCGACCGCCTGAGACCGCCGGAGCAAACCTGACAGGGCCGTTGGTATAAAACGACCAGCTGTGTGCCCCAGTTTGCGAGTGATAAGCTTTAACCGAATCGGTCAATGAGGAAGCGATGAGCACGAGTCCGTCTGCAACGACCGGCTCATATCCCGCATCAAAATGCAGACGCTGGTCTTTGAAGGCAGGAGACAATGGCGGAAGGATTCGAATCCAGGACAGAGATAGATTCGCAGGCAAGGGTTCCGCTGTGATCCCCCGCCGCCCCGAATCATTTCGATACATGGGCCAATCAGCTGAATAGGCCTTTTCCCCTGTCACCCATCCGAAACAGAGCCAGATAGCCGATAGACAAGCAAAGAGGCGACCTCCACCGAGATTCATGATGGGGCGAATGCGCGAGACACTTTGCTTCGAAATTGACCACGGACTGCACTACTGAGCCAAGACCTCAGAGGTGTCGATGAAGAGTTTTCTTGGTATTCGCGTATGTCCGCCATCTAGAGTTACTTTCTACTCGAAGCTCATCGGAAACAACAATCCTAAACACTCGAGTTCACGAGGTTCTTCGGACATCAAACGTGGTTATCCGAGACAATTCTCGACTGAAGCACTCGTCCAACTCTCTCGGGCAAGACGCGGCAACAATACCCCGAAGTACAGTTCGCGGAATCGGCATCAGATCGACATCGAACAATTCGGATCTAGTTCCCCGAAGACGCTTTCTTGAAATACAACTTTCGAAGAGGATTGTCCGGTTAGTCGACGACGCGCGAAGGAGTCTCCGGGTTACATCCCTTGTTCTGCGTTTTCGAAGCTCCCTTAGACCAAGAAAGAACGTCAAAGGGCAAAAGCAGCGAATCCGTAAAGATTGACATGGGGAGATCAATCAGAACACCTATGCCATAGACGACTCTGCTCAAAGGCTTAATCTGATAGTCCCCGGTCGAACCAAATGGAGATCCACCTGAAATCACAACCTCCTTAGTAAAAACCGCGTCAACTTGGGTTGCAGGATAGACCGCAAACTCATCCGTGCCCCCGTCAGATCGGACGAGGGCCGTCGCGCACCCAGAGCATACCATCACGAGCCCTGCCAGTGAACAGATCAAGAAACCGCACCTACGCTGCATAGAGCGTTGGACAACCACAAATGCTTCTCGTTTTAAACTTTCCTCGCCTCAGTGCACTCGCCCCCCTGATCACCAGACAACGAGCAACTCAGCGCTTCCCAGTCTTAAGCCAAGTCCGGTGAGGAGACTGAAAGGCATGAATGCCCAAGAATGAGCAAATCTCATCAAGCACCACGTCCACACCTTCGCCCGAAACGACATGTAAACCCTGCTTCTCCCACGGGACTGAGGTCCCTTACTAGAACGCTACTCAAACGGGCTTAGTTCGTCGAAAGACATGGAGCGTAAGAACTTCGAGACTTCTCCCGCATCACCTGGCCGGACATAAACGGCGAATCCACTTGGGCTTCTCCGAGTGAAGATTATCGAAACATTGTTGGTCGACGCCCATTGCTGCAAGACGATTGAAACGCCACCATAGTCAGCATTCGAATTCACGAAATCAATCCGTCTCACAGTCTCACCGATTTCCGCAGCATGGCCGAGATCCCGCAAATAGGATTTCGCATATCGCTGATCGAGGCGCGAGGCCATATCTGAGAGCCCCAGAACGCCCGCGCCCACTAGAGCCTCCCCGAGGAATCGAGCCTCAGCACTCTCAAATGAGCTAGAACTCTCCCACATTTCACAGCACATCCAAAAAACGCTGACACTTCCCACGACAATCAGTCCAAAGAATCGACTGAAGCAATTCTGTTTGGCCCAACTTGTCTCCGTCTCTCTCACAGCATCAGGACTATATCAATCAACCAAAGGCACAGCAAATGCGAATCACCAATGGGACGCGTGAGCCCTGGCCAACACCACGAGAGGCTCTCATGACGTCGAACAAAGAAGCAAAAGATGACGATCATCCATTCAGATATGCCGATTGAAACTAGTATCTCTGGCCGAATCCCCAGACAAGCACATCAGTTGCAAACATTCGAGAACGACAGCCGGACCGAGTCCGTTAGCCACTCATCGGAGGCCAATCGTCCGATGGGAAGCTTTGGTGAGCAAGTGACCACTCAGAACTCTCAATCGTTTGCTCACCACCATCAGAGTGACTTCATCTCCCGTGATTTTTTAAACCAGAATCGAGCGTCTGCATCCGCCAGTTAAAAACTGATGCGCGAACAATTTGATCTATTGAACGTTCCTGTCCCTGCATGAGTCTCAGTAGAAATGATCAATTCGTTCCCCACCCATAACCTGACACCCGGACAACGGCACATGGGACTGTTCTTGATTGCGGCGCTTAGTGTTCACTGGGCGCACGTTTCGACGATCTCGGCAGGTGAATCCACTGACAGATTGATTGCCTTCCTAACAGAGCGCCTCCCAGTTGAGAGGCTCGTCTTTCTCAATAGTCGAGAAAACCCAGCCGAGCAAGCAAGCGTCGAGGCACTGCGTCAAAGACACCCGACCAGCAAAATCACTATTCACGATGGCAAATACTTTCTCGGCAGACGAAAGGCTTCGGCATTCTTGCTGCGACAATGCGAATCTTTAGAACAACTCGACTCTCCAACCAAGCAATCGTCAAATCTGTACGCTGGGCGGACAATGAGTATTCGTTGGAATTATTGGAAGCCTGACGCGATACAAATTCTTTCTCCCAACGATCCAGAGTCAGAGGCTGAAAGTTTTCCAATCCAACACAACGAATCAGCGAGAACTCGGCTCAATTCGGTTCTCACCCTTGGGATTCTCAGAATGAGCGATAACCCTTTGGCGTTTAATGGAACGGGCATCTCAGGAACAACAGACGACGGCCAAACTCTAACGGGGCGCCTCAAACTCAACGATAGTGGTATGCCAATGGCCGTCGAGTATCGCATCGCAGAGCGTGATACCAAGGTGATCTGCCGTTTCCAATATGGTTTAACCGACGCAGTTCCTTCGTTCTATCCAAGTAAAATCTCCCGCTTCGTTGAACGATATGGAAGAGAAACAGCGGTCGGAGAAACCACAATTCTGGAACTCACCATTGCGACCAACGAGATTCCTGATGATAAGTTTCTTCCCCATGAACTTCGGTCGACGAACCGGCGCCCAAGACCTCAACTACTCAAGTACAAGAACGGAGTCTTGCATGAGATTGGGCATAAGCCCCTGCGACGCTAAGCCCGCTCAATCCCAAAGCTAAAGTAGTGCAAGAAAAGCCAAGCCTACCGAAATCACCGCTGTTGAGCACCGGGACACGAAGCACATCTCCCGTCGAATCCTTCCTCTCGAGAGGACACCCCAAGCGTTCGATTTACCGAGTCTTACTCGGCGTCCTCTCAGCCGTCCTCCTGTTTCCTGTTGATTCGGCGGGACTATCCACAAGCATCAAGCTTGAAACCGAGGAACTTCGAAGGGCCCCGAATATTAAGATCCATGCTCGAAGAAAATCAGCCAATACAACAATCACGATCGCCTTCAAATCCCCCTCTTCTCGAAGCATCTCCTGGCAAGGCTATCTCACCCTGATCGACCAAAACGGAAAAGTGCTGCTGAATACTGTGTTTCCCGGAGAGGATATCCAGCGGACACTTGATGAGCAGACGCTCCGCAACTGGAATTGGTTTGAGTTTAGGCCCGCAGAAGTTTTCCGCTTCACCGTCGCCAACAAACTCCTGAACCAGTCCAAATTCGCCTGGGAGCTGGGACCACGAAAGAACACCCAAGGGTTGAGTTACGGAAGCGCAATCATCCACTGGGCCTTCCTTGACGTGTTAGCTGACGCCGGAGAGAAGTCCCTGGACAATACAGAAGCCGAGTAACAATTCGCTAGGCACAACTCGGGTCCCAGACGAGCCCTAAAAGGTAACCAACTCGCAAATACATCGGAGCCGTTGAACTTGAAAATCTCCGTTTCGCAGAACAACAAACCGGAGAATCGAGTCTAATCGGCTTCCGAAAGACAACCAATTCAATCTGAGATTGCGGGGCCTACCGATAAAGCCTACAGTTGCCCACACGTGTGATGATAGGTAGCAACATGGACATTGATTATACAGTACAGATTTGGAAGGAAGACGGCCAGTATGTTTCTCACGCGATGCCCCTCGATGTCGCAAGTTCCGGACCGACACCAGAGACAGCTCGTGAAGCCGTCGATGAGGCTGTAGGGTTGTTCATTGAAACTGCGAAAGCGAATGGCAATCTTATCGAAATCTTGGAAGAGTGCGGCTACCAGAACCAGCACACGGGTTGGGATAGCCCTGTCCTGGTGAAAAATCTAATCTTAGCCTGAATGGAGCTTTTCCCTTTTCAGTCTGGATCCACGCCAACAACGTCAGTCAAATCTCAAGTCACTTTGCTCCTATCGGAATTCTCCGTGAGACCACTTACTTTCTTAAAACCCTACTCTCTTCAAGCAGCCTGTCGCTCGTATCGATGATGCAGGCAACCTAGAACTCGAATATTCACTATCTTCCCCTCCCTGACCGAATCAGTTTTCTTTTCATTTTCGTTTGGAGCGGATCCCCCGAGTCCCTGATGTAACCTGTGGTTTTCGTACCAGTCCACGTATTCAGTCAAAAGTTTCTCCAGGTGTCCCGCGTTCCACACGATGACGTGATCGAGCAGCTCTCTTCGTAGACTTCCAAAGAATCTTTCGACGTAAGGATTTTGCCATGGCGACTGAAATGAGTTTGGAACATCCTCGATCAGTCCCTTCAAGAAATTTGGAACTTCGTTACCATAGATTCCGTCATTATCTCGGTGAAGGTATCGCGGATATTCTCCGAACGGTGTGGCCTCTCGAAGTTGCTGAATTACCCAAGCAGCACTCGGACTCTCAGTCACTGCCAGATGGCGAACCCTACGCCTGCCGTGCTCGATGATCACAAACACATATAAGGCCTTGAAGCCAACGCTTCGAACAACACAGAAATCCATTCCCCACGCTACATTCAGATGATTTTGGAGGAACGCTTTCCATGTTCCTGAACGATCCTCAGGAGAAGTCCGCTTCTTCATGTATTTCCGGATCGTTCCCACATCCAATCGTTCCAATCCAAGATCCACCAAAGCGTCGCGGATCTTTGCTGCTCCCCACAA
>CAYFGX010000056.1:0-46736 GCA_964342405.1 uncultured Verrucomicrobiota bacterium | reverse complement strand
CAGAGAAAAAGCGACAAGCGGGTTGCCAATTCGTATTCTGACAAGCGACTCCCTTCGCGCGTCTCGCTTTCCTCATTCTCGACCCATTCATCACCCACGACGTAGAGGAAATCAGGGGAAGACAGAACCGTCGCCAAGACTTCGATCACGGCCTCCTCGAAGCTCTCGCTGGCCTCTCTTATCGAGCGGAAAAGACGGTGTTTTCGTTCCACCTCATCCTCGCCAACCGGCCGCCGCCAGGCTCGCTTCATGAAAGCCGTCAGAATCTCCCGCGCATAGACCACTTCGTTCTCTCGGTTGGGACTCTCGAGAAAGATTCGACGATGAGACGCCGGTGGCCATTGATCATAGACCGGTGCTGCCACCTCGACATAATCAATTTGAACCTCACCCCGCGAGGCTGAGCTGTTCACCAAGCGAATGTGTTCCGAGGGATTCGGCATCGCCCCAAGGGGCGAGGTTTTCCGCACTGAGTTGCGTGGATAAATATCACCTAAGGGCACACGCCATTCATAAAACTCCGGCGCATCGGGCGCGGCCGTGATGGCCTGATCTTCCTGACTCACCCGTAGCAAGGCCCGCCCTTCGTTGCTCGCCTGCCAACCAAACTCAAGCTGGAGATTGGGCACGCGATAACCATCCGTCACCCGACCCGCTGCGCGAACCCGGACGCGCATGATGCCTTCGTCCGGCAATTTCTCGCCTAGCTCAATGACCAGCTTCCGATTCCACCCAGGTGGTAGAACAGCAATGTGTTCCGAACGGGGTGGCACCTCCATTGGGGCTTCCGACGGTTTATGGGCATACTTGGCACCGTAATACGCCCAACTATGCGGCACGGTTTCGCCCGATTTGAGATTCTTAAAGTAGGTCCTTGAACGCGGCTTCTTCGATTCCGCTAAGAGGCGATCCAGCTCCTTTTTCTGTTTCTCCGGATCATCCTTAAACTTCTCCTTCGTCTCCTTGATCTTGCTGTTCTGTTTGTCCCACTCGATCTTCGCTCGTTGCTCCATTGTCACTCCCCAGTGAAGCACCGGAGGGCGCGGACCGCGAACAGTTGCCCGCATCAACGCCTTCCGAGCCAAACGGCGATACGTCTCCAGTTGAGCGACCGACATGTGCAAGGTCTCGGAGCTATTCTGAAAACCGTCTTCGGAAGGGGCTTCAGGAGGAAGGTCTCGAGCAAACTCCCATGGGAGCCCCAGGAGATCTTGCAACGCATAATTGTACTCATAGCGAGTCAAGCGCCGAAAAGAAGTGTGATCGCCATCCGCTCGGCGTCGGATCGAGGCCATGCGCATCTCCCCGGACAACCAGTCCAGGATCTTGCCACGATCCTCTCCCGAGAGCTCGGAATCATCGGGTGGGGGCATTTCGCCATTGCCGAGCACAGCCATGATCTCCAGCCACCAATCCACGTCGTTCCCCTCGAGAAGATTGGGATCCAGCTCATCAACGCGAATGCGCGCCTTGGCTTTTTTCGGACCGTGACAAGGAACACAGTGAGTTGTGAGCAGCGGCTGAATCTCGCTCTTAAAAACATCCAATGCCGGCTCAGGAATCCCGATGTCTTCGCCCGAGTCTGACTGACTCAAGAGCACAGAATTCCGCGCGCCCTCCACCTTCAAGGATTCAAGCGACGGCAAGGGCGTCGATGCGCTAAGCGAAACCACCGCCAGGCACCAAACGAACAAGCACTCATGAATCCGGATTCTCTGCCCCTTCTCCATGAGGACTTCTTACCACCCTATTGGCAGATTGTCACGTCCTGGACTTAAACCACCGATACTCGACCGCAGATTTCGCGGATTTACGCAGAGTCGGTTAGCTGCATCTGAGTTGAGAAAAGCTGGAACGGGCCCGTTGAGTAGCCGCCTTCTGCCCTTACTGATCGTGAGGATTCACATCGGTGACTTGAACTCGGTAAAAGCGAATCGAGTTTGCTTCAAACGACGGATCCAACCACACGAGAGAATCCTGGTCTGCAATCAACGTTTCAACCGTTCGCCATTCGGGGCTTTCGAGTGCATCTTTCGCCTGGATCTCAACTTTCTGTGAAAAGATGCTACTAATGCGAAGCCCTCCCAGACGGGCATCAAATGCGATGACTGGATCGGCGACCGCAGCCTCATCAGTCGAATCCTCTGCTGGCACAGTCTGAACGAATCCATCGTAGCTCAGGATTCCAAATCGACTATTGTTCGCCCCTTCAAATGCCGCTTCGTCGATTCGATAGCGAAACTCTCGAGCCAGCCCGTCCATGAACGGTCCCCACCTGAGACGGCGACCATCCTCCGAGAGCGTTGCCTCAGCCGGAACCTCTAGGAGGTCCACCGCCTTCTCAAACACCTCCTCATAGGCATACGCTCGAACGCTTGGGTTTGGCTGGATCGTGATCTCTTTCACCCCTTCCCCTTCCCGTCGCTCTGCTGTCGCAACACCCCGATTCACGGAGTTTCGCTGGAGCCCTGCCGACCGACTCACCCACCATAGCGGCGCAGAGGCAATCGCTGAGTCAAACTCATACGCTTCGCCCGTCTTCCACAAAGATCCCGCCCGTGTCACATAGCTGATTGGGATCTCGCTTGGCTCAACCGGCCACGCCTCTCCCCGCTTCCAGGCCGCACCGTAAGCAGTGACTTCGCTGATCGAGAGTTCCCAATCTTCATCGCGATCAGCGGGATGAACTTGTCCCGTCACGACTACCGGAGCCGCCTCGACATCGACACGAGCGACTTCGCTGCTAAGTTCGCCAAAAGCATCAACTACGGTCACCGAGTAAAGACCCGCGTCGGCAGTAGAAGCCTCCGCGATCATCACTTGGTTCCCAGTTGCTCCCGGAATTGGACGACCATTCTTCTGCCACTGATACGCAAAGGGTGCGGTTCCTCCCACTTCCGCTCTAAGATTAATTGGATCGCCCTCAACCACTGCGATTGACTGCGGCTGAGTGAGAAAAAGCAAGGGGTCTACCAACCACTCAATGCTGAAACCATCTGATACGGGTTCGGTAACGATCTTCTCTGCCAAAACAAGCCGGACCGTTGCTGTGATCTCTCGTTGCCGCCCCCCCGTCGCCAACAGACCACTGTCAATCGACGCCGAAACGCTGTTCGAAGTAGGAGCCAACGCTTGCCGCCCTCCAGCTATCCGATTCTCCCCCTCTAAGATCGCCCAATCGACCGCAGACGCGCGAATCTCAGGCACCTTCACGAACTCGAAGCGTCGCAGCAAGCCCCAGTTCCCCAATGAATCCTGCGCCCGAATCCCTACCACTCGGCGATTAGGTCCCGAGGCGATCTGATTGAGATCAATTTCAATCTGGCGGCTCTCACCCGGAACGACATCAAACGGTTGGGCCTGCCCAAGGCCCGGATCTTCGTCGAGAAAATACTCGGTTCGAGCGAGCTCTACCGGCTGTCCGACGCCATAGGGCACATAGTGAAACGCGTGTGTTTTCAACAAGCTCCACTCACTCCTTCGGTTCCGCGCACGAATCACCAAGGTGTGAACACCGTAATCCAAACCAGATAGATCCGGACGGAACTGTAGGTCGATAATCCCATCGGCCCCTTCGTCAAACCGAAGCTGAGTTCCAT
This sequence comes from uncultured Verrucomicrobiota bacterium, assembly GCA_964342405.1. GTDB lineage: Bacteria > Verrucomicrobiota > Verrucomicrobiia > Limisphaerales > AAA164-E04 > UBA2970. The sequence continues at coordinate 43,137 of CAYFGX010000056.1, read as the reverse complement.
TTCCCCGCCCCGGATCGTCTCCAAAGAAGTATTCCACCCGATCGATCCTACCCGTTGGATCATCAAGGGCAGGGAGATTCACCTCAGCGCCCGAGATACGGGTGAGACACACGACCAACCAAAGGGTACAGACACGTAGCACGCTCATAAGACAATGGCGCTTTAGTTGTTGGGTTCAATCGTGACCGAAATCTTGAGAGACTCTCCCGGGCCCACGATCGAAGGCGCATCAAGCCCAGAGATAATCGGAATCGGTGGTTGCTGATTGAGCTTCCAGGCATATTTCCCGGCAAAGATTCCTAAATCTTCCCCATTCAAGCCTGCACCCTTCGCAGGGCTATTGGGAGCGAGCACGTAGCGATGACCCCAAGCGCCTGTATTCACGAAAACATCGTCGAGATTCGGCGGTTCATCACTAAATTTCAGAATATTGTTTGAGAATTCGACATCCCCTCTGAGGTAATTGTTGATGCCTGCCCCTCGAGTCAGATGCACGATATTGTTGAAGAAATGCCCACTGGAACGGATCTCACGTTGCTGAACATTCCCAAAATTAAGGTAGGGTCCAAGAAAGATATTGTGGAACAGTCGCCCATCCCCTCGAGCGAAACGGAAGTTCGCATCGATCACGACGTTGTTTGCAAAGATGAAATTTGAGATCTCAGTCCAGAGTTGGATATCACGCGCATCCGCTGTCCCCTGTCTCAAGTCGAACCAATTATTGATGACATAGAGCTCTGAAATTCGGCTGAGATCGGTGTCATCTGAGGAACGGGTATTAAAATTAGCAAGAAACAGATTCCGAAACAAGGTGACTCCCTCCGAGCCCTCAACAACGTCCACTGGCCGGGAAAAAACCATACCTGAGATAAAAACATTCGTCGCGTTGATCGACACAGGCCCCAGTTTCGAATCAACACCAGTCGATTCAGGGTAGAAAACCTCTTTTCCATACCCAGAACCTATGATTGAGATCGTTTTATCAACGGATTCCAACTCATAAACATGGTCGGCAGGCATGATATAGATTGTGTCTCCTTCCGCTGCCGCACCATATGCCTCTGGCAAACTGTGATAATCGGCTGCATCATTAGACAGATTCCGATCCACCACGAGAACTTCTCCCCGCAGTGTTTCGGCGTTCAATAGAAACGCCACGATGACAAGGCCCAGACCATTAAATTGAGATAGAATCGTCTTCATTTTTAGTTCTTTACGGATTCAAATCCCCAATCTTCCTCAGAAATTGATTTTTTTTTTGATTGCATGCTTTTCGAGTATCGCGCGTTGCATCCAGTGTGTTCCTCCCACAGTTTGTCGTTTTCAGCAGGCATATCTCTCGCCTACCTTACGCGCACAACCCGATACAATGACATTCCCGACTGTTGGATCGCCTGGATCATTTCAGTGCTCTCACCCACCGCTTCGATTGCATCGTTCAGGATGGGTTCCCAGGGAAGCCCCAAAGCGGGCGTTGATTCGACGATATAGTGCCCTCCGGGGACAGAGTCCCAGATGAGTTGGAGAGTCTTTTGAAGTTGACCACCAGGAATCGGAAACGACGTGACATCGAATCTCAGTTCAATGACCTCATTCGAGAAATCCACTGGATCCATGGGTTCGATCGAGAGCTCTAACTCCAACACGCCAATAACAGCTTCGTCCACACCATCGAAGCTTCCTATCCCGGCCAATGGATAGGGCCCACTTTCGTCGGCGACAGAGCTCACCGTGTATGTGAGGACGCGTTCGTTGTTATCAAAGAAGGGTCCCCATTTGATCTTTCGTGATCCCGAGTCGAAGAACCCGCTCTCACCGACGTTGAGCACATTCAAACCATTCGGAATCGTTTCCTCGACTGCGTAGACAAAGACTTCCGGTTTAGGTTCCACATTCAAAGTCACCTCAGCGCCGTCAGCGGAACGAGTGATAGTCCCCTCTGCGACAAAAGGTTCTTCCGGACGATTGATTGTCGATTCTCCTCGAATCGCCTCGTCTATCCCATCAAGGCTAACCGTTCCAGAGAGAACGATTGAGGGCGGGGCATTAGAGAGCAGCATGACCTGATAACCCAGAGCCCGGGTCTGATTGTCAAAGAAGGGGCCCCACTTGATTTTCCGTTTCTCAGCATCGAATTCACCTCCTAGGTTTACTTCCGACACCTGCACGCCCAAAGGAACCTCTTCCTCCACGGCATAGACCAAGGTCGCCGAGGACGGCGTGACCTCGATCGAGATCGATTGGCCATCGATCGATCGCCGAGCACTAGCGTCCGGCCCAGAGTCAGGTTCATCAGAGCGCCAAACGGTGTCACCGCTAACGGGTTGATCTACCCCATCAAAACTCGCGATCCCACCAAACTCCCACGAGCTCAACGGAAAACTTGCGAAGTCCACCTGATACAGAAGTGTCCTGGCCTGATTATCGAAAAACGGCCCCCACTTGATTTTATTACTTAGAGCGTCAAACGCACCGCCACCCGTGATCCCGGTCGGAACTAATTCTGCAGGAAGCTGCTCTTCAACTGCGTAAACGACCGTTGATGCTGAAGGCACGACATTCAGGGAAATGAGCGAATCGTCAATCAAGCGAGTGATCGTCGAACCCTGCGAATCCGTTGGTTCATCCCCTCCAGATCCGCCAGTCTCCCTCCCATTGCTCGCCCCCACACTCAGGGTCCACGACTCGCTGCTGGCCGATCGATCACTCGCGTTCGTCGCGACGACATGATAGGTCCCCGCGTCCTCGGCAGTGATGGGAGAGAGAAAGAGGAGTTCGATGTTATCTCCTTCAATTTCCTCGCCGTTCTTAAACCATTGAAAATCAACCCCAGCCTCATCTTCCACTTCAATGTGAAAGGTTACATTCTGCCCTTCATCGGCCGAAACGGACTCAGGCCAATCGGCAAATTGTGGAGCGTCCTGAAGTCCGTAATCGGCAAAGCCACTCATACTGAAGCCAGTGGGTAGAAAAACCCGGCTCGTGAGGGATCCACTCGTATCGAGCTGCACCTTGAACTCAACGGTTTCGCCCTCGTATGCCTTGAAGTTCAGGTCCACATAATTGAGCAGCCCTAGATCGAGATCGCTTCCCTCGATACGATGAAGCAGGACGTCGTTGACAAAGAACTGAAGCTGCGCCTCTTCCATATTGGCTAGCGGAACAATTGGGATCGAAATCGAATTTAGTTCCGAGACATCGAACTCATAGACAATGAATCCCGGAGAAGCGGTATAGATCACCTCTCCAGCGAGGTCCACTTCACCTAGAATCCCGGTTCCATGTTCTGTCCGTCGCCACTTTTTCGGGGGCTTGCAGGGAGCAGGATTGGCGACGTCCTCGTAATCTTCGAACGAACCCGGCAACGAATACTCCACCGGCAGCCTCTCGACCTTCTCGCACTTCTCCCTAACACTGGTCTCGATTTTCGACCGCAAATAGTCCTTTGATCGTTGAATGACACCGGAATCCTCTCTAGGAGGAGCAGCATTGGGATCGACTTCGATGAATTTCGGCGCATTTCTACGAAACCATTCCATCGATTTCTCCAGCGGTGCATTCACTGAATTCACGTTGTAGGGTGCAACCACATTTGCGAGGATCAGGTAGCTATGTTTCCCACTTGAACGGTAATCCTGTCTTTTTGGACCTGCCCACAGATACGACGCTCCAACATCCACTTCCAGTCGCACGGGCGTTCTACTATTTGGATTGAACTCGTAGACGTTCTCCATCTTCCCGGCCTCCGCGTTCGTTTCCGGGTTCCGGGTTAGACTATCTACAAATGGAATGCCCTCTGACGCTTGACGCTCCCAGCGATAGTCGACGGAGGCTTCCGCCAAAGTTTCCATGAAGAGACTGTGAGTTCCAACCCGCGTCCTCGCCCAAGATTGGGCAATGATGATTCCTTCGGCATTCTGTTTGACCGACGGTCGATCGGTATCGAGAATAAAAACCTTGGATTCTATCTGCCCGCCTTCGATTTCGCCATCAACTCGCTTGACAAACAATCGCGCCCCACGCTCCGTCAAGCCCTTGGATTTTCTCTCTTCCGTCACGTCGAGATTCTCGAAATCAATCTCATGCTGCCACTTAAAGCTCCCCTCCCGAACAATGATGCGCTGAGGAGCCTGAGCCATAAGGTTTGTGGCCGAAAACACCGCCAGCAACAAAAAGCACCCAACAATCCGGTTCGAGAGCTGGAGGGAAGCGAGGGCTCGCAAGCCTCCGAAGTAGCCACCGGCGGGTTCCCCATTCAATCTCATCAAACGCATACGAAAACTCGAGAAAAGCAAATTAACAATTGATTACAGAGTATCAGAACACTTGACCGATCACGCACCTAAGGGACGACCACCCGAAACAAACGACTCGATTGACCAGGGAGTCCGAAGATTAGAAGCTAAGAACGGCATTTCCCCTCTTTACGGAACCGTTCCGGGAATCTTACCGCACTTAGTGATTTTTTTTGAAAGGGCACCTTCAAGCCCGAATTAACCAGGTCTACCCCACTCCGGTTATTCGCATCGCTCCCAGGAGTCTACCAGCCCCCATTCTTGTCATCCGCGATTGTGCCCCCGATAAAGGCGCATCAAACCGCGACATAGGCGCTTGAATTACGACTCAATCTGCATTTAAGTCACCAAAGTTATCCGCATGAAGCGACAATTGTTGGAACAGGGACGCTTCGCGACGACGCAGTGGCAGATGGTTCGACAGGCCTCTGACTGCGCCGATGATGAGCGTATTGAGGCCCTGGACCAACTGCTCCGGACCTACTGCCCCGCTCTGATCGAATACCTGAAGCGGCAATATCGGCTCCCCGAGGATCGAGCCGAGGATGTGGTCCAGGGATTCGTCACCGATCAGGTGCTGATCAAGAATCTTCTCTCAAAGGCCTCTCAGGATCGAGGCAGGTTTCGCACCTTCCTGCTCAATTCCATTCAGCGCTACACCAATGACCGCATTCGGCGGGACAAAGCACTCAAACGGCGTCCGGCGAACGGGTTCACATCGCTGACCGATGGTCAGGCCGAAACTCTAGAGGCGCCCCCGTCCGATTCGCAGCACACCTTTGACGATATCTTCGCCCGGCAAGTCATCGCCGAGGCGATTCAGCGCACCCACCAACGCTGTCTCAGTGAGAAACGCATGGAGATTTGGGAGATTCTGCACGCTCGCATTTTCTCGCCGCTGTTGGAGGATATTCCCACCCGGAGTTATGACGAACTCGTCGCCGAGCTGGGACTTCGGAATAGCGGTGAAGCACAGAACCGACTCGCCTCTGGGAAACGCATGTTCAAGCGTTACTTTCGTGCCGTGGTTGAAGAATTCGCTGCGGACGAACAAGAACTGGAAGAGGAGCTTGCCTATTTGAGAAAGTTTTTCCGCTCAGACACGCAAGATTCCGCATCGTAATCCGTAAAGAAATGCGGGTCCTTGCGAGCCATCTCATCTTTCCGTTCAGAGAGGGGCAATCGGACCCAAATGACGAATCTCCCCATGGAAGAGGAAGACGAACAACGAGATATCCGCAGCATCAGCGAGGAGAAACTCGCCCAATTGCTCGAAGCGCTCCTCGAAAACGGGGATGAAGCTGCAGACCAGAATAAGCCTTCCACCGAGAGCGAGTATGAGCCGAATCAGTAAGCTTCATGACCCTAGCCTCGGGATCCTTCTCAACTCCGCCTGGATCCTAATTGGAGCTTCATTTTTCTGGGCTCCCATCCAGGCATCGGATAAGGCCCTCCTCCCGAAAACCAGCTCGCAAGTGAAGACAGTTGCGCTCGACGCTGTTCGATCGGCATTCGGTGAGTTCTTGGAAGCATTGGACACAGTCGACCGAAAGATTCAAGACGTGCAAAAAACATCTCTAAGTCAGCTGCCCAAGACTCTGACGACTCTCTCACCGTGGGCGACGCCAATGAGCCCCATCGAGCCAATTCAAATCCAATCCTTCAACTACTGGAACGGGAGACCGACGGGAACACCCACTCCAAAGAACCTCAGTGCCGCGATTCCTACGCCCTACCACTGGGCTGAGCACCTTGGACTGGGTACTAACTCCGTTCATCTGGAAGCTCGTCACATTGACGGCCAACTCTTCACCTCGATAGAATACGGTTTCAACATCGCGCAAAGGTTGCGTTACGACATTGTGGGCACCTTCCACCTAAACGACCGTGAGGGAACCCTAGAGACCTTTCGTTCTTCCATCGAGAGTTTGACGCGGGTGAATACCCGCGAAATCAACATTGGCCCTGAAGTCAAACCGCACAAGGTGGGTTTCGCCTGGAGGGACGACGAAGATGAACCCCGCCGCGAAATTGGCTCTACGCCGTGGTATCTGGAACGACTGGATCGTCGTTTTCCCAAAGATTTTCGATCCATCGAACCGACACCGGAAGAGAATAAATCAATTCATCCGATTCGTGAGCTCGTTTTGAATCGGATTGAAGCTCGCTTAGACGAACATCGCTTCCGACTTATCGACCGGCAACATTCCAAACTAAAACGATCGGAAGTCTTCTCGCGTCTAGAAACAGCCCGACTCAAGATTGTCTCCTGGGAATCGGGGCACGGCCACGAGCAGGACTGTCAGAAAACGATGAGGGCAAACCAACTGCTGTCCCGCGAATCGATTCTAAGGGCAATCGAACGACAGAGCGCCACCAAACGGCCCTGGCGCCTATCCCCATCCCTTCGGTCCGAACAGCGAGAGGCTGCACTCGGAGCTGTGCTTCACGGCCTCCTCCACCGGCTTGAGGAAACGCCTCAGGAAGAACTCCGGAAGCTCCTTCAGGAACTGACTCTGTTTCAGATCAAGTCACCATGAATCTTGATCTCGCCACACAGTCCACACTTGCCTCACGTTACCAACTGAAAGAGAAGTTGGGAATAGGCAGCCTGGGAATCACCTGGCTGGCTCACGATGCCGTGCGCGACCAGTCCGTGGTCATTAAACTCGTCCAGGAAGAGATTATTCGAGCAAACGGCGGATTCACTGCCCTCGCGGAAATCCTTCGGATCACCTGCACCTTTCGCCATCCATCGGTCATGCGAGTCTTCGATTTTGCCCAGGTAAATGCGGATGCCTATATCAGCATGGAGCATTTCCGGGGACAATCGCTTTCTGCGCTCATGAACCGAGCGAGATCCGAGCCCAACAGACCATTCAAGCTCGAACAAATCACGCAAATCATCACGACGATCGCCGACATCCTCCAAGACGGCGACTCAGTCGGCATCCCGCACGGTGGCATTCAACCAGAAAACATTTACCTCCACACAAACGACGAAATTCGGGTTAGTGAGTATGGGCTCAACAACGCCATCCACATGTCGATGCTCAGAACGAGTGCGGCGCTGCATAACACGGGCCACTACTTGGCTCCGGAACTCTACGAGGAAGGCGCGACCCTTAGTTTTCAATCCGATCAATACGCTCTCGGAGTGCTCTGGCGCGAACTACTGGAATCGCTTCCCGACGCTAACCACAGCCCCGCGATCAAAACTCAGCTAGAGCTCGCGCAACGTCTTAGCGCTGCTGATCCGAGCCAACGATTCAACAACATTCGATCCTTACAAACAGCGCTGGATTCCTGCCGGTTGCCGACGGGAGGGCCTGCCTACAAGAAAATACCAAGCCGTACAATCGAAAAACGCCCAACCGTTTACTTGGCGGCCCTCGCACTGATTCTCGCCCTGATCTGGGGCCTTCGCTCAACCACCGATTCCCCCCCGGACGACATCGCCATCCTCACGGATCGAAGCACCCTAAAACAACTGGTGCGGACAACGGAAAGCAAACGCATGGAACTCCTCTCGCGAGCCTTCGCCCACTCCGAACTGAGAGCAGGAGTCCAGAAACATTTCAGCGCCCTCGCCACGCTTGAAACCATTGAATCATTCTACGAGAGACAAAACCAAGAATCTGAGACCGCCGAGGCAAACACAACGCAACAGCAAGTCCAACGAATCCAAGCGCAACTCGCCGAGGGGACTCGTTTCCTGGACGCCTACGAGGAGAGCCTCAAATGGCAAGCGGAACTCACAGATCAGGCGGATGACACCTTACCTCAACTTTCTGAGTGGTTGTCGTCCCTTGAAACCGCTTCCCATCAAGCCGTGGAGCACTTCGAGGTTGGCCTTATCGGGACGGGCATCACCCGTCTCGAGAGTGAACTGGGGTCTCTGAGGAACACACTTCAAGAGAATCGCGACCAAGCCCTGGCTCTCGCCCAAACAGCACGCAGTCAATGGACCCGAGCACTTAGCCAACGCAACACACCGTACGCCGAGCCCAACGAAGATCTCAGCGGCGCTCTAGAATCGCTTTCAGAATTCTCGTCGCCCGCTTCACCTATCCAACACATCAAGCTGGCTAGGCACATCACCCAACGTTACGCCCAATGGACACGTGAATGGGAAACGCTTCCAAAGAAGAACGCATCTCATTTTGAGAACAGTTTGGGCATGCTCTTTCAAACCGTTGGCCCACTGAAAGTGTCCATTTGGGAGACAAGAGTGATCGACTTCTTCCATTTCATCAAAGAGAGCGGATTCGACGAAAACCGCTTTTGGCGTGAAGAGGCCATCCGTGGTGGCCCAACGCATCCCGTGACCTCGATGTCTCGATACGGGGCCACCCAGTTTTGCGAATGGCTGACCCGCCGTGAACAAGCCATGGGCGTTCTCACGACACGTCAATCTTACAGCCTCCCCACAGACTTAGAATGGAGTCACATCGCCGGGCTCTCGGACGAGAAAGGATCGACCCCTCTCGAACGACATGCCCGTCGTCCAAATCACCTGCCATGGTCCGCCCCACCAAAGGACTATGCGAACCAGGGCAACTACTTCACACCTTCAAGCGCAAGTGAGGAGAACAATTATCACTGGCACCTCGACCGCTACTATCGCACGGCCCCGGTAGGCCAGTTCCCGCCGAATGCCCAGGGCATCTACGACCTCGGCGGCAATGCGATGGAATGGGTCAGCACACCGCACCGCCGAGAGGGCGCCGACATTATCCGCTTTCCGACCCTCCGAGGTGCCGGCTGGCGAACCATCAACCCTGAGCAAATGCAGACGGGTTTCCGGATCAATCCACCATCCGCTTTGATCGAGAGCGGCTTTCGCTGCGTGATTCGCGAGGACAAATCGATTTCGCCATGAAGGTCCCTACTGCGAACCGAGCGCCGAACGAGGTATGGCGTATTCCTGGCCCCAAGCGGCATCAAGTTCGCCAACGCCCAAGCGCCATCAATGGACAGCAATCCCAGCTGGACCAAGCCTTGGGCAGACTGAAGTCGGGGGACCGTCTCCAATCACGATTCGAAATCCTCGAGAAACTAGGCACCGGAGGTATGAGCATCGTCTATCGGGCACGGGATCTTCAGCACAACGACCATGTTGCCTTGAAGTTTATTAGCCCGGCTCTGCTCCAGGACCCCAGAGCCATTAAACTCATGGTTCGCGAAGCGAAGATTTCCTCCTCCTTGGCCCACCCCGGTATTGTCAAAGTCTACGAACTCCATCAGGAACACGGGCTCTACTTCTTTCACATGGAACTGTTCGAGGGACAAACCCTCCGCCAGTGGATGAATGAGCGCAAGCGCGAGAATCGACCGGTCACCTTGCTTGAAACAGCCACGCTACTCTCGTCGCTCTGTGTCGCTCTGGAGTATGCCCACCAGAGCACGCTCCATCGCGACCTCAAGCCAGAAAACATTGGCCTCATCGATCTCGAAGAGATCAAGCTTATGGACTTCGGGTTGGCCCAGGTGATGCGCCGGCCGAACACAACCCTTTTCCACGAAACACTTACTCAGATCTCGGCAGGAACCCCTTACTACATGGCCCCGGAATTGATCAACCACGAGCAGGATATTGACGGTCGGGCCGACCAATTTTCGCTGGCGGTGATCACCTACGAACTTCTCACCGGGGATCTCCCTCTCGGCCTCTCTACTAGCCTTGCCGAACAGCGCCCGGATTTACCGCTCCGATTCTCGCGCTCCATCGACCGTGCCATGAGCCGGAAACCCGAAGACCGTTTCCCGAACATTCGGGCATTCGCGCGAGAAATTGCCACCGCCTCTGAACCGGAACCCCTTCCCGCCCGTCTCTATCGATCACTCTACCGCACGCCCAGACGACTGAAACAGTTCGCCGCGATCGGCCTCCTGGCTGCATGCACCTATCCCATTGGTGCGTTGATTCATCAACAAGTCCAAGCAAGAAGTCAGGAACTTCGGACAGCCTACGCCGCTCACGCGAAAGCCCAAGCCGATGCGAACCAACTTCAACAACGTGTCGTCGGGTTACGAATGGAAACGGAAGTCCTTGCCCGACGCCTCGCCATCGAGTCTGCGGCCAAGCTCGAAGAGAGCGTGGGCCCATCCGCCGACTGGGTGACGGCCTCGAACCAATGGCACAGCGCGGCACAACTACAAGCGTGGCTAGACACCCGCACCGATTCGGCCGGTCGCTGGTTAACGCTCACTGACACGCTCAGCGCCTCTCGCCGCAAGATCGAACAGCATCAACTAGAATCGAGCAACACCTTGCTCGAGACGAGCCGCGACCAAATCACTGAGATCCGCGGACTCCTCGAACAGGTCAGACAAATCTTCCAAAAGCAAAACGAGCTCAAGCGCACATATGTTCAATCACTGAAATCCTCCGAAGCTTCTCACCCCCATCAGAACGAGGCCTCCGCACTCGCATGGGACGCGCTCACGCTCGAAAACTGGCGAGATGTCTTCACAAGCATCACTCGCGAGCATGATCGAATTCAAAGCCAACTCGAAAACGAAAAAGAGCGAGCCATCCATGAATTCCAAACGGCAAACCGGGAATGGAAGAAATTGTTTCCGGAAGACCTAGGAGCCCCCGACCTATCCTTCATCTATGATCCGGAACGGGAAAAGCAGAAAGCGCTGAATTACTTCGACGCCGGCGAATGGGAAGCGGGGCTGGACCTGATACACGCGGCAACGAAGACGGTTGAGAGCTGGAGTCTCGACGTTCAGGAAACTCGGTCCCATTGCGCCCCGGCCTGGGAGCGAGCACAATACCGATTCGAAGGACTGGGTATGCGCTTCGTACGGTCAGGCAACCTTTACTGGAGCGTCTGGGAGCTGCGGTTCATGGATCTTGGGCGCTGGCTCGCCTTCAATCCCGAGATATCACAAGTCGTTCTCGAAGGCCTTGAGCTCGACTCCAGAACCGTCCTCCCCACTGATCCCGTTACCGGCTTAGATCAACGAACCGCGAGCTACATCGCAGCCTGGGCTGGCTATCGGATGGAGAAGTTTGGTCGCCCAAAGGGAAGACTTCCCATCACCCAAGACTGGCAAACGCTCTGGGCGAATGAAGCCCTCCCGGGCAACTACCGCTTTGCAATCATACCCCAAGAGAATCCTGAGCGAACCATCGTTCTCCGAGACTACTATCTCGACAGCGGCCTCAAGCCCAGCAACTACCTCAGACCAGTGGGCTCCAGCGACCCGAGTCCGAGCGGACTCTTCAATCTCACCGACAACGTGTGGGAATGGAGTGATTCTCAACTCGAACTTAAACGAGAGAACTCTCCCAACGGATATCCCCTCAAGTGGATCCTTCACGGCGGCGGCACCTATGGCGTCATCCGGTTTCACCAACACGAGCCGCCCGTGCCCGATTCAGTGTATGTCCAACGAAGAGACGCCATTGGCAGCCGCCTAGTCATTGAAGCGAACCCCACCCTGGATAGACACACCGGTTACGCGCCCTGAAACCCACGAGAGACTAGCCACTTGGTTCCCCCTCCACTCAAGGGGCAGCAATGGAGGAATCTCGACACAATTTGACAATAAACGGGCACCCGGTAGCGTTACACATAAGGACGACATGATGAGTGCTCAATTTCACCCGCCGCAGACCACGCTGCGAATCAATCGATGCCTTCTGGCGTTGCTCCTATGGGCAATGTCCGTGCCTGGAGTGCAAGCGGCGGACGGAGAGCCGTTGAACAGGCTCCTGTCCGAGCATTGCGTCAGCTGCCACGGAGAGAAAAAGGCCAAAGGAGGGCTTAACCTCACCAAACTGCTGCTCGAGCAGCCTCTCATCAAGAATCGCGAGCAGTGGAACAATGTGATCGAATTCGTCAAGAACGGCGAAATGCCGCCGGAGGATGAGAAACAACCGTCACCGAAAGAACGAAGTGCGATCCTCCAACATCTCGACCAGGCGCTAAACGACTTCGACTTTTCATCGTTAGACGATCCGGGTTTCGAAGCAGCCAGGAGGCTCACCAACCAGGAATACAATCGCACGGTGAGCGATCTTTTTGGAATGGAACTCCAGGTCGCTGACCGCTTTCCGTCAGATTTAACTGGGGCTAGCGGATTCGAGAACTCCGCCAACACACTCTTCCTCCAGCCCGCTTTAATGGAACGATACATTGCGGCGGCAGAGCGCGTCGTCGACACGGCTATCCCAGAATATCAACCCGGAGCCGCACAATCACAATCGTTTCGGAAGATCTTTACTCAACTACCGAGTGAATCCATTTCAGTTTCCGAAGCTTCAAAAACCGTCCTTCGTCGCTTCCTCCTACGTGCGTATCGACGCCCTGCTACCGAAACAGAACTCGCTCAAGCGACTCGACACTTTAACGCAAATCTACGGAACCCATCCGATCTCCCCGCTTTCGTCGAGGCAATCAAACAAGTTCTTCAAGCCACGCTCATCTCACCAAAGTTTCTCCTCCGAATCGAAGCAGGCCAGACAGTAGCGGGCGCTTACCGGATCACCGATTTCGAGCTGGCCTCGCGGCTGTCCTACTTCCTCTGGGCTAGCATGCCGGACGACACCCTGTTTGATCTCGCCGGCGAAGATCGACTTCACGAACCCGAGATTCTTAAGCAGCAAGTGAGTCGGATGCTTCAGTCCCCCAAAGCCGATTCGTTGGGACGCCAGTTTGCTGCTCAATGGCTCGGCTTCCGGTTCATGGGGAACCGAGTTCGATTGGATCCAATCGACAACCCCTGGTGCACGGACTCCTTGATGACCGCGATGAGGGAAGAGTCCGGGCTCTTTTTCACCTCACTCGTTCGGGAAAATCGCTCGATCGACGATCTCGTCGCCGCTGACTATACCTACCTCAACGAAGAGCTCGCCGGGGAGATCTACGGCCGAAACGATATCAAGGGAAGCGAGATGCGCCGCGTTCGATTGAGCAATCCAAATCGTGGCGGCATTCTGACTCACGGTAGTCTGATGGCCATCACGTCAAATTACAAAGAGACGAGCCCCATCAAACGCGGAAACTGGATTCTCGAAACCGTTCTCGGACGCCCCTTACCCCCGCCGCCGCCAAATGCGGGCGCCTTCAAAGAAGAAGTCGAGGACAACGATAGCCTGACATTTCGAGAAAAGGTCGAAATGCACTCAAGTGATCCAAGCTGCCGCACCTGTCACAGCAAAATCGACCCCTTGGGTTTCAGTCTCGAGAATTTCGACTACTTCGGTCGATGGCGTGACAGCTATCGAGTTCGCGTCGTGGAACGCAACGATGAGGAAGCACTGGCGCTCACCATCGCGATGCGAAACCTAAGCGTAGTTGAATTGAATGAAAGGATCGCCGACCTCGACTCTGGGCCAGAGGAAAGAGCCGAGATACGCGAACGACTCGCGCAATTAAGGAGATTGTCGACTCAACAATTGCATACGGAGATCACCCAGAACCTCCCGGCTTCTCGCCAAAACAATCTGATCGAGCTGTTGGAATGGTTAGACATCGATTTCGAGGGACACGAAGACGACGAGTTTGAAGCTCAACTCTTCGAAGGTGTTCGCGCCCTGCGACAGAGCAACCAGAATCGACTAAACGCTCGGATCCTTAGGCTTGATCTCGAGCAGGAAGAACGGAAAGAGATCGCCGAGTTCGTGTGGCGAGTCCGCAGCGCGACAGAGGCTCAGATTAGAGATCATCTCAATGATCTGGAGGAAGATGACGGCGAGGAAATCTTTGAACTCCTCTTGACGCTGGGCTTTGTCGAGGAAGAACGAGACGAGGAAAACGAAATTGGAGAACTTCTCTATCTCATCCGAGCTCTGAGAGACCTAAGCGACGAAGAATTTACGCGCAAGATAGCGGCCACTGATCTTTCCCCCAAAGAGCGCGCGACAGTTTGGAGCAAGGCAACCTATTTCCGGAATCTGAAACAAAGAGAGCTCGAGGCCTTCGCTGAACACGGCCTCCGAGAGGACTTCGTGGTAGAGAGCCTCGAAATTCTCGGAGAGATTGAACTCGAGATCGAAGAAGAAGACGAGGAAGAGGAAACTGAACGGCGTCGGCGTCGGTTCGAGCAGAGGCCAATCACGGCAGAGGCCACCCTTCCCGACGGCACCCCTTTTCAAGGTCCCCAAGGATTGAAGCAAGTCATCCTAACTCACCACAAGATGGACCTGACCCGACAACTCATCTCCAAGATGCTAGCCTACGCTCTCGGACGCCAATTGGAGTATTTCGACGAAGCCGCGATTAGGTCGATCCTATCGCAAATGGAGAGTAACAATTTCCAAATGCACAGCCTGATCAGCGGCATAGTCAACAGCTACCCGTTCCAATACAAAAAGAACCCGGAGTCACAAGCCAGCTTATGAACCCTTCCGCCAAACTCTCTCGTCGCACAATGCTCCGCTCACTCGGAGCAGCGATCTCCCTGCCCGCGCTTGATGTAATGGCTCCCGTGCGTCTGTTCGGAAAGGAGAACACGAGCAAGACGAACCGAATCGGCTATTTCTACTTCCCGAACGGTATTCCAAGAGGAATCTGGCATCCCACTAAGACAGGACGAAACGGATCGCTAAAGAGACTCAACGAGTGGATGAGTCCTCTCGAACCCCACAAAGAGCAGCTGATCATCCCTTCGAATATTTGGACCCCAAAAGGCAACGGTCATGGAGCCGGGACGGCTACCTGGCTGACCGGACACGGCTATAGCGGCCGTGAAGTGAACGCCGGGGGTATTTCGGTCGATCAGCTTGCAGCAAAAAAGGTTGGACCAAAAACGCTCCTTCCCTCGCTAGAACTGTCCACGAAAGGTGAAGGGTACTTCTCTAACTCCCTTCCAAGAAACTCCATCTCTTGGTCCGACACGGGAATTCCTCTCACGAGAGAAATCGAGCCTCGGGCCATATTCGACCGGATGTTCCGTCCCCAGTCGGGAGGAGCGACCAATCGCTCCGTGATGGACCTCGTGCTTGCCGACGCAAAATCTCTTCGCACCAAGGTCAGCCAGGCTGATCAGCATCGCCTCGATGAATACTTCGAATCGATTCGGGCGTTGGAAAAGCGAATCGAGTTCTCCGAGATCCAAACCGAACGAATGAAGAAGGACCGAGCCCTGACAGATTCACTCGTCCGCCCCAGTTCGGGTATTCCGAGCAATCACGAAGAATATGTCCGTCTCATGATGGATATGATCGTTCTCGCATTCTGGTCCGATGCAACGCGAGTCGTGAGTTTCATGTTGGATCACGGACAGTCCAATCGCTATTTCAACTTCATCGATGGAGTAAAAGGTACCTGGCACGCCCTCTCTCACTACGGCAATGCTTCAGGGAACACCGAGGATGACGATGGATCCACCTCCTGGGACTCCGTCGAGTCAAAGCGAGCGATGTATGCTGAAGTCGTTCGCTGGCACCACCGCCAATTCGCTCACCTTCTCGATCGGCTAGGATCCATAAAAGAAGCACAAGGAGGGAGCATCCTGGACAATTCAATGCTTCTTCTCGGGAGCAGTCTGGGCGACGGGGATGCGCATGATGAGGAAGATCTTCCAACTTTGATCGCGGGAGGAGGCTGCGGCACGCTACGGCCCGGACGAGCGATTGACTTCAAATCGAAAACGGATCTCTCAAGCGTCCACCTTTCATTCCTCGATCGATTGGGCGTTTCCGCCTCTTCGTTTGGCACGGCAGACGGGCCCCTGAGTGAGCTTGGGTGATCCAGCAGCTCTGCTAGATCATCCGCTCCACTTCACGGAGGAGTTTATTGGGGCTGAACGGTTTCGCTAGATAGGTCGCCGTCCCTTTTGCCTCAACCTCCTTGCGAGTCGTTGATTGCCCAATTCCCGTGAGCAAAATGACGGGGATCGACGCCGTCCGCTCATCGCTCTTCAACTGCTCCAAAGCCTCCACGCCATCCATTTCAGGCATCAGCACATCCATGATGATGAGGTTTGGAGCCGACTCGAGAGCGAGTTGAATCGCCTCCTTCCCATTCGTGGCTACCAGCATTCGGTATCCACCCTTCTTCAAAGTGAACTCAATGAGGCGACGAATATGCGCTTCGTCATCCACTACTAAAACCGTATTTGCCTTCTCCTCTGCCATTAAGCGTCCTTTTGCGCTGCAACAATAAAAGTCATGTCGTCCCGAGGCGCCTCTTCTCCAATGAATGCCCTGACCCGTTCTAACAAATGGTTCTTGAAAAACTCAGCGCCTGATCCCTGTGATTCCGCCGTTAGAAACCACTCTCCCAAGCGTTCATCCCCGAACTGTTCTCCACTCGAATCGGCAGCCTCAGTAACCCCATCCGTGTATACCAAAATCCTCCCAGCACCTTTTAACTCGACAGTCGCCTCGGTAAAAACCGTATCGTCAAGCACGCCCAAGGGCATCCCCTCAGGACAGACCGACTCCACTTCTTTATGATCACCGTGCAAAAACAATGCCGGGCAATGCCCTGCGTTCGCCACTTTCGCAATGCCACCTTTGGGATCGACAAAGACAACTTGAGCCGTGATGAACATATCCACTCCTGACAGATCACCGTAAAGAATCTGATTCACGGTCGCCATCAGCGTGGCGGGCTCTCGGGATCGCTCGGGAAGGGCTCGGATCAAGCTCCTCAAAATCGCGGCAAACAGCGCCGCCGGAATTCCTTTGCCCATCACATCCGCGATAACGATTACAAAACAGCCATCCTTGAGAGAAATCACATCATAAAAGTCGCCCCCAACCTCGCGAGCGGACTCACAGGACGCGGCGAGTTGGAAGCCTCCCAAATCAGGCAAACTTTCCGGAAGCAAAGAACGTTGAATATTCTGAGCGATCTCGAGTTCGCGAGTAAGAATTCCCTTATTGATCCGCTCTTTCTCATAGCCAACGTTCACGATTTGAATTCCTAAGAATTCCGCAAAGGTATTAATGAAGCTGATCTGAGCCGCCTTGAAGGCCGAGGCGCTCTCGGGTCGCCCCACACTCAAGACGCCTAGCAATTCGTCGTTCAGGTAGATCGGGTGCGCAATCACATGACACCCTTCCGCGACCGTCCAGAGCGGTTCTTCGGCCGAGACAGGCTCTGAAGCACTCAGCCACTCATCCTGCCGACTCTGAATAGCGCGAAGCTCGACCCCTGCTGTTCCTTCAGCCTCCTTTACCTTTAAGTCTGGAAGCATCAAATGAGGATCACTCGCGCTGAGCAAAATGAGCAAATCACGATCTGAAAAATACTGACGAAACACAAACCACTCCGCCTCCACAATCTCGAGGACGTGATCAAGGAGCCGTTTAGAGAAATCCTTGGTCTCCTGGGTTTGCCCTAACTCAGAGGAAAAATGGAATATCGCGGAAAGGCTTTCATAACAGGAGGAAAGCTCCTCCGTCATCGCGTCTAAAGTCAGTTCTAGCCCGGCGACCACCTCATCATTGGCAGATTCCGCGCCCTCATCCCCAGTTACCGAACTTTCCGGAGTTCGCAGGTTCTTCGTGGAACGGCACATGACCAGCGTGTTTCCGTGCAGACCTTTTCGGTAGTCGGCATGATCCGTCATCGTCTGGATCAGATAGATTCCTCTCCCTCCTTCAGATTCCTCAGATGGCAAGCTTGCCGACTCAGGCCATTCCATGCCCTCGGTGTGGTCATGCACCTTTACCGTGACCTCATCCGAGCCGACAATAACCTCGACTTCCACCGGCGTGCTTTTTCGATCCTCGGGCAAGTAGACGACCGCATTGTTAATTGCTTCAGCGAGAATTAATTCCCATTCGCCCAACTCCCCGTCCTCAAGCCCCCGATCCGACAAGAATTCTCGGATCTGAACACACGCCTCGCGAGCGGACGTCAAATCACAGGGAACAACAATCTTGATCCCTGACAATGATACTTGAGATGTGCCCTCGCCCATGGTGATTCGATTCGAGGAATCATTGAGCTTTCTCCCCTCCCTCGAACCCCTTGTTCTTCACACATTTCATGAGCTCGTGCAACGCTGTTCTGTCGGAAAACGATTCGGAAAGAATCGAGAAACAAGAATGACCAGCACCTTGCTGTTCACTTTAGATCCACTGCCTGGAAGCCAAGCCTCGCCCCCCAAATCTAGAATTTCCTACTGCATTCACCCGTGGAATCGGCTACATTCCTTTCGGAATTAATCCAAGCGATGAAGAGAAGCTCAAAACATGCGGCAAAGGGGTTTACGTTGATCGAGCTTCTTGTCGTCATCGCCATTATCGCCATCCTCGCGTCTCTCCTGCTACCAGCCCTCTCCCGAGCAAAATCAAAAGCTCAAGGCGTCAAGTGTTTCAGCAATCTCCGGCAACTGACTCATGCTTGGCTCTTCTACAACGACGACAATGAGGATCGACTTCCCGCGGCTAGCGATCCCAGGGAGGCCCGATTTCCAAGCCGCTTCCCACCCGTCGCTCCCGCTTGGGTAAACGGGCTCATGAACTTTGTGCCGGAGAATCGATCCAATTGGGATCCTCAACACGATATCCACCGAAGTGCCCTCTGGCCTTACCTCACCAGTGAGCAGGTGTACAAATGTCCGGGCGATAAGAGTATGATTCAGGTCAACGGAAAACTACTCCCTCGAGTTCGTTCTATGGCGATGAGTCTCCATTGTGGCGGCTGGGGTCTCAATTCGCGAGTAGACCCCGATGGCTATCGCATGTTCGTTCGAGAAAGCGATTTCAATTATGTAGGCAATTCGCAGACCTTCGTCTTTCTTGATGTGCGTGAAGACATTATCAATCTAGGAAACTACTGGGTAAAGATGGAGGGCTATCCTGATGGGCCCGAAAACGTGGGTTTCTCAGACTTACCTGCTAGCTACCACAACGGAGCGGGCACCCTGTCTTTCGCCGATGGTCACGTCGAAACCAAGCGCTGGACTCATCCCGATACGAACCCACCGCTCGTGAAAGGGAACTGGCTCGAACACGTTTTGGAATCCGGATGGGTGAACTCTCCCAACAATCCAGATATCATCTGGATGCAAGAGCGCACGACTCGAGCCGTCGACTAGTTCACTCCGGGCGGTGATCAACGGCTGATAAGATACCAAGGACGTGCCGGGTCTCATCCTTGACCTGGGCAGTATCCTCCACCGTACTCGCGATCTCGGTCCAAAGGTAGTCGGCGAACCTCGCCCGCAAACGCTGTATCGCCGATCTGAGCCCACTCTCGCCAAGTTCCAACGACTCTCGCAGGCCCTGCTGCTCTGGCTCGGTCGGATCTTCAATCAAGAAGGGCTGTAGAAGCGTAAAACGGTGCCCCTTACTCGTCCGCTTGGCCTCCGCCCGCATTCGCTCTAGCACGGAGATCATCAGGGACTGCGCCCAATCGCGGTCGTAGTATTCCTCTGAAGACAAGGGGAGCGATTCCGAGGTAAACCGATCATCGGCCCCACTCACGTCGAGGGGAACAAACTCGATCCCCCCGCCTCTTTTCTGGGCCTGGTTTCGCTCCCGTTCATCCGCCAAATAGTTCTTGAAGCAGACGAGGAGGTAGGACCGAAAACGTCCCTTCTCAGGTTTCACTGACGCCAAATAATTCCCGCTCACAAATCTAGCCAGAAACCCTTGCGTCAGATCCTGAGCATCCGGCCGCTTGACGCCATTGCGACAGGCAAAAGCGTAAAGCGGATACCAATACGTCTTCGCCAAACGCTCCATCCCCTCGTACACCTCGTCTTCGTTCTCCCCTTGCGCCTTTCGGATGAGATCCCAACGAGTCGTCCGAAAGACTGAATGCTTCGAAACGGAAAAATCAGACCGGGCAGAATCTGATTCGTTGGAGGCTTTATCCATCTGAACTAGCGGGCCCCAATCCTAATTTCATAGAGCGAGTACACACCAGGATTTGGTCCCCGTTTCGATGCGAGTAGCATCACGTACCGAACCGGCTCCGTGCTTGCGGTGACTCGCCCTTCGTCAGCAGCCGTCCAGGCGGGGAAACGCACCAAGCCCCGGCGGAAATCAAAGATGACATCGTCCGTATGCTGCTTGGCATTCACCCCGACGACGTCGTGCTCGCCATAGCCTTTCACGATGCCTCTCGTTGCCCAATTGTCGGGGTTCGCATCGAAACCTTCGTCTTCCCGTCGCGTTCTGATCTCGTAATCGGCCGCAAAGGCAGACTCCCAATCGATGCTGAGCCAGTCTATTACCATGTCAGCCCCCAAATCCACGGCAATCCACTCAACCTTGTCTCCCGACCATGGCCGACTCGTCCAACGATAGTGATTGTCATTCACCGTCACTCCCCGTCCATCAAAAGCAGACTTCGGATAGTGAGGCAAAGCCTCCTCGGTAGAATACGAAGATGCCCACACTTGAGCCTTGCTGAGATCGAGCGCTCGGGTTTCAAAAGGCCCGACACGAGAAACCTTCATCCATAGAAGTGCTCCAGCAATCAACGCCGCAATCAAACCCGCAAACCAGATCATCACCCGCCCGATCTTTCGCATCAAATGACGTGAAAACTCATTCACAGCCGCTTCGACATCAGCGGCATCTGCTGAGGTTTTTGACGTCGGCTCGAGTTCTTTCAACAGCGCGGAAACCGAACTGGGTCGACGTTCAGGGGCCTTCGCCAGGCACTGCTGAATGAGATCCTGGATGGCCTCTGGAACATCCAAATGCTCCCCGCCCTCACCGAAGGCCTCGGCAAGCAAGGGGGCTGGTTGGAGACAAATGTCACGAGCCCGGGATGAGCGCCCAAAGACAGGCGTCCCAGTCATCAATTCAAAAAAAGTTGCCCCCAAGGAATAGACGTCGTCAGCCTCACCTGCCGGTTCTCCGGACAACTGTTGCGGGCTCATGTAGTGGACTGTCCCACTGACCGATCCCCTTTCGTTCGATTCCGCCAACACCTCGGCCAGACCAAAATCAGCGAGCTTGAGCGTTCCCTGCTTATCCAACATGAGGTTCGCCGGTTTGAGGTCACGATGAATCACTCCACGCGAGTGAGCATGCTCCAACGCCTCTCCCACCTCCCGAAGCCACGCCTCCAACTCAGCCCAAGCAAACCTTCGACCCATTCGCTCCCGTGCCAATTCATGCAGATTGGAGCCCTCCACATATTCCATGGAAATAAAAGGAGCCTCCCCCGGTTCTTCGTAGAGATCGTGGATACGGACAATGTGGGGGTGACTCAGGGAGTGACAGCGCCGTGTTTCCACTCGCATGGCTTCCAAGGCTTTGGCGTTGCGCCGAACCGCGTCACTTAAAAACTTGAGGGCGACCCGCTCTTTCAATCGCTGATCAAAAGCAAGCCAAACCGTTCCCATGCCCCCCTTGCCCAGAACACGTTCCAAGCGGAACCGTCCCCCCGCCAACTCTAACCCTGGCTCCAGAATACCACCCGAGCCATTACCGGCTTGAGGATTAGAACCGCTCGTGTTCGCACCTTCGCCCATTGTTTCTTTGCTTGCCTCCGGCACCCCCGGCGGTTGAAAAAGCATCTTTCAATGATACATCAAAGGCAAGACTAACAAGGGCCCGAAAAACGACGAACGGCCTCGGCCATCGGTCGCCAATGAGGATCAAAGAATCGCGCGACTCAAAATCCGGTCGCGTGCAAACATTTGATTGCTCCCTGGAGCCCATACGAATACCCTCTCGCTATGAGCATTGTGCGTCGCTTGGATCATACGCGTTACCGCGTCAACGATTTGGAGAAATCCGTCAAATTCTACAAAGAAGTCATCGGACTGGAAGAGGTTCGTCGCCACAAGTCACCACGCGGCTCCGAACTCGCCTTCCTCAAGGCGCCCGAGAGCGACGAGCTCATCGAATTGTGCCACTTCCCTAATAGCGGCCCAGTCGAAGTGCAGGAGGACCTAACCCATCTTGCTTTCATTGTCGATTCACTCGAAGAGTTTGGAAAGCATCTCGAGTCCATTGGAGTTGAATTCTCCGACGGGCCGACCATGAAACCAGACGGAAGTGGTGGATTCGCCTTTGTCGATGCGCCCGAGGGATACGAAGTAGAACTCATCGAGCGAAACTAGCTTCGCCTCGCTTTTCGCTTTTTCCCAAGGAACTGAAGCCCGACACAAACAGGACAAAAGAGCGACTCTAAGAAGGTGCCTTTTAAAGACGCTGCCCGATCTACATTGCCCCCAAACGCCGATGTAGGTTCTCAAACGAGGAGTAGTCTGAGAGCAATTGCGGGAAATCTTGTTTCAGCTGCTCTACGGAGGGAACTTCTCCCCAAGCAGTGACCATGAACGCTTCCGCTCGCGATTCCGACGGCAGCCCCAGCTCACGGTTCTGTCGTTCGAAACGATCTTGCATGATTGCTCTCCAATCAGAGAACGACTTCGGGGCCGGCATTGAATGCCGGCCTACCCAC
The DNA here is from genome assembly GCA_964342405.1 of uncultured Verrucomicrobiota bacterium. GTDB lineage: Bacteria > Verrucomicrobiota > Verrucomicrobiia > Limisphaerales > AAA164-E04 > UBA2970. The sequence goes on along the minus strand of CAYFGX010000056.1, from coordinate 20,495 downwards.
GGAAGCCATTCAGAAATCTGGCTTTGATGGCACCAAGCCATCTCACAGATCTTTTCAAACGAATCACCCACATCGACCGCAAAATCGTAGGGATTCGATCCGGCCATGTAGGCGTCATAAGTGTTGATAATCACCGGAGTCTTCCGCGGCTCGGCCGGGACATCTTCTTCGGGAAAGACATCAATGTAGGCGTGCGGAACATTAATCATGTAAGCAACCGATCGCACGGCCTTCGCAACCGCCACGTGATCCACATGAACACCTGCTAAGGCGTCCTGGGGGATTGGCGGGCAAAACAAGTAATCTGGTTCAAAGGCTCGAATCGCCCGCCACAGAGCTGCCAGAAAATCTCGATCGACTTCCGGATTCCCCTCTGGCCGTAGCGAGCCATCGGGCATCTGAAGACGCTCAACGGCGTGACCTCCGATCTCGCAAGCCTTTTGCTGTTCATCCCAACGCATTTCACGCGTTTCTTCTAGTCCACGACTGTGATGGCCCGCTCCACCGTCGGTGCAGACGATCAGCTTGCTTTCCACGCCACTTGCTGAAGCGGCTTGAAAGCGATCAAAGGTTCCCCCAGCGACAAATTCGAAATCGTCAAAATGGGCATGGACACAGAGCAGTTTCATTTAAGCACTTTGAGGGCTAGGCGTCGCGTGGTTCTTCCGTCTCCCATTTTGGATAGACAGCAGGATCCAACTGGCCACGGCGAATCATATCCTGGAGATCGCGGATGATCGTGCGGCGCGCCACGCGAAACTCGCGCGCCAACGCTGAAATATTAGGACGTTGCATCGAATCATCGAGACGATCCTTGATCTGGTTCTGCCGACTCAACCGATCCGTCGAACGGCTCAAAAGGGACTCGATGTCCGCCCGTTTCGAACGCTCCAGAGATTCGAATTGCTTGACCACTTCTGTTTCACCGCACTCCTCGATGGCCGTTAGGATCACACGCTTCAGCTCCTCCAGATCTACGGGCTTTGTAAGACAATAATGAGCGCGTCGCGGCCCCTGAAGCGCTGACATCTGATCATGCACCTCGAGGGCACCCGACACAACCACGATGGGGACATGAGGCAACAACTGTTTGAAATCCGCGAGAAACGAAAGCCCTTCCTCGCCCGATTCCAAAATGTGATCGAGGAGGATCAAATCGGGAACCGCACTCGAAATCATTCGGAGCGCCTCACTACCACTCGTCGCACGGATGAGTTCGAACTCATCCAAGGACTCTTCGTAGATCTCGTACTGAAGATCCTCGTCTTCGATGACTAGGATTTTGGGTGCCGACATGCTCTAGAACTTATAGCCTTCAGGCAGGCTGATTTCAAGTGTGCGACTCGAGGCACGTGGTGAGCAGAAAACAGCGAGACTGCGATCGCAGTTCAACCCAGAGCACATTCGGACACTTGCTGTCTTGACGATTCACAAGACGGCAGCGAACAAATCAATGCATCTCGATACGGCAATCGCCAATTCCGCCGCGGAAGAAATTGAACTGAACATTCGGGTGATCGCCTAGCAGCGACATGGGAACGGCGGAATCGACGAGCTTCTTAGCGATCATGAGTGTTGTCAGCCTCTGCCCGAATGCATTGTCATGGGTTCCCGCATGCCAGATCGATACCTTCTCCGCCATCCAAGTTTCGACTGGCCCCACGGTGATCGCCTGCGTCGGCACCAAAGAGATGTTCCCGCCCCCAGAAGTTCGAGCATTTTGCGCAATGGTCAATGGATGGAGATCGACAATGCGAGTCGCAAGTTGTCGGTAGTGGGACGCCGACGGCGGCTCATGCTTAAACTTGCCTTTCCTCGGCAGGGGATCATTGAAGGCCCAATGTTTGACATCGCCCTGCCCTCCCTGCATTACCGCGCAGCGAACACCGTCCCAAGACTTGCGATACGCCCTCACATCTGCTTTAGGAAAATGCAATTGTTCATCACTCATCCGAAGCCGGCGTGGAATGCGGTCGAAGCACATCTTCCGATCGGCGCGCTCAAAGGACAGAGGGTGATCAGGGGAGACCTCCGCGCCATCAAGATACCATTCGTCCATCCCCCAGAAATGTCCGGCACGGACATCGAGATTTAAATCATTCACCAATCGCGCAACGAGAGGCAGCTGTTCGGTCGGACCAATGGGCCCACAAATACCCACCGGATTATCCGCCGTGGACTGACGCCACGCGTCGATGTATTCCAGGGCTTCTGCAAGGTAAAAATCCTCCAAGGTGTCATAGAACTTCACCTGAAAACCGGGCCTCGAAAGGCCTTTCATTTTGGCGGGTGTTAGGGCCGCAGCTTCGGCGATGATATCATCGTCAAGCGTTGTGTAGTCCCACCAGTCCGGGGCAATGGCACTTAGTTTTCGGGGCATCCCCCACTCTTTTCAATTCCTCCCAAAGGGTCAAGAGAGATTGCGCCACGAATGATCCAGAAATGCCACCCATCAGACACAGGGGCACGATAAGAAGACTCGCCACAAGATCCAACACCTGGTTATTATACCGACATGAATCCCAACCGATTGCTATTCTCAGCAGCCACGACGCTCGTCAGCCTCACCCTACTCAACATCCCTCTGACCGGCTTGGCCCAGACAGAGGACTTCAACGATGGCGATGATGCTGGCTGGACTCGTTTTAGCCCCTTGGACATCGTCGGGGCTTCGTCGATCTTTACCTTTCCCGACTCGGATGCATCCGGCAAAGCCTACCGACTTCAAAGCCCTGCCCCTCCGGTTCCAGACGCTGGGCCAGCAAGATCCTTCACTTACCGGGAAGCCTCTCACGGCGACTTCTCAGCGGCTGTCGACATCGTCGATTGGAATAATGACGTCAATCAAGCCTTCGGGGTGTTGTTCCGAGCCACTGAGATCGGCCTCGGCCAGACCCTTGGCTACGTCTTCAACTACGATCCACAACAAGCATCCGGGGCTCGAGGTCAGATCCAGTTCAATATCGTCACGGGAGAAGCGGCGGCTGGAACAATCGGGGCAGCCAACCTGAGTCTCGAGCCAGGCCATCAATATCGCTTCGTGATGCGAGCAGAAGGCACCATTTTTAACGCCGACGTCTACGATCTCACCGATCTCACCTCTCCGATCGTGAGCTTCCACGCAACCGACGACTCCTATGATGCTGGGGCCATCGGACTCTTCAACTTTTATCGCGGGAGTGATGTCACCGATGCGGATCTAGGGATCGCCGATACCACATTCGATAATCTCTCGGTCCAATCGCTGGATCGAGACGTTCCATTCCCCGGCACCTCCCGCGGAATCGCGTCCTGGCCACACGTCTTGAACCTTGTACCGCTGAACCGAACCAATTTTCATCCGGCAGACTCAGGAATCCAGTTCACCCTATCGTCCCTCGACGAAACCCCGGTCGATTCTGCTGGGATTCGACTTTGGCTAAACGGCTCCGAAGTCACCCAGCGCCTGCAAATAACGGCCACGGGCAACAATCTCGCTGTTTCATTAGCCTCGCTTGATGCCAATACAGTCTACGATGCCCGATTAGAAATTCCGGCACCAAACGGAGCAACGGCCAAGACGATTTGGACTTTCGACACCTTTTCTCAAGCCTTCCTCCAATCCGACGAGGTCAAGATCATCGAGCTCGAGGATTACAATTTCGACGGGGGCCGATTCATCAACGACCCTGAGATCTCTGGGTTTAAGGAAAACGGCGCGGGAGTCAACGCCAACGAAGGCTACGTGGACCGAGAAGGCGAACCCGGCGTTGATTTCTTCGACTACGAGACCGCGCCCGCCGAAGAGGACAAAGCCATCTACCGGTCTTTCGATCCCGTTGCGACTCAAGCTGGCGCTTCAGAAACGGGCTCAGCCGAAGAGTTTAGCGGTCCAGATCCCGCCGTAAACGACACGATAAGAGAACACTACCGACAAGCTGAACTCCCTGAGATTCAGATCACGAATACGGAAGGCGGCGAATGGCTCAACTACACACGCGAATTCAGTGAAGGAGTCTATCACGTGTATCTTCGGGGCGCAGGACGGGCAACTCAAGCCATCCACCTCGATGAGGTTACCGGCGACCCAAGCGCTCCTGAGCAAGCCACGTCTCGCCTGGGAACTTTCACCCTTCCCAACATGGGAATGGAGTTTAACTACCGATACGTGCCCCTACTCGACGCTGACGGGACCCCCATCCGACTCGAGCTTTCGGGCGAGAAAACGCTTCGGCTCAGCATTGGTTCCGAACAAGAAAACCGAACCAACGAGACCACGGCTCTAAACTACCTCGCATTCGTTCCCGCTCCCGAACCGGTGGTCTCGACGCTGCAAGTGATGACCTCTGGGCAACTTGGGGAGGCTTTTGCAACCGATGCAAGTGTGGTAGTCGAAGGGAATACCATCACGCTTCCGATAGCCACCGCACATAAATTCCTCACCATCTCGAGCAGCGACGGAAGCCCGGTCTCAGTGACGAGCATTCAAGTCATTGATGGAGCTATCGTCATCGAGGTCGTTCGCTAGGAATTAGGCAAATAACGCTATCTGACGCTACCAATTTGGAAACATTTAGACATCCCACAAATCACAATAACTATATTTTTTTAAAGTTTTCTTGCTATCTGTTTTTCAATCTGCGATTTCTTGAATCGCAATGAAGAACCAAGCTAGCAGCGGAATATTACGGAGAACTCTTCAAATAAACGCGATCTTCTCGGGCATCAGCGGCCTGGTCATGTGCTCGAGCTCTCCAATGCTCGCCCGGCTGATGGGGATCCAAGCCCCAGGCATTTTGATATTTGTCGGCATCAACCTCGTCGGCTTCGCCACGTTCTTGGGATGGCTTAGTCAGCGTCAGGCGATACCCCGTCCGTTGTTGTGGGGAGTCGTGGCGAGTGACATAGCTTGGGTGATCGCCTCCTTGATCGGCTTAAGCTTCATCCCCCATCAACTCACACAAATCGGGATTTTTCTGATTGTCGACGTGGCAGTGATTGTCGCTAGCTTCGCGATCTTTCAGTTCATCTTTATCCGTCGGGAATCACGAGTTACCACCTAGTCTGGGGTCTCAGACGAACCCTAAAAGGTAACGAACTCGCACTCTCATTTCGCGAATTCAAGTCTCAAATCTCCAATCCTCAGAACAACAAGGTGGGGATTTGAGTTTTTTAGACTAGGACTAACGATTGCGAAAGGAGCGGTTCGGTCGTAGGTTTCGTTTACAAATCATGGGCACCATCAATTTTGATACATCCAACAAGAGTTTTCGAGAGGTTCTTGGAAATGGCCTCAAGTATCAAGTGCCACGCTTTCAAAGAGACTACGCCTGGACTGACGAACAATGGAGTGATCTTTGGCAGGATATCGACGAAGTCATCACCGATTCCGAGGAAGAACACTACATGGGTTACCTCGTCCTCCAACGAGTCGACGAGAAAACATTCATCATCATCGATGGCCAACAACGATTGACCACCATTACTTTGATCATCATCGCGGGTCTTTACATACTGAAGGAACTGATTGAAGCAGGTCAACAATCCGACAAGAACCAGAAGCGTCTGGAAGCCCTACGGACGAGTTACATCGGCGCTTTAGATCCGGTCTCTTTGACCGTAGAGAACAAACTCACACTAAATCGTAACAACCAAGATTACTTCAAAACTTACCTTGCGAGCCTAGAGAAACCTCGAGTATCTCGAATCAAGAAGTCGGAACGTCAGCTTGCTGATGCCTGTCGTTATTTCCAAGACAAGCTTCGGGCAGCCCAATTCAACGGCGAACGGATCGCAAACTTCATTGACCGAATGGCTAGCTTGCTGCTCTTCACTACAATTCGCGTAGGCAGCGAAGTTAACGCCTATCGAGTATTCGAAACCCTTAACGCTAGAGGAGTTCAGCTCTCCACCCCAGACCTATTAAAGAATTTCCTCTTCGCCATTATTGACCAGGGCAATGCCACACACGAAACACGAATTCAAGAGCTCGAAGTTCAATGGGGACAGATTCTCACCCAACTCGGCAAACATGATTTTACTCGATACCTTCTCTCCGAGTGGAACCGCCGCAATCCGCTGGCTAGAAAAAACGATCTCTTTAAACGCATTAAGCGCTCTATCGTCACGCCAGAACAAGCGTTTGGCCATTTGCGAAATCTAGATCGAAATGCCGAAGTCTACGCAGCACTCCAGGATTATAGAGATGAATTCTGGGCAATCCACAATTTGTCACAGCACGTCGAGCAAAGCCTCAGGGCTCTCAATCTTTTCAATGTAGTCCAGCCTCAAGGTCTCCTGCTTTCAGCCTGGGAGAAATGGTCGTCACAAGATTTTTCAAAACTCCTCCGCGCGATCGAGATCATTTCAATCCGCTACAATGTGGTTTGCCAAAAGCCAGCAAAGGAGCAGGAAGGCATCTACAACAGTATTGCTCGCGAGATTTTCAACGGAAAGGGCTTTGATCAGTCACTCAGGGATCTCCGCAAAGTTTATCCATCCGACGACGAATTCAAACACTCCTTCTCGACCCGCACATTCAAAACTCGACAATCGAGTAAGAAGGTTCGGCACATCCTTGCTAGAATTGAACAACATCTTCAGCCTTCGATTCAAATTGATGAAGCCTCTCTGACACTCGAGCATGTCTTGCCTGAGCATCCCGAGGACCACTGGATTCAATATTTTGGAGAAGAAGGCATTGAAGAATACTCTGACCGGCTGGGAAACATGACGCTCGCCACGGCCGGACAGAACACAGTTCTAGGCCAGAAAGCTTTTGAAGAAAAGAGAGGCATTTTGCAGAAGGGTCCCTATGCAATTAGCCAAAAGATCGCCAGATACCCGGAATGGAAACGAGACCAAATCGAATCATGCCAATCATGGATGGCGGAACAAGCCAGTGCAATTTGGCGTGTCTCCCAGTTTGAATAAGTAACTATATTGGTAGTTTTAGGTTATCCTCGTGAAAAATCCGGCGCTGCTGTTTTTCACAGCCTCTAGCACTTTTTTTGACGAGTTCTCGCCACTTACAGCGCCTTCTCTGACAAATCATAATCGTCTGGTTGAAAAATGGTCAGGCGCCGAGGCAACATCGATCTATGGTCAATGCGGCCCGAAATCAGCGAATCTATGACCACCGCCTTCGAAATCTCGTCTATTCTACTGGCAGGATCGAGATCGCACTCGACCGCGGCGTTCCCCGATCTACCGCTCGAGGTTGGTTGAGGAACTTGCCGCGAGAAGTCGTCTCGATCGATGAACTGGAACAACTCCGCATCAGCTCACTCCTGCCGAAACTCGAGTGATCAAGGAAATGGCCACTTCAAAAGAATACCGGCATGTCCCAACCAGCACACTTGCATTGCTGGCACAGCGCCTAGAAAAGGTATTCGCCTCCGCAGCCACTTGGTATCGGCTCATTCGAGTTCATGGTTTACGCCGGCCTCGCAAACGCGTGCATCCCGCCAAACCGACAATCGGAATTCGAGCATCCAAACCAAATGAGATTTGGCATGTCGACACAACCATCATTCGACTTCTCGATGGAACTCGAGCCTACCTTCACGGTGTCATCGACAACTTCTCACGACGCATACTCGCCTGGAAAGTATCTTCGACTTTCGATCCAACTGTGACTGCTGAGATTCTCCTCACCGCCTCGCGCGGTCTCAGCGAGGAAAAACCAAACCTACTCGTTGATGGTGGAGTCGAGAACTTTAACAGTGCCGTCGACGAACTGGTCGATTCCGGCATTCTCAAACGCGTTCTCGCCCAAACTGAAATCTCCTATTCCAACTCCCTAATCGAGTCCTGGTGGCGAATACTCAAGAACCAATGGCTCTACCTCAACACACTCGACTCGGTCAACGCCGTGAGGAATCTGGTGGAATTCTACGTCACCGAACACAACACGCATCTCCCCCACTCTGCATTCCGAGGCCAAACTCCGGACGAAACTTACTTCGGCACCAACGAAGACATTCCTGAACTACTCAAGGAGAATCGAGCCACTGCACGAACCGCTCGTCTTTCATGGAATAAACAAGCCACTTGCGAACTATGTTGTGCCCAAACCGCATCTGCGAACTGATCTTCACAACGAGAAACTTTCGGATTTCCGCCTTCAAATTGACGGGCGGACGGAAATCTCTCGAGCCCATCACCACTCAGGCCCAAATGAGATGCGACCATCCGATCCAAAACGAGACCTTCACCGACTCAGAAACCGTTGGCCATTTGAATCCAGACCCGAATCCTCTCGAGTGGCGAGTACTCGCCACAAAATCGACATAATGCTGTGAGAAACAGCACGGCAAAGGTTAGACGAGATCTCGCGGAAAACTATTCTGAATGCTGTTGCCGGGATGGGATCTATTCACGATGATAGGAGAATGCACTGCGCAAAAACCATCCTGGCCATCCTATTGTGCCTGTTTGTTGCCCAAACAACATCCGCCGCCCCGCGGAAACCAAACGTCATTCTGATCTACACGGATGATCAGGGTTCGATCGACCTAAACTGCTATGGAGCCACCGATCTCCAAACGCCTCATCTTGACGGACTAGCCGAACGGGGCGTCCGCTTCACCCAATTCTACGCCGCAGCCCCGGTCTGTTCCCCATCACGAGCAGCCGTGCTTACCGGGAGGTATCCCCAGCGGGCGGGTGTTCCTGGAAATGTCGGCTCCCAAGAGGGCCGCCCAGGAATGCCGAGCAGCCAGCTCACGTTGGCGGAAATGATGAAGGCGGGCGGATACAAGACAGGACACATCGGCAAATGGCACCTGGGCTACACGCCAGATACCATGCCCAACGGACAGGGTTTTGATCATTCCTTCGGTCACATGGGAGGATGCATCGATAACTGGTCTCACTTCTTCTACTGGGAAGGACCGAATCGTCATGACCTCTGGCGCAACGGGCAGGAGATCTGGGAGGACGGACGCTTTTTTCCTGAGCTCATGATCGAGGAATCCGAGGCGTTTATTCATCACAACCAAGAAGACCCGTTCTTCATCTACTGGGCCATCAATGTGCCGCACTACCCTCTTCAGGGTACGGATAAGTGGCGCAAAGTCTACGAAGACCTCCCCGAGCCAAGAAAGATGTACGCCGCATTCATTTCGACCATGGATGAAATGATCGGACAGCTCTTCGGCATTCTGGACAAGGCCGGACTCACCGAGGACACCATCGTGATCTTCCAATCCGACCACGGTCATTCCACCGAAGTGCGGACCTTTGGCGGTGGCGGCAATGCAGGGCCTTATCGCGGGGCCAAATTCAGCTTATTCGAAGGAGGCATACGCGTTCCTGCGATCATCAGCTGGCCGGGTCACTTGCCCGAAGGTCACGTGCGTGGCCAATTCGCCACGGCCGTTGATTGGCTCCCGACAATCGCTGAACTGTGCGACATTGACCTCCCAAATCGTCGACTGGATGGGGATTCACTCGTTCCCATCATCCAATCGGCGACAGCTCCAGACCGACACAAGACCTTCTTCTGGGAAACAGGGAATCAAAGAAAACCTCAATGGGCGGTGAGGTCGGGAGCCTGGAAGCTCATCGGAAATCCCCGAGACACCAGCAATCAAGGCAAGTTGACCGACAAAGATCAGCTATTCCTGGCCAACCTAGCCTTTGATCACCGGGAACGACAAAACCTTGCGGAGACCTATCCCGACAAAGTCGAGGAACTGCACCGGCTCTACGAGACCTGGAAGGCAAGCGCCTCTGACCAGTAAGCGCGAACACTGCCCCCTGACCTAGAGAGGCGAACAGGCACGAGCACCAGAGCAGGCACCTCGGAGACAAGTATCCAAGGCCCCTTAATTCTGAAATCATCAGAGTCGTCGTTATTCGCCATGATTCGTTTCCTGACACTCCTTTGGCTGACAAGCCTGGCGGCATTCCCAGCCGACCTGGTGGTTGACCTATGGCCTGACGGCAAGGCACCGGGCGCTGTCACTCCCCTGCCTGAGTCCGAGATCAAGAGAGACGATGGCTATCGGCGAATTACCAACGTGAGTCGCCCCACCTTAACCCTGTTTAGAACCAAGAAGAGCTCATCGACACCTACTCCGGCGGTGATTATTTGCCCTGGAGGCGGTTATCGATACACGGTCGTTGATAAAGAGGGTTCAAGCGTCGCGGAATGGCTCAATCGAGCCGGCATCACCGCGCTCGTGCTGAAGTATCGAACCCCCAACAACCGAGAAGGAGCGCTCCACGATGTCCAAAGAGCATTGAGACTCGTGAGGGCCCGGTCCACCGAGTGGAACATCGATCCCCAGCGTCTGGGCATCAGCGGTTTTTCAGCCGGTGGCCATCTCGCGGCAAAAGCCAGTACTACCTTCAATGAAAGATCCTACTCGCCCATTGATGATGCCGACCAGCAGAGCTGCCGTCCCGACTTTGCGCTGTTGATCTATCCAGCCTACCTCGATGATAGACACGGAGGCGTGGCAAGTGATTTGCGACTCGGGCCAACGATTCCTCCAACCCTCATCATCCATACCGAAGATGACAAGCGCCACGTCATTGGAAGTAAGATTTACTCGGCAGCCCTGAAGCGATTGGGGCTCACACACGATTTCAAGCTCTATGCCTCAGGAGGACACGGCTATGGTCTCTACCCTGAGGGTGACGCCCGCATTTGGCCAAGGGACGCCCTCGCCTGGCTTTCGAAAATCGGCATTCACTCGAACCGCTGACGCTCAGGGCGCTTGCGGAGAATCCCCCTCATTGAAAAAACTCTTCCGCCCCGTTGGACCGGCCTTGCGGTGCCAAGCGCATGAATCCAGCCAGTAATACACTCTCGAAACAACAACGATGTTAACGACCTCCTAGGTCCTTTTCCCGCTCGGATCGACGGCGGTATTGACCGGGAGTCTCACCCGTAACTCGCTTAAAGACAGCACTGAGCCGCTCCTTGTAATCATAACCGGCCAACGGCGCGAGTTGCTCGAGCGGAAGATCGGTTTCGGTGAGGAGCTGTTTCACACGGTCTGTCTGCACTGATGTGATTTCGTCGTGCGGGGACCGGTTTAGCGCGATGCGAAAGCGCCGCTCGAGTTGCCGCCGAGAAAGTGAGGTGAGGCGAGCCACATCGTCTACACTGATTTGGTTGCACGCGTTCTCCCGAATAAACCGACACGCATTCGCCACTTCGCGATCGTCCACCGCCTTTACCTGGGTCGACAATCGCTGAACAACGCCAGTCGGAGCAATGTACTCCGTCTTCTCCACGGCTCTCGCTCCATCCATTAACTCTGCCAAGGTCTCGGCAGCTCGGAAACCGATCCGTTCAGCATTTGGTCGCACGCTCGAAAGTGGCGGATCGCTCAATGGACAAATCGCATGATCATCATCCACCCCGATGACTCCAAGGTCATCAGGAACCGACAACCCGAGGTCCCGGCAAACGTTGAGCACCTGTTGCCCTCTGATGTCATTGCAGACGAACAATCCTGTTGGAGCCTTCAACTGCGACAGCCATCCACCGAGCCCCACCCCGTCGGTCACCCCTTTCCGTTCGATACTTGAGACCGAGGCTTCCGATTTACCATCCGTCTCATATGACGCAAAAGGACAGTTTTCACCGCGTACGATCTCGCGAAAATAGTTCAGCCGCGCCTCAGAGTAGTGCGCCCCTCGATAACCACAGAACGCAAAGCGCCGGAAGCCACGTTCCCATAGGTGTTCAAAGACCATCCTCGCCACGACTTGTTCATCCGTTTCCACCTGCGGAATCCCTGAGTACCGGCGACGACACCGCACGTCAACGATCGGTAAGTTCAGCTGGCGTAAGGGATCGATGATGTGATCATCAAGCCGGGCAATCACGCCATCTGCCTTCGAATCAGAAAGCCACCGAGGCAAGTCTGCGTCGATCGTCATTTCTTCGTGCCATAAAGACCACTGACCCTGCATGCGGGAGTACTGCGCAATTCCCCGCAAGAGCCCCCTCCCATACGATCGGGACGACTCAATCACAAGCGCGACGTGTTTCCGCTGACTGGCTTGCACACGACCATCATGGTCGCCTCGCAGCAATGTCGCAAACCATTAATCCAAAGTCGCAAAGCATCCTCGACATCTTCCTCTGACAAACACTAACCTTATGATCAGTCAACAAACTGAAGTCGCATAGTGTTCACGAATAGACACGACATGAGATTATCATCGGCGAAGATCCTCCGCTATCTCCGAAGCTCCGCCTACGGCTCCCTCGCGGGATTACTAGTGTGTTTCATTCCCGTAACCGCAAAGGGACAGGAACGCCAAGCAACGCCTCAAGAACTGGAATTCTTCGAAAAGAAAGTCAGACCCCTCTTGGCCGAGAATTGCTACAAATGCCATAGCGTGAACGCCAAGCGACTCGAGGCAGGACTGCTCCTCGATAGCAGATCAAACCACCTCCGTGGAGGGGACACGGGACCGGCCATCGTCCCCGGAGATGCAGAGGCAAGTCTGCTCATCAAAGCGATCCGTTACGAGTCCGCTTCCTACGAGATGCCACCCAAGGGCAAGTTACCCAACGAGGCCATCGATACCTTCGTTCAATGGATCAACATGGGCGCCCCTTGGCCAAACGAACCAGAACCTAAGGCTACGGGGCAGCGAGACACCTTCGACCTGGCGCAAAGGAAAGACAGTTTCTGGGTTTGGCAACCCGTCGCCTCGACTGATTTGCCGACGGTCAAAGACTCAGATTGGCCGCGGAAGGATCTCGATCGATTCATCCTCGCTTCCCTCGAGGAGTCCAAGCTCACTCCGGCACCCGATGCGGATCCGACCGCACTGCTGCGCCGGATCTACTTTGATCTCACCGGACTCCCGCCTAGCCCAGAAGCGGTAGAAAAACTCTCACATGAAAGTCAATCAAAGGGACTTGAATCGGTAGTGGATCAACTCTTGGCGTCTCCCCACTTTGGCGAACGCTGGGCAAGGCATTGGTTGGACCTTGTCCGTTACGCCGAATCGCGGGGCCACGAGTTCGACAATGACACGCCAAACGCCTTCCAATACCGAGACTACGTGATTCGCGCTCTTAACGCCGACATACCTTACGACCAATTCGTTAGAGAGCATATCGCGGGAGATTTGCTTCCCGAACCGCGATTGCATCCTGAGAAAGGATTCAACGAGTCTATCCTTGGTACCGGGTTTTGGTTCCTCGGCGAGTGGGTCCACTCACCGGTCGACATCCGCAAAGATGAATCCGATCGCTTCGACAACATGCTCGATGTCATGTCAAAGACCTTCCTCGGCGTGACGGTCGCATGCGCTCGTTGCCACGATCACAAATTCGATGCGATCTCAACCGCTGACTACTACTCCCTATCCGGGTTCCTTCAGAGCAGCGACTACCGACAGGTCCGATTCGAATCAATCGAGCAGAATAAGCACGTCGCAGGCCAGTTAAAGGAACTCGACGCCGTTCATCGAAAGAGAATCCAACAACACCTCGAATCCAAAGGAATTCGGCCACCAAGCACCCGTGCACCCGTCACGAACAACGGGATCATCATCAACTACAACAACCTTTCTCCAGAACAATACCTGCAGGACGGATACAGCTTTGGCTCGGCTCCGAGAGAGGCCGGTCTGGCCTACTTCAACGCAAAGCCGGATGGAGCTGTGGAAATCGCACGCTTCGGGGCAGCGGTCAACGACCCGATCTGGTTCGGTCTCCAATCAATCACCGAGGGCGCCATGCAGAATCAAAGCAAAGTCTCCCGGCTCCCGAAGAGTGGGCGCACCCTCCGCACGCCAACCTTTCAACTGAAAAACGGTCGAGTCAGTTGCCGGGTCGATGGGATCGGCCACATTGTCGCCTGCGTCGATTCGCATCGCCTCGTCGCCGGGCCCTTACATGGAGAGACGATCAAAGCGATCAAAGCGGGTGATCGTTGGGTAACGATGAACCTCAATCGATATGTCGGGCACCGCCTCCACCTGGAGTTTGTACCCGCTGCAAACAAACAATTGTTTGTTCAGATGGTCACGCAGGGGCTCGACTCGGAAGAGCTAGCGAGGATTGATCGCGAGTTGAAGGAGGCAGAAAGCCATTTTGCCAAGTTTGCCGAGGCAGCCGAGGCCGAATTGAATCAGTCCGAGGCGGGATCCCAGCTCGTGCGTGCATGGAGTCAGAAGCGAGCAAAGCTCGGAGGCCAAATAGTCCGCCGATCTCGAGTGGCACTCGCCATGATGGACGGCACAAGCGAGGATGATCGGATCCTGATTCGAGGCAACTCCTCGAAGCCGGGAAATCGTGAACCAAGACACTTCCTCACCGCTATCTCCGGTAACACACCGATGCCCATCAAGCGCGGCAGCGGCCGTCTCGAACTCGCGGAAGAGATCAACGCCCCGGACAACCCACTCACGTCTCGCGTGATCGTCAATCGCATCTGGCACCACCTGATGGGACGGGGCATCGTTGAAACGGTCGACGACTTCGGCGTCCTGGGACAGCGGCCTTCTCACCCCGCTCTACTCGACCATCTCGCCGAACGCTTCCTCCGTGAAGGGCAAAGCATCAAACGCATGATCAAATACATCATGCTTTCGAGAAGCTACCAAATGTCGAGCCAGGCAGATCCCGCAGCGATCAAATTGGACCCCAAAAATCTGCTTTGGCATCATCGTCCCCCGAAGCGACTCCAAGGCGAAGCCATCCGAGATTCACTCTTGGCTCTCTCTGGGGATCTGGATCCAAAACCGTTTGGCCCTCCAGTTCCAATCCATTTGACGGCCTTCATGGATGGTCGTGGCAGACCAAAGAAGAGCGGCCCACTCGACGGCGAGGGACGCCGCTCGATCTACGTGTCCGTTCGGCGGAATTTTCTTTCCCCTTTCATGCTCACGTTTGACACCCCCGTTCCGTTCAGTTCCATGGGGAGACGCAATGTTTCCAACGTTCCGGCACAGGCCTTGATTCTCCTCAACGATCCTCTCGTCATCGACCTGTCACGACGATGGGCGCAACGGGCCCTCGCCCAGACCGAAATCCAGGAAGTGCCTGATCGAATCGACTGGATGTATCGATGTGCCTTCGGGCGCACCGCCTCCGTCCAAGAAAAGGAAACCGCGGCAAGTTTTTTGACGAACCAAGCAGAGGAGCGCAATGTTGGACTGGAGGATCTTGATCTCTGGGCTGACTTCGCCCACATCCTCGTGAACACGAAAGAATTCATATTTCTCCGATGAGAACCCCTAGCCTCTACCCTTGTCGACGCATGCGTCCTCGCCCCATGAATCGGCGGGAGATGCTCGCCAAATGCTCCAGTGGTTTCGGAGCCTTGGCGCTGGCCGCCCTGCAAACGGATCGCGCTTTCGGCAGCGAAGCGCTCACCACAGCGCAGCCAAACAACGCCGGACACGGCCCTCATCACCCAGCGCGAGCGAAGAACGTGATCTTCCTCTACATGGACGGAGGCCCGTCGCAGGTCGACACCTTTGATCCCAAGCCCATGCTCGACAAGTACAACGGAAAAGACCCTGGAAAACTCTTTAACGTCGAGCCCACCCAGTTCAATAACAACGGAACCGTTCTGGCCAGTCCTTGGAAATTCAATCAATACGGTAGCTCAGGAATCCCTGTCAGCGATCTCTTTCCCCACGTCGCCCAATGCGTTGATGAGCTGGCCGTCGTGCGCTCGATGACCTCCGGTTTTCCGGAGCACACCTTCGCAAATTATTTTCTCCACACGGGAAGTGGCCTGCAAGGCCGGCCCAGCATGGGCGCCTGGGTGAACTACGGGCTGGGGAGTTTGAATCAGAACTTGCCTGGTTTCGTCGTCTTGAACGGAGGCCTGATTCCTCCTGGAGGGCTCGACTGTTTCGGTAGTGGCTTTCTTCCCGCAAGCTACCAAGGCTCGGTCTTCAAACCTTCCGGAACGGGAGTCGCAAATATTACCCCTAGCGAGGCAACTCCTGAGAGACAACGAGCAAAGCTGGACTTCATCAGTCAGCTCGATGGCATGGCGGTCGAGAAATTTGGACAGCACGACAGTCTCGAATCGGCGATTCGAAACTACGAGCTAGCCTACGCGATGCAGATGGCCGTTCCCGAAGTGATGTCGCTGGATCAAGAACCTGAGCACCTCAAAGAAACCTATGGATTGGAGTCAAAATATGAACCCACCCGCATCTATGGCGCCCAGTGCTTGATCGCGAGAAGGATGATTGAGCGCGGTGTGCGTTTTGTGGAATTAACCTGCCCACGGGTTGGCGGTGATCGCTGGGATCAACACAACAATCTTAAGGGCGGCCACGAAAACAATGCCCGAGCCGTTGATCAACCAATCGCCGCCCTACTGAAAGATTTACGGCAACGCGGCATGCTCGACGAAACGCTGGTGGTCTGGTCTGGGGAATTCGGACGCACGCCATTTGCCCAGGGCAAGAATGGCCGAGATCACAATCAATTCGGCTTCACCGTCTGGCTTGCCGGAGGGGGCGTAAAGCCAGGAACCATCTTTGGGGCGACCGATGAGTGGGGTTACAAGGCAGTCCATAACCGCGTCGAGGTTCACGACCTCCACGCCACCATGCTTCACCTCATGGGGGTTCAACACACACGCTCGACATTCCGCTTCAGCGGCCGAGACATGCGCTTGACGGACGTCCACGGTCACGTGATCAAAGATATCATTGCCTAGCGGCAACGACCTAAGTCAATCATGCGGAAGCAGCGACCGGATTCAGGAAGCGGCTTACCTCGCGCCCTCAAGATCGCTTGCTTCGGGCTTGCCGCCATCTTGTGTTTCTCGGTGCTGGCTTTCCTTAGCCTAGAGCCGCCACCCAACATTGCGGGACTCGAGTTCTACCACTACCTCGAACGTACCGACGAGCGCCGGGCGTCTCGTGACCTCGCTAAACTCTCCTCTGACCCAATCCGTCATCTTGCCGCAGCAGCCAAATCAAACGACTCATTCTGGTCCAAGGAATACGAGCGCATTTGGGGACGATTGCCTAAGAACTTAAGAAGGCGGCTCCCCTATCCCAACCGATCAGAATTCATCCAACGAAACGCCCTCCTTGCTCTTGCAGCCTATGGCCCCACTGCCAAGGCCGCCCTCCCCGTCATTCTCGAAGTCGCGCAAGAACCCCGATCCTTCAACAGCGCGTTCGCCCACATAGCGGCACTGAGTATCGCCCCGGAGTCGCCCCAAGTAAGTCAGACCTTCAAGCATTTACTCCAAGATCCGAGAACAAAAAACTCCATCTATGCAGCGATCCACTCGACTCACCAATGTCCAAGCACGATCCTCGATTCCTTGCTTCCGCTGGATTGGAACAATCCCTCCCAGCCGCCCTACAACGGTCTACTGGCAATCTCCGTCCTGGGACCAAGGGCTGCTTCTGAGATCCCTATGATTATCCAGGCACTAGAGAACCCCACCGATTGGCAGGCCGCAGAATCGAATCTTTTCGCTTCGCTCATCAGAATGGGCGCCGCAGCAAGCAACGCGATTCCAACCTTGGAAAAAAGACTCCAGCCCCATCACGACGCGACAACTCGGGCCCGAGCTATTGGAATCATTGCGAACACTGGCCCCTCAGCAAAAAGCGCGCTCCCGAATCTACGCCCACTACTCGAGGCAGAAGATGCCACCCTGAGATGTGCAGCCGCATATGCAATCGCCAAGATATCAGAACTCAACAAGGCGTGCGCCGATACGATTGTGCGCGCTCTTGAAACCACGCCGAGCACTCGCACATCTTGGACTTGCGATCTCCCTACGAAATACGGACTGCAACCGATAGGATTGAACAACGTTCAGTTCCCCGTTTGGTTTCTCGCCCAACTGGCGCCTCACCCGCTCCTTGAATCGGCGGTCCCCATCGCGAGAAAGAAACTATTGGAAGAAGGGCGACCTTGGCTGATTCCGATTATCACTCGATTCCTTTGGCGCCAATCCAAGGAAACCAAGGAGACGATCCCCCTCTTAATTAAGCTTCTTTCCAACGACCAAGACCCTTTAATCACCGTCCGTGCCGCCGACGTCCTAGGGGAGATGGGATCTGAAGCGCGGTCCGCTCTAACAGCACTCAAGGCCGCAAGACACAACGACCTATTGACTCGACGAGCAGCGGAACAAGCCATTCAGGCAATTCAGGCGACTCAAACGAGTGAATAATAAGGTGGCAGGCGAAATACCCGACGCTCCAAAAGAAAGCACTCTCTTCCGCCTTCTCGCTTACCTCAACGCAAGGGGCTGTAAGGATCCAACAGATCCTTCATGAACGTGTTTGGGAACTGACGATTCATCGTGATGGCGTAAAAGGATTCGCGAACATCCGGAAAGCGATAATACTCTGACACGATGCCATTCTGGAGCTCCTCCCGAACGACGACCCGTGGGACTAAGGCCAAGCCAGCCCCTTCAACTGCAAGCAGCCTCAGCATTGCCATATCGTCAACCTCAGCAGCAATGATAGGCTTGATTCCATGACGCTCCATCATCACATCAAATGACTCACGAAAATTACTATCGTGCCCCGGCAACAACACCGGAATGGTGGCTAAATCGTGAGGGAACTGGAACGTCTCGGACGACTTCCCAAAACCTCGCCCTACCAAACTAATCTCCTGTTCGTCAATCAGGTGAGAATGCCAGGCATAATTCTCGTCTCTCCTCGCGGGCAGATTAGAGAGGACGACATCCAGGAGATGAGAGCCCAACATGGTGAGCAGATCCGACATCGTCCCAGAACGAAGAATCAGCCCCAAGCCATCCTCCTTAAAAAGAGGACGAAGTAAGGAGCTCTGAAAGTTGCGAGACAAAGTCGCCACCGCACCGACTCGGACGAGACGCTGCTGTTGGGGTAAACGCCGCTTAACCACATCCAACAGCTCATCTCCGGTTCGAAAAATGACTTCCGCGTAATCTAAGGTCACTCGCCCCGCCTCGGTGAGAACCATCGACTTCCCCTCTCGTGCGAAGAGCTTCTGCCCAAAACTTTCTTCCAACTTCTTCAACTGAATACTGAGCGAAGCCTGCGCGAGATTCAGCACCTTGGCAGCGCGAGTGACACTCCCCTCATGCGCAATCGCCCGGAAGTAACGCAGATGGTGGTAATTGAGAAAATCCATACAAGCGCCCTTCAACTCTCCTTTTTCTCCCGTGCCAACCAACGAGGATCAACCGTGCCGCTCGCCGGTTGAAATCGTGCATCCACAGACAAGCGGATCCGAGTAGATTGGTTATCCAAAGCCCCGTGTAGTGCAAACGCAGAGAAGACCACAACATCGCCCGCTTGAAAGTCGCTGGTTAACCAGCGCCCCCCGAGCTCACGCTGCGCGGCATCCGGCTTCTTCGTGTATTGTCCGCCCCGAAAAAAACCGCCGTGGCGAAACCTCAGACGGGTTGCATTTCTGCCCTCGGCTACATCGAGATTGCAGTAATTTTCCACTAGAGGCTTCGCTCGGTGGGATCCCTCCAGAATCATAACCGGCCCCTGCTGCAGCGGAACGTCACCCAGAGGAATCCAAATGGTGTGTAAGCGAGGACTCCCTTTGCGGTGATACACGATATCGCAGTGGGGCGCAGTCGCACGCCCCGGGGTCTTGATTCGAATCCAAGTGTGATCAATGCACAGCGATTTCTCACCAAATAAGCGGTCGAACAAGACAGATACTCTCGTGTCCCGGGGTAAGTGACGAAGCCCCGGATAGCGTCCCTCCTCAGCCCGAAGATCGCTCTCGAAGCCCGGCGCCGCTACCACGTCATCAACGGGATAATTGGGATCCAAGGCGGATTCCGCACTCAAAGACTCGACTAGCGGCAAACGAGCTTCCTGAACTGCAGCCTGACTCAAGAACCCACGAAAAAACAGATAGCCAGACTCGTCCAACCGAGCCTTGAGCCCCTCGGCTGAATCCGAGGGATCGGACGCTTCAAACTCTCCGAAGGATTGAGAATCGACTCTGAGCCTTCGACCACAAGAGGAGAGACGCAAGCTTCCAGCTGCTTCCAGGAACGACTTGGCGTTGTCTTTCGATGCATTCACTCTCACTTTAGAATCCCAATCACCATCGGTTTCAACTAACCGTTCGGTCAGCTCCCGTTGGCTCCTGACACTGCGGGCTCCGCACGATCCATTTTAAGCGCATCACTTTTCACGAATTGTTTCACCTGAATTCTTTTTCGTAATTTACTTCTCGCAACTATGTTGTCAAGCCCCAGCAAAACAGGGAGCGTAGGCTCCCCTCATCAATCATTTCAAGCGAAGGTACTCGAACCCACATCATTGATAAAACCAATAGAATAACGGCTAAACATATATTTGAACTAATCCCCTTCAACGAGGTATGAGTAAAATGTTACGAGCTCCCAAGGCGCTAACTAATGGCACCCGATCACCAATCAAACCAGAAAAAGAAAACACCCGATGAAACCCCGATCTGACGCCCCAAATCTCCTCCCTATCCCAAAAGACCTAGGCCCGCTCATTCAAACGCTTCCCTGGCTTGCCGAATCACGTAACTACAATCAAAGCAA
>CAYFGX010000055.1:0-47000 GCA_964342405.1 uncultured Verrucomicrobiota bacterium | reverse complement strand
CGGAGCTGCCACTGCCGTCTTGATCTTCATCGTCGGAGCTCCCGCTGCCGTCTTGGTCTTCATCGTCGGAGCTCCCGCTGCCGTCTTGGTCTTCATCGTCGGAGCTGCCACTCCCGTCTTGGTCTTCATCGTCGGAGCTGCCACTGCCGTCTTGGTCTTCATCGTCGGAGCTGCCACTGCCGTCTTGATCTTCATCGTCGGAGCTCCCGCTGCCGTCTTGATCTTCATCGTCGGAGCTGCCACTGCCGTCATGACCGTCCCCATCATCATCTAAATCAGCGGCGATGGGTTCGGTGGAAACACTGAATGTCCCCATATCGACATCGTCCAGATTCCCATCTTCAATTTCCCGCAAGATATAGGTTCCAGAACATTCTCCCGAGTAAGCCAGGTGAAGCTCCATTTGGAACTCATCTCCAAAATCCAAGCGCAACACTTGTTCTGCTTCGTTGATCGGTTCAATGGAATAAGCAAACGCCTCGACGTCATCGTCATCGATTGCCCTGCCGTTCATCTCATCTTGAAATTGGAGCCAGATCGGTTCTCCTCCATCATTGAAGACGAAGCTGAGCCCACTGATCACCGACTTTGCAAGACCAGGTTCGGCGGACGGAAGTGGGGGCATCTCGCCCGGAACTGGAGGCGCCATGGGCATCGACAGCACGGTAAAGGTTCCCACATCAATGTCATCGATTCGCTCTCCCCGGAACGTTTCCAAGCGAAAAGCGCCTGCTTCCCGGCCCGTAAATTCGAGCGAATACCGCAGACGGGAATCACCACTCACGATCTCTAATCCCCCAGAACCGGGCCCCGTTTTCGAATACTCATAGTCAACCGTATCCATGGCGTTCGCACTGCTTCGATTCGCTTGGTTCTCCGATACGAAATCAATGGTTTGAGGGAAACCGCCCGTGTTCAAAATAAAGCGTTTCCCAATCAGATCACCGGCAGCAACGTCGTCGCCCTGGTCTTCTTCGACATTCAGACGAAAAAATCGGAGGTTCTGCTCAGCGTCGTCGACAGATAAGAAATGCTTCTTAATTTTACCGTCGCCATAGCCAGCAGCCCCCAAGTTTCGCCATTCATTGAAGTCATCAGATCCTTGTAACGTGTACGTCTTCCCTCGACTCGTCTTGAACCGTAGTTCTACCGCCTGCTCAATTGCGAGAGGCTCATTCCCCTGAGCGAGCAAGGATTCCTCCACCGCAGAAGCAGCCACTAGAGCGCTGAGCCAAGTCCGGTTAATTTTTGTTAGGTCCATAAGTAGAATTCTCTCTTTTATTCTCAATACAATGTTCGCTATTAAGTCGTCCGCTCCCCTTAAGCACCCAGCTTGCCAACCGAACGAGACGTGCCTTCGCTTCTTTCCAACGCAGAGCGGACGCGGCCGAAGAAAACACAGAAAACGCCCGAAAACTGGGCACAAATTGGAGCAACTGAAGAAGGCAGAAAAAAAAGTCTCTACTCCTAAGAAAGCAAACGGCGCCCGACAAACAAAGGAGCCGTGTTCCGATCCCGGAAACGACCTAAATGAAGGCGTTCCGAATGTGTAGCGCGGATAGCGAACGAAGTACCGCTACACGAAGAAAATCCGAATCGACAATGACCTCACCCCAGCAATCTGAGGATCTAGGACAGAAATGAACCCAAGCCGAGTTCGCTCGACATCAGGTTCAGCTCCTCACCGAGGCGAGCCTCAATCAAGATCCCGTTGTTCTGTCGGTCCAACGACTTACGATGCTCAGGCTCACCGGGAACCAAAATCTCCTGAACACCATCCGCCCGCGGGCTGGATTTCATTCGTTCCACCAATTGCCGGACTCTTTCTTCAAACTCGGAGATGGGCAGGAACGCCTCCACATTGATCGCCAGCATGAAATGACAAACCTCAACCGGCTCGTCGCTCTTTAAGCCTCGGGTTTGGTCGGCAAAATGGCCACCACTCAAGACACCGCTCAGAATGTCCATCATCATCGCCAATCCAAACCCTTTGTGATCCGCAATTGGCAAGAGCGTTCCTCCGCCGACAAAACCAGCATAGGGATCATCCGTCGGTTGACCTTGGGAATCGAGTGCCCATCCGAACGGCACCTTTTCGCCTCGACCGTGTGCCAGCATCAGGTTCCAAGCCGCCACCACGCTAAACGCAATATCAAGAGTTAAAGGGGCCTCCAAAGCAGAAGGCACGGCGATGGATAAAGGATTGTTCCCCACCCGACGAGCGGCACCGCCCTTGGGAGGCATCAGTGGCGCCGTATTGGTTGTCGTGATCCCAATCATCCCTTCCTCCGCAGCGAGTAGAGAATATTCGGCAGCCGCGCCGTAGTGATTACTGTGGCGGACAGTGATCGCTCCGAGGTCATGGTCACGAGCTTTCTCTATCGCCCGTCGCATCGCCCGATTCGCCACATACTGGCCCAAGGCATTATGACCATCCATCACACCCGTCGTCGCTGATTCCCGGACGAACGACGGCATGGCTTTCGCGTCGATCAAGCCCTTGCGAATTCGGCTGACATAAAGAGGTAGGCGAACGATACCATGAGTGTCGATGCCGCGAAGATCGGCAGCAATCAGATGGCGAGCAGTGACGTGCGCAACCTCTGATGGAACACCACAGGCCTCGAAAACCTCTCGCGATCGTTCGATCAAGAGCTCCGATTGAATCCTCGTTTCTTTCATAATCATTGGTCCAAGACTCCATGCGACGCTTGGACCCTTGATTGTGGCGCAGACGGTCGCTTCAGACCACAGATTTCCCTCTGTGAGCCTCCTTCACTAGCACGAGAAAGAGAAAAATCCGTGAGTTTCGGCACAAAAGCAGCTCAACGCCCTCCCGCGCTTGTATTTCGCGGAACCAAAGCAGTCGATTACAGGCTGAATGTTTAGAGATTGTGACACTACACACCAAATTCTCGGGCTTTAGATCTGATTGCATCGTCGCGTCAGTTTCAGCAGCCCCCGCAATTTGCAATGCGTGCGCAATGCCAATTCTGCCAATAGGGGAACATTATCGATCAGCAACCAACAAGGAAGAGTGAGAATCTTAGCCCCCTATTTGCATTATGGCTCGTCACAAGCCAGGATTAACGAAAACGGATCTAAGTCTCAAAAAAGGCTACCTTAATTCCGTCGAGCCACTGAGAAACGGAATTCCATAGGACAACAGCGACAGGCACAAAAATATGCCCCTTATCACTCACGGACGTCATGGGACGCAGTAGCTCCAGCGACAGGCTCATTGGAGAATCGCGGCATCCCAGTCAGTTTCTCTTGTTACTGATTTCCCTGACGCTCCTCAAATTGGGCGTCCTGGGATTTGAGATTTACCAAGTCCCCTCTCCCCAAACCACTGAAGCTCCGATCATCCAGGTGGAGTGGCAAACAGAATCTGGCGTCGTCTACCAACTAGAGTCCTCGACGAATGATTCGACCTCAAGATGGCAACCAATCGGGCGCCCAGTCCTTGGAACCGGAGCACGATTCACACAAGCTCTCGCCGGACAGTCCGACGTGAGATTCTTCCGGCTAAGAGAGGACTCACCTCCTTACGAACGTGATTCCGACGATGATTTGGTTCCCGATGGATGGGAACTCCAATACGGGAGCGATCCCAATCGATTCGATAGCAATCTTGATCCTGACCAAAACGGCCTCTCTTTCCTGGCGGAGTACCAAACCAATCAACGCCCTCTCGCTCCTCCCTCAACCGAGCGTTCTGCAGAATCCGTTCACTTGAATTGGAAAGCAGGTGCCGCCGGCGAACTTTTCAATATCTACAGACGGGTCCACCGATTCTCTTCTGAGGAGTCTCTGAACATCGACATCAAGGACAACAGTTTTCAGGATTGGGAAGAGGTCAAAGAAGCCACCTCGTTCCCCTACCCGCCTGAGGACTCCATTCACATGCAACGAATCTGGGTCGCGAACGACCGAGAAAATCTCTACATCCGAATCAAGCACGCCATTGGTCTGGGTGCTATTTTCGAACCCAGCGTTTTCATCGACCTTGACCGCGATTTCAAAACCGGATCTGGATCCAAGAATTGGCTCGGCATGCCCATTGGCGCTGAACTTTGGTATGACCACCGAGCGGAGCCCGGGGACGGCGGAAGCATTCACCTTACAACCAAGAGGAGAGTTTGGGATCCCAACTGGGAGGGCCCGTTCTCATCCGATCTCTTCCGTCGAGGAAACTTCGCGGATCCTTTCAACGCCTGGAATCAAGACGCCGAGCTGCCGTTCACGGACTGGGACAGGCGCAGCGATGGCCACGCCCACGGGCAGGCTCTCGAAAACAATTCTTGGGAAATAAAAATACCATTCAGCGATCTGAGCTCATTGACTGGTATGCCTGTTGACTCCCGGAAGTTCGGCGCGGACCTCTTTTTTGCCGCTCATTTTTTTGACCAATTTCCCACGGTTGGCTACGCACCCAAGAGTCCGGTCAAATTCGAGTACGGATTCAAGCAACTCAACCCTGAGCCCTTCTCAACGCCTGAATACGTCGATCACCCAATCGGAGACCTCGCATACGACTATCGCATCTTCAAAGTCGGGCCGGATGGAGAAGAAACACTCGTGGCCAGCTTCGACAATCGGCATGTTCCTCGCGCTCATCCCAGCGACTTTAATGTTTCGATCATCAACGCCCAGACGCTTCGAGGCTACTTCAAGTTTCCCGAGGACGAGGCAATTGAGCGGGTCCGCATCGTTCGCCGTCCGGATCGTTTCGCCTCTCACGCCAACGACGGTGACGAAGTATTGGAGATCTCGTCTCTCCCTGGGGAACCAACCTATTTCTTGGATCAAGAACTCCAAACCGGCCAACCTTACTTCTATTCGGCCTTTGGGATTGATCGGCATGGCCGCTCATCTCGGGAGTTTTGGGACACCAAAGATCGCTCCATTCCCTCGCAAATCAAAGGGCCTATCCCCGGCCTCACCCCTCAAGATGACTACCTTGTTTATTTCGCAAGTTGGGATCACCGTCGAATCCAGTTCGCAAAGAAATATGACCTCGTCATCCTACACCCTGGTGGCGGCGCGCCCTTGATCTCTCCCGAGGAAGTCGCCGAGCTCAAAGCGGGCCTCGATGGCATCCCGAACACCGAAGACGATGTGGTGGTGATCGGCTACGTTTCGATTGGAGAAGATTTCGGAATCAATCGATCGCAGATCGAGCAAAACACGCTTCTCGGGATTCACCCAAATATCCATGACTACCCACCCGGGGGACCATGGGAGAACCCTGCCTACAACTGGCCGCGAAAAATCGAAACCAACACCACCGGTCCCGTTCGGTACAGCTTCACCGAGGACTCAGTCATAGCGACCAATGCCGAAGATCCCGTCTACCAATTCCCATCATTCTACACCGACATGATCGACTACCATGGCCAAGGGGGAGCCGGGCACGACGGATTTCCAGATCAGAACAGTGAATGGGGTGGACTCTACATCAACGTTGCCGATCCGACATGGCAAGATTTCATTAGAAAGGCAACGATCGAGCGAGATTTTGTAGCCGGCATCGATCACGTCCTCGGCGACCAACCCGGGCAACTCAACTGTGATGGCATCTTCTTGGATACGGTCGGAATATCCACTCCGTGGAGCATCTGGTTTCCTGCAACCGTCTACGGCGACCTCTACTGGATTCGAGATGGCACCCTCGATTTCATGGCTCGCATTAGCTCTTGGTTCCCCAACAAAGTCATCCTTCCGAATCGACCGATGCACCTTGTATTCCCCGAGTTCGCCGGAAAGCGTTATGACGATTTCCGGTCTATTGTCAGCTCCATCTACTGGGAGTCATTCACCCCCGATCTGCTGTTCTGGTGGGTCGATGAACATGCCCCATTATTCGAGGAAACCGTTAAACACGCTCAGAGCAACCACGACGGCAAGGGGTTCACAACTCTGGTGCTCGATTACTGGGCCGTCATGTTCGATGCAACCGAGGGGGGAGAGTTCCAACAAGCCCCTTGGTATGAGGAAATCAAGAGTCAGATTGATCATGCAGAGGGGAACGGGTTTCTCACCCACATTACAGGCTCCCGTTCCTTGGCAGAGCTGACGGATTACGTCTACCACTACCACAACCAAGACATCGTTGAACTCCCCGACTTATACGTGCACAGCATTCACGGTAGAGAACTCGAAAACGGCCAAATTGAAGCAACCGTGCAGATCATCAACCAAGGCGCCGCAGTCTCATCCGCATTCACGGTCGCCACCTCGATCAACGACCAGCCGCTCGCCAGCGAACAGATCGAAGCGCTGGCACCTTTCCAACGCTACAGTTTCACACGCCAATTCGAGCGACAGGCCATTGGTAACTACTTTTGGGTAGAAGTGGATGCGACCCAACAAATTGACGAGCTGGACGAAGCCCCTGATTTCGTCGAGCCTAACAATCGCAAAGGAAAGCTCTTGGATCGATACCTCGAACCGGATGAGCACTGGTATCCGGAGGGTTTTGCACCAGACATCCATGTCTCCAAGATTCATACCACACCAGAGTTTCCCGTACCCGGTGAACCAAGCGTCGTTAATATTCACTACACCAACCTCGGGGACGGAGTTGCCCCGGACTCACGGCACTTTATTTGGGGAGGCCGCGGAACGGATGGCCGGCAAATCGGAAACGAACGCTCTCCCTTCTTGCTTCCGGGCGAAACCAAAGTGCTTCAGTTCCCGTTCGTTCCCGACCAACCCGGCGTCTATTCCATTGGCGTCAATAGCGATGCAACCGCACAGATCATCGAATCTGACGAGCTCAACAACACGAGCTCCGCCCGATTCATCGTCCTCAACTCAGACCCTACCCAGCTCCCCTTCGACTGGGATCAGCCGAACGTACTCGGTCCCTACTCTGACACCATCGGCGATGGCATCAGTGCAGCCGCCGATCTCGTTTCCGCAAATCTCGCAGCTTCAGACGAGGAACTTAGCTTCCGGATGCAACTCGGCGGCGGAGCTGACTTCAACCGCTTTCAGTACGTTCAATTCCTGGATCTCGACAATCAAGCTAGCACCGGTTACCAGGTCGCCGGAATCGGTGCGGAGGCACTTGTTCTGAACGGCAGTCTTTCCAGATACAGCGGCTCGGGCCCCGACTGGAAGTGGACCCCTTCAAGGGAACAGGCCCGAATCCAACTGAGCGACGACCAACAGGCTATCGAAATTCATTTGCACCGTGACCAACTGGAGCTCGATCCACAACAAGCGTTCCAGGCCTTCTATTTGATCAGCGATGGAAACAACGCCACACCTGACGATTCACTCGGCCCCTTCGCCTCCCCCCCCTACCACGACGGGCCGTTTCGCCTCGATGGACGATTCGGAGACTGGGAGAACAACCTAGATCGAACCCAACGCCTGGGCAGCAGCGATGACGAATCCCAAGATGG
Organism: uncultured Verrucomicrobiota bacterium; assembly: GCA_964342405.1. GTDB lineage: Bacteria > Verrucomicrobiota > Verrucomicrobiia > Limisphaerales > AAA164-E04 > UBA2970. The sequence goes on along the minus strand of CAYFGX010000055.1, from coordinate 39,585 downwards.
CATCGGTGCAGACGGCGAACCTGCTTTGGCGCCCCTTCATCCGTCCGCAGATTTCATCGCCGCATCGGCCGCTCTCACCGAAAACACACTCTGGCTCACGGCAAGGTTCGAAGGGGCAATCGACTTCCAAGCTTCTGGCTATACCGTCTTCATTGATGCCGACACCAACGCTCAGACCGGCTTCTCCACTGGTTGGGGAACCGTAGGCGCAGAATATCGAATCTGGAATGGATTGCTCTACCGATACACTGGCGATGATACCGCCTGGGAAACACAATGGGATCTGCTAGCAACGATCTTCATGAGTAGCGGCACACAGAACCCAGAACGCCTCGAACTCGCAATCCCCACAGCGCTTCTGGACCTCAAGGATAAGGCCCCCATGGGATTCCTGTTCATGACGACTGACAACCAAGCGTTAGGGGAACAAGACGGACTCCTTGAAAACGGACTAGCAGCCTGGACAGATGACATCACGGACTTCTTCCCCGAACCAGGGAACGGTTCTGCCATCTTCCCGATACAGAACGCACCAGACCTTGTCGTCACAAACATAGACATTTCACCAAAGGACCGGGAACTCAAGATCGGCACTCCCGCTACGATCCGAGTTACGGTAGCCAATGTTGGACAGGGCTCGGCGGCCTCAACAAACCTCGAAACCTGGATCGGCGGCCACCCGCTCCAGAACATCCCTATTCCGTCGCTCGAGTCGGGAGAAAGTTGGACAGGTGAGCTCATCTGGCAATCTCCATTCTCTGGAAGCTTTTGGTTGGGCGTTTCGGCAGACACTTCCCATCAAGTCGGCGAGCTCGAGGAGTCCAATAATTCCTTCGGCATCAACGTCAACGTTTGGGATCCGTGATCCCTAATTTCCCCGCTCCTGAGCGACGGACGCCAACGCAATCAAATCTACCAAGCGATCCTTCTGGCGGCCGGCCAGATTCCTGACTTCACCAATGTCTTGGCTCAAATCGTAGAGTTCCCAATCGGACTGCTTACCCGGTTTGACTGCCTTCCAGTTCGCCTGCCGGATCGCAACTTTGTCGTTATACTTCCAGAAAAGGAATTCGTGCGACTCTTGAGAATCCCCTTTGAGCAACGGAACGAACGAAAGTCCATCCGTTGACATTGGAGCGGCTACGCCGGCTAGCTCACAAGCTGTCGGCAGAAAATCCCAGAATGCGAGAGGTTCGTCACTCACCCTTCCGGGAGCAATCACGCCCGGCCAACGGGCAACCGTAGGAACTCGAATCCCTCCCTCGTAGAGATCTCTCTTGTAACCTCTCAGAGGGCCGTTCGCATCAAAGAATTCGTGTTTGTGATTCCCCTCGGAATGGGGTCCGTTGTCTGAGGTAAAGATCACCAGCGTTCGATCGTCAATCTCGAGCTCCTTTAGCAGTCTCACCAAGCGCCCCACGTCACGATCCAGGCGATGGATCATCGCTGCCTGTCCTTTCTCCGGTTGCGGCCATTGGCGATCTGCGTAGTGACTATAATCCGGCACCTCCATGCCGTCCCCAGTCACGCGCCCGCCTTCATTGTTGGCGTGAGGAAGCGTCCAGTGCACATGCAACAAAAACGGATTCCTCGCCTCACGCCGAATAAAGTCCAGGGCCTCATCCGTCATTAAATCATGGGCATATGTCGTTCGCTGGGTCGACACGCGGCCGCGAGCTTTAGGATCCAGACTCAGCACATTTCCATCCAATGGAACCCTTTTATGATTCCGCCACAGATGTGTTGGGTAGTAGTTATGGGCCTCGCCCTGATCTAAATACCCCATCCAGAACTTGAACCCATTGCGATTCGGATGCCCTGGACTGCCGGGGCGTCCCATCGCCCATTTCCCGACGCCACCCGTCGCATAGCCACCCGCCGACAAGAGTTCTCCGACTGTCACGTCTGACTCTTGGAACACATAAAGCTGATTCGATGAGATCGCGGTATGTCCGGTGTGTTGCCCCGTCCACAAAGTCAACCGGGAGGGACGGCAGACGGTGCAACCTGCATAGAAACTCGTTAGCCGCAGCCCCTCGGCCGCCAAACGGTCAATATTTGGCGTCTGAATGACCTTCTGCCCAAAACATCCCAGGTCTCCATAGCCCAGATCGTCCGCCATAATGAAGATAATATTCGGCCGCAGGTCTGCCGCCGAAGCGGATTGCAGCAGGCCCACGAGAAGGAGTAGCAGCCAGGATTTCATCCCCCCATTCTTCAAGCCGCCGCGTCCCGGGTCAACGGAAGACTCAAGTCAGGAGCGACTCGATCGAATCGGCTTCCTCCGGAGAGGAATCTCGACACCACTCGGCTATTCTCGGAGAACGCAAGGTGATACCGGATCGATGACGACGTGAGCGATTCACTCCCGCAAAGTGAAGTTTGAAAACATGAGCAGGCCGAACGGACCGAACGGGGCCATGTCGACCAATGGTATGAGATCGAATGAATTGATCCAACTCTGCCTCTTCCTCACGAGACAACCCGCCGCTTACCGTTGCGACAGACACCAGACGCCCATCCATCCAGACTCCAAAATGATACTGAGCGTAAACAGAGCCCTTCCGCCCAGTCCCCGCTTGCGCCGAGATGAGAACCGTCAGGAGGGACAAGGGCTTGGCATCATAACGAATCCAATCGCTTTGTTCCTCCCGAAAGCAATATCCTGAATTCAATCGCTTCAGCACAACTCCAGAAGCCCCAAAACTTCTGGCTTTTTCAAGACACTCCAACAGCTCCTTCTGGCTGTTGATAGCAAGCGGCTCGGCGACTTGAATCGGACAGACTTTCTGGTCATTCGGTTCCGGTGCAAACAATTCACCCTGAATCACGCCGGTGGATCCCGAATCAAGACTATGCACCTGAGCTCCCACTCGCTCCAACAACGCCTCAAGGCGAAGCCGACGCTCACGGAGAGGTTCCTCGCGTAAATCCCGTCCTTCGTCCTCCAAAAGATCGAATGCCATCAAGACAATCGTCACATCTTCCAATTGAAGACTATCACGAGAACGTTTCGTGAGATTCTGATAGAGCACATCCACCGGCCCCACATTCACTCCCTCGCGTATCACCAACACACCATCAATCACCGTCCCATCGGGAAGCGCCTCACCCAAGCGAGCGATCATCGGAAAACGACTATTCAGAACCGAAGAGGCCTCAGCCCACAAGAGAGTCTCCTGCTGTCGTCGGATGAGTTGAACCCGGATCCCCTCCAAGCGCCACTCAGCCATCCATTGCTCTTGGGGTTTCCACCCAAGAGGCTCGACCGATTGCTTCAACGCACGCATGAACGGGAAAGGCTTCGCGACCGCATCCTTCTCGCTCAGCGGCTTCATCACGCCCGCAAAAGCGCTATCTGAGGCCTGGTCATACCGACTTAATCGAAACTGAATCACCGGCCGACTCAAACCAGAGATATTCGATAATGCTTCGGCGACCTCATCCACATTGGCAGGCACTCTCAGCCCCTCTCCCATCAATTTCATCACGAGATAACGCTCGGTTCCGTCAAACTCGCGCCAAAGCTTTTTTGTAGCCGCTGCCACCGCCTCAACTCCCTGATCACTCAAAGGAATGAGCTTCTGCTCGATCAGATCCCGCAGACATAACTCGCGCCCCCCCACCGCTGCCGGCAACAACAGATGAGCCGTCTCAACCCAATCCTTCACAACCTCATGGCATTCCTCCAACATCCAATCCCGCCAACCTGTCTCTTCCCCGACCCAAGACCGAAGACGCTGGAGCGGGACGATGCGAGAGAGCTTGTTCCCCATCAAGAGGTGAAGGCCCCAAGCAGCGTCATGGGCGGGTGCTGTCCGAAAATACCTCTCGAGTGCCGAAACCCTCTGATCCGGGAACAGGGCCTGATCAAGCTCATCATACAACAAAGCAAACAACTTCATCACAGCTCAGCTCGGATTAGCTTGTTTTGCCATCACTGGCTCCAACGGAGCCGCCTCGACACCGCGCTCACGCAGCCAACGCTCCAAAGGCCCAGTCTTTCCATGAACCAGAAACACCCTCTCAGCGCGAGTCGCCTGAATGGCTGTAGTCAGCCCCCCCCAATCGGCATGGTCAGACACAACAAATCCCTGACGCATTCGCCCCCGACGACCGGAGTTTCTCACCAAGGTCCAGCCCGAAGCAAAACCAGACGAGATGGGTCCGACATCATGAACATACTTCGAGTCCGAAGCTGCCGGCGGCAGGACCACCATTGCTCCGCGTCTCTCGTTCCGCAGAAGATCCTTAGAAACGAGACTCGTTTCTGGAAGCCTCACGCCTTCGTTTCGGTAACATGGAAGCAAATCGTTCACTGCCGGGTGAACATAGATGGCTCCGATCCCGGGATCTAAGGCCGCTAATAGGCGTTGGGCTTTTCCCAGCGAGTAGCCATACAGAAAGGAGTGCCTGCGTTCACTTCGGTTACGCCGCCACCATCGGTTGATCTGATCGTTCACGATCTCGGGCTCAGGCCATCGATAAATTGGCAGACCGAAGGTGCATTCAGAAATGAAGGTGTGGCAGTTTACCGGCTCAAAGGGATCACAGGTTGGATCTTTCTCAAGCTTGTAGTCCCCGGAAACAACCCAGACCTCTCCACGGTGTTCCACTCGGATTTGTGCTGCCCCAAGAACATGTCCGGAAGGATGAAATGAGACAGTCACCCCATTGATGACTCGAGACCGACCGTAGTCCATGGATTCAATCGAAGCGGACCGCCCCAAACGCTGCTGGAGGAGGCCCTTGCCCGATGAGGCACACAGGTAGTTTCGACATCCAGTCCGAGCGTGATCAGCGTGGGCATGAGTGATGAGTGCTCGATCAACCGCTTTGACCGGGTCGATGTAAAATCCACCCGCCTCACAGTGCAGCCCAAAGCGATTCAACTCTAGCAACATGACGACACCGCTCAGGTGCGCCTCATTTGCTCATACCCTGCAAGCGCACGCTGCCGCGCCTCCCGATGGTCAACGACCGGGTTCGGATAGTCCAGTCCAAGTCTCAGCTTCGCCGCATCTAACACCTCGGGAGGCGCTTCCCACGGACGATTCAAGAACTTGTTTGGCAAGCCAGCAATCTCGGGAACCCAACGCCGAACGTAATCTCCCTCGGGATCAAACTTCTCGCCCTGAGTAATGGGGTTAAAGATTCGAAAGTAAGGCGCGGCGTCCGCGCCACAGCCTGCCGTCCATTGCCAACCGAGCGTGTTGCTCGCCAAATCGGCGTCGACGAGCGTATCCCAGAACCAATCCGCACCATCTTGCCAGGGAATGAGCAAATGCTTCACCAGAAACGATGCCACGATCATCCTAACACGATTGTGCATCCAGCCAAGGTGCCACAACTCACGCATGCCTGCGTCGACAATCGGATACCCCGTCAGTCCCTTCTTCCATGCCCGCAGATGCGTTCGCTCGTTGTCCCATGGAAACCGAGTGAACTCCTGGCGTAGAGGCTCTCGCTCCGTATCTGGAAAATGATAGAGCAAGTAGGCAGCAAACTCGCGCCAACCGATTTCACTGACAAATTGCCATCCTTTCCAAACCGGTTCAGGGATCCCTTTCTGCCGTGCGAATCGCGACAATCCAGCCCATACTTGCCGGGGCGAGATTTCGCCAAAATGGAGATACGGCGAAAGCCGGGACGTTCCAGCGTGATCAGGCCGATTCCGTTCCTCGGAGTAGTTAAGAAGGCGTTCACCCCACAGCACTTTCAACTGTTCCCTCGCCCCAGACTCCCCTGGAGTCCACTGTTCCTTCATCCCGGCATCCCAAGGAATCGAGGGTCCCAATGACCAGTCACTGAGACGCTCGGATTTCGGCCACCGAGACGGACTCTCAAGGTTGGCAGGACGCCCCAGAGGCGCGGATGGTGAGAGCCCCTGGATGCAACGCTTCCAAAAGGGTGTAAAAACCTTGAAGGGGCCCCCGCTCTGATTCCGTAGCTCTGAGGGCTCGATCAGGAGTCTTCCTGGATAAGCTTTCACGATCTCCAACTCACCGCGAAATCGCTCCTCAACTCGTTTCTCCAGAATCAACTCCTGAGGCTCATAACCCCGGTGCCAAACGAGCCCGTCCGCCCCGACCTCACTGCAAAGCGTCTCAAGTTCTTCGAGGGGCGATCCGGATCTCAAAATCAACCGCGAGCCAAGGGATTCAAGCGCCTGCTCCAAGTGCCCCAGAGACTGGTTTAACCACCATTTAGATGCACCTCCGAGATTCCTTCCAGGTTCTTCCTGATCCCGGGACAGAATGAATACCGGCACAACTCGGCCTCGCTTCGCAGCCGCCATCAGCGGGGCATGATCGTCGAGACGGAGGTCCCGCTGGAACCAAACAACCGTTGTGGGGGTAATTGCCATAAATTAGAGCACTGGGCCGGGCTTCAGTTCGACAACATTGCTGCCGCCCCGCTCCTTGTCAAACATCCTTCTTTTCCGCCGTTTTCCATCACAATTCGGTTGTTTGCAGACCAGTTTACAGGCAAGGTCCGCCTCAAAGACAAACAAACTGACTGGATTCCACTTTTTATCTCCGATCCCAATCCTATGAAATGCACCCCGTTACAGACCACCGGACTGATCGCCCTTAGCCTCGCCTTTTTCGTCTCCGGGTGTGGGGAAACCGAGGCCCCAGCTCCGCAAACTCCGACCACACCCCAAGCTGGATTCAGCCAGCCCATGGCCCCACCCCAAGCACCCTCCATGGAGTCCTTACCCCCTGAAGTTCAAGCAATTGTGCAAAAAGGTCAGGAAACCCAATTAAAGATTCAGGAGCTCACTCAAAAGCTAGGGACAATTCAGGAGCAAGCGATGGAAATCGAGAAGGTGAAGCAGCTTCGCGACGCACTAGAAAAAGCGGCCGAAGAAGCCATGATCAAAGACTCGCCTGATATCAAAAGCACTCTCGAGCGCCTCCCGCAGCTTGTCGAGCTCCTTGAGGGTAACGAGGAGATCAATTCTGGGAATCCCGCCACTTTCAGCGATGAGACCAAAAAATTGATCGAAGAATACGAGACGCTTTCTGCAAAACTTCAGCCCATTCAAGCCAAGGCGGCTGCTCTCCCAGAAATCGAAGCTGCTCGCGAAGAGCTCTTCAAAGTTCTGCACGAAGAAAGCGTAAAGCTTGATCCAACATTCGAAGAAATGGAGAAGGAATATGAAGCTCTGAACCTTCAACTCCAGGAAGCCCAGCAAGCCTTCATTTCCGCACAACAAGCGGCTCAGCAGGCCGTACAACAAGCGAGCGAGGCTCTACCCAATACAGCCGTCCCTATGAGCCCAGCAACGAATCCCGCCGCTGCTGCGGAAGCCGCAACAGAAGCCGCAACAGAAGCAGCTTCGGAAGCAGTGGGAAGCGCCCTCAAAAACGCGCTACCCAAGGCTGTAGGCGAAGAGTAAGGCCGCCCTTCGGAAAAAGTTGGGAGCTCTCCTCAAAGCACGTCGGAGAGCCCCCGTGATGCATGTGTTAATGGCACATGACGAAGTGTATGGGTCCTCGTTGCGCCACTTGTACCAGTAGCGCAGATTAGCGGGCACGCAAGGGGTAAAAGCCGGAAAGATTATCTCATTCCCCCCGCCCCTTGATCCAAGCCCCCATTCCCCCTCCCCACGGTCTCGACTTCTGAGATCGCATTTGCTTGCGCTATTCCTCAATCCGAACCAGGCTTAAGGAAGCCCCCGTGATAGCACTGGACTGCTGCGTGAGAACCCTCTCAACGTTTCAGTTCACTGGATGAACTCGCTCAAAAGCCCGACATGAACAAAGCACCGGCTCATCCCTCCATCCTGAAAACGATCGAGGGTCGTGAAATGGCACCCTTCCAAAGCGTGGCAGTAGCCGTATGCCTCGCGATCAACATGTTGGATGGCTTTGATGTCCTGGCGATCGCATTCACCGCGCCGGCCATCTCCGACGACTGGGCACTCACGCCCGGCGCCTTAGGGGTTGCACTCAGCGCTGGTCTGTTGGGGATGACCTTGGGCTCGCTTCTCATCGCTCCACTTGCTGACCGACTAGGACGCCGTCCGATCATACTGGCCTGCCTCGTCCTCATGAGCCTGGGAATGATCGCAACGGGGTTCAGCCGAGGAGTGGCCGATCTCAGCGTATACCGAATCATTACAGGTCTCGGCATTGGCGGCATGCTTGCCAGCCTCAACACCCTCGTGGCGGAATACTCCTCGGCAACCCGACGCGACCTCATGGTCAGCCTGCTGCAAGCCGGATACCCTATCGGAGCAACCGTCGGCGGGATCATCGCGACGTTCATCATCGCTCATTACGGCTGGCGATACGTTTTCATCGCAGGTGGTTCGGTATCCCTCATCATGATCCCCGCCGTTCTCTGGCGCGTACCGGAGTCTCTGGATTTCCTCGTCAATAGCCAGCAACCGGATCGCCTAAGCCGCATCAACTCGGTATTGAGAAAGTTAAACGTTCCGATTCTAGATAATCTTCCCGATGGCAACGCAGGCGCAGCAGAGAACACCTCCGCAAGGTCACAACTCCTGGGGAGAGCAAACCGGGCCACGACCTTCTCACTCTGGACCGCGTTCTTCATGGTGATGTTCACGTTCTACTTCGTCTTGAGTTGGACGCCAAAACTCTTGGTCGACTCCGGCCTATCTAAGGAAATCGGTATTTCCGGAGGGGTGATCATGAACCTAGGCGGAATCCTGGGTATCTTTCTTCTAGGATTCGTCTCTGCCCAATTGGGCCTTAAACGATTGCTCACCATCTACATGGTCGCTACATCCGTCTCGATGATAGCGTTCGGGTTTGTCGGCACGCATTTGGTGACACTCACCTTAACTGCTACCGTTATTGGCTTCTTTCTCTTCGGCTCCATCGTGGGGCTCTACGTGGTCACGCCGAAGGTCTATCCCAGTTCAGTTCGAACAACCGGTACCGGTTGGGCCATCGGTGTGGGGCGCTTGGGGGCGGTTCTCGGTCCTTATATCGCCGGACTGATGAGAGACAACACCTGGAGCACAACGGCCCTTTTTCTCTTCTTCTCATTCCCCATGCTCGTGGCATGCTACGCGCTACAGCGAATAAAGGAGTGATTCAACGCGAAGGACATGAGATGCCGAATCGTCGCCGTTTCCTTAAAACAACCAGCCTTGCAACCGGCGTCGTTCTTGGCAAGCCGACCGCTGGCGCTGCCGCAACCTCGCTTGAACCAACGATGACACCTGACTTTCGAGCCACACTCGAGAAGTGCTTGGGTGGGCCTTGGCCTGAACCGATCGACCTCGACGCACGGCTTCATCGGACCGAGCAGGCCGAATCATTCCAACGGATTCATTTGAGCTACGCGCTCGAACCCGGAGAGCGCTGTCCCGCGATTTTGCTCATCCCAAATTCGATCAACGACAAGCATCCGGCTCCAGCGATCGCAGTCTGGCACCAACACGCTGGCCAGTATCACCTCGGCAAGTCGGAACCAGCGGGTCTGGACGGAGATCCCATGCATCACACGGGGGCCGCTCTCGCAGAACTTGGCTACGTTGTCTTGTGCCCGGATGCTCTTTGTTTTGAGGAGCGCCAAGATCCATCCGGAAAGCTGAAAGGGGGACAGTTCGAGCGATTCGAGTTCCTCCGCTACACCGTTGAAGGCAAATGCCTGGCGTGGAAAAACATTCTCGACATGCGGCGAGCCATCGATTTCCTGGTTTCTCGACCCGAAGTCGATTCTGACCGCATCGGCTGCTATGGCCACTCGATGGGGTCCACTCACACCTGGCTCGTGGGGCCATTCGAGCCCAGAATCCGTGCCCTGCTCGGCAACTGCTGCCTCCCCACCTATGCCGGCATCCATCGCACGAAGATTCTCCACTGTTTTCCAAATTTTATTCCCGGCATCTACGAACATGGGGATACACCTCACATCGCGAGCCTCATTGCCCCACGCGCTCTTCACTTGAATCTCGGGGAGAACGACTCAGGAAGCCCAATCCAGGAGGCCAAAGAAGGAATACAAACCATTCAGCAGGCCTATGCGAGGGCCGGTGCAGGAAATCAGTTCTCAGCTTTTATCGAAGCAAACACGGGGCACGTTCTCTCCCCTCAAATGTGGGCTCACGCGAAAGCGTTTTTCGATCGGCACCTAAGGGCTTAGGCTCCCGAGTCAAACGAGACCTACCCCCGAGTGTCAGCCTTGCATTGTGACGCGGAGTGATGAAAATGCCGGCATGCAGCAGCGCGTCCGTCGTTTTCCCAGGACCTTAGATAGACTGGTCCTCAGTTCACTCATCCTAGTTTCCGCGAATCTTATCGCGAGCCCAATACAGTTTCCCGACACTCCATCGCTCTCGCCTAACGGAAACACAATCTACTTCTCTTGGAACGGCGATCTCTGGACAGTCCCGGTAAACGGTGGCATTGCTCGACAAATCACGACGCACCCCGCCGATGATAGCCAACCCCACATTTCTCCAGATGGCAAAAAGCTGGCCTTTATCAGCGATCGGAGTGGACACAGGCAAGTCTATGTTGCCGACTTGGAGGATCCCGATTTCGCCCCGGTCCAAATCACACACCATACCGCGGGGTATCGTTTGGAAGACTGGTTTCCCGATGGAGACCACCTTTTGGTCTCGAGTCAACAAGACGAACACTGGCGGCACGCTAATCGCTTGTTCAAACTCTCGCTAATCGCTCCACGAGAAAGCCCGAGGCAACTCTTCAACGCCTACGCATCCGCTGCGAAGGTCTCACCCGATGGGAAAAAGATTCTCTTCAATCGCGAAGGTTATCGTTGGTGGCGCAAGGGCTATCAAGGTTCAAAAGCCGCCCAGATCTGGACCTACGATCTGGCTTCAAAGCAATTCAAGAAAATGATCCATGCCCCCACCGAAAGCCTCTGGCCTTCATGGGATAACACCGGGAACTCAATCATCTACGTGGGAGGCACAAGTGGTTCCTTCAACCTCTGGCGCTATCGCCTCGCCGATCAAACCAACACGCAGCTCACGTCCTTCACTGACGATTCGACCGTCTTCCCGGCAATCTCAAAGGATGGATCTACTGCCATATTCCGTCACCTCTCGCAACTCTACCGACTCGACCTGAACACCGGCAAGGCACCAACACGGATTGAGATTGAGGCACCTTCGGAATCTCTCCCTGAAGATGAGATTCGCCGCCAATTAAACACGGCCGATGAGGTCGCGTTCACCAAGGATGGTCTAGAGATCGCCTTCATCAGCGGCGGAGATGTTTGGGTGATGGACACCGAACTTCGAGAACCCAAACAGGTCACAAACACCGTTGAGGAAGAGCATAGCCTCATCTTCGGGCCAGACGATGAGAGCCTCTACTTTGTCAGCAATCAAAACGGTCAGTCAGATATCTGGCGAGCGAGCCGCAGCGATACGGATCAATACTGGTGGCTGAACGATCAGTTTGATCTCAAACAACTAACCGATGACTCGGCCGTGGAAGAAGATTTACAACTCAGCCCAACCGATGAATGGATCGCCTACCTTCGCAAGAATGGCGATATCTGGATCATCAGCCCTGACGGAAAACAGTCAAGAATGGTGCACCCGTCCGTTCTCTCTCCAGATTTCGATTGGGCACCAGACGGCAAGTGGCTGGTGGTCGCCGACTCGGATGCCGATTTCAATCGAGACATTTGGCTCGTCTCCATCGAAGGAGACCAAACTCCATTCAACCTCTCTCGCCACCCTGATAACGAAGGAAACCCCACGTGGTCCCCTGACGGGAAGCTCATCGCGTTTACCGGTAGACGCTACGACCAAGAAATCGACATTTACTTCGTCTGGTTGGAAGCCAGAAATGACGAGCAAGACGAGCGCGATCGGAAGCTTGAAAAAGCGTTGGAAGCAATGAAGAAGCATCGCAAGAAGGAAGCCCCCGACGAGAACAAAGATGATGCTGAGGCAAAGAGCGACGAAAAGAAAGCCACCGAGGATTCAGAAGAGGCTTCCGAGCAACTGGAAACCAAGATCGACTTCAAGCACATCCATGAACGGATTCGTCGAATTAGAATCCCCAACACAAGCGAATCCCGCCTTTTCTGGTCTCACGACTCGAAGAAACTCGCTTTCCAAGCCAACATTGAAGGCAAATCTGGCACCTACACAATCTCCATACCGGAAGATTTAAAGCCCAAGCTTCTCACCGACAAGACGGGTACCCAAGCTGTGTGGATCAAGCGTGAGAACCAGATCCTTTGGCTAGCAGACAAGAAACCTTCTCGCCTCCTCAAATCCGGAAAACTGGAACCGCTGGGATTTCAGGTCAAACAAAGCCTAAGTCGTTCCGCCCGTTATAAGGCGGCATTCGAGGAGGCCTGGCGACTCATGCGAGACAATTACTACGACGCCAACCTCGGCAATAAAAACTGGCAATCTGTTCGCCGGAAGTATGCTCCACTCGCCGAAGCAGCGATCGACGAAAGCCAACTGACCTTGGTCATTCAACTCATGCTCGGAGAGTTGAACGGATCTCACCTCGGTTTCTATCCCTCAAACACAAATCCATGGAAGCCAGAAAGCGATTGGAATATCTCGACCGCCCATCTCGGCCTTCGTTTCGATGTCGACTTCAAAGGCCCTGGACTCAAAGTCAGAGATCGCCTTCCCGGAGGCCCGTCCGACCAAGCAGATTCAACGATTGAGGCGGGAGAAACAATTCTCAGGATCGACGGAAACCCAGTCGACTCCACCATGGACCTCACCCCCATCCTCAACGGTCCATCAAAACGCACTATCACACTACGAGTATCCAACACCGAGGGCGAAGAGCGGGACGTCACTGTGACACCGATCAGCTATTCCCAAGCCCGCAGCCTCCTCTACCGAAAATGGATCGAGGACAATCGTCGTATGGTGAAACAAGGTTCAGAAGACAGCCTCGGCTACCTTCATGTTCGTGCGATGAACTGGCCAAGCTTCCAACAGTTCGAACGAGACATCTACGCCGCCGGAGCAGGGAAAGAAGGACTCATTATTGACGTGCGCGAGAATGGAGGAGGTTTCACCACCGATCACCTCCTAACCGTTCTCACCCAGCCCGAACATGCCATTACCGTTCCCCGCGATGGGGGACGGGGCTACCCACAGGATCGCAGCGTCTATGCAACCTGGAAGAAGCCAATCATCGTCCTCTGCAACCAAAACAGTTTCAGCAATGCCGAAATCTTCAGTCATGCTATCAAACACCTCAAGCGTGGCCAATTGGTTGGAGTCACAACAGCCGGCGGCGTCATCTCCACGGGGAGCGCGCAAGTCATGGATGTCGGCCGCATCAGAATTCCCTTCCGAGGTTGGTATCTGGCCGGAACTGGAGAGGATATGGAGCTACATGGAGCGGAACCAGATCACACGATCTGGCCCCACCCGGGAGATCTTCCGGCAGGCGTGGACAAACAACTCGATAAAGCCATCCAACTCCTGCTAGAGGAAGTCGAAGCGGCACGTCAGATTCCCTCCGTCCAGCTCAAGAAGGCCAGCGAACGGCAACGAGACTAAGTCACCGCGGGTCGTCCGACTTTCAACCGGCGACAGCTCGAGCAGGTCGACGGGCGCTCGTGCGCCCGCGATACTTCCCTCGGGAGCCACTCTTGGAGAACGAACGGTTTCGAGAGGATCGGTTTGAGGAACTCCCGGTCGATTCTGAGCGTCCATTGAACCGACCTCGATTTGAATTGCTCGAGTTGTTCGAATTTCCTGAGCTACTCGACCTTCCTGAACGCGGCCCTCGAGAGGCCCTAGAGCCCCCTTGGCCGCCGCCCTTACCGCGCCCACGGGGAGCAGGTCTGGCATCAGCTCCACGGGCTTCCTTTGCCTCTTCGGAATGAAAATCATGGGTCTCATCCGATGTAATCTGCTTTCGAATCAATCGCTCGATATCGCGCAATTGATCTCGCTCGGGGGCTGAGCAGAATGACACGGCATCCCCATCCGCTCCCGCCCGGGCAGTACGACCGATGCGGTGAACATAAGTCTCCGGCTCCATTGGAAGGTGATAATTAATCACATGCGTCACGCCATCGACATCAATGCCACGAGCCGCAATATCAGTTGCTACTAACACTCGAACTTTACCGACTTTGAATCCTTCCAGAGCCTTCGTGCGCGCTCCTTGACTCTTGTTTCCGTGAATCGCCGCTGCACGAATCCCGGAGCGTTCCAGCCGATCGGCAACCTTATTGGCAGCATGCTTCTGTTGAGTGAAGACGATCACTTTATCGACGCCAGAATCCTTCAACAGGCTGACCAGCAGAGCATCTTTCTTGTCGCGGTTTACAAACATCACCTTCTGGTCAATTCGTTCTACCGTAGGCTTCTCCGGCGCGATGGTCACCCGCGCTGGTCGCTCGAGCATCGTGTTTGCAAGCGTCTCGATCTCTTTCGAAAAGGTCGCCGAGAAGAACAAGGAATGGCGTTGCGATGGCAGCTGATCGATGATCTTTCGAATATCTCGAATAAAGCCCATATCGAGCATTCGATCCGCCTCATCAAGCACGAAGGCCTCGACCGAATCGAGACTGACAAATCCTTGCCCCATCAAATCAAGCAAACGTCCCGGGGTTGCCACTAAAAAATCCACCCCTCGACTCATCGCGATCTCCTGAGGTCGCTGGCCAACTCCACCAAAGATCACGGTATGCCGAATCGGCAAATGAGCTCCATAGGTTTGAATGCTCTCCCCAATTTGAGCGGCCAGTTCGCGTGTGGGTGCCAAAATCAGAACCCTAGGACTTCGCTGGATTCGTCGAGCTGGATTCTGGGCAATATACTGAAGCAGCGGAAGTGTGAAAGCCGCCGTCTTACCTGTTCCCGTCTGCGCGCTCCCCAACAAATCCCGCCCCTTCAGAAGATGTGGAATACATTGGGCCTGCACTGGCGTGGGCGTACGATAACCTGAAGCCGACAGAGCGCTTCGGATTTCGGGAATCAGTTGCCCAAAAATATTGTCGGGAACATCACCCTCTTGAATAGGAGGCGCTGCCGGAACGACCGCTGGGCGATCGGACTGCAAGTTAGGTTTAGCTTGAACGGGACGACGACGCTTCCAAGGTCCACCGGATCGACCGGCGGAACGGTTTCTTTCTCTCATTTTCTATTTTGGGTCCGGCTACTTCCATTTCTCTACCCGCCGGACTTGGAGGAAAATGAGCTGCCAACTTGCAGCATGACATTCATCAGGCTGTAGTTGACTGATGAATCGAGAAAGGCCGTCAGCTACGAGCTGCCGTTCAAACTCGGCCAGAGGGGATACGCGAGGGACATGCCTTCGTCAAGCGTATACTCGATTCTAATTACGGATTATCTACCCGTAAAATGGGATGGACCAGCGCCCGCCTTGCGTGAAA
Organism: uncultured Verrucomicrobiota bacterium; assembly: GCA_964342405.1. Classification (GTDB taxonomy): domain Bacteria; phylum Verrucomicrobiota; class Verrucomicrobiia; order Limisphaerales; family AAA164-E04; genus UBA2970. The sequence goes on along the minus strand of CAYFGX010000055.1, from coordinate 24,231 downwards.
TCACGAACCACGTCAGCCAAGCCGATGCGAAACTCTAAGGCGCATTCCCACTCGAAGTATCCTTCCGGAAGGACAAAGAACTCAATTTATTCTTAACCGGCTTGAGATGCTTCCCTTTTAGTCTCTCAACATCCTCAGCGACTCGAAACCACTCGGCTGCCATCGTTTGAACCCGACCTGTGTGCACCGATGAAAGATCATTTAGTTCCGTCCGGTCGTCCTCCATGTTGTAGAGCTCCCAACGTCCGAGCTTCGCTGAAACCAATTTCCACGGTCCCTGCCGCAAGGCACGATCCGTCCCAAAGTGAAAGTACAACTGCTCATGGCCTTCACGTTCCCGCCCTTCAAGGATCGGAAGCAAAGACCGCCCCTGAAGAGGATCGATCCTTCGATTTCCAACGCGGCTGGGGTAATCGGCCCCAGAGAGATCCAGGAACGTTGCCATAAAGTCAACGAGGTGCCCTGGCTGATCGGTTACACTCCCCAGAGGCGCCTTAATCCCCTTTGGCCAATGAGCGATCAGTGGCGAAGAAATTCCACCTTCATGTTGGTTCTGTTTATAGAGTCGGAATGGCGTATTCCCGACGATCGACCAACTTGAATCGTAGGTCCAATAAGACTTTGGATCCCAGGGCTTGAGGTATCGCCCTCTCGTTCGCTCGAACGGACAGGCCCCGTTGTCAGAGCAGAAAAGTAGGATGGTGTTGTCCATAACACCCTTCTTCTCCAAATGATCTACCAGCCGCCCAATGTTCTCATCCAACACATCCACCATTGCCGCGAAAACCTCCATTCGATCCGCTTCCCACTCTTGCTCCTTCTCAGAGAGGGAATCCCAAGCCGGTACATGATCCGGGCGAGGGCTCAGCTTCCACTTGGCGGGCAGAAGCCCCGATCGAACTTGCCGCTCATGACGCTCTTTCCGCATCACATCCCAGCCCCGATCGTAGCGCCCCTCGTACTTCTTCACCGCCGCCTCCGGCGCTTGTAATGGGTAATGCGGCGCGTTGAAAGCCGCATAGAGGAGAAAGGGTTTATCTTGGGGCACGACCTCGTCCAGAAAATCGATCGCGAAGTCTGTGATGGCGTAGGTCGTATAGAACGGCCGCCCATTCAGCATCTTCGGAACCTTGTAAACCTCTCCGTTGAGACGGAAGGACTCATCGCCTTCAAAGAAATTAGTCGCGCCGGAAAGATGCCCCCAATACCTTTCAAAACCAAAGTCGGTCGGCTGCTTCGTGAGGTGCCACTTACCCACCATCGACGTAGAGTAGCCTGACTTTCCCAGAACTTCAGCGATGGTTGCTCCACGACTCAAACTCGCTCCCCCAGCCTGATCACAATACAACCCGGTCAACAGCGATACGCGAGATGAGTGACACTTGGCGGTATTGTAGAACTGATTAAACCGCAGCCCCCCGGCAGCTAATCGGTCCAGGTTGGGTGTCTCGATCTCAGAACCGTAACAGCCCAGATCTGCAAAGCCGAGATCGTCTGCCATGATGAGGACGATGTTCGGACGAGGGGCAGCGGCAAGTGCTACCAGAGACGAGCACAGGATCGTTAAGGCACAGAGAAACTTTTTCATGTCAGCACAGCAACCAAGGGGTAGACGCCCCATTAAGGCAGCTCACAAAGGGAGAAACAAGTTCCCAGAGAGTTTTTCGACGGTAACCGAGAACGACTGGTTTCTGCCGAGTTGACAATTTATCTATTCAACCTGAGCCTTAAACCACGATTCACTTCTCATGAGACATTCCATCCAAGGCACCAGCACGCTCCTTGCCCTTCTCTGGGCCCTCTCTACTCCTTTCCAATCGATCGCCACCGCTCAAGGCTACCGTACGATTGAGAACATTCTGTACCGCGATGCCAGCACTTCAGATTCCTACATGAAGGAACGATGCCGACTCGATCTTTACTATCCGACAAAGAAGAAGGGATTTTCCACCGTGGTGTGGTTTCACGGCGGCGGACTCAAGGGAGGGAATCGTTTTATTCCCAAGGCACTTAAGAACCAGAACATCGCGGTGGCAGCAGTAAACTACCGGCTTCATCCGAAAGTGTCCTCCCCTGCCTACATAGAAGACGCGGCCGCAGCAACGGCGTGGGTCTTCAAGCAAATTGCAGACTACGGTGGATCTCCAGATCGAATATACGTTTCCGGCCACTCAGCTGGAGGCTACCTCACGAGCATGATCGGACTCGACAAACAGTGGCTTGCCGTCCACGACATTGACGCCGATCAAATCGCGGGCCTGATTCCCTATAGTGGACATACGATCACTCATTTTACAGTTCGAGCCGAAAGAGGAATCGATGGGAAGCGACCTATTCTGGACGCGCTGGCTCCTCTCTACCACGTCAGAAAAGACGCCCCACCGCTCTTACTGGTCACCGGGGATCGAGAGTCGGAATTACTGGGTCGATACGAAGAGAACGCTTATCTCTGGCGCATGATGCAGGTGGTTGGACATCCCTTGACGGAGATCAAGGAACTGCAGGGTTACAATCATGGCCAAATGGCCGAGCCTGCTCATCCTCTCCTCCTCCGTTTCATCAAACGACTCGAGGACGAGACTAAGGACTAGGAAACCACGAAAGAAGCAATCGGCAGGTGCTGAATGAGTGGTTCCGACCTCGGGAAAATGATGGTGGAGCGACCTTCTGCAAGCTCGCTGTCGATCTAAGCAGAGGAACCGCGGAGTTGCGTGCGATGCAGTGTCCTCCCTAGATGAGACCGTTTCGACAGAACGACGAACCAGCATAGTCCCCCCACCATCAAGGTGTTCATAAACAGGAGACCAAGGTCTAAGGCATCATTCCAGGCATCGGCATACTTCCGCTACCTGGCAAAGGCATTCCTGCAGGTGCCGGCATCGGGCCCACTCCTGGGCCGGGCATGGGCAGACCTGGTCCAGGCATGGGCATGGGAGCGGGTGCAGGGAGACCAGCGATAATGCCTTCAGCTGTGGTGAGCTTGCCTCTGGCGGAATTGATCAATCGATCGACCTCATTCAGACGATCCGCAACGCGTCCAAAGATAGCGATCGCTTGGCGGTACCAATCCTTCGCTTCCCAGTAGGCATAAATCGCGACCCGGAATTCTCCACGTGCCATCATGGCATCGCCTTGTAGGCCCTTAGCGTCCCCGTGGCCAATGTAACGATCTCCCGTGTCCAATATGTCTGAAATGGATTCGAGCAACATCTCTGCTTCGCTCAGCTCCATGGCTGCTTCATTCAAGAGATCGTGCGCACGATGGTAATCTGGAGCAGCTGTATCTTTGGTCATCAAGTCGGTCCAGGCAGCACTCCCACGGGCGTTCTGGGTAGCAATATCCGCCCTCATTCCAGGTGCGCGCAGATTGTAGTTCGCCCGAGTAGCCGTCGCATCGGCGAGGGCCTGCCCACGTTTGGCCAGGGCTTGAGCACGAGCATCGTCAACGGGACGGCCATGGACGACGCCTCCGGTCAGAGCCCCGACGAGTAGGAAGGCGGTCAGCCGTGTTCGGAATTGAATTCGCTCTCGAAAGAGCCTAGGAGAAGTTTTGGATGGGTTCATATCACTTGGTTTTGTTTTTCCTGTGTTGAACGGAATCACTCCTTTGAAGAACTCGAAGTCAACTTGAGAGAAACCTAGAATGACCCTGATGATACAGGTCGACAATCTAGCCGATATGTCTCTCCCAAACCGAAATCAACCTCCTCTGAATGTGCCAACGCCGGAAGAATCCTTCCATCGATCGGCACGACTTGACCCATGGGCCCTGTCCGCTGCGGAGATCCGTCTGCATCCGCAACCACTCGATAAACAGCAGATTGAGTGCGCTTCTCAACGATGAGAACGGAGAGACCGGAATTGAAGTGAAAGAGCGCGCAATGGGCTTCGCGGATCGGGCTAGTGATGCTCCTCAAAGTCCTCGTCGCTCGGAGGGCGTGATCTGGCATGAAGAACACCAAACAGCCAGACAGTCAGGAGAAGGAGATAGGGCCAAAAGTACCAACAAATCGCAACTGGAACTGAGTGTAGCCCCGCTTGCGTCGCTCCGTAAGTCGCGATCGCCGCGCCAATAAGCGGCACAAAACTCACGATCAAACCCACCAAACTCGCGTCCGTGGGATGCAACCCCATCTGAGTCACACCTTCCACCGCGGCCGAAATCTGAACCACTCCCATTGCGAGGATCGCAAGGCCAACAAGTAAGAGAATCCATCCACTGATCCCGGGCACAGCGCCCACAGGATCCACTCCACGGGGGGCTCCCCCGTATGGCGTCCAAGGATCATTCATTGTGTCACACTCATCAAAACTGATTGCACTTCGTAGCCGCTCACACGTCGTCAGCCGGGCCGAAAGCCCTGTAAACCCGCTCAGATCAGTTCCCTAGTGATTACTTTTTCTTATCATCAGGCTCCTGTCAACTGTCCTCGCAGATGGCATCGATCTCGACGAACATCCTGTCCACATACCAGCATCTCGAGCACGCTCTGGCTCGTCGGGGATGATATAAAAAGGACAGTCACGACCTAAAATCTCTGATCGAGGGATGGAAAAGAGAAATTCAAGATTGCTTCATCGCCGAAACCAGACCGAGAATGCGGGGGATGAAACAGTGGGTTCAAGACTACATCAGCCAACAGCAGAAGGCTCTCGATTCGATCGATGCCAATCAGGTGGCTGGGATTACCAAGATCCTCAAGGAAGCACACGAGAACGGGCGCCAAATTTTCGTTTTTGGCAACGGAGGCAGCGCCGCAAACGCGTCCCATTTCGCAACAGACCTAGGAAAAGGATCCTCTGATACCCTCGGGAAGCGATTCAGGGTTCTTTCGCTGAACGACAACGTCAGCTGGATGACCGCCATTAGCAATGACTACAGCTACGAGGATGTTTATCAACGACAGCTGGAAAACTATGCAGTCCCGGGCGACGTTGTTTTGACGATGAGCGTGAGCGGGAATTCCCCCAATTTAGTAAAAGCCTTTAACTGGGCAAAAGAGCATCAGCTCACGACCATCGCCCTTGTGGGAGCCAAACGAGGCGCCCTGGCCGATCTCGCCCAACATTGTATCGTGATTGATTCCGAACACTACGGCCGCGTGGAAGACGCACACATGGGCATCTGTCACATGCTGTGTTATGCGTTCATGGAGAATGCGGTGAGCGAATAGCGGTCAACCGCGATCGACCTCTGGGCGCGACAAATCCCGGCTTAAGCGATACACGAGCTTGCCACCAACGCATCTCTGCGGCTTCGGCAGCGGTCGCTAATTCCCAGTGATTAGCTGAAGGAATTGGGGAAGCTGGCGAATCCCATTGAACCGTCCGTCCTGCTGCGCTCGTTGGGTTAAGGTCGGCGCTCCCGGCACACGATCCGTTCTCTCTCGATCCAACTCCAGGGCGAGCTTCAGGTTCTCAATAGCCTCAGCAGGCTTTTGAAGCAGTGCTCGGGTGGCGGCAAGATCGTAATGAGCCTCTGGATTGTCGGGCATACGCTCGACTAATTTAACCAAAGCCAACTCTAAATCTTGATACCGTCCCAGCTGCATATAGGCCCCGGAGGCTGAAAGCAACGCCGTGGCGGAAGATTGGTCATTCGTCACAATCGCGTCCAGCAGCTTCAGCGCTTCATTGGTTCGTGTCAGTGCGACGTATTTCGAGACCAGCTTGAAGGTGACTTCAAGATTGGTTGAACTCAATGCGTACTGGCGTTCCAATTGTTGTACTTCCGTTTCCAACTGTTGCATTGTTGCCTGGCCCTGTTTCATCAGATTGAGCTGCGAGAGGAGTTGCAGCACCCCAGCATTTTCTCGATCAAACTCGTAACATGCCCGCGTCAGTAGGATGGCGTCGTCCAAGCGATTCACAGTCGCCAAGAGATTCGAGTAACGGAGGATTGCTTCAGGACTGTAGGGACACAGCGCAAATGCCTGGCGGAAAGCAAAATCTGCTTCTTCCAACAGTCGTTGTTCCTCGACAGCGGTCTTGGGCCGGAGTTCCGGCGGACACTGCGGAGACAATCGATAGGCGTAGACGCCGGCAATCGCACTCCGGAGTTTCGAAAAGGCTTTCTGAGCCCAGTCCTCACGTAAGAACTTGGTGTCGCCTTGGTAGTCACTGAGATCGCCCCGCAGATAGGTTCGACGGGCAAAACTCACTAATTCCTCTATCGTTGTTTCAGAGGTAATCCAGTCGCCGATCAAACGCTCCATATACTGCGACCAAAAGGCTCGATCGCGGTCCATCATTTCTTCCGTGATGGCCGGAACCGGTTCTCGATTCAGCTTAAGGATGATTCCATGGGGCGTGAGATGAGGGAACATCCAGTCCAGAGGAAAACTCTCCTCGATGTAGAACTCGTGATTTGGATTTTCGTCGAAGATCTTCTTCGTCAGCAAGCCATTGATGGCCATGACGGCCGCTTGCCCCTGAACCGAAACATGGCCATCGGGGAGCTGGGTCACAATCTCACCAGGCTTCAACTGGTTCAACTGTTGCCGGCGATGCGCATCGACCATGTACTCTAAGTAGGCTTCCTCGGAATCATCGACCGAAGGCGTGTAGATCTCGATATCGGGATAAAGCCCCTCAGCTCGCCGCCGTTCCTCAACGGATGCACCAAAGGAGGACATCGCCCGATCCAAGGGGGCCACAATCCGGGCCAAGAAATTCGTTCGCCCCAGTTTTCTCGAATTCTCACTTCGAAGCATCTCTTGGAAGAACGGCGGATCAACCTGAGCACTCCGGTAGTAGTGAGCCCGGATGTAGTCCAGGTAAGTTGGGTCTGCGAGCGCGTTCTGGGTAATCAAATACACATCCCGACGATCAAAGTCTGGATCCAAAGGTTTCTTCGAAGGAGGAATGAAACTTTCGCAAAAGATAAAATAGGTCGGATTGAAGCGACCGGGATCAGTCCCGCCAAACAAGATCGCGTTCTTCTCCATCTCGGGATAGAGATCGAAGGGAGGTTTGAACATGTCATGACCAAACCAATAACCGTACAAATGCCCGCGCTTTTCATTCTTCCACCAGTGTGAAAAGACCGAGTGAAGTGGTAACACGGCGAAAACCACTAAAACGATCCTGAGGGGGAGTTTCGCAGGACGCGCAGCCAGGCACACCAAGAAGGCCGCTACACAGGCAACCAGGTAAAGCGCCGTAAACTTATCCAGAGGGTGAACGCGTTCCAACGACACCCACAGGTAGAGGGCGATGCCCAAGGCCACACAGCCACCAAGCAGGGAATGCGTACGAAATTCACGATAGCGCGCAACCAAGAGCCCCAACACGAGGGTCACTCCATATCCTGCCCAAATAGCCAGAATGGTGTGCGACGGCGTGAAGAAAACGCGATTCAACTCCTGGCTTTGTCGATCGGGCGGAGGATTGAGAAGAATCATCAGCACGACTGCCAAGCAGAAGAAAATCCCGGTCAACCCAGTCATCCAGGCTCGTTCTCGATGCTTCATTCGCTTGAAGAAGCCAAAAGGCACAATGGCGATCAGCAAAATGATCGGATTAAACTCGTGAGCCGCCCCTTTGAAGTAGAGCCACATCTGCTGGATAAATCGAAAGAGGGACGTCGTTGGATTTGTCCGCTCATACTGTCCGCGCGTGAAAGCGTGAACGAAGCCATCCCAAGTGCGGGGATATCCCCAGTTCATGGGGGGATTGGTCGATGACGTGAGAGGCATGTAGAAGTAGAATGACAAACCGATAAGCCACACAAAGAGCATCACCACGGCAGGCACCCATTCCGTCAACATCTCCCGAGTCTGCGACCAGAGCCAAACGAACGCAGCGATCGAGCAGAAACCCACAGAATTATAGATAATGAACAGGGGAAGATTCGCATCGAAGGCCGTAATGGCACCATTCCATTTTGCGATCAAACCGAGGACGTAGAAGATTGTATTCCCTAAGAAGAGATCTCTTCCGAGTTTCGGATTGGCGGCCGCGATGCCAATTTCGATTCCAATCGCCGCTACCACCAAACTCTGGTGATTGTTGAAGCAGATTCCGAAGAGAAAGAGTGCCCAATACAAGTACTTGCGCTCGCTTGGAATATACATCCAACGCATCAGACATACGAACACACCCATCAACGAGAAAACACTCAGGGTGTAGACCTCCACGATCACAGCCTGCGACCACATAAAGCCGTTGAAGCCAAAAACCATACCGGCAACCCAGCCGGACACACCGGAGATCTGCTTCTCAGTGCGTTCCTCAATATCCTCGAACCCCTTGATGCCCTTCAAAAGCATGGCGCTGCCCCGGGAGACCATCAAAGCCAAGAGGCCACAACTACAAGCTCCCGCGAAGGCCGAAGCCAAACCCACTCGAAAAGCGATATTCGAAACCGGCACGAGAACGGTGAAAAGCCAGGTATAAATCGTCCAGATCGGGTAACCAGGAGGATGCGGGACAGCGGCGTAATAAGAACCCACAGCGAGTTCTCCGCTGTCCTCCAGGGTGACATTTGGCGCCAGAGTGTAGAAGTAGCCTAGGAATACCAAGAATGCGGTTAGTCCGGCCACCATCCAGTCGAATCGCCGAAAAAAACGGGTTTTCGGCTTCGATTCTGACGTCGGAGTCTGGGACGTCGGCGCCTCAGCGGCCGACGTTTTCGATGCGTCTTTTGCGCGTTCGCTCATTCAACAAAAATCCCTCAACGAACCTCGGGAGAGTGGGTCACCCGAGACGGAGGAGGGTTAGTTGAAGGAGAAACCGTCATCTTTGTCGATGCAAAAGTTCGATCTGGCAGGTGGTTCAGGACCGAATGCTCACTCGGGGGCATCTCCGCTGCCACGCCATTGCTAACCACCAATCCGGCCTGGGCGACTGGGAGTTCACGTCCCGAAGGCGAGATCGAACGCCATCCCGTTTGCCCGATATCGATCCAAAGCATCACCGCCAAGACCGGCACGACCCAACACCAGGTCAGCGGCACCGTCAACGCGCGTGCCTCCTCCGCAGGGTTGGCAAATAGGCGTCTCCTAAGCTCGTTTGACACGGGCCGGGGTTCCCATGATCGGGCCCGACTCTCCGTCGAATTCCAATGTATCTTCATCTATCGTCCTGAGTGCCCGGCGCAACTTTTGCAAACCATAGCGATATCGGCCCGCAACCGTGTTCGGCGACAATTCCAACATTTCACCGATGGCCCCAAAAGTCATGCCGTGCCAAATTTTCAACACCAACACTTCCCGCTGGTCCACAGGCAAGCCTCTGAGGCTCTTCATCGCTTCCTGCTCCATGGGGGAAATGTCTTCCGAATTCTCTTCAAACCAATGAATCGACTCCCATTCTCGCGAAATCCGCCTCCAGAGACTCTTTTTGTAGTTCAGCGCCCGATTTCGGTAAGCCCGAAGGCAATAGTGCACAGGATTCTGAGGGGCCTCTTCTCGCTTGAGCAACTGCACAAAAAGATCTTGTACCACGTCCTCCCCTTCCCCATGACTCAAGCCCAGAGCTCGTCCGTACAAAACTAGCTTTGGAGCCATCTCTTCAAAAAGAGACAAACACCACTGCGCAGGATCTGTATTGGTAGGTTCCAAACTAACACCCCTTAGACAGCAAGTTCCGGACATCTGTATGTCAAAGTGCAAATATTCTTAAAATTTTTGGACTAAGGATGATGGTTTCCACCCCTTGCTTCTCCCTCGCAAGGAATTCCCCGAATGATTTTTGACTTTCCCCGGGCCCTCAACCAGTATTCGCCCATGGAAAGTCTGCACGCCCCATGGCGGATCGACTACATCTTATCGCCCAAAACCCCATCCGGGGATGAGTCGCTTTTCACGCGCATCGCTCGAAGTAGCGATGATATTGAGAATCTCGTCGTCCACCGAGATCGCCATTGCTTCGTGCTCCTCAATCGCTATCCGTACAACGGTGGGCATTTGATGGTTGTCCCCTATAAAGAAACCTCAAACCTGGACGATCTCGATGATACCGAACTCTCCGAGATCATGTTGATCACCCGGCGATGCATTCGTGTGCTCAAAGCCACGATGAATCCAGACGGGTTCAACGTCGGACTCAACCTCGGACGGGTTGCAGGCGCGGGCATCGAAGAGCACGTGCACTACCACGTGGTTCCCCGATGGCAGGGCGATTCAAATTTCATGCCGGTCATTGCCAACACCGGAGTCGTTCCCGAAGCCTTGCTGGAAACGGCGCAAAAGCTTCGCGACGCCTTTCCTCAACATCCTTAACCGAATTCCAGCTTAGCAGTATCTCTGAATGGCGACTCAAACGCTCCACTACGAAAGTGCCCGTCAGGCACAGCAACTCTTCAATAACGAACCCAAGAACCTGCAGGCAGTCGAGCAAGAACTCGGCGTCAAAGTCACCTCGCGCGATGGCTGGATCAAGCTGGACGGTGATGATCAATCCGTCGAGCAAGCCCAACAGCTTTTTGCCCTCATCGATTCCTCACTCAAGACGGGTACGCCCGTCCGAAATCGGGAGTTTACCCAGTCCTTAGCCGTCATCAAAGAACACGGTCCGGAAACGCTTCGAAAGCTCCTTGAGGACCGAATTCAAACTTCGCCACGCAAAGCGCCTATCTCCCCAAAAACTGCGGGACAAAAGACTTATTTGGAAGCCATTCGAAAACACGATGTCACTTTTGGCATCGGGCCTGCGGGTACCGGGAAGACTTACTTAGCCATGGCGATGGCAGTCTCTTTCCTCAAGGCCCGGACCGTCGATCGAATCATTCTGACCCGACCAGCAGTCGAGGCCGGAGAGGCCCTCGGCTTTCTCCCTGGCGACCTCTACGAGAAACTCGCCCCCTACCTTCGCCCTCTGCACGACGCCTTACACGACATGCTACCAGCCGAGGAGGTCCAGAAGCACATGGATCGAGGAACCATCGAGATCGCCCCACTCGCTTATATGCGAGGCCGCACGCTCAACCATTCCTTCATCATTCTTGACGAGGCCCAAAACGCCACTACCGAGCAGATGTTCATGTTCCTGACTCGTCTCGGCATGAATTCCCGAACAGTGGTCACCGGGGATCCCACCCAAATCGATCTCCCGCCCTCAAAGCCTTCTGGCCTGAAGGAAGCCCAGCGAGCACTCAAACGAGTGAAAGACATCGCCATCGTCGAGTTTCACAAGAAGGACGTCATTCGACACCCCTTGGTCAAAAAGATCATCGCGGCATACGAATCTCATCGAGATGGCGGTGGGAACGATTCCCAGGCAAACCACTCAACAAAGAGGTCAGACTAGTTTACGCAGAGTGGAGATCACGTTTCAGAACACCCAGCTGGATTGCCCCATCAATCTTGAGCCACTGCGGGAAATCGTCGCGCACATCATCCAACAAGAGTTTGCCACTTTTGAGGGCGAGGCCTGCTTTCATCTCGTGACCAAAGACCGCATGGCCGAGGTGAATTACGAGTTTCTAAAGCACGAGGGTCCCACGGACGTGATTACTTTCGACCTAGCCGAGGATCCGAATCGAATTGTTTTCCTCGCCGAGATTTACATCTGCCCCGCGGTTGCTGAAGATCAGGCAGCAGAGTTCGGAACCAGCTGGCAAGATGAAATCCTTCGCTACCACGTCCATGCACTCTTACACCTGCAAGGCTACGACGATCTCACACCAGAAGACTTGAAGGTCATGAAGCACCACGAGGACAGGATTATGCAGGCGACTCGCGAGCAGTTCCAGCTCACCCAAATCACTACCGGTTAAGCAGCCGGCACACGATAAGAATCGACCAATCTAGCGTTCGTTGGCTCCCATATCGGGCGCGCCTCCCGAGTAAGCGTCGTTTACCCCAGGGATCCTCACTCCCGCATCAACGAGATCGCTCGAAGCATCCAACCGAAAGTCTCCACTCGACGCATCCACAAAACCCAAAGGACCCGAAAATCCATTCCCCTCTTGGCCGCTCGCTTGCCGGAAAGCATCCAAGTCTGAATGATCCTGTCCCAACCAACGCGCAAAGCGGGTAGGATGAGAAGTGAACAGGGCATCAAAATCAAAATCGATTGGATTACTCGCACTTTGACTCTCAAAGGCGTAGTCCGTCCCCGCATAGACATTATTTCGCGAAACGACATTCGCCCAATTGCTAAAGTTCTTAAACAAGAACCCGTCCTGCCCTGCAACAGCCGTATAGCAAGTATTGTGATAAAGGTAAACAAACTGTGTTTGCTCAGATTCGCCATGATTCCACTTAATGGGATACCCCGTGAACTCCGCAACGGAGTGCCAATCATAGAGCATATTACGCATGATATAGGTCGGGCCCAGAAAAGCGGGCGCTACCGAGACACCCGTTAGAAACGAACGAAAACGATTGCGATAAATCCTACAGTTGATTCCTCCCCCGTCCGTCTCGACGGCATCATCCAAACAGTCTTCCACCGTGTTGCCATAGAAATCTAGATCTCTGGTAGGCCCATCCTCATGGGATGAAAAAAGATGGGCCCCATCAAACATATCCGCGAATCGGTTATTTCGAATCACATTCCCACGATTGGCAATGTTGCTCGTGTAGACGTAGACGCCTCCCCCTTCATAACCCACGCCGCCTGACTTCACCGCGTGCCAGTTCCAGGTATTCATCGGCGTGTCACTGAATTCACAGTTCTGAATGACATTGAAGTCAGCGGATCGCTTGAGGCCGACTCCGATCACGTTATTTCGAAACGTACAACCATCAATCACGATATGATCCGCACCATCGAGATAGATCCCTCGATGAAAGGCGCCAAAACCGAAATACTGAAACACAAGCCCCCGAAGTTGCCAGTGCGAGACTTGTCCAAACGTGAGAGCAGTCGTGAAACGAGGTAAGGATACGGTATGGGACGATGGTTCACCGTCGTTAGGAAATCGCGCATAGAGATGGGTTCCATCCACAAAGAAGCCACCAGGCTGAGACCACCATAGGTTCCTCAGACCGTCAAGTGATCGGTAACGAAACCAATGCCCCCCATCCAAGTAAGCCTTATCCGGCTGGCTCGTACATGGACTTCGGTAGACGTGATTATCCGAATCGAACAGCTCCCAGACAGGAGTAAACGAGGGGTCCGTCCCGTCAATCACCGGCGTTGCACCCGGAGCATTCTCAATCACAATGGGAGAGCTACTCGTTCCAGATCTCGGAGCCAAGAGATCTCCCTCGCGGTAAACACCATCGTAGAGCACTACTTTGCTTCCCGCTTGCACAACACTCAGAGCTCTTCCGAGAGTTGCGAACGCGGCTTCTTGACTGTGTCCTGAATTAGAATCAGCCCCCGTGAGCGGCGAGACATGATAGGTGCTTCCTTGTGCCGTGGGACGCAAATCAGCACGAGTGTGAACCGACAAACTGAGTGGCTCCGGAAACAGAGAAGACTCCAGTCGCACCTCATAGAGCGCCCCCGGCGTCAGGTCGAAGATACTCCCAGCAAATCGCGTCTCCGAGATTCGAGATAGCGAGTGAACACGATTGAATTCAACATTGAGCTCCTGCCCCTTCACTTGCACTTCGATGCGGGCGCTGTCGGATGTCGGGATGCCCATGACCACTTCGAGCCCCACATTTTCAAAGCTCGGAGTCCATGACACTTGTTGCGCATTGAGGAGCGAATCGAAAGCGCATAGTAGTCCGAACAAGAAGAGCGCCCGCTTCGCCACTGTGCCCCGAATCATGTCCACTGAAGGCATTCGAACGCCAGCACTCGTCCACTCTCTTTTCATTTCCTATTGAGGGAGCGCAAAGCAGTAATAGGCATCGCCCTTCTTGGTTCCAGGCTTCCCTCCCCCGCCGGCCGCAATAATCACATACTGGCGCCCATCCAATTCATAGGTCGCAGGAGTCGCATAGCCACCCGACTCCAACTGGTATTCCCAAAGAAGTTCGCCACTGTCTTTATCAAAGGCATGAAATCGCTCGTCCATCGCAGCACCAATGAAAACGAGCCCACCCTTCGTGACGACCGGACCTCCAATATTGAAGGTACCCGTCGGCGCTTCGCCGCGGGCCTCCAATTTCGGATAGGTACCCAACGGCACCTGCCACTTCAGTTTCCCTTCGTTCAAGTCGACTGCGTTCAGAGTTCCCCAGGGACGTTTGTTGACCGGAAAGCCCTCAGGATCACGCCAATCGATGTGTCCAGTCATCACCACCGGGATGTCATCCGCGTAACTCAGCGAGAGATCTTTTGTTTCAATGATCTCGTCCTCTCCCTCATCAAAAAGAAACGCAATCACGGCCCGACGCTCAAGTTCGCTGAAGGAGGCAAAAGAGGGCATTTGCCCTCGGCCGGTCTTCATCAAGGCTCCGATCTGATCTTTCGTCAAACGGGTCGATACATCCTTAAGCGAGGGAGAGGCCGGATTCACCGGCGAGCCCATGCCGTGGCAAAACGAACAGACAGCCCGATAGACGTGCTGACCTAGCCGATTCAACGACATGCGTTCCTTAGGCTTGGAGCGAGTCATACCCGTGTATTCAGCCTCGTTGCTCACGTTGACGATCACCGTATTGGATTCAGGATCGAAGGCAGCCCCGCCCCATTCACACCCACCGTTGAATTGCGGCAGAACGGTCGAGTTTGTGAATCCCGGAGGAATAAACATATCGCCCGTCACCATGGACTTGAGGTCCTCCAACACTTTTGCGGTCGCAGCCGGATTCAGATCCGTGACGTTGTTTTCGTCCATCCGCGTCATTGCTAATCGGAAAGCCTTCGGAGGGAAGGGTTGCGTTGGCGAACTAAACTCACCCGGCATTTGAGATTTTGGCACGGGGATTTCTTCAACCGGAAACAGAGGCTCTCCGGTCACCCGGTCCAAAACGAAAAGATGCCCCATCTTGGTTGGCTGCACTACGGCATCGATCGTCCGGCCATCGCGTTCAAGCTTGGCTAGTACAGGAGCTGTCGGCAGATCGAAATCCCAGAGATCATGATGTACCGCCTGAAAGTGCCAAAGCCGCTCCCCGGTATTTGCATTGAGAGCAATCGTGCAGTTTCCGAAAAGCCCATCCCCTGGTCGGTTCCCCCCCCAACTGTCGTAAGCCGGCGATCCCGTTCCGGCAAAAACGATCCCCCGCTCCGCATCGAGGGTAAAGCCAGCCCAAACATTGGCACTTCCAACTTGCTTCCAGGATTCCGGCCCCCAGGTCTCATAGCCAAACTCACCGGGATGAGGAATGGTGTGAAAGATCCATTTACGCTCTCCCGTGCGGACATCAAAGGCACGGACATGACCTGGAGCACAAGGCTGTGGACCTTCCCCAGTTGTCGAACCGAGAATCAGAAGATCCTTCCAAACCATGCCAGGTGTGTTGTTGCCAACCGACATGAAAAAGACATCCGTGTCAAATCCATCCCGGTGACTGATCCGCCCTCCGTCACCAAAACTGGGAATAGGCTGCCCAGTCTTCGCATTCAAGGCGTAGAGGTAATTGCCAGCGGAGTGGAAAATGCGCTCATCTCCCTCCCCATCCGTCCAGTAGCTCACACCACGATTCAAACCGCCCCCGCGACCTCCTTCTAGCCACGGATTAAAACGCCACTTGGTTTTTCCTGTCCTCGCATCCAAAGCGACGCAGTGCAGCCGCGGGGATGTCAGATAGATGCTTCCATCGATGATGATGGGGTTACACTCAATCGTACTCCCGAGTTCTTCAGCGTGCCAGATCCATGCAACCTCAAGCTTCGAAACATTCGAACGATTGATCTGATCGAGCTCGGAATAATGAGTTCCGCCATAATCCCCGTTGTAGGTCTGCCAATCCCGATAACTGGCCTTTGGATCGGCTGCACTCAACGACTGCAAACCGATACACAACCCGCAAAACACCAGGAACTTACCAAATCGGAATCTAATCATCATAGGAGTGACACAGTTCTACGAAACCGTGAGAACAAAGTCAAAACACTCATGCAGGACTCTAACCCAAGAGCGGATTCCAACCCAATGCTCCACTTCAGACTGCCTGCGCAGTCAATGGTCTTGCTAAAGGTCGACCGTGAAGCCAGCGGAAAGAGGAAGGGATCAAACCGGCCAATGCGAGTAAGGCGAATACCCCCAGGGCTTCGGGACGCGACAAAACGCTCAATCTACCGCGCTGCATCCTCTAACGATGATCCGAGACGGGCGAGTCCATTGGGTAACAAGGGAGCAAAATCACCCGCCGAATTCTTAGCCAGATAACATGTTATCTCATCTCCTCGTGAGGGAATAAAGTCATGCCCCTGCAAGCCTGGCAAAGGGGGAATTCGACGTATTGGCTGCCAAGCCCGGACCTCCAACTCCTTGCCTTGCTTAAGCCCGTTGCCCTTAAGCACCTCAGTGATCTCGAGGGTAATGGTATACGCACGGTCCCGGTGAAAGCCCCACCCCGTTTCAATCTCAGACTTCTGAGTCTTCGACCGAACGCCCTTCACTTTGCCAACGACAATCACTTCCGCTTGCCTCACCAGTTCCTCCTCGCTCAAAGGCGCTTTGGCACCTCTGACGTCCAACAAGCCAAAGGCCAGTAAAAAAGCGAAAACAAGTCGTGTGGTCTGACGCATGTCCGTCCTTACCTTCATCTACGTTCCTAACACCGCCCCCTCTCAGCACTCACGCCATCCACGAACACCTCGCAGAGCCAAAGGCTGCAGACTCATAGTGGCTCACCGGAAAGAACCCAAGTCTTCCCCCTGAGTTGGCTTCCCCCTGAGTTAACGATTGAATCGCCGAGGAGGCACTGGATTAGGCGCCACTGCAGGGATTAGACACAGAGCGCAATGAATCGCTCAATCTTGATCAACGACAAATGGTCATTCCCCTAGGCATCCGTATCAGAATGAAGCGCCAGGCGATTTCCCTCCGAATCGAGCACTAGCGCCCGAAATCCGTGAGGCCCAATCGAGTGCGTGTCCTCGACAACGCTCCCACCATTCAGGGAAACCTTCGCAACCGCGTCGCGAATGCGGCCATCCACATTCATGTACACCAATAGACCGCCTTTGGAAGTAACATTCTCCGGCTGAACGACTAAGCATCCCCCATTTCCCTCACCGTGCTCAAGAACCGCGAAGACGATGTCTCCAAACTGCTCCTTGGAAACCTTAATGGCTAATACTTCTGAGTAAAACTGAATAGCTCGGTCCAATTCTGCGACTGGGATATCAACCCATACCGCCCGGTTATGCTTTGCGTTAAGTTCGCCCATAGATAGAAGTATTCCAGAGCATTTCACAGCTCCCGTCAAGCCGAGTGCAGCAGTTTTATCCTCCACATTGGCAGCAAGTTCCTAAGGCCTCAAGGCCTCCCCTGACTCATCCTAAATTGAGGTCGCTCCAGCTCAGTCTTCACGTGAAGAACCGGCCCATGCTCTGGAGATGAGCCAGGCCGAAACGGATCCAAGCTTCAATAAGAAGAACGGAAACAGGAGCGAGAGGAGCTTAAGAGGATCACCGGAACTCGTAGGAAGAGCGGTTACCACCGGAAACACCAGAACTGGCACCAACCAGAGTTGGGCATTCGTAACAGCGCGGTGCTTCACCCCGTTCTTTCGTATTGGGTCCAATTCCTTGCGCCATGACAATGTCGTGATTATCCCGAACTTCCGGCCGACCAGAATGACAACTCACAAACCCTGAATTCCATTCCTCAGTGAAAGCACGCTTCGACGTCAACAAGTGCAAAGAATGGAATGGGTCACTCGCGCACATTCACCCGAGTGTGTCATCGAAATCATATGTCCCCCATCGACCACATGATCGACCTCTTTCGGCAAAGGAATGACGTGGTCCCGCCGACCATGGATTCGAAAAACTCGATCTAGCGAACGAGCTCCCTTCCACGAGAAAATGGCCCGACACATGTTACGGAGTAAGACAGCATCCGCATCGACAAACAGCGGTGCTAACTCGCCCGGAAGAATCCTCGCCACTCTCTTAAGGAACTCGATCGGCGTGTGGTCAATCAACGGATGAACTCGTTCGAGAAGATGTGACACCTCCTCGTTCTTGACGGCGCTCGAAATTAATACCGTCTTTTCCGACTGGATCTGATTCGCGATTTCGCAGGCAACCATCCCTCCCAAAGATGTTCCGACTACCGAGTCTGAAGATTGAATGGAGTGCAACTCAATCAAGTGCTTCGCGAGCTCCGGAATGTTGTCGCCATCAAACCCTCGCGGCCAGTCAAGGAACATGTAGCCTTCCAACGCCAGCCATTCGTTGGCGTACATCCTCTTGGAAGCTCCCATCCCTGGTAAAACGTAGTTCATCAAGCTATCGCAGTAAGGTTGCTCGCTCTAAAATCATCTTCATTCCTTGCCTCCAAAGCACCCTTTGGGCCACGAATAATTCGACAGCAATCCGTTCTTCAAGCAACTCAAATTGCCCCCTGCCCGACTGCTCCTCCCGTTCTGCAAGACTTCGGTCGTGATCCAAGAAACGTTCAATTGACAAAGAGCTCCCTTCATCTCGCAATTATCGGACTTTGACAAAAGAAAGACAAGACCAGTCCCCACTCCTGGCAGAAAAAAGCCGGGAAACCCTAAGGGCTCCCCGGCTTGCTCAAGACAGATCGTCGCTCGGTTTATCGAGCGATGTAGAACTTAGCTGAACCCGAAGGATCAACGGAGAACGGTGAGCTCGCACCAGCAACAGGAGCGTAGGAGCCATCTACGGCATCCGCAGCCTGCAAGGTTCCCGTATACTCGATGCTGATGCTTCCGTCAGCAGCCCGGCTGATGCCCGTGATCGCTCCTGGTTGTTGCCCAGGAATTGGAGGCAACACAATCGGAGGAACGACTGGAGGAACCACAGGTGGTTCTACCACTGGAGGCTCAACAACCGGCGGAGCAACCGAATCGGCGTCGTTGAAGTCCCAGTGAGCAAGAAGCCCCTTGCTCGCCGGCAGATCCGATGGAGAGGTACCATTCACGATAGACATCAAATCGGACTCAGACAACGCGGTCGAGAAGATCGCAAAGTCATCAAACACCGAAAGATCTCGATTACCCAAGACACCGTCCGAACCGATGAACAATCCGGTCACATCATCGGTTAACGGATCGGCATCGAAGCTCTCGAGGAACAACTCGCCATCAATTCGAATCTCCTTGAAGTCTTGATCCTTCGAGAAGGAGAACAAGTGCCACTCATCCGTCCAGAAGGTGTCATCTTCGTATTCAGGAAAATCAACGATCGAACCGTTGAGTCGTTGCGTTGGAACCGTGCAACAGCCTTGGGTATCGAAGTAGATCTGATTGTTCCCCCACGGGATATGAGCCTGAAACCCGCGATTACCACTGGAAGCAGAAGCACTCGTAATCCAGAACGCCGAGCTGTTCGAGATCGTGTGCTTCTTAGACCAAAGAACCACCGTCAAGGTGTCGTTGGCAAAGGCTTCCTGCAAGTAATCGAATTGCGTGACGACGACAGATCCACCAGCAGAGGTGAAGTCCATGCCATAGTCCCCAGCTTCTCCAGAGCGACCGCCGCCGTCAGCCGTGTATTCCGCTGCACCTGTAATCAAGCCAGGATATGAACCAACGGCATCCAGGGTGGGCCCCCGGTAGTCCAAGATGGAGAAGGACCAGTTACGGGTGAGACCGTTGTAGCTCAGGGTAGCATCTTGCGTAGAACCACCCGGGTAGAATCCTTCCGCGTCATAGCTGACCGTAGTAACTCCGCCGGACTTTTCGACATTGGCATCAACAGCCACTCCATTGAGAGACAATGAGACGCTCCCAGTATCCACAGGAGTCGCACCATCGACTAACTCAACCTCGATCACCACATCGGGATCAACACTCCCAGCCCCAGGGCTTGGAACGACTTTGCTGGCATAGGTTGGCTGACCACCCGTGGTTTCGCGGTAAGCTTTGTTGGCGTTCGCATTCGAGGTGTCATTGACAAGAATCTTCTCACCGTCGACGACTGAGAACCATTCGACGTTGGCGCCCCCACGACCTTCGTACCAGAGGAGTCGCATTGGGTAGACCCCATCTTCTTCAACCACGAAGTTAAAGATCGTGTCTGCCGCACCACGGCCGCCCTCGAAGGTTCCGAGCAAGGTTCCGAATTGATCGACAGGAGAAGGTCCAGACGTGACTTTGAAGCCATCATCACTATTCACACCCATCGAATTGAAACCTGACTTGAGCTCAACATAGGTCAAAAACTCACCAACGATTCCATCCGTGCTGTCGTTGAATCCTGGGATACCCGGGATCAACGCGTCCGGGAATCCCGTTCCATCGTTGAAGTTACCTTGAGCGGCTTCGGCCTGATCGAGATTGACCAAGTCGATGTTTACTGGAATGATTTCAAAGCTATTCGCATTGAAATCGCCAGCCTCGTTCAGGTAAGGCTCTCCAGTGTTAGGATCGATGAACTCACCACGCAACTGGCGCTCAGCGTCCGCACTCACGTTGTTGTGCAACGTTGCATTGGTGACTTCGATTTGGATATCACTGACTTGAACCACATTGGCCACAAATCCAGGTTTGCTCGTATCGACGTCGTCCACCCGAAAGTCAGATGAAAGGAAACCGAAGTTAGCCGGCACCGTGATTTCAACTGACTTGGTGTGAGAGCCGGCGGGAGTCGCCGTATCGTTGAAGCTGACCACAACGCTGAACACTTGACCGGGCCTTGGGAAGAAACCGAACGAATGTTCGACTAGAACTTTGTTGCCCTTTCGACTGACGGTTGGATCGATACTCGCCCCGTCCAACGTGGCACTGACCGAGCCTTCGTCAATTCCAACACCAATCTCTTCGATTGAGACACTAAATCCATTGAAGTCACCACTGAAGGAAGAAAGACGAGGAGCCAGCCCGCTCGCGGGATCTGGAACAAACGCATCCTTCTTAATCAAACCGAGAAGCAAGGGATCAAACTCTGCCAGCACTTCACCTCCATTGGCTTCTCGCTCCACGCTTACAGTGATTTTGTCGTTGGCAACAAGACCATCCAAGAGATAGACGAGTGAACCACTAGCACTTCCGTGGCTACTGGCGTTGCGAATGTACGCCGAGCTTGAGACGGCCCCAGGTACGTTCTCGCCGTTCACTTGAACGGTAGTCTTGGGGTTGGCACGGGCCACACCACTTTCATAAACTCCATTGTATACCAAGAGATAGTTCCCGTCCTGTCTCACGGTTATCTCACCGTTGGATGGACCACTGTATACAGCGCTATCGCTGACATCTGCACTTCCCCAGTCAAGTGGAGTTGGCAAATCTGGATTCAAGCTGATATCTTCCGTGGTCTCCTGCGCTTTCGTTGCGAGGACTCCCCCTCCAAGCTTTTCAATGAACAAGGAAGCCTGTTTTCCTGAAGTGAGCGTTGCGATACCGGGAGCTCCCTTTTGCCACATGCCGACTTGAAGTCGTTGATTTCCTGAAACCTCGATAACACCTGAAAAGTGGACGGATGCCTCGGCGTGACCGTCAGCATTTCGAATGTAGCCTTGCTCAGCACGCCCACCGAGAACTTCGGATCCATTCAAGGTCAACAAGATTCCAGGAGCAGCACGAGCAACACTCGATGACACCGGCACGTTCGCCGTGATGAGATAAGTGCCTGAGCTCAAGCTGATGTCTTCACCACCGTCAGAGTGGGTGAAGCCAGAGTCCTTGCGCACCGAAGCCCAGGAGAGAGGAGCAGGATCCTCTTCATCGAAATTCCGATTGATGTTGTCATCCCCGTCATCCGGACCATCGGACAACGCAGCAAATACCGTCCGGGAATCATCCACGAGCTCCACATACATGGATGCGGTATTGATGGTGGTTGGATCGCTGGTCTTCGTCGTTTTTGAAAGTCGAAGTTCAATCACGTCGCCTTCGGCCAAGCCCGAAACGAGCTGCGCGATATGATCTGACGACTCGTCGTGACTGTTCGCATTCCGCATGTAGGACGACGCACTGCGAGATCCCGCGACAGCCTCACCATTCACGTAAAGCTCAGCGGCTACTGTTGCACGGGCGGAGGGATCGTTAACCGGCACCGTAGCAGAGATGAAATAATCCCCGGCCTTCTTAACGATCAACTTCGTTCCATCGTCCAA
Organism: uncultured Verrucomicrobiota bacterium; assembly: GCA_964342405.1. Taxonomy (GTDB): domain Bacteria; phylum Verrucomicrobiota; class Verrucomicrobiia; order Limisphaerales; family AAA164-E04; genus UBA2970. The sequence goes on along the minus strand of CAYFGX010000055.1, from coordinate 2,186 downwards.
ACTGAAGTCGAATGCGGTCGGATCCGTGGCCGCCCCTTGGTTCCAAAACACCGGAGTCGGTGTCGCTGTGGCCAAAGATGGACTCGAGCCCCCTACGAGATTGCCCAAGAGCAATGCTCCGTCTTTAGGCGTTGCCTGCGTCGCAAGCGACGCCACGAGCAAGCCCAAGGTCATTGTGAAGAGTATTTTACACCGTTTTTTCATTTCTGATTACCTGTTAGCATAGTTTCAGATACAGATCTCGGCACAGTAATGCCGTCGGCTTGTATCGGTTCTCACACAGATTGGGATAGCTTGAGCGTCTCTCCTCTCCCTATTCTGGTCAAGGCGATAATTACTACGCGCACGTAGAAAAGTGCCAGATCGCAGATGCAAGTATCCAGCTGTCAGCAACTTACGAAGTAAGAATATGGAAATATTTGAGCAATGCCTAAGGCAGTTTGGGGCAGTAAAGGGACGCCTCAAAATATGGAGAGCGAGCGAGAACCGCGAGTCATCCCAAAACCTTCAATTCACCCACAGAAGCTGGGAGGAAGGCGGGACTATAAGATCCGATGTTTTCGAAACGCCTCTGAAACGGGCATTCCATTCGCAAGATCAGTTCGAACGCCGGACTCTGCTTTCTGCTTTTTCTCAGCCCTTTCTAAAACTTCGGCCAACGCTCCGGCGGGAATCACAACGACACCGTCGGAATCGCCTAGAATCCAGTCCCCTGGGGATATCTTCACACCATCGATTCGAATCGGTCTCTCGATCTCGGTGACATCGATTCGGCCCAAGCTGTCTGCCGGACAAGTCCCGATTCCGAAGACCGGAAAGTCCAATCGTTTCACTTGGTTGATATCTCGACAACAAGCGCTCATCACGACCCCACGGACACCCTTCGCTACGCAAGCCGTGCTCAGGAGCTCTCCCCAGAATGCGCTCTCCTGATGATGAGCTCCATCCACCACCAGCACATCCCCCTCACTCATTCGGTCCACGGCTGCCATTTCCAAGCGGTAGGGCGAGCTTGGAACTTCTGAGACGGGTTCTACCTTTGCTGTAAACACTCGACCTGAAACCTGACCAGCAGCCCCCAAAGACCGGATGCTCGGCCCGAGGCACTGCGTTCGATACCCGATCGCGTCCAGTGCATCTGCGATAATCGCCGTCGTCAAACCGCTCAATGCCTCACAGATCGAGCTCGTGTTCAATGGATTTCGCCCCCATTCAATGTTGTCGAAGCACCCGACGCCTAACGCTGGGAGCTCAATGTTTTCCAGGCTTCGTAGTATCGGCGCCCGAGTATGCGTGCCGATTGTGTCGAGAAGTGGACTTCATCCCCTTTGTGTTCAAGAGAGGAAGCATCTACAAATGCGGAATGCGGAACCCTACCAGGCAAATCTCGATGAGCCTGATCCACTCGATGCTTTTCAGCAGTCCACGGTCGCTCAGCGAACACGCCCATCTGGCCGACAACAAAGGGCACATTCGGAGCATTCAATTCCACGCGAAATCGCGCCACTAAATCGTGAAGCGATTTTTCATAAGTATCTGACAGCCCCGGTTTGGAGTCCGATTCTCCTTGGTGCCAAAGAATCCCTTTCAGCACGCCCACTTCCATGGCCTTCTTAGCCCGCTTGATCGCATCATCCCAGGGATGACTCTTGGTGGCTGTGTAATAGGCACCCGGCAACCAGGTCGAGATCGGCGAGCCCCCGACCGCACATGGAATCAATCCGATGGTCACGTCCGGCTGATCAGCAACCAACGCTTCAGCAAATGCCCGTCCAGGTCCGACTCCCGCGATCCTGGGCTTATCGAAATGCAAAGGATCGACTGCAGGGACCCAAGTCCCGTCTTTGGCTAGGGAGAGAACGCGAGGATGCGGCGTGCGTGCCAACTCATCGAGCTCACCACGCCCAGCCATGTTGGATTGCCCCACGAGCAAAAATAGATGAAACGACGCCTTCTCCTCAGGGACCGCCGCTCGGATATCGAAAAGAGTTAAGCTAACGCAAAAGATGGAGAGGAGCCATCGGCCGCTCATTCGCCCAAAACTTTTCATGATCGGGCTCCTCCAATTCTCTTAGTGTAAACCAGTTTGTCATCTCCCTCGTCAAAGAACTCCTTGATGCGAGCCTCAAGTTCGAAGCCCCGCTTTTCATAGAAAGCGCGTGCGAATTGAAACTCATCCGTTCCCG
>CAYFGX010000054.1:0-47191 GCA_964342405.1 uncultured Verrucomicrobiota bacterium | reverse complement strand
AAGTACGACAGCACGGGTGCATTCAACAATACCTTGATTCTTCTCGTCGAGACGACGATCCGAACTACGAAGCAGTCTTACATATCTTATTGAAGATTGCATGAATTAAGAACATCGAGCGTCGCAGGCATCCTATCAGGATGAGCTGAGGGAATACCAGACGGAGTCGGAGAGGACAAGCTGGTATCGGACTTGGAAGGCCGTCCAGCTCGGAATTCATGACCATGAGGTTCCTCCTCTGAATCGTAAATATGTCGGTTTTAATTTTCCCCCCATCGGCTGGCAACCAGGAGATCCTCTTGAGTTGCAGCATTGAGTAATGGGTGAGTTCTTCATTGCGGGGAGTAGGAATCCGCTCGGCCGTCTTCGAACACGGCGTTTCGTTGCCCCTCATGTCGCTCCTCGGAGTCGAAAAGGAGTGCTCGGCTGCGAGCTTGAGTCCTTCGGTCGCTGTCGATGAGCTTGCCATTGAGCAGTGTATTCCATTCATAGCTGGTGCCACCGCGCTCGAACTCTCCACTGGTGTCCTTCAAGCAGAGAAAGAGTTGGTTCTCGTTGATTTCGGGGGCAAGCAGGGCGCGGAAGGCACCGTTTCGGGGTGGACCGTCTGAAGCCTGTGGATTCCAGCTTTCTTGGATGTGTGGGTATCGTCCGCGATTGTCGTCGGCGTAGAGCCTGAGACTGATTCCAAGTTGGCGAAGGTTGTTTTTGCAATGAACGTCTCTCGCTTTGTCTTTGGCCATGCTGATGGTAGGGATCAATAGCGATGTTAAAATCCCGATGATTGCGATGACGACGAGGAGTTCGATCAGCGTGAAGGCCGTGTAGGGCCTCTTCTTAGTGTCTAGATAGGTCGTTCTGTTTACCATCAGTCTGAGGTGCATCGAAAGAGCCTGGTAATTCGTCTAGTCCAAACGATCGGCGTCTTTTCGTTTTGAACCTCAGTTTGAGACAGATCTTGGGCCTTGGTGGAGAAGATTCGTTCCTGATGACTGATGGGGGGTAAAAGTGTCTGGTAATGATCTTGAATGCCTCTGGGCTGGAGATGATGAAGCGCCGATAGCTCTGCGGGAGTGAAATAAAAAGAATTTACAACTGTATGGCTGTGTGCATACAGTTGTTTCGCAGTTCGAGATTCGAGCGGCCCGGCCTTGTCCGGTTGGAGGACTTTATTCGGTAATCATTTTTTTCTCACATGGGCTTGTTAAGTCGTTGGAATCGGGTGTTGGTACTTCTTGTTGTCGGGCAGCTAGGGCTGTCGGGGTTATTGCTAGGGCAGGGTTCGCTACGGTTTCTGACTCCAGAACGAGACGAGGCGGGTGGCGTGGTTCTGAAGCTCCATACTGAGGTAGGTCAGCAATACCGCGTGGAGAGTTCCTCTGATCTTTCAGAGTGGGTCCTTTGGTCGGAGTTTGTTGCCTCTGAAGGGGTCTCGATTGTAGAAACTGAGAATAGCTCCGAGCGATCCTTCGAGTTTTTTCGAGCGACGCAGATCGACAATCCTTCGCAAGTAGAGCTGGATGCCAATCGGGCTAAGTGGGAAGCGATCGGGTGGAAGAACTATCGCTTGCGGATCGATGTCCTCGAGTTCATACCCGAGGAGGTGAGTCAGGGGATCATCACGGTGGAGAATGGATTTGTGTCGGATGTTGATCTTCCTCTTAGCGAGGGTGACTTTTTTGGCTTCCGGTTCAACTATCCTCTGGCGATCGAAGGACTCTTCGACCGGTTACAAAACGCTTTGGATCAAGATCCGGTTCAGTTCCGCGTTACCTATCATCCAGACTTTGGTTTTCCCGTCGAGGCGTTCATCGATTATGACGAGCGGATTGCGGACGAAGAGAATGGATTTCGCGTGCTCATGCTGGGACCGACTCGCGTTGAAGAACCCTTGTCGTTTGAATTAGCAGACGATCCTTTTAGGATTCAATCAACGTCGCTTGATGGGAATTTCCTAAACGTTGAAGTGGAATATGGCGGCGGATGCCGCGGGCACCTGTTTGCATTGATGGATTTGATGCCGGGCGTCTTTGCTGAGTCGGAGCCGCCTCGCCCGGTGCTCGCCTTGCGGCATGATAGTCACGAGGATCTTTGCAAGGCCCTGGTTCGGGAGACTAGGAGCTTTGATCTTTCGCCCCTGGCAGTATCGGCGACTCGAACCTACGGTAGCCCGATCCCAATGATCCTAGAGTTTGGAGATCCCTCGGTGAGTATTCTCTACACACCGGCAGGGACACGTGAGTTCTTGGTTGGGCGGGCGACGTCTCAGGCGTGGGTTGGAGGCGTACAGGGTTCCGGGAGTGGGATCGACTACCGCTTTAAGTTGACGCTTGTGAGCGATGGAATTCCTCCTATCGATCAAGTCTGGATCGGCAAGCGCTTGTTCGAGGCGACCGTGCAGTTGCCTGCTGGAAAGACGAGTGAAACAGTGGCGGTAGGTGACTCGGTGGATGTGGTATGCAACTTCCGTCGTGTGCCCGTTTTTGCGGATCTACCTTTCGAGTCCGAAATCGTTGATTGGCGAGAGGAACCTCCTGTCTCGGATGATGCACCCGAGTATGACGGTGCCGCGTTGATCCGCTATGAGGCCAGTGATGGGCCTCAGGAGCTTGTGATTCCAAGTATTGAGGCGCTGCCAGATCTGTTCTTTCCTTAGGAGAGTTCTTCAGAATGACTCTCACCACGGATCAAGAGGATGCCGCGGATTGTGAACGCTACCGAGTATTACCCGTTTGCCCTTCCTATTCGGTCTCAAGCCTGAAGAAAGCTGTTCCGCTGACTTCGGGGACTGTGTAGCGGTAATTGTTGCCGTCTTGTTGGACACCAGAAACCGGGTCCCAATTGCTCATGCCGCTGAGATCGGAGGTGGACTTGAGAAGGAACGCGTCGCTTTCGCTGACCCAAGTGACCGAGATGATTCCGTTGACGAATTCGATCGCCAGCTCTGGTTTTTCGACGTGGAGTATGGCGGGCTCGACGCTGAAGCTTCCAGACCAAGCGGGGTAGGCGCTACTTTGGATGCCGTTCTGCAGTGATCCCTCATAGCTCGGTTGTCCCGGTAGAATGGTTACTTTCACCGTTCCCGTTTCTCCGTCGGCCAAGACTCCAGCATGAACCGCAGCTGCCGCCACTGGAGAATCATCGGTGTAGATTCCCGTTCCCCAAATCGAACCAGAGACTGTTCCGGTGATCTCGACATAAAGCTCGAGGTCATTCTGGCCTCTGAATCCCGCCACGATCCCGCTTGGGAGAGGTGTTATCTCCGGGGCGCTTGGCGAGGGGACTGGCTCAGGATCGGGCTCGGGTGTCGGTTCCGTCGGGGACGGGGCGACCGGATCTCCCAGTGCGATGCCGCTTAAGATAGCGAATCCTTGTTGGTTGGAGTCTGTATTGGCGTGCCACACTTCGGGGCTCGAATGTTCCAATGTGTAAGTATCCGGATCGAGAATGATCCTGGGAGTCGTGACCCAGCGTGACTCGGTTTCCGCAGCGGCGCTCGATTGCCTCACTAGCTGCCAGGGTCCATAGCGGTGCCCGTCCGTGCTGACCAGAGAAATGGTTTGGATCCTTGTATCCTCGGTCGACGGCTCTTGAAGCGTCGTGATGTTGCCCAGGAAGACACGCCGGTCTAAGTTCACTGTGGTGGGCTCCGCAGGTGCGTTCCCGGGCGTCTGTTCGTTGGTGTTGTTGAAGAGCTCCGCTTCGCTTGAGAGGTCAAGGTCTTGAGCAAAAATCTGGTAGCTGCCCGCATACCTACCGAAGGGGCGGCTCGCGATGCCATTCCTTTCGGTTCCGCGATAGGCGGACTGTCCGGGCGTGATCAGCACCTGCAAGTCGGCGGTCTCTCCAACTTCAAGGAGCCCAGCATGAACTGCTGCGATCCCAACGTCGGAATCGTCTGTGTAGATGTTGGTTCCCCAAACGCTGAGCCCTGAGCGTCCCGTCACGGAGAACTTGATGATATCACCCGTCCGATTGCGGAATTGGGTAATGCTATTGCCCGGATCAGGGAGAGCGGGAGCGTTCGGATCTTGGATCACGGTGATTTGAGTGCTGGCGAGGAGGTCGCTCTCGGCCCGGACTTGGATTGTTGCGGTTCCCGGTTGGAGAGGGGCGGTGAACTGTCCGGTTGGCGTCAGTTCTCCGCTGCCCCCGATCAGACTCCATTCGGGAGTGATGGCGATAGGGCGATCAAGCTGGTCGAATCCACTCGCTTCGAATTGAACCATTTGGCCTGTAGTGAGCTCGATGCCTTGAGGCTGAATTTCAACTCGAGTCAGCGCGGCGGGGGCAATTTCCAGAATGACTGTCGCTTCGGTAGTCCCGCTCGGATCTTCTGGTGTCGCTTTGAGGAGGAGTTCACTGGTTTGGCCAGGCGCTGCGGTTGCAGGAGGATTGACTACAATCTCGGCTCGTGTCTGACCGCCATTCATCTCGAGAGTAATAGGCGATGCGCTCTCGGGCGTGAGCCACGATTGTGAGTCGTTGGCTTGGAGCGTAACGGTCTGATCCAGGAAACCTTGATTGAGTGAGATGTTTAGAGAGGAGGGGATGCCTGCTGGAATTCGATAGGGCGATTCGGGGACGATTAGCTCGAGAGGGTCGAGAGGAATGAGTTCTTCATAGATCACATTCCGACTGATCGCGTCGCCTTGTCCGGGACCCGCTCCGGATGGGCCTGTCGGATGCCCCCAACTATTGCCGATGGCCACAACATTGCCGAGTACTGGAGCTGAATTGGTCACTGCGAAACGGCCGTTTAGGTTGAAGACGGATTCTGTAATATCCATAGGAAACGAACTTTCGTTCCGAACACCATCACTGAAGTTGCCCTCGACCAATACAAGTTTCAGCACCGATGGTCCGCCGATCAAGCCGTCGCAAACGACGAGACCCGACGCTCCGTTATCGACCAGAGAAGTGCTATCCATGACCACTGGACCGGAGCAAACAGAAACCCCATCAAGGCCTTGCCGCCCGATATTGGACTTCTCGATGTCTGCAGTGCTCGCTTTCAGTCCCGTGCCTGCGTTGTCCGCGATACTTGCGCGACGCAGTATGACCTCGGCCCGTTCTGCATCCAGACCGTCCCCCAGGTTTGCGGGTAAGCCGTTCTTGAGTATGTCTATGTCCCACGCCTCCAGCCTGAGGCCTTGGTATCGCAGGCCCCCTTGCTCATTGCTCGCAAAGGTGTTTTCTCGCGTTCCGCCTGGGAAGCCAATCGAGACCATGCCGCCTTCCGCGACCAATCCCCACGCTTTGTTCTCTGAAAACGTGCATCCGTCTTCGATCATAACGCCCGTCTTGATGAGGGCTCCGTGAGCTCCATTGGTTTTGAATTCGGAGGGGCTTCCCGTGAGTGTCAATTGGTTTGCAATCAAACCTGATTCAGCATTGTCGATGATCGAGCTCTTGACGAGGGTCGCGTGGGCCATGGGGGCTTTGACGCCTTCTCCCTTGCCGCCAAAGAATCCAGTTGTGTCACCATTGAGACGGACTTCAGTATCTTCGAGGTAAAGACTTGTTCCGGTGTGTGTGATACCTCCGAGTTCATTAAGTTCGATCAGGCTTCTATCCTCACTGTCTTCGTTGATCTTCAGCACGGCACCGTCCGAGAAGATGCCCCATTCCTTGTTGCCTGAGATCGCTACTCGCTCTGTTGTGAGGGGACCGTAAACCCGGACTCCATGTCCCCCGTTTCTTTCGATCTGACAATCGTTGAGGAGTTCGCCCGAGTCGAAGACCAGGCCAGTGTTCTTGTTATGTGAGATGATTGCGTCAAACAGCACGACGTTTGCGAATGGTGCGACAAGACCGAATCCAGAGTCTGCCTTCTTCTGCCCGTTGTCAGTGATTATGAGTTGATCTGCGAACAGTGACTTGGCGCTATTTGCCCTGAGTCCAGCTTTGCCGTTATTGAGGATATCGAAGCTTGAGTCATTGAAGCGGTTGAGGAGGAGTCGTTCCCCGGTACTAACGATGCCCTCCTCTGAATTCTCGGAGATTTCGCAGGCATTGGCATCGAGGGATCCGGTGACAAAGATTCCAGACTTTCCATTCTTCTTGATCGAGACAGAATCACGAGGAGCTTTGACATCAATGAAAAGTGAATGGGCGTGAATTCCATGTTCCCCATTGCTTTCCACGTCGACGTTGACGAGTCTTATTGCACCCTTCTTGCTTCTGATGCCAGCTTTACCAAAGCCGCTGACCGTCACATCAAACAATTGGCAGGCGTGTTTATTGAAGACAAGGCCATCTGCTGGGACCGTTTGATTGGCTCCGCTTAGGATGATCTTTAGCGGAATCCCAAATGCATTCTCTTGCAGGTCTAGATTGATATCGATCGATGCTCGAATCTCGGGTAGCGGAGATTTTGGCGCGAGGGTGACCGTATTATCTGTGATATCCTTGGGATCGAAGCGGAATTCAATCTGAGTGCCGTAACCCAAGGCATTGGCCTCCTGAATCGCGGCTCGAAGTGTGCCAATCGGCGCTCCATTTGTTCGATCCGCTCTGATGTCTGCTGCGCCATCTCCGGGGTGAGGGTCGGGCTCGTCTCCCAAGCTGTTGACGATCAGTGAAGGGCGTTCGGAAAGCCAAATCGAGTCCCTCTCTGAGAAAGCAACCTCACCATTGGCATCTACCTCCTGGTCGAGATAGCGAACTCGAAGGGTCAGTTTTCCCAGTCGATTGAATGGTCTAACGACGCCGTGTGGTGATTGTGTGCGAAGCGTGATGCCTAGGCCGGAAATCTCGCGCCCGCTTACGAGTTGCCCTTCTGGTAGTTCGAAGACTGGCTCGAAGGTGGAAACGATAGGGCGATGAACCGGTTCTTTGGTTTCGGTGTCAATGTGGGCTGTCCAGTAGGTTGTTCCCGCGTGGCGACCAGACTGATCGTCCTGCGTGCTCACGAAGGCAATCAATCCATCATCATTGGCGATGCCGCGGAGAAGCGAATCGATTTTCAGATTCGGGTCGTGAGGGGAGGTCATTCCTTCGATGACGACGGGGACGAGTTCGTAGTTTTTTTCATTCTCTGTGACCTCGGTCCATATGCCCCATTTATCATTCGTGGTCTTCGCCATAAACGTGACCGCTCCTCGAGTGGACACTTGGAAAAAGCGAATGGTTTCGAATTGGATGCTGGGATCGCCGGCAGGCGTTGCCCCGCCTTCTTCAGCAACCACTCGGAGATCGCCGATTGCGCTCTTGGCGTAGATTGTCCAGGGACCTTGATTGGCTCGAGCTTTGAAGGCAACGTCTCCTCGATTCCCAACCGAGAGGGTTGCCAGGGAAATACTGTCCGTCGCAAAGATCGTTTCCTTGCCCGGGAAGAAATGTTTGCGGAGGCGAATCGCTTCGATGTCATCCACGAATTGGCCTTCCGCGTTTTTGGTTATGGCTTTCACCCAATACGCCGCGAAGGCTCCATCCGCTCCGGCTGGGAAATTCATCGAAGTTGTTTCGTAGGTTCGGCCTTGGTAGAAAAACTTGCACCCTACGGTCTCTAGATTCTCCCCGAGGGGCGTCTTTGGCGTTGTGTAGCTAATTCTCGGGTCGGTGAACGCGTCTTGTAGTCCGATGATCCCATGCCCGCTGAACTGCCATCTGGTGAATTCAAACTTTGCTGTATTGATCGGTTGGGGAAGCAGTCCGGAAATACCGGTCGGATCCACAAGTTCGAAGAACTGATCGTCTCCCCCAGCGATCACTGACGGGGTGTGCATCAAGATTGGGTGGCCGATTTGGTGGTAGAAAGTGGGGTTGATCAGCCCCTGGGGTGGGGCAGCGTCCTCGTAGAACAAAAGTCCGATGTCTGAATCTTCTGAGTGCCAATAGCCCCACTTCTTGTCTTCGAGTTGAGCACGGAAAATGACCTGGTTGTCGTCCGTGATGAAATGACTAGATGGATCGAAAGCGCTAAAGCGTTGTGGTGGGTTCGTTCCAGGTGCGAGATCGCCGCTCTTTGCAATCAAGGTGTGTTCGTAGTTTCCCCCGCGAAGAGGGCTGCTCATGACGAGCGTGGCGACGAGTAACCAGAACCATCGAATCCGCATCCCCAAGGTTCTCGTTCGACTTGGTGATGTGTCAAGTTTTGAAACCGCGGCTGCGGTTGCGCGTGAGGCCTATCCCTACTTGGTCAGGCCAACAAGGAAATAGGCGCAGAGAAACACTCCCAGCCCGAATGAGAGAGCGACCCAGAGCCGCTTCTCTTTGATCTGGAAGGCCATGTAAAGTGAACTTAGGACGAGCAAAATGAGGCCAACGCACACGGCATCCATACTCAAACTCCAGAGTCGTGTGACGATCCAATCACGCTCTTGTCGTGGTTCGTTCCACATGCCCCGCACGCCTGAGAAGGTATGCATTTGGCCGATGATCTGAGACGTTTGGATGGTGACGTGATTGATCTTGGCGACTCCGGTCTTGAGGTCGACGTTGATCGCATGCCGATAGTTGGGACGCATGACCATGAACGCGAAGGCATCCTGCTTTCGTTGCTTCCGAAGGATAATCTCGCCAGACAGGTCTAGTTGTTTTTGAAAAGCCTTGGCTCGCGCCACCGGATCTTCTGTTTCAGGGATGCTGAGAGTTTGCTCGGAGGGCTTCCGATCCACCTTGTGGCCGAACCACTTGGGGTGATTCATGACCAATCCGGAGACAGAGAACAGCCAGAGAAAGCACAGAAGAAACAGACCGAGATAGATGTGAATCTGTCGGTTCCAGCGATCGATCGAACCCTTATTGGTGCTATTGTCTGCTGCGGCCATGATTGAAAATCCAAGCTAGGAATAAAAGAGTGCAGCAACCAGGAGGGTGAACGTCAGCGCTCCGGCACCTAGCGCGATCCAGCCGCGTTTCCTTTCAGACTTGATCAGCGCCCAGAGATAGATGCCACTTAAGGTGAGGAACAGGGTTAGATAGACCACGGCATCGGCGATCCATCCCCAGAACTTCGTGATGATCCAATTGGGGGTGCGATGGAGGCCAGGGTTGAAGTGAAGAAAGTTGAGCGCTCCGAGGATGCCTGTGCTTCGTTCTATGACGCTCGCCTGTTGCTGCTCGAGATCCACTGTGATGATCTTGACTCGGCCGGGGCGTTGGACCCGGATCGTGGTCTTCTGGTTTCGAATCTGGCCCCGTCCTGCCACTTCGCCAGAAATTGAAAGCTGACCCAGGACGCTCTTGACGAGGGCCTCTCCTTGCAGGTTCTCAGAGAGATCCAGTGGAATGATCTCGGTGTCAGATTGCTCAGGAGTGGGGCGAATACTGTGGTTCAGGAGAAGGGTGCTGACGGCGTAGACTAGGATGAACGGGCAGATGAAGATGCCGAGGTAGAGATGACCCCCACGTATCCACTGATAGATGCGTCTGGAGAGAAGGGCGGCTTTCACAACAGTCTTGCTGGATCTGGTAAGCTACTAAAACTAGCCAAGATCCTGAGGATTGCAAGCGAAGGCTTGGGGTGCCTTGGGTGGGATACTGGATTACTCGTTTCGGGTTCCGGGCGTTGGTTGCGCGAAGGACATCTGATTTGGGGAAGACCGGTGCCGGGAATAGGCCCGTACGGAGTCGTGCTTTGGAACGTCGACTTGATCGAGGAGCGAGTTTCCCCGTTCGTCGCAATCAATCAGTTGGATTCGTTCTCCGCTAGCGGCTATCCTGAAGTTGGCGTGAAGGCCAGGGGAGTCTTTGCCATCCTCGTCTGCCCAGATAAGGAGAAATCCGTGTGGCGCGATCCAGGTGCTGTTAGGGAGGCGATACTTTCTTGGGTTCGTTGGGCTGTCTGAAAGATACATACCTCCAAGGTCAATCGCCTGGTCGCTGGTGTTGTGAAGCTCGATGTAGTCTTCGAAATCACCTTGAGGATCGGTAACGATTTTCTTGTTGTTGGCAAGAATCTCATTGATGACGATGGGTGATCCTTCCGAAGGGGAAGCCGTCGATACAACAAACGTGTAGGGAGCGGATTCAGCGCGTCTTGGTAGAAAGCTTGAAACCAGGTCAGGGCCTTCGCTTCTGGCCTCGAAGTAGTAGTAGACTTGAGTGTTTAGGGGCTGAGCCGGAATGCTACCGCGGAAATCTCTCTCCGCCGTGGCTTCGAGGGCAAGGGCCGTGAAAGGAGCGTGGGGATCGAGAGCCCAATGCAGCAAGACCTTGCTCGGCACTGGGCCTTCGCCGACAGTCACATCAATGGACGCGGCTTGGCCTGCTAGTGGCGCGCTGCTACCGTTTGCCACGGAGACAGATGCGATCGAAGGTGGCGTGACTTGTAGTTCCGCTTGCGATAGTAAGTAGTTTCGTCGTTTTTCTACGAACTGTTTCAGTCCCAGGACCCGACCGCCTCGGACCGTTTCGACATCTCCTCGGAAGAAATCATCAAAGCTCGATTCCTTGCGGACGTCTTTGCGGACCTCTTCGGAGATCAAGGCACGATAGTTTGCCACGATCGGAGCGAGACGTTCCCAACTCAACCAGTCGTCAATGATGGTTCGGACATGTGCCGTGTACCTGGCTCGAATGTGTGGGAGGCCGAGTAGTCGGTGTACCACCGGGCGCCCTTCATTGTTCGCTTCATGGTAAAGTGGGAGTTTGGTGGCATCCATGCTCCGGGGAATGCCGGGGCCGCCAGGCCGATTGAAGACCTCGTTGCCATCATGTTGCAAGAGGTGGAAGCGCCCATTCCCGTCGCGAAACAAGTTATAGTCACTCCCTCGAGTAAGATAGCCCTCATCCACAAAGATGTTTTCTAAGGCAATCGACCAGAGGGCCCCGTCGATATCAAAGATGGGCTTCAAAGTTTCTTCGAGTTTATCGTCGGGTGTGTCTTTGAGCAGTCTGCAAAACTCGATCAAGGCATCCCAAGCCTCTCTAGGAGCATCATCTGTTTTGACGATGTAGCGTTGGCGATAGTAGCTGAGGTCTGTGCCCTCGTAAGTCAGCGACCCGCGACCCTTCCATCGCACGCCATCGCGAGAACCGAACCATTCTTTCAGGAAGTCGTTGTTGTATTGCTGCACATTGGCGTAGATGCCCCAGCTCTCACCATTGATCGCGAGTCGCACCCAATTAGCTTTGAAGGCAGGGATATAATCTCGGCCGATGCGTGAGTAGAGCACTTCTCGAAGGAAGGTGGGATCGTCGTGAGCGTTGAGCAGATTGATCGTCTTGTAGCCGAGGAGGCGTTGTTGCTTGTTGCCGTGATTAATCGAAAGGTCGAGGGAGCGCTTTAGCTCGGGCGGAAGTGAGCGGAACGATGAGTTTCCTCGGTATTTGACTCCGACTTGCTCATAGACTTTTCCTCCTACGATTAGATTCGCAGGCACGGCGACATCCGTTCGATAGAAGTCGTGCATCTCATCGAGCCACTCGTCGTCCTCGAATTGAAGGTGAAAGGTGCGGAGGACGTTCTCGTCATACAGACTCGCCCCATGTTCTGCTTCTCCGCCCGGTTCAATGCGTTCTGCGGTAGCTGAACGGTTCAGATCATCGGAGCGAGAGCGTGCGTTGTAGACAGATTCTCTGGCTTCGTTGGGAGTGATAAAGCCGTCACTGTTGGTGTCCATTGCTTCAAACGAGGCCCCTCGGCGCCGACGCCCTGAATTCATCTCCTCTTTCGAAATCTTGCCGTCACCGTCTTGATCCTTGCCCATGAGCTCTTGTGCAACCGCCTCTTTTCGTCGGTCGTGCACGGCGAGCCGAGCTTCAATTCTCTCCTGTTTTTCTAGCACTCCGTTTTGGTTGAGATCGAACTCTTCTGAAATAGCGAGCCGGTCGCCTCCGGGTCTGCTGAGTCGCTTCATTTCAGCCGCTTGCCCTGGAATGGGGGGGAGCAAGGCCAAAGCTACCAAGCAGAGGGGTAACATCAGGGAGTGCTCCACCGGACTGGATATAGTTCTGGAATAGGGTCTCATGCCAGATTGAGACCTGATTGTGACAGAATGGTTACGGAAAATAGAGTGCCCCCCAAACGATGGGGGGCTTTGTGGGGGGAGGCAGCGGGAACTTTGGAAAGGTGAGCTTACGCTGGCGGTGTTTCCGGGACTATTTGCTCGTAAGTGATTTTTCCCTGAATGATTTCTTCAAGAGCAATGTCTAGTTGTTGAAGCCCGGCGCTTGATTCGATAAGGGGGGCGCCCAACCGTTGTCCGGATGCAAGTTGGCGCACTCTACGCCCGACCAGATTGACGAGTTTTTGTGGGGAACCGACGATCTTGAGTGCCTGCTCGACGCGGCTGGAATTCATCATTGTACAGATTGGATAGAGTGTTATAGGGTAATGTTAGGTACGGAGAGTTGGTGTGTTCACCGGTGCGAACTCGATCGCCGGGTCGGGGCTTGTTGGTGCCCGAGAGCCTGCTTTTGTTAAGCTGAGGGTAGGGCGACGGGCTAGGTTTCGTTAAAGAGCGATTCGAGTAGAGCTAATTTGTCGAGCGAGACACCAACCGGAAATGTCCTGGCAAAGATTCCTCGGTCTCGATTTTGGACGTAGTGTAGGTTCTCAATCTCTTGGAAGAACTGTGTGCGATTGCTGGTGCTGCCGAGACGTTGTATGGCAGACAGATCGATGTCGAAGTAATGGGGGCGAAGCCAGAACAGGAACTTTGCAAGAAAATTCATCGGCGACACGATTGAGAAACAGGAAAGAAAGATCTTCATCTCGAATTCATCCGACGTGCAATTGTGGCAAGCGCAGTAAGCGCTCTCGAGTGACGTCAATTTGGAATCAGCCATCTTGCTAATCGAACTGGGATAGCGTTCGCACGATTCGAAATCCGCGGGTGCGACTGTCGTTGAAGGGAAGTACGGGCTTTCGAAAAGCTGTGCCCGGTGCCTGTGAGTGATTCAGATAGCTGCTCCCTCGCACGATCCTTCTCCATCCCTCATCTGGCCCTCTTGGGTCTATTTCAAGGGATTGTCGAGTAGCCCCGTGCCAATCCAAGCACCATTCTGAGACATTACCTTGCATTCCGAATAGTCCCCATGCGTTGCTTGGGCTGTGATTCACGTGATTACTGTTGTTGATATGATGTGCATCTGTCTGGCTTTTTAAAGCAACTTGTTCACCCCGGTTGACGCCGCCCGTGTGGCACGCGAATTCCCACTCACTTTCCGTCGGAAGTCGAAAGCCGTTGCTGGTGTCGTCGCAAGTCCAGTTGGCAGTATTGGTGGCGGGGGTGAGGTTCTTCCCTAGGCTGTAGAGGTTGGCGTAGACTTGCGCTCCATACCACGTGACGCCAGTGCAGGGGTGATTCTCTTTCCCCGGTGAAATGCTCCACTGTCCCAGCTTGTAGGTGATGTCCGAGTTCTGATAGTTTACCAAGGTGACTTCGGTTTCTCCTCTCTTTTTTGGCATCGTGGCGCTTACAGCTGTGGTCTCGATGTAATTCTTCTCAATTCCATATTTGAGGGCGGTCACCATTTGGAAATTAGTGATTTCAGTGGAGCTCACTAGAAAAGGTCTCGAGATTTTGACCTTGTGTGCGGGGCTGCGTTCGTCGCTTCGGGCTTCTGCAGGTGTCCTTCTAGGAGTGAATGTGCCTGGATTCACCCGGACGAATTCAGGCGACGGCATTGATTGAGCCGAAAGGTTCGCTGGGACCGGCTCATCTCCCTGTGTCACAAGCACCCCGGATAACACGATGATCGCGAAGCTCGCGAGGGCACTGAAATAACCTTCAAAACGGGAAGGGGGGTAGAATGCTTTTTGTCTTTTCCTTCGAGGATGAAGTGCGGCGGGTGGTCTCCCGTTCTGGTGCCAGTTCTTGTGCATAATAGTACGCTAGTTTGATCGAGAGAGGTACAAAGTACCTGGATTTTCCTAGACGATCTTGATGCAGAAGAAGCTGGCGTGTGCTCGGTTCTCAACAATCCCGAAGCTTGCTTGGACAAAAAGAAATCTTTTCTCGAGGCTCCATGGTGGCATTGGGACGTGGGGTGTCAAGAAGCGTCTCGTGAATTGTTCTTTCACCGGTTTCGTAGGTTTCAATCCTCTCGCAGTCGCCTTGGGTGTGTGGTTTTGAAGTGCCAGGGCTCTGGCAACCGGGGATTGGGAGCGTTTGCGGATGTCATTGGACGCTGGCAAGATTGTGTTTCCTGATGTATGAGGACAGCGTCGTTGGTTTCATTTCAAGGAGCGCCGCTGCCCCTTCGGGACCGTAGATGCGTCCCTGGCAGTGGAGGAGCGCTAGACGTACATTTTCTCTCACCAGGGCTTTTGTTTCAGCATTTGTTAGAATCCTAGTTTTGACGGGACTTGGATTGCCTTTCGGGTGGGAGAAATTCAGCGGAGTATCCAGTGATTCGACTTGTAGAGATTTACCGTTGGAAACGATAGCTGCTCGTTCGATTACGTTTTGCAGCTCGCGTACGTTTCCCGGCCACTGATACTGCATTAGATCTTTGAGGATCGATCTACTAAGTCGAAGGAGGGGGCGGTTGAATCGTGTCTTTGCCTTCTGTAGAAACTGTTGAGCAAGAGATGGGATATCCTCTCGTCGTTCACGGAGCGGGGCAATCTCGAGCGGAAAAACGTTGAGTCGATAGTAGAGGTCCGATCGAAACCCTCCGGCATTCACTTCCTCCTTTAGATCGCGATTTGTTGCTGCGATCATTCGAATGTCGACCTTTCTAGGGCGGGATTCGCCAACCCTCTCGAATTCATTTTCTTGAAGGACGCGAAGAAGTTTACTCTGCATTGACGGTGGAAGCTCACCTACTTCATCCAAGAAAAGAGTGCCTCCGTTGGCTAGCTCGAACCGACCGGGACGCGCTTGCATGGCGCCGGTAAAGGCGCCTTTGCTGTGGCCAAAGAATTCTGCTTCGAATAGCTCCTCCGGTATCGCCGCGCAGTTGACCTTGATGAATGCTCCGTTGGTTCGTGGACTTAGTCTATGGATGGCGCGTGCGATCAGTTCTTTTCCTGTTCCTGTCTCTCCTGAAATTAGGACCGTTGCGGGGGTCGGGGCTACCAGTTCGACTTGGGTGAGGACGTTGGCCATGGCTGACGATGTGCCGACAATCTCCTCGAATCTATTCTGGATTTGAATCTCTTCCTGCAAGTATGAGTTTTCCGCTTCGATTCGGTCTTTGAGTTGCTGGAGTTCGTTCAAAGCTTCGCGGAGGCTCTCTTCCGATTGCCGAAGGGGGGTTAGGTTTCGAAATACAACGACCGCGCCAATGAGTTCGTTTTCTCTTTTTAGTGGTGTGCTGGTGTACTCGACTTGAAGTGCTTTGTTGTCTTTGCGCCAAAAAACTTCGTCAGATACGGAGTGAACTTTGCCGTCACTAAATGCGGCATAGATTGGGCAGTCCTTCGAATGGTATGCGCGGCCATCGGGATGTGAGTGATGGATCAGGTCGTGAGAGGATACTCCCAACATCTCTTCTCGCTCGTATCCCATCATCTCGCATGCGGCAGGATTGGCGAATGTTGTCCTTCCGCTGGTGTCGAGGCCGAAAATCCCTTCCCCGGCTGCATTGAGGATTAGGTTCCCAAGGTTGGCGTCCCAAGGGAGGTTTGTTTCGTTCGATGTGCGACCGTTATTCACATCAAGATTTAACAATGAAATTTCGTTGTATGGAAACGAAATATTGGTGGATACCGAAAATTCGTTGTTGAGGTGGTGTTGTTGGTTTTATGTGTAAGCTGTTAATTGTTAGTAGTTTGCATGGGGGATATGTGGGTGGCATTGAATCTGCACGAGAGGGGTGCTGCTTTCGATATGATTCCTATGAAAGCAGTAAACTGACAGACTGTTAATACTATGATGAAACGTGAAGAACGTCAGAAAAAGGGAAACGTCACCCGCAACTTTCAATGGTTTGGAGTGGTGGCCTCGAGCCTAGCTTTAGGGGGGACAGCTGCCTTTATCGCTTCGATTGAGTCGGTCAATCCTAGCTTGGTCTTTATGTATGATTGGACGGTGGCTGTGATTTTCTTGCTCGTTAGCCTGATTAGTTTCCAAGGAAGTCGCCCCTTCTTCTTTGCGGCCCAGACGAGGCGGTACACTGCCGTGATACAAGATCGCCGGTGGCTCTATGGATTGGCATGCGTGGGGGGCGGAGCCACCATTGGGGGGATGGCCTATTCCTTAAGGGGTGTTTCGGCAGAACGTCTTGCTGATGTTGGCGTTGGCGTTCTCTTGGCGATTGTATTCCTTTCAATCGCGTGTTATCTGCTTTTTCGAACAATCGCGTTTCTGGAGGCGGATGAGGAGTCTGTAGAGTCATTCGAGACTCAGTAGTGAAACCATCTTGCGGCGCCGGACATCTGCTCTTTTTCAGAGATCGGCTGTTCCTCCGGAAGGTTGATCTAAGGACTGTCGAACCACTTTTCCGAGATCGGTGATCGAGTAAGGCTTCGGGAGGTAGATAAGGTCTTGAGTGCCTTTCTCTCGAAGTTTGGATGACTCGGTGTTGTAACCGCTCGAGACGACAACCTTTAGGTTCGGTTGGCTCTCCCTGAGTTTTTCGACCAGCTCGAAGCCGTTCATGCCGCCGGGAAGGACGACGTCTGTGAAGAGAAGGTCGATGCGCTCGTGGTGTTCTTGCCATTGATCCGAGGCCTCTTGGCCATCGCTCGCCTCGATGACATGGTAACCAAGTTTGGTGAGCGCCCGCTTCACGACACTTCGAACGCTCGGTTCATCTTCAACCACTAGGATGGTTTCTGATTGTGATTCATTGAGAACGATTTGTCGTTCCTCTGTCGTCTTGATCGCGTTCTGAGAGCTTGGGAAGTAGATCTCGAAGCGAGAACCCCTCTCTGGAACGCTGGTCACATTGATCCAGCCCCCATGTTGGGCAACAGAACCCTGGACGCTTGAGAGTCCAAGGCCAGTGCCTTTGCCGACATCTTTTGTCGTAAAAAATGGGTCGAAGATTTGCTTCTGAGTTTCTTGGTCCATGCCTTTGCCGGTGTCGGCAATCGTGAGACAGACAAACTCTCCAGGACGCGAGTCCGGGTTGGTCAGCTGAGCGTCAGCCTCGATTCGGCGGACGCTCGTCGAAATCGTGAGTTGCCCTCCGTTGGGCATGGCGTCTCGGGCGTTGACGCAAAGGTTCATGAGGATTTGCTCTAACACGCCAGCATCGGCTTCGATTGGTGGAAGGGGGGTATCCTCTTCGGTAAGCATGATCTTGATGTCTTCCCCGAGAAGGCGCCTGATCATGCGGAGGGTTTCTCGTGTTGCTTCGGCCAGGTTGACTGGTTTTATCTCGAGGACCGATCGTCGGCTAAAGGTTAAGAGGTGTTTGGTGAGATCGGCTGCTCGGCCGCAGGCTCGACTAAGGTCGGTAAGGCCGGTCTGAACATTCTCGCTGAGTCTGGGTTCGTCTCTTAGGAGATCCAAATTCATACTCATCGTTGCCAAGATGTTGTTGAAGTCATGAGCAATTCCACCAGCCAGCAGACCAATGGCCTCCATTTTTTGAGAATGCCGAAGCTCCTGCTCGAGTCTTAGTTGCTCGGCCTCCGCCTGCTTTCGCTCCGTGATTTCCCTAAGGGCACCCGTGATCCCAATGATTGTCCCGTCAGCTTCGCGCAGTAGTTTGCCGCTTTCTTCAAACCAGATCGGTCGTCCTTCCTTGTTCACGACGCGAAACTCGATCGGGTGTTCCTCTCCGCTTGAGAGGGTTTCTTTCAGTTCCTTAGAGACTCGAGCTTTGTCTTCATCGAAAATGAATTCCATGATGTTTTGAGAAACGGCAGATTCAGGATCGATCCCATAATTGATTGCCTGGGGTCCGAGAAATGCGATCTGTCCGTTGGTATCGATGGAGTAAACGATGTCGTAGGTATTCTCGATGATGGCTCGATATTGCTCCGCACTTTCTTTCAGCGACTCTTGTGTGGCTTTGAGGCGTCGGGTCTGTTTGCGAAGTTTGAGGAGGAGCCAAACGGTTAGTATGAAACCGAAGGCGGTGATGAGTAGAGTCAGCGTGAGGATGCGAATCTGCTTTTCGGCGCTCACCAAAGTCTCAACCAGATTGTCTGTGAGATTTGGGAATAAATCCCATCGGCCGAGAACGTTCCCGATACTTCCCTCTTGGACGAGTTTCTTCATTCCCTCACGGAGAGCATCCGCGATGTGAGACGTCTCAAAGGACGCCGCGATAGCCATTTCTAGCGGTGGAATGCGAGAGTCTATCACCCGGACGGAGGTGGATAGCTGCCCCTCAAGCATGGCTCTGAGCGCGGCGTACTGATCCAAATAGGCAGCATCGGATTGCCCTGCCAGCATGGATTCAACAGCCTCACGGCTACTTTCCAACGGCGTGGGGCGGCAGTCGGGAAGATACTCAGCAAGATTTTCTCGGTGAACACCGTAGTTCGCGTGGCTGATGCGGGCGCTTGCAAAATCTGCGAGCTCACGGAATTGGCTTTCCTCTGGGACTAGAAAACATGTTCTTGTCTGGAGATACGGCTCCGTGAAATGAGTGTGAGCCTGGCGGTCGGGCTTGATCGTCATCAGGACCCAAAGGTCCATTTCGTCTTTTCTAAACTTTTCGCTTTCAATCCATTCCAGCTGAATTCCAGTACGGTTGGCCGCTTGGCTGACCAAGTCGTAGGCGAGGCCTGAGGGCTCACCATCATCTTCTTTGAAGTGGAATGGGACATCGTTGCCGTAGCCAATTCGATACACAATTGACTTATCAACTTTTGGGGCTGGGCTCGATTGGGTCACCAACAGAATAAGGGTCGGGACGGCAATCAGAATTGCGATCAGTTGTGCTGTTGCTTTCTTGGACACGACGATTCTCGAAACAGAAAGAGCAATCTAATACTTATTGAGAGTTTTCGCAATGTTGAGCTCGGGGGACTATTAGCTCAAAGAGTCTGAAAGGGTAGACGGCAATTCGAAGGAGGGAGGCAGATTCGACTGTGAGGCTAGCGTTCTCAGTTCGAGCTTGTCACGGTGTGTCTATGAATGGGGAGGGTAGAGACTCTGAAACAGCGGATCTAGACTTTGTAAAACGTTGGTTGAGAGGGGTGTTCTTTATCCTCCGCTTGAGATGGTCGGAAGTTTCGCGGACCTGGGAAAGCTAGGCGGGACCACGATTCTTGATTTAACTCTGGGGGTTGATCGTGACGGCGACGGGATTCCCGATTCTTGGGAGGAGGCGCTTCTCAACGCACTGAGCAGGGATTTTCCTGCGCGGACTATCAAGCTGATGAGTTGACCCAAGTTCGAGCGCGCTTGCTAGTGCCTGAAGAGCCTGAACCAGCGGCTTTCTTTCGTCTATTGCTACACTAGATGCGGGGCATTCAGCCATCTAGCGTCGGCATCGGCCGCGATAACGAATGGAGAATGATCCGAGTACTATTGAATGACCGCGACCCAATTTGAGTCGTAAGACGGTCTTAGTTCCAGTGGAGATTCGTTACCCAGTTGTTGTCGCGTTCGCCTTGCGTTGGAAAGATCAATCCAGGTGATGGTCGCTTGGCCTGATGTGGTGTGCTGTCGCGTAAGCTGGACGCGAGTGGTTCCCAAGGGGAGAAACGCAACCATAGTGTTGTGAGATGAAAGAGCGGCGACGTATGCCTGTTCGCCCGTCATGTCTTGAATGGTTTCAAGCGCAGGCTTCAAGTCCCAGAACGCTACTGCCTTTTCGACGAGCCGGGCGGCTCGAATGCAGTTTCTCGCTTTCTCGCTCAGACCCAGACCGGAGTCCGGTCGGTGGAAGCGGGCGGACGCTGCGCCTGCCAGAAGATGCCGCCAGAAGCGTTCGATGGCGTCTTGGTCGGAGTGGCCGAACTTGTTGCCGTCGGCACCGTAGGTCTTGGTGGTGTTGATGGGACGTGGTTGAGAAGAAAGGTAATTCTGGACGTGGAGAAAATTGTCCCAGTGTTTCTTTCCGGAGTTGTGGTTGTTTTGAGAGACATCCACGAAATCGTACAGCTCGGGGTGATCGAAGGTCTGTCGGTGCTCCTTTGAGGTGAGATCCCAGGCATCCCACATTTCGGTGACGTATACTGCCTTTCCTGCTGCCGCAGCTCGCTTCTTGATCAGTCGTGCCCAGTATTCACCCCACGCGGGTTCGGCCTTTGTTTCGTTGTCCATGCAGTAAAGGACATGATCGTATTTGAGTGAATGATCTAGCAGCTTATTGACGAAGGCCTCTTGGAAGGGGAGCACGACTTGGTTGTGACGCTGATTGGGAGTCGTGAAGAAGAAGGCTTGCTTATTTGCACCGGGATGATCGGGATAAGCGTCCGCGAAGCCGGACTCCTCAAGGGTGTAGTTGATATTATTCTCGGGACGGTAAGGATGCCGTTGCCAATGGTTCTTGCCGCGGTTGTCGGTGTAGTCGAATCGATCCCAGACTTCGATTTGAACGAAGATTTGGCGCTTTGCTGTTTCCATGAGCATGAACTCGAACCGATTCCAATACTCCACATTCCACTTGGAGAGATCGTATTTGCCGCTAGCCAGCTGTTGAAAGGGGTAGAGCTCAAAACCTTTATCGTGGCGATCGCTCATGGTGTTCCGGATGACATTGCCTCCCACCTCGGCGAGTCGGTCTAACTGCTCGATGAGCATTCCTTTTGGCCACTGAAAAAGATTGTCGTCATCGCTGCCGCCAACGAGGAGAACGGGCTTGCCTCTGTAGCTCCAGTGCCAAGGGTTCTCTGCCCAGGGTTTAAGCCCTTGACTGTAAGCTGGCAGCGGTAGAGTGATGGCAAGGAAGAGAGATAGAAGAACACGTTTCATCGGTTTGTGTGCAGTGCTTTGATTCTGGGGAGATCTTGAGAGCTTGTAAATGAGAACCAACGAGACTGCTGGCTTTGAAAACTAGATTCTGGTGTTTTGCGCAGATCGAAATGGTGGGGACCTGTCACGGTGTCAGGTTCAACCTGAACAGAATCGAACCCATTCATGCCGTCCGGTCATTCAGTCCATCCTCTCGTTCGATACCGCTATGGAACTTCGAGTTTTTGAATCTGTAGAAACGCTCCACTAAGGTTGTCCTTAGCGCAGATCAGGACTTTTTTCCTCCACAAAGGAGAACTCCGAGCAAGGTGATCAGTCTGCGATTCACGGCCGGCCAGACCCACTGGGCTTCGTTGCTCCAAGGCCCTTGGAGTCTCTAGAGTGATTTTAGTTCATCCTGACTCAGCAGAAAGGCACGCCTCTTTGTAAGATGACGTTTGAGCGAAGCGACGTTGGCTTCGAGCCGGCGAAGGGCCTCTGTCGGAGGCTCGCCGATCAGATTGGCTCGGATTGCTACATCCTGTCTCAGTTTGGCCGCCATCGCATCGATGACAGGGAAGTAGTTTTCTTCGTTGTAGATCGTGTCCAGAATTCTCTTGGTTTCATTGAGATAGATCTTTCGGAACTGATCGTTGGCGAGAAGAGGACGAGAGAATTGGCCTCCTGGTCGCCACCAGGAATTTCTCATTCCCTGAAAATTCCTGGGTGGACGGTCTCCTTCTTTTCCAAACGTGAGCGGCATATCGACGAAATCCGTTCCCTCCGGAAGGCTATCGTGGAAGCCCCAGGTCTTGTCTTGATCCCAAGGGAACATCATCCATTTGTCTCTCTTTGGATCACGGTAACTAAAGTGATTGTTGAAGAAGCCGTCCCAATGGGAGAGGACGGTGTTGACGGCAAAATAGGTAGCGACTTGTTGGACATCAAAGTGCTTCTCAATGAGTTGCCACTGTTCCTCTCCCTCGGACTGGCTCAGAGCGGCAATGAGTTTTGAGAGTTCCTCGTGCCCTCCATCCCAGTCTCCTTTCCTTTGGTGGCCGTCCTCGATGCTTCGTCCCCACCAGAGAATTTTGTAGAGATCACCGTTGGAGGAGAGTTCGTTTCTTCGCAGGAAAGCCCCGTTGATGTGTTCAAAAAGGAGGTGGTATCCAGCTGACTTTCCGTTGACCTTCAAGCTGACGAACTCGGTCAAGCAAGCGGGACTTCCGGCTCGGCGATAGAGGTCAAAGGCGAGTGGTTCAGCCAAAACGAATCGATCGTTGTACTCAAAAATGATGTTGAGTGTTTTTATGCCGTTATAGGGACGGTCGTCGTGGAGTCTGACTTTGAATCCCGCGCTTCGGGTCGAGATGTTGACGTAGTCGTAAACCCGGGTTTTCGTACCTTGGTGGACGATTAGCGCGGATTCCCCGCGAGGCGGGCGACGTTCGATCCCATCGAAATTGGGGCGAATGGGTGAACCTTGGCTGCGCCGGGCGTTCTCTAGGAGGTGAAGGATGCGCGCGTTTAGAACCTTGTTCAATTCGTCCCGGATGGGCTTCACGAGTTTGGCCATATCCTGTCGAAAATTTCGCGTCGGCCGGAAGTTTTTTCCCGTGTTCTCGCGTTTGTTAAACGCATCTCGGAACGCATCGCGAAGTTCGGTGTAGCGCTGGCCTTGGGGTTTGATATCGATCGTGATGCTCATCCAATCGTTTTCAAGAGGGAGAACATCGGCAAAAGCTTGACCAGGACCTCGCCTCCCTTGGCCAGAGGGGGATGTAAAGAGGGTGTTGAGTTGCTCGGGCGGAAGTTGTTCCGTGAGCGCTACTCGCAGCTGCTCTTGAATGTCTTGAATCCCTTTGCCCGCCAGTGTGCTGTCTGTGTCGAGCTCTCGGAGGAGTTTTCGTTTAGCTTCGTCTGCTTGGGCAAAAGCGACCTGGATTGCTGAGAGAGTTTTATCTGAAAACTGTGCGTCCGGTTGTATTGCAAGCGTAAGCCATGCTCGTGCGATTTCGGAAAGGGCGTTGTTTACTTGAAAACGTGCCATCATGCTCTCCCGCGAAAAACTCGATCCGCCACGGGAAGCACGAAGGACGGAACTCAGTTGGCGCCCCAGTGTGTGGGTGTCTTCAGTGCGAGTGTTGATGATGTGAAATTGTGGGAGTTGGGTGGATTTTTCGGCCGACGAAACGTAGGCAGAATGAGTCGGGCGTAGCTCGTTGGGGTGAGGGAAATGAACGGTGGAGCCGTTGTTGGTTTTGAGTGCGACGCGGTAGCGAATGAGTGTGCCTGGATCTTGGGACGGTATTTTGGCGGTGTAGTATTCTTTCTCGGAAGTCATTGGCATCCAAGCTTCTTGGCTAATGCTGCCCGGAGTGACGACTTGGTAACCGAGCTCAACGGAACGAAGCGATTGCTTGGAGGTATCTGGGAGCGCCGTCACTCGAATGGGTTGTCCTGGCTCGACACCGAGAACCTGTAAGTCAACTGAGATGCGGGGGTGATCTCCACTCGCGTCGTTCTTTTGCCCCGGTGAACCGGTGGGGTTTTCAGCCGATGCAGGGAGAATCGATGGAGCCCAATTGAGAGCGTCGTTGCCACTCGCGGTAGCGACAATCCGCTCGAGTGAGGGAGAGTGGCCATCGGGAGCTGTAGGCCAGGGCGATTTGTCGTCGTAGGTGACTGTATCTACAACGAGACCTTTATCGTTCACTAAATCGATTGTCTCGCCTCCGTTGTTGAGCTTGCCCTCGAATTCTCCAGAGACCTCTGCTCTGTAGAATTCATGGAACAGCTTTGTGTCCCGACAAAGAACCAAATAGCCAGATCCGGCGATTTGGCTGCCCGTTGGAAAGGTATATTCGACACCGTTTTGAATCTTCCAGTTCGAGAGATTGACGCGGGCGGAATCTGTATTATGGAGCTCAATCCATTCAAGATCCTCAAAGCGGTTCGGAGCGTGGTAATAGATCTCGTTGATTACGATTCCGGCTTTGGTAGTGGCTAGTGATGCGCATGCGAGGCTTAGTGTTAAGACGATCAGGCTGAGGTTTGGAGGCATGATATGGTTCGGTTATTGGCTTGTGTCGCGAGGAGTTCCTTAGCGCTTAGTGCTATATAGTCCTCCAGTGTCTATATGGATTTCTGTTTTTGACAATCTTTTCCAATGGACGTTCACGACTATTGCTATTGCAATGCCCAGCACGCTAGAGTGGTATCCATGCATCAGCTCTTACGAGGATCTATCGGCATTCTTGCTCTTTTTGGTTCAGTGGCCATCACTCTGGCCCAAGATTCGAGTGTTAAGCCGGGGATCAATGAGAACTTTTTGAATCCAGAGCTTAACCCGAGCGAATGGATCGAACGCTTCGAGCGGGAGGGCCGTGAAGTGTTTGATCATCGTGATCGAATCGTTCGTGAGGCTGCAATCCAGAAGGGAATGGTTGTCGCGGACATTGGTGCCGGAACTGGGTTGTTCGAACCCGCTCTGTCTAGGGCGGTTGGAGCCAAAGGGAAGGTGATTGCGGTGGACATTGTTCCGAAGTTCCTCAGCCTCATCGAGGAAAAGGCGAAGCAGTTGAAACTAGGGAATCTTGAAACTGTTCTTTGCACTGCCGAGTCCACCAATCTGAAGGCGAAATCCGTTGACCTGGTTTTTATCTGTGACACGTATCATCACTTCGAGTTTCCGCAGAAGACGCTGGCCTCAATTCATCAAGCCCTCAAGCCGAACGGGCAAATCTACTTGATCGAATTCAGCCGCATCGAAGGGGAAAGCTCCGAGTGGATGATGAATCATGTCCGAGCTGGCGAAGAGGTTTTCACGCAAGAGATTTTGGATGCCGGTTTCGAAAAAGTGCAACGCCTGGGGTTCCTCAAAGACAATTACATTATTCGCTTTCAGAAGAAGTGATCTCAGCCTACCTCGGATAGCGTGAGCAAACCCATGCGGCAACTGGGCTTGGTCTCGGCGACAGCTCTAGTCGTAGCCAATATGATCGGTGCCGGTGTCTTTACCACGACCGGTTTCCTACTGGCTGATCTCGGGTCTCCTTCGCTGGTGATTTTGGCGTGGATGGTCGGAGCCGTTCTAGCGCTCTCCGGTGCCTTGTGTTATGGAGCGATGGCACGAGCGATTCCTGAGTCGGGAGGAGAATACGCTTACCTTTCCAAAACGATTCATCCGGCGGCGGGTTTTTTGGCCGGTTGGGTCTCCTTGCTTGCTGGATTTTCGGCTCCTCTGGCGGCTGTCGCGATTGGGTTCGGTGAGTACACCAAGATCTGGCTTTCGGGCTGGGATTCAAGACTGACGGGTTCAAGCCTTCTGTTTGTATGTGCTGCTATTCATCTCAGGAGCGCTGTCGTCGGCGCTCGGATTCAGAACGGTGTCGTTCTCTTGAAGGTGGTCGCTCTCGTGGGCTTCGTTGTGTTTGGAATGATGCAATGGCCTGGAGTCGGGGAGGGCATTCCCGCTCAGGAGGATTCGATTGTCAGTTCGACCGGCTTTCCCTGGAGTGCGTTTGCGATCAGCCTCGTCTGGATCTCATTCAGTTACGCGGGATGGAATGCGGCTGCATACATCGGCTCGGAGGTGGCGGATCCCGAGAGGAATTTGCCTCGATCATTGGTGATCGGTACTCTGGTGGTGGCTTTCCTTTATGTGGGGGCGAATGCTGTCTTTGTGTACTCCGGGCCGCAAGAGTTGCTGGCTGGAAAGCTTGAGGTCGCTCAAATCGCCGCCAAAGAAATCGGTGGAAGGTTCTGGGAGCAGGCTGTGACGGCGGTCATTGCGATTGCTCTCACGACATCTGCTTCAGCGATGATGATGGCGGGACCGCGGGTGTATCACCGCATGGCATTGGATGGACTGCTTCCTAGTGTTTGTCGGGATAGCGAGCTGCGCCCCGGGGCACAAGTGCCGACTCGAGCGATTTTCCTTCAATGGGCGGTCGCGATGGCCTTTCTCTGGACGGGTGCTTTTGAACAGTTACTGACCTACATTGGCTTCACGCTTAGCGTGAGTAATCTGGCCGTTGTGATCGGTCTGATTCTGTATTTCAAACGGCACGGCTTGCCCTTGAACATACTTGGGGGTTGGCTCGCTCCAATCGCCTTTGTTTCGTTCACCCTGTTCGCGATTGGGTTTGGATTTAAGCGTCAACCCTGGGAATGTTCGCTGGGAGCAGGGACCTTGGTCCTCGGCTTGGTGATTTATGTTACCCTGATAGCCCCTCGGCCGCAGGCAAGATGAGGTTCAATCGATCTTCCCTTGCTTATTTCCATGCAAGGTCGATGACGACTGGGAAGTGATCACTCGCTTCGGCGGAGTCGGTAGATTTCAAAGCATGTTGCGCAAGGGCGGTTGCGGATAGGTCGGCAGTGTTAAGAATAAACGACCGGGTGACTTGAACTGAACTGTCGGAGAATAACAGGTAGTCCAGTCTCCCCGGAGCAAACTGGCTTCGCGCGCTCGACCAGGTGCTGTTGCTGCGTCCGGTCAGAGCAAAGGGGTTGAGAATGGAGAGATCTGAGCGGTCGAAATCAAGGTTGTGGGATAGGTTTTTAATCGGGGTATAGGAACCAACCAGGTTGAGATCTCCGCCGAGGATCAGCCCGTCGACGGAGCTCCCGGTCACGACCTGGCGGATTCGCTCGTTGATTCGAGTGGCTTCTTGAAGTCGGGTGCGGTCTTCCCGGCTGTCGATCCGTCCGCAGCATTTGAGGTGGACAGATGTTAAGAGGAGTTGGTTTCCGTTTTCGGTCATGAGTTCGCCCCCGAGAGCCCGGACCGTCCATTCCGGGCGGTCTGGATACGGGATTTGCTCAATCGATTCGACACGGCGAATCGGAACTCTGGAGGCGATACCGCATCCCAAGGCCGCCCCATCTTTTCCGAGCAAGATGTTCCATCCTGACGTCTCCGCCGGGAAGATCTCTTTAAAGAGCTCGCCCAACGATTGCTCTGTCTCGTTCTCAGTCAGTTCCTGCAGGAGAATGGCATCTGGGTTGAGTGATCTGAGAACGCGCGAATAGATCTCTGGTTTTTTCAAGATCGAGCCTCTTTCGACGTTCCATGAGATCACTCGCAAGTGGCCGTTTTCTTTCTGCGGAATGGAGGGCGCAGGAAGCGTCGCCTGACTGTCAGCGCTCAGCCGTGAAGCTCGTTCCGCCGTTGCGAAACTTGTCTCTCCTTTACCTGACAAGAGAACAAGCTTGTAGGTGAATTCCGCCTCTGGGCCGATGGGGGAGATTCCTTGAACGGCTGAGTGTCTTTTGATTGAGAACTCAAGTCGATCCGTGGCGTAGGTGGGAGCCATTTTGAATCCGATCGCGGCATGGCCGACTGGGGTATCTGGGCCCTGATAGGATTGATCTGAGGCCAGCTCGACTCCAATACCCATTCCTCGGCGATCAGGATCGCGTCGATTGGGTGCGGTAAACTCGATCATGAGGTCGACGCCTTCCATCCCATGATGGGTGTCGCCGGTTTCAGGCTCTGCATCGGTGTTGAGCAGGAGTTTCAGCGTGCCGTCGAATCCTTGAAAGTTCAGTTCTTTATCAATATCGATGAGGAAATAGACGTTCTCGGCGTCACTGCTTGTGTGGATTCCCTCTAAGTTGAACTCCGGATCTCCTGTTCGCTCGATGATGTCCGGCGAACCCGTCGCGAATTGCCAGTCCTCGAAGTCCCCATCGATCGTGATACGTGAACGTTCCACGCCCGATGAATGAGCCTGTGGCGACGGCTGTGAAACACAACCGCAAATGAGAGTGAGGCTGACTGCGGCGATGATCTGGAGCAATCGTTCTTTCATTGCGAGTCTTCTACTACGAAGGCGAGTTCGAGTCGAGCGATGTTCCTATGTTTGCGAGCCGGTGCAACATGTATCCGATGCGCTTGGTGCCGTATCCATTCTTTGCCCGTTGTGGGGCTCAAGGAGTGATCATCTGATAGCGCAAGAATGCGGTCTCAGCAGTTTGCGGTGCGAACAGGAACTGAATCACCTCAAGCTCAGCTTCTGGACTTTCAGAAAGAATCTGATCGCTCGGAGCGATTTCAGTCCAGGTCTCCAGATCTGTGCTTGCTTCGAATCTCAAATCGATGGCGGCCGCCTGTGTGTGACGGAAGAGGCGTAGCTCGGTTCGGGTGCCTTCAGGCGTGACCGTTGCCGTCCACTCGATTGGACTTGGACTGTCGAGTTCGGAGGGGTTCGTGCCTTGGTAGTATTCTTCTCCGTTACTTCGACCATCGCCGTCGGCATCGAGATCAAAGCGACTCAACGTTTCGGGAAGGAATTGAGAGGCCCAGTCTTGGTATCTCGACTTGGAGTCATTCGCGAATGGAGCCTGGATGTTCGCTGGGAGGCTAGGTTCTCGGTTGCCAACCGCGTCTACCGCAAGCACCTGATAGCGGGAGCCTTGAGCCTCATTGATCGGGAGGATGAGAGAGGTGTCTTGCGTGGCGCTCAGGAGGGAGCTCCACGGCTTGTTTCCGTTTGAAACGAGGACATCGTAGTGTCGAACACCCGAGCCGCCCTCGTCATCCGTTGCTTGCCAAGTTAGTTCGAGTTGGCCCGGCAAGCGGGTCAGATCGGTCGACACTTCTGTGGTCGGAGACACTGCGTCGAGGGTGTTGAAGATCGGGGGTGTCTGCAGCGCCGGATTGGCGTCAAAGATGATGGCCGCCTCGGCATCAATGCGGGTGCCCGTTGGAGCGTCTTGCTTGGGCCTGACGGAGAAAGTGACGTAGCCTTCACCATCGTGATCTTCATTGTTGACCGGGAGGAAGCCTCGCAGCGGACTTTGGGGTGGGCGTTTAGATTGGGTGTCGATGGATTCAAAACTCCAAATCACTCGTTCGTTAGGGATGTCGAGTGCTCCGAAGATACGAACCTGAAGATTTGGATCGACTGAACTAGGGACAGTTTGGTCGATCGAGATCGTACCCGCTGACTGTTGCCAGGATTCGTTAGCGAAGCCAATGCCTCCAAACTCGAAGGTTCGAATATCCAAATCTGGATCGACAGGGAACTCGATTGTGACGCGCTGCGCTGGGGCAGTGGCGAGTTCTGGGTCGTTCTCAAAGCGGATTCGATAATCGAGACGCTTGTCACGGGCTACGAAGCGATCTTCGCCGACACCCTCGGGGCCAAGAATATCGTTTGGATCCAAGGACGTGGGAATTTGAGCGATCTTGTAAGGGAAGGTCCAAGGCTTCCTTGGTTTGGGTTCATCGTCGGGCTCGCAGCGAGGTCCATTGAGTGGAGGAAGGACGACGTTAGCTTGTACGATATCCTCCATGTTGACATGGACCCAGAATGGTTTTGCCGAGCCGCAGACCTGCAATTGCCTTCCCGCGGCGTCGATGGGCCCGATGTTGGCATCTTGTTTGTCGAACTCGTAGTGATCGCTGATTTTGAAATGAAGAGTTCCTTCCCACCATGCCAAGCCTGACTGCTCGCACGTCGGCGCTTGGATCAGGTAGACTCGTTTGATAGAGAGTCGGGTGTCGATTTTCTGCGTGCCGCCGAATCCCATTGCCAAGTCGAAGGCATAGGGTGCGACAAAGTCTGTCTTGTCGGTGATGTAGAAGTTGGGCTTCATCAACTCGTTGTGGTTGTGCTTCAACGTATCCCGAAGGGGTTGGGTGAGGGACATGTCCGGAATGCGGGTGGGTGGATTTTCCCAATTGATACCTTTCAAGACGCCATCCATCTGGGTCTTCGCGACTTTGGACGCGTAGATTACTGACGAAAGGTAGGGAGTGGTCGCCGAACTATGCCGGCGCATGTCACTCGCGACGCGAGATTTCGGACCGTAGGTGATCTCACTGCCGTCTCCGTTGAGGAAGTGCCGGAGGTGCTGGTTCGCCGTCGAATCTAGGCGACCGGACACGGTGACAAATGCGGCGGCAACAGAGTTAAGAACACCGCGGTTCTTTTGAATGGTCAGGGGACCGCAGAATTCCTCCTTGTCGGTCTCGCCGTCCCCGTCGGAGTCGGCATTGCGCGGATCCGTGCCTTGCTTGTATTCGTCGAAGTTCTCCAACCCGTCACCGTCTAGGTCAGCGTTTCCATCTGCCCGATTCTTGGGGTCAAGGTCGAGATGGACTTCATCGCCGTCGGGGATGCCATCTCGGTCCGAATCTGCGCGCTCCGGGTCGGTGCCGAGCTCTCGCTCGGTCGAGTCGTAGAGGCCGTCCCCATCCGTGTCTACTTCGTCGTTGAGACGCTTAAACGCCGTTCGACTCTGAGCAAGCTGGAGTCCTTGGCGATTGGGTTGGAGAGCCAAATTGTCGTCGGAAGCCGGTTCGCCGAGAGCGCTGAGTCGTTGCTGAATCGCTGCATTGACCAAGTCGAGCGGTTCGTTGGCGAATTCTTCAAGCTGCCGTCCGAAGTCGAGGCGGTTGATCTGTTTGGCGAGGAGACTTTGAAAGTCACTCCAAGTGCGTAGCTCGCCGAGCAACTCGCGGCGAATCGAGTCATCGCGAGGGTCATCAGAATCAATCGCGATGACCCAATCGCTTGGCTCGAACGGGATGCCGCTGTCCTCGACGGGCACGACGCCGATACCGAGTTCTCTGCCGGGAGCTGGTGGTGCAACAAAACGTCCCGTGATTTGATGACGCGTGGTGGTTTGGGGCCGTAGAGTGCCGAGAGGGCCGTCGTTGGATGTGAGTTGCACGAGGAGGCTTCCGGCTTGATAGCCGGTTCCCCCCGCCCTCCGTTTCCAAAAGCCAGGTTCGCCGAACAAATAGGTGAGTGGGGCCTCTACGTCTTGGTTGCCCGGATTGCTTGCCTCAATAGTGACTGTGAAATCGGAGTCGGGGCTGATCACCGAAGGAATGGTGAGATCGAGTTCCACCTCTCGAAGATCGGCGGTTTCGATCGTGAATGCTGAGGAGAGGCTTGCATGCTGCTCTACCGTGCGACTCCCGAAGTCGATCTCATCACCAATGAGTTCGATCCCATAGATGTGCTCCGTCCGCGTGAGTTGAAGGTCGTAGAGCCCCTGTGGAGCGTCACGGAGGTCAAAGCGCGCGTAAACCACTCCGTCAACGGGTGGCCAGATTTTAGAGGCGACGATCTGAGTCTCTCCTTGGATCAAGTGAGCGCTCATGGGCATTCGAAAAGCGGCTCCCTCAATGGCCAAGGTGACCATTCCGGCGTTCCCTCCCGATGATGGCAAGAGGCGGTCGACGCTGAAGGAACGGGGTTCGATCAAGATCGTCGCCGGAAGACCAGTGCTGCCCTCGGGGGCGGCCCCCGAGTATTTGACCTCCAAGTAGTAAGTGCCGACGTCAGTCGGTTCGATGCGCAAGGTGAGGTTGTCACCGGCGAGGATGGCTTGGGAATCTACAGCGTTTCCTTGGCTCCCTGGGGCGTCCAGAAAGAGGTTGGCCTGAATGATGCCGTCGGCCGGCAAACTCGTGATTTCGATGGACAAGGAATCGGCCTCTTCGACTTGGTCCCATCGGAAGTAGTGTGAGCGGTTTACCTGCAGTTCAACATCCTCTGAAACACCCGGCGTCACTGTTGGGATCTGGATGCTGAGGGGGGGATCGATTTCAAAGATGTTATTTGCGAGGTCCGTGTCGTTCGTCCAAGGATCCAGGTCGAGGGCGACAAACAATGGTTTTTCTCCCTCTGTCAGGGCAGGCGCAGGAACTCGCCACGACGAGGTCCCTTGAAGATTCATGAGGGGGACTTCGGCTCCGGCTTCCAAATTGAGAAATTGATTTACTTGCCCGAGAACACGATCTCGAGAGCGTCCGTCAGGATCATCGCTGAGATAAGCCACGCCAGTCACCAAGGTTTGGATGGCTTCTTGTCCCAGATTCTGAATGCTGCCGGAGAGCACAATGGGGGTTCCAGCTTCAATGACTGCCGTTTGCAACTGAACGTTGCGCAAGGCGAGGTCGGTTGCCTGAGTGTCGGGAAGCGAAAAGCGTTGCGCCCAGGTTCGGGCGGGAAGCGAGCTGCTGGGGTGAAGGGCGTTGTTTTCGTCGGTGATACCGAGGATATAAACGTCGCCACTGAACAGATTGGGGAACGGAACGTCCGCCGAGCCAGCGCTTTGCTCCCCTGGGAGGAGGGGGCCTTGTTGTGCGGTCCGAAGAAGGACGATATCGAGTGCATCCGCAAAGGGGTCCGTGGAGAGGAGCCAGGTGTCGATCCATTCTTCCTGCTCCAGAATGGCTCCTCCCGTATTCTCGATCATCCATTCCAAGTGAAGCTCGGAAAGAGAGTTGGGTGTGCTGGCCTCGGCCGATACGAATGTGAGGGCGGGTCGTGCCTCGGTCGAAGCCTCGAATTGGGCGCTTGAGATCAGCACGTTGTTGCTCCGCTCTCGGTCGTTCAAGTCCTCGGTTGGATCGACGACCACGATGAGGTAGAAGGGCGAGGTCCAAGAACCCGGAACCAGCAACTCGATGCTGCGATCCAGGGTTTCATTCATGCCTACACTTCGGACTCGCGGGTATTCGGCGAGGGGAAAGTCTCCCTGGAAGTCGAACTGGTCATCAGCGCTCAGGTAAACGGACTCAGTCCACCGATCCCCGAGGGTTGCGGCTCCAAGATTGCGGATTTGCCATTGAATTCGGATGCTTCGCTTTTCTGCAGAGAATACCGGCTCAGTTTGCCAGGTGGCTGCTAGGTCAGATCCAGGATGGGCTTGGAATAGGAACGCCGATCCTGCGGAGATGTTGTCCGATTCCTCGTCGAACTCAAACACCTGATTTGTCTCGTCGAGCACGAGGAAGAGGTAGCCGCTGTCGGGTAGTTGACGGTTGGCCTCGAGATTGAGAGATCGAGCGAGAGTCTGTCCCGCTGGAATGGCGGTCCGAACGGATTGCTGATCCACGCGTCGCCAGTCATTGGCTGCGATGGCTTCAGCCGCGGTGGGGAAGTTCTCTGAGACGTAAATGGATTCCTGCCAAGTTGGCGAGGCAACCCCGGTGCCCGTATTAGCCACCGTCCAGCGAAGACTAGCCGGAGTGCCTTCGGTGAGGGTGACAGGGAAGTCCAGGCTCGTGACGGCGAGGTTGGGATAGCTGCCCGGCGTGACGTTGAAGCTCGTGCCGAGCGAAAGCACATTGTTTTCTTCGAAGCTTGCTTCGGGCAAATCGTCTTTGTCGTCGACAACGAGAATCAGTTGCCAGGTGCCCTCGAGTCCCTCGGGTATTCTGAAGACTGCTGTTTGAGTGTAACTATCGTCGACGGCTGGCAGTGCCCAAGAAGCTTGCTCGGTGAGGAGAATGTCATTCTGTGCGTCGAAGCTGGAATCTTCAGAAAGGTAAATGGCATCGACCCAGCCGCGGAAGGTATCCACTCCGGGCCCTCGATTCACGACTGTCCACGTAGCTTCTGTAACGCTACCCGCACTGACTTCAGTGGAAGTAGTTGTGAAGGTCGTGGGCTCGAGGTCGATAGGCGCAGGGCTCAGAATCTGAATCGCATCTGAGCGCCTGACGTTGTTGTTCGGATTGGGATCAAAAGAAGTGTTCTCGGGATCGACCTGAGCAAAGATGTAAAAGGTGCCCGCGAGTTCGCCCGGAATCCAAAAACTAGCAGAGAGCGTTTGGGATTCCCCGCTGGGAATCGAATTCAGCAGCGCCATCGTCTGCACGAGTGAGCTCTCGTCAGGGTCAAAAACTTCCGAATCGCTGAGGTAGATTGGAATGGCGAGGAATTCATTTCCGGACGGACCCTCTCCGGTATTGCTGATATCCACTTGAACTTCCACGGCTTGCCCTGATACCAGGATGGGCGGGGCGAAGACGGTTGAAACTGCAAGGTCGGGTGTGAGGTTGTTGGAGAATGGTAGCGGCTGGATGCCGAGGTTGTTAACTCGGTTCGATTCATCGAGTGACTCGAACGGATCAGCTTCGACAATCAGATTCCAGATGCCGGGTTGGACACGGGGGATGGACACCCGGGTCGACTGGATGGTCGATGCTCCTGCTGCTAGTGCGCCACCGCTGTAAGGCACTAAAGCGATGCGTTGGCCCTCACTGGCGAGAGTGGTCGGAGAAAGATAGACCGCGAACTGCAAGGGAGTATCGAGATTGAGCGGACCGCCTAGGTTGCGGAGCCCCCAGGAGACATCGAGGCTTTGCCCTGCAATGGCGGCCGAGGTAGTCTGAATTCCCTCAATGGCCAAATCTGGGAGCTGTGCCGTAGTGAAACGCCAGACTGGGCTTTCGGTGGATCCGCTGGC
Source organism: uncultured Verrucomicrobiota bacterium (assembly GCA_964342405.1). Taxonomy (GTDB): domain Bacteria; phylum Verrucomicrobiota; class Verrucomicrobiia; order Limisphaerales; family AAA164-E04; genus UBA2970. Next base: position 13,271 of record CAYFGX010000054.1, on the reverse strand, counting down.
GTTCAGGGTTTGCACTTTCCATCGGTAGCTAGTTCCTGCCTCGATCTCGCCCGCGTTCTCGAGGGCGAGGCGCGGAACTGAGGCTGACTCCGCTTCGGGAAACTCTGGTGTGGGTTCGCCCTCTTTCCAAATGAAGAGCTTCCAGGACTCGGTATCATCAGACTGCCAGCTGAGGGTGGCGTCGGTCGCGATGTTCAGGCTTTGGTCCGCGGGGAAGGGCTGCCTTGCGGCGGAAGGGAGCTTGAATTCTAGCGTGTTGGCGGCATCGGTCGAGACCAGGCCGACCCATCTTGTGCTGTCTGCGAACTCTTTTTCGAGAATTCCAGTGGCGGCATCGTAACGCGGTGTGACGACAGACCAAGGGCCGTCGAAGGTTTCGGCGACAATGAAACGGAGGGCATCGGGGTTTGGATTGGGCGGAAGACGTTCGAGGTCGAGCCGCCCGGTGAGCGCAGTCTGTGCTCCGGCCTCACGGGATTGAACGAGTTCCCAGACCGTGCCCTGCAGTTTTTTTGCGATACCGTTCGGCAGCGGGGGGCCGTAATCATCCGTATTGTGACGAATGACGGTTAGGAAGCGGGTATCCGCGTCGGGAAGGAGGCTGAAGTCCCAGAAGGTGTCTGTGTCTTCGTTGTTGAACGACGTGAAACCAGGTTGATTCGGGAGCAGTGCCGAGCCCGACAGCGCGAGTGCTTCGTTGGGAAAGAATCGAGGGGCTTTCGATGTGAACATACCACTGAGCGGGGAGTTTGGTTGGGAGCCAATCTCGTGAGTGAATGGGTTTGTTGCATCTCGATCACCTGGCAGCCAGTCGCCTGTGTCGATCCCGTCTCCGTTGAGGTCGATGAGAGGAATCCAAGAAATAGTCTGACCTTCTTCCACTGCTACAGAGGCCTTCCAGGCATCGGCTTGAAGGGTGGGTTGTAGGGGGTAATTGCCCTGGTTTGGTCCGTCGAGGATGCGAATGTAGGCGGTCGACCCTTCGGTGATGCCCGGAATGAGGGACGCTTGAAACCATTGCAGATCGATGGCTTCAATGAGACTGACTTCGAAAGTCGTCCGCACACCTTCACTCCCGGGTTCATAGCGAATCTCGGGATCGATCACTTGAGTGCTCCCACTCGCATTTTCCACGATGAGACGCGGGAAGACCACGGGCTCATTGGTGATGAATTGCAGCAACGAAGGAAGGAATTCCCAAGTGCCTTCCCACTGTGTTCCGCTTGGGCTTGAGTCACTCTGTTGGAGCTCGACTTCCCCGACTGGAAGTCCCGATTGTGTGCTCGCTTGAAACTGGACGGAAACGACAGCGCCTGGTTCGTGGCTCAGAGCAACACGGACTTGAACCTGAACCGGGTCGGTGCCCTCTGGAAGCCTTGGGGGATCGAGCGTGAGGGAATCGAGAACGATAGGGCTAGCCGATGAGCTCATGCCGATCGTGACGCTGGCATCCGAATCGATCAGGGAAACATTCGCTAACCCGGAGAGAACAATCAGGGACGCTTCGTATGTGCCGGCCGTCGAGCCGTCAGGAACCGTCAGGTTGCCGCTCCAGATTCCGTCGCTTGGCGATCCGGACGAAAGAGACAGTGTCGCTGGTCCGAGAGATTCACCGCTCAATGAGTTCAGTGCGAACTGCACTGAGCTGATCGCGTTGTCAGATTTGAGTCCCACGCTGAGGGAAAGATCTTGGGGGAGATCTTCAGGTGCAAGTTGGGTGGAACTGATTTCAGGACCCTGAGTAATTTCAGCATCGCTGGAGAAACCGGGGATTGAAATTTGAGAAAGTGAATGTGGTTGGAGACTGAACAGAACCCCAAAAACCACCAGCCATCGATAGTGTCGCAAAACGCCTCGCTCCATGTGCGGGCATCTGTTAATAGAGCCTGGAAAACAAGGCAAGTCAGAATCGATGCCGAGTCGGATTTTGTGCCTTTTTGAACACTTTATTGCAGACGAGGCTCTAGGTTTCTTTGGTGCGCTATCTGAGGGTTGAGAAAGTTCAATCGCGTGTGATTGAAATCTTAGTTGAGCTCAGGGACGGCGATGCGATTGAAGGCTTAGCAGGGATAAGGCTTGCTGAGTCGATGCGTTGGCTAGTGGTCCGTCTTGCCCGCGGCTTCTGCAAATCGCGCCATAAAGACATCAAAGGGGTTTGGCTTTCTGCCCGCATCTTCTGCCGTCTCTTTTCTTCGAATCGCGTTTCTGACCCAGATTGAGCCGATCCAACGAAAGGGTTCGGGAGGGAAATGTCCTAGTGGGCCTCCGACGAAGCCGCAACGACTCCATTCGTCCTCCTGATTGAGACAGAGCGAAGTGAGGATTTGTCCCCCGAGCCAACACTGCGTGACTCCGTTTCCGGAATAGCCGAATCCGTAGTGAATGTTCGGGTGCTCGTTTAGATTGCCGAAGAAGGGGAATCCTGTCGTGGATCGGTCTGAGGCACCGTTCCAAACCTGCTCGAGCCGCGTGCTCGCGAGGGATGGGAAGAAACGCTGGATGGCGTTCGTGATCTGTTGACGATAGACACTGGGTTGGAAGAAAGAGGCCAGCATCCGTCCTCCGAAGGCAAAGGTATTGCCTCCTTTTCCAAAAAGCAGTCGGCCGTCGCTGGTTGTGTGATAGTAGTGTACGAAGAGTCGCGAATCGCAGATGGTTGCGCCGTGATCGAGTTGAATCTCCTTCAGCTTGTCCGGGATGGGTTCGGTAATGCCCATGTCTGATGACACAATGGCAATGCTTCGGGCGAACTTCCTGAAGTGTGTGGGCATCCAAGCGTTGATCGCGAGAACGACTTTTTTCGCCCTGATCGATCCCTTGGGCGTGACGACTTGAGCTTGGGGGCGGCTCTCGACTAGCTTCGACATCGGAGTTTGCTCGTAGATTTGGACGCCCATCTCGCGGGCCACTCGGGCCATGCCCCGCACTAAGAGGGCAGGCTGTAGGCTGCCAGCGCGTTCTGAGTAGTAGGCCTCAAGGACTTGATGCGTGCCAGCGAATTTGATTCCTTCTGGAATGGATCGTTTCGACCAGGAATTGATGCCAGCCCGTTCCAGGGCCTCGACGACTGTGTCCATGGCGCCGACTTGGGCTTGATTCGTGGCAATGTACTGGACCCCATCGAGACGGAAGTCGCAGTCGATGTCATGCTTTTCTGTGAAGGCTTTCATTTCGTCGACGGCATTCTCAGATGCCACGACGATTCGAATAGCCTCTTTCTCGCCGTAGAATTGACACAGGGACTGAAACTTCGTTGCGAGTGTCAGAACGCATCCCCCATTGCAACCAGAGGCTCCATAGCCACAAAGATCTTGTTCGATGATGGTGATCGAGAGATCGGGTTTCTTCTCCTTGAGCATCAGGGCGGTCCACAAACCCGTGTAGCCGCCGCCCACAATGCATACATCCGCGTCGATATCGCCGGTCAACGGAGTTGGATCGAGTTCCGTCTCGCGTTTGAGTGCCTCGTCAAACCAATAGGGGCGAAACGGAGGCGTGGTGTTACCCTGTCGTGTCATTGCGTGATTCGTCGTGTTACTCTTGGGAGTGGGGATCCAACGACACGCGGCTGCTGCCGTCCAGGTTTATCTTGTTCGGAGACCTGAACTTGAAAAGGTTAGGCTCTCTGAGGCTTGGTGTGAACGGAGTTTGTGTTCGGTTGAGACTTACGAAGCGGAGGGGGAGGCAACAACGGGTCGAGGTCTCAACGAGTCTTGTTCTTGCGAGGTAACCCGTGTAATCAGAAGGTGTGAGCCATTCAGTTCGATCACGACTCAGAAAACGGCTGGGATTCATTGTTTCTCAGTTCAGCTTGTTTTTCGTAGTCGCGACAGGATCGCTGGCACAGTCCCTGGAGGAAGGCGTCTACACGGGATTTATTGAGAAGCCAGGCTCGGCAGGGCAGTTCGATTTGGTCGCCGGGGAGGATGGATCTTTGCGGGGCTCCTTTAGGACGACCGTGGATGTTTGGGGAAGCACGAAGGCTTGGGATCTCTCGGTGAAAATCCGTCCCGATCCAGAGGCCGACTTTGCCATCGAGATCGAGGGCAGTGGCTGGAATGTTGCTGAGGATGTGCTCTTGTATCGCTTCGATACGGCCCATGGACCGGCCTTCATCGGCACCTATACGTATCTGCTCAACGATCGTAATTGGACCGGGGAACTAGGTATCTGGCTCGACCCAACACTCGATCCAAGTGTCTACGGGCGCCCGCGACCTGCTGCTCCAGAACTCAAGGTAGACGACCGCGGCCGCTATCGCATTTGGACGGCGGAGCCTGGCGGGCTCGCCAACAATGCCACGCGGTGCATCTTGAAGAGTTCGGACGGCTATCTTTGGGTGGGGACGGTCGATGGACTGAATCGATTCGATGGCAAGAGCTGGATTAACTACTTTTCAGAAACGGCTCCGTCCCTTCCGGGGTGGAATTTTCGAGGCATTGCGGAAGATCGTGACGGCAATCTTGTGGTCCTCATAAAGGATCATGGACTGTTTCGATTCAAGGATGGTGAATGGACGCCCTTCGAATGCAACACTCAGTTGGAGGGGCATCACCTTAGCGGCCTACAAAGTGACAACAGCGGGCGCTTGTGGACGTCGATGGATACGACCCATCTCCTGAGTGTCGACGAAAACGAACAGCTCACGAGTAGAGAAGTCGCCAAGTTGTTGCCACTCTGGCGCCCAGATGATTTCCACGGAGTGGGAGTCGGTGGCGCAGTCCCTTATCTCGGAGGGCTCTTGGTGCCGACCGTTCGAGGGCCGTTCTACTCTGGGCTTGGAGTGGGTGGGTTTCCGTTCTGGATTCCTCGAAGGGTTGGAGATTTGTCCTACGTCGGTCCCGGCCTTACAGGAGATCTCTGGGTGGCATCCTTAAGTCATATTTACCACTACGACGAGTACGGACGAGTGGCGGAATCTTATCACCCCAGAAGCGTAACAGGAACTCTTAGAATGGCTTTTCCTAGAAGAAACGGTGGCCTGTGGGTCATTGGAGGGAAAGGCCTCTTCCTGATGCCCAATCCTGAAGAGATCATCCAGTATAGTGCTTTACCTCAGAGCGTGACGGAATCCCCAGCCAATGCCATTGAGGATGAGGAAGGAAATATTTGGATTGCCATGTCTGGCGGCGGCTTGTGTCAGTTCCAGCCCGGTTTCATCGAGTCAGTAGATATTGATCGTATCGTCTCAGTTGATGGGCGCGGCACCCCTCGCCCAGTGTCTCTTGCTACCGACGATGCGGGGGATGTAATGATGGCACTGGACTTAGGCGCAGCCCGAGCGAACAGGGCTGGTGATTACCAAACTCATTTCTCCGGGGATTACCATTATGAGACAGTCGCCGCTGAATCTGGTGGTCCGCATTCGGCATGGTGGAGTGGGGTGTTGCCGACGAACCCTCTCAAAGTCAATGTGGAGCGGGGATCGGTAAAGCCTCCACTTCCCGTTGCTTTCCGTTATGCCAATAACGAAATAGAGCCCTATTGCATCCCTTCAAAACCCTTGGGCCTTTCCGAACTGAGTTCGATGTTGTGGGTGGAGGGATCTGGGGCTTGGCTCGGCTCGCGGGATGGAGTGTGGATCTGTGCCGAGGGGGAAGTACAAAGTTGGAACGACTCTCTTGGTTTGCCTCGGTTTGACGTGAGTAGTCTGTTGGAAGGAGGAGATGGCAGTGTGTGGGTTGCGACAGAAGGGGCCGGACTCTACCGGTGGACTTCTGCTGGAAATCGTGTGGAGCATTCTTCAGAAGAGACGGGAGAGATTGCCTCGAACAATATTTTCTCTATAGCGGAGTCCCGAATCGGTGGACTTTGGATTGCCGATGCGGAGGGCATTTATTGGTGCTCTCTCGATGAGGAAAGTAAGCCTGTCGACATCAGAGGGGAGTTGAGTCTTCCCGTTCATTCTGTTCTGGAAGATCGATCAGGCAATCTTTGGGCAGGAACCTCGACGGGGATCTATTGCTTGCGCGCGGATGAGATTCACAAGGTGAAGAGTGGCCCAAACCCTGAGCTCAATTGGCTTCGTTTTGCGCGCCCCGATGGACTATCGACACCGTCGGTTGAATCGGGACAGTTTCCGTTGGCGGTGAACGCCGCCGGAGGGCAAATGTATTTTTGCATGCAGGGTGACCTAGTTTCTTTTGATCCTGAGGAATTGTTGAATTCCGTTTCGGAAGGGCCTCGAGTTCGTCTCACGCATTTGAGCAATGGCGAGAAGATGCTCTGGCTGAATGAGCGTGAACAGCAGCAGTCTCCCTTTCTTCGTCTCGAACCCGGCTCAGGCTCTCGTTTGGAAGTGGGGTTTGCGGCCACTCATTTCTCTGATCCGGAGCTCGTGAAGTTTCGGTACCGTATCGGTGGTTCAACCCAGAGTTGGAATGACTTGGGAGCTCAACAGTCGGTTTGGTTGTTTGATCTGGCTCCCGGCGACTACACGTTTGAGGTTGAGGCAATCGACAAGAACTGGGTGAAGAGTCCCGGTGAGGCCGTTCTGAGGTTCCAGATCCTGCCTCATTTCTATCAGACCCTGGCGTTCAAGATCGGTGGGCTCGTGCTTGTGCTTGGTTTTTTGTGGGGATTGCACCATCGGCGAGTTCGCAATCGCTTGCGGCTCCAATCAGTGAACAATCAACTGCGCTTGGAGGCCGATCGCCGCCGCATTGCCCATGACATGCATGATGAAATCGGTGCGAGCTTCGCCCAGTTGAAGATCTTGGGAGAATTGGTGGAGTCGCGTCGGGTTGAAGGCCCGGCCTTGGATGATTCTGTCTCTCGGATTGTGACCTTAGCGAAAGCGGGCTCCCAGACTCTGCGAGAGATCCTTTGGGCCCTAGAACCGTCCCAGTTGGAAGGCGAAGATTTGGCGGAGTTTTTGGGCGAGACACTGGAGAATCTTTTTGACGGAAGTGGTATTCAGCTTTGTTACAAGCACTCTTGGTCTGAATCGAATGCAGAACTGAGCTTACGATTCAAACGAGAAGTCATCCTGATTGCGAAAGGGGTCGTAAGTAATGTGATCCGACATTCTCGAGCCCAGAACTTTCGCTGTGAGTTGCACGGCGAAGGGCCCGTTCTCCGTTTGAGATTCGTGGATGATGGGATAGGCTTTGATCCTCCGAATCTCCCAGGAGACACGCTCGGTATGGAATCGCTCCGACAGCGAGTTGAAAGATGGGGAGGAGTTTTTGAGCCGAAGACACAACCCGGTAAGGGCGTGACCATCGAACTTTCCCTCGACTCGCGGTGTGACACGGTAGGACGAGATCTGGTCGATCGTTCTTCGGTTCAGTAGTTCGATGGTCGCACCTCCGGCCCTCATCACGGTGCAGACGTGGGCCTGGTTGGCGGTCTGCGTGTTTCCTAATCTCATTGACGCAAGGATTCGGCCTATATCCCCTGCAGCGCCTCACCTTTTTTCGTGACTGCGGTCCGATATTCCTTCTTCAAAATCACGATTTCGGGCGGTTGGCAGAATTCGGACTTTTGAAATACTCGTGCCTTCAAGTCGGGGTGCATGTGCGCCCAATTCGGAGAGGAAGATGCGGAGCGAGTTATGATGAGAAGGATCGGAACTTTTTTGGCACTAGGGCTCGGAGCTTTGGTGGGAATGGCGCAAACCACTTCAGGAGAGGTTGAGGGTAATGAGGTTTGGTCGGGTGAAGTGACTATTTCCGGTGACGTATCAATAGGGTTCGGATCGACACTGACGATTCGGCCGGGAACGATAGTCAAGGTAGATTCTGAAGACGATTCAGCGAAGATTGAGCTGCGCTTGTCTGGAGGTAAACTCATAGCTGAGGGCACAGCCGATGCTCCCATCGTGTTTTCAGCATCTAGGAATTCTGGCGGTCGTAGTGAATGGAACGGAATTCGTTGCGACTTGGGTGAGTTTGTTGGCCGGTACATCAACATTCAGAATGCGACCTCTGCCCTAAGGTATACAAGTGGGGGACGTTACACATTCTCAGATTCGGAGATCTCGAAGTGTGGGAACGGTATTGGAATCTCTGCAGCGGGAAAGTACGAGATCAGTCGAGTCGACATATCGTCTTTTGAACGCTATGGCGTAACTGCGGGGGGGAATTGCTCACTTGATTTAGTAGATTGTAATTTGCAGTCAGACACGAATATCCGATTTGGTGGTGGTTCTCTCGCCTTGTTGAGTTGGGCGTCTACCGGAAAACTCTTTGTAAAAGGTTGTGAATTCGGACCCTTCGGTCCGAATAGTAGTAGTAATGGGATTTTTGTCTCACCGGTAAGTTCAACTGCGTCAGTTGAGATCGAGGATAGCACCTTCACGGGGATTAAGGGCCCGGGAGTTTTTAAAGGGTACACCGGCAATGCACGGATTTCTGTCAAGGGCTCCAGGTTTATTAGAAACACCACCGGCATCAGCGCGAGCGCTCACGTGACGCCAGCTAGCGCGCGTTATAAGTTGGATCTTGAAATTTCCGGTTGTAGTTTTCTCGCCAATCGCACTGGTGTTGGTCTGGGGGATCAACGTCTGAGCAGCGGATTACTAAATCTCTCAGTAGAGAACTCGACTTTCGAATCCAATCAAGACTTTGGTCTTTTCAGCAGATCAGGGGTAAACCGTGTAACCGGGAGTTCATTCACCTTCAATGGTGTGGGGCTGAGTTTGGGCGCGGCAGTGCCAACTGAAAGCATCGAACTGAATGATTTCGACTTCAACAGCGTCCATATTGAAAATCGAACAAACTCGGCATCGACAGTAGTGAACGCTGTCAATAATTTTTGGGGAGAAGAAACGACTCGCTTGCTCGCTGAGGGTGTATCCATCGATTCAATTAGCAGTTTCCGAGGTCGGTTAGAGATTGATCCCTGGGCTGAATCGTCGGTGCTTGTTCAAGTCGAACCGCCTCCGTCTCCAATCGAATGGGAGAATGGTGATTGGGGTGTCACGGTCGGAGAAACGGCGACGATTCGACTGACTCTCGAGAATGCGGATTCCTTCGACTATCAATGGTTTAAGGATGGAGTTGTCTTGCAGGGAGCGACTGGCCCTTCTTTGGAAATCCGTGACGCGTCACTCGCGGATGCAGGGCGTTACATCGTCGTCGTATCAAATGAAGCGGGTAGTGTAACGAGTGAGCCCGCCCTGCTTTCAGTCACGGCTGATCCCGTTAACAATCCTTCCGCTGGGGGTGACTCTTTTCATCCCGCCGATACCAATCAAGATCTGCGAATCAGCATTGATGAGGTCACAAGTTATGGAGCGGCCTGGAAGAATGGGCGGAACTGGGAGCTTGGTCCCAATCCAATTCCTATCGACTATCTAACCCGTGCTGGTGCGATTTGGAAGAACGGAGAACGCTATCGAAAAGATAGCAATGTGGCCTCAGCGCCGCTTTGGTGGGTCAATGCCTCTGGTGCAGGGCGATCGCGCGCTGAGACTATCGGAACCACGGCCTCCAGCGGATTTCTCCGTCTTTCTGTTCGGAATGCTTCGCCAAGAGTGATCTTCAATTCTAGCGGAGATTTCGGAGAGCAATCCGTTCGAGTTGTCCCTCCCGCGGGAACGACAAGCTGGGCTTTGGAGGGCGATGGACTGCGTGAAGGGCCTTTCTGGGGAGATGAAGAACAAGTGATCTCGCTGCCAACTGAATCATCGGAATCGCCGTTCCTTCTAAGTGTCGATGGTCAAGCTTGGGTTGTCGGTCGTGGCGACGATGCGGACCGGCCGTCCCTTGAGGTTCTGATCAGCGATGGCCAGGTTGGTCTCAAGGTAGGGCAGACGGGTGACGTCAAACGAATTCAATCATCGATGGACCTTGAAACATGGAGTCCGGCCGTGATTGGACACGTCGATGGTGGAGTGCTCTACCCTGTGCTTTCAAGCGATCACGAGGTCGAGTTTTTCCGACTTAATCAATCCGAATCGCTACGCTAGGCCGTTGGGGTAGGCGGACCTCGCTTCACGCTGGTCATTCGATCTAGGGAATTGCTTCAGTCATGGAAGTACTCACGTACAGGTTCTTGAGGGCATTGCGAGGTGGTGTGGTCGCGCTTCTGGTGACGGTGTTTTGGGTGCCAATCTCTGCAGCCGAGCGATTGGCCCCAGACTTCCACTGGGCCAAGACCGGGTTCCCCAAGCGGGGCCTTTTCGACGTTGCTTTGGATAGTCAGGGACAGATCTATGTCCTGTTCAATCTTGCCCCGCGGACCGAACTCTTTGGTAAGATCTTTGACTCTGGCAATGGGCAAGCAAGCACAGTGATCGCGAAACTCAGCGCCTCTGGAGACTTCTTACGATTTATTGACGTTGGAGTTCCTGGCGTCGGGCAGGCCTTGGCTGTTGACCATGAGGGATCGATTCTGGTTGGTGGTGTCGTAGGAACCCGGGATCCGGTCTTCGAAGTGGGGGGGCAAAGTTATTCGGTGAGTGGGGCCAGTTTTCGAGAGGATCCAAGCCCAGATGCCTTTGTGATGAAGTTGGATTCCGAGGGCGATCTTCAGTGGTTTCAGCACTTTGGTGGTGCGTCTCAGGGATCCACTGGCGAGTTGGTGAAGGATATTGCTGTCGGACCCGAAGGCAACGTTGCCATTGCTGGCAGTTGGCGAGGGGCGGGGCAATTCGGCAATGGTGTTGCCAAGGCAGGGGGCGAGTCTGATGGCTTTGTGGCGTTGCTCAGCAAAGACGGGTTTCCCCGGTGGATTCATGTGATCGGAAGTCCCGACGACGGTGGAAATGATTTTACGGTCGGACGTGGTGAGTTCGCCCGCACGATTGCCATGGATTCCGAGGGAAATGTGGTGGCGGGGGGATTCTTCATGGGAGTTATCCCGATCGGGAACAAGACCGTTACCAGCCGCGTTGTTCCTCGAAGCTCTCCCCCAAAGCATACCAGGGACGGTTACGTGGTGAAAATTGCCAGGAGTGGGCGAGTTTTGTGGGCGGACGCCATTGGGGGAGACGTGGGAGGGGGGAGGGTGAGTGATGTCGCGATTGGTCCCAATCAGGAAGTCGTCGCCGCGGGATCCTTTAGGGGCAAGCTTGCTCTCGATCATGGCGGTTTCGATTCTCATCCCAACGGGGGAAGCGATATCTTCATGGTTAAGTACGACCGAGAGGGTGATCCCATTCTGACTCTCAAGCTTGGAGCTGATAAGGCGGATGGCTCAAACTCGGTGAGCGTTGACTCGCAGGGCCGGATCTATCTCTTTGCGATGACTGGCTATTTGGAGTTTGACGACCTGTTCGTCCTTCCGACAGGAAGCCGGGGAGGCGCGATGATGTGTTTTGACGAAACGGGACACGGACTGTGGGCGATGGGGGGGCTCTTCGAGTTTTTTCAAGCGATTCCATTTCCCGGAACTCAGGGGAGTCAATTCCTTGTGCATACGTCCGTCCAGCCGGGACAGGCGTTTCTTGAGGGCTATTCTTCCGATTTTACGATCAATCAGGAGGGGCCCGGAGCCCACGTCCTCATGTCGATGGATGGCGCTCCTTGGCCTGACGAAGAACCGGCTCCCGAAAACTATCACCCAGCTGACCTGAACAGTGACTGGCGTCTGGATATCAACGAAGTCACCGGTTATGGCCGCGCGTGGAAGACGGGGGCTCTGTGGGAGAATGAACCCAACCCGGTTCCGATCAACTATGTCACTCGCGCCGGAGCGATTTGGAAGAATGGCGAACACTATGCCTGGGACGAGACTGTGGGGGAAGCGCCCAATGCTTGGGTGAATCAATAAGGGCAGAATTTGGAGAGTTTTTGAGTGTTGAGAAGAGTGAGGGGAAATCATGAAATGGAATGATCTTTGGCCGGTGTCAGAAGGGCGTGAACTGATTGAAAGGAGAGTGATTTCGCTCTCTTTAATCGTCGGTTTGGCCGTGGGCTCTCTTTCGGGGAAAGCAAGCGCCTTTCGCACGATTGAAGAGTCGGCTGGCTCGGGCGATCGCTTCGATGTCTCGCTCGAGGTCAATCCTGACTCGGGTGTTTTCGTGTACGCAGTGGAGGAACGGATCCCTGTGGGATGGTCGGTGGAAGATATCTCTCAGGGCGGGCTTTTTGATGTCGCGAATTCGACTATTAAGTGGGGACCCTACTTCGACAATGGTTCGCGTGAGTTTCGCTACTCGATCGTAGAACCGGGCGGCACCGGTGGCGCTTTCTCGATTGAGGGGACGGTGTCTTATGATGGGAACGGTGTGGAGGTTGCGGGCGATTCTGTCATTCCGTCGTCGACACCTTTTCCAATCAAGCTGGACCCTAAGGGGCCGAATATTGGAGAACGACTTCTTCCGGAGAGCATTGAATCGGGGACTCCGTTTGAGGTTCGGATTGAGGTGAAACCGCCGAGTGAAACCTCAGTCTATGCGGTTGAAGAGACCCCGGCTCTCGGATTGGAAGTGCTCGCCATTGAAGAGGGCGGAAGTTTCGATGCTTCCAGTGGGAGCGTTAAATGGGGGCCATTCTTTGACAACGCGTCGCGGAGTCTCCGGTATCAGGTGATTTGGAACGGTGAGTCCGTTTCCCGATTTGAGTTCCTCGGAACGATTTCTGTGGATGGAGAGGGCGTGACGATTGGGGGAGCTCAATCTGTGCTGGCGGCTGCCTCCAGCCCTGAACCGAGCCCTCAGCCACAGCCGGAGCCGCCGGCAGGAGAGGCCCAGGCTGTAAGGAAGCTTCCAGGCGATCTGGCGGGGGGAGGCAATCTCGTCGTTACGATTCGGATGAAGCCTGCAGCTGGATCCAGTGCCTATGCCCTTGAAGAACGCTTGCCGGATGGTGTCAGCCTTGTCAGCGCCGATTCGGGAGGGCAGTTCGACGAAGCATCGGGTGCGTTGAAGTGGGGACCGTATTTCGATACTCAGGAACGCGTGGTGAGTTACACGCTTCAGGTTCCGGTCTCGCTGGGAGGCGATCTCGTTTTCAGCGGAAGTATTTCAGTAGACGGTGTCGGCGAAGGGATTGGTGGGGATCAGGTTTTGACTGTTGAGGGATCAGATCCGCCCCCGTCTGTGAGTGAGTTCGCTGCCAGAACGCTCCCGAGTGCGACAGACGCTGGTGCTGTGGTGACAGTCTCGATTCTGATTCAGCCTCCTTCCGGCATCAGCGTTTATGCGGTTGAGGAGTTCTTTCCAGCCGAAACATCCGTGATGAGCGTTGGTGATGGGGGGCAAGTCGATGCCGCCTCGGGTTCAATCAAGTGGGGGCCGTTTTTTGATAACCAAACCCGAACCTTGCGCTATGAATTGTCGATTCCTGAGAGCGCTCAAGGGGACTTGCCTTTCCGTGGGTTGT
>CAYFGX010000053.1:0-49294 GCA_964342405.1 uncultured Verrucomicrobiota bacterium | reverse complement strand
GACTTCTATGGATTGCTTCGCGTGAATTCGAATATCATTCCAACTTTCTCGTTCTTTTCTGGTGTTCGCGTATCGACGTAGAGAACTTGGATGGAAAACCGATCGTTCTCACTGAGGTCGATCTGGTGAGCGAACTCTTTGGTGTAGCCCATCGACTTCATGAATGGGTCATCGTCCGTGCCGTAGAGTTTGAGCTTCCCTGTTGTCTTATTTTTTCGCCCCTTCGAAGTGACAAAGTAGGTGCCGGATGTGTCCATGGCGACGAGAGTATAGTGCTCATGTCGTCGATCGAAGCCGAGGGTGAAGGTCCCCTCAAAAGCTCCCGAAGGACCTTTAGCTTGGTATCGCAGATCGAGGAATCGATTGCCCAGAATCATCGAAGATATTGCCGAACCTTTGGCCTCTCCCGCGGCGTTGCGACCGGTGCGAAGGGTCAGTTCCCACTCTCCGGAAAATTGACTGAGTAGGTCGTGTTCGCTACCTGGGCGCATCTGAGACATGAGTCTCTTCATCTCCTCCTTCGATGGACGCTTTGGAGGCGTCGCCGCGGAGAGCATGTCGTAGGCGAAAAGGACGGTGAGGAGGAGTGGAAGCAATTTCATGTCGCTTAGAGATGATGTTGAGTCTATGGCGTGGGAGGGGAAAGTAGTTTTTCAGCTTCAGCTGAACGACCGCTGCTGCGATAGAGCGCAGCGAGGTGTTCCACGTAGATCTTCCGTGTTGTGGCCTCGGGTGAAGCGGTGGTCGCGATGGCCTTCTTGAAGAGTTTTTCAGCGGTTGCTAGAAGCCCTTGGTCAACGAAGAGGACTCCGAGGTTGTGGTAGCATGTTCCGGTTCGAGCGTTGTTTTCGCCAAAGTGTTCTTCTGCAATTCGGATGGCCCGCTGGTAATAGGCTTCTGCCTCATCAAACTCTCCGGATCGTTTGTGAAGGCCCCCGAGAAGGCTCAACGTTTCGACTAGTTCTGGATGGTTTCTTCCATAGTGCTGCTCCTCGATTCGGATCGCTTGCTTGAGGAGCGGGCGAGCTGATTCGTCCTGTCGTCGGGTGACATGGAGTTGAGCAAGCGAGCGATAGGTTTTGGCGAGGGCAGGGTGTTTAGGGCCGAGGGTCTTTGATTGAATCTGCTGAACTCTTTGGATGGTCTTTTCAGCGGAATCATACTGCTTCTGTGCCGTATAAACTGTTGCTAAGTTGAGGAGGCAGGCGGCGATGGCTGGATCGTTTTCGTTGAGCGCGGCCTCCCGGATGCTCAGTGCGCGGGCGAAGGCAGCCTCGGCGTCAGCCAATCGATTCTGACGAAGGCGGAGACCTCCGAGACCGTTGAGTGCGGAGGAGAGCTTGGGATGCTCAGGGCCAGAAATCCCGCCGAGAATCTCAATCGCTCGGTTGAAACTCTTTTCGCTCGCGATCAGTTTTCCCGATCCTAGCTGAACGCTACCCAGGCTCGTCCAAGCGGATCCCCATTGCAGCGGGTTCTTTTGCTGTGTTTGCGCCCAAACCTTGACGGCCTGATCGAGATAAGACTCGGCCTGGGCCGTTTGGCCGGCGGTGGCATGGAGCTCTCCGAGTAGTTGACTACTGGATGCGATCTGTCGAGCGTTGGCGTCGCGTGACGCAATCTCTAGCGCGACCTTGCACCGTTCGAGCGCCTGCTCGATCCGGTTCCCCCGACGGGATTCGAGCGCTTCGCCGTAAGCTTGATCCCATCGACTGACCTGGGCTTGGAGGGCAGCGACTGAAGCGGCGGCGAGAACGGTCAGCGCGAGAAACCGAATTGTTGCGTCGAACGATTTTTTCATTGGCTTATCCTTCGCTTGGTCACGTGATCCCACCCCTCGACCCTTTGCTCGAACGGGGCGCAGCGGCCCCGATGAATCTGCTCGTGATCGACGCTGTCTGATGGAGAGACGGTCTCTTTAGCCGACGGACCAAGGGCCACCTAAGGGCTTACCGTCGCTGGCATTTCGAGAGCAAGTTTCATGACATGATAGATGTAATTCTGCTCTCTCGTCCCGCGGAACAGCTGTGAACCGGGACCTGTGGCGTAAATCGGAACGTCCTCAGCCCCGTGGGTTTCACTGCCCAGGGGAATGGCGGCTTCCTGCACGTAGTTTTTGTGCTCTGTGTCAACGTGGGAGAGATCGGACCGGTGGAGGTGGGGAATGTTGACATACTTCCATTTGGCGTTTTTGGACGTCGGACCATCGTCGGCGACACTGTATTCCTGGTGTCCGTGTCGGAACGTGAGGTCCTCTTTGTGAATCATAGGGCCGGCGTAGCCGCCTCCATTGGCATACCCCAGGGTGGTGAAGGGTAAACCAAGCAGGTCTTTTTGTGGCTTCTCGTTGGGGTGGCCGGCTTTGTCATTCTTGATGACTTTACCGAGGATCGGATTGCCGCGGGTCGGGTAGCCAGCCAAGGTAAAGGTGTGGCTGTGATCGGCCGTGACGATGATGAGTGTTTCCGCTCTTTCTTGCGGGGACAACGAATCCAGAACGGCTTGAACGGTATCAGATAACATCACGGTTTCGTTGAGGGCCCGATGGGCGTTGGAGGCGTGGTGCCCGTGGTCGATTCGGCCACTTTCCACCATGAGGAAGAAACCTTTCGGGTTCAACCGGAGGATCTCGAGGGCTTTGAGAGCCATTTCAGGGAGTGAAGGTTCTGTGTTTTCGTCGCCCTTTGCCTTTCGGTCCACAGCGTAGCTGAGGTGCTTCTCAGCGAAGAGTCCCAGAAGCTGCTGAGTTTTTTTGGGGTCGATGGCTTGAAGCTCTTCTTTGGTTTGAACGAAGGACCGGCCTGCTTTGGCGGTCCACTCCTCGGTGAGATTTCTCCCATCAAGGCGCCGCCCTACGAAGGATGATTTGGTCGTTTCGGACGCGTCGGAACTTGATTCCGAATCGCTTGATTCGGTCGGGAGGGGGAGAAAGGATCGCCATCCGCCCCCGAGTGCCACGTCGATGCCGTCTCCAACGGGAAACTCGATGAGTTGGCGGGCGATGTCCTTGAATCCTGCCTTGATGGCTGGTTCGAGTCGGTCATCGTTCTCGTCCTTGGCGAAAATCTCATAGTTGTCATCGACCCAGAAACGATTCGGGGAGTGAGCGTAGCAGGCGGCGGGGGTTGCGTGGACGAGGGTCGTTGTGGTGACGATTCCGGTTGATTTGCCCAATCGCTCCAGTTCCTCGGTGAAGATGGTGAGAGGTTTGGAGTGGCCTCCGAATTCGGCGATGGTCTC
Organism: uncultured Verrucomicrobiota bacterium; assembly: GCA_964342405.1. Lineage (GTDB taxonomy): Bacteria > Verrucomicrobiota > Verrucomicrobiia > Limisphaerales > AAA164-E04 > UBA2970. The sequence continues at coordinate 46,054 of CAYFGX010000053.1, read as the reverse complement.
GTGGTTCCCAAGTTCAACGTTCTGGTCATAGTTGATCACGTAAGCGTTCGTCTTGTGCCCTGTCATGATCGCCGTCATGGTGCCGGCAGAATCTGGAGTTTGCTGGTTGACGGTGTAGGTTTTTGACAGGGCCGTATGATCAAAGGTTTCGAAGGAAAGCTTGTGTTCCTCGCCGAGTTTTCCCTGCTGCTGTCCCGCGAGAATTCTGGCTCCTGTTATCGTGGTGATGCCCATTCCATCTCCCAGGAAGAGGATGATATTCTTTGCCTTGGCGGCGAAGCGGGGTTGTTCCAAGGCTGCTCGAGCCTCGGCTTGCTGAACGGAGAAATCAGAGGGTTCTGCGGCCTGGAGATAGCCTGTTGTGAGAAGGGTGAGCAGCGGGAGCGTGATACGGCGTCCGGTCAGATTCATTTGCAGGCTAAGCTAGAATCCAAACCGGCTCCGGGGAAAGCAAATTCAGATCGCGGGCGAGATCTTGCCAAAGCACGATGAGTTCGATCGCTGGATCGACTCTGCGAGGACCTCGTTCTTCCTGCGCGGACGGGCGGCTTTCATGCTTAGCGACACGCCCCCCCCCAGCGCCAGGCAGGAGCTGTCGAAGACCTCAAGCAGGCTCAGCGCTCGGGCTAAACCTCTGGTGCGGAGCAAATTGCAGCGATTCTACGGTCGAAACCCTTGCTCCTTGAGCCAGAACAGACAGTCCTTGGTCCAGGGATGTCCGTTTGCGAGCCCAATTCCGTGGCGTCCCTTTTGATAGATGTGGAGATCGAAGGGAACCTCGGCACGACGGAGAGCTTGGGCGAATTCCAGGCTGTTTTCGACGAGCACGGCCTTGTCCTCGTAGGTATGCCAGATGAAGCAGGGCGGTGTCTCGGGGGTGACTTGAAGTTCGCTTGAGAGAAGCCATGCAAGTTTTGGATCGGGATCTTTGCCCAGGAGGTTCCGTTTTGAGCCTTGGTGGGTGATCGCTCCCATACTGATGACCGGATAACAGAGAATTCCCAGGTTTGGCCGTGAACTGACCCGTTCAATAGGGTCGGCGGCGTCGGGTTTTCCTGGGGCGTGATGGGTCAGTAGGCTGGAGGCGAGATGTCCCCCGGCAGAGGAACCCATGATGCCGATTCGATTTGGGTCGATCCCCCAGGTCGACGCTTTTGCCCGGACCGTTCTGAGGGCGCGGGAAGCATCCTGGAGCATTGCTGGGTGTCGGTAGCCCTTGGAGCCGAGGCGATATTTCAGGACGAAGGCTGCAATTCCAGATTCATTGAGCCATTCCGCGTAGTCGTGTCCTTCGTGCTTGGCCAAACCACCGTAACCTCCTCCAGGGCAGACAACGATGGCTGCTTTGAGGGGCTCCTTGGTGTCTGGAAGGTAGGGGGTGAGTGTGGGTCGATCGGTCTCCTTTTCCCCCAGCGCTCCGGGGGCTCCTTCTGGCCACAAATCGAAGGCGGGCGCAGATTGTGCGTGAACCAGGCTCGAGAACACGAGGCCGACGAGCAGGAAGAACGAGAGGCTAGACTGTTTCATAACGAGTTGGGGCTTAGGCATGTTGCAAGCTCACTGTGTCATTTCGATCCGAGGACTCAAGTGAATTTCCCGATGGAAAAGGAATCGATTCTACTCAGGTGACTCCGTTGCCAGGGGAGGGTTTTGAGCGACGGCACGCGAAGGCATGGATCGAATCTCGCGAATCATCTCATACCGAAGAAGCTTGGGCGTCCCTTGGGAATCTGCGCTAAACCGATCAAGAATGAATGCTTTGAATATAAATCAGAAACGTTTCTGCGCTTGCCGGAGTATAAATGTTTCGGCGGTTGAACATTTCGTCTAAGGCAGACGTCGAAGGCTTGATTCACCCCTGGACTGGCACGATTGTGGGGGACAGGGAGAGTGAAAGGCAAGAAATGGGCGAGAGATTTACGCGAGGATCTAATTTATTGAGATTCGCGTTGCAGTCCTCCCGAAAAGTGACTTTAACTACAGCAAAGCGATGAAAACGGAGATATCTGATTTTTGTAAAGAGTACTCAAGCGCCCTGATCCCTGCTGGCGCAGCGCTTGATGCCGTGATTGAGCAGATCGAGCGCGACTCTCAAGAGGATGTGTTGCGGTTGAATCTGGCAGGTCTGAACGAGGTCAAGCATCGCCTGAAGTCCTTGATCGATAAGGTCGAAGGACAACAAGCTTACTTGCTGATTTTCGGGCCTTTGAAGAGTGGTAAATCAACCTTGATGAATGCCATCAGCGGCGCCTACGTGAGTGAGGTGACTTCTTTGCCTGCATATCCATGTTTGGTTTATGTGCGGCATGGTGACCGGCCCACGATCAAGCTGACGCGCTACAATGGCCGGGAGACCGCCACTGAGGATAAGAACGTCATGGAAGTTCTTATCAACGATTCACATTCGAACCTTGCGGACCGGATTCGAACCGTGGAAGAAGCAGGCCGGGAGTTCGATCCGGGCCTTGATTATCCCGAGGCTATTCGTCGAATCGATATCGACCTGACAGCTCATGAGTTGAATGATTCGGGAACGGTCCTCGTGGACACGCCTGGTCTCTACAGCCGAATGAAGTTTGGCTATGACTTGATGACGCGCGAGTTTAGGAACAGTGCCGCTTGCGCCGTGTTTGTCGTGAAGACAGACAATCTCTTCTTGGAGCAAGTTTTCGAGGAGTTTAACGATTTGTTGGGACTGTTCAGCCGTGTCTTCTTGGTAGTCAACATTGATTCTTCGAAGCGTGACTTGCGGCCGGATGGAAGTTTGAAGCCCTCACTCGAAAGTCAGAATCCTCAAAAGATCATCGATGCCTTCCAGTTGCTGAGCATGAGTGCTGCGTTACGGACGGCGTCGAAAGACGGTCGCTTGAAGATTTACCCGATTGATTTGCTCAACGCGGCCTCTCAACATCTCTTGGCCGCGAACGGTCAATCCGATCAGGTTAATGAGATCGCCCAGGCCGTTCTCGACACGGTCAAGCCCGAGGCCGAAGCGGCCGCCGAGAATGATGCCGAAGCAGCCGGTGACTCCGAATCTGGGGCTGAGGCGGAGTCAGAGGCCACTGGAGCCGAAGAGGAAGCAAGCGCTGAATCAGAGGATGGAGCGGTCGCACTTAAGCCTCGCAAAGGACGTCCAAATGATTTTCAAGCCTTCTTGAGTGATCTGACGGAATACCTCAATTCAAGTGACTACCTCTTCGAGTTGATGAACGACAGCTTCCGTCAAGGTGATTCCCTGCGAGAAGAAATGTTGCGCAACTGCGAAGCGGATTCCATTCAAGAATTTGTGTCACAGCAAAAACGCCTGCGAAACGATATCGAGGAGATTGACGAGCAGCTCAAGGCAGCGAAGAGCCTTGCTTCCTTCGATTGGGATAAGGCCTTCGAAGGAACTCACGCTGATGTGGAACAGGAGACCACGCGTTTCGCGAAAGAAGTGAAAGAAGATCTCCAGAAGTCTCTTCAATCCGGAATCGAGAACTGGTTTGAAACCTCAGATTGTATGGGCGATTTGATCAACAAGACCTGGCAAGGTCGGTTTGAGGAATTGCAGAAGCAAATCGCGGAGAAGGTTGCCGGATCTGTAAAGAATGTTTTGGACTCGAGCTCTGGTGGAGCCCGTCCGACCCCGGAAGTCGTGATTGCTCTCGATCGCGTGCGGCTCTCTCTGCGTGATGTCTACAGCACGGCAATCAGCTCGTTGAATGAGTTGCCGAAGGTTGCTGAATGTTCGATCGATGTGGATGTGAATGAGATCCCGGTCAATCGAACGTTCTGGGATCGAATTTTCTTCCAAAGCCAAGCCAAGGTGCGTCGGCGATTGCTTGGTGCCAGTGGTGAGCTGAAGAACGAAGTGCTACCGAATAAGAAACGGAAGCGCTTGTTGCCTGATGGCAAGGCTGCCTTGGAATCAATCGTTGAGGATCAACTTCAGGGGATTCTCCCAGGAATTCCCAATCGTTGCTCTCGAGATTTTCTGAAAGTCTATGTTGAGCAGTTCAAGAAGGACTTCTCGGCACTTTTGACGAAACGAGAAACCGAGCTGGACGAGAACAAGCAGCAATTGCAGTCACGCATCGAAGCGAACGACCGCATTTCAGGTGCCTTTGAGTCCCTTGATGGGGCAATTTCCAGCCTCGAAGGCGAGATGGGAGTTCTCAAGAATAAATTCCTTCGATCGGCTCGCCTAGCACGCGGATTCCAGATCCTTGAGTCCACTCCGAGCGCATTCAGTGTATGGACGGCTCCTTATCTTGGTGGAGTGTCCATCGTACCGGCGAGCGACCTGGTAGAACCACCGGTGGATGAGCCTGAAGCAGAGGAGACGGCCGATGATTCAGGAAGCGTGGGAGCCTTTACCGTTTGGACAGCCGAGTTCGTCGGGATTTCCTTGGAAGCTGAGTCTGGCGAAGATGCTTCGGAGCCGGAAGCGGCATCCGAGGAAACTGCTGAACAAGTAGGAGAGCCCGAATCAGGCGAGGGAGATGACACTGTTGAGAATGCAGCTGCATCTAACGATTCTGAGGAAGCGGCAGCGCCCGTGGTCGTCACGCTTCCGACAAGTGACGCTGTCGTTGAAACAGACGAGTCTGCTTCTGAATCCGAGACTTCGGAGTCGGAAGAACCTGCTGCTGAAGTTAGCGAGTCCTCGAGTGATGAGGGGGCGTCAGAGGGTGATGCGGCCGCTTCTGCTGAAGCTGAGGATTCCCCGGCTCCTCTCAGAGTTGTTCCCAAAGAGAACGACTAATTTCTGATGAAAAGGGGGGGGCAAGGCCCCCCTTTCTTCTGGTTTCTTTCGAACTGTTGCTGGTTCGACGCAGAACTGCCATATTCCACCCCTAGTTTGGCAGGGTGATTGTCAGACAACACGACTGTTTTCCGGATGGTGGTAGTTTTGTTAGCCAGGCTTCCAATCGCCTTCATGAGACAGGCGGTATCCCGGGAGCGAATCCGGCCGAATGGTCGTCCCTGAACGGTCAGCTTTGGGAGCAGGCCTGTGCTTCAGTCGCCGATTTGAGAGGGCACGGTATCTTCTGCGTCGCGAATCCTGGTATGGTCTTCGACTCAGACCTTCTTTGGAGCTTCTTAACTTACGCCTACGGAAATCTCCAGTTTGGTTCTCAGGCCTTGGTGGAATGGCTGGAAACGGTTCCCGATATTCATCAGAGACTCGGCGGTCGTTTGCTCTCGAGTGCCGATGTGAGGCAGTTTCGAAGGAACAATCGAAAGATGCTAACCTTATCGTTAGAAGCCTACTTTAAGAAGGCGAGCGGTTCGGTAATTCACAGATTTCGTCGGACCTGCGGATTAAGTGAGTGCGATCTGGCGGAAGCCGCTGTTCTCGAAGCCATCCGATTCGATGTCGGTGAAGTCGACTATTAGGCGTTTGCTCGTCTAGGCAGTCCGCTTTCTCAAACCTGGACCGCAGGAAGCTCTTGAACTCGGTGCATTCGCTTTAGCTGCGTCTTCCTCGTCCTTGTGCTGATCCGAAGGCTCTGTGTGAAGGGCGCCTTGATCCCGATGAAGATGCTCCATCAGGACCAAGGCGATCTGATTTCCGTTCTATCCTAGTTCTCCCGAATTTCTACATCGTCGATGTAGAAACCTGGAAGCGGATTGAAATCATCCGTGAAGAGGATGAATTCAATTTTCACTTTGGCTCCAACACTTGGTCCCGACAGACGAATCGTTCTCTGAGTCCAGCCCGAGGTGCTTCCAGCTGCGCTGAAGACTTCTTGGATAATCGTGTTGTTGCGGGGATCGATCACATTGACGACCACGCTGTGGAAGTCAATTTCGGTATCGACGCTATGGAACTCAGCGAATCGTAGGTTGGCGACAGAAACGTTCGTGAGGTCAATCTCGGGTGAGCGTAGAAAAGCCTCTGTGAAAGGCTCGAAGTCTCCGTCGAGATCTGTGCCGTATGCATTGCTGCCGCTGAATGCCGAGCCCGGTCCATTTGAAGGCGTTCCGAGCTCCCATTCATCCTTTGAACCCCCCGTCGTCCAACCGGGAGCACCCGATTCGAAGTCATCGAAAAAGATGGGAGGAGGAGGAACGGAGGCGATTTGGAAGAATCCAACACCGTCAGCCGGAACCGGGACGTTCACTTCGTAGATCCCATCGCCCAGATCAGTGGGGCTGATGTCTGTGAGGTCACTCCATTCCGCATCGTCGGCGGAAGCTTTGGTCTGAACAATGTGATCGCGTTTTGAGAAGGGAGTGAAGAACTGCAGTCGAACCTGGTCTCCATCCGGGCTGATCGATTGAATGCTGACCGGGTCGAGCTCTTCTGACAACGGCTTACCGTTGAGTCCGTTTTGGTAAATAGAAGCTAAGTCGTTTGCGGTCAACGCTCGCTGCCAGATCCCCAGGTCATCCATGAGGCCCTGGTAAGGACGGTTGATCCAATTGCCTTCGGAGGGTTCCACCTCGTAGTTGCCGAGCACCAATGGGTTGGCGTTGCCCTCGCCTAATCGCCCATTCAGCGGGTTGCCCACCGCTTCGCCGTTACGGTACCACTGGATCGTTCCGTTTTTCACCACATAGGCAAAGTGTTGCCATGCTTCGGCTGTAACCGTATCGCTCGGGGAAGAGTAGGGCGTTTTGCTCACTCCGTGGACTCGGGCGACGCCTCCATTGATCAAGACAAAGTCGTAGTTCACGTCTTTGCGGAATACGCGATCAAAATCCGATCCGCCGGAGAATAATACCGGGTTCAACCAGACCGAAACGGTGGCATCCGAACCGAGCGTGAGCAGGTCGTTGTGCGGGATCTCAATGTGGTCGTCCTCTCCGTCAAACGCGATCGCACCGCCGATAACGCCAGCATCGATCGGATCGTCCGCGAAGTTTCTAAGTGTGCCGTTGAGCGCGTTGTCGCTGTCGTCGGTGATCGAACCATCCACGATGCCATCGAATGTGTAGTGAGCGACAAGACCACTGGTGATGGCTCCGAGTTCCTCGATGACAAGCTCTGCCGCTTCGCTGGTGTTCTCGCCCAGCTCATTTGTGACGACGACCGAATACGTGCCGGCATCATCCGGTGTGACACGCGTCAGGGATAGGAGGTTAGATGTAGCTCCTTCGATGGGGGAACCATCTTTGAGCCACTGATAGGAAACCGGACGCTTGCCAGTAGCGACGATCTTGAACTCGGTGGTCGTCCCCTCGAGTTTCTTCTGCGAAATGGGTTGAACCTCGACTTGGGGGGCGCTGGCAACATCCTTGCCTGCAATCTCCAAGATCTCGGCTTCACGAAGAGGGCGCGCCCAGATCGTGAGTTCGTCTAAGGTGCCGTTGAGATAGCGGAGTGCTGTTTCAATATCATCGTAGTTGCCAAGGGTGAGCAGTTCAGAGTTGGGATCTCCCAAAGTTCCCTCGGCTGGCGTGCCGATGGGAAAACCGTTCTTATAGAAGGAGATCTCACCGCCCTTGTAAACAATCGTAAAGTGCTGCCACACATCGAGTTCGACAGACCCTTGGGGGGCGTTGGCTTCCCATCCTTTTCGCGGGACGGAGCCAGGATCCGTGTTGCCACCAGCCCGCACGGCAAGCGTTCTTGTGACGGTTCCAGGATCACTGATCACTCGAATGCCAAGGTGGTTCCCTTTTCGGAGGATGTAACTCGTCGTGCGATCGAAATTGCCGGCACTCTCAAGTTCTCCGTAGGACTGAAGATTGATCCAAAAAGAGAACGTTGCCTCCTCCCCGATTTGATTGATGGAATCACTATCAGGTACGGCGACCACACTAGAGATGCCGTCGAAGGTCAGGCCGTTGTTTACCTGAGCGTCGGTCCACGTTTCGTTGCCACCCGGAAAACCGAGAAGATCGCCGTTATTCTGTTCGCCAGACTCGTCCGCAGCGGTGCTGCCAGAGGAGGCGTCGAAGGGCCAGTAGGCGATGCGTCCCGTATCGAGCCCGGTCACTGGAGTCACGCTGAGAGTGACTGCCTCGCTCATGGTTTCTCCGAGGGCACCTTGAACCCGAACCGAGTATTCGCCTCTGTCCGATGGCGCTGCATCTGGAATGATGAGCTCTCGATCGGTTTCGGCGCGGAGGGGCTCGCCATCCTTAAACCAGAGATACCGCAAGTCTCCCGCGCCGTCGGCTCTGACCGAGAGAGCCGCGGTTCCACCCTCGAAAAGAGTTTGGGCTTCAGGTTGAGCTGTGATGGAAGGTGGGCCTCCTTCAGGTAGTTCGAACTCACCATTCATCACGGCTCGAATTTCGACCGACGAGAGAGGGCGCTTCCAGATCATCACCTGGTCCATGGCTCCGGTGAAGAAGTTGCCGGAATCATCTGAACCGATTCGCAGGGGAAGGCTACTGTTGTCGATGGGGCCCGGGACATCGACGCTGCCTTTGAGCTCGCCATCGATGAAGGTGCTTGCCGTGCTGCCATCGAAAACGCCGGCGATATGATACCATTGATCCGCCTCCAACGATTCGCCGATTCCAGCTGTGAAATTTGAACCGCCGTTCTTGACCAAGAGATTCATGCCGCCAGGCTGCACGCCTTGAAGGAAGAAGTAGTTGTTACCTTTTTCAAGCATGCGATTGCCTGCGCCGCTCGCTTCGAGAGGGATGTCGGAACGGAACCACGCCATCACGGTCAAGCCGCCCGTGACGTCGGCACCAATGGAAGGGGCATCCGGGACTTCCACGTAGCTCGCTCCATCGAACTGAATTGCGCCTCCAACTTTCCCGTCAATCCACTGAGAGTCCGAGCCGTCAAAACCGACGAGGCTACCCGTATTGGATCCCGCTGAATCAGATGCTTCGAGGCCACTGGATTCATCGAAATTCCACTCGGCAACCAAGCCTTCGCGAATGGAGATTTGGGCTTGAGCAAGGGGTTGCCAAGACGCGATTATCAAGAGTTTGAGTGCTGTGAGTACATGGATTTTGCGTTTGCAAGGATCAGTCATAAGGAGTCCTTTCGATGTTTTGGAACTCTCTTGTTACAGCAGAACCTCGATTGTTCCGTCAATGTTTTTCGTCGGGCTCGGATGTCTCTTGAATGTCGTTTCTGGATTCGATGAGTTGAATAAGGTGGACTGATGCAGCCGGACACCATACTGTTTCGTGAACTGAGCAAACTGAATTGCTGTCATGTCTCAATCCAGAAAGATCCCCTCTGATGGAGCACGCTCATCATCCGCGCGATGGGTAGCTGCTTTTACCCTCATAGAACTCCTGGTCGTGATTGCGATCATTGCCATCTTGGCGGGTATGCTTTTGCCGGCTCTTGGGCGCGCTAAGGATCGAGCTCAGTTGACCTTGGACCTCAACAACGTCAAACAAGTGCTCTTGGCAAGTCACATCTACGCTGGAGACAATGAAGATCATCTCGCCCATCCGTCTTGGGGAGGAAACCTGAGTGGTCCTGATAACTGGGTCTATGCGACTGAGAATAAGGGGCGAATAGCAGGAGCGCCCAGCACGCCTGGCTCGGCTGCGGGGCAAGATATTGGATCAGAAGCCTACGAACGTCAGTTGGCCTTTTTTCGAATCAGTCAGCTCGGGCCTTACCTCGGCACGGAGAAGGTGCTTCGTTGTCCCAAAGATGTTTCGATGAGCCGGAAAGGGAAACTCAAGGAACTTTGGTTGCAGCGTCCGGTGAAGTTGACCTCCTACTGTTGGAACGGAACGATTGGTGGTTACAACAATATTGGCAAGGCATCGCTCAGTCCGAACGGAAAAACTTACAAGCTCACCGGTTTTCAAGCGACCGATTGGCAGCTCTGGGAGCAGAACGAATTGAATCCATTCAACTTCAATGACGCTTCCAATGTGCCGCCTCCCGGAAATGCACAGAATGGCGTTTCGATCCGCCACGCAGGCCTCACGGTCTGGTGGAACAAAGGGGATCTCAATCGTCCTGAAATGGCCAACCTTCCTGGAAGTGCCGTGGTGGGACAGTTTGGGGGCAGTGCGGAAGCGATCAAGTGGACGCAACAGTGGAATCTCGTCAATAACGACATCATCCCGAACGCGATCTACAACGGCCCTATTTATCAACGTTAAGAAACTGTTTCGACTGACACACAGAGACACCCTCGGTGGAACAAGCGGAAACGCGAACTCTGGTTGAGCCAGTCTTTTGGGCAAAATCGCCCACTGGTTTCCCTGTCTTTTCCGATCTTCTGTCGACGGTGTGATATGGGGTTGTGTCGCCTTCAGAATTCCCTTAGCGTTTTGCCGACCCAACGCTGCAAGAGGGCGATCCTCTTGTGATCCGTTCTCGGAAAGGCGTTTGTCTCCTCTCTGGCGAGAGACCAATTTTTTAGCGCAAGACCTAGCCTTATGTTTGGACATCCAGCAGGACTCAAGACCTTGTTTTTCACGGAATTGTGGGAACGCCTCAGCTACTATGGTATGCGGGCGATCCTGGTTCTCTTTCTCGTCGCGGCGATCGAAGAGGGAGGTTTTGGAATGACCGCGGAGACCGCAGGGGCCATTTACGGGCTCTATACCGCGATGGTTTATCTTTGCGCTTTGCCGGGAGGTTGGATCGCGGATCGAATCTTGGGACTGCGCAACTCTGTGTTTATCGGGGGCGCCATCATTGCGGCTGGGCATTTCTCGATGGCGGTACCCACTCAGGCAACCTTTTATTTGGGGTTGGTTTTGATTGTAATCGGTACCGGATTGCTGAAGCCGAATATCAGTGCACTGGTTGGTGAACTCTATCCGGAAGGGGGCGGGCGGCGTGATGCGGGGTTTTCGATCTATTATATGGGAATCAACTTGGGTGCCTTCCTTGGCCCGTTGATTTGCGGGTATTTGGGCCAGGAACAAGGCTGGCACTACGGATTTAGCGCGGCTGGGGTTGGGATGGTCTTTGGCTTGATTCAGTATAAGATTGGATTGAAGAATCTCGGCGAAGCGGGCGCATTGAAGGTTGATCCAGCCGTTCGACAGAGTTCTATCAAACAGTTCTCGTTTGCCCTCGGCGGATGCGTGCTCGTCTTTGCTCTGATGGCTGGTCTTCAGCTGGCAAACGTCATCGGCCTCACGGTCGAAGGGGTCGCACAAGGTTTGGGGCTCTTTATCGCTTTGGTGGCGATTTTGTATTTTGCTTATCTTCTGGTTTTGGGCAACTGGTCGGCTGTAGAGAAAAAGCGAATCATGGTGATTTTCGTTCTGTTTCTCTCTTCGGCCATGTTCTGGGCGGGCTTTGAGCAGGCGGGTTCTTCGATGAATTTGTTTGCGGATCGACTTACGAATTTGTCCATCATGGGCGTGGGCTTTCCTTCTTCCTGGTTTCAGTCTGTGAATCCCTTTTTCATTATTGTTCTGGCTCCTGGGTTCGCGTGGGTCTGGGTTTGGCTGAAGCATCGCGAGCCATCTATTCCCGTAAAGTTTGCGATTGGACTATTCCTGATGGCGGCTGGGTTCTTCGTGCTCGCTTGGGGGGCAACGTATGCCACGGAAGAAACGAAAGTTTCTTCTGCCTGGTTGATAGCCACCTATTTCCTTCATACATCCGGTGAACTTTGTTTGAGTCCAGTTGGATTGAGCAGCGTCACCAAGCTTGCTCCGAAGGCCCTGGTTGGGCAGATGATGGGAATGTGGTTCACCGGCACGGCCTTGGGGAATCTGATCGCAGGAATCTCTGGTGGAATGTTTGAATCGATGCCTCTACCGGAGCTATTTGGCACGGTGGCGATTTTTGGGGCCGGGTTCGGCGTGGTTCTGGTGATCTTCAAAGAACCGATCAAGAAACTCTGCGGCGGCGTCAAGTAAGCCTACGTCCTGCTCCAGGTTCAAGGAGGCGCTCTGGCACTATCCGGCTAGAGCGGGTGTCTTTACAAACGGGTCGAGCGAAAACTTGCTCGGAAGGTCTACTTATATGCTGGGCCTGGAAGCTTGTTGCCCCGATGGACGGGTAGCTATGTTTTGCCAGGTGTTGTTTGTTGAATGAGGGGGAGAAAGCGTTAGCTTCGCTCCCGCACTCCAAAAGGGCTCGGGTTTTGGCCAAATCTTGGAACACTGAATCAGCGCTTCAGTGTTGTCACAGGTGAGGTTCTATCAAAGAGCCCCGTCTGCTTCGAGAATTACGCCGTCGGGGATGTCTCCTTCAATCTGGCTGTCGCCTTGAAGTTGGATTGTGAGCCGGACTTTTTCGTTTTCGACAACAACATCTCCTTTGATTTTGGATGCGTCGGAAAGTGTGAGCTTGAGATCGCGGGGCTTTCCTCCGCTCTTACCAACGAATTTAACATCGCCTCCCACCGTCGATCCGTTCGTGAGGCGAACATCCCCGTTGACGGTTGATAGGGATTCATCGACATCGCATTGACTGATTCGAATCGCCCCGTTGATGGTAGAGATCTTGCCCTTCACTTGGGATCCGGTTTCGCAAGTAACGGAGCCGTTCACGGTTTTGAGGTCTCCGTTGGCAATTGAGTTCGCGCCCATTTTGATCGATCCATTGACGGTTTCGAGGGCGTCTACTTTAGAATTGCTCCCAACGCTGACGCCGCCATTGACCGTCCGGCTGGTGCCTGTGACCGTGGCGTCATTCCCAATTCGGATACGGCCATTGACCGTGGTCAATCCGCCTTTCTTTGTTTCTCCATCGGCGACGGAGATCGACTTATTGATACTGACGTCACAGCCTGTGGACAAGAGAGCTAAAACGCTAAGCAAACTGAGAGATTGAGCAAAATGTTTCATTGTATCCTTCTATACTCGATTTGAGATGGGCTTGTTTCAGAAATCGTTCGTACTTTGGGGGCGTTGAGTTCGCTACGGTTTCCTCGCGATCACCAGGTATTGGCCGCCGAAGGGAATCCAAGAGAGGTAAGGCTCCAGGGGGCGAAAGACTTTTAGGAAACTGGGGAAAAAGAAGCAGTATTGGGTGCCGACGATCTCGAAGCCACTTTGGCGAAGCAAGCGTCTAGACTCGCCTGGCCAGAGCATAATCGCATCTCGATCGAACGGAACGCGTTTCATGACCCAGCGCGTTCCGGGGTTCCAAGGATTGTTCTCCCAGAAACAGAAATAGCCTCCTGGGCGCACCGCTTGATAGACGGTGTCGCTGCACGATTGACGCTCAGCGAGAGGAATGTGGTGAAAGACTCCATTACAGAATGCGAGATCTATATCGCCTCCTGGTTGATACTCAGAGAGTAGATGGAATTGGCATGAGTCAGAGCCATGGCTGGTGTTTGCTTGCTTCAAGGAGTCTTCTGACACATCGGTTCCTTCGATGCTTGAAGGAGAGAAAGTTGCCCGCAAGTAACCTATCGAGCCCCCGGTTCCGCAGCCGAAGTCTAGAATGGAATCGACCTTTGCTTGCAGGGCATCAAGTTGCTTCTTGATCCAAAGGACGCGGTGTTCCGCAAAATACTCTTTGTTCTCTCCCGTCAGATCAAGGCCCTGCTGAAGGGCTTCGTCGTAGTTGTCCGCATAGGAGTCAAATTCGGGCTCGTCTCGCGACGGGTTTGAAGTTGGATGCTTCACGATGGGAACTTGGCTTGTTTCGCTGTCGTCATTTCCTAATTGGTAGCGGTCTGGAGTTTTCCAGACAGGTGCAACTGTGTCGATGCGAAAGGATTGTTTGTTGGCGCTCTCCCGTGGAGGAAGCTTAGATGTTGTCACGAATCACAATCCAAACCGTTGTGAGGTAGATGAGCCAGTTGATCATCATCACTCCGACACTGGGAAGAGTATGAAAACGTTTTCGATAGAGATCGTAGATGAGAACGGCACTGAGGCTGATGAAGGCGACGGACTCGACCCCTAGGAAGGGATAGAAACCCACTTCCACGAGATCTCGGAACCAGACTGGAAAGGGGCTCGTGTAGGTCCAGAAATCTTTGCTTTCCTTTAGGGTGGCCAACCAGAGAAGGAGGATGCCGACTGCCGTTGCGAAGAGCGCCATCGCAAGTCGGATGAGGGCCGGTAGATGACGCATGGGAGGAGACTAGACGGTCTCAATGGTTCGCACAAGGTGCCGCTACGATGGTAATTATATGGGCTATTCTCAATTTTCTTGGTGCCTACTTGGCCTTCGAGCGACTGAAGCTGCGGCTTGATGTCTCTGCTTGGATTTGGGTAGATTTGCGAGATGAAAGCCCGCCTCTGCCTTGCCTTCGTCTGCTCGTCATTTACGCTGCTAGGTGCTGATTTTTCACCCGCCGCGGATGAGCGCCAGTTGCCGACTCGAATGCATTCGAAGATGACGGAGTTACCGGTCATCACGGTCGGTCAGCATGATGCCGCACTCATGGGCCGAGATAACCGTGTCTTGCAGGCAGCGGTGGACTTCATTGCTGGCTTGGGGGGAGGAGTCGTTCGGATTGGACCGGGCGTGTATGCCATGAATGACTCACTGCACTTACGTCCCAACGTGACGCTGGAAGGTACGCCTGGGCAGACGGTGCTCCGCAAGACTGCGGGGGTGAAGGTCGACCTGGCGATCGATGGAGATTTCGGTGAAGAACAGGTGACCTTGAAAGAGATTGATGGTTTCGATGTGGGAGATGGGATTGCGATTTGGGATCGCGGTGCTGGAGGCTTTCATACGACTGTTGCCCGAATCACTGGAAGGCGGGGAAACACCGTCTCCATCAGTCGGCCGCTCAATGCGGACTGCATGGTTCAGAACGGGGCCGTCGCTGCTACGGTGTTTCCGGTTATCAGCGGGTATCATCTCGAAGGGGCTCGGATCAAAGGAATCACCGTGGATGGGAATCGAGACCAGAACGTGCATCTGAATGGATGCCGAGGTGCTGGAATCTTTCTTTATCGCGGATTCGGGACGGTGATCGAAAATTGCGTGGTAAAGAACTATGCCGGAGATGGAATTAGCTTTCAGCAGTCCAACGATGTGGTTGTGCGCAACTGCCTGAGTGAAGGGAATAGCCATCTTGGTTTGCACCCGGGTAGCGGCTCCCAACGTCCCCATATTTCGGGCTGCACCGCCCGCCGTAATGGCGAGGATGGACTCTTCCTTTGCTGGCGGGTGCGCCATGGACTCTTCGAGAACAACTTGTTGGAAGAGAATGGTCGCTTTGGTATCTCAATCGGTCACAAGGACTCTGACAACTTGATCAAGGGGAATCACGTCCTTTCCAACTCCCGTTCAGGAGTTTTCTTTCGCAATGAAACCTTGGGGATGGCGGGGCACCGGAACCGACTGGTCGAGAACGTCATTGAGAATAATGCCACCTCAGGTGAGGGAGCGGGTATTCGGATCCGTGGAGAGGTCCAGGATTTGGAATTTACCAATAACACCATTCGTGACACTCGCACCGCGGAGGCTCGGACTCAGGACGTTGGGATCAGAATTGAGGAGCGAGTGGGTAATCTCAAGCTGATCGATAACCAGGTCACGGCGGAGAAGGATCTTGTGGATTTGCGTTCACCAAAACCATGATCTGATCCTAGTCGAACGGCGTTAGTCATCGGCTGACGCGGCCCCGGAGGCGAGATCAATCCTCGACCTCGATCTCGACCAGTTGGATCGCGTTGCCTCCGGATTTTTGGAACGGACGTGGCATCGGTTGCGCGATTCCGTTTGCGTCGATCGTGCGGCACCTTAGCTCATATTTGCCGGCAGGAACTCCGTCTACCAGGGCAGCCCAGTGGGCTAGGGTATTTCGGATTGGCCATTCGTGGGGTTTGCCAGCGGAATTGAATTGGCGAGGTGCGGGCGGAAGCTGTCCGTCGGGAAGCATGCTTCCCCATTCCGTTGGAGGAGAGAGAATCGTGGCATCTTGCCAGGGTGCCTGCGAGTAGTAACGATCGCCTTTGGGTAGAGACTGATCGGAGGGATGCAACCAATACTGAACCTTGTCCAGTCCCGACATGCCGGCCTGGGCAACTCCGGTGAGCGGTATGGGATCTCCGGCAAGCACCTTCATGGGCCACTCGAGAAATCGCGCATACGTTTTCATGTGACTGTCCACATCATTGTTCTGCTCGGCGTAGGTATCGTTGGCCTGATGGTTGTTCGTGAGAAAGATTTGCTGAATCCATTTGATAGATTTGAAGCCGTAGGCATCCGGCACGATGATCCGGACCGGGCCTCCGCGTTCGCCGGTGAGCCATTGACCGTTCAATTTGTAACAAAGAATGACGGGCTGCTCTCCCGGAGGATCCTCCAGTACGCGGCCGATCGGAAGTGAGCTTTGGAAGATCTGATCTGCCTTGTTATTGTGATAGCCTCGATAGAATACACGTCGAATGTTTCGGTCGGGTTCTGCCATCCAGAGGACGTCGCGCAGCGGGACGCCTTCCCAGAGGCCCATTCCGAGAGGGTTGCCGATGTTGTTGCAGGTCATGACCTTTAGGTAGCGAACGGCCTTCGTTGCGGCGAGTTCCATCAGAGAGGGGAACGTGAGCGCGTTGCCCTTGGCATTCGAAAGCGGATTTCTGAGTCTAGAATTACTCTCTGGATCGGGAATCACTTCCAGTTGCCAAGTTTCGCGCTCGAGGCCGATTTCCAAACGCTTCTCTTTGGGCAGCTTATAGGGCAGCGGCTTGTGGCGCTCGACATTGCGAAACGCGTCCGTGGGTGTGAGATACTCGAGCTTTGCTACCAGATTGGCGAGGGGCTCTTGATCTAGCGAGTCGATCGCCCGAGCGATTCGTGGCATCGCCAGGCCACTTAAGCCAACTGCAGTTGAACTGAGAAAGAATCGACGCGCGACAGATCGATGGAAGGAAGCGTGAATGCTACGGTCGGCCATACGCTGATTAGAGTGAATGACCTAAAGACATGCAATTCGATTCGTGGGGCAGATCGTAAACGTCGACCTGACGGAAGTGCTGCGGGAGAAAGAGGAGGGGAAGGGATCAGAGTGGTGTGGTTGCGCAGATCGGCGTGAATCGGGAATGGTTCAATCCCTAGTGTGTCGTTGTGCGATGTATTGGTCGCAAATCTTGAAGTAGGACTCCATGCTCTGGATATCGATCCATTCTTGATCGGAATGGAGGTCGCCGACAATCGGACGAGAAAGAATGACGGGGATCCCGACACGGGAGAGAAAACGCGCGTCGCTCCCACCGGCTGCTCTCATCGTGAAGACCGGTCCTCCTGTGACCTTCTCCGTGAGCTCGAAGAAGATCGGGTCGGGATCGAGCTGCGTGGGGGCTGCGCTAATAAGAGTCTCTAGTTCAAGCGCCGCATTGGGCTTCAGAACTTGTTCCACTTCCGCTTGGATTGAAGCTTCAGTGTGAGGCGGAGGAAACCGAATATCGATGCTTGCCTCCGCCAGATCGGGAATTCGATTCACCGATTCATTGGGCGTATGGAGGCATGTGATCGAGCAGGTTGGCGTCCAGTGATCGTCTTCGGTCTGTTGGTTCGGTTGCTTCGCGTCGAAGTGTTCCCGAAGCCTATTGAGTTTTGTGATGAGATTCTGAAGCGCATTCGTGCTGAACCACGGTCGAGCAGCGTGACCCGCGTGGCCGAGGCATCGCACGCGTTGATGCAGGATTCCTTTTTCCTCGCTCGTGATTTCGTTTAGCGAGCCCCCGTCAGGAACGATTGCAATTCCTGCTCGAAGGGCGCATTCATCGACCAGAAAACGCAGTCCGTGCATGCCGCCGATTTCCTCGTCAGACGTGATCGCAAGGCCCAAGGAAATTCCCGGATGCCGGTGGTGCCATTTGAGGAAGAGCTCGAGCAAGATGGCCAGAGCTCCTTTCATGTCGCCCGCTCCCGGACCATAGAGTCGACCGTTTTTGATGGTCGAGACGTAGGCAGCCTCTGATGGGTGCTCGACCACATCGAGGTGCCCGCAAAGGAGGATTTCTGGATGCTCAACTCCTCGCGGAAGAGCGAGGAGGGATTCATACCCATCGGACTCGAAACGTTGAATCGAGACCGCCTCGATTCCTTGAAGATGGTTGAGGAAAAACTGGAAGGCCCTGCGTCTTTCCTCTGGCTTGCTGTCGGTGCTCTGGATGAGGATCAAGTCGCGAGCGATGGACAGGAGTCGGTTAGTCAATTCGTTCATGCTTTCCCTAGTCTCGGATGTAGTCCCAATCGATCGGGAGATCCTCTTCACCCCAGATGAGGAACTGTTGGCATTGCTGAACGTTTTCACCGAGGCAAAGGAATTGACCCTTGAGCACCTTCCCGTGCTCCGTCAGATTGAAGTTGATCGGGAGGACGCCGCCTGTTTGTCCGGGATGGAAAAGGTGTTGGTGCTCGGACAAGAGGTCTAACAGATGTTGTGCTGGTTGAGGTTCGGTGAATTTGAGGTTTCTCAGCAGCCATGCCCCCTGGGGCATAAAATGGCGGGCGAGAATCGAGGGGTAGGTCGCTCCAGTGACGCGCGCATTGATCTCGCAGACATAGACTGTTTGATCTTCGGGCTTTTCCCGAGTCGCGACGAGGAAATCGACAGAGGCTGTGCCTCGGTAGCCTTGTTGATAGAGCCATTGAGCCGCTATGATAGCCTGACGGTTCAGCTCCTCTAAAAGTGACGGGTTATCTGCAAGGTACTGAGGCGGGGAGATGTTGCCTTGGTGGACGCTATCGTGTCCGAGGATTTGGTCGGTGACATCGTAAAGATAGATGCCGTCTTCGTCGCTGAGAAACAGTTGAATGCTCGGGCTTTGAATCTCGGTGATTTGCCGTCTCCCTGTTTCCAGCCACCCTTGAAGCAGGCACGGCCCCTCGTGGAAGAGTAGCTCAGGAACGTCAACGCTGGAGTCGTCTGTGGCGAGCTGTTGGATGCCGATTCCCGATGCCCCCACTTGAGATTTGATGACCGCTTTTCGATAGCCCTGTTGGCGCAGGGCATCCAGACCCTGAGAGACCTCACGCGGGTTGCTGGTCATGACTGTGTCGAAAACCGGTAAGCCTTGCTTTTCTAGGTAGTCGTGCAAGCGCCATTTATTGTTCCCTTGTCGACTGCCCGTCAGTGACGTGAGCGTGCTCGACTCGCAGTATTCGGCAAAGGCGGCGAGGGTTTGATCGATGACGTAGCCGTCAATCATCTCGAGTTGATGAGATCGGAGTTCATTTGGAATTGTACTGAATTCAGTGACCCCTGCTCCGGATCGGATCCTAGATCCAATATCCAAATAGTCCTGATGGGAAAGGGTGAACAGATTCGGTAAGTCCAGGCCGAGCGTGTCTCCGAAGTAGTGCAATAGGGCTGTGCAGGGAGGCTTCTCGAGGACCAAGTCTGTTGGCCCACCATCGTAGAGAAGATTTAGAATGGGGATCAATCTTCCGCCATAGGATTCAATCCCGCCGACTTTCTCTTTCAACAGTTGGGTTTCCTCTTCGTTGCCAAAAAAGAGAGAGAGGAGGTTGGCGAAGAAGGCGGCGCGTCGGGGGCGAAATGGGGGGAGGGTCCCGTGTGTTACTCGAACGGAAATCGAATCTGTTGGAAGCACGGTCATGATGTGAACGTCTAAGATAGATTGGTTAAAATCGTGGATTCTTGAACAGCCTAAACACGGTCGTTCCACGGTTTGCGCCAGAATAACGAAAGGACAGGGCAATTCATGGTCAGATGAGTGGCGACAAGCCCCAGGGCGCCAACGAATGCCGAAGTTTGAATTGGTCTTAATTCATCAGATCTGGGTAGGAAGTTCTTGGGGGCGTGATTGAAACAGAGTGCATGGATGACGCAGATACAATTGTTATGGGAGCGGGCGGGCGGTGTGAAAGTCCCTTCCCGCCAACAGCTGCGAGAGTGTTAAAGCGACAGCTTCGCTTTTGTAATCCAGATAAACACTTGAACGACGGAATCAATATGGACTGCGAGAGCGAAGCTGTCGCTTTCACTAACACGGACGGATTCCCGCCGTAATTATCAGACAGTCCTTCACACTTTTCTCACCATCAGGAAGTCAGCACAGTCCGTCTTTGCTAGATCGGATAAGCCTTTTTATCCCACCCAGTTTCTCTCGGCACAGAACTCTCATCTTGATATCTCTGTTTTCTTGCCGTGACGAATCGGGATTCGAGTGATTCAATTTGGTTCCGAGGCAGGTGTTTTAGCCAATTTTTCATGACAACAGAACAGATCACGGTTTTTGGGCTTCTAGGGGTTGTCTTCGCACTCTTGATTTGGGGGCGGTGGCGATATGATCTTGTTGCCTTTGGTGCACTCACGTCAGGCGTCATCATCGGCGTCGTGCCCGCTAAGGAGGCTTTCTCTGGATTTGGACATCCTGCAACCGTCGTGATCGCTCTGGTATTGATTGTCAGCCATGCGCTGGCTAATTCAGGCGTGATCGAGTTTTTGGGACGGTTCTTTATGAACAGTGCCCGATCTTTGGGTGCGCACATATCCATCATGTCGGCACTCGCGGCGGGGCTATCGGCGATTATGAACAACGTCGCGGCACTGGCCATGTTGATGCCGGTCGACTTACAAACCGCGGCCAAAGCGAAACGCAGTCCCGCCTTAACGCTGATGCCACTCTCCTTTGCCTCGATCCTCGGAGGCATGATCACGTTGATTGGAACGCCACCCAATATTGTCATCGCCGAATTCCGAGCCAGTGCTATGGGAGAGCCGTATCGCATGTTTGATTTCACGCCGGTAGGTCTCGTCTGCGCGATCGTTGGGGTGGCCTTTGTAGCCCTCGTTGGGTGGCGTCTGATCCCCGCGGCCAATACGTCCCATGATGTCCCACGAGAAATGCGTGATACTGAGAGTTATATTGCTGAAGTAAAGGTGTCCGAAGGTAGTTTTGCGGAGGGCAAGAAGGTTTCTGCTTTGGATGATGTGACGCAGGAGAATGACGTTGAGATTGTTGGTCTTGTCCGGCGGGGAGATCGGCTTCCTGGGGCGGCGCGAAGGGCAGTAATTCGGAAAGGGGATATTCTCACGATCAAGGCATCACCGGAAAGCTTGGAGAAGTTTGTTGGTCAGGTCGGCCTCGAGTATGCCCGGAAGCTCGGGGAAGAAGGAGCGGCCCCTGGGTTAGTGTTTCACGAGGTTGTGGTCCCTGACTCGGCGCGGATTGCTCGCCGCTCGGCGACTTCCATTCGCTTACTCTCTCGGCGAGGAGTAACGCTGGTTGGGGTGTCCCGTCAGGGCAAGCGGATCACGGAGCGAGTGCGAAAGATGGAGATTTTACCTGGGGATGTGCTTCTACTGCTCGGAGATGCAGATAACATTGCGGAAACGATTCGCTGGATGGGGTGTTTGCCGCTGGCGGGTGAGGACGTGTCCGTTTTGCAAAGGGGGAAAGGTGCTGTTGCCGCGGGTGTTTTTGGAATCGCCGTGTTGCTGGCCAGTCTCGGGATTCTGTATCTTCCCGTGGCTTTGGCCGCCGCGGTAGTCGTCCTGATCGGTGCCGGGATTGTTCCGCTACGACAGCTCTACGATTCGGTAGAATGGCCCGTGATTGTTCTGCTTGGTTCGATGATTCCCATCGGGACAGCGATGGAGTCCGTAGGCGCTGCCAGTTTAGTGGCCGATTCAATTGTCGGTATTTCAGCCGGTGTCTCTCCGGTCGTCATCTTGTTGCTGCTCATGGTTGTGACGATGTGCCTTTCAGATGTGATGAACAACACGGCGACGGTGGTCATTGCAGCGCCAATCGCGTTCGATGTTGCGAAGCAGCTTGGGGTGAGTCCTGATCCGTTCCTGATGGCTGTCGCGGTCGCCGCTTCCTGTGCCTTTCTGACACCGATCGGGCACAAGAATAACACATTGATTATGGGACCTGGAGGGTATCGTTTTGGCGACTACTGGCGAATGGGGTTACCCTTGGAGATCATAATCCTGATCGTTTCGATTCCGGCAATCCTTTGGGTCTGGCCGTTGAATTGATGGATACGCGGGTGGTGTCCTAGTATCTGTTAGGGAAGGGATTGTTGCCCGTGGATTCCGCGGATTTCTCTGGTGGTCAGGGATCTTAGCAGTCGTTTCCTGATTTGACTGAGGGCAATCATCGTGAAACGAGTGGATTGCGAACCTTTAGCGCCGGAAAGCGGCTGAAGTCTCGATCCACGGTCCAGAGCTCTCGGACTCCATGGCCTAGGCAGCAATTGGCAATCCGTACATAGTGAATCATTGTTCCGCGGATCTTCGCTTTCGCGGCCAATTTCAAAAGTGATCCAATATCTTCGGTGGAGTCCGTGAGTAGGTGCAGACTCGGGGATTCGATCCAGGCAGTGATCTGATTGTCGATTTGTCTTGGTGTCGATGGCGATTTCCAAATCCGTTCACGGCTCGCGACGCTGTAGAATTCAATGAGGCTATGAAAATAGATTGCCCAGATCATCCTTCCTTCAGCCAAATCCTCTAGACAGACCGCCGCCTCCGTATGGTGGCTCGCATCACGGCGATGGGCATGCACAAGAATATTTGTATCGATTGCAATCACGGCTGGAACGAAGGATCGCGTTGTTCATCGATAGATTGATTGATCGTTTGGTTGGAGACGGTGTCCTGAGCTCGTTTACCGACCGCAGCATCTCTCAATCGAAGTTCCTTCTGATCGCTCTGTGATAGTGATCTTTCTAGCGAGGAGATCACGAGTGCCCGAAAAGTGGTCTTCTGCTCAAGCATGTGATCTTTGGCCCGCTTGAGGAGGGAGTCTGGAATATCGATTGTGTCCCCCCTGCACAAAGGCATGAACTAGAATATACGGTTATGCAAGTATGCTTGGTGCCCTTGAATTGCCCGCGCCTGCAAGCTTGAGGTGTGGAAAAAGAAACCGGATTCTTGCGAGAAGTGAGCCTCAGTCGGACGTGAATGATCGATGGATGAAACGCTGGCGTGCGCTTCCCGAACTCTAGCGTGGAAATCTTTTCTTTTTCAGGTGGGTGTAACCCGTTCTTTGATGTCTCGCTAGTTCAACGAAAAAGGGCAAGTGTTTCCAAACGTAATCGGGAAGTTCGGTCGCTTTTGGACGATGGAAGAGACTGTAGTAGATCGAGCCGTAGCTGGCCCGTTCACTGAGCAAATCCTCCAAATTCATTTTCGGGGGAATTGTTGAGTCAAAGAGATAGATCGCCTCAACTCGAGTGTTCCAGAGTAATTTCCACAGAGTATCCCCGGCGGATGCGAAACGCCATTCTGTTTCCTGCCCATCTTTCAGAATCGACAGGTCCACTTGATTGTTAGAGTTGATTCTTATTGAGTAGCCGGTGGAGAATTCAACTAGTAGGGAAGCGTCCTTTGACGAGGAGAGCTGCATCGTTGCCTCGCGAGTTTCGCCTTTCGTGACGTTCCATCGGGTTCGTCGTTTCCTTCGAAATGAAGAATGGCTTCTATTTGAGAGTGAGATCTCAGAAGTTTCCGTTTTGTCCCAACTAAAGTCGATGAAGTCCGAATCCCAATCGATATTTTTTGGGGGGTGACTTGACGAGCCGATCTTCGGTGCTCCGAAATCGGATACACCGATCTCGCGGGAGACATATGATCGGGCTTCGATGAGACTTAGCTCAGACTTGATTCGGTGAAATTGTCAACTGTCAAAGCCGGCCCAGGCGGCCAGGAAGATGAGCAAAAGAATCATGAATGTTGAGTCTGCGCGCCCCTTGGGATCGTTGGCTTCTTCTGATGGTTTAGGCACCTGTATTTTTGCTGAGTTGAATCAATCCCTCATGCCGCCGTCAAGCTCAAATCTGGTGGCGATGCGCAGCTCGGCCCAGCCGGGTTCGAGCATTTGTTTGGGCGTGCTTACGGCATTTCTTTGTAATGCAATTCAGCGATGCCCGGGCTAATCAGGGGGCGCCACCTTGTTTGCTTGCGAAATAGTCATTGGTTGATAGATAGGAATGGTAATGGAGAAAATCGTGAAGTGTATCATTTGCCTGTGGCTGATCTTCTGCTTAGTGTCGGTAGCCTCGGCGTCGCCGGAACTGCGGTATGATGTTGAGGCTACTCTGGTTCGGGTGAGTCGAGGGTCGGATGAGATCTTTAGGTATCCGTTCGATCGACCGCAGCACATCCACGACGTCGAGGTGAGTCCGAGCGGGTATTATGTCTACCTTTGGCATAGCCCCAAGCCGCCTCGACGACTGAAGATATTCCGGCTTACGGACAAGAAGCTGGTGGCGGATTTCGTTCCCGGTTATGGAGGAGCACTGCTGTGGACGACGGGTGACAAGTTGATGCATACTTGGGGTTGTGGCACGGCGTGTCAGTCAATCCGCGTCTATGATATTGCCGGTGGGATCTTGCATGAGGAGGTGGCGAGCGGTTCGGAACTAACGGAGTTTGGCTATTATGTGGTGTTCGCAACGGCTGGGGACTGGAAGAGCTTCGGCTTGAAGATGTATGATGTAAACTCCGGACGGCATCACGTGCTGCTTCCTGAAATTCGAGATATTCCCTCCAATGTCGTTTGTCTCAAGGACCGGGTTCGAGTTGAGTTTGATGAGGGGCCGGCGGAGACGATCGATCTCAAGCCGTTCTTTGATCAGGCCTTGAGTCCACGCGCTCATGAGGTTGATTAGGGATTCAGTGGTTGAAATTGGATCTTAGGATTGGCTTGTTCTCATTGAGGGGAAGAGAGGACGTTTAGGCATTTCAAGAGCAACTGCACGATGGAGTGCTGGACAATCAGGTTCTACTGCGGGACGAACTCCAGACATCCAGGAGAACGTTGTTTGCCGGATCCTTGGTAGACCGCGGACGATGAGACGAAGACTGAGGTAGGCCTGAGGTCGATCTTATGCAGAGTGGTTCCGGGGGACGCTTGTCGAGAAGATCATCGGCAAGGTCCGCGATTTCCCAGTAGATCTCTTGATTCACTGGCCGAAGCTTAAGGATACTCATGAAACCTGAGCAAGCTCGCTTTGGATGAACCCCATGCTCCCGATCACTTCCTAAGGTGCCAGGGATGGAAGAGGATTGACCCTCGTGAGCCTCGGTCTGAAACTTGTCCTATGGTTAATCCTTTAATCGCACGGTTCGAGATCACGGTGCCAAGTTTTCAGCCGGAGAGTTTCTGGCTGCCGGACGGCGTGTATACGGTTGGCCGGGGGGAGTCCAATGAGCTGATTGTCAAGGACAAGTCCGTCTCTCGAGAACATTGTGAGCTGCACTTGTATGGCCCGGAGGTCATCGTCCGAGAGTGTGCCTCTCGGAATGGAATCTTGGTCGATGAGATTGCGGTAAATGGGCAAAAGGGAGTGAGACATGGGCAATCGATTCGCTTGGGGAAAGTCGTGATCCGGGTGTTCCTCAACGGAACTGATGAAGGACAAACGTCCGTCTATACTGCGATTGATGATCTACGAAAATTCGAGCGGAGCTCTGATCAAGGTGTGAGAAACTCTCCATCGTTCCCATTGGTTTTTGGAAGTACGCAAAAGAAGTGACTTCGATTCTGAGTTGATCAGGATGGTCAAACAGGAAACGGCTGCGCTTTCATCGCGTTAGTTTCCGTTCAGCCTCTTTCCCTTCGAACGAATTCGATTTGTTCTACTGATTTAGTCTTGTCGCCGGGGGAGCTCGGCGAGATATGTCAGTGGCTTGGTCTGATAGCCGTGCTGGTTCCCAGAGGATGGCACTTGATTCATTCCTGTTGAAACACCTTGTGTCGGCGATTTCCTCCAGAGATGAGGTAGGCGATCAAGTCTTTGAGTTCTTCTTGATTCATGCCGAAGATGGTGCCGGGTGGCATCAGCGAGGTCTGGGAAGCTTCGATTTGATGGACTTGAATGCTGGGTGTTCGAGTAATTTTTCCGAAGTCGTACGGATTGCTCGCCACGGCAAGCTCCTGGTCGTTCTGGAAGATGATGCGTCCGTATTGAGTGGTGCCGTTCTTCAACTGAACCTTGCTGGCTTGGTATTGTTCAGAAATGGAATTGCTCGGGTCAATGATCGAGACGAGGATGTCGTCGATCGAATACCGTTTGCCGACAGAACCCAGATCTGGCCCAGAGTAGCCCCCGGTTCCTTCGAAACGATGACAGGCGATGCAACGTCCTGCTGCAAACATTCGTTTTCCGTTTTGGTAGGATCGCTTCTCTAGTGGGGATTTGAAAAGGGCCTGCGCTGTATCGATGGTCCAAGCGACGGGCGGTCCTTTTGGCTGAGGGAGTTGTGCC
Organism: uncultured Verrucomicrobiota bacterium; assembly: GCA_964342405.1. Classification (GTDB taxonomy): domain Bacteria; phylum Verrucomicrobiota; class Verrucomicrobiia; order Limisphaerales; family AAA164-E04; genus UBA2970. The sequence continues at coordinate 20,049 of CAYFGX010000053.1, read as the reverse complement.
AGGTCTACTGTGTTGACTTCCCCAAGCAGCCAGGAAACCGACGATGCTTCCTGCGGGGGGAGATGCTTAATGGCGTCCTCTCGGATTGCTCGGATGTAACCGGCGAAACTCTTTCCCCCATTTTTGGTGAGCGTTTCTTTGAGCCAGCCAAAGTAGTATTTGCGGTCTTCCAAAGTCCAACCAGATTGCACTCGGCGTAGGCAATAGGCGTAGTGAATGTTCTGGCTGTTGGGCGTGTTCGCCATCGTATCGAGAATCGCTCTACCGTATTCATGCCGGCCCAGCATTTCTGCGTCATAGGCAAGCGTCTTGGTCTGGGTTGCTTTCATGAGCCCGATCGTCTTCTGCACGAGGCCCGGCGCCTCCAGATATGCGAGTACGCGGCAGAGCTCTGTGTTGAGGAGCTCGCTGGATGAAGGGTAGAATTGAGTCAGATGCTTCCCGAGGGTCTGAGCTTCGCCTTGGCTGGGTTTACCGAGCCGAATGAAGCAGAGCGAGTAGGCGCGCAGCAGGGCGAGTTGGTCGTCGAGTTCAAGTTTTTTGAAGGAGATCCGATTGAGTCTCTGGAGGAGGGTTCGGGATTCCGACTGATCGGCATGCCGACACAGTGCGATGGATCCGTAGATTGCCGCCCTCGCGTTCGACTCTTCATAAACTTTGTTTTTCCACAGTTCTACAGGGACATTCTCAATGGCCAGTCGGGCGGCGTAGCGGATGTTGCGATCCTCATGGGCGAGATGAGGCCAGGCTCGATCAAGAACAGTAGAATTGTCCGCCCCATGCCCAGGTTCGTGGAAGGTCTCTAACGAGTGACGGAGATCACGCAGATACTGATTCGATGTCAGCGTCCGAACCGTCCGCTTCTGTTCAGCTCCTGTGTAGCGGATGCGGTATAGCTTCGAATCCGTATTGCGTCCTCCGACCAAGAAATACATGTGTCCATCCGGTCCGAAACGCATTGCGGAAATGTTGAGGGGTTCTCCGTGGAGGAACTCACGTTTTGTGCCTCGATAGCTTGAACCGTCTTCTTCTAGCTCTACTGTGTAAATGGTACCGAAGGTCCAATCACAGATGAAGAGTTTGTCTTGGTAGATCGGAGGGAAGTTTGAGTGATGGCCAAAACTGATTCCCGTCGGTGATCCTGGGCCGATGTCGAGCACGGAGCCATTACTGTCGGCGGAGTATTCAGGCCACTTGGCAGAGCCTGCTCGCCAGCCAAATTCGCTCGCCGAGGTGACGTGGTTGACGCGCGTAGGGCGATACCAAGGGCTGCCGATATCGAATTCGAGATCGGAGTCATAGGTGAAGAGTTCGCCCTCTGGATTGAGGGCAATGTCGACCGCGTTGCGGAACCCGGAGGCAATCATCATCCATTCCTTTCCGTCGGGCGAGATCCGGCAGATCCAACCGGCCGGCGCTTTGATTCCGACGGCATGTCCCATGGCATCGTTCATCGGGGGGAGTAGGGAATCTATTCCCCAAACCGGCGGCTGCAAACTTGGAACCCCTTGCGGGAGCCGAGTGTGGTTTCCCGTGACGAGATAGAGAGCGTTTCCATCTTCCGACACAATGATGTTGTGGGCCGAGTGCTCGTAACCCACTCCCAGCTTCTTGAGTAGAGTGAATTCGTCGTAGTGGTCGTCCCCGTCTGTGTCGCGGATGCGGTACAGTCCTTTCATTGAAGACATGTAAAGACTGTCAAAGGCATACAGAAATCCGAGTGCTCCTCCGACGGTTCGACGGCCCCATTTGATGGGGAGGTAAGGAAACCCTTCCAAACTTTCGACACGGGGCGTTGATTGGGCGCTTCCAGGCGAGGGGAGCGTGACTCGAAAAACGCCCTTGTCGTCCTGATCCGAAACGATCAAACGCCCCTTCGGATCGAAAGTCATGGCGACCCAGGAACCTTGGGAGGCGGGAACGTCGTAAACAAGATCCGCATCGAATCCATCCCGAAGAGTGATTCCTGTATCCGTGTCAAGATGGTAGCCAGCCGCCTCGTTTGCCGTTGTGATCAATGGCTGGAGGAAAGTGACCAAGAAAAAAGTCCAGAGAATCCGGTGTTTCATGCGTTGGCTTCGAATGGGTGCGTCGAGTTGACCAGGAATCTACTGTGCCTTCAGCAAGATCGCAATGTTGTGTCGAGATTGCTTGCTTTGAATCCGGATCGCAATGTGTGCAGCTTGAAGCAGTATCTCGTAGAAGGCTTGAGATCTAGCGAGGTCCGTGACCATTCATCCGATATGGACTCGACTCGCACCCTGGAAACGTACGGCAGATGTTCTGTTCTTAGTTGATTGAGAAATGAAAACTCGTTTCACCCCCATAGACGTGCTTTGGTCTCGAAGGATGCAGGGAAAGTGAAAGAAAGTTTCGGTTGCATCCTTTTGGTTCGATCCTTTTGGTTCGATTCAGGGAGGAAACAGGAAGGCACTCGATCTGAAGTTCTGTAGTTGCTTCATGCTTTCGCCTTGACGCATAGGGGAGCTTGTCTTGTGATAGAGGTATCCCTGGAACAAGTCCCTGTGTTGCGTATGAATAATCGTACTCTATTGGCGTCCTGTGCGCTTTCTTTAGTTATTCTATCCAAGTCAATTTCGGCTCAGCCGCTCGTAGTGAATTCGAGTTTTGAGCTCAACTATCCCGAAACCTGGCCTCACTACGGAGAGATTGAGGGGTGGCAAGGCGGTAGTGGAGTCAATCAAGCCGATGGACCGTTTCACAATGGGGGCACACCAATCCCAGATCAGGCGCGAGCCGCCTTTATTCAGGGCTCTGCGACGCTTTCCCAAGAAGTCATCGGGCTAGAGCCGGGCGAGCAGCATTGGCTTCAGTTTTTTTATGACGCTCGCGGTTGTTGTGGGGGAACGATCGATTTGATTGTGAGCCTCGATGAAGAAGAGCTAACGACGATTCCTAATGTGAAAGCATCTGCAGATGGGAATCCCTATAAATTTGGGAACGTTCCTTTTGTGCCTGAATTTGATCTTGGGATTATCAGCTTCCGGACGGTAGCCAACGGGGATGCGACCGTGAATCTGGATGCTGTTTCAATCATTGTGCGAGATGAAAACCAGGTGCCGGTCGCGAATCCGAGCTTTGAAGCCGGTGGGGAGCCGGCTGACCCCGATGGTTTCGTGAGTCCCAACGCAATTGCTGGCTGGTCGGGAGAGGGCGATTATGGGGTCGCTGCCGACGGGGTTGGTACGTTTGCGGACAACGGGCGCAGTTCCGAGCCAGAGTTTGTGGGTTTCATCTCGGGGGCTGGGGCTCTCAGTCAGACTCTGGATGGATTAGTCGTTGGCAATGACTATCGCCTGCAGTTTGACTACAACGCGCGTTCAGGGGATTCTCCGGACTTCAGTGTTTGGGTTGGGGAGGAGGAGCTTCTTCAAGAGACGGTCTCTCCTGTCGGGGGGAATAATCGCTATCATCAGGGTTCCCTGAGTTTCACCGCTGACGATGTTCAGAAGGTCTTGAGTTTCCGGCAAACGAAGGAGGAAAATCACACGCTTCTCTTGGATGCCATTCAGATCATAGGAGAGGTTGGCGAGTCGTTTCCCCCAGTTGAGATCTCTCCGAGTGCCTTGGAACTGGCTCCGGGACAGATCGGAGTCGTGACGGTGACACTTCCGGAAGCGTATCTGGCCATTAAGGGTGGTGAGGTTGCGCTGACCAGTCCGAATCTGGCCGTCGCGCAACCGGTGGGGGCGGATGAGAATGGTCGCGTCGTGGTGTCATTCGAGCAAGGTGGTGAGCTTTCCAGAACCATTGAAATCATGGGCGTCGCTCGCGGTGCTGCTCGCATGTTGGTCACGCCGCCGGGTGGTCTCGATCTCACGAATGATACGGCCGTCAATGTGGTGAGCTCATTCGTCCGCAACGCGAGTTTCGAGAGCAACGAAGCGCCCGCTGGAATTGGGGCTGGCCCCATCATCTCGTGGGAAGGGGGCACTGGGTTGAACAAGGGGAGTGGTCCGTTTCATGACAACGGGGCCATACCGGATCGACTGCAAGTGGCTGTGATGCAAGGATCGCAGACGCTCTCGCAGGAAATCGGAGGGCTGACGGAAGGGACGTCCTATTGGCTTCAGTTTTACTATAATGCGAGAGATTGCTGTGGTGGAACCATCAATCTAGCCGCGCGTCTGGGCGGTGAGGAACTTTGGTCGGTTGAGGACGTGTTGCCGTCTAGCACCGAAGACATGGAAACATACTATTTTCAGAACGTCCCCTTTGTTGCTACGGGCTCGAGCGGCTTACTTGAGTTCGTCACGGAGGCGGATGGAGACGCCACCATCCTGTTGGATGCCGTCAATATCATTCCGCGGGGTGACGATGAAGTCGTGCTTAAGAATCCCAGCTTCGAAGCGAGTGGGAGTCCTGTTGGCGTAGGCTATATTCAGCCGGCTAATGTGGCTGGCTGGGACTTCACATCGGGTGGACGAGGTGTGAATGTCACGGGGCAAGGGCCGTTCTCAGACAACGGGTCCGGTCTCGATCAGGACTCAGTGCTGTTTATCCAGAACGCGACGAGCATGACGCAGTGGGTTGAAGGGTTTGAACCCGGACAAACCTACACCCTCTATTACTACGTGAATGCGCGGAACTGTTGTGGCGACGGTGGATTCACATTTTACTCGGTGAGTTTTGATGAGGAGCTCCTATTGGAAGAAGAGGTGTTGCCGGTAGGTGAGAACTTGCCTTATCACCTCCGTTCTATGACCTTCAGGCCAGCGTTTGCCGATGGTCTCCTGCAGTTTGATACACAGCCAGAGGGGGATCACACCCTGCTGCTCGATGACATTCACATTGTAAAGGGAGACTTTGTTCCCCCGACACCGGAGCCTCCTGTGTTGGCGCCACCGCCTCTACCTGTAGCCCCGGAACCCCCTGCTCCAGAGCCGATTGAAGTGTCTATCGAGATACTTCGCTTAGCCGATGGAGGATTTGAGATTAGGTGGCCGAGCGCGGCGGCTGGATTCGTTTTGCAACAGACGGATTCGCTGGGTGGCGCGTGGGGAGATGTTGAGGAGCCAGTTTCTCAGGATGGAGAAGAGAACGCCGTGAGTTTAAGACCGTCGCGAGAGCATGCTTTCTTCCGCCTCATTGCCCGCTAGTTGAGGGGGCTCGAGGAAAGAAGGGGTCGAGGACGCTGAGAATATTCCCGGGCTTGGGTTATGGATCAAGGGAAGCTGAGTCGTCGTCGCTTTGGCAGCCTGATGACGGCGTTGCTCGGGCAGGGAATGTTGGGCGCAGCCGTCGACGTCAAGAATGCGACTGCTCAGGATCGAGATCGCTTTGGAGGATGGAAGGGAAAGCGCTTTGAGGCCACTGGCTATTTTCGAGTGGAAAAGGAGGATCGATGGTGGCTCGTCACGCCTGAAGGTCATGCTTTCCTCAGCTTTGGGATTAACCATCTCCATTCCGATCTCTGGAAGCAGGCCTATAACCGGAAAGCCTGGCAGGAACGACTCGGAGTTGATGATCTTGATGACTATGGGCGATTCGCTCCCGCTTTAAGATCTTGGTTCTTGAAGACCTGTAAGGACTTCGGCTTCAACACAATTGGTGTTCATACGTCGCTTCCCGTTGTCAATCGCCCTCAGCCGGCAATGCCCTACATGCGTCCGATTCGTTTCGTGGATGTCCCCCATTGGAGAAGCGCCATTCCCGATGACAACTTCCTGGACGTCTTTTCCAATGCGTTCGCTGCCCACTGTGACCGACTCGCGAAGGAAACGGCTGAACCCCTGCGGGATGATCCCTTCTTGCTGGGATATTCGATGACCGATTGCCCGCTATTTACGGAAGAGGACTGCCGAGAACGAACGGATGTGATCGGCGGGGCTCGACGTCCGTCTCGAATTGGATGGCCTCGTCGATTGAGGAACCTAGATGCTTCTGCGCCGGGAAAGCAGGCCTACGTCCGCTTGATGCAAGAACTCTACGGAGGTCGGATTCAAGAATTCAACCAAAGCTATGGCACGAGCTTTGTGTCGTTTGACGCGCTCGCTAGTGCGGTCAATTGGAGACTGCACACAGATCTCGCGAATGTGAATGAGACTCGCGACAACACGGCTTTTCTTCATCGGGTTGTGGATCGATATTACCAAACGGCTCGTGATGCGATTCGGCGCTATGATCCCAAGCATCTGTTTGTGGGAGACAAGCTCAATGCGAATACGGATTCGATCGATACTGTCCTGCCCGTAACGGCGAAGTACACGGACGTGGTTCTCTACCAAATGTACGGACGATACGAGGTTCAGAAGCCTGGGCTCGATCGATGGACTCAACGAGTGGGCAAACCCATGATCAATGGAGACTCGGCGTTCACGATGATCACCCCAACCATGCCTCGCCCTTATGGACCGGTGGCCGACAATCTCGAAGAACGAGCCGAGTGGACCGATGAGTTTTTCCGGAAAGCGTTCGCTCGGCCCGATTTTGTCGGGTGGCACTATTGTGGGCTGATCAATGCCCCCAATCTGATACCTCGGAAACAAGCTCGGCAACATTCGGGTTTGATGGATGGTTTCGGGAAAGCCTACCCTTTGCTCCAACAAGTGATTCAGCAGGCAAGTTCTGAGCTCTATGATATCGGGAGCGGGGAGGAGCATGGCTGAAATCTGCCTTCTTCAAGTGCTCTGAGCGGTCGGACGAAAAATCGCTCCGGTATTTTTTCCTCTGTAGCTGCCGTGAATTTCGAGCGAGCTGAGCGGGACTATCCCATAATATTTTCGTTGCAGCTATACAGTTGCTCGAGTTTGCCTTATCTGTTTTTGGCGTGAGTCATTTGCAGAAGTATCGTCAAGCTGGCCGCGTGGTTTTTCTGGGGATTCTGCTTGTATCATTCGAACGGATACAAGTGGGAGCGGTAGGTGAAAGTGCGCATCCCAACATTGTCTTCATTCTCGCTGATGACATGGGATACGGCGATCTCAAGGTCTACAACCGCGAGAGTAAGATTCCCGCTCCCCATCTTGACAAGCTAGCGAGCGAGGGGCTGGTGTTCACGGATGCCCACGCAGGTGGATCGACCTGTAAACCGTCTCGGTATGCGCTGATGACGGGGCGATTCGCAGCTCGTATGCGACGAAATGGTGATCGTAATGGCCCACTGATTCAAGCAGGTCGGGCAAGCGTCGCGAGTGTGCTGCGGGAGGAAGGTTACCGAACTGCGATGGTGGGCAAATGGCACCTTGGATTTGACCAGAAAGCGCGGAAACCCGGGGCCTCGGCGAAAGGATTCGCCTTCGACTACGATCAAGCCCTGACAGGCGGTCCAATGGACCGTGGCTTTGACTCCTATTTTGGAATGCACGCTTCGCTTGATATTCCGCCTTACTTTTTTATTCGTGATCGGTCTGCCGTGATGGCGCCAACCGAAACCGTTGCAGCCAGCACGAGCGTAGGAGAAGGGGAAGGATGGAATCGAATTCAAGGGAAGTTCTGGCGGGAAGGTGGGCGGTCGCCCGATTTTCACCACGTTGAGGTGACCCCTCGGTTCGCTGGCGAAGCGTGCCGCGTCATCGAGGACCATGTGGGAGACAAGCCCCTTTTTCTTTATCTCGCTTTGCCGTCTCCCCATACGCCATGGCTTCCGACCGAAGAATTCGTGGGTAAGAGTGGGGCAGGACTTTACGGCGATTTCATGATGCAGGTGGACAGTGTTGTCGGCCAAGTCATGGCAAGCCTTCAGAAGGCGGGCCTGAGCGAGAATACCTTGTTGATGTTCTCGAGCGATAATGGTCCTGTATGGTATGAGAAAGACGCGGCAAAATTTGGGCATCGCTCGACGGGACCGCTCCGAGGGGCGAAGGGGAGTGTGTGGGAGGGCGGTCATCGCGTGCCTTTCATTGCGAGATGGCCGGCCCGGATCAAGGCTGGCACGCGGTCCGGACACACGGTCTCTTTCGTGGATGTCTTTGCAACCTGTGCCGAGATTGCCGGCCGAAAGTCTCTCTCGAAAGGAGTAGGCCAAGACAGTGAAAGTTTCTTGTCGATTTTGCTCAACCCGGAACGGTCCCATGTAGCTCGGCCTCCGATTCTCCACGGTTCGCGCGTCATTCGGGATGACGACTGGAAACTGATCGCGACGAAGGGAAGTCGAGGATTCACGGCCGATCGCAATCAACCATTCGGTATCGAGCTCTACAACTTGAAGGACGATCTTTCTGAGCAGAAGAACTTGGCTGATTCGATGCCCCATAGGGTGAGTCAGCTTCGGGCTAAAATCGGCGAGATCTTGGGGAACTGAGGGCAAGGAAACAGAAGATCCGACACTTCAAGGAATGAGTAGTTCGCCCTTCAAGCCGGCATGGTGGCTCCGCAATCGGCATCTTCAAACCATCTGGCCAACCCTATTCATGCGACGTCCCAAACTTGACACCCGTCGAGAACGCTTTGAGTTGCCCGATGGCGACTTCTTAGATTTGGATTGGGTTGGCGGGAGGAAAGGTCCGATTGTGGTGGTGCTTCATGGTTTGATGGGATCGCTTGAGTCGCCTTACGCCGCTGGAATCATGCACGAGATCGAGCGGCGAGGTTGGCGGGGGCTTTTTGTGCACTTTCGTGGTTGCTCGGGTGAAGCCAATCGCCTGCCAAGAGCTTATCATTCGGGTGATACCGGAGATCTGGCTGCCGTGATACAAGCCCAGCATGAACGAGAACCCTCCACGCCGCTGGCAGCTGTTGGCTACTCTTTAGGCGGGAACGCATTGTTGAAGTGGTTGAGCGAAACCGCTGGGGAGAATCCGCTACGGGCCGCTGTGGCTGTGTCCGTGCCCTTTGAGATCGAGCAGGTCGCGAATAGCATCAATCAGGGCTTCAGCCGAATTTATGAACGCCGCCTTACGCGCTGTTTACAGGAGGCGCTCGTGAAGAAGATTGACGTGTTTGGAGACCGAATGCCAGTGACGCGCGAACGCGTCAGGCAGCTAGATGATTTCTGGACCTTTGACAACGAAGTCACAGCGCCCCTTCACGGATTTGAAGATGCTCGGGACTACTACACTCGATCAAGTGCTCGGCAGTTTCTCCCGGGGATTCGGACACCTGCGCTGATTCTTCATGCTAAGGATGATCCGTTCATGACGCCTCAGGTCGTGCCCACTGAGGAGGAACTCTCCGAGTCAACGAAACTCGAGGTTAGCGATCATGGAGGCCACGTAGGATTTATATCCGGTCGCTGGCCCTGGCAAGCAAAGAGCTGGTTGCGGGAACGAATTCCGGCCTATCTGTCTGAGTTCATTTAAGCATGCAAGGCAGGGTGCCCGGACTAGCGCTGACTGAAGAGATCAGACAGGATGAAAGCCCTGACTAGGTTTTGCATCGGGTAGGCGCTCCCTGCATGCGCGATTGCAATGCGCTGCAGTTGTAGTTTGTCGTCGATGTTCATTACCCGTCGAAGGGCGTAGGTTGCCAGGTGTTCAAGGAAAGCCTTCGCGATTTGCTCGTCGTCATCGGCGAGTAGTCGCTTGAAATCGGTTGCGTTGTCGAAAGCTTTTCCATTCCATTCGCCGGTGGCATCCACCGGTGGGTTTGCACCGACTCCGCCGTTCACGATTTCTTTGTCTCGCCAGCGTCCGATGGCATCGAAGTTCTCGAATGCCAATCCGAGTGGGTCAATTTTTGCATGACAGGAGGCGCAGTTGGGATCTGTAGCATGGGCTTCCAGCTTCGCGCGAATAGTGGTTTTTGGTTGCCTGTCCATGACGGGCTCCAGGGGATCGACATTCGGAGGCGGGGGAGGCGGCGTTCGTCCGAGGATGGCCTCGGAGATCCAGGCCCCTCGATGCACTGGTCGGTGGCGGGTGCCATCGGAGCTTAGCGATAGAATCGAAGCGTGCGAAAGAATGCCGCCTCGGCCCGAGTCTGGTTTCCACTGAACTCGATTGAAGCCAAGTTTCTCAGGGCGAGTGAGTCCATAATGTTGGGCGAGGCGAGCGTTCAGGATGCTCCAGTCGGAGTCGACAGTCTCTCGAAGGGGTAGATTGCGTCGAAACATTTCAGCGAATGTGCGCGTGGTCTCTTCAATCATGCTTTCTTCTAACCAGGGATCGTAGGTTGGGTAGAGTTCAGGGTCCGGTTGGAACATTCCGACTCGATGCAGTTGGAGCCACTGTTTGGGGAACGAGTCGAGAAAACGATCGAATTTAGGATCCTGAATCATGCGGTCGAATTCGCGCTCAAGGTTCCTACTGAGATGGAGGTCGCCCGACTCAGCGGCAGCAAACAGATCGGCATCCGGCATTGAGCTCCACAGAAAATAGGAGAGGCGACTTGCCAATTCGAAGCTGGTAAGGGTCGGGCGGTTTTCAATCGGCGAACCTTCTTCAAGGTTAAAGAATCGGTGGGAGATCAGGATGGAAGAAAGCCCAGATCGAAACGCAGACAAGAATGGTTCTCCCGCTTCGAGCTCGGCGCTGACCAGGCGCTGGTAGGGCCTGATCTCACGCTCCGTTACCGGGCGCCGCCAGGCACGCTCCGCGAATCTTCTCAGTGCGGTTTCTTGCAGCCGAACGCTGTCGCTTGGGAGGGGAATGACGCCAGCACGTTTCTCGTGGTCTGCCGCAGTGGTGAGGGGACCTTCAATTTCAATCCAATCGACCAAGAGTAGAGGCATCGTTGGTTGCCCGCTCTCGTCAACCACCTTGGTCCACGGAGATCGGTGTCGGCCGGTCAGCGAGGCGATCGGTCTCGAGGCGTCGATCGCTTCATTTCGGAAAAGTGAGATGCCTCCGTTGGCATGCTTCTTCGTTCGCGCGTGATTTCGGATGGAGTATTCACCTGCTGGATACAGTCCTTCGAATTCGATGATTCGAGGGGAGTCTTCTGGCGAGGAAAGGTCGAAGCCGTCGAAGGATCTTTTGTGGTGGGTATGCCAGATAGACAGATGCGGAATCTTGCCCGTGAAAGCGGGAAGGCCACTCGCCTGGATCCGAAGTCGGTAGTGTCCAGGATGTTTGATCGAGAAGTTCCAAGCCTCGCCGAGTTGCAGGAGTTGGCGCTTGTTTTCACCCACGATTTTTCGATTGATTTGGGGCTTTATCGGTTCGGAAGGGAAGGCGAGCTCGATTACCGCATCGGCTGCCTCGAAGTAGCGCTCGACGTGTGATGGCGCGAGGGACAACATCGCCCCGACACGATCAATGCCATGCCATCTCGGATCCTCACTAAAAGTGCCTGGGGCCTCAACATCGAAGACCACACCGAGGAGATCGTAGACTGTGTAGGCGTATTCCTGGCGGCTGAGGCGGTATTCTTCGAACATGCCTCGTTTCGAGAGCCGTTCGGCGGCACCTTCCCGGACGCGCTCGGTGAGAAAATCAACCGTGAGCCCGATCTCTTCGGCGGTCGGTTGCTCTTCCTCGGGAGGAGGCATTTCAGCGGACTTGATCCGGAAGGCCACTTCACTCCATTTGTCGGCAATCACAGTGTTTGCGAAATCGGGTTTGAGCGTATCGATTCGGAAACGACCTTTCTGCTTTTTGTCCCCATGGCAACGGATGCAGTGAGATTCGAGAAACGAACGGATCCCTGGCGGTAGTGACTCTGTCGCGCGTCCCACGGGGGCCGCCAGCGAGAGGATGGCACCGAAGCACATGGCCTGAAACAAGTCCCTCACCCTCTGTTTGACACTTCGCCGCAGAGTCAATGTTCTCATGGGAACCTCATTCTGGATGCTCGGTCGAAGTCTTCAGGTGTCACCAACCATTCATCGAAAGGGAGAAGCACATAGGTCCAGGGGCCTTTGAGCCGAACCACTCTCCCGGGACGGAAGCCGTCCAGCATCTGAGGGACTGAAAGTCGAAGTTGGATTCCGCTGCTACCAGGTGGGGGATGCTCCGCTTGGGTCCATTCAATCCTTTTGGAGGGAATCGCATATTCCGCGTGGTAGGCCCAGGTGCGGAGAGTCAATTCGGCATCACAAATCTTCGGGCGATCTGTCTGACGTAGCTCCTCATACAAGAGTGAATCCATGCCACTGAAAAGCGTTACGGTGACTTCGCCTCCGCCCGTATCAAAATTCTTCACCGCATCGACCCAACCAGGAAGAAAGCGAGAACGAATCAGACGCAGATGGCGTTGACGTTGGATCTCCTTGAAGGCGTCGAGGCTCTCAGTGTCGAGCCAGATGTCTGTCGTGGCGAGGCTGGCAAAGGGGCCCCAGGTGAGATTGACTTGGACTTTCAGGCCTGGAGAAACCTGATCCATGCCCACGAGCTGCCGGTCTTTCCAGATGCGGGTGGATTCATCGATGTCGAAAAGAGTGGGCTTGTTGATGCCTCCTTCAATCTCAGGCCCGATTGGTTCGACGGAAAGTTTTAGTCGGGGGGCAGGGCCACCGCCTTGCTCGGTGCCAAGGATTTTCCACGAACGTCCGAGGCGTGAGTAAAACGAAACGTCATCTTCCAGTAGAAAAGCATGATTGTAGCGGCCGTTCGGATTCTTTTTGAGTTGTGACTCTGTGAGGGGGGGAATGGTTTTCTCCTCGCCTTTCATTGGAAGCAGGAAGCGTCCGTGCATGTGCGTACCCAGGGGAATGTCTCTTAGATCGGCTGGAGCTCCGTGGTAGTAGACCGCGCCGTAGGGAAGCATGGCGAAGTATTGGCGGCGTGGATCACTCGTTGCGTCCCCGTGCCGTAGGCCGCCTCGTCGGTTCATTGGGTCAATAATCACGAGGTCTCCGGAATAATGTATTCCTGCACCCGGAGGGGGAAACTGCCCAGGGATTGGGATGTGGTCTTTTACCCGCGCTGCCGCTTCGTTCTCATTTGCACTGAGCGAAGTGAGAGGCGAGAGGCAGCCACAATGCAAGGTGAATACGAGCACTAGGTGAAGAGAGTGTTTCGTCAGAGCACGACGGGGGGGGCGCGTCATGATAGGATTTCTGAAATCACGCCGTTCGAGTCTGCAAAGGTCTCGGCTTCAATTCCCATTCGTTGAGCCAGCGTTAGGAGCAAGTTGCTGAAGTGTGCCTTTGAGTTGACCGGGCTGTGGTAGTGCCGAATTCCATTTCCGTATCCCTTGAAGTCCTTCACCTGTTGATTGAAGTCCACATGTTGCCCATGCCGAATACCGAGCGTGTGGCCTCCGGCAACCACGAGTGGTAGGCTCGTGGTGCCGTGGCTATTGCCGTAGGAAAGGCCACTTCCGTAAAGGGCGACGGTGGAATCGATCAATGGGGCGTCTCCGTCTTGGAGCTCCTTTAGGCGACTCAGAAAGTATCCGAATTGTTTGACGTTGAATTCGTCACTCCGGGTAAGTTGTTCCAGAAGATCTCGGTCGCCGTTGTGATGCGAAAGCGAATGACGGTCGCGATTGATTCCAATCTCAGGGACGGAGGGTCCAGTACCTTCGTTCCCCGTGTTGAAAGTCACCACTCGAGTCATGTCCGTTTGAAAGGCGAGCGCGATGATGTCGTAAGTGATTCGAAGATATTCACCCAGACGCTCGAGTTGAATGTCTCGGTTCAGTGTCGAAGCAGTGCTATCGGCAATCTTAGGACGAGGAGTTTCTAGCCATGCCTCTGCTCGTTGGGATCGCTGTTCAACCTCGCGGACTGCCCCGAGATACTGGTCAAGCCGTCCGCGATCGTCCCGTCCCAGTCTTCCGGTTAAGCCTTTAGCGTCCTCGAGAACGAGGTCCAGAATGCTTTGCTTTCGCTGAAGACGCCGCCGTTGTTTCGTGACACCACCCTTTGGTTCAGTGAAGAGTCTCTGAAACACAACGGCAGGACTCTTTTCCGCTGGGAGCGTGATGCCGTCGGCACTCACGGCCATCGGTAGTCCCTGGTTGCTGATTTCAAGCGATGGAAAGCGGGTTTTGGGGCCAATCAACTGCGCAATTTGCTGATCAATGGAGATGGTGTTTCGATCAGACGGTCCGTGCTTGGCGGCCGAGAGCCACGTTTGGGTGGCGTTGTGGGCGACCCCGAAAGCGTTTGGATGATAGAGTCCACTGATTGGGGTGATGTGGTTTCGATGCGGTTCGAGCGGCGCGAGAATCCGCGAAAGCTGGTAGTCAGAACCGGCTTCCGACATTTCATAGTCGTTGGTGTTTACGCCATTCGGAAGGTAAATGAAAATGCTCCGTCGAGCCTGTTCGGGAGTAGTAGCTGCCCGGATTGGGCGCATGCAATTCAGCATGGGAAGAGCTACCGAGACCCCAAGGCCACGTAGGAAATGCCTTCGGTTCAAGAGCCATCTCTGGGAGAGAAAATGAGCCATGACTTCAGACCGGATAATGGATCATCTGTTAAACTCACGCAAGATTAAGGTGGGCGTCTGCGCCGCATTGAACCCGTATTCTGAAGGGGGCATTGCAGGGATCTAGCTTGCCAGACGGGCATAGCTGGACTTATGAATTGCTCCCCCCAAGCTACCTCTCTCTATGACGATCTTCCGTTTTCGGTGTGTATGAGTAGGGGGCGCTTGTCTGGTGTTGATCGAATGATAGAGTGGCTTCGTTGGGGTTGAAAACGACCCACTCGATTTCCCCTGGATGAAGCTCGAGTCGGAGAATGCTGGCATCCGGATCGTCTTGTAGGACGCTGATGCCGGATGCATGAGCGGTCTCTTCGAGCTGGTTTGCATAGGCCGCTTTGGCATTTGGATTGGGATTATTGCTGGTTGGCCGGGATCGATACGGGGCATGAGGATAGTAGACTTGAGTGAAAACGAGTTGCTCTCCCGGAGAAGGGGTTCCTTCCCAAACGTAGCGAACTTGGTTGGGACATGCCTCTGCGCGGGGATCGTCAATGAGACGATCAACAACTTGTAATTGCCGATCGGAGTGCGGTGCAAACCAGACAAGCAGATCCACGGGGGGGCTTTTCATGCTGCGAGTGCCGTTTGCAGCGACGGGTTGATGGATGAAGGTGTTGGCCCAGTGGTCGCCCAGCTGTGGGCCGATATTGTGCGTGTTCCACAGTGGGGCCACACGTGCCTCGAATGCTTCTTCGAAGGTGACGATTTCCCGGGTTGCGAGGAAGCGATTCTTCGCAAAGATAAACTCTCTTTCGTAAATGACCGGCAAGCCGTCCATGTTTTTCACGCGAACTCGCGCCAAGGTGGCGTGATCGGTTTCTCTAAAGTAAGTCACTTCCGACTGAATATCGGGCATGTTGCCCCGCCTCCAGAATTCATCGATTCGGAGCGGGTCCGGATGAATACGAAGCACTGCCTTCTGGCTCAGATCCTCAACGAGGAGTCGGTTCTCCACGGAGGCTCCTTTGCTCGTAACAATTTGAGTGAACGGAGCCCCCCACCGGTTGAGTCCCATGATGCCACCTGGGTTGGCAGGGAAGCTGGTCGGATGGAGCTCGACGATGCCGAAAAAGTCACCGGGGTCCCAACCGCTTCTCAAGATTAGTTTGTCCGGCCACTCGTTTTTCGTCATGTACCAACTGCAACAGATGTGACCGTGATTCTCTCGAGGATCCGCATTGCCCAGAAGTTGCTCCGTGAGCTCTTTGTCGGTGTGGGGAATCCGGATGGCTTCGCCCCGTTGATTCCAGATAGAGCCAGGGTTTGGTTGAACTGCAGGGACGCTCTCGTCTGCCCAGATCGCTGCTAAGGCAATGAGCCAAGAACCGGCCCCGGTGAGCGGCGCAGGGTTGGTTCCTGTGTTCGAGCTCTGGTAGCGCAGATAGTTGAGTAGCTTGTGCGCTCCGTAACGGTAGCGACCGTCGCGGGTCTTGGCTGCGATTCGCTCCAGCATGGCGATGCGATAGTCGGCTGTGCTGTTCCAGCCTCCGTTGGGACCGTAGGGATTGACCAGTCCATCGGGCGAGATCTCAACCAGTAAGCGCTCCCATAGCCGCTTCATCTCGGAATTTATGAATACACGATCGTCTCCGGTCCACTGATCTCCGCCAGCGACGAGAACGATGAAGGGACCCATCATATAACCTGTATCATTCTGTGGCGCATCCTTGGCACGCCAGAAGTCACGAAAGACCAGTTGGGAGTATTCTTTCCACTCGTTTGCCTCGGGGATATCCGGATACCACTCAGCAGCTCTCCCTTTGGCGTAAGCCTCGGGCATAGAGCGATGGCAGCCGCCCCTCCAATTGACCGGTTCGGAATCCCAGACGTGCAGGTTGCGGCAGTAGCAAAGCCACATTTCACGGAACCAAGCTTCATTTGGGTTGAGCGCGCCGCCCTTGATGAGATGCTCTCGATAGACGGGAACCAAGGTGGCTGGTTGTTCGAAGTGCCAGAACCATTTTCGTTCGTCCACTTGGCGAAGCATTTCTGTATGAAAGGCTCTTAGCATCTCTATACAGGCATCGCTCCAGCGCGAATCGCTTGTCTGGATATACTTCGCCAGCACCGGCATGAATGAGCTCGGGCCAGCCATGCCGCGATCGGGGTTCACCGCAATGGACGCGGGTTTCATGGCATCGACGTAGTTGAAGTAGGTGTCGCGGGTGACCTTATCGTCGGGGATAGGATAGAATTCTTTGTTGTCAACGCTCGGGCTTGTGCCGAAGCGGTAGCGTTCGACATCCACGAAGTATCGCGTCGAGGGAGGAGCTGATATCTCAGCAATTGCCGTAGAGTCTCCGTTGATGATTCCGAGCCCCAGTAGGAAGGCGAGAACGGATTGGAGGCCGAGAGTCAACTTTGAGAAGTTCATTCAGAAGGGAGTAGGTGAGACTGCAGATTCTGCAATTGCATGCCCGCTCAGTGGGGCTCAACGGTATGCTGAAATGGGTTGTGGGACGACGCCAATCTTGGGGTAATTGAATCCGCTTGAGAGGGGAGTGTAGTCGCCAACGATCGCCACACTTCGATCGGCTTGGATTTTACCTTCCAGCCCAAGGCCCCAGTAGACGGCGTTGATGATAAGACGACGAAGGCCAGGGCTCTCGAGGTCTTTGCCGCTGCCCATGGTCGATTGGAACACGCGGGCTGATTGTCCGCTACTGGTTTTCCAAGTCTTGAACCAGGCAACGGGAAGTGGAATTTTTTTTGGGTTTGTTTCGCCGCCATACTCGCGGCCAATGAGAGGCTGGCCATAAACCAGCGCAGTGCAGTCGCTCGGCAAACTCTCGCCTTCCTTATAGGTTCGATAGACGTCCGAAGGCCCCCAAATATCGCTCACACCACGCAGGATGGGATGTTCTTTCATTGATTCGACAAGCTCCCCGCGAGTGGAGTCCCGGTGCCAATTTCCGTGGTGAGATCGGAAGGTCCCACCTAGCAACTCCCCGAAACGAACTTGGCGTCCGTTGATCTTGTAAGGCAGGGGACGGCGGAATCCGTGGTTCGCGGTTCGAAGGCCAATGATGGGCTTGCCGGAATCGAGATAAGCCACGATCCTTTTTTGCTGCTCCATGGGCAGCGTGAGCAGTCGCATGAAGAAGATCACGAGGTCCGCTGATTCCAAATGGTGGAGACCGGGAATATTGTGCGACCGGAACGCGTCCTCTTTTCCTTTCTTCGGGTAGACCGGCATTGTGGGATCGACCAAGCCCTGGTCGTTGACGCCAAACAAGACTGTGCATCGGAAGCCATGATGATGAGCTAGAATCTTCGCCATCATCGGCATCGACTGCTCGCTCCGATACTCCTGGTCCGCGGCGATTAGGACGATATGCTTTCCGTCTCCAGGCCCCTCATGTGCCGGATAACTCAACCAGGGGGCCTGCTTGGGCGCGTTCTCGCCCGAGGCTATCGTGGCCCAGAGCATCGTCACGACAGCAAGCGCTTCTGTGAGCTTCTGAACTGCAGATGAAAAGATCGTCATCAACGTAGAGCATACGCTCCCGAGCGCCCACTGGCCATATTTCATTGCCAAAGTTGGAAGGGAAACCTAAGTCGCGAATCACCCGGATCGTCACCGATGATTGGGGAAAGGGATGTTGAGGCCTTAGCGTGATAGAGGGTGTTTGCTAGGCTTTAGCCTGAGAGGCTTCAATCGGGGAGATTTGATTTTTCCCAACCGAGTGATACTATCTTTGGTTTCCGCTCACGGGAAGTCCGCTTGGATGTCAGACAAGAATGCGTCTCGCTCGGATCTGTGGAGTGACGATCGATTCTGCGGGAGGGTTCTCTCGGTTGAAGTAGCCAAGCGATTTTGGGGAGCGATCTTTCCACTCACTTTGCACGCCGGCGATTTCAGCCGTGCCGGCGTTAAGGTCGATCGTGAGCACGGTGAAGAGAGGATCCCGATAGTAGAGCATTCGGGTCTCACCTCCAACCCAGTAGTAGGACGCCGAGTTGATGTGGAGGTAGGGGACTCCATTCACCTGCTGGAACGAGTCAACGTGGCTATGGCCATTGAGACAAAGGAGGATTTTGGAACCATACTTGGCGAAGAGCTGTTGGATCTCCATGGCGTTGTTGATGGCGCTTCGACCGGCGAGGGGTTGGTGGCTGAGGATCAGGAGGGGCTTAGTCGCTTGCTCGAGTTCAGATTTGAGCCAGGTGACTTGTTCGGAGCCTATGTAGGTGGGATAGCCACCCTTGTGAGTTGGTGATCCCTTGTCATTGCCATCGAGAACGAGGATGCGGACGTCCCCGAGATCACGTCGGTAGAAACTGTTCTGGATCCCCCATGCTCGATAGCAGTCTTGTCGCTTCAGTCCGAAATCGAATTCGTGGTTGCCGATGACGTGAATGGTCTCTTCGTGCGCGGCGTTGAATTTGTCGGGGAAGTGCTGATGCTTGGCGTTCGGGAAGGCGAAGTCTCCCATTTGGACGAGGGCATCGCAGGAACGCTCTTTCATGGCCGTGAGAAAGGTGTCGAGTCGCTTATCAGCGTCGACTGCCAAACCGCCGTGCAGATCAGCGATCATGCCCAGGCGCAGGGGCTTACGAGTAGCCCCATGCGCTGTGCGAGCAAGGCCGCTGAGCGTTAGCGTGCCGCCAAGGGCGCTGAGTGTTTTGATCGCGTTTCGACGGGTTATTGGTGTCGGCATCGTGACCTCAGTTCTTCCGTCGATGACCGCGAAACACAAGTCTTAATTTAGATCTCCATGTGTGTGAGCGGGGAAGTGTTTCACCACGGATGACGGAATCCCACGGGTGATGTGGTTCTTTAGTTGGTGTGGTCGATCACGACTTTGCCCATCGCTTTCCGGCTCTCCAGACGAGCGTACGCTTGATCGGCCTCTTCCAACTTGAAGTTTGTCTCGTCGAGGACAGGTTTGAGGCCGCCGCTCTCCGCGATCTCGGTCAAGCTCGTGAGAATCTCAGCATGCTCCTCGCGTTTGGTGTTGTGAAGCATGGGGATGAGCATAAAGACGACGTGGAGTGACAGGCCTTTGAAGTGGGCGAGGGATAGATCGAGTTCACACATGGCGACGGTCGAGGCAACTTGACCATTGAGGGCGGCGGCCTCAAAAGAGTTCGCCATATTCGCTCCTCCCACAGAATCGAAAACAACGTCGAAACCTGTGCCTCCAGTGTGCTTTGCCACGTAGTCGGCTACGGAGTCCGTTCTGTAGTTTATGGGGATCGCTCCGAGTTGCTCGATCAGAGACATCTGTTTTTCGCCTCCACCGGTTGCGAAGACTTTGGCTCCTGAATGTTTTGCTAGTTGCAGGGCGATGTGGCCAACCCCGCCGGATCCACCGTGAACCAGAACCTTCTGCCCTTCGGTGATCCCAGCTCGTTTGAGTCCCTCGAATGCCGTGATGCCAACCAAGGGGATCGCAGCGGCTTCTCGCATCGAAAGGTTTTGTGCTTTTTTAGCGATGAGCTTGCTGTCGGCAACGATGTATTCTGCCAACGCTCCGGGGAGATCCGCGAGGCCGCCGGCACAGCCGTAGACTTCGTCACCTGGGACGTAATCGTCGACGTCATCGCCGACCGACTCGACTGTTCCGGCGAAATCCATTCCGAGTAGAGCAGGAAGTTTTGGTGACAGGGGGAGTTCTGGTCCCATGTTGCGAATCATGGTGTCGACCGTGTTGACGCTGGAGGCAGCGATTTTGACGAGAACGTGTCCCGGCTTGACCTCCGGTTTTGGGATGTCGCTGGTTGTGAAGGGGGCGTTTTCGCCGTAGGCGTTGAGGAGCATTGCTTTCAT
>CAYFGX010000052.1:0-50058 GCA_964342405.1 uncultured Verrucomicrobiota bacterium | reverse complement strand
ATTTCAGTCAAAAGTTCGATCTAGCCTTCCGCGGCGCCGAGCCTGCCCAAACGAATCCTATGAGCTTACGAGAAATTTTCGTCACGCTCGCCAAGACTTTCCGCCTCAACACCGACCTGAGCTAAATGAAAACAATCATCCACATCTTTAAGAAAGATTCGCTTCAGCAAAGGCCTGGCATCGTCTTCTTCACCCTCCTCTTGCTGATGCAGCTGTTCAGTAACCTTCAACCCGTCCAGGGGGGAGGAGTCGGCCCCGCGCTCTTCGGAACGCTCGCCTTCTACCTCCTTATTGGAGCCGCAGTCATCATTCTCTCTGCTGTGATGGCAGACCCTCTCGGCAACCACCAAGCATTCTATCGCACTCGACCGATTCGCATGCGTGACGTCGTAGGCGCCAAGGTGCTTTTCCTCCTAGCCTGGATAGTCCTCCCTACCGTTCTGAGTGAATCCATCTATCTAGCAGCCCACTCGCTCCCTTCCGCACTCATTCTGGCAGCCGCAGTGGAGAGCCTACTGTTTATCACAGTTTTTGGGATCGCAATCGGAGCAGGGATGACCGCATTTCCCAACGCCAAATCGGCAGCCCGCACCCTCCTCCTCTGCATTCCCATCCCATTCTTTAGCGCCATGATTTGGGATAGCGTGAGCCAATCTCTTTCACTCTCCAGTCTCAGCCCCTCACGCACGAGCCCGCTTGGATTGCTTCTTTTCGGGGTCACAGCTCTCGTCATCTTTGCATTCGCCGCGAGCCAAGCGGCCAAGCGTCCGCTCAGCAAGATCGCGGTCTGCATCCCTATGCTCCTAGTGGGATTTGCCATCCCGCTTTTTGCAACCTCATGGCAAAGCGGGCTCGGAGCAACCCGGGGCCTCGATCAGACTCTCCCTTCTCATGCCTCGACAAGCCTTCGCCGGGCCAACCTCACCGTGACGGCCTACGATCACGGCACAGATCCCGAGAAACTTCAGGTCCAGATCACGGCGAGGCCAAACGTCCCCTATGTCCCTGCCTCGATCACTGAATGGGCGGTCAAAGAAATGACCTTGAAAGACACTCAAGCAAAGCTTCGATCCGATGCTTTCCGCCGTCCCCCAGGGCGCGTCTTTCAACGACGAACGAGCTCAAGCCAACGGGGACTTGAAATCGAGGCGATCGCCAGCCTTCTCCCCGCAGGTGTGCGACTCTCGCATGGCAATACGGGATCATGGGCCTCCCGGCCGACTGTGTCCGGCTCTGTCAGCACGGTTCGAAGAGCAGAAACAATCGATCAACCGGTATCGCTTTCGGGAAGCCTGAGAGGGCGCGAATTCACCTGGAAACTCGTCGGCGAAATTCCCTTTGAACCAGGCGCACGCCTGTCCTCGGGTGAAACCACCTGGCGTTTCCTCTCCCTGAAACAGCATGAAAACAAATCCTTTGATATTCGACTCGCGTGGCAACGCCCCGCACTTAGACTGAGTCGACGCCAGGATTGGAAGTATCACAGCAGTGACATCCTCAGCCGTCACGAGTTTCTTGTCGTCCAGGAGGCTGACAACATTGGATTCTCCCCTGAATCAGCTTACACATCCATTGGGATCGGATATCTTTCTGCCTACGAGAAGAATCAGGTGACACTTCAATTCCACCACACAAGGCACCACAACCTCATGCTGCCAGAGGCTGACCCCACCCGAGCCAAAATCATGGTATTCGAGAAAGTCTATCAGAGGGAGATCGAACTCCCTTGGCAGGTTTCCTCAGTCGAACTCGCCAACCACTTTCAAGGGGGGCAACAGAACAACCTGAAACCGGCCGAAAAAATGTCACGCCAGGAATTTGTCTCTCGTCTGCAAGCTCTGGGAGAAATCCCTCTGGGTAAAACCCGGGCTGAAGCAGGACGCTATCTCTACAAAGTGGCGAAACTCGTACAGGAGCGAGATCAATGGATTCGCCCCAGTGATCCCCTGGCTCAACAACTCGCGCCGCTCGCCCAGGAACATCCCACCATGTTTCTCGATGGTCTTCGTAACGCACACTATCGCCCTGCACAGTTGCTAAAATCCAGCCTCCAGCAAGGGCTCCAAGAAGAGCAGATGAACTTCGTTATTGAGCGACTTCCGCAACAACCTCAACTCGCAGAACTTGCAGTAACACGGGGATGGCTCGAACCGGCACGCGACGCTTTCCGACAGCTCGCTGAGCAGCATTCCCGCCTCCCGATCAGTGCGGTCCAAGCCCTCGTATTCCTGCAAGAGAAAAGTACGTATCCGCTCCTGCTCGCGGACTTCCAGGAGAACCCGTCCTTAAACTACTACGATATTCTACGCACGGTTCCTGAAATTGAAGCAGACCTCGACGAGATCGTACGTAAGCAATGGGATCGTCGCCCACGCGTATTCTCTCATCGAATGAATCAGCAAGAGCTCTACAGCATTGCCTTGCGGCACGGGATCCAGGAGGCGATCACTGAAATCTGCCAAATGCTGACCTGGATCCCAATCGACGACTATTCGTATGGTTATGGCATCAGCAGAGCCATCGAGCAGAATGTCGACCTACAAGACCTTCCTCGCAACGAACGCAATAATTCTAAAGAAGTTCTCAGCTGGCTAAGCCAACAAGATCCTCAGTCATTCCGATACGATCCAGGCCGGAGACTATTCTACGTGCAAAAGGCCTAACTCAAGATTCTCTCTCCCGAACAAGCAATACCGCCATGAACTCCCTAAGCATTCAACAAGCCGGGCACATCCTCAGAAAAGACTGCCTCGAACTAAGGCTTCAGATCCTGATTCTGTATATCCTCAGCTTCATCTGCTGGTTTTCTTTCTCACAAGGAGAAATCGCTCGAGAATGGAGCCTGACCGTGAACTTCGGCACGTTGGCCGCAATCGGATTCCTAATCTTCTCTGCCACGAGAAGCGATTCCGTCGTGGATTCTTCGGCGTGGTGGGCAACTCGTCCCATTGCCCCGAGTTCGTTGTTCCTAGCGAAGCTCTTGCTTTGGTTCGTAGCCATTGCTCTTCCCTTCTGTATTTGCACAGCGGCCCTGAGCATGAAGTTTCACCTCAACGCTAGCCAGACCCTACTCGCGATTCTGGAGATGATCCTCGTGACCGCCACGGCTTCCGGATTTGTTGCGACGATTTCGTCCATCTCTCCCAATGCTCGTGCCATCGGTCTCGTAGGAATTCCTTTCGCCTTCCTTCTTTTCCTGGGAACGATGTTCAGCTTTCAAGCCCGATCCACACACAACCGCCTCTCGCAAGTCCCGATTCCATTCCCCGAGAAAAGCCTCACTATCGGACTCTGTCTCCTTTGCCTCCTTGCGGTAGGAAACTGGGCACACAAGGTCATCAAACGGGGCCGCGGCGGTTCGGCCTTCGTTCTGTTTACTGGGCTCCTGGTTTTCATCGGCACGGCCGTCGCCGCCCGCCAAGGCCTAAACCCGAAATTCAAACTTTCAGATTCCGATCAGAAACGGATCCAAATGACTGTGCTTGACGAACCCAAGATATTCGAACGCGACCGGCAGCCGAGCCAGCTCTACGGCCACTTCGCGTTTGCCGGCCTCGCCGATGACGAGTTCGTAGCCTTGGATTGGATCAACGGTGAATTTCGGAATGAGACCGGTTCGATAGGAACCGTGATGCACTATGGCAGCGCCCCAGGCACGCGCGCGCATCAATTCGATCACGACATCCTCAGTCAGATGCAACCGCTTCTGCTCAAACATTTCCCAGACAACACGAGTTGGAGCAGCGAGTGGAATACCCGCCGATCAAGAATGATTCCCATCGGTTACCGCGAGGAAGATGAAAGCATCACGTCATCGAGCCAAGGCCACTTTGAGGGAGAACTCCAAGCTCATATTCTCAAACTGACACCACTCGAGACCATCCCCCTACAAATGGGGGTCTACCCACTCGATTCAGGACGCAGCCTTGATGTGCACGCTGTCCTGCCCCAGTGGAATTCGATTCGCGTCGAACTCGCTCTGAATCGTCCACTTCTTGCTCTGAGTAAGGATCCCGAGAACAACTTAATTACGCCGTACGCGGAGGAAGAAACGCGCTACGTCCTCGTCATCTACCATCCCTCCTCCAACGAAGCGTATCTGCTAGAAAACAAGCATCCCTCCCGTCGAAATCCGTATCGGACCTTAGTACCGCTGACGCAGCAAGCGCTTGCGTTCAACGTTCCCTTCTCTTCACTGCAATCCGCCATTAACGGGTTGAGTATGTCAGACTGGTTAGCCGAAGCGGAAATCCGGCCCTTTAAGATCAATCCGGTCGGTACTCACAGCTATCCCTTCTCAAAAAGAGACTATCGCCCTTACCTCGATAGCCACACTTCGCAACCGACCGACACTCGCGAGAAACAGGCCAAAATCCTCGAGATGACCAAGCTCCCAGAGGATCCTTCTGAACGAGCCGCAACTGCTTACATCAAAGCAATCATCGATCAAATACCGGACCGATACAACCGCGAACACACAAAGTCTGTTCAAAAGAAGATAGCGGCTCTAGACCCCAAGTTCCTCCCCATCCTACTACGCCTGCTCCCTAACGATGAGGGACTGGTCAACAACTACATCCGGCCGGTCATTACCAAGAAGATTCGTCCTGAACATCTTCCAGCCTTCAAAGAGCTATG
The DNA here is from genome assembly GCA_964342405.1 of uncultured Verrucomicrobiota bacterium. GTDB lineage: Bacteria > Verrucomicrobiota > Verrucomicrobiia > Limisphaerales > AAA164-E04 > UBA2970. Next base: position 45,420 of record CAYFGX010000052.1, on the reverse strand, counting down.
GTCCAGAAGCGATCTGCTCATCACGGAGGTCCGACGTCAACGCTGGCAGGAACAAGTTAAAGACACCATGAAGGCTCGCATCAAAGAACGCCGATACGCTTCTCCTACGGTCATTGCCTTAGCAGCCAGCACCCAGGATCCGGCGATCTACGAGGACCTGGCTTGGCACTTCGTCAATAGTCGCTGGGGACATGAGACAATGTTACGGGAAATGAAGCGCTGCGAGGGACTCAACCTCTCCTCACTCATTGAGCAAGCCTGGCGGCGCGCCCAAGTAAAACTCATTTCTGTCAACGGACTCGCCCTTCCTGCCGCGGCCCAGGGACTTCCGGATGGATTGCGCCAAGCCTACCTACAGATCCTCCGATACGACGGTGATGCAAGAGTCGAAAAACGCAATGAGCTCAAAGCACTCACCGACTACGAGGGATCCGATGATGCCTTTGAGCAGTGGTTGGAAAGCCACCTTCAAGAACTGCATTTTGATGCCTCGTCGAAAATCTACCGGCTCGAGCCGAGATCACCTGAACTCTAGACAAGCGAAACCAAGGCTGATCAGCCCTACTCGGCAAGCCGCCAAGTCAGGGCTAAGTCCATTCCTACAGGCAGAGGCACGATACGGCCTTCCTCAGTCTCGAGGACGGATGCTTCACCGGGCGCGCGTTCAAGGCAAAACTTCTCTTCCGCAGTTTCAATACCATAGAACCTTGGCCCGTTATCACAGAGGAAGCTCTGAAACGCGCTCTGACCTGAATTCGAAGCCAGATCCACATCGCTGGCCTCGAAGGCCATAGCATACAACTGAGGTGCGCACCCCCCCACAAAGCACCCGGCCGCACAGCCACACTCTGTGGCCTTTTTGGTATGAGGCGCACTGTCGGTGCCAGCAAAAAATTGAGTCTGCCCCGTCGCAGTGACGGCATCACGAAGCGCTTGTCGATCCTCTTCAAACTTTACGATCGGCAGACAATAGAGATGATACCTCAGTCCCTGAATCAAATGGCCTAACGTATACAGAAGATGCTGGGGCGTAACCGTCGCCGCAACGTGCTCACCTGCCGATCGCACGAAGGCCACCGCTTCCTTACTGGTCACATGTTCACATACGATCCGCAGACGCGGATGAGCCTCAATCAAACGGGGCATGAACTCACGATAGAACTGAGCCTCGGCGCTCGTCTTGGATCCCAAGTACGATTCCCCAGGCAAGCCATGCTGCTCACCGTGAATGCACAGCACCGTGTCCGTTTCCTCCAACTGCTTGATCACGTCGCTTCCTATCCATTGACTCATGGGCACGCCGTGTTCCGCGTTCGTGGTCCCATGGGGCGGATAATACTTGCAAGCTCTCAGCAATCCGCTGGCTCGTCCGGTCTCAATCCAATCCGGACGGGTCTCACCCGTCAAATAGAGCGGCACGATGAGGGTTTGAAAGGCATCTCCCCCAGCTCGTCGAATCATTTCAGCATACGCTTCGATGGTCCAACCAGTTTCATCTCCCTGCCCCTGAACCCGAGACACAGGCGGTTTTGTGTTGGGCATCGCCAAGACCCCGGCACACCCCATCGACAGGTGAGCCTTAACATAAGCGGCCATGGGAGGCCCTTGGCGAAAATGAGTATGGAGATCGTACCACTTTGGAAGTTCGAGGCTTAACATAATTCTACCAGAGCCTCAGGTCCTTCAACGCAGCACGGCTCTGGCAGATTCAACTTCGATTCCCTATTTCCTGCCAAGGGCAAACATCACGGAAAGCGTGTTCGGCATTGCCAGCTATCAAACTCATGGCCAATGCGATCGATGCTTGGAGAGTTCAGGCAAATCGAATCTGCGACTATCCAGACAAGCTCTGATTTGGCTTACTCAGCAGGAAGAAAGCCGGGAGTTTACTGGACGTAACGTTCGATCACAACGTCGTCATCAAATTGATTCTCCTCACCTGTTATGATCTCACGCAGGAGAGTATCGAAGAAATTCGTCAGCTCGGTGCCTGAAAGATTTTCGGGGATTTCGATCGGATCATCTGGAAATCGGAGTTGCGGCGTACCTGGAGGATTATTGTCCCGAGGGTCCAATGGATTGGCCGGTTGATTGAAGGTCGAGGTGCCAATTCGATTCTTCGTGATGTACACTGCATCAGAGATACTCTCTACACGTCCATCGACAAGGAGTTGCAACACCGACTGCAGCTCTGGCACACCGTCAGGCAGGCCCCGGCGCAAAGCATTGATCACTTCGACTTTCTTTTGTGGATCCTCCAGGGCGGCTTGCAAACAGATCAGCGAAGCCTGTTCCGGAGCGCTGACTACAGCCGCTTTTACGATACTGTGCGTCAGTTCTGGAAAGAGTCGCACCGCCTCCGACACCAGTTGTGGCGAGACTTCAGGAACTTCATGACAGATAGCTCCCACCAGACTCGGGGCCAACGAATGCTTGCCTACCAAAAATACCCGAACCACTCTCACCGCCAATCGCTCCTGCTCTTTCGCATCCGCACTTGCAACCAACTCCGCGGCCTTTGCCGGCAACTCGACAAGCGGCAGGGAATCACGAACCCGCCCCAGTTCACGCACGCTCAGAGCACCGCGGGCTTCACTACTGAGTGTCAACGCAATAACCAATGCAGCCCAAACCCAACTTATTCTCAGTTCCTTCATACTTCGCTTCATCCTTCAATCTTCGATTCGTCTTAATGACTTTGTCCTCGCAGTCGCGTACAAAACATAAAAGCGACATGCTACTTGTTATTTCACAAATGCAGGAGGCATGCCATGTCGGAGAATGAACCTCGTAAAACAAGAGCAAGCGCATCAACGACCGGAACAAGCGAAGCCGCAAAGGCCCACTAGAGAGTGATTTGCAACAAATAGATCAAAAAAAGATGTCAGAAAGAAAACGGAAGAATGTCGATACCGCCCCGTGCCGGCATCCCGGTGCAACGCTCGTAGGCTCCCGTAGCCTGTTGCTACGGGAGCCTACGAGCGTCTACGAGAGCCGACTCCAGAACCATAGCAATACGATCCAACAGAAGCCGACAAGGAGAAATCAAAAACGGGCGTCTCGCCTCCCCAAGAGACGAGACGCCCGTTTCGAAAGAGCGTTATTCTCGGCGCGAACCGCCAGGATTAAACGAAGAGGGAAACCAAGAGGGCGAGGCCAAAGCCTACCACGGAAATCATTGTGGAAATCACACTCCACGAACGCAGGGTTTGCGCCTCTGACATCCGAAAGTAGCGCGAAATCATCCAGAAGCCCGAGTCATTTACATGTGAGAAGCCCGTTGCTCCCGCCGCGATGCAGATCGTTACCAAAGCCAGATTTTGTTGATTCAAGTTCTCCACAAAACCGACCATCAATCCCGCCGCGGTCAACATCGCAACCGTCGCCGATCCTTGGGCGATACGGACCAATGTGGCGAAGACATAGGCCAGCACCAACACAGGAATTCCAGAATTGCCGAAAGCCTCCGCAAGCGCGTCCGTAATACCGGTCTCCTTCAGCACCCCTTTGAAGACACCTCCAGCCCCGGTAATCAGAATGATAATACCGGCTGGACCTAAGGCTTTGGTTGAGATATCGAGTAAGGTTTCACGTGAAACGCCTCTCTTCGTCCCGAGAAAATACAGGGCAGCCAAAGTCGAAAGTAGAAGAGCAATGACAGGGTGGCCTAGAAAATAGATGAATTGCTTCACGGGACTGGCGGTTGCGAGGGCGGCGCTCAAGGCAGCTTGTCGTTCGCTATTACTCAACTCCGCTCCCAAGCCAGCAGCCGTCATCTGCTCGACAATCGTACTGGTCAGAATCAATCCAATCGGCATCGCGACAAGTAACAGAATCAATCCGACCCCCGGCAATCCCTTGGAGGAATCGTTCACGTCTCCCTCAGGCTCTGGGAGGGACACGTCGATCCCCTTCACGATTTTTTCTGTGAACCATGGCCCACAGATCAACGCGGTTGGCAACCCGACGATCACACCAAACAAAATCACCCATCCCAAGTTCACCCCCAAGATGTAGCCGACTGCAACTGGTCCTGGAGTTGGCGGAACGAAGGCATGTGTCACCGCCATCCCTGCGACCAAAGGCATTCCAAATACCAAAAGCGGCTTCTTCGTATCTCGCGCAAGCGCATACAACAGCGGAGCCAACATCACTAAGGCCACATCGAGGAATACTGGAATCGAAATGATGAAGCCCGTGATCAGCATCGCCCACGGAGCTTTTTCTTTTCCGAAGAAGCGAACCAAGGTCGTCGCTAAAGACTGAGTGCCACCAGAGTGTTCCAAGACCGCCCCAAAAATCGCTCCAATGCCGATAATCGTCGCAATGAACCCAAGAGCGCCTCCCATACTATTGACGATGGTTTGCGCCACCTGGGTGAGCGGAACCGCGTCCGGGTTTACGGACTTCGATGCCACTGCCACCACAACCGAAACCAAGATCAACGCCAGGAATGCCTGCAGCTTGAAACGCAGGATCAAGAGGAGCAAAAGAGCGATCCCAAACACCAATAACGCGATCAGTGGGCCCACCGGTAGTGCGGCAAAGAAAACGTGCATGGGCTGTTTAGACCACAAATGCCCCTATTCCGTCAACGGCTGAGAACTCAAATCCGGCATCGCTCGATCCGCTTCCCCCCTAAGAAACGGTGCTAGCACCTGCTAAATCACGGAAGGAGTCAGTTTCAAGCCCCCTGTGAATCTCTCAATTCCATCCTCATTCCACCCAAAACCCAATCCTGGACCATCCGGAATCCGTATTAACCCTTCAGCATCGAGTTCAATGGGACGATCAAGCAGAGATTCAATATACGGAGCGGGTGTGATGTACTCGACCCAACGGGCACGGGGCACAGCAGCAACCAACTGCAGATCGGCCGCCAACCCTACGGCTGTGTTCCATCCGTGCGGCACAAAGAGGATCGAGTGATCGTCGGCATACTGTGCAATGCGTATTTCTTCACTGATTCCCCCGACTTTCGTCACATCTGGTTGAATATAGTCAACCGCCCGCCGCTCAATCCAGGGGAGAAAAGACTGACGTCTCGTTAACACCTCACAACTCGTGATCGGGAGGGGCGCATGTTCGGTTAGTTTGACAAAACCATCAATGTCATCTGGCCGTAGCGCCTCTTCGAACCAAGTCACCTCGTAATCCGCCAGCATCTCGGCCGTACGCCGTGCCCACTTGTATCCCTGAGGCCAAAAAGCGTCTGAAGCACCGGCGTCCACCATCAGTTCGACCTCCGCCCCCAACGCTTCGCGCGCCGCTCTGACGATTGCTTCATCGGTCTTGAAATCTCGCCGACCAAAAGGGCCCCAACCAATCTTGAACGCTCGGAATCCACGCGCGAGGCCTTCCTCAAGAGGATCCCGCATTCGATCAGGCTCGTCCATCAACAAAGAACCATACGGTTTAATACGATCACGATACCGCCCGCCGAGCAAGCGACTGATCGGCTGTTTGGTTACCTTTCCGAGTATATCCCACAGGGCAATATCGATCCCGGAAATGGCATGTGTGATCGCTCCTCCCCGCCCCTGCCAAAACGTCTGCTGATGAAAACGTTCCGTCGTCGCGGTCGGGTCAAGTGCAGAGGCCCCAATCAAGAAAGGTCGCATGACATCCAGCGCCCCATCGATCAGCTTCGCCGAAGTAAAGACACTCCCAATCCCAGTCACGCCCTCGTCGGTGATTACCTCAACGAGAGTGTGAAGATTGTTGTCCCGATCTAAAAACTTCTCGTCCCAACCTCCATCGGGCGTTTCCCCTCGGAGCGGTAGCAATCGAATGTCTTGAATGATCATGGTCACGCAAATCCAACGCAATCCCCCGCCGGATAGCAATGGAATTTGAGACGGATATTCCGTCGCTTTACTGAGAACAGCCGCTGGCGCAAAAAAACACTCCAGCGTCAGCACTTCGACAATATCATTACAAACCCAACCATTGATTCCCAGCCGCATTCTTTCTATCCTCCCACCCACTCCCCTTGAATAAGATGAAGCCTGCGGTCCACAGAAACTTCCCAATGTGCGCTCAATCGGTGACATTGATAGGCATCGCGATTCTACTCGCCGTCTTCAAGACCGCCGCCCTTGGATTCGACTTCCACAGCGTAAGAGGTCGTCAAGCAACTCCATCAGCCGATCAAGAACTCTATGTGGGAGAATCCGATCTCAGCGTTAAGGGCCGTGGTCGGCCACAGAACATGAGCGGATTTGGCCGCGATTGGAGCGGAGATGCCCACTACCTTTGGAACGGAAGAATTGGTGACTCGATGCACGCTTCCTTCTTCGTTGAGAAGCAAGCTCGCTACCAACTCGCGATTCGCTTAACGAAAGCACCAGACTACGGAATCTTCCAAATTCGAATCAACGGAGAGGAGCGCATAGCCGATTACGATCTCTATGCCTCCAAGGTCCTACCGACCGTGGAGATCTCTTTGGGCCAATTCGATTTCTCGCCTGGGGACCAGTCACTGACCCTGACCTTGACGGGCGCACATCCCGATGCAAAAAAACGAAACGACGGACGATACCTTCTAGGCTTGGACTATTTGCGCGTTCGGAATCTTTCGCCGACGCCAGATTTTAGTCGAGCGCCCAAACAGACTGAGCAACACGGGCCCGGCACTCCAGCCCGCTCAGATCTCGATGTGCCAGAAATCGCCTTTTCCCAATCAAGAGCGCTACTAGAGGAATACTGCATTCGCTGTCATAGCGGTGAGAAAATCAAAGGCGAAACGGATTTGGGAGTCCTCGCAACAGAGACCGATTTTGTTCAACGCCTCGAACTCACCAGTAGAATTGCCGATGCCTTACAATTCCACGAAATGCCTCCAGCCGATGAGCCACCACTCCCCGCTCGCTCCCACCGACAACTCACTCAATATTTCCAGCGACTCGTCGATCAAGGACTCGCGAAAGCCAACGTACTGGCCCCTATCACGATGCGGCGACTCAATCGATACGAATACAACAACGCCGTCCGTGACCTGCTCCAACTCAAGGGTGATATCTATCCCCTTCCAGAAAAAGTAATTCGCGAGAGCAAGCCCTATTACAACCCAGCCTCTGGACACTTTCCGCGAACCATCACGGCTGGAAACCGCACACTGGGTAAAAACATTATTGAGAAGCCCATCCTTACCGGTGTCGTCCCCTTCGCCATGGACCTCCAGGCCGAGCACGGATTCAACAACCAAGGAGAAGAGCTCAGCATTTCCCCAATACTACTAGAAAGCTGCCTTAAACTTTCACATTCGATTCTCAATGCCCCCGAGTTCAATGACTACTGCGGCCGCTTCGAATCACTCTTCGTAGCCCCAACAGGAACCGATTCAAGCATGCTGCTACAAACCGCGGCCCATCGACTGAAGCCGCTCATGGAACAGGCATTTCGTAGTCCGGTCGATTCCGCCACACTTCGACGATTCGTTCACTTCTTTGAGCAACACCTCGAGCAAACCGGCTCGTTTACCCAGAGCATGAAAGCCGTCGTAACAGGCATACTCGCATCGCCTCGTTTTCTTTACATTCACGAAACAGCGCCGCCCGAACCTCGAACCGTTCCACTGTCCAGCTACGAGTTGGCGACCCGTCTCTCATTCTTCCTTTGGAGCACGCTTCCGGACGAAACTCTCCTCGCGAAGGCTCGAGATCAAAGCCTCTTGAAAAATTCAGTGCTGCACTCGGAAATTACTCGACTCCTCGAGTCGCCTAAGAGCCAAGCCCTATCATTGAACTTCGCCCGCCAATGGCTGCGCCTTGATCAGCTTATCACCGCCGTACCGGACTTCGAACGTTTCGAGGTTTATTACTCTCGGATCGGTTGCGAGCAATGGAAATTTGGATTGCAAAGTATGCTGGAACCCCTGCTTCTTTTTGAGAGCATTCTCGTGGAAGACCGTTCCATCATGCTCCTGATAGACTCCAAATACAGCTATCGAACCGACGAAATGCAATCCTGGTACAACGACGAAACTCCCTTCAACGACAAGCCCAACCGCGACCGCTTCAATACCTTCACCCAAGCCTTTCGCCGACGCAATCTCAAGGACCAGCGCGAGGGGGGGGTTATCACATCCGCTGCCATCCTGACCATGACGTCCTCCCCACTTAGAACGAACCCAATCAATCGCGGCGCCTGGGTTGCCGGAGTCATCTTCAATCAACCGCCACCTCCCCCTCCTGATGTCGTCCCCGAGATCGAAGCTGACGATGCGGCTATTGAATCTCAAGGTATGACCCTGAGGCAACGCCTCATCCAGCATCAATCCAACGAGTCCTGCGCCTCGTGCCATTCGAAGATTGATCCGATGGGTTTCGCTCTTGAGAACTACGACGCCGTCGGCCGTTGGCGAGATCATTATCGTTCGGGACTCGCTATTGATGCGAGCGGAGCCCTTTTTGGCGAGGCAAAGTTCTCAGATATTATAGGCATGAAAAACACCATTCTCGAGCATCCGGAGTGGTTTATCAGGGCCTTTAGCGAACACCTCCTCTCTTACGCACTTGGCCGGGAACTTGAGGTCACCGACAGGCCCGCAATCGATCGCATCGCCTGGCAGGCGTTGGAGGATAAGGGTCAATTTTCCACGATTGTCCAACAAATCGCGACCAGTTATCCTTTCAGACATAAATCTCAAAGCACGGAGCCATGATACTCAAGCGCCGCCCTCTCTCTCGTCGAAGCTTCCTCCGCAGCTGCGGAGCCACTCTGACGTTGCCTCTCCTAGATGCTATGGCGAGCTCCAGCAGAGCGCCGGCGGCTCCTCCCATCCGAACCGCGTTTTTCTACATTCCCAATGGCGTTGTGCAGTCTGCATGGAATCCCACTGATACTGGCAAGGGATTTCAACTCAGCCCCACGCTTGAGCCGCTACGACCGGTTCGCGAAAAGATTGCCCTGTTTTCGAACCTCGATCGAATCAAAGTACCGGGCACCGACGGTCACGCCCAGGCAGGAGCTTGCTGGCTCAGCAGTGCCGCTCCCGACGAACTCTCTCCAGCAGGGTATCCACTCAAGAAAACAATCGATCAAATCATAGCCGCAGAAGCGGGGCAACACACTGCGTTTCGCTCACTCGAACTCAGCTGCAACCCGTACGAGGACAACAAGGAATCGGTTTATTTTGACAACATTTCCTGGTACGGACACGGCCATGTAGCCCGATCCTTGCGCGATCCAAGTGCCGTCTTCAACCGACTCTTTGCTGTCGATGAACACGCCTCAGCCGGCAGCATTCTCGACCTCCTTCTCGATGACGCTAAATCGCTCAACCGATCCCTCGGACGAAATGATCAACAGAAGCTCGATGAATACATGGACTCAGTCCGCACTGTAGAAATACAGATTGATCGGGTTAAACACCGCCAAAAAGAAATCGACCGACTCAACCTCCACCCACCCACAAAGCCCTGGCAGGCGATGGACCGTGACGAGTTCATCCAAGTGATGGGAGATCTCATGATTCTCGCGCTGCAGACCGATCTCACGCGAGTCGCTACGCTAATGACCGCTCCTGAACGCTGGAGCACCCCTCTTCAGGTCCATGGCCTCTTCGAAAAGCCGGTGCAACATCACGGAATGACGCACAACCAAGGCAACGAGGAAACCCTGACTAAGCTCAAAGAACTCGACCGTTTTCACGTCGAACAATTTGCCCGATTGGTGAAGAAAATGGATACCATTCAAGAAGGAGAAGGCACCCTACTCGACAATATGATGTTCACCCTAGGATCAGGATTGAGCAGCGGAGAACTCCATATTTGCACCAACCTTCCAACGATCATCGCTGGAGGCGGAGGAGGCAACGTCACACTTGATCGGCATCTGAAATCGCCCGCCGGCACGCCGATTGCCAATCTGTGGCTGACGATGGCACGAAACATGGGTGTCACCATCGACCGAATCGCTGACAGCACGGGCCCACTCGAGGTCTCGTAGTCCCCAGCGATCGCCCCTCGATCAAGCCTCAACAATATGTTCCCCGGCGACTGGTTCGCCGCACATGACACAGAACCCCCGCTTAGAACTGGTCTTACGCCCACACGCGGGACAATCCAAAACCTGGTGCCCCATTTTACCATCTGCAACACCGTCACGAAGATCCACTTCCGTGATACGATCCGCCAACATCTGCTCTGTGATATCCGAGTTCTCTCGGACGAGCTCCCACATGGCCTGACAGGTCAAAGTCACCCGGTCCAACTGCCGCCGTAAGGAACGAAGCTCAGTTTCGACTCGCTCGGATTTCGCCTTGGCGCTACTCGCCTCGCTACTGACCTCGCTGATGCGCTTATACTGATGGATATCAAAGAATATATTCATGGCTAACGGCTCATCTCGTTGATCAAAAGCATCTCAGGATAATCGGCGAGATCGAATGAGAAAATCATCGCCGGATTATACTGCAATCAGCCCCCCTCGAACGACCAATCGAGAGGGGCTCATGAAACTGAAGTCTCCTATTCGTCGTCGCTTTGACGCAGTTGAAAGAAGCCCGAGGCTTCACCGGGCAAGTCACCTTCGCGAATGAGCACCTGCCGACGGGCACCCACCAACTGTGCCGGCCCCAACTCTAACCAGGGCCCCTCGACACTGGCGGCTCCCCGAAGTTCGAACCCATCATCGGGCAAGGCCCAACTGATCGCGTAGATGATATCCGAACTAATTGGGAAGATTCCTCCGGGATCTTGAGCTCGGAGGATCCAAGTATCCGGATCAAGATCCCCTCCCTCAAACGCCTCATCGACGATCGTGTCGTCGCCTTTCTGAATTGAAAGTCGGGAGATCGTAGCGGACTGTCCGATACGGTCCTCTGAGTTCGGCTGCACACCGAACAAAGCCGCAATGCCGTTTTCAGAATTGGCTCCGTCAAAAGCAAAGGCACTATCTTCTGGGAGCGTAATGGCCACGGAATTCCCATCTGGGGTCGCAATTGCCGCATCAGATAATCCATCAAACGAGAGGGTCCAGGTGCCCTCCATCTGGTCAGCCCAGACTTCCCCCAGGAAGCCTACGGGACCATTAGCGGGATCCGTACGATACAACATGGCGTTGCCACCCGGCTCGTCAATCTTGTGAAGAAAACGTGCGCGAGCACGCAGTGTATCATCCTCCGTACCTTCCTCCCCGTCGTCCCCAATCCAGTTCGCATACTGAAACTCGACCAGAATGACGTTCGGATCATTCCAATCTGGGGATATGGCTCCTCCGCCATCGACAGTCAGGATGATATGGCCTTGAAAACCAGCATAGAGTTCGCGATCGGGAAAGTCGGCCCAGGTCACCTGATACTGAAAGGTTTCGTTATCGTCCCAATAGACCCCAGCAAACCAATCCTCCGAAGGAGCGTAGACGACGTTTTGTCGTTGGAAGGCTTGCCCGAAGGCGCTCGCTACCAACTTCAACCCGGAAGCTTCATCCCCTGGTTCCATGAGGAGACTCGGTGCTGAGGTTTCACCGGAATCACGCGGCGTGAAGGACAGATTGTCCATGTGGTAGGTAATCGGGCCTTGAAAGCCACTGTTGCCGTTCTGAACAATGATCCCCGGAATCTCGCCCTCGGTCGCCGCGAGTTCAAAACTCACTCGAGTCCAGTCCGTGCTGGTGAGATTGACGCCCCCGAAAGTCGCTCCGTCCAATCGTTTCAACTCAAAGTAGCCATAGTTGCCATCGTTCGTCGGAACCGAGCTCGGATCCACTTTGACGTCAACGGAAATAGCGAGATACTGGGACCCAACAACCGGCTCTTCAAAGCTGCGGGTCACAACCATTTGCTCCCAACCATCATCCGAGGCGGTGTAGTAATCCGCCGTTACCGCAATGGATCCCGACGCATCCCTTCCATCAACGTCCTCTTCCGACCAGTCGACAAAGGGAGTCGTTCCCCAGGTCGCACTCCATACATCCAAGACCTCCGAATCATCATCAAAACCGCTAATCACAAAATCGTTCTGCGCCGTTGCCATCAACGAGATCACGCAAACCCCAAGCAGCATCAACAAAGCCCGTTGAGCCGAATACAAGTTCTGTTTCGAAAACATATCGCCCCCAGCCTGCAACACTTCCCGCCCCCAATCAAGCGCCCCGCCCTATGCGATCCTTAGCAACGCAGTGCCTTCCCTCTCCCGAACAATCCAATCAAGTAATTCTTCCGCTCTGTTTCCTCCGTGAGGTAGATTGGCGCCGATGGATCGATTGGAAGCCTGGATCACGAGCGCGTCGGACTGGATATGGGGTCCCCCACTACTCATCCTTCTGATGGGAGGCGGCGCCTTCTTTCTGATCTACTCTCGTTTCCTGCCTTTTCGTTATTTTCCGCACGGTATTTCTCTTCTGAAAACGAATCCAAAGGAACCCCAGGCCGCCGGCGAGGTTAGCCATCTCCAAGCCCTCTCGGTAGCGCTCGCCGCCACAATCGGAATGGGAAATATCGCGAGCGTTGCCATCGCAATTCAATTCGGGGGCCCAGGCGTCATCTTTTGGATGTGGGTATCCGCGATCCTGGGGATGGCGACCAAGTATTTCACCTGCTCCCTAGCGGTGATGTACCGAACGAAAGACGAGTTCGGTAAGACTGACGGCGGCCCCATGCACGTGATTAAACAAGGACTCGGAAGGCGTTGGCATTGGCTGGCCTACCTCTTTTGCACCGCCGGCCTCTTCGGGTGTCTCCCTGTCTTCAATGCTAATCAGCTCACACAAGCGACAGAAGGAATCCTCCTTGCGCCCATGGGCTTCGAATCAAGCGATGCTTCGAAACTCGTCATTGGCATCGCACTCGCCTCGCTCACAACGGCCGTCATGTTCGGGGGCCTGAGCCGGATTGCTAACGTTGTTACGGCTCTGGTCCCGCTGATGGTTGGGATTTACTTTATCGCCGTCTTAGGAATTCTCATCCGACACGTAGATGCCCTACCTCAATGCCTCGCATTGATAACGGGCGATGCCTTCGCTGCTCAGCACGTGGACAAGGAGGCCCTATTCGGAGGCACACTCCTAGGATTGATTCTCATTGGCGCCCAAAGGGCCGCCTTTTCAAATGAGGCTGGAATTGGCACGGCGCCCATGGCACACGGGGCTGCAAAAACGAACTACCCCGTTCACGAGGGTCTCGTCGCCATGCTCGGCCCCGTCATTGATACGCTGCTGGTCTGCAGCTTGACGGCAATGGCGATCCTCGTTACTGGAGCGTGGCAAAGCGAAGGGGCCAGTGGCATCACGATCACAAGTATGGCTTTCGAGCAAACTTACCCTGAGCTCGGAAAATACATTCTCTTGATCTGCATTCTTTGCTTCGGAACATCCTCAATGTTTTCCTACTCATATTTCGGCAGCAAGTGTTTCCGCTTCCTTTTCGGCTCTCGACGGCTGGGAGTTTACTCCACGGCCTATATCGGCAGTATACTCTGGGGAGCGATTACCCCAACTCTCCTCGTAGTCGGATTCATCGACACGATGTATGCCATCATGGCCCTCCCTACGGTTCTCTCAGCCGTCCTGCTCGCGCCAAGAGTCATCGACGCCACCAAGGCTCATTTCGGTCCCGGCTCTAAATGCTGATGAATCGGGGCACGATGTTTACTCCTACACAATGAGTCCCAGATCGAGGAGAGATCGAGGAGCGACTTCAAAGCCCGCACTCAGGAACACGACTTAGCGATGGCGATCACTATCCCGCACCTGCTCCCAAGCTCGCCGCGCTTCAGGTCCGAGATCTTGCGGAATCTCGAGCTTCAGTGTAACCACCAAGTCACCACGAACGTTCTTCGACTGCGGCAAGCCATGCCCCCGCAACTTCAACCTCTGACCAGGAATGCTCCCAGTGGGGATCTTGGCCTGAATACTCCCGTCCAGAGTCGGCACTTTCACAACGTCCCCCAGAACGAATTGCCAGGGTCGGAGAACGAGTGTGTGGGTAAGATCAACCCCATCGATACGGAACTCAGAATGCGGTGCGTAACGAACCGTTACATAAAGATCACCCGTCGTGCCACGACTCAGGCTCGTTCTTCCTTTGCCTTTGAGGCAAATCACATGCCCAGCCTTTACCCCAGGAGGCACGTCCACCGTGAATTGCCGAGGAGCGTCTGAGCTCCCCTTCCGCCGCAGATTTATCACCCGAGTAGCGCCCTGAAGCACTTCATTCAAGGTAACTTGAACTTCGGTCTCTAGATCGCCATAGCGGACGTCTGGACCGGACTTGCGCGAACTGTGCGAGCGACTCGCAGCTTGAGAGCGTTTGTAACCAAACACCTTGTCAAACACTCCAGATCTCTCCGGAGCTTCGTCCCAACTCTCATCCTCGTCGTCCTCAAACCATTCGTTCTGCGGCTTTTCGGTCGGCTGCGCAAACTCGGGTTCCGAGACTTCGGGCTCCGCTTCGGGTCTGGAGTGACTACCAAAGTCCTTCCACCGTGAACTATGCGCCGCATCCCGATCAAGGTCGTACTCCTTCCGAGTCTCTGGATTGCCGAGCACATCATAGGCCTCGTTGATTTGTCTAAAGCGTTCGGTATGGTCGACCCCAGGCGAAGCAACATCAGGATGAAATCGCTTTGCCATCCTTCTATAGGCATCCCGAACCTCAGCCTGGCTCGCACCCGATCGCACCCCAAGTACAGCATAGTAATCCGTCTGCCCGTTATCCTGCCTTCTCATCGCTAACCGAAACTCCTCGATCTTCTACAGAGCGTATCACTTCACCTCATCCCGACGATGTCGATCAATAGTCAATGGATACCGGCCGGCCACTCTTGAACGAATCCTCGGCTGCAACAGCCAAAATGTAATTCTTGCGGGCGTCATCGTAGGTCACCGGCAATGGTTTCTTTTCAACCAAACAATCGCGAAATATCTCCAGTTCTCGCAAGTAGGCCTCGCGATATCGCGTCGGAAATGAAAACTCAATGGGCGGACTAGAAACCGATTCAGAACCGGATACACGAGTGCTGAGGGGCGACCGATTCTCGGCTTGAACCATCCCACGATCCCCAAACGCCTCAAGTCTCTGGTCATATCCGTAGACAGCATGCCGACTGATATCAATCGAGCAGAGCAGCCCACTCGCGAACTTCAAACTTACCAACACCGTATCGATATCCCCAACCTCACCGATCTCAGGAATAAAACTGCTCCCATAGGAGAACACCTCAATGGGATCTTGCTGACTGATGAAACGAACGAGATCCAAGTCGTGCACGATACAATCGTGAAAAATTCCGTGCGAAGACTTGATGTAATCAATCGTTGGCAAAGGAGAGTCGCGGGACGTTGTCCGTAAGATCTGAATCTGGCCCACTTCACCTTGATGCACTCGTCGCGCCAAGTCTGCAAAAGAGGGATCAAAACGCCGGTTAAAGCCTAGGAACAAAGGCAACCCCAACTCTTCGGCTTTCTGATAGCAATCATCAATTTCCTTCATACCGACGCCCAGCGGCTTCTCCGTGAAAACGGCCTTGCCCGCCTCCAAGGACTGAATGATATACTCGTAGTGGGTATGGGTCGGCGTGGCGACAATGACAGCATCAATGCTCGAATCCGCCAACACAGTCGCGCGGTCGGTGCTCCATTGACAATCCTGTTGCGTCGCGACAGTTCGCGCCAACTGCTCGTCGACATCGACGACATAGGCGAGCTTGATGTCTGAAGCTAACTGAATACTTTGCAGGTGAAATCGACCGGCACGACCCAGTCCGAATAGCGCGATGCGCAAGGGATTCATATCGGATTCTGTTCAGTTCAAGGATGATCGGACCGAACCATGCCCCGCGACTCCCGAGAGAACAAGCCCAGAAATAGGGGACTTTCACGTTGAGCCCCTCGCAGCATCGAGCACCGAGGAGGTCTCACTCAAATATTTCGCGAACCCATCAATAACCAGGTTGCTGCCAAACCGTTTCGAGTTTATGTTCCGCCCTGAGGTTGTACCGAACACCCATGATTGACTACAAACAACTTGATAAGAAAGCCAAGGAGCTCTACCAAACCGCGCTTCAGCCACTCGCCGAGAGAGTCGCCTTTGAGCTCCCTCAAGACACCGGACGCGCAATTCGCCGGCCCACGGCCCTTTTCCTCGGCAACCACTCGTCGGGTAAATCGTCCTTTATCAATCACCTCCTCGGATCGGAAGTTCAAAAGACCGGCTTGGCGCCTACGGACGATGGATTCACGATTATCACCCACGGACACAACCAAGACTCCCTCGATGGCCAAACGGTTGCTTCTCACCCCGAGCTGGCATTTCACGACTTAGACCGACTGGGCCCCGCCTTCATCTCAAAACTGAGACTCAGGGCTCTCCCCACTCAACTGCTCGAGGAAATCAATTTGATTGATAGTCCCGGAATGATCGACGCCGTTGACCGCTCGAACACCCGTCAATACGATTTCGATCGCAGCATCAGGATCTTCGCTGAGCATGCCGATCTGATTCTATTTTTCTTTGACCCTGACAAACCCGGCACAACGGCCGAAACGATCGCCGCATTAACCAACACGCTCGCAGGCCTGGAACACAAGCTGATGATCGTCATGAACAAAGTGG
This sequence comes from uncultured Verrucomicrobiota bacterium, assembly GCA_964342405.1. Lineage (GTDB taxonomy): Bacteria > Verrucomicrobiota > Verrucomicrobiia > Limisphaerales > AAA164-E04 > UBA2970. The sequence continues at coordinate 28,865 of CAYFGX010000052.1, read as the reverse complement.
ACCTGTTCTCTACCATGCGAGACTTTGCTCGATCCTACGGCACCCTCTGCTGGAACCTATCCAAAGCGATCACGACCAAAGATATCCCACACATCTTCACAACCTACCTTCCAGAACTCGCAAAACGGGAGGGATCAGATCCTGGAGACCGGATTCCCCTTGGAGATTTCGATGAGGCGAGAGAAGAAATCGTCACCGAGATCAAACGTGCTCCCACGCGCCGGGCCGACAACATCGTCAGCGACCTGCTCCAGACGGCCCGTTCTCTTTCTGTTCATGCCCGAGTCTGCGACCGCATTGGCTGTGTCTATCGCCAAACTCAGATTCGATGGTATGGATCCGGAATCGCTCTCACCGCCGTCACTCTGCTTGCCACCTGGCAGCTCTGGGAACGGATTTCGCGCAATCAGCTTGCAATCGGATTAGGTGGAGGGCTCCTAACTGCAGTGATTATCTTTATTCTGGGGAGGCACCAACTGAAGCAGTTCTGCTCGTCTCTCACACGTGTCGAGGCCCTAGACACCTATTTTGAGCAAGCCTTTCAAGATGAGATCACAATGGGAGAGCGCTTAGATCTCCGAGCCATTTGGCAGGGCCTCAGACAGAGCATGTCTCGCTCACTTAAGATTTCATCGCCGGCTAAGTTCCCACTTCGAATGACTCGGCTTCGTCTGATGAAACGACTCTCGAAAGCAATCGAGACTGAGATCCCAAAACTTCGACGCCATGTCGGCGGGAACTAGAACTTTAATCTGCAACCCCAATTCTGTTCTGCTCGTCAGGGCCGAATCCAAGAGTCCATAATTGAGCACTATCCAGATTTAAAAAAAGATAGCAGATAAAGCCAAAAATCTAAGAAAAGCGAGGCTTTCAGCCCTATTTAGACAGTCATTAACGGCGATAAGAGGATTCTTCGTGAATCTCGCGCAAAGGAGTAAGGTTAGATTCTCTTACGGACCTTTCGCCTCGGGCCTAACTCTTCGGTAACAGTTTGCGAAGCTTTGACAAGCGACGGGTTGACACTCTCAGCCCCAGAATTGAGCGCCAGAATGGAAGCTGATAGAGGTTAAAATCCGTGATGGACCCCATCTCGGCAACAAACTGGCGGCGGTCACTTACTGTGCGAAATGAGGACAAGTGATGTGACTCAGTCCTGAACAGTCGCGGAAAGACCATCAGCAATAGTCCAACGATTGGACGAAAAACCAAAGAAACTCCGTCTAAAATCAGCGAACGCTCAAATTTGGAGGCATCAATGCCTCGCGCTCTGCAGTAGATGGCCTCAAAGCTCATCGCATTTTCGATGGAATCAGAAACACTCATTTGTCTCAAATAGTAAACAGATGGCGCATTTCGGATAAACATACCCGTCCTTGAAATCCTTTCAAGCCCCTTTTCAGCTACCCTAAAATCGGCAACAGTAAGTGAATTCTCCGTTTCTAGGACGAGCGAGAGGGATTTCAGCAGGTTGGAGATCGAGCCAATGTTGGTGGCTTTCACCAGTAACCGATGATCGATCCGAATGGAATCGTGGCATTCCGTGGGCGCATTTCAGCCTGACTGCGCCACGCTACCGAACCGTCGACCAAGCCCACATTCCCCCCTTGCGACCGGATTGCCTCGGGTTCTGGAAACTTGCGTTCAGGGCTCTTGACCGGTCCACTCGGACCGTGCGGGGCACTGGTGATGGCTGGCGTGACCGTTCCCTTTTCGATCACATCTGCAATCATCGGCCAAGTCGGATTGTCCGTCGATCGACGGGGAGAATCCCAGGGATGGGGCCGATCTCCGTAGTCGGCACTTCGGTCTCGCTTGTCCTGATCAGTCCGGTGCCCGTAGAGATAGTAGTACCCCAACCGAAACCCCACGCCAGGCTGCTCTCGATACCAATTCTTTTTATTCGGGCAGGAGAGCGAATTCGTCGGCATTCCACCCTGCTGGATATAATACCAATATACGTCCGAGTGAATGAATGAGAAGTGCTCTATCCCGTTGTCACGCAGACCATCAGGAAACTTTTGATCGTTGTCGTTAGCGTACATTTGCATCGTCAGCACGATCTGCCTCTGATTGTTCTTGCAGACGGTACGCTTGCCTTGTTCTTTCGCCTTACCCAAGGCAGGAAGAAGCATTCCAGCTAGAATCGCAATGATCGCGATTACCACGAGGAGTTCAATTAGAGTGAAGCCGGCTATTCCGGTTTTCGCCGAGCAATCGGATTCGCGACTCAGGGACATTGGCGGATCGTACACAGGGCGGAAGGATACGGGCAATAAAGATTCCTGCCAAAAGCCATTTCCATCCTGCGAATACGTCCCCTCAGTTCCGCTAAACCAATGGTCAATCGAGCGAACGCCAAGCTTGCAATCGGCTCCACGAACCCACATTCTACGCCCCAGCGAATCCGCATGAAGTCGGGCTCCATACGTCATGAGCGAACCTGAAGAGCAGCCAAAGTTAGATTTGGATTTAGGGACGGCATTCTTGCCGTCGTGGGCACAGAAGTCAGCAAAGGAGAATCCTTACTCGAAATACGAGGGAAGAGATAACGACCGGTCTGGTCGAAGAGATTCTCGCCGCCCTGATCGATCTCGTGGTCAACGGTCTGGTGACCGCCGACGCCCCGGTGGCGATCGCGACCAACAGCGACGTCCCGCCCGTTCACAGGATGGGAAAGGACGCCCCCAAGGCAACGATGGAGGCAACCGCCGCGGAAATCGACCTCCTCGACAGGATCGTGGTAAACCTCAAAGGCCCCGACATCGATCACGTCAAGAGATCATCGCTTCTCTCCCGGGGCTCAAAGTAACCATCCTGCCCGATCAGAAAGGCGTGGAATCCCTCGCCAAACAGATCCGCATGCAGGGAAGAGCTTATCCCCTCTTCGACATTGCGACCCTGGTATTGAAACGCCCAGACAGATTCCGTATTTCGACGACCTTGCAACCTGACTCGAAGGGACAACCGGTTTCGGAGCAATGGAAGTGCAAAATCGACGACTCCATTTGGCTGAGCCAAGGGGAAGCAATTAACCACGTCCTAACAGAGCACTTCGAGCAATTCTACGAAAAGCTAAAGACAGAGACCGATCCCCCCAAGGGTAACTTCAGTTTCGTCGCTCAGTGTGGGATTTCAGGAGTGATTTTGGGACCGCCTAACTATCACGGCTACCAGGACGCACTCCGAAGTCTTCATTCAGAACGGTTCAGCCGCATGAACTTCGACGTCTACAAAGATCGCGTCAAAATCGTACGAGAAGAAGAGGTCGTCAAAAAGTGGATTGATGACCAAAGCTGGAAGACCCAATACAAATCTAAAGCCAACCCTGATTCAGAACCGATCGACACGTGGGAAGCACTCATCGAGGATTTTAAAGCGAATCACGCAGCAGCTACAATCGAAACCGGAAAAACGCTCAGCTTCACAGCGGCGGCAGGCTTGAAGACGCCATCAAAGCCCCTTCAGGACTTGATTCGATTCCACGTGGATGATCAGCGACGTTTCCCTCTCCAGGTGGCCACCATTCTGAGCCAGATGTTTGCCCGACTCGGGCTTCAATTCTTCAAAGTAAACCGGACGATTACGCACGTGTCAGTGGCTCGACCTAAGTATCTCGACATGACGGAAACCCCTGTTTCGACGAGCGTCCAAAAAATCGTCGAGTTCATTGATGCCACCCCTGACTGCAATCGAAAGAAGCTGTTCGATGCCCTCAGACCAGCCACAGCGACGCCCGCGAGCGCTGAACCTGCTGCAGCGACAACCACAGAGTCCGACGCCGAGAAAACAGATTCGGCCCCGAACTCAGAAGAATCGGATAAGGTGGACCCGCCAGCAGCCGCTTCTGAAGAGCCACCGAGTCAGCCAACGACTCCTGAAGAAAAGGCGATCATCACGGATCTCCATTGGTTGATTCACCAAGGTCACGTCATCGAGTTTTCCAATGGCAAAATGGAGACGGCCAAGAAACCGGCCCCCCGACCTGAGAAAGGTTCGACCAACGCTCCTAAAGGAGACGCCGCCGATTCGAATCCCAAAGCAACCGAAGTAGAGGGTAAGACACCCGACGCTGCAACGGCAGCAGCACCTACGCCTGCTGCTGCTACACCAGAGGCGGAGCAGCCGGTAGCTTCAACAGATTCTGCGAGCACCGATTCCCCAGCCGGCAGTCCTACTGCACCAGCTGAGAAGCCAACGAACGAGGATCGTCCTACGGAATCAATCGAACCGGCAGCAACTAAAGAAGCCACGCCTGAAGAGCCCCCGTCTCCAACTGGGTCTAGCGACGCGCCTGCTTCGACACCTACCGAAACGCCGTCAAATTCTGGTTCCACCGAAAGCAATTCTTGAGGTAGCAAAATCACCTGCATCGCTGGTCTCGATGACTCGGCGGTCCAGGTCGATGTCGGCAAATCTATTTGAAGAACGGGGCACTGGCCTGCCCTTGCGAAACATTACTGCCCATGAAGAAAAACGCCTACGCCAAAGCTGGCGTCGATATTGAACTTGGCAACCAAGTCAAGACCTCCCTTCCCGCTCTCCTCAAATCAACCCATCGTCCCGAGGTGCTGGGTACCGTTGGGGGTTTCGGAGGACTCTTCAGTCTTTCAACCAGCAAATACAAGAAGCCTGTTCTCGTTTCCAGTGTCGATGGCGTGGGCACCAAATTAAAAGTCGCTTTCGCAGCCAATCAGCACGACACGATCGGACAGGACCTCGTCAATCATTGCGTCAACGATATCGCTGTCCTCGGTGCGGAACCGCTGTTCTTCCTAGACTATCTGGGCACGGGAGTCCTGAAGCCAAAAGTATTTGAGTCCATAGTCAGAGGCTTTGCAATAGCCTGCAAAGAGAACAATTGTGCGCTTGTCGGGGGAGAAACCGCTCAAATGCCAGGCTTCTACCAAAAGGGAGAGTATGATGTGAGCGGAACAATTGTGGGTGTCGTCGAGAAATCTCAAATCCTTGACGGCCGAAAAGTAAAGTCGGGAGATGTGATTATCGGTTTTCCTTCCAACGGACTCCACACCAACGGCTACACTCTGGCTCGGGATATCTTCTTTGACAAACTCAAGCTCAAACCTAGCTCGAAAGTGGCGGAACTCGGAACAACCGTAAAAGCAGAGCTGCTCAAGGTTCACCGATCCTATCTTCCGCTTCTTCAAAAACTCATCAAGCGTTTCAATCCTCCGAAAGCCCAAGCCCGGATCAAGGGCTTCGCGCATATCACAGGAGGAGGTTTCGTGGACAACATCCCCAGGATTTTGCCTAAGAATGTCGACGCAAAGATCAGTCTTGGGAGCTGGGACGCTCAGCCGGTGTTCGACATCATCCAGAAAGCGGGCAAGGTTTCGGTCGAGGAAATGCACACCGTCTTCAACATGGGAATCGGCATGGTCGCGATCGTCGACAGCAAGTCAGCCGATGAACTTAGCACCTACTTGAAGCGCATTCGCGAACCGCACTTCAGAATCGGAGAAATCAGCCGCGGAAAGGGACGCTGTCTTCTTCGTTAGAGAGAGCGATCATCGAGCCCGCTGCCATTCATCAAGCGTCGGCAGATCGGCAATTGGAACGTTGAAGCCATAGCCAAATGGCGCTTGGTTCACCGTGTCCAGGGCAATCCTTCCGCTCTCGATCCGAAGTGTCGCCCACGAGGAGTCGAACCGTGCGTACAGATCTTGATGGGCCGTCTCCACGAGTTCTTGCACGGTGCGAGGCAGGCCGGATAATCCCCGGCAATAGTGATGGCCGTTCCGCTCAACGGACTCAATTCCCAAGAACGCCATCACTGCCAAATCCTGCTGCAGGGAGACCGGTCCCTGATTGCATAAATCCTCTCCGCTCATCAGCAAGCTCCCCCTAGCATCCTCACGTTTTCGCTTCTCGATAAGACACCGATTCGAGATGCCTTTGATCACCCCTTTGCAATTTTTGTGGCTCGTACCACTGTAACCCAGCCGAAGCGCACAAACGAGGGCGTCCAACTCTCCATCCGACTCGTCGATGATAAAGCGAGGCCAATGCTGCCCTCCCTCGGACTCCGATGGAAGCTCAGCACTCAGCGCCACATCCCTGTGCAATGGTTGCTCCACGAAGAGCAATCGCTCAAAGAAGCGTGAAAACCACGGGGCAGCCTTCAAATCCTCCCAGAAACTTTGAAACTCATCCATACTCCTGAATTGCTCATTCGCATCAAGCGTGAACGCGACAGACGATCCTGCCTCGGCAAAAATGACATCCAAGATCCGAGTCAAGCGTGGCAGATCAAGCTCTCGTTGGCCACTCACCTTGATTTTGAAGTGTTTTAGAGCATAGCGCCGAATACATTGATCAAGCGATTCGGGCAGGCCATCATCAACCCGTTCCACTTCATTCAAATCTCCCTCAGTCAGAGGGTCTCCCAGCCCAATTGTGTGCCTCGCAATGACCGACCGCAATGGGGCCTCGGGAAGAAAATCTTCCACCGAATGACCAGACAGCTCCTTGTGAACGCTCCCCAGATTCAGACCAAATTCAGAGCTTCGGATTAAACCCGAGAAAGAATGTCCCGACGAGCGAGCAGCGGCATCCAACATTGCTCGCTCAACCAATGAAGTTCCGAAATGAATCAAGAGTCCTGGAAGACTTTCTCGCTTTGCCTCCTCATTCTGACGCTCATAGAGGGCTTTCCAGAACTCAAAGACGTTAGGGGCAACGAGTTCAAGGGAATGCGAAACGGCATTCTGAATCACATGCAGCAGTTCATCGATTTCTTCAGCCGGTGCTTTGTCGGGGATCTTAGTAAACCATTTGGGGGGGAGCAGGTCTGAAGCGACGCCCGTCGTCGTCTTCCCATTCCATTCGACCACCAAGCTGAGAAACAACAGAGGAAACTCGGTCATCGTCGCAATTCCGTAGCGAAACGGCATGCGAGTCCTTTGTTGAAGCATTCGAATATCCCAATCGACAATTCTGACAGACATAAGACTCTCCCCAGGCTTGAGAACTCTGACCGACTCAAATAAACTGCCGCCATGCATACGGAACTTTCGGATTCGAGTCGAGCACAGCTTGCGGACCGCGTTCACGCGATCGTCCAGGATACTCCTGTTTTCGATATCCATACACACCTCTACGACCCGGCCTTCGGTTCCTTGTTGTTGTACGGAATTGACGATCTACTCACCTACCATTACCTAGTCGCTGAAGTCTTCCGATACACCGATGTGTCCTACGAGGCGTTCTGGAAGTTGACCAAGTCAGAGCAGGCTGATGTCATCTGGAAGCACCTCTTCCTTGAGCATTCTCCCATCTCCGAAGCCTGTCGTGGCGTCTTAACAACACTCAATAAACTGGGACTGGACGTGGGAAAGCGGGAACTCCCATTGATTCGAAAATGGTATGCCGAGCAGTCGCCTGAATCGATTGTTAATCGCTGTCTAGAGACCGCCAACGTCAATCGGATCTGCATGACGAACTCCCCCTTCGATCCCCTCGAGCGTCCCGTATGGGACAAGGGATTTGATCGCGACAGCCGATTCGTCGGAGGCCTGAGAATCGATCCGCTGCTGCTGGACTGGGAAAACACTGTTGGCGCCCTGCAAGGCGATGATTTCCAAGTACAACCTGAGCTGAACGACAAAACTGTATCCGAGATCAAGCGCTTCCTCAGCCAGTGGAACCAGAAATTTGCGGCCCAATACCTCATGGTATCTCTCCCCCCCAGTTTCCGGTATCCGGCCGACAATCCAACGACCGAAATACTCCAGAAGGCAGTCATTCCCCACTGCATCGAAAACAACCAACCGCTTGCCCTGATGATCGGCGTCAAGCGAGCCGTCAACCCCCAGCTCGAACTTGCGGGCGACGGGATGGGTCGATCAGAACTTCAGGCCCTCGAGAATCTCTGTAGCCAACACCCGGAGGCGAAGTTTCTCTGCACCGTCCTCGCCAAGGAAAACCAACACGAACTATGCGTCCTGGCTCGCAAATTCCCGAATCTTCATATTTTTGGCTGCTGGTGGTTTACCAACGTGCCACACGTCATCGATGAGATGACCCGGCTCCGATTCGAGCTCTTGGGACTCAGCGTTACCCCGCAGCACTCAGACGCGCGAGTTTTGGATCAGCTCATCTACAAATGGAGTCACTCGCGAACAATCATCGCCAACGTTCTCGCTGAGAAATACGCAGATATCGTCAGCGCCGGATGGCAAGTCACAGACGAAGAGATCAAGCGAGATGTCAGGAACCTCTTTGGAGGCGCGTTTGAAACATTTTGCAAAAAATGATTCTTGACCAATCCCGTCTCACCTGAACACCAAACGAAAAGTGGAGTGACTAATTGGCTTGCGGCAATGATGGCTTTCCCCCACCATCCCCTGAGACCACTTGACACCAAGCGCACGAACTCAATGTAGCCTGCGCCGGACCGGTCCCAGTTAGCAGAACGAAACCGATCTAGAAAACACACTCAAACAGGCCCTGACGAAATTGCCAATGACCGAGTCGTCATCCCCAGAGAATCATCAACCCGTTGAGTCTAATAGCGCTTCGACGACCGTTCCTCGCGAAGTGGCTCCCTACACCGACGCTCCCCAGAGTCAGCGAAGTAGTTATGACGGTGACTCGGCCATCAAGTTGTATCTCAAGGAAATTGGTCAAGTCGCCTTGCTCACACCTGAGGAGGAATGCGATCTCGCACTTCGCATCCAAAAAGGAGACGTTGAAGCCCGCGAGAAGATGATCAAGGCCAACCTTAGGCTGGTCGTCAAAATTGCCCATGACTACGACGGCCTGGGCCTGCCACTGCTTGATTTAATCAATGAGGGTAACATTGGGCTAATGAAGGCCGTCGAACGGTTTGACCCCAACAAAGGAAGCAAACTCTCCACTTACGGAGCCTGGTGGATCAAGCAAGCCATCAAACGGTCACTCGCCAACCAGTCCAAAACGATTCGGCTTCCAGTCCATTTGGTCGATAAAATTTCCAAGCTCCGCCGAACGGCTTCGAAACTCCAAGAGCTCTTCGGCCGCGAACCAACGGATGAAGAATTGGCGGAGGAGATGGAGATGACCCCACGCCGAATTGCACGCTTGCGCAACGTCGCCGTGAGGCCCGCCTCATTGGATTCTCCGATCCAAGAGGACGAGTCCGCAACGCTCGCGGATCTCGTTCGGGATGAGAATGCGGAAAACCCTTATGATTCTCTCGAAGAGAAAACCGTAAACGGGATGCTCAAAGACCTCGTTTCCAATCTCCCCGAGCGTGAAGCAACCATTCTCGATTATCGATTTGGACTCAGCGGAGGTTCAGAGCGAACGCTGGAGGAAGTCGGCACACACTTCGGAGTCACACGGGAGCGAGTGCGCCAGATTCAAAACATTGCACTCGCGAAGCTTCGCAGAATGATTGAGAAGCTTGAGGCCGTAAAGAAATAATCGGTTCTAGAAGAGAACCCGACTCTACCAACGACCAAGGATGTCCGCACTCAAAACGCTTTCAGACGCAATTCGAACCATTCCCGATTTTCCTGAGCCCGGGATTCAATTCAAAGACATTACCCCCGTCCTTTCCGCCCCCAACCTGTTTAAGGTGGCGATTGACCAAATCTGCCTCCCATACCAGCCTGGAGACATCGATCAGATTGTAGGAATCGACGCACGGGGATTTATCTTCGGGGCTGCCGTAGCCGTCCGATTGAATGCCGGGTTCACGCCGGTCCGGAAGAAAGGCAAACTCCCATTCGACACCTACGAGGAGAGCTACGATTTAGAGTACGGATCCAACACCATCGCCATTCACACCGACGCCATCCAACCCGGTTCAAAAGTTCTCTTGGTCGATGATCTTCTGGCAACGGGAGGCACGGCTGCTGCGGCTGTTTCGCTGTTAAATAAATTAGAGGCCCAATTACTCGAGGCCGTGTTTCTGATTGAACTCGAATTCCTAGAGGGTCGAGCCCGCCTTGGCCAGTCACCAGTAAGGTCGATCATCAAATACTAGAATCGCCCCCTAACAACGGTGCCAACTGAGCCTCGACTCACGTCCAGATCGTTCCCTGTCGAGAACTACAACCTCAGCGTCACACTCGACTGTGGTCAGGCCTTTCGCTGGCGTCGGGAAAACGGATATTGGGTCGGCATCGTCGCCAACCATTGGCTCCTGGTTTCGCACACGCCCAAGACCCTGAAGATCGCAAGCTCGGCCGAGAGACCAGTCTGGGATCGCATCGCGAACTACTTTCAGCCAAAGGAGAAGATTGATGCGATCACGGCGGTGTTCCCGTCAGATGAGCACCTACGAGAAGCTGTTCGTGATTATCGGGGTCTTCGCTTACTTCGGCAAGAACCCTGGGAGTGCCTCGCCTCTTTCATCTTGTCGTCCACGAAACAAATCCCACACATCCAGCAAATCATCGCTCGACTAGCACAGCGCTATGGACACCCCCTCCCAACGCCCTCAGGCTATTCACCGGCATTCAGTTTTCCTCCGGCTGACCGAATCGCAAAGGCGACCGAGAGTGATCTCCGTTCGCTCGGAATGGGCTACAGAGCTCCGTTCCTGAAACACGCAGCAGAAGCCGTTCACGAAGGCAGGGTTCAGTTGAGCGAAATACACGAGCTCGACTATCACCAGGCCCAGGAAATCCTCCAAACACTTCAGGGGGTCGGACCTAAAATCGCCGCCTGCGTTCTCCTCTTTGCTTATGGAAATCAAGATGCATTCCCAATCGATGTCTGGGTCAGAAGGGCCTTAAAAGAACTCTACTTCCCCCAACAATCCCCTTCGGACCGCGAACTTGAAGCATTCTCACAGGAATACTTTCGTCCGTATTCCGGCTATGCACAGCAGTATCTTTTCCACTATATTCGAATGCAGCACCGGGCAAAACCGTCTCAGCAACCTCGGTCCGGAAACATGGGATGAACCAAGAAGACATCGAAAGCCGAATCATCAGCCTTGAATCCCACATCGCTCAACTAGAGCACCTTGTGGACAGGCTCAATGAAGTGGTCCAAGAACAGGACCGGCAGTTGCGCCAATTCTCAAAAGCACAGCATCACCTCACAGAGAAGATTCAAAGCATCGAACTCGATCAAGTCCAGAAACACAATACACGGCCACCTCACTACGGATAGTGTTCAGCGAGCCCTCGCAGGAATCGCGACCGTGACCGGACAGACTAAAGGAACAAAATCTATTCGTCGTTCCACCGTTCCATATCCACCCGAATCGTCGGTTGAACCTTAACCGTTTCATCCAGTTGTTTCGCATGGGACACGATCCGGCTTCGAAGATGATGACTCCCCCACCATTCCGCCGCCATCTCATCTGTCCACGTTCGGACATGCGGACTCGCTTCGAGCATGGCAAGGAGTTCTACTACGGTCTGCGGCCGCTCTGAAGCTTGTTTTTCAAGACACTTGAGAATCGCCGCCTCCAACACCTGACAATACTGCTTTCCTGTGCGCTGACTCGGGGGAATCGGAGCTTCCGAAACTTGCTTCTCGCATATCTCCCGAGCCGTTTGGCCATCGAAAACGTGTTCTCCGGTCAACAGATAGTAACTGAGGGCTCCGAGTGAATAGAGATCGCTTCTGTGATCAACAGTGTAAGGCGACTCGATCGCCTCGGGAGAGAAAAACTGAGGGGTCCCTGTGACCGACCGAGGCTGCTTCTTGGATTTCGCACGATTGGCGTCCTCTCGAATATTCATCACGAGCCCGAAGTCGAGCACCTTCACGGTATCCAAGATCCCTCCGCGATCACACAAGAAGACATTGGCAGGTTTGATATCCCGGTGCACCAGGTGCGCTGTATGCGCTTCCTTAAGCGAGGCGCAGATCTGTCTCAGGACATGACAAATCCGATTCTCTGGCAAAGGGCCATACTCCTGCACCAGCTCCTTTAGGCTGATGCCTTCCAGATACTCCATAGCGTAGTAGAAGATTCCTTCGGGAGTATGACCATAGTCATAAATCTGGATCGTATTCGGATGGGAAAGGCGGGAAGTCAGCTGAACTTCCCGTTCGAACCGTCGAATCGCCAACGGATCAGCGTTCTCCGGCATCAATAATTTGATCGCCGTCGCCCGTCTCATCAGCGCATGACGAGCTTTGAAGACTGTGCCCATGCCTCCCTGACCAATTCGATTCACCAAGGTATATTGCCCCAGCTCTTTAGCCTCAAGAGCGGCCTCTTCGACTCGCATCCGAAGATTCAAATTCAGGTAAGAAAAAAGAGACATCGCCACCGCGCAAAGGAGCAACATGAGAAACAGGGTTGCGAAGGTCCACTGCAACACCGCCAGTGGCTGGTAGGCTTCGGCCGCATCGACTTTTGTGGCAACTCCAAATCCGTAACGGGGCAACCACTGCCACGCCCCAACGACCTCCACTCCCCGATAATCTCGAAAACCCTCTACATCCACGCCCACCCCACCTTGAACAGCCTCATGGACCATCCGCGTGAGTGGCCATGTTGAAGGAGCCGTTTCAACTTCGAACGAATCCAGTAGATTCTCGCCCGGATCTCTCAATTCAATATTCAGGGCCGATGATTGGCCGTCCTTCTTTCCCAACAAGCCTAGCTTTCGCAACTGATCTTCAAATCGACTCTGCGAAATCAACAAGCCCGTCCGATCAAAGGCGAAGGTTTCCCCCGTCTGCCCGGATCGTGCCACCGACAGGATCCGAGTAAACTCGCTCTCAGGGCGAATGATGAGCCCCAAACCTGCAATAACCATTCCATCGGCGTTAGCAATAGGAGCACTGACCTGCATCAGGGATTCATCTCCACCCGCTGGGTTTTGAGGGTTCTCAGGCTCACGATTTGCCCTCGGGCGCCGCGATCGAATTTTTCGGAAAACCCGATCCAGGGGCGTTCGTCCATGACTAGCCGGAGCGATAAAGGGAGTGACGAGTACCGGTTGCCCGGTGGAAAAGAGTCGTTCGAACAAACTCAGCTGCTCCGGGTGCAACTCAAGCCCCACGATGTCATCCGTTGGCCCGCAGACGACCAGCCCCTGCTCATTGACGATTACAAAACTGTAGCCGAGCGGCGTCAATCTGGAGTCCAAGTACTGACGCAAGCGCTCAGATTCGAGAAGGCCCCCAGAGGGGAGGGACGTTTCCTCTGACAATCGGGACATCAGTGCGAGCACGTATGACTGGATATTCGGATCACCCGCCAACGCCATAGCGGTTCGGCGCTGGGTATTGATCCAGATATCTAAGGCAGTGACGTCAGCGGTCAGGATTGTCTGCAGCTCACTTGTCAACTGTTGCTGCATGGCACTCTTGACGGTCGTGCTCGCCCACCACCCCGAGATTCCCACCAGAACAGCAACCAACAACGGAGCCATCCAAGCCGCACTTGAAAACTGTTTGCGATACCCTGCCAAACCTCAAGAATCTTGCTTCAATTGCATACCGCGGAAAATACGCCAAGCACTCGAAAGAAGCATTCAAAATCGACATCCCCACCTAAGAAAAAAACAACAACGTTCATCCCGCGCGGGATTCAGCTAGACGCTTGATCCGGACATGCTAGATTGCCTGTGTATGGCAACATCAGCGACTAAACGCCCTCCCCGACTCAATCTTCGTCGTCCAGACGTGATGAAGGAAGTCCATGCTCAAGTTGTCACCCACTATCGGAGTCATATCGTTGATTACCTTCGAGCAAACGGCAACACGCTCAACGCAGACGATCAGCTCAAGATTTACTTAGCAAAGGAATTCGGGTTTTGCTACGGCGTTGAAAGGGCCATTGATCTCGCCTACGCAGCCCGCAAAGTCTTTCCCGCAAAGCAACGCGTGCTCTTGCTCGGCGAGATTATCCACAATCCCGACGTAAACGACCAACTCAAGAGCATGGGCGTTCAACCGATCGCGAGCCGGCCCAACGAGGAAGATCTGGCTCAACTCTCGGCTGAAGATGTTGTCATCATTCCAGCATTCGGAACCGAAGTCGCGACCCGCGAGGCCATTGAGGAGATCGGCTGCACGATTGTCGATACAACGTGTGGAGACGTGATGAGCGTCTGGAAACGAGTTCGGCAATACAGCCGAGACTCAGTCACCAGCATCATTCACGGCAAGTCTTGGCACGAGGAGACCATGGCTACAAGCTCGCAAGCAAGCGCCACCAACGGTCACTACCTCGTCGTTCTCACACTCGAAGACGTGAACTACGTCTGCGACTATATCACGAACGGAGGCCAACGAGAGGAGTTTCTCCAACGGTTTCAAGGCGCTCATTCTGATGGATTCGATCCCGACAAACACCTGAAGGCAATTGGAGTCGCCAACCAGACTACGATGCTGAGAGGCGAGACCGAGGAAGTTCAAAAACGCCTAAAGAAGGCCATGATAGACCGCTATGGGCTAGAAGAAGTGGACCAGCATTTTCGATTCTTCGATACCATTTGCGGCGCAACACAGGATCGACAGGATGCACTCCAATCCCTCCTCGCTCGCCGCATGGATTTGTTGCTCGTCGTCGGCGGTTACAACTCATCGAACACATCGCACTTGGCCGAAATGGGAGAGGAAAAACTTCCCACTTACTTTATCAAGAATGCCAGCAAGATGATCTCGGCTGAGAAAATCGTTCACTACGACCAGCATCAGAATCAAGAAGTTGAGACTGAGAATTGGCTCTCTTCATCCCCTCAAACAATCGGAATCACCGCCGGGGCAAGCTGTCCCAACAATCTCATTGAGGACACCATCAAGCGCCTTTTTGAGTTCAAAGGATTGCCGATCGAAAAATACATCCCGGAGGCTTAAAGGCAGCATGCCACTTTCGCACAAGGAGATCGAAGATCGAGAAGCCTCTCATCTTGCTCCCTACGCACAGAAAAGTCGGGATTCAAGGGGCCGAAAGTACGCCCAGTCAGAAGAAGGATGGAGAACCCGATACCAGAGGGATCGGGATCGCATCATCCATTCTCGCGCCTTTCGTCGCCTGGAATACAAGACCCAAGTATTCCTGAACGGCAGTGGAGACCACCTCCGAACCCGCCTCACTCATACCATGGAAGTGGCAGCGATCTCCCGCAATATCGCTCGCGCACTCAGCATCAACGAGGATCTCACCGAAGCCATCTCCCTGGCTCACGATCTCGGACACTCCCCCTTCGGTCACAAGGGCGAGGATGCCCTCAACGAACTGATGGCAGACGAAGGGGGTTTTGAGCACAACCGACAAAGCCTCCGGGTCGTTGAACTCCTCGAGCAAAAATATCCGGATTTCCCCGGACTAAATCTCAGCTGGGAAGTCAGAGAAGGACTCGCAAAGCACGAAACGAGCTATGATCGTCCCGAAGAGCAGCAAGAGTTCGAATTCTTCTCTCCCAGTCTTGAAGCTCAAGTTTCCAACCTCGCAGACGAAATCACCTACTACAGCCACGACCTTGATGACGGACTCGAGTCCGGGCTTTTAGCTGAAAGCGAACTCGAGCAAAATATTGAGATATGGGCAACCGCAGCAGCTGAAGTCATGCGGGACTACCCCAACGCCAAAGAGGAATCACGACGCTACTTCATCATCCGTTGTATTATCGACAGACAAGTCAAAGATGTCGTGACAACGACGGAACGCGCGCTTGAAGAACTTCGCCCCGAATGCGCAGACAAGATTCGGGAAGTGGACCACCCTCTCGTAGCCTATTCCCCATCTCTTGCGGCTGCGAATCGAGAGTTACGGGACTATCTCTACAAGAACCTTTACTACCATCCCGAAGTTCACGAACCAAACCTTCGAGCAGTCCAAACGCTGCGAACCCTATTCAATCACTACGTCGACCACCCTGAAGAGATGGGAATTCAAGCATTCCAAAGCTGGAAAGAATCCCCCAAGAAGCGAGTCATCTGCGATTTTCTAGCTGGAATGACAGACCGCTCTGTGAGCGAACTCGCAGGCAATCTTCAGTCTTGAAATTGCCGATCCGGATTCGGGCAGGCTCAACGTCCGAACTTCCGACGAACCTCTTCGAGTTCCACACCCTTCTTCAATTTGAGTTTCACTCGATCCCCGACCACTTCAAAACTCTCTAAATACTGTGAGAGCTCAGCGAAACGAGCATCCGACATGACCCTTTCCATGATACCGGAACGCTCCTGCACAAGGTTCAAGAAATTGTCTGGAACATCGAACCCGTTCGCCCTCAAGGAGCTGACGTTGAGATCGAGTTCTCCGCCTTCCAAACCGAGTGACATATCGGCCGTTCCATTCAAGTAGCGCCCCTGGAGATTTTTGATTCGCGACTTATCCAGAGGAAGACTGAGATCCGTTTTGATCTTTCCTTCTTCAAACTTGAAGCGAACCTTATCCCGAAGCTCGACGAACAAGGGATCCAAGCTGTTACTGATCAGGTAGTTCACCTCCCGGGACGTCAACTCAAGTTCAGCACCAAGGTTATCCTCACTTGAATCGCGAAAGGACTCTTTAAAAGAATCTATTTTCTCTGTGATCTCGAGCGATTCTTCCACACTCAAGTTCACTTGAGCCAACGGGGCAGGAGATCGTTCTGTGTATTTGTCGACGGCGGACTCAACAAACGTTTTCACGCCGAAATAGGCCCCCAGCCCCCCCAAAGCAAAAAGCACCACAACCAACAGACAGCCAAACCCAAAACACCCGGCTATTTTTCCCTTATCGTACGTTTCAAGCATGTCCGTAATACTGCTTCATCCTATCAGAAACTAAACTCCCTCTAAAACGGTCCGGCCTATCACATACACCGCCGTTTCCTCTGCGAAGCCATCAGAATAGTGAGCAGAAACCCGACGTCGATTTCATAATGCTCCGTCACTCAACAATTTGGACTTAATGTCGTTTTTTTGACGTATAACTCCTAAAAAGACGACCTAGATCTATTTCAGACCTCCTTCAAAGCTCAACAAGCGAGTCTGTCACGATCTTGATTTTTCTCTACGCCATCCGCATTCTCGGGCACAGACCCATATGATCCGATTTCGCCTCTCAATTGATGACACCCTCAACGGTCTCCAGATGATCTTCCCCAAGCTCACCCGTATTCGCCAAGGAATAAGTCCTTACTCTTGTATACTTCTATTGATTGCGTTAGCTGGGAGAATCACCCTACTGGAGGCATCACAGGAACCAGACCGCCCGAATTTTCTGCTGATATTCACCGACGATCAGGGTCTCGCGGACGTCGGCTGCTACGGCAGTGAAATTCCGACTCCAAACATCGACACGCTGGCTAGAGACGGCATTCAGTTTCAGTCCTGGTATGTCGCCTCATCAATCTGCACCCCGTCTCGGTTTGGGCTCTTAACCGGACGCAACCCCAGTCGGTCGCAGGACGAATTGCTCGGGGCGCTCATGTTTCTGGCCCCTCAAGACAAACAGCGAGGAATTCGCTCCCATGAAACGACTATCGCAACCGCTCTATCAAGGCACGGTTACCATTGCGGGTTAGTAGGTAAATGGCACCTCGGCCACGGAGACGCGTCTCTCTTTCCCCAACGACACGGATTCGCGCACACCTACGGCCACACAGCAGGATGCGTTGATTTCTACACCATGAGCTATGGGAACACACCGGACTGGTATCGCAATGGCCGAGCAATTGAACAGACCGGTTATGCAACGGACCTCATCACCGACGAGGCAGTCTCGTTCATCCAGAACCGACAGGATGAGAAGCCATTCTTTCTCTACCTAGCCTACAACGCGCCTCACTTCGGCAAAGGATGGGACGACGGAAACGACGTCCCGGTCAATATCCTTCAACCACCCCCAGCTGACCTGGAACGTGTCCGATTCATTAAGGATCCCACGCGACGAAAATTTGCAGCTAAGGTGACCAATCTGGATGACAACATAGGCCGTGTTCTCGCAACCCTTGAGAGAGAGAAACTGGACGAATCGACAGTCGTGATCTTCATGACTGACCACGGAGGCGATCCCAACTATGGCGGCAGAAACACACCTTACCGCGCGGGCAAGGCCACCCTTTTTGAAGGAGGCGTTCGGGTTCCCTGCCTCATGCGTTGGCCGGGAAAATTCAAGGCGGGAACAAAAAGTCAAATCGTGGGATCTGCCCTCGACATTTTCCCCACCTTCGCAAGCCTCGCAAAGATCCCAATTCCCGAGGGGATTGATGGAATAGACATTAGTCAAGCTCTGCTAGACGGAGCAAAGATTGGGCCTCGCGACCTTTTCTGGGAACTAGGCCCCCACGCTGAACTTGATCGAGGACAGTGGCGATCTCTTCGAAGCGGGGATTGGAAATACGTTCAGAGCCCCACAGAAGGCGAGTGGCTGTTCAATCTGGCGAACGATCCCTTCGAGAAAGAGAACCTTAGACTTAAATATCCAGAGCGTTTTCAGAAACTCCGAGCCCGGGCACGAGAACAATCTGAGCGCTATCGTGAGAAACACTAGACGGTCACAGCGACTCAACTCCGGTTCGTCAATCTCTTCACCAGAGCCGCAGCTGAAATCCCGATGATCCTGACACGTTTGTTTCTTGAGCGCTTGCCAGCGTCCAAGAGAACAGCCGACTTCCTTAATCCAAACTCGTCGGCAAAGAGTTTCAATACCGCAGCATTGGCAGCATTCTCCAGCGGAGGAGCCGTAACTCGAACCTTTAGACGCTCGCCATCCTTCTCAGGGAGAAGGATGGCATTCCGAGAAGCCCGAGGTTGCACCCTCACAGCGACCAACAACTCTTCGTCCGAGCTTTGGGTGAGCCAATGCGGGATGCTCTCACTCACAAGGAAATTCCGTGGCCTTAGAACTCGAAAGTCACATCTCCAAGTCGTCGCTTAATCTCACCCAAGACTGCCTGTTCGGCTTCTTCTCCCTTGCCGGCAAACGTCACACTAAAGCGCAGGAAAGCACCCGATTCATCCCAGGGCACCGTGGAAATCAACTTCTCTTTGATAAGCCACTGAGAGGCATCTTCACCATTCTTAAACTCGACCCGCGATCCATCCGCTTGCACGGCTGCTCTTGGAGATGGAACATACAAGAAGAAGGAACCCTTCGGCTTCTTGGCATCGAAACCCAAGGAAGAAAGAACATCGACTAAACCACTCATTCGCCGAGAATATTTTTCGGCAATTTGTTCGGTGATTTCGGGATGATCTAAGCAGTAAGCGGCAGCATGTTGGATGGCCAGAAACTGCCCTGAATCCGTGTTGTCCTTCACATCGCCGTAGGCCTTGACGAGGAGCGGGTTACCAGCCACGAACCCGCAACGCCAACCTGTCATATTGAACGACTTACTTGTCGAGTGCAGTTCAATCCCCACATCCTTCGCTCCCGGAATCGAGAGAAAGCTGAGAGGGCTGCCCTCAAAAACAAGCGCAGTGTAAGCAGCATCATGGACAACGACCAAATTGTTTGCTTTCGCAAACTCAACAACCTCAGCGAAGAACTCAGGCGTCGCGCTCGCACCGGTCGGATTGTTGGGATAATTCAAGACCAAGACCTTTGCTTTCTCCAATACATCAGCCGGTATCGATTTTAGATCTGGCAGGAAATTGTTCTCACGATTGATTGGCAAATTATGAACCTGACCACCGTAGTACCGAGCGTGAGTCGCGAAAATTGGATAACCGGGTGTCGTCATCAGGACATAGTCACCTGGATTGATCAGGGCCGCTGGTAGAATAGATAACGCTGCCTTGCTTCCAATCGAGTGAAGAACGTCCGTCTTCGGATCAATTCCAGCGACTCCACACACATTCTTCAAGTAGTCCGCCGCAGCCTCCTTGAGAACTTGATCCCCATTGTCGGCATACCCACGATTCCCGGGCTTTGCGGCAGCTTCGGCGAGCACCTTGACAACCTCAGGGAAGGCCATTTCGTCGGGCTCGCCCACCCCCATATCGATAATCTCACCACCCGGATTGGCTTCGAGTGCGGCCAGTTTGGCCCGTTTGATTTTCTCGAACTTATAGATTGCAGTGGATTTGCCGTACTGATTTCCGCCGATTCGTTCGGCAAACAAGTTTTGGATATATGAATCTGACATAGGCCTGTGCTTTACATCGCCCCACCTGACGGCGTCCGTCCGGCAAAGCAGAAATCGCGACCCTAGCCAAATGGCCCGATCAGAGCAAGGCGGGCCTGATCAAAATTTACCATGATTCGGAAAAAAGACCTGAAGCGGCCTCGACTCGGACGGTGAAAGGCACTCATTTTCGAGTAAAAACTCACGATAACGACTTCTGGCAGTTGACCCGCCACCAGTGATCCGCCATGCTCACGGCAGGACGGGCACACCAATTGAACCATCCAGATCAGACGCAGGACTCTTCTCTTAAGCTCTTAATGACCAAACAACACCTCACATTAGGCCACTCTCCGGATCCCGACGATGCGTTCATGTTTTACGCCTTGGCCAAAGATTTAATCCCAACCGGCGGCTACACCTTCGAACACATTCTTCAAGATATCCAAACGCTCAACGAGCGCGCCACGCGTAGCGAACTTGATATCACCGCAATCAGCGTCCACGCCTACGCCTACGTCAGTGAGAACTACGCGCTTCTCCCCAGCGGAGCCAGCATGGGCGACGGCTACGGCCCGATGCTTGTGGCCAAGCAGAGCTTCACGAAGGAAGAAATCGCGAACAAAACCATCGCCGTTCCAGGCACGATGACCAGTGCCTTCCTCGCCCTTCAACTATGGATCGGTAAGCCTGCAGCAGAGCTGAACTACAAGGTCGTGCCCTTCGACGAAATATTTACTACGGTCAAGAATGACGAAGCAGACGTGGGCCTCATCATTCACGAGGGGCAACTCACTTACAAAAACGAGGGCCTGACTCTCTGTGAAGACCTTGGCGTCTGGTGGGGCAAAGAAAACGACGGTCTCCCGCTTCCCCTCGGAGCCAATGTGATCGCTAAACGGCATGCTGCCCCTGATCGAAAAGTCATTTCAGATCTCCTCACCGAGAGCATTCAATACAGTCTCGACCATCGCCCCGAGGCCGTGCAATACGCACTCAACTATGCCCGCGACATGGGCACAGAACTCGCGGATGAGTTCGTCGGTATGTATGTCAACCACTGGACACTCGACTATGGTGAGAAGGGACGCGAGACGATCCGCCGGTTCCTTGGACGAGCCTTCGAAGCGGGACTGATTCCACACCGCCAGGAGTTGGAATTCGTTCAATAGTCTTCCGCGCCTCAGTCCGAACCACCCTCCCCAGCCACCCCAAGGGATTGGCGACAACGAAAGGGAGTGCTCTGAACAATCGAATGAATCAGGGTGCGAGCGCGGAATTCTTGATCTTCGAGCGTTTGCACCAGCCGAACGATTGTACACTCATCGGCATCATCCAAACCGCGCCCCAGAGCATAGCCAAGAAGCTTGCGGGAAAGCTGCCTTAAGAAGTCCTCCTTCTTTCCCAGCAAAACCTGCTTCAATTCAGACGGCCCGCGAAAGGTTTCGCCCGTAGGCAATTGCCCTCTAGCGTCTATCGGCTCTCCGTTCTCATCTTCTTCCCAACGTCCCAAATAGTCGAAGTTGTTCAAGGCAAAGCCAATCGGATCGATGAGATTGTGACAAGCTCGACAAGAAGGGGCAGCACGGTGTTGTTCGATGATCTCGCGAGGAGTGAGTTTCTTGCCGGCTAGCTTCTTTACCGAATCAAGTGAAGGCACATCTGCTGGCGGTGGAGGCACCGGCGTTCCCAGCAGCGTGTCGAAGACCCATGCCCCTCTCAACACGGGGCTTTTCTCCTTGAAATGAGAGGTCATCGCCAGAACGGCTCCCAGCCCCAATAATCCACCCCGTCGAGAATCCCGCAAGACGACCTTTTTCATTTGGTCCTCTTCCAAAAAATCGTAGTCGTTCTGATACCCGTAGAATTTGGCCAAACGCTTCGTCAAGAACGTGTGCTTCGCATCAATAAACTCCAGCACACTTCGATTCTCTCGCAGCATATGATGCCATAACCAAACGGCCTCCGAACGCATGTCTTTCGCCACCTCTGGAGTGTAGAATTTTTGAATCTCATTGTGAGTCGGAGCCACTCTGCCACCAACGTCCTTCGTACCCAACCATTGCCCAATGAATGACTCCGAAAACTCGTAGGCGCGTGCATCATCCAGCATTCTGTCAACCTGCTCGCGGAGCACCGCAGGATCCTCCAAACGCCCTAAGTCTGCCAGAATCCGCAATTCAGGATCGGGCATTGTCGCCCAAAGAAAGTAGGAAAGCCTGACGGCGAGCTCGTGCTGAGAAACAGGCATCGGCTCTGCAGAATGGGGCTCAGCTTCGATACGAAACAGAAAGTCAGGCGAAACAAGAACGCCCTTAAAAGCCAACTTCATGGCTTCCTCAAAAGGATCGCCTCGCTTGATGGAGCGATCGAAAAGCATAAGAAAGGGCTCCAACTCACCAGTCCGTAGCGGCCGCCTGAAGGCCCGGCTAACGAAACGTCCCAGCCGCCGTTCGGCCCATCCCCTCAGATCGACGGGAATCTTTCCCACTTCTAGGCCAAGCAATGTTCGGTGGGCTCGTGCCCGTAGATCGGATTCATTGGATCGTTTCTGCTGAACGTCAACCGCATCCAATGTCACCGAGCCTTGATCCCGCACCTTGAGACTGAGGGCATGCACCCCCCTCGCGAGTTGTAGATCAACACGGGCTGAGAATGCCCCTTGTCCAGGGGATTCGAGTTCCTGCGTTTCGATGCCATCGACGAGCACTGTGGGTCGCCCGCGTGGCGAGATTGACGTTCCCTGAAACTGCACCGAATAAGTATCCTCAACATAGATCGGCACGAGGACACTGATGTCACGCCCACCGTGCTTCATATCCCCATCTGGAGAAGGGCTCGAGCTGACAAAATCTGCCGGCCCGAACCGTCGATCCACACGAGGTGACACAATCGCCTCATCAACGACTCGTTGCGCCCCTTCCAAATACCGCTCCATCAACATGGGCGGGAGGAAAAGCGACTCCCCATTGTTGTCGAAACCTTCCCCGCTCCCACTGTCTGCCGGTAACGATTCAGAAAATCGGAAATCAATCCCCGTGAGATCGTGAATCGTATTGTCATACTCGAGCCGATTGAGTCGGCGCGCGGTCACGTAGCCAGCGTATGGCTCTCCATCACACGCCGTCCGCCTCAGATAATCTTCGATCCACCTCGCAATGGCGATTCGCTGTAGATCGGTCGGTTGCGGCTTTCTTTCGGGAGGCATCGTTCGGTTGAGAAGCTGCGCACCGACGCTCCTCCAATGGGCCCGATGCCGGTGCACATCCGAAGCCTTCTGTGCGTCTAGAAAAAGAATCCCTCCGTCGGAATCTTCCGGGTCATGACAATCGAAACAATACTCAACCAAGACCGGAAGCACCTCTTCCGCAAAAGCGGCTTCCCCCTGGTCTTGCTCGGCAAGGAGCAACAAAGGGATGCCACCCAGCAGGACGCAGCCTGCCCTCAAGATTTGGAAACGCCACCACATTTGATGGATCAAGCCTAACTCAATAGAATCGATCGCCAACTCTTGAATGGGCATGATTTGCGGCTGCGGATTCCAGTAGATCAGGCTCGACGAGCTCCCGACGCTCAAACAAACCTAGTCTTCCGGCCGTTCACCGGCAGGAGCCATTTTCACGAGCTTTGGATCAAATCGACCAATCGCGTCCACCAGATCTTCCTGACAGTGCATTACGGAATCAATATCTTTGTAGACCATCGGCACTTCGTCCAATCCGGCAGACATCAAGGTCACCCCATTTTCCTTCAAGACCTCATTCGCCCGAGACCAGTTTAACGACTTGTTCGCCTGAGTCCGACTCATCACTCGTCCCGCACCGTGGGCCGCACTGTTCAAAGAATCGGTGTTTCCTTTCCCTCGAACAAGATACCCGGGAGTCGCCATTGATCCCGGGATGATTCCCAAAACGCCAGATCCGGCGGGGGTCGCCCCTTTTCGATGCACAATCAGCGAACGTTTCTCACCGTTGATCTCATGTTCTTCACGCCAAGCAAAATTATGATGATTCTCGACATCCAACATGACCTCGACGCCCAAGTGCTCAGCAATATGCCGATGAATACAGGCATGGTTCGCGGCCGCGTATTCTCCCATCAGATTCATCGCATTCCAATACTCCTGCCCTTCGCCACTGCTCAAGTCGAGCCAGGCGAGGTTGGCGAGCTCTCTCGGTAACTCCGGATGCGACTGCTTGGCCAACTTGCTGTAGTGTGAACACACTCCCGCACCCGTGCCACGGCTCCCGGAATGACTCAGGAGGGCAACATATCGCCCCGGTTCAAGCTCCTTGATTTTCTCCCGCGCCTCGAAGACACCAAACTCAACAAAGTGATTTCCGCTTCCACTCGTTCCCAACTGACACCAGGCTCTATCTTTGTTCTTTTGGGTCACCGGGCTCACAGACCAATCAGCATCCATCACTGCATGCTCACGCTTGTTCGACTTGAAGGAGGCCCCAATTCCAAAACGAGTCTCCTGCTCAATCGCTACTCGCAACCAATCAATTCGCTTCTCCAAGGCGCTCAACTTGACATCGAGGACCGTCATTTTCATCCGGCAAGCAATGTCAACCCCAACAGCATAGGGAATGACACTGTCTTCAGCCGCAAGGACACCTCCAATCGGAAGGCCATACCCCAGGTGAGCATCGGGCATCAACGCCCCTTTAACCGTGACAGGAAGACGACAGGCATTCTCCATCTGCTCAACTGAACCCGCCTCTAAATCTTTTCCCCACTGACGCCACGGGGCCGGTTCGGTCCTTGAATGTCGCCGGGCTTTCACCAGCGCCCGTGCGAACTTACCTCTCAAGGGTTCTTCGACAAAAGATTCTGGATCCCGCAGGACATCCGCTACCAACGATTCAATCTCGTCGCGATTTCCGCGTCTCAAAACAAAGTCGGCAATGAAGTCCTTTGCCAGAATCATCGGCTTCCCTACGGGCACTCCAATCTGTGCTAGTTGTTTCGTATTCACTTTTCGTCTTTCCGTGAAACGTTATCCGTTTTCACCACTTGCCAGCGATCTCACTGGCGAGCCTCTTGATGCTAGCACCGTGCCAGACACTAGCCGACGCCTCAAAATATGCTTAACCAACTGAACATCAAACACTTAAAATATTCTCAACGATTCTCAGAAAACATCCACACGAAGCACAAAACATCCAAAAATCTAGTTATTATATAGAATCCTAAAAACCCAATCGCTCTCCCCACCTGAACAACAACTCAATCACCCCTTCAAGCCAGCGCAGGAAAAGGGCCCCGAACGAAATTCAAAAACGACATTTCAACGCGAAATAGCGCCACCAAAAGCCACCCCACTTCTCACGGCCGCCCCACCCTTGACGCCCAACTGAAATCTTGCAGAATCATCATCAAAGGAAGCCTCATGCCAAAGTTTAACGTCGAAGAATCCATCACGATCGCTGCCCCAATCGACAAAGTTTACGCCACTGTCCGAGACTTCAAACAATGGCCAGCATGGTCACCCTGGCTAAATGCCGAACCAGACTGCCAACTTGAATTCTCCCCGAGCGGCGACAGTTATAGCTGGGATGGCAATATCATCGGGAGCGGCAATATGAAGATCGTCGATGAAGTGGCTCCAAACGGGATTAACTACGAGCTCAATTTCGTAAAACCATGGAAATCCTCGTCGCAAGTGCGTTTTGAGTTCGATCAAGACGGAGAAAACACAAAGGCTACCTGGACAATGAACGGCTCACTTCCGGTCTTCATGTTCTGGATGAAGAAGATGATGGTCGCCATGGTCGGCATGGACTACCGACGCGGCCTCAAAATGCTAAAGCCCTACATTGAGTCAGGCTCCAACCCTTGCAAACTCAGTTTCCCAGGCGAGACCAAGCAAGCGGGCTGCAACTACATTGGAATCACAATCGAGACCGAGATGAAAAACATCGGCCCCAGCATGACCGACGCCTTCACAAAACTCAAATCATGGCTCTGTGAGAACAAGATCCAACCTTCAGGCGCCCCTTTCTCAATCACGCACCGATTCGATATGGCTAGCCAGTTCACGAGCTGCACCGCTGCCTTTCCCGTCGAGCAAGCACCAAACCCAACGCCGGCAGGGTTTATCTGCGCAGAACGCCCCGCAACCCCTACCTTCGCTATCCAACACACAGGCCCCTACGAACACCTCGGAAACGCTTGGTCAGCCGGTATGTTTCGCGCCCGAAGCAAGGCATTTGCACAGAACAAGAAAATCGACTGCTTTGAGGTCTACGAAAACGACCCCGAACAGACACCGGCCGAAGCCCTTGTGACAACCGTTCACTTCCCCATTAAATAGACACTAGCGGCCGCAGCTACCCCATCAGCACATATTTCTTAGCCGTTCGCCGATCTAACCCAGCACGGCGTCCGACCGACTCGTAGCTCGATTCAAGGCGGTAGAGCAACGAACAATACCCAGACAGCAAGGCCTCGGCAGTCAAATCACCAGACGCCATCTGCCGCACCAACTCTTCATCCGGAGAGGAAGCCGAACTCACACCCTCATACCTGCCGGTAATGATTACCCGCCACACCGCTTGCTCGAGCCTCCGAGAGAAGAGGCTCAGCCTGCGCCTCCTATTCCTAGTCGGCTCTGGGGCGGGAAGCCTCACGGCTGCCCTGCTCAGCGAGCCTAAAATCTTTGAGATCGGATTTTGCGGTCTGTCCGGCATCGCGCACGGACTGATGGCAGTTTGGGCCCTCGAGCTCTTTCTCTCCCCCCAATCCTCGATCTTTGCCCGACAGCTCGGGGCCATCAGTTTCACTCTTGTCTCGTTGAAATGCCTCTGGGAATCGATTCTGAACGCCCCCTTCTGGGGCTTCGCTCACTTCAACCTCATGGGAACCCCCATCGTCGCCTGTCATGCGGGGGGAGTCGTGAAGGGATGCTTCATTGCGCTCCTATCCTTCCTTCATTCTCAGAGAGCCGGTTCTGAAAGAGCCTTCAACCCAATTTCCCCTGAAATTGCATCAAAAGAGGGGCAATTCGACAAGATCACGACTTGAGTTAGTAACCAATCTAGGCATAGTTGAGTCCTACAAGCCTATGAGGAAGAAACGAGCCGCCTTTACTTTGATCGAACTGCTGGTTGTCATCGCGATTATCGCGATTCTCGCCGGGATGCTACTTCCGGCCCTCTCCCGAGCAAAAGAGAAGGCAAAACGGATCAAATGCGTCAACAATTTGCGCCAAATCGGCATTGCCATGACGATTTACGCAGATGACAACAATGACAAACTGCTTCAAGCCCGCTTCCAACAAGTTCAAATCTCGCTCAATCCACCCGAACGAAAAGCCGCAGAAAGCGTCGGATTGATTATCAATACTAACAAGGGGACCGCAAAGATTTGGACCTGCCCGAATCGACCAAGCTTTCCTACATTCGAACCCCAATACCCACAATGGAATATCGGTTTCCAGTATTTCGGAGGTATCGAGGAATGGACGAATCCAGCCGGTCGTTTCCGCTCGCGCAGCCCCGTCAAGCTTTCCACGTCTCGGCCCGGCTGGGCACTCGCGGCTGATGCTGTCATGAAGATCGGAGGATCTTGGGGCGGTGGTCGCGATGAAGCCTTCAAGAACATGCCCCCCCATCGTGGTCCCAATGGACTTCCCGAAGGTGGCAACCATCTCTATGCAGACGGCTCTGCATATTGGGTTAATTTCCAAAAAATGCTCTTTCTCCACAGCTGGAACACAGGGGGATCCCGCGACGCCTACTTCTTCCAAGAAGACGTCGGCGAAGAACTCCAGGGCAAACTGGACCAGATACGCGCCGAATTCTGAGGCACTCCAGCCACGTGAAATTGGCTCTGTGTTCGTGCCTCCTCATGCCTGCTTGTCTGCGTAAAGCAACGTTCGCAATCATTGTTATAGCCACCCTGGCTTGCAGCTGGGGGCAGCTCCAGGCAGCCGCGCGTCCTAATATCATCCTGATCTTCATCGATGATCTCGGATGGAAGGACGTGGGCTGCTATGGTAGTTCATTTATTGATACCCCGCGGATCGATCAGTTGGCTCAGGAAGGCATCCGATTCACTGATTTCTACGCGGCGGGCACCGTTTGCTCGCCAACCCGCTGTGCAGTGCAATCTGGACAGAACCAAGCCCGCATTGGAATCACGGACTTCATCTCTGGGCACTGGCGCCCCTTCGAGCGAGTGATCACTCCGCGACCGACGATGGCGCTTCCACTGGATACCGTCACCGTGGCCGAATCACTCCAGTCGGCAGGATATGAAACCGGATACATCGGCAAGTGGCACCTCGGCAATGGGGCACGCTACCACCCAAGCCAGCAAGGATACGACTTTACTGCTGTCATCGGTGGGCCCCATTTACCCGGACAGTTCCGAGTCGGCGACAACCCCAATCTCAAGCCCGAGCCGAACCAATACCGGACTGAATTCGAGGCACAGCTCAGTTCCGACTTCATCAAGAAAAACAAAAACGAACCTTTCTTCCTGATGGTGTCTCCCTATGCGGTTCATATCCCGCTCGGAGCCATGTCAAAGAAAGTCGAAAAATACCGAGCCCGGGCGGAAGCGCGCGGCACGAAACTCCCCAATCCGGTCTACGCGGCCATGGTGGAGCACTGCGATGATCTGGTGGGTCAAATCGTTGATACGGTGGAGGCAGAGGGGCTCACCGACAAGACGATGATCGTCTTCACTTCTGACAACGGCGGACTCTATCGTCGCTACGACTACCATAACCCTGAGGTCGACGATACCGTTGCTGACCTCTCGCCCCTTCGCGGAGAAAAAGGGAATCTCTACGAGGGAGGCATTCGGGTTCCTCTCATTGTCAAATTCCCCCCCAAGATCAAGGCAGGTTCGATCTCGCGAGAACCCACCATC
>CAYFGX010000051.1:0-52358 GCA_964342405.1 uncultured Verrucomicrobiota bacterium | reverse complement strand
TGGTGGAGGCGGCGGGAGTTGAACTTGGGAGTGTGGATTCTCAAGTCGCTAATACCAAGGAAGTTAACTCCAGAGGGGATGTGATGGACTCACAAATAGACTCACACGATTTAGGCTCAAGCTGTCCTGAGCTGGCTCGGGTTGTCTGGGCTTGGAAGCGGATTCCCAATAAGCTGCGGAGAACAATTGCAGACTTAGTTTCAGCGCTTGGGGGGCAATATGGTTTAGAACGTGGCAGAATTCGTTTCTAGCAGTTAGAAGGATGCTCTTGCACTGAGTATGAAGCTTTTTCCGGGTGAGTTTTGGCCAGACCCGTGAACGCGGTAGTTCTCGTCAGTGACGTTGTCGATTGAGGCAATCAACTGGAAACTCTGATTGATTGTCCATCCAGTTCGGAGATCCTTGGCCGATCGAAGTTTCTTGAATCATGATGCCTGTAACGTCTCGCAGCATTTGAGGCGTCGTACTGTAGGTCCTCCGTTCAAACTGTTCTCGATCGATTACTGTAGCGGTATAAGGCGTATCGAAGAGGCGCGTTTCAGAACGGGGCGCGGTCAGAACCAGTTCGTCAAGGGTGGCGGTCCTGATTTCGCTACTTTCGCTCGACTGAGAAAACATCCAGGTTCGAGTAGCTACAAGAGCCAGTATTAGGATTTGGAAGCGCCACGGGAGTCTCAAACTTTCGGTTTGTGTCATGGTTTTTCTGCCACCTTCCCTTGGGACAGAGACAAGCGCCATTAATTGCTCCTGATGGCTGTGATTTTACCATATCGAGTAGAAGAGATAGTGACGGAATATAGAGAAGTAGTGAGGTGTTGATTGCGTTAGATTGCTTTTGTGGATACGCATTGCCAATCGGCTCTGATCATGCTTTTATTCGAGCAGTTATGTTGAGAGTTGCGCTTCAGTGCTTTTTCTGTGTTCTCGCAGCATCTTGCTTTAGAGGTGATTTGGTCTCCTCGGGTGGCGATGATTCGCCAAATGCTTCGATGGCACGAGTTGTGACCATTCTTCAGTCGGAGAGTTGAACAAATTCCGAAAGAGCGGTCGCTCTTATCAAGGAATTTGCCGCAAACGTAGGGGTGGATGTTGCATTTGATTACGTCACGGTAAGAACCGACAACGATGTCTTGGAGCACAAGTTCATTGGTAGTCCGTCCGTTCGGATAGGCGGACTGGATGTGGACCCGGAAGCTCGAGCGATAACCAACTACGGTTTTACCTGAAGGCTAATTGATTGGACGCAGGATGCGTCCGTGACAGAGCTGATGCTGCGCAATGCTTTTGCTGAGGCAGGCTGGATTGGCGAAAGCGAGTAAAGGTTATGCCAGAAGAATTCATTCCTATATTCCACGTCAAGAATGGATACGAAACCGCCAAATGGTATGCACGCCTTGGTTTTGAGATTGAAGGTGAGCATCGATTTGCGCCTGAATTGCCGCTATATCTGTTCCTGAAGCGTGGGCATATTCGTCTTCACCTATCCGAGCACAGAGGTGATGCTAGGCCAGGAACTCTTGTCTATTTTTGGGTTCATGATCTTGATAGGATAGCTGCGGAGTTTAACGCTGAGATCATTCAGCAGCCTTGGGCACGCGAATTAAAAATCAACGATCCCGATGGTAACAGACTAAGGATCGGCGAACGAAAAGAGTCGGTATAGCCTTTGTTCAAGTCTCCTTTCGCATTCCCGATGATGTATCATATCCTATTGGGGATAGGGTAGTCTGTGGATTTGATCTATTGCGGAGAAGTGATCCAATCTGGTTTGAGCAAACCTTTTACTTTCCCAGCTCTATTTCCTCAATCAAGTTGCAGAACTGTGTCGCGGCGCAGGCCCTCTCATTGGAGGATCGTTTCCACTTTCTCAAGTGTTTGCGAAGAGTGTCTCCAAGAGTGACCAGCTCGGCCAATTGTGATTCCACAGCATTCAGCCTTGCTTGAGCCATTGTGATTACTGCGTCGCAAGGCAGTTGTCCTGTGCCTCGCTGATCGAGCACACGCTTGATTTCCTCGAGAGAGAATCCCAGTTTTTGTGCTTTCTGAATGAAAATGAGGCGTTCCTTAGCTGAGAGGCCGTATGTTCGATAGCCCGATTGCGTTCGATCAGCTGCTGGCAGTAACCCAATTTTTTCGTAATATCGGATTGTGTCAACGCTCACACCGGCGTTTTTGGCAAGCGTTCCAATAAAGACGGGTTTCTTATCCGATCCCATAGAGATTCTCCATTTTCTATCATGGTAAACCCTAGAGCTAGGTCTAAAGTCAAGAGGTTAGAGAATCTCATGTTGACTCTGGAGTTAGCTCCAGGCTGTAGAGTTATGGTTGAATGATGCAAGACGACCCGTCACACATTTGCCCGAAATGCGGCGAGAAAGGGAAAGGCGTCAAAACCCAAACCCTTCGATCTTTGCTGAAGCCAGATGAGCAACTGCGCATCGGAACGGTTCCTTACCGCTTTTGCGGCTCAATGGATTGTGATGTGCTTTATTTTGGGGAGGACAGAGAGGAACCAATCTTTTCAAAAGACTCAGTTACGGTTCGTGTTGGAATTAAGGAAAGCACTTCCCCGCGTCCCGTGTGCTACTGTTTTGGTCATTCTGTTGAGAGTATCGAAGAGGAGCTTCGATTAACGGGGAAGAGCACGGCGGTTGATGACATCAAGTCGCGGATGAAAACAGCGTGTTGGTGCGAAACTAAGAGTCCGATGGGGTCCTGCTGTTTGGCAGCGGTGAGCAAAGCTGTGAAGGTGGCCGAACAGGAGGTGGACATTGTTTCTCCGGGAACATCAAACGCGGACCAGGATTGCTGCGTCTCTGCTGACTCAGCGCCGTCTGGAGGAACTTCACGCAAAGAAAAGTTGGTTTGGGCGGGGACGGTACTGTCCGCAGTCGTCGCATCTGCATGCTGCTGGCTTCCGCTATTGTTGATTGCGGTCGGAGTTTCTGGAGCGGCAATTGGGACGGGTATTGAGAAGTATCGGCCAAGCTTAATGGCGCTGACGTTCGGCTTTTTGGTAGCCTCATTCTATTTTGCCTATCGACCTGGTGTCTGTGCCACCTCTGGTGACGGGGTGACGTGTTGCCCGCCTTCTGGCGGCAAACTGAAGCCATTGCAGAAGCTCAATCGAGCTATGCTCTGGGTGGTAACAGCCGTAGCAGCGGCTTTTTTGTTTTTTCCAAACTATGTTGGCTTTGTCGTGAATGACGACAAGCCATCACTAATGGAATCTGGCGAAGCGAATCTGGTGCTTAGCATTGAGGGAATGACTTGTGAAGCGTGCGCCGTGACACTGAAACAAAAACTCACAAACGTTCCTGGAGTGAGAGCTGTAGACGTGAATTACGATCAAAAGCAGGCTTTAGTCGGTTTCTCAAACGGGGCAGCAATGCCTGACACTTCCGCATTGTTGTTGGCCGTTGAAGAGGCGGGCTATCAGGGCCAGCTAGAGGAATCAGAGGCGGGTGATTAGTCTTTGGGGTCCTCGTTTTAGCCACCTCGAGACTCCAGAAGTCAGTCAACAAACTGAAGGATTGTTCTGGGTCGAGTAATCAATGACAACTATAACAGTCAAAGCATGATGAAGCCGCTTGTAGCACTAGCAATTTTGCTCAGCTCGTCAATGGCGAACGCTGAGACAGCAAGAATAGATCGCATAAGCCTTTTTAAAGTGCCTTTCAGGTGAGGGGCAGCGCCGGGAATCGGTTGTGGCAGTCGTGCCAAGCCGGTTCTCTTAGAGTTGGAGCGTGACTCCAACATTACCGAAGCTTGGTTAAACGGATCGGGAACGGTGCTGGCAGTGGTTGGAGCAGAGAATTCCAGCGCCGATACACGGGCAGGTTCCGTGAAGGCGGTCTTAAGGAAAAAAGGCGTTAAGGCTACCGAGTTGGAAAGTGATGCGCATGAAAAGGCACTAAAGAGTTTTGTGTCTAGGACTGGCTGGTATCACGGAGTGGAAGTGGATCGTCTGAGCCATCAGGAAGCCGCGATCATTGCCGCTAGAATCCTGCGTCTAATTCAAGAAGATATTGAGCTATCCAATGAGACAGCCAAAGCGTTAGAGACAGATGTTGCAGACGTTTTTAAGCGGCGTTTCACTCGTGACCCGAAGAATCCGGAGCAAACCACTGAAAATCAACGAGGGGAGGAATTGTTGACGGTAGCTAATCTGTATCTCGATAAGAATGGAATTGCCGCCTTCAAGAAAGCCGCTGCAAAGTGCTACCGTCCGTTAGCAGGAGAAAACTATGACGCTATCAAATACCTAGGACGGTAGGTAGGCGGCAGCTCACGGCCCTCAATATGAGTTCCCTTTTTTGGTTTTTGATCGCTGCACTTGGAGAAATCGCAGGCTGCTATGCCTTTTGGATGTGGCTGCGCCAGCACCGTGGTCCTGGACCATTACTCGTTGGGATCCCCGCTTTGCTTATTTTCGCCTACGCTTTGACGCGTGTGGAGACCACTTCGGCGGCTCGTTCCTATGCGGCTTATAGTGCCATCTACCTCGCTGCGTCGTTGGTATGGATGCGTATAGTCGAGCGAATTACGCCCGATCGTTGGGATTTGATTGGCGCGAGCATCATCATCTTTGCTCCGCGATGAAGTTTTTATTTGCTCCGTGCCGCCCAATCATTCGCTGGGCTTGGATCGTTACGCGCTCGTAGCCGAAAGATGTTTGGCCTGGAATCCTCGTCACGAACTTAGGATAAAGTCTCATGATTCACTACTGAGGTTAACATTTACTCAGGCATTCATTCACTGGCAAAGAACAGTTTTAATTTGTCCACGTGAACAAATTAGCCATCCAGTTGAGGAAATAGCCGGTTATTACGATGGCTGAAGCGGTGATTCCAAAATAGAGGGCAATCAGTGGCAACCGCATAGTCCTCCTCAGCATGATCGCTTCAGGCAGGCTCAGCGCTGCCATTGCCATCATGAATGAGAGCGCAGTTCCAATCGGTATTCCTTTCTCAAATAGGACGACTGCCACTGGAACGATCGCTGCGCAACTTCCATACATAGGGACGCCAAGGATGGTTGCAAGGGGGACAGAAAAAATTCCTGTGGCGGACATGAGGTCATGAATTGTTTTTTGAGGGACATAATTGTGAATGAAGGCGCCAATAGCCACCCCGACAAAGATCCAGAGCCAGATTTGACGGATAACATCTATCGCTTCTTTGTATCCAAACTCGAATCTAGATCGGAGCGTGTGATGTGTTGTTTGATCGTCCACGTTCGACGGTCCGGTGATGTCCGTTTCAAGAAAAGATTCCAGACTCATCTTTCCAAGAACTGCGCCTCCAGTTGTGCCGATAACGAATCCGCTTGCCACGTAGGCTATCGTGATGGGCATCCCGAATTCACCAAGCATCAATATGACCAAGTATTCATTGATTATCGGAGAGGTAATAAGAAAAGAAAATGTGACTCCCAACGGCACTCCAGCTTTGAGAAGGCTAATGAAAATGGGGATGGATGAACATGAGCAGAAGGGTGTAATTGCTCCAAACAACGCCGCAATGCCGTTTCCCCAGAAGCCACCGCTTCCCATCCAACGTTTCAGCTTGCTTTCCGGCAGATAGGTTCGCATGAACCCGATCACGAAGATCATGACGGCCAGGAGTAGAAAAATCTTAGTGCTGTCGTAGACAAAAAAGTGAAGAGCTCGACTAATCTGCGATGAAGAATCGAGCCCCACTATTTCATAGAGCAAGAAGTCAATAGCTTCTAGCAGCAATTACTTTGACTTCCTTTGTTGTCGCCACCCTTAGAGCCACAGCAGTCGCCCTGGCTCGATGTTTCGTCAGCCTTCTCCTTCATAGCGGAGTCTAGTCTATTGATCATGCGCCAGAAAATCCCCGGTTTCTCAATTTTTTTCGGGCTCTTCGACGTATCCGGTTCATTCTTCATGTTCGGTAATGGTTTCACTGATCGACTTCAATGTTCGCATCCAACTAAGAGCGATTAATCCAAATGCACTTCAAGGAATATACCTATACAAGAATATACAGGCAAGTGAATACAGTTAATCTCTGCAAGTGCTTCTGCAATGTGGTGCGCCTCCGCATCCTGAACTTAGTTCAAAAAGGCCCGCTGTGTGAATGCCACATTCAGGAAATACTCGAAGAGCCACAAGCCAAGGTATCTCGTTCTTCGTTGGCTTAGATTTGTCGTCATTTATAGAGTTTTTTCGAGATGAATCCTCCTGCCAAAGCGCCAAGACACGGCGAAACAACATAGACGGTGAGCCATCCGATTCCATTTGTTGAAAATGGAATACCCTTCCATCCTACTAGTGCTGAAAATACACGGGGTGCAAGATCACGAGCCGGATTGAATCCCGCCATTGTCAAAGGTGCAAAGATACAAATCAAAACCGTCAGCGTTAATCCGATTGCAAACGGGATCATCGGGCCAGGGCCACCACTGTTTTCTTTCGCCGTGAATCCGAAGATGGCCAAGGCGAGAAGTGCGGTTCCCAGAAACTCAGCGAAACAAGCTCGGCCATGAGATACTGTACTTCGCGCCTCGTCATTCAGGGGTTTTCCTCCAGGGTTTGGATAAAACTCTCCAAATATCATCGCACTTGCCTCAGAGCCAGGGATACCACGCTCCAATCCGTTTGCTGTTTCAAATCCCTTTATTCCGCCACTGAACAATCCAAACACCGCCGCTGCGGCCAGAAACGCTCCAAGGAATTGTGCGGCAAGGTAGCCGGGAACTCGCTTCGTAGGAAACTCGGTAAAAACAGCGAAAGCCAAGGTGATCGCTGGATTGAGATGGGCGCCACTTAGATTTCCAGTAAGAAAGATGGCGATCGACAGTCCCAAACCCCAGACAATCGCCACTTGAAAAAGACCTACTGGAGCTTGAAGTGCGACCGCTGTTGCCACAGCTCCACAGCCAAAAAATACCAGTAGGAAAGTCCCCAGAAGTTCCCCTTTGAACCATGCCGCCATGTCAATTCTCCTCGTTCTTGGAGTCCGAAGCTTCTCGATACCCTGCGGCATAGGCTTCAAACACCACTTTGATTTCGTCGCGAACCTTACGAAAAACCTCCAGGACTTCTTCGTCGGTTCCTTCAGCATTTGCGGGGTCATCAAATCCCCAATGGTAGCGCGTCAATTGCCCGGGAAAGGAAGGGCAAGCCTGGTCGGCGTTTCCGCAAACCGTAATCACCGTATGCACATTTCGCTGCAAAAAGTCATTCATGTGCTTTGACAAGTGGCTTGAAATATCGATGCCTATCTCCTTCATCACGGCCACGGCTTTTGGATGCACATAGCCGGCTGGGTTGGAACCAGCGCTGTGAACTTCGAAAAGGTCTTTTGCCGCAGCCCTTAGAATGCCTTCTGCCATGTGACTCCGGCACGAATTACCTGTGCAAAGAATTAGGACGTTCTTCATGAGCTATCTCTTTCTTGTATCGCATGCTACTGAGAGACTGGTTTCTTTCAGACGTTGAAGGTCTTTTTGAAAATTGGTTTCTTCCCCCCGCAAATCTTGGAGGCATTTCAAATTCTGCGTTAACAGTGGGTGTGGCTTCTCGGTTAGCCGATACACATTCCAGTTCGCCCGCCTTTGGCATTCGATGAGTCCATGCTGCTTCAGATAACCCAAGTGCTTTGACATTTTTACCTGTGGCTCTTGCAGAACTTCTTGGAGGTCACACACGCAAAGCGGCCCGTGACGGAGCAGATTTAATATTCGCAACCGCGTAACATCACAGAGGCATTTGTAAACCGAAACAGCTTGCACGAATCAAATATGCCAATATAGGAATATTCTGGCAAGAGTATATGGTTGGCCAGCCTCGGCATTGTTGTTGCTTGAAGACACATTGTCCCCGTTTCGCTCCAGCTGCGGATGCCGGTCGAAAATAATGATGCAATCCCTCCACCGCCCCGAACTCACGACCATTCCAGGTATCCAGGCAGGCTAGACAGATCTATTCTCCCGGAAAACCTCAGCACAAGCCTGAGAATGAGTTAATATTTTTCTAGTGAAGGATTAACCATATCATCCTCTAGATGCCCCGATCGCGACTGTGACGTCGCACGTTCAATGGGGATTTTTCTGATCGAAACCGCTATGGTTAGCAAGTGTCTGGGGAGCTGTTAGCAATCGAGGGGAAACGCAGCAGAGACCATTACCTTCAAAGCGCCTAAACAACGTGATCGGCTTCCATATTGTCCGTATCGCACCCGGCGAACTGATCAACATACTAGATTTAGTTCATGGAATCCGAAAGGCCACCCGCTGTAAGGGGGGGAGCAGGCGCACGCTGTGGGGCTGGTCTCGGGTTTCCGGCTTTCGACTAGTCAAAGCTGTCCTAGCTGAGGCGGGCATGGAAGGCCACGGTGCTCCATCCTTGGCTCTCTCGTGTCGTTCTGCTTGATTGCACGATCGCAATATCCATATGCGGTGGACTATTTTCGGATTATTCCTTTCTCTGCTCACTGAGTCACTGGTGTCTCAGTGAGTCTTAACTGTGCCATTTCCATGCTGCTAAATGAGTCAATATGACCCAATTTGGTCTAGTGTTTTGAAACTAGAACTCTTGTAAATAGTTAATATTAAACATGTTAAAGCTTGGATTTGAATCATGGCACGGGAATCGCTTTCTGTGTCTCGGTTCGTGGTTCAGTTGGTTGGAAATTGGCGGGACCTTCGGGCTGAGCCTGAGAATAACAATTGATTAATCTTATTCCCGCCTAAGAAAGGTTGATTGATTATGAAGACAAGTGTTGTCACTTGGAACCCCTTCAAAGAGATGGAAGAGCTTTCGAATCGAATGGCTACCTTCTGGCCGGTCGGAAGCGAAAGAAACGGAAATGGAACGACGCGAGCCCTGGCTGCTTGGGTTCCTCCATGTGATGTCGCCGAGGAAGGCAATCGCTACCGGATCGCTGTCGATCTCCCTGGTTTCGACAAGGAAAGTGTCACGGTATCGATTGAGGATGGTCGTCTGTATCTAAAGGGCGAGCGCGCAGTTGAACCGCTAGCTGAGGGCGCGAAGTACCACACGACTGAACGCCCAATTGGCCGCTTCCAACGGAGTTTCTCACTACCGGATGATGCCGATACTTCAAAGGTTTCGGCCGAATTCAAAAATGGCGTTCTTTCGATCTCGATCGAGAAACGTGCGGAGGCCAAGCCAAAACTCATCGACGTCAAGGTCAAGTAACCGGTCGAAGAGCCAAGAGGAGAATAACAATCGAGCTTGCGATCCACTAGAGATCGCAAGCTCCAAACACCAACCCTTGTTTTAATGAATTACGGAGGATTTGTGATGAAAGTTCTCAAAAATGCATTTGTTTTGTCGATTTTAGGGGCCGTAGCTGGGGGTGTCGTGGGCTACGGAATACTGCGTGCTGAAGCAGGCCTCGGTGGAAGTGCTAATCCACCGAAAGTGGTAGTTGATTCAAGTCCGGTTTCGAGAAACGGTGACATCCGAAGTAGCTACGCTGATACGATTGAAAAGACCGCGTCCAGTGTTGTCTACATCTACACATCCAAGAAGTTAGATTCTACCGGCTATGGACAGGTGAATCCCTTTTTCGATGATCCGTTCTTCCGCCGTTTCTTTGATATGCCTCGTCAATTTGAGAGTCCCTCGATGCCACCCCAAGAACAACGTGGCTTAGGGTCGGGGGTCATCATTTCTCAGGACGGGTATATCATCACCAACAACCACGTGATCGAAGATGCCGATGAAGTGGAGGTTGTACTTTCAAACAATGAAAAAACCTATTCGGCTAAAGTGGTCGGCACCGATCCAAAGACGGATATCGCGGTTCTGAAGATTAAGGCGAAGAACCTTCCTGCAATCACGCTGGGGGACAGTGACCAATTGAAGGTGGGTGATGTAGTACTCGCGATTGGCAATCCCTTTGGAATTGGGCAGACCGTTACGATGGGGATTGTTAGTGCGAAGGGTCGCGGCTCATTGCACATGGTGGATTACGAGAACTTCATCCAAACGGATGCCGCGATCAATCCGGGTAATTCCGGAGGGGCTCTCGTAGATGCTGATGGCCGACTGATAGGAATCAACACCGCGATAGTCAGTCGTAGTGGAGGATATCAAGGCGTTGGATTCGCTGTGCCCATCAATATGGCTCGCAATGTCATGGACAACTTAGTTGAGCACGGCGAAGTGCACAGAGGATACCTTGGGGTATTAATCCAACCCGTCACTCCGGATTTGGCAGATGCCTTCGACTTGAAATCAAACAAAGGCGCTCTGGTCGCTCAGGTTGAACCCAATACCCCAGCTGCCGAAGCTGGACTGGAGGAGGGAGATGTTATCGTCGAACTGAATGGTAAGAAAGTATCCAACAGTCGAGAGTTTCGGTTGAATATTGCCGCAATAGCACCCGGTAAGACGGTCGAGCTAAAACTCGTGCGTGATGGTCGATCAAAGGAAGTCGACGTCACTCTGGGCTCGCTAGACAATGCTTCATTTGCTGGCAAATCAGGCAATTGGCAAAAGGGCTCAAACTCGGAAAACACGGTCCTAGATGGAATCCAGATCGATGATATTGACAACCGTTGGAGGCAACGATTTCAGATTCCCGCACGGTTAGAAGGAGTTGTCGTAGTCGATGTCGATCAAAAGTCTGCGGCCTATCGCGCTGGCATTCGGCCCGGTGACGTGATTCTCAGCATCAATAGAGACCGAGTCAGCAGTGCTGAAGAAGCGTTGGAACTCGGCAACAACCTTGAGGAGAATCGGGTATTACTTCGAGTCTGGAGTCAAGGCGGCAGTCGGTACCTGGTCATCGAGGGATCAACCGATTGAACTTGGTGATTGCGAATAACTGAAATTGCCCGGGGGTGCCAAGCGGTTCGAGAGCGCCCCCGGGGAGTCTGAATGGAGGTGCAACATGAGTGTATTGATCGCTACAATCTCAGCCATTCTTTGTGCGGCGCCACATGATACTAAAACGGTTGCGAACGCAGAAGTTTTTTGGGGAAAGGATACGGGAGTTAGTTCTGTTACTTTCGATTCATGCACGCCAGTGCCAGGACAGTTTTCCCCCCTTCAGCAATGGCAATACGGGTCGTGGAATCAAAGTGTCTTGAAACCATTCTCTGGTGCTGCGGTTCCGAATTCGTCAGCCAAGCAAGTTCCGATTCCGCAGGGTAACCTCATCGTTCAAAGAGGAAATGGCTCCTCGGGAAGGAGACGTGCGAGGGGGGAATTCAGGAAGAAGCGAATGAGTGAAGGCTTGGCGTGCCGGCCTCGTGTTCCTGCTTCGATTATTCGGCATCGAGCTAAAGGGAAATCACTGCACTTCTAGGCAACGCCGAAGGATAGATTGAATAGCTAAAAATTCTAAGTCGGATCAGAAATATAGACCTCAAACCGCCATCGTGAAGGCGGAAGTAACGAAACGTTCAAAACAATCAAAATAGGAGAAATAGAATGAAAGTTAAGATTCTGTTGGCTTGTATCGCGGTTGGAGCGAGCCTTTCCATGACCGCTCAACCTGAAACTAGTGCTGCTACTCCGGCCCGCTCCACTGCGGAGCTGAAGGGATTGGCGGCAGAAACCGGAGATCTTCGTTGGCCTGAAGCCTTGACCGGTGAACGCGAAGACCGGGTCTGGTTAGAGGAATTGGACTATGGGCTGGTTAAACTTGAACCAGGTTCGTTTGTCCAAGGAGATCAGAGTGGCTCCCGGCCATGGGAAGGTGAATCTCATCGGGTAACACTATCGAAACCATTCTGGATGGGCGAGTTCGAAGTCAGTCAGGAAC
This sequence comes from uncultured Verrucomicrobiota bacterium, assembly GCA_964342405.1. Lineage (GTDB taxonomy): Bacteria > Verrucomicrobiota > Verrucomicrobiia > Limisphaerales > AAA164-E04 > UBA2970. The sequence continues at coordinate 40,590 of CAYFGX010000051.1, read as the reverse complement.
AGTACGGTCAAGTAATGGGGGGCAATCCTAGTATCTTCTCGAACGGCCAGGGAGAAGATTGGAAGCGGCGACCCGTGGAAGGCGTAAGTTGGCATGAGGCAATGGCGTTTTGCCGCCAGTTAACCATTCGGTTCCAGAACATGATTCCTGAAGGCTATGAGTTCCGGTTGCCGACTGAAGCCGAGTGGGAGTACGCAGCAGCAGACGTAAACAACAGCAATAATCGAGGCCTTGCTTTTGTTGATCAAGGGCCAAGAAGAGGCACCACGTCCGTTTCTTCGACGAGTCGAAATCACAAGGGTGTTTTCGGTATGTATGGTAACGCTATGGAATGGTGCCACGACTGGTATGGAAAGTACTCCGGTAATGATGAAGTCGATCCGCGGGGTCCTGACAAGGGGTATTGCCGAGTCGTTCGTGGCGGGAGTTGGTTGCATGGACCCGAGTTAGCGGACCCGACACATCGCAACTACTTTTACCCAGATACTGAAGCGTGTTTCATCGGCTTCCGAGTTGTGCTCGGTCCGATGCTTGAAGATCTCACCTAGTAATCGGGAGGCGATGATCAATAGGGACGATTCCCGAAGTGGCCAGGAGCCTGAATAGGGCTGCCGTAGGCGAAACCGAAAACTCAACCCACGAAAATAGAAAGGAAAATTCAATGAATTGGAACAAACTAAACCCATGGAACTGGTTCAAGAAGGAAAACACTTCTGATACTGCAACAGCAGTTCAAGTGAACTCTCGCAATACGCCAGCCCACCCGTTGGTAAGCATGCATCGAGAGCTGGATCGGATGTTTGACACGTTTATGAGTGATTCTCGTTTTCCATCTCTGCCAGACAATTTCGGGTTCCGGAGCCCGACGGTGAGGGGCCTCCTCAAGCCGAGTGTAGACATCTCTGAGAACAAGGACTCCTACACCATTAGGGCAGAAATTCCCGGTGTAGACCGCGAGGAGATCAAGCTTCAAGTTGAAGGCGATACCCTGATTGTTAGCGGTGAGAAGAAACAAGAAAAAGAAAGCAACGAGGGAGGTTATCATTGCGTTGAACGCAGCTATGGTACGTTTCGGCGGGTTCTTTCTCTGCCTGAAGACGCAGACGCCAACAAAGTGAGCGCGAAATTCAAGAACGGTGTGTTGACACTGACCGTGCCTCGTTCTGGCGAAGCGAAGAAATCCTTGAAAAATATTGAGATCACCTAAAGCAACCTAATACTAGAATAGGAGGAAAGAAATGATTTGGCTGCTAATCCTTGGAACTCTCGGACTCTCACTCTGGGCGTCGACACGGGTGCAAAGTAGCTACGAGCACTTCTCGCAGATTCCGGCTTCATCGGGTATGACGGGCGCTCAAGCTGCCGAAATGATACTTCGGTTAGCAGGAGTCAGAGGAGTTGAAATCGCTCCGCAGGCGGGGCGTCTGATCGACCATTATGACCCGCTACGTAGGCGGCTCGTATTGTCGACCGAGAACTTCTACGGAAGATCTCTTGCTGCGCTTGGCATTGCGGCGCATGAAGCCGGGCATGCCATTCAGCATGCGAATTCCTACATCCCGTTGCATCTACGCATGGCCGCTGTAGGAGTGACAAACTTCGCCAGCAGTATTGTAACATGGCTTCCGCTAATTGGCATGTTTACAGGACTGCTCGCGACCTCGACGGCCCTCTGGGTGCTGGCCCTTGGTTGGGGAGTGATCATGGCGTTTAACTTGATCACTCTTCCAGTGGAGTTCGATGCCTCTGCACGAGCCAAACGGCTATTGTTGCAATCAGGTCTAGTAGCTAGTGGATCCGAGGTTCGGGGAGTGAGTCAAATGCTCCGAGCAGCCGGTTGGACATACGTTGCAGCATTCTTAACGTCGCTCGGGTATTTCCTTTGGCATCTCTTGCCGCTTCTCGGAACTCATGCGGAAGAGCACTGATGAACGGTAGCTGCTGAGGAGAAAGTTCAATCACATTCAGGGAACACTTGGTGAAAGTGTTCCCTGACTCCAAGAAACAATCCGATAGAAATCGATAAAACCTTACAGAATTGCCGAATTTACCATAGCCGAAGCATCTTTCGAAATAACCACCAATCATTGCGCTATCATGACACTGCCTGAGTTTACCCTTCTTGCTATTAGCTCTTTATTTGTGATCGTGAACCCAATCGCGGCTGTCCCTGCCTTTGTTACAATGACTCCCGATGACAGCAAAGAGTCGAGAGTCCGGATGGCGAGGCTCTCATGCTTTGCCGCGGCCGGTGTTACGGTTCTGTTCGTTTTCGCTGGGCCGATCTTCTTCGACTTGCTTGGAATTACTCTGCCGGCGTTCCAAATATCCGGCAGCTTGATTCTCATGCTCATGGCAATCGACATGATTCATGCAAGGCGGTCGAGGGTGAACGAGACGCAATCGGAAACAGATGCTGGGGCTGAAAAGGACGACATCGCAATCACTCCGCTCGCTGTTCCCATGTTGGCTGGCCCAGGAGTGATCTCGACGACGATGATCCTCCTGAATCAAGCCGTGACTCCGATACACACCGGTGTCCTGGTTGCCTGCATCATAATCGTATTTTTTGCGAGCTACTTGCTACTCAGACTTGCAGTCGATGGCGTTGCCTATATCAGCCCTTTAGCCATGAAGATCGCCACCCGCCTAATGGGGGTGCTACTTGCCGCGATTGCGGTGCAGTTCGGCATCAATGGGTTGAAGGAACTCGGAATCGTCACTTAACGAATTCGAAGCAATCTACAAAAAAACGTGTTCATATAAATCTGAGGAGACCAATATGAAAAAGCGTACACCTGAACTCAAACTTCCTGGTAAGACAGATCCCCATTATCGCTGGCTGTTCACCTACCTACTTGTGCTCGTGCTGGTTACCTGGGGGTGGCAAGAATTCTTTGGGCAGTTTTCCGTTCGCACGATTCCCTACAGTCAGTTCCGAGTGCATCTTGAGCGGAGGGAAGTTGTGCAAGCAACGGTGAAGCCGGATGAGGTAGTTGGCCGGATTGTTCCTATTTCTTTCGATGAGGCGAACGGCCCTGCTGGTTCCGGGGCGATCGGAGACACATACACGAATTCGGAGGACCTACCGTTTGGCCTGCGGCAAGCACTAGCAGAGAAGAGCCCGTTTCTCTTTCGCACAGTGAGAGTGGATGATCCGGAACTGGTGACCGCCCTTCAAACTGCAGGTGTTGAATACGGTGGTACGAGGCCGAGCGTTCTTTCTCAATTCCTATTCGGATGGGTTCTTCCAATCGCTGTGTTAATAGGGCTGTGGTCGCTAGTGAGTCGTCGTATGGGGGCAGCCAGTGAAGGAGTTTTCGGAATTGGAAGAAGCCGGGCGAAACTCATTGTGGATAATAACACTGGAGTAACATTTAGTGAAGTGGCCGGGTGCGACGAAGCCAAGCAAGAGTTGAGGGAAGTGGTTGACTTTCTTCAGAACCCAGATGAGTACGAGGCGATCGGCGCACGTATTCCTAAGGGAGCCCTACTCGTTGGTCCCCCAGGGACAGGGAAGACTTTGCTGGCACGCGCCGTTGCGGGTGAGGCCGGCGTACCCTTCTTCAGTATGAGTGGGGCTGACTTTGTTGAAATGTTTGTCGGGATTGGAGCAGCCCGTGTTCGCGATCTCTTCAAACAGGCCAAAGAACATGCGCCTTGTATCATTTTTATTGATGAACTTGACGCCATCGGGCGCCAGCGCGGCGTCCATGTCGGTGGGGGCAATGACGAACGCGAACAGACTCTCAATGCGATGCTTGTTGAGATGGACGGATTCGAAGCCAATACAGGAGTTATTATTCTCGCCGCTACCAACCGTCCGGAGGTACTTGACCGAGCCTTACTGCGGCCTGGTCGATTCGATCGTCAAATTGTTGTCGATGCACCGGATCTGGCTGGGCGCGAGGCGATTCTCAAAGTTCATGCGCGGAATAAGAAACTGGCGACAGATGTGGATTTGCATCAGGCGGCCATGGCGACGGTCGGTTTCTCTGGAGCGGATTTAGCCAACGTTTTGAACGAGGCCGCACTACTAGCTGCTCGTAGAAAGGCGAATGAGGTTGAACAACATGATGTCAGTGAGGCTATAGAGAAAGTAGTCGCAGGTCCGGAACGTCGAAGCCGCCGCCTCAGCTCGGATGAGAAAGTTCGCGTCGCGTATCATGAAGTAGGGCATGCACTCGTGGCTGCGCATTGCGATCAAGCCGATCCCGTTCACAAAATTAGCATTGTCCCTCGCGGCCGAGCGGCCTTGGGCTACACGATGCAGATCCCCAATGAAGACCAGTTTCTACAGACCCGTAGTGAGTTGCTTGACCAAATCTGCGGTCTTCTGGGGGGGCGAGCGGCAGAAGAGATCGCATTTGGAGAGGCGTCCACCGGAGCACAGAACGATTTGGAGAGGGCTACCGCTCTAGCCCGACAAATGGTTTCGATTTATGGGATGAGTGACGCTATCGGGCTTGCAAGTTGTGCTCAGCGGCAAGGTGGATTCCTCGCAGGCTCAGACGCTCACCTTCAGCGTGACTGTTCCGAACAAACCGTACGGGAGATTGATGACGAGGTTAAGGCGATACTTGATCACGAGTATGCCAAGGCAAAAGAGTTGCTGACACAGCATCGCGGGCAGTTAGAAGCGGCAACTGAAAAGTTGATGAAGTACGAGACACTGAACGGGGCTGAGTTTTATGAGCTGATAGGCAAAAATATGCCCCGTAAGTCACCAAGCAAGTTAGGCAATCACACACAACCAAGAGAAACGGCAATGGCGTCCTAAAACGACTGAATCTAGCAAATCATTCTTCGATATAGCCTAGGGTATCTTTCGTGCTCGTCTCTTTTGACTGAGCTGAAGTTTCCCGAGTTGTTCCCAAACCGTTCTGATGCTTTCAAGGCAAGCATTAACGAGAAGGGCGATGTAGTCACAGGATCTGAAAGAGCGAATCGAGCATATGGACTTAAATAAATTCACCGAAAAATCGCAAGCAGCACTGATGGAGGCGCAAAACATTGCCACCCGCAATCAGCATCAGGCTGTAGATGTCGAGCACTTGCTGCTGGCATTACTCGAACAGGAGGGGGGGCTTGTACCGCGCCTTTTTGAGAAGGCGAAGTTGGCTCCCGACCTATTGAAGTCGAAGATTGACGAAGAGCTAGCCAGGATACCTCGTGTGACAGGAGGTGACACGACGGGGCAGGGCACTTATGTGACTCAGCGGCTGAACAAACTGCTGGTACACGCTCAGGATCAAGCGAAGCAGCTCAAGGATGATTACGTGTCCGTGGAGCACCTCGTTCTTGCGATGTTCGACGAACCCGCCGGAACAGGGATAGGAAAGATTCTGAGGAATCTGGGCATTCAGCGGAACGAGTTTCTCAAGGCTCTCACAGATGTGCGAGGTAATCAACGCGTTACCAGCTCCAATCCAGAAGACACCTACGAAGCCCTTGAGAAATATGGCCGCGACTTAACCAAACTAGCGGCCCAAAACAAGCTTGATCCCGTGATCGGACGAGACTCCGAGATCCGCCGCTGTATCCAGGTCCTTTCGCGCCGAACAAAGAACAATCCCGTACTGATTGGCGAACCCGGGGTGGGGAAGACGGCGATTGTGGAGGGATTGGCTCGACGTATAACCGCCGGCGACGTACCTGACGGAATAAAAAACAAGAAACTCGTTGCTCTCGATCTGGGGGCATTGATAGCTGGTGCGAAGTATCGTGGCGAATTCGAGGAACGTCTCAAGGCCGTGCTTGAGGAGGTCACCCGTTCTGAGGGGAAGATTATCCTTTTTATTGATGAAATCCATACAATGGTCAATGCAGGAAAGGCCGAGGGAGCGATGGATGCAGGCAACATGCTTAAGCCAATGTTGGCTAGGGGGGAACTCCATTGTATTGGCGCCACAACCCTTGATGAATACCGCAAATACATTGAGAAAGACGCCGCGCTAGAACGTCGTTTCCAGCCTGTCATGGTCAATGAGCCGAGCGTTGAGGACACTATTTCCATACTTCGAGGGCTCCGCGAACGTTACGAACTACATCACAAGGTTCGGATTCAAGATGACGCACTTGTGGTCGCCGCCCAACTGTCCCATCGATACATCTCTGACCGCTTCCTGCCGGACAAGGCGATTGATCTCGTTGACGAAGCCGCTGCTAAACTGCGCACCGAGATGGAGTCTATGCCGGAAGAACTCGAACAGTTCGAACGCCGGATTACTCAACTAGAGATTGAGCGTGAGGCCCTTAAGAAAGAAAAGGACGATGCCAGCAAGGCTCGACTCAAGACCTTGGAAAAAGAACTCGCGAATCTCAAAAGTCAGCGTGACGCCCTTAAGGCGCAATGGGACGTTGAAAAGTCCGTGGTGAATGACATCCAGACGATGCGGGAAGCCCTCGAACTAGCCCGAACCGAAATGGAGAAGGCGCGCCGTGGCAACGATTTGTCGCGGGTAGCGGAGTTTCAGTATGGGAAAATTCCCAACCTCGAAAGCCAACTGAAGGAATTGGAGGCTAAGGCAGCCTCAACTTCGGACACTCCTCGTTTGCTTCAGGAGGAAGTCACCTCAGAGGAGATCGCCGACGTGATGGCGCGCTGGACCGGGATTCCTGTCTCGCGCCTCATTGAGGGTGAGAAGGAAAAATTGCTTCGTTTGGACCAGATATTGCACGAAAGAGTCATTGGGCAAGACGAAGCTGTGCAAGCCGTGGCCGATGCGGTCATTCGAGCACGTAGTGGGTTGAAGGATCCAAAACGTCCAATTGGCTCTTTCATTTTCCTGGGGCCAACTGGGGTCGGAAAAACCGAGCTTGCCCGGGCTCTCGCTGAAACACTGTTCGATACTGAAGAGAATATCGTGCGGATTGACATGAGTGAATACATGGAAAAGCACGCTGTTGCCCGACTCATTGGAGCGCCTCCTGGCTACGTTGGTTTCGAAGAGGGTGGTCAGCTCACAGAGGCTGTGCGTCGCAAACCCTATTGTGTAATCCTCTTTGATGAAATAGAGAAAGCGCATCACGACGTGTTCAATGTGCTTCTTCAGATTCTTGATGACGGACGACTCACCGATAGTCAAGGCCGCACGGTGGACTTCAAGAACACACTCATCATCATGACGAGTAATATCGGTAGTCCACATTTACTGGAAAATGCCAGTGAGTCAGGCGAAATCCAAGAGGCAGTGCGAAAGAATGTTATGGGTGACTTACAATCGAATTTTCGCCCGGAGTTTCTAAATCGAGTGGATGAAATCGTGCTCTTCAAACCACTCACCTTGGCCGAGATCAAATCGATCGTGGACCTGCAACTTGTCCTTTTGCGAGAGCGGCTTGCTGAACGGAGTATCGCCCTGGAACTTAGCGACTCGGCAAAGGAACATATTGCCCGGGAGGGGTACGATCCTGTTTACGGAGCGAGACCGCTTAAGCGTTTCTTGCAGCGCCAGGTCGAAACGGCCCTTTCACGAAGGCTCTTGACCGGTGACATCACCGACCGCAGTTGTGTATCGATTGGATTGAGTGACGGAGAATTTGTCTTCGAAACAACGCCGTTGAAGGGCTCCGGAAGTAACTGAAAAGTAGCGTGAATCCTCTTTTGTATAAGACTGTTGGATAGTATGGAGCGCCGCAGAAAAAATGATTCGGTAGCAGAAAGATGAGCGAGAAGCAGTTAGTGCACGGGACCGAAAAATCCGTCGAGAGCTCGACGCATGGGGCCTGTGAGAATCGAGCCAGACTGGACGAGCTGAGCGAACGGTATCTTCAGCTCGCTTCGGATTTTGAGAACTTAAAACGTCGGACTCGTGAGGAGGCAGACCGAATCGCGACTAAGAAAGCGGATTTGCTCGTGCTGGGATTGCTGCCTGTGGTGGACAACCTGAGCAGGGCTCTGAAGTCAGCTACACCAGACGCTACGGCTCTACGGGCTGGAGTTGGGCTGACTTTGAAGAACTTTCGGCAGGTCTTGCGAGAGCACGGATACGAACCGGATGACTGCCTGCATCAGAAGTTCGACCCTCGCAGACAAGAGTCGATCGGTTCTCGCAGCCTAGCCTCGTATTCGGACCAAGCCGTGCTCGAAGTCGTTCAAGAAGGCTGGTTGCGGAGTGGCGAACTCCTGCGCCCGGCAAGAGTTATCATCAACGATTTAGGGGGCTCACCTATGACCGATGTTCGCGAGTAGAGGATGGCGGAGATGAAAACAGTTGGAAAATGAACATATCTGAAAGAAAGGAGAACTCATGCAAACTACCGTGATTGGGCAGATTACGACGTTGCAACTTCGTGAGCCCGAACCACACATGTTTTACAGTATCGAGGCAGCAGCCAGTTTGTCGCGCATCCCTCGGCGAATGATCGCAGTCTATTGCCAACGGGGACTAGTCTCTCCGGTGATGGATCCGAATGCTGGAGGCTGGTTCTTCAACGACGACGGCATAAGAAGACTAAGACACATCGAATATCTTCGAGAGGTCTACGGAATGAACCTGTCGGCCGTGGGGATGTTTCTGGGACTATGGGACGAAGTCGAGGATCTACGGCGTGAGGTTCGGTTTCTCCGCCAGCACTAGTTCGTTTTGATAAGGAGTTAGCACCATCAGTCCATGCCTGTTGAATTCAAAGATTACTACGCTATTCTCGATGTGCCTCGCACTGCTAGCGATGCCGAGATCAAGAAGGCGTTTCGTAAACTTGCTAGGAAGTACCATCCCGACGTCGCCAAAGATAAGCAAGAAGCCGAAGAGAAATTCAAAGAGATCAACGAAGCCTACGAAGTTCTCGGAGATCCTTCGAAACGGAAGAAATACGACACTTTAGGGGCAAACTGGAATCAAAACCAAGGCTATGGCCCCGCGGCAGATGGACACCATTCTGGAAACAAGGGATGGTCCAGCCCGCACGGATCACAACACTACGAGTTCCATTTCGACGGTACTGGATTCAGCGACTTCTTCGAACAGTTTTTCGGCGGCAATCGCGGTAGTGGCTTCGGGAATGCTTTCAATCGAGCAGAACAAGCGGGTCCCGGTAGCGCCAGCAATTTTGGAAGTGATAGCGAATACCGCAATCGTGGGCACGACATCGAGGGTGACCTGTTGGTCACACTGGGAGAGGCACTTCGAGGATCGGTAAGGGGAATATCGTTGCAACGGGTAAATCCGGGCACTGGCCTGCCGGAGGTAAATACGATCAAAGTTAGAATTCCAGCTGGTGTGAAGGAAGGTCAGACGATTCGGGTTCCAGGGAAAGGGGGCGAGGGTAGCGGAGAAGGACTTTCTGGTGATCTTTATCTGCACGTTCGGTTGGCGGCACATCCGCACTTTCGACCGCGAGGAGCTAATCTCTACCACGATCTAGATCTAGCGCCTTGGGAAGCCGTGCTCGGTTGCACGGTCGAAGTGCCTACTCTCGAAGGTCATGTGACGGTACGGATTCCACCGGGAACAAATAATGGTCAGCAGCTTCGGGTGCGGAATCAGGGGCTTCCGTGTGGACCCAACGGTAAACGCTCTGATCTATACGTAGTGATCAACGTTGAACTGCCACAGCATGTCAGCAATGACGAACGTGCTGCCTGGGAACAACTCGCCCGCGTATCCAGTTTTGACCCCAGGGGGTGAGATGCTGTTGGCCGATCAATGGTGGCTTAAATATCATTAGTTGAGCTCCGCTTGATTGGAGGCGTTGAGTCGGCCTCAATACTTGGCCGATAGATAAGTAAGGAATTATGAATTACGATATGATTCCAGTAGTTTTAAAATGGTCATTCACGAGCCTAACTGGATTGTTTTTCGCAGGAATGGCGATCTGCGTCAGAATCTATTTTGTTCACCAAGACCTTGAAGAAGTCCTGTCTAGTCTCGTGTTTCCAGCGATGGGATTGTTAACTACCCTCGTCATCGGATACATCGCGGTTGATGTTGGACACTTAGAGAAACCGACGAACGACTTGGGTACGTTGGCCGTTCTGGTCTGTCCGCCTCTCGTCGCGATAATCTCGATGGCCTGCGGTGCCCGAAATTAAATTCGCATCTTTGAAAAGGTTCGTTGCTCATGCTCAAGTATGTATTAGAGTACCATGAGACGATCTCATGGAAGGTTCTGAATAGAGCTTCTCCGTTGCAACCGTTCGTGGATAAAAACTCGCTGCCCTCACGTTCGAATACACGGGTTGTCAAAGGAACTCTCTGAAGGGAAGTCTGTTGAGGACACAAGCAAACCCGTCTTATCGAAAAACAGGATTCGCGTCGTCCTTAAAAACTTTCGGGTTAGTTGTGGACGATTCATTGATCGATTTCGCATGAATGTGAATAACGGGAACGGGCATGGCGTCTATGCCCTCGAACTAAATGGGGGCGACGATGAAATCCAGGTCGGTGGTGTTTTGGGTAAAGTGCTCAGACCAATGGATTCTTCTTGGGGAATTGTTAGACTGAATCTAAGCGATTGGTCCGGTGAAGCGGTCTGGCATCTTGTAGCCTGATTGGTCGGTAGCACTTGAGGGAATACCTGTATCCGTCCGACAACTACAAAGGTCACTGCCATACACTGTGACCTAAGCAACTTTAAGATCCCGAGCATCATCTTCCCAATGCCCAATCGAATATTACTCGATCGCCTTCTTCACTGAACCAATTGCACAGGCACGAACGGTTTCGACTTTTCACACATCCTCACTTATTTTTTATTCCCGATAATGTATTCTATCGGGAATTGGGAGAACTGTGATACTATGGTCGAATTGTCGAATGATTCGGCGATTTGCAGCAACTGAGTGATAGGGATGTCGGGGAATGTCGGAAAAGGCCTTGTGGCTGAGGGAGGAGAATAGGGGACTTTCGAGAGCAGAATTTAAGGCGATCGGGGCGTTGCCTCCTGAATTGGAATGGTTCGCCAATTTTTCGAACCTCAACACTAGGCGCGCGTATCAACGGGATATTCGAGACTTCACGCTCTTTGTTGGGCTAAAGTCTGCCAGTGAGTTCCGTCAGGTAAATCGCTCCCACGTGATTGCTTGGCGTAAACTGCTCGAGTCCAAACATCTCTCTGCGGCTTCGATCCGCAGGAAGCTTTCGGCGCTCGGTTCCCTGATGGATCACCTTTGTGAATCGAATGTGATCGATGCCAATCCGGTTGATGGCGTGAGCCGTCCTCGAGAAGGAAACAATGAAGGGAAGACGCCTGCGATGTCCTCGGAGCAGGCGAGATTATTACTGGACGCCCCTTGTTCGGAGTCGCTGAAAGGTAAGCGAGATAGGGCGATATTGGCTTGTCTGCTCTTTCACGCCCTTCGAAGGTCTGAACTCTGTGACCTTCGTGTTAAGGACCTGGCTCCGCGCATGGGTATTCAGCAGTTCAGCATCCGTGGGAAAGGAGGAAGGATACGTTATGTTTCAGTTAATCCCGAGGCTTTAGTCCGTATCGAGGCATACCTTGATGCGGCAGGCCATCGGGAGGATCTCAAGGGTCCGCTATTCCGGCCCGTCCGGAACAACGTGAGTGGGGATCTGAGGAAGCATCTTGATCCGTCAGCGATCCGGAAGTCGGTTTTGATCCCACATGCACGGGCTGCCGGTGTTTATTTTCATGGTTTGCGTCCCCACTCGTTGCGAGCAACCGCGATCACGAATGCGCTCGAGAACGGAGTAGATCTTTCCCGTGCGCAGGATTGGGCTGGGCATGCCGATCCCTCTACGACTCGGCTCTATGACAAGAGGCAATCGCTTCCGCAAGAGAGTCCGAGTTTTAAGGTAGAATACTGAAGGTGTGGTAGCAACCGGCGGCTCGTATACCTGGCGCCTCATTCCCAAACCGAATCGAAGTAGGGATGAATCTCTAAGCAATGGAGAATTGATTTGTCTCACCAGGATGACTCTCGGCAGCAGAGAATAAGAGAACTAAACGATACGTTTCGTAGGTCAGGGCGGGGTGGCAGACTTCTGATGACCAGTGGGTTTCGGGATCTTCCTACGGAAACGAGGCATGCAGCTTTTCGGAAGATCAGGCTTTTTAAAGATTTCAGTGCTTCAAGCGATCCATATGGAGAACATGATTTTGGCTGTGTGGAGGAGGCCGGCGAACGGATCTATTTCAAGATCGATTACTACGATCCCGCTTTGACGACGCACAGTGAGGATGCATCCGATCCCACAAAAACGGTGCGAGTGATGACCGTCATGCTCGCGCATGAGTACTGAATCTGCGCTCTTCCGTTGTTCCTGTCCCATGCGTTAGGGAGGTTTTGATCTGCCGTATGTCCGTCGCCTCTCGGTCCTTCGCCCAAGAATAGGGGCCGAAGGCGATCGGCAGAAGGCAGAGCCGTCTCTGCCGGTTTTCTGAGCTTTGAAGGCTTTTTGGTGCGTCAGGTCTTTTTGGAGGGATCTGCAGGCATCTATTGAAGCTGACCAAGATGGTTGGTCCCCAGAAGAATGCCCGGATCCAGTCTTTTCTCAGAGTGGGGCAGGGATCTTGAGTGCCACAAAGTTAAAGGTGAGTGTCGAGATTGTATATCCGGAGAGTGTTTGTAATTTCACGGGTGTTTCCTTGGGCGTAGGTTCATTTGCGGGGTTGTGGGGCTGGAGAAACTGGAGATATAGATATGAGATTTGAATATGATGACGGCGGAAGACAGGACGCGGGCTTTAAAGGGAAGACCGGGGATTGCGTGACGAGGGCAATCTCGATCGCCACAGGCAAGCCTTACTTGGAGATTTATAAGGCCTTGTCAGATGGCTGCAAGAATGACAAGAAGTGCAAGAAAAGAAGCGCTCGAAATGGTGTCCCAACAAAGCATGAATGGTTCAAGGCCTACATGAATTCACTCGGTTGGGAGTGGACGCCAACAATGGAAATTGGCAGCGGGTGTAAGGTTCATTTGGATGGTGATGAGCTGCCACCAGGACGGCTCATTGTGAGAGTAACAAAGCATTATTGTGCGGTTATCGACGGGGTTCTTCACGATACCAGAGACTGTTCTCGTGGGGGTACGCGTTGCGTGTACGGGTACTGGTCGAAGAACTAGTTTCAGAAGCGCTTGGCGGTATCTACGGTTGGGAACCTCTTGTGCTTTTAGCGGCAAGATGGTTCCTTTCGATGGTGGCAACCGCAACTAGGTCGATTTGGTTGCTGAGCAGCCCTGCCCGTTATAATGTTCACTCTTTTTGAGAAGAGCAAATATGGAGGCTTTGAGGTTTAGATTGCCATGTTGGCCACGGGTGATCAGCTCGTTGAAGTAAGCTGGCGGCCTACGCACGGGGTCTGACGTCCTGAGGGACGCTCGGTCTGTTAGCAGGAGGCAAATCGCAGCTCCTTCGCGGCCGAGGGTCGAACATGCGTTCGCCCAAGTGCCTTGCGATATCATAAGGTCGCTCCTAATTCGGAAAGCTGCTTCTATGAAATCATGCCATTTTAGCTGCCTTCCAGAATATGGCATGGCCGCCTTGAAGCGGGCTGTAGCAGCAGCTTGTAGTTGCTCGAAAGTGAGCGTCTTGGGTTCGTACTGGTTGGTAGAACTAGTAGGGGGTTTTTCTGAGGAATCTCCTTGTTGAGTGGCGTTGTTGAAGCTACGCCCCCTGAAGACAGGGATCGCAGATCCACACGTATCTGATTCATCAGATTGTTTCTTTCTTGTACTCTCTTTGTGGACGACATTTTCGACGTCATTGGGCGTCAATGTGATTGCTTTTGGTTGAGTTATCCCCATCGAATCCGCGACAAACAGCTGCCTGAGCTGAAGATAGGCGTTTCTGTGCCAGTCCTTCAGCTCAGTCAGCGACTCCAGACTGATGTTGGAACGAATTGCGCGGGTTAATCTGGTAGATTCTTGGATTTCGCAAGCGACTGAGGAGAGACTTTGAGTCGCGGTGGAGATGAGGGAACGGATCTGCGCTCTATACCAGGATATTTGGCGTTTGGTTTCGGACCAGATTTTCTCGGCTTCGCGTTTTTCTTCCAGTCGTCTAAGGAGCAGAGGTTTGAGAGCAGCCATTGGCGTGAGATCAACCCCGAATGCATAGAGAATCCTTCCGCTTTGAGAGCATCGGCGCCCATAGCGCCGATGGTTTCCACTCGAACTCCAGGAGATTGCGCCTGCATCGGAGAGGGCTTTCTCTACTCTTTGGATCTGACGTTCAGAGATTCCAAGATCTTGAGCAGTTCTTTGAAGTGATTGAAAAACCACCGGCCGCGCCCCCTCAGCCCAGTCGATGTCCCGGGTGAAGGAGACGTAGTGATCGAGGAGTTGAATCATGCGTGGAGTAAAGCCAACGGCTTTCCCCAAGCGTTTGATTAGTGAGAGGATTTCGTATCTGCTGACATCGGTAGGCAATTGGGGTGCTTCCTCAATATCGGCTTGCTGAAAATACTGCGCCATTACTTTGATCGCGCGGTTTTCTGAATGTGATGATGTTTCGTTGAGTTGTCGCATCTTTATTTGTAGCGAAGCCTCTGGTCCGTGGTTCGATTCGCAAAAAGAAACCCCTTAAAGCACAATTCCGCTTGTACTTCTTTCGGAGATGCGGTAAACTCTGATTTGAGATATCGATTTTGCCGCTAGGTATGAAGCAACCGCTGTTGACGCAGCGGTTTTTTCTTTTTGTGGATCCAAAAGGCTACATTGCTCCTCCTTCTTTGGGTTTAGGGTTTGACGTGAAACGTTCGCAAGAAGTTTCGCGGGAAGGTCTACGAGGCCATACATTGAGAGTTGGCCTGTCGCAGAACGCAAGTGTAGCAGATGTCAGATTGAAACACAACGGACAGGATCGGACGTCCAGAGTCGAAGTGCTTGTGATGGGAAGACAATGCGTTGAACGACTGGCGCAGGGATGTAGTCGTGAGGAATCAGATTTCGGTGGATATGTCTACGTTGGTGTGCTGTCGATGCGAATCATCTCGGCAGAATGTGCTAAAGTATACCTCAGTATTTGATCGAGAAGAGAAGTCAGGAGGTGTCTACAAATGTCAAAAATCAGTGTCAGAGAGGCAGCGTTGCTGACTGGGAAGTCCAGAGAGACCATTAATTCTGCAACGAACGAAGGCATACTGTCAGTAACCCTGAATGAACGGGGGCACAAAAGAATAGATATTGCTGAACTAGAACGCGTTTTTCCCGTCGTTCATACAGTTGGGGAAATTGAATCTTTGGAAAACAATAGTTCAAATAATAGAGGAACGAAGGCCGCATTTGTAGCGGAGAGTGGGGCCAGGGATCCATCCTTCGAGATTAGGCGTCTGGCTAGTGAACGAGAGAACTGGATAGAGGAAAGAGATCGGGAGAGGCGTCGTTTTGAGGACGAGATAGAAACCCTCAGAACAGTGATCTCACGGCTTCAGGATCAGCAAGGGAAAACTTTGCTTCTATTGGGGCAATCTGAGTCGGTGAAGTCGGTTGATTCGGAGAATACCGTTCACGAAATTCGAGTTTTGAAATCTGCGGTTTCTAGGTTGATAAGAGAGAATAGAGAGCAGGCGGAAGAAATACGAGGAATGAGTTGGAAGAATAGATGGTGGGGTACTTTCATTCGGAGACCTGTCGATGAGGGCTAGAGATAGCCGAGCTCTCTGAGTGAACAATATGGTCGTGGCCGAGATGTAGTTGGGTGTCCAAGAATGACGTGATCTCGCAGAGGGATACCCAGCTGACCTGCGACTTTCGAGAGCGTTTGTGTGAAACAGATGTCGTTCTCTGATGGGGTTGGGTCTCCGCTTGGATGATTGTGAACGAGTGCGATCGCGGCAGCATTGTATGTCAGGGCTGGACGGAGAATGTCTCGCGGTCGAAGCGCTGGAGCTCTGTCAATCGATGAAGGCGGGAATGATATCTCACGCTCAAGGTGGTTCTTTGAACTGAGAAGGAGTAAGGTAACTTGTTCTAGTTCAAGTAAACGGTATCGGTTACCCAAGAGAGTCCAGACATCCTGAGGGCAACAGACTAATGGTTTGTCAGGGACTTGTTCCTGTTCAAATGTCTCGAATAATTGGAAAACAGTCTTAAGTTTTTCTGCTGCAGACCGAGATGAAATCTCTGTTTCTAGAATTCCGTTTCTGGCTGAAATTGCTATGTCTCTGATTGAGTTGAACTTTTTTGAAAGTTGTCTTGCACTCACTGAACCAACGATTCCCTTTAGCAGTTCATAGTTTCGCTCTGAAAGTCTTGGTGGATCTCGTCTGGATTCTCTCGGCAATTGTTCTCTCCTCTAAAGCCATTTTAACATACTATTGAACAGCAAATCAATGGATGAGCTTTGCGGTGTAGACCTGGCCTCTTTCGTCA
Source organism: uncultured Verrucomicrobiota bacterium (assembly GCA_964342405.1). Classification (GTDB taxonomy): domain Bacteria; phylum Verrucomicrobiota; class Verrucomicrobiia; order Limisphaerales; family AAA164-E04; genus UBA2970. The sequence goes on along the minus strand of CAYFGX010000051.1, from coordinate 24,308 downwards.
CCTACCAATAGGTTATTGTCTTTACTTGTTTGGCTGATGCTGGAAATCCCCCAGTCGGTGACGAATGCACCAAGTTTCTTGCCGCTTGACACTGAGTATGCTTCAAGTGCTCGATCTGTATGAGCCGTAAAAATGAGTTCTCCGTCGTGAGAAAATGTAATTGCACGTATTGTAGATGATCTGTTGGAGAACAGTTGCCTTGAGGAGAAATCGGATAGCTTCAAGACTGTGATTGCATCCCAGGAAGCGATAGCTGCAATTTTACCGTCGGGAGAAACCGCAATGTTGCTCGTAGCGTGAAGCTGAATCTTGTGCAATGTTTGACCGGTGTTTGGTTCTAGGGCCCGAAAGGCGCATGTGGACCAGCGATACCTGGCCGTGAGAAAGTGTAGTTTTCTGTCGAGTAACCGATTGGTCGTTCTGTCGAAATAGTTGAGATCATGGTAATTGTCGTGATACTGCGAAGCCACGAGGAGGAGATTGAGATGGGAAGCGTAGGTGAGACTTGATACTCGATGACCGGCTTGGAGAAATCGGTATAGTTGCTCCAAATCCTTAGTTCTCCAAGCCATTAGCCCTCCGAACTCGAAACCGACGAATACACTGTCGCCATCTAGCGTTGCCGCTATGGATCTAACTCCGGTTGCGTTGGGCATTCGATCGTCTCTTTTAAATTTACAATCAGCGGATAGATTCCATTTCTTCGGTATTCCATACGGAGGTTTTGCACGATTGTCATTCTCGCGTTCGACAGTAAAGAGAGTCTCGCCAGTCTTGGTGAACGCCACGTCGTGAATTGGAGAAGATTTCCCGAACTCTGAACGAGTGTGTGACTTGAGAGATAAATCGGAATAGACACGTTTTCCGTAGCGGCGAGCCACGTACCGGCGACCGTCTGGTGAGAAATGAACGCTTCCACCAGTTTCGGTCTTTACGTGTTCGGTCCGTTTAAACGCCTCGTTTTTGCTCCAGATATCTAGAAAACCGTCTTTGGTTGCCGTCGCAATCTGTCCTGTTTCGTCACAGTATTGTAATGCTATCACGGGCTGTGCGATTTCGGAGAATGTTGCCGCGGCTACCGGAGAGTTCGTATTCCAAAGTCTTAACTCACCTGTGCGGTGGCTTGTGATAAAGCTGTCTGAATCGCCGATTGGTGTGATGTCAATCAAATCTGCTGATGGAATTCGGAATGTTCTCAGCCTTTTTCTTTGCTCGATATTCCAGAGTTGGATTTCTGGTTTATTTGCCGGAACGTGTAAAAACTCTCCGGTATTGCCAATGAATTTGGTAGTCATTGGCTGTTTCCATTTAAGTTTCTGCGTATCGCGGAATTCAAAGATAGGTTCTGAACTAACAGTATCCAGTAGCTGTTGTGATCTGCGGGATACTCGTACACGACCGTCTCGAAACTCTCGAATCATGTAGCGGCCGTCTTCCGAGATGTCTAGAACATGAGTGCCCTCGACTTTGCATCCTCTGATGTATCGACTTGGAAAATCTGTTGGTCGGAGATCGAGAGGTTTAATGCAGTTCGGTTTGTTGGGATTCCAAATAACGTATCGGGAGTTTGGACCCACTGCGATTAAGTCTTGTGTACGGGTAATAATGCCGACTGTTTGTTTGTCGAGGTCGTGGTTCTTGTCTGGGCGAATCCAATTTGAAGACTGGACGTCGTAAAACCATGCACGGGAGCTTTCATTGGTGAATCTCTCTGTCGTGAGAAAGACTACGAGGCGCTGGTTCAAGAATCTGAAGTCGTCTATGGAGAACACTCCTGAGGAGTCAGGGGCGCGAATGATGGCCGTTCTCTCCATCGAAGTGAGATCGCGAACTTCGAGTGTGTCGTGAGCTGTTCTTGCTACTAAAAAGCGGGCATTAGGTGAAAGTTGGAAGGCAGCGGATTGTGGTATTGGGAGTAATAGTGTTTGAGTTAAGGCGGAACCGTCTTGGCGAAGACCTTCTGGTGTGGGAATGATTGAAAAAGGAGTAGGATGGCTGGAAATCGTGTCTGAAATGTTCTTGCCTAGTTGGATTAGGTTAGCTCCTGTACATCTTGCCAGAAGCTGCGCGATTACTTGGTCCCGATTTGGTTCGGTTTCTAAAGCGTAAGTGGAGAGTTGGAGCTGTTTGGCTAGAGCTTGAATAACTGGATCGGGCGCCAGTCTTGAAAGTTCTGAAACGAGGGAAGGAGCACCTAGTGCCTCGATCACCGGTATCAGAAACGAAGGATTGGTCAGTAGATTCCTAAGGCTGTTGAAGTCGCCGGAGCAATAAATGTGATGTGGGAGATATTGGTAGCAGTATTGTATAAGCTCTGGGGATGCATTCTTCGATCGCATTGCGGTCTCCAGTCCTTTTGCTATCTCGCGATGAGATTCCTTACTATTTGTTAGGGACTGAATAGCGTCGTGAACTAATAGATGTATGGTTAGGAATGATTTGTCGCGCTGCAACAAGCCGCGAGCGTCTAGAGCGTAGACGATCTGATTTACTTGAATGTCGTTTGTACATCGGGGGCGCCACAACACTGTTAGAACGTCCAAGGGGATTGGAGTTTCGGGTGGAAGTGCCCCGAGATCGGATGCGAATCTGGCTATGTTGGTTGGCAGAGAATCCAAAGAGAGCTTTAATGCGGCTGCGAAAGTGGGATGACTGTAGTCGTCGAGTTGATGAACAATTGTCGTACTGGGATCTGATTCCAGTGCATCCGATATCTGACGCCATGTAGTCTGCTGGTAGCGAATGACTCCCGCGATCAGTTTTAACATCAATGGATTGAAACTACATCGGCTGCAAACTGAAGCCACGACCGGCTGGTCGGCGAATTCAATCTTTGTGTCTGTGGTTTCGGCTAAGAGGGTCTCTGCTTGCTCTGGTGTTAGGCCCGGAAGTTTGAATGACTTAGCGCCTACTGAGTCGATAAGTGCTCGATTTCGAGTTGTGAACAATAGGTATAAGGGCTGAATGTAGCGAAAGGGCATCAAGTGCTCAACATCCCAAACGTCGTCGACGAACAGGCACATACTGTTTCCAGAAGCCATTTCTCGCAATTCCGCTGCGGCTGCATCCACGTTCTGAGTTTTAGTCGGGAGGTTTAGTCGAAGGCCACGTGCAACGACGTCGAGTTTGCCTTTTACATCAGGGGTCTGCCCTAGGTGAATCCAGATCCCGGCCATAGGTTCCTTCGGGAAGAGATCTTCGGTGTTTGCGAGTTCAATGAGGAATCTCGTTTTTCCGGTCCCTGGATCCCCATGAATTCCAAACAGTATCTGATTAGGGGGATCCATGAGGTCGGCTGGGCATTCAGAATGAATCAGGATTTGGAGGTCGCTCGTTAGTTCTGGCCTCGGAACGTAAATTGATGGGAGATCTGGAACCGCAAATGTCCTTGATTGAGGATGATGGGAGTCTGGGGCCCATTCTGAGGATGTCTCGCAGAGAGCCTCGTTTGTAGTCCCGGGACAACCTGCTTCGTTCGGAGGCGTAGTCGCATAACTACGTTGGTTGGTGCGACTTGCAGCTATCGCTGGATCCTGACTGGCGATCAATTCGGTAGGGGAGACTCCCAGGGCTTTCGCAAGTTTCTCGATAGTGGAGTAACTTGCAACGTTCCCTCTTTCAACTCTCCTGATTGTTCGGTCGCTTATTAGGGCTTTTTCGCACACAGCATCCTGTGTCCAGCCTTGGTCTCTTCGTAGTTTCCGAACTATTTGTCCGTGTACTTTGATGCTGTCTGCCATGTTTACCCGTTTCGATCTCGTTCGATTCAGTCGAAAATGCACTTTCTCTTGGAAGTGACCGGTTGATGACCGGTTCATGGCCGGTTGGCCAACAATAGTCCGGTTGACGACCTGGTGTGCATGTTCATCGAGGAATAGTTTGCTGACACATTCAGGCGCGACCTGACGTTAGAGACTAACTACGAAAGGATATTATGAGAAGACGCAAACGGGCCGAAGGAGGAGATGCGAAATTCAAGAGCCACGGTTGTTCGGATCGAAGTGTGCAACTTGGAAATGGTTGTGAACGGGGTCCGGAAGTTCCGGGGGCAATCCAAAGAAGACTCACACTTGAGGTGCTGAGACGAATGGCGTCTGCCGTTGAAGATATTCACCAGGCTCCCCAGGTGTTCACGGTTGTCGATGCGGGGGAAGAGAAGCGACTGGAGGAAGAGCTGGCCATCAAAGAAACCGAGCGGTCCGAGGTGACTAACTCGCGCGACCAGGAGCTTGCTGAAAGAGATAGGAGCGAAAAGTGGAAGCCCGGCAACTATGCCCGTCCATGGCAGATTGTATGCGTGGGAACGGGATTGTTGTTCATAACGGTGGCTACATGGGGGAATGCTGCGTCGTTTGTTGTGGAGAACCTCCCACAGGCTGGAGATGCTTGGATTGCAGCACTTCTGTTTAGTGCGCCGCTACCGGTGATGGGCCTAACCTTGGAGCGGGTCTTGGTGAGTGTTTTTCCGTTCGAAGAGCGAAGATGTCGGGCGCTCATCCTGGCAGTGCTTGCTTGCTCAGGTTTTTGCTACATCGGGTCGTTAGCTTTTCACTTTGCTTATATGGAGGACCTTGACCTAGCAGGGGATTCGATGGTCTTGGATTTTGATACCGAGAGTGTGGAATCAGTTGAGACCTCGTCGTCAGGCTTTGGTGCTTCCCGTACATCCCTGAAGTTTTTGTTCCTGGCGCAGGTGTGTTCCGAAGTTGCGATCTCGTTGACGTTGGGCGCTTGGCTCTCACAGCTACTCAGGCCACAACTGAATCCTCAGTGGGAGGCTCGTAGCGTGGCGATTGAGAAAACGAATCAACGAATCTCACGGCTTGGTGAGACAATCATGAAGCTTAAGGGCCGGCTGGCTGAGCTGCGGGCTCGCAAACAAGCCTACGGCGAAGCCAAGTCCATGCTGGGGCATCTGACCGAATTATTCCACTAGATCCTTAGTCGTATTGAAAGTCATGAAATCATTAATACTTACAGTGAGCATCTTTGCTAGTTTCTGCGCGGCGCTTGCCGGTAGTCTCGAATCCTCGATTGTTGTCATTTCGCCCTTTGCACCGGCCAATCAACTGTCCGCAGCTTGGGCTGCACACCGACGGCTTATTCTTGAGGGCGCACCTGAGTCGTCCAGAGTTCGTATCGTGGACGGTTGGGAACTGACTACCATTGCCGACTATCGAATTCCGGAATCTGAGAACCCAAGAGTTCGAAATCGCGAACTGATGCCGCAGATTAAGTCGGTGTTTTATTGGTTCAAGCGATCCGGGAGATCTGAGGCGAAGCTCAAGGGCACGGGAGCATTGAAGATAACCGGGCTGGTCGAGTTTCTTCGAGAAGAAGTAGATACGACTACGTCGGTGCTGCTCGTTGGTTCTCCCCTCGTCGTGTTTCCGGCCGAGCGACTGTTCTCGTTTCGAAATCCTGATGGAGGAGCCGATGAGTTCTGGATCCCGAGTGACGGAAATATCCGAGCTAGTGTGAATCGAACTCCCTTCGGACTTGCTGGACTCGAGGACAGTTTCGGAGGGGCGCAGTTCGGGATTCTTTATTCAGGTGAATCAATATTCCCGACTCCCGCCTACAAGGGCCGAGTTCAGAGATTCTGGGCTCTCTGGTTCTCAACCGCGGGAGGCAGATTAACTAGGTTTGGGGCGGATACATCACGGGCGTTTGAACGGTTGTTCGTGAAGTCGAAGTCACCAATTCGGGCAGCATTCGATTCGCGGCTTCGGGAACTGAAGATGTTGAATATAACCCGCGACATTGAGAGAGGTACGCTCACAAACAACGTGCCGCCTGGGCTCAAACTAGGAGAGGTTCGAGGCAAGAAACCCTTCAAAGGAGTTCGTACTGAGCAGGATGTATTGGATCGTTTCAATGGGTTCGCAAGAGATTCCAAAGGGGCACTTTCGATTGGGATCATGTGGAGTTCGCCGGTCGATCTGGACCTCTATGTGATTACTGGGAACGAAGAACCGCTTTGCTTTCACAATCATCAAAATCGAAACGGAAGTTACCTAGAGGATGTTAGGCGAGGGGATGGCATCAGTTATGAGACTGCGGTTCTTTCTTCTGGATTAGATGGTTCCAACGAAGTGTGGGTGAACTTGTTCAGTTCGCCCGCTCGTACCCCCAAGGTTATTCGCGGCACCCTTATGGTCCACTATGAAGGCGAAACTCTGACAGAGGAGTTTAGCTTAGAGGCTGGGCGCGGAGATCGAGGCAAAGGGTACCCAAAGAGGGGAAGCGATGTTAGCTGGGTCAGGGTAGGCACTCGAACAGTTGGTGATCTCCTTAGGTAGAAACGCCGTGTCTGTGAACAAAATAGAAAGAAAGGAATAGAATGAAGTTTAGCGAAGTTGAAGAACGCGGCCGTCGGTTACGGCCGTTTGATGAGGAACGGGGATGTGTTCGGTGCGGTAGACGGCTGCGCCCAATTCATCGATGGAATTGGATTCTTCCGGTGGGGTTCGATCTCTACTACTGCAATAGTCCCTTGTGCAGCTCTTACGGCTTGTACATCTGCTCGTGCTGCTTGCGGGAGCTCAAGTCGAAATTCCATATCGGGTTTGGCAAGAATTCTCGGTTCGCTTGTCCAAGCTGCAAGGTTGGGCGGATGCAGTATTTGGAGCCTTAAGGCGCTGAGGGTGGCGCGATTCGAGGCGCGCCACCCCTGAACCAAGACAATCCAGTTTCTGAAATATGAAATCTAGAATGAACCATCAGGTTCCAGAAGACCCTGCTTCAAGCATCTCGTGTTTTGCAACGGCTGCGGTTCTGATATACGCGGGCCAGTGGTTGCGGGGAGATCAGAGTGAATTCGCTGCGTTCTTCGCTATGGTCTTGTTCGTGTTCTCAGCGGCGCTTGTTTTGGCTGGAATCAAAGCATGGAATGACTGGAGGAACCGGCGTGAGATCGAGGAATCCGCAAGAACTCCTTCCAGTATTTACGGTCAATCGCGTTGGGGAACATCTTTGGAGGCTGGTGCCGCCGGGATGCTCAACGGGAGGGGTATTCTACTTGGCAAATTGAGTGGCGAGGTTCTCTCATATCCCGGCGAGACCCATGTAACGGTAATGGCCCCTCCAGGTGCTGGGAAAGGAGTAAGCTTAGTCATCCCGAATCTGCTGTCCTACACGGGATCCATGATAGTGAACGATCCGAAGGGAGAACTCTTCGCCGTGACCGGAACCTACAGAAAGGAGGTGCTTGGACAGCGGGTGATCGTACTCTGTCCATGGGCCGAGAAAATGAGTGAGGAGCTGGGTTTGGAAATACCCAGACATGGATTCAATCCTCTCTCGATTGTCAGGGCAGGTCCGGACGCGAAGGATGACTGTGAGCTAGTCAGCTCGTTATTACTGCCCGGTAGTCCCAAGATGAATGCCAGCGATGAGTTTTGGACGGATGCCGGACAAAGTGTCATCACCGCGTTTCTTCTCGATCTCGTTAGCCGGTATGAACGAGTTGATTTGTGCATGGTGAGAAAGAGGCTTTTGGCCGCTCCAGATGATCTGAAAGAATCGTTGATCGACATCTCGATGAATCCAGATTTCGGCGGTGCCATCGCTGAGTACGGTGGAAAACTGCTGGCGACACTGGCCAATGCTCCCCAACAGTTCGAGGGTGGGCTTGGTTCGGCTCAGAAGGCGCTAAGACTCTACGACGCTGGAAGTCCTTTAGGGCAACATGTTCAGAATGGTGAGATCGATTTCAGATCTATCAAAGAGTCTCCCACGACTATCTACTTGATAACCCCGAGTGATCGTATTGTCACTCACGCGGCCCATCTGAACCTGGTCATTTCCTTGTTCATCGAGTTGATTGGGAGAGATCGTAGCAGCCGTCGCGTGCTCTTTCTCTTGGATGAGTTCGCTAACTTAGGATTCATGCCGAACATCCTACGGGGAATGGCCCAATATCGGAGTCAGGGGGTTCAGATACTGGCAGTCATTCAACAGATCTCACAACTGGAGCGACTCTATGGGAAGGAAGGGCTCCGAGAAGTGCTTGGAATGTCTGAGTTGCTATGTGCTTTTGGAATCTGGGAGGCAGAGACATTGAGGCTTCTTACCGAGTTGATTGGCAGTCAAACGGTCAAATCGATGTCGACAAGCATTAGTCCTGAGATCCAGGGGAGCAAGTTTTCTTGTAGCACGTCTTCATCAGACGTTGGAGTTCCGTTGATGAGAAGCGACGAGATCAGGACCATGCCTTCCAATGAAATGCTGCTACTTTACCGGAATTTACCTCCCTTTAAGGCCGAGAAACTAAACTACCTTTCGGATCGTTACTTGAGAGGAAGAGCGAATCCCAATCCCTACCATCGGCGATGAGCGGGGAAGAGCATTTTTTCCATCAGATTGCTGAATACGCTTATGAACAACTATCCAATTCAGTCTCGTAGCCGAGTGAGATTTCCTCGAGTGAGGATTCGCGTGGGACTACCAAAACGATTCCTTCTCAAGGTCTTCATGATTTTTCTGATTTTAGGGTTGGTGGATCTTCCTCATCTTAGAATTACATATAAGTATGTAGGATCCCGTGACAATCCATTGGTTACTGAAGGGCAGTACTTGGGACCATTTGGAATGCGAGAAGTTAGCTATTCTGACTTCAACGAGGGATGTCCGATTGTCTTGTTCATCCCTTTCGACAGCACAACGCTTGAGAATATCCAAAGACTTGCCCATCGGGCGATGTCTGAATCGCGTACTTTCTTAGGAACCGTTTATGAGTCGCTCAGAAGATTGGGATGAAAGCAAGTGGCGATTGGATTGAGAGGCTACGTCGCAAGCTATCTTCGGCATTCTCCAGAGCAACTCTGGGCTCGAGTAATGGGAAGAATGCCGAAGGTGGATCAAAAATGGTCCGCGAAAGTGGCCTCACATTGAACGAAGGGCCTAAACCTCCAATGTTTGCGCGGTATGAGGCCACTCGGGAGGCCTACTTTCGTCGATGGAGGGCGGAGCGAGCAGCGGCAAAGGAGCGGCAGTTGGCGGAGACCACTTGTACATCGGGTCGAAAACGAGTAGAATCAAAGGATCTCGGAATTGAAGAGGTTAAGAAACGTGAGCGGCTAAAAGAGATTTTTGGTCGAAACAGTCACAAGGGAGTCGGAAGATGATGACAAGACGAAGCGCCCTGGAAGCTCGAGGACTGCGTAGATCAAATGGCGTGACCGAGATTGTTGCGCTAAACCAGGAGTGGTGGGCTTGCTTCGATTTCATCATAGAGGAGCTTGGCGAGCCAGTTGGGGAGATCGTGAGTTTTGTCGAACGGCATTTGGTTGAGAATCCCAAAGATGAATTTGCCGCGTGTGTCGAATTGTATCTTCACTGTCGAATGCAGGACCATCGGGCAGAGTTCTTCGGTTTGGCAAATGATGACTATTTGACCGATTAGTTTGGGTTTGTCCGGATAAACAGACGGTTAGAAACGTAATCAGTACATGAGTAGAAAATGAATTCAATTACAGCGATAGCTCGGCCGGAGGCTGAAGAGAAGAATTCAGCAGAAGGCGATTTTGATCAGAAACTATCCCTGGTAATGGAGGCAGTGGATAAGCACCATGTTCGGCTGCTTCGTTACCTGAGAGAACTGACGGACTTTCATACGGCTGAAGATTTGCTTCAGGAGCTTTGGAGGAAAGTTCTTTTGCACTTCACTCCGGAACAGGTTGGATCTTTCACGCTCCTCAGAAGGAAAGCATATCAGTTGTTTGTCGACGACTATCGGAGGCGACAATCGGCCGCACGGGTCCGCGATGAGTTCCAACTGGAAGGTGATCCAGAAGGCGTTTTTCGGGGTGAGGGGTTCTATTCTGCCGAGGAGGAGTCTCGCATTCAGAGGGAGTTTTGGGAGGAGTTTCCCGTTGGGCTAGATGAAGTTCAGCGGGAAGTCGTCTGGCGCCACGGTCGGTATGGTGATACTTTCGAAGAGATTTCCGATTCGTTGGGAATTCCAACGTCCACTGCCTGCGACTGGTTTCGCAAGGGGAGGAAACTTATTCAAGAACTCTTGGACCGAGAATAAAATGGAGCAGCACAAACATCCACATATCTATCGGGAGCAAGCTAGTCAGCTTCTCAAGGGCTTCGGAGCGAAGCCGACTCGCGAGGTTCGTGCTCAAATCCAGAAGGACTTAGAAGCGCAAAAGGAGCGGTTCTTGGCGCTTGAACGCTTGCGGTCTCAAGAGCGAGGAAAGGGTTCAAAGCTTACTCCGTAGACGCAAGCTATTGCTCTCCGCTTACCTTGAGAAACGCTGCTGCTGAGTTTCGAGCTCTTTGCCAGATTGGTGACTGACGCCAGCGGATCGGTAGTCAAGAAGGGCTTGTAAACCGAACTCCTTCAGAATGTGTTTCTCTTTGGCTTGCCTTGCCCGCAGTGACTCGAGTGCCTGCGTCCGATCATGCTCGAGGAATTCGATTCTGTCGTTGAAGCGCCCTTTCGCGTTGCCATAACTCCTTTCGAGAGCGTCAAGGGCGTCTCGATCGCGTTTGGCGATACCCAGGAGTCTTTGCCACCATTTGTGATTCTTCACCTTGCTCCTCTGGGATTTAATCTCCTTGGCCTGGTAGGGCAAATTGTAGAATTCTGTGAGGCGAGTTCGTTCAGCTGCGATGCGTTCATTGTGTCGGCTCGAGAGCTCTGCTGTCTTCTCAAAATGCTCCATATCGAGCCGACGCTGTGAGAGAAGCTCGGCTTCCTGGGTTTGTCGGTCTGGTTGTGCGGTCTTGCTGCGGGCGTCTGTGATTTCTTTGCTCACGGTATCTGCGTCAGGCAGTTGAGTTGTATTGAGATCGGACAATCTCTCTCGGATGTCTTTGGCTTTGACGTCTTGTATTTGCTTCGTTGGATTGTGAATCCGTCCGTTTGGATCAACGATTACGACCCTTTTTCGTCCCTGGGCTAGGTGATAGCCTTTTTCTCTGAGGGCTGCCGCAAAAGACTTCCCGTTCTCGGAGCGTTTCCACGCTTCGGTGATGTTTGGGTCTCGATACATGGTCTTTTCTCCGTCCTGGCGTTTTCGATAGTTGTCCTCGCGACGTTGGCAATAGATCTTTCCGTGTTCTCGCTCGTATTCGCGGGCGAAGTCAGAAAGCTTGCGTTTTGAGTTCCTAACGTTCCCTGCGATTCCAGTTACTGGGTGCACGCGGTTAATGACTATGTGGACATGTTTCTGGGGCGTATCTCGATGAGCGATGATCATCGTCTCATGTTCAGTGAGTCCAAGCGCCTGCACTGATCTCTGAGCTGCTTCGAGCATTTCCTCCTTGTCGGGGTCCTGTTCGGGATGCCATGCCAGAGAGTAGGCGAAGACAGGCTTTTCGAGCTTTCTTCCAGATAGTCGTTGCCCAGAGGATTCTTTCAAGCGTTGCTGTTCCAAGGCGGTGTAGGCCATGACTTTCCACGCTTTGTCCATGTCTTCGGTCAGCAAATTCGTGGTATGGACCCATTCGACACGATCACGCGATGAACTTGACTTGTCGTGGCAGTAGTATTGATAGGCTCCTTTGAATGAACGGCCGCCTGAAGTCACGCGAGGTATCATTGCGGTATCCTCTCGTTGGCCGCGTTTTCGATAATCTCTCGAATCTCATTGCAGAGGGCTTCGACCTTGGGCGACACCCGTTTGAAGATATGGGCGTTCTTCGTCAGGGTGTTGAGGTTTTGACCGATACGTTTGATTTGAGCGATGTATGCTGGATCCAGGTGAGGATAGGTCTTGATCACGACTCGTTTGTGAACGCACTTCGTGAGAAGGCGGGCGAGTTCGTTGGGTGGCATTCCGGCCTGCTTAGCATGGGCGCAGATCTGGGCGTACTCTTCCTCTGTGAGGCGGAAGATGATCTGACGAGACTTTCTCTCGTGGGTTGCTTTGCGTGGTCGTGCCATTGAAACCTACATAGTGAGAACGATTGCGCGGGGCGTGGCATCCGGCATGGGCCGGACTAGGGGGATCCAACGGGGGAGCAGAATGCACCCCCTTGGCGAGAGAGGTATTTGTTTTTGAAAACATATACGCATCTCGCTACTCGGCCATATCGTAGCGTAGACTCAAGTGTCATGTGGAGAGGTAGCGCGGTGATTTTCCACACGTTTTTTATCCCTGGCCTCGCAATGCTCTCGCCCTCGGAAGCGATTTTCCAAAATAAGTGTCACGATTGATCGGATGAAATAGTTCTGAGAATCGTTCCTTATAGTGAACGCACTAGACCAATAGGAATTCGAAAATGACAATGACTCCGAAAGACCAAAGTGGCCTCATGGAAAAAGAGTGGGCTGGCAGTGGATCCGCCCTCGAGAAGAGAAAATCTCCTGGTGAGATGAATCAAGATCAAGAACTGGTTTTGAAACTGAAAATTGCGATTGATCAACGGGGACGCTATTCGTACCGATTGGACGACATGGCGTCTGGATATGCAGCGGGCAAGGGCATTTCTTTGTCCGATGCAAAAAGATCGATCGAGGACCGGTTCCGGCGTGAAGTCGGTCAGACTCCTCAGGAGTATCTTGATGCACGTTATGCTGCTCGAAGGCGTGAGCAAAAAGCTAATACAATCGGGCGGTGATAGGATTAGGGTCTTGCAGTTTACTACGATGCTTTCATTTGGCCAACGGCTGCGTTGACGGTTTGGTCGCAGAATTGAGTTGCTTAAGTAAATCATGACGGCGGAAACCAAAATACAGACTGCCAACCAAACTAAGGCTCGTCGCATTTGAATCATGAAGGCATTCGAACCCAATGCGATCCTCCGGCGTGTTTGTAGCACAATCATACGCTTTTGTCTTTTGGCCGGATTGGCTTTGTCAGGGTATGTCGTCACCAACACGATCCGGGATCTGCTAGTCCAGGAGCCAGAGTACGAGAAAATTGAAGGTAACAGGATACTCTGGGAGATTTCGACGAGACCATTGAGTTGGGGGACGTGGGGTAAGATCGAGAACTTCAACGCGCAGATTCGGGATTGGAGAATGGAAGGCCCAACACCGTGGGAGCAGCTCTACCAACAATTCGATGAAGTAACAGAGCAGGAACGTAGAGGAGAGTTTGATTACCTGGAAGGCGCGAAGCGAAAGGAAGTAATTGAGCAACGCATTTGGAACAAATACCCCCCCAGCCGAGAAGGTTTTGCCAAACACTGGCCAGGCAGTTGGCGTAATTGGATAATGCTCGCGATAAAATATCCTGTCGTTCCAAGTCTCCCAGTAGTTGCGGTTCTAGGCTTGCTAGTCTTGCCGGTTCCACAAGGGCAAAGTCGGTGGCCAAGATTGCCTGAAGGGACGCATTTGGGCGTTCGCATAGTGCATTTCTTACTTCCGGTTGGTGCAGAACGGCTCCTGAGGATTGGTGGACGTCTGCGATGGGATTTGAAAGGGGGAATAGTTGGTTTTACTATCATGGCGCCGTTCATCGGTATCGTATTTTCATACTGTTTCAACGCTGCATTCGGATGGGAATGGTGGCCGTGGATTGGCACTAAAGAGTATCTGTTGTTTTCGGGATACGTCTGTATACCGCTTGCGTTGGTGAAGCTTGCGTCACCAGAGGTCGAAGTCTTTGGAGGCCAAAAGACTTATGTTTGCGTCGAGAACGCCAGAGGGAACGAATTCAGAACCGAGGAACGTAGACGAGAGATATCGCAGGAAAAGAGCGAAGGAAAATTAACTCTCGATCAAGCCCAAGAAATCCTCGGAGTGACAAACGATACGCCGTTTTCGGAAGTTACGGCGATTTGGAAAAAGCTCAGTCAGATCTACCATCCGGATGCGCGGGCTGGATTTGACGGGCGCATGAAGGAAATCAATCAGGCCTATCAACTAATCAAGGATGATATTGGTGACTGATGCGTCGTATACGTCTTTATTGAATACCAATTCGATGAGAGATTCCGAAAATCAATAGCCTGAACTGATCAATGAAATCGAATTTAGCAAAACTGAAATTATGACAGCGTTTAAATGGTTGGTAATTGCAATCAGGGCCGTCGCAGGGGTTCTTGGGTTTCTCGTTACTCTTTCTTTCTGTATTCTATCATTAGCTGCACTTGCCTCCGCAGATGGGGGCGGGTTCGTGCTCTGTGCTCTCGTAGCTCTTGTTCCTACTGGCCTCGTAGGGATCCTGAAGCAGTTTGCTGATGGTTTGAAATTTGGTGAAAGAGTAGGGGAGCAGTGGCTTCCTGATTGGCCCAAATTATTCGTCGATGGCAATTACGTCACGGTCTATGCTCCCGGCTTTCCGGAGTTCAAGCCCTGGAGTGTTTTTTGGTGGTCTGGTGATCCTCACATTGTTTTAGAATTTAGTCCGAACGAAATCGTTATTCGCATAGCTCTTGGTAAGAAACGGCTTGCGCTTCAGCCTGGGGTTCCGGTGTCTGCACATATGACACAAGCAGGAAGAAAATCAGAATTGTTTCTCAAGTTTGGGGTTCGCGAACACCGTATCGTCGCTCTTCGTGATCAGCAACGGGCGCAACAATTCTTTGATATTTTGAAACTAGTTGTCGCCGCATCAGGCGCTGATCCTGGTCCAAGGTTGATCGCTGTCCTGAGATCTCAACAGTCTGAGCGGGGAGGGGGCAAGGTAATCTCTTCAGAATCTTCACCAGGTGCCGCTGACTTGTCCATGATGTCAACTCAACAAGCATATACGATCTTGGGAGTGACTGCCGATACCCCTTTTTCCGAAGTCACCGAGATTTGGCGCGGGTTGCGCAAGATCTACAACGCAAATGAGGCACGTGCAAATGAAATCAATAAAGCCTATCGGGTCATCCAGGAAAGCCAGGTGCAGAAGGGTGTTGATCATTCTCGGTTGGTAGTGATGACTCATGCTTGAGCGAATGTGAGAATTAGGGCGTTATGAACCGACCCCCAGCTTCAATTATTGTATCATTGTTTATATTCAGTAGTGGTTTGTTTTCCCTCCTGATCCTGCTAATTGTTGGTTCTGCTGGTGTCGGAGATCTTGATAAGACGAGAGCAGCGACTGCGAGTGTCGCTGTATTAGGGACCTTGATTTGTGCGTTTGTATACGCAAATGGGCTCAGGCAGCTCATTAACTCAAGTGTCTCAGGGCGAAGTTCGGCTTCTTTTGTCTATTCTCTCGGCCTGGGAGCTTGGCTTGTTGAGTCTGGATGGAGCATTGCGTCCACTTGGCCATTAGTAGGACTCTTCACGATTGGGACTGTTTGTCTTTGGCTACCAAGTTCAAGCAAATGGTTTAGGTCTGGATCCGAGTAGGATTCGATTTGAAGCTAAAGAGCGTGGTTTTTCGATCGTGATGCGCCTCCTTCAGAATGTATGGAAAGACGGATTGGATCTAGAGTGGCTACTTTAAATGGCTGGCTCTGTTGACACGAAATCGTGAGTTCAATTGTTTCGAAGTTCATTCGTGGAATGGCTGAATGGATTATCCCGATCCTTCTTGCTGGACTTTGGATTTTTGAATGAATCCGCACACAGGAGTACATGTTGTGGTCAGAGTCTTGATGCTTGGTCGATATTGAAGGGCTGAGTGCAGTTTTTGGTCGTGTGGTGGACGGCCTCTGAGCTAGAGTGGAGTAGTCTGGGTTCTCGATGGAGCACGCAACGAATGTAGGTGAGATGCGCTGCATGTGGTTTCCGCATGGTAATGGATAGGTCTTCCAGTTTGGATCCTCTCTCTCGCAGTGAAAGGAGTGAGCGGATGGGCTTGGTTCGGTGCAAGGACACCAAGCCTGAGTTAGTCGTTCGAAGACTAGTCTATTCTCTGGGCTTCAGATACAGGCTTCACGTCCGAGGACTTCCAGGTAAACCGGACCTTGTTTTCAAGAAGCTTAAGAAGGTTATATTTGTAAACGGTTGCTTTTGGCACCGGCACGAAGGTTGCCCGTGTTCCAGGATTCCTAAGTCCCGAGAACGGAGGGCTTTCTGGGAGAATAAACTCAATGGGAATGTGGAAAGAGACAGAAACAACCTAAAGCAGCTTCGAGGGATGGGGTGGGATATTCTCGTTGTGTGGGAATGTGAGGTAGGCCGACGTGAGGAGCTTACAAGAGCGATTGTCGATTTCCTGAATCCAGATTCTGGTCTGCAACGAACTGTTTCAGTTTCTCAAGCGCCTCTTGCTCGGTTCGATCTTGAGTAAGCTTCTGTGCCCAGTGTCGCCCAGGGTGCAACGTATCCCACCATGAAACTTTTTGTTTGTGTCTTCCCTTTCCCGGATCGTGATTTCCGAAACCCTCGATGCAACTGTTCCAGACTGGCTGATAATGGGAAACTAGGAAGCGCTCGGTCAGACTGACCCAGACTGGTACGACCGTGAGATAGCGACATACAAAATCCTCCAATGATAGTGATGGGACAGAGTCTATTGATTCAACGTGCTCCTTGATGCGTTCAAAAAGCGCAGGATCTTGCGGGTTCATTTTAGACACACCTTTTCGAGCGCCCTTTGGAACGGCTTTACCGACATAGATTGGAAGTGTGGCGTTCGGCGACCGAATTGATGCGTATGGTGGGTAGTGGCCTACGTAGAAAAGGGCATACACTCCGGGACCAGGGAACGCGTTGGGGAGCGGAAGCGGGTACGGACCCCTCGTCATGAGTTCTCTCACAACGCTTGCAGTCAACGTCGTATAGTCCAGAGGGTCAAAAGGCTGGTTCTCATCCATGGTCTCGTAGCGTTTTTGCGACGCTCTTTGCTACAACTGACGCGAGCTTGGCGGGGACAGCATTTCCTAGCTGACGCATGACTTCGGTCCATGCTCCCAAGAATCTCCAGCTGTCTGGGAATGTCTGGACTCGTGCGGCTTCCCTGATCGTCAGATACCTCACCTTGCCATCGCTAAATGCTATCATGTTCTCACCGCCAGGGACGCCGTGGTCGCCTGCTTTCAGTGTTTTTGAGGGACCGTCGATGGGGCTTCCCGTGTGACCAACGTAAACCTTCGCTCCTGGTTGAAAGTGGTGGCCCAGAGGGTCCTCACTCCTGTTGTGTGTTGGGGCTGGCAGATCGGAAGTGGCGTCTCTGATCGTGCGCCACGGCTTAAGAAGCGAGCTAGATTGAGAAGAAACTCGATCAATTCTTGAGAGCAATCTTGGCGGAATAACCGAAGGGGCCTGAATCTCGTGCCTATCCCAGTAGGCCCTTGATACCCATTGGTCATATATCAGAGCATCTTGGCTGTGGGTTGCCGAAGGAAAACTCCACTTAGCAGGTACATCTGACCGAAATCCAACTATGAAAACTCGCTGCCTGGTCTGCGGAACTCCATAGTCTGCAGCGTTCAGCACTCTACTGACAACATTGTAGTTCAGGCCTCTAGATCGCCGCCCCGTGCGAACTCTCTCAAGCCGCGAGAGATGACTCGTCCAATCTTCACTCTGCTCTTGGGAAAATGAAGGATATGTGAGTTGAAGTTGAATGTAGGAGAAATAATTGCGGAATGATTGCCTTGTGAGGCCTTTCACATTCTCGAGAATGAATGCTCGAGGTTGTAGTTCCCTGACCGCCCGGATGAACTGGGGAATCATGTTTCTATCGTCAGACATTCCTTGGTGCTTACCTCCTATGCTGAATGGCTGACACGGCGGACCACCGGCGACTATGTCGACCCCATTGTAGTCTTGCAGGTTGGTTTCGCGAATGTCTCGACCTATGACTTTCCAATTGGAGATTCCACGGATTGATCTTTTTGAAATGTTTTCAAGCAGTGTTCCACACGCATCGTCATTAACTTCGACCAATGCTCGATGATGGAAACCTGCTTCATGCAGGCCGAGTGCAAGGCCCCCCGCACCGGTGAATAATTCCAGAGAGCCAAGTGACTTTTTCGATCCTTTCTTCACAATTTCAAATCGGTTGAATCATAGCTGTGTTTCATTGTGCCTTCAACGATTTCGGGAGATTTTGGTGGGCTGAGGCCAAAGTGTCGAAAATGCTGGGGACTGTCTTCTTGTCTGCAGTTCTCACAGCGACTATCGTTTGATGGTGTCACTAGAGCAGGAGATAGTCGACTGGAGCATTCGCAGGCCACCTTGGCAGCAGTACATTTTGAGGCACGCAGTGCACGGGGGTTCTTTTTCAGGAGCCGAGTGTGATGAGCTTCTAGAGAGTATTCTGAACGGATCCTTGACTGAAAGTGAACCGCTGAGGCTAGAAGATTTTCCGGATACAAATGCTGGTGCGTCGCAGGTGAAACTTGTTGCCCTTGGAAATCCGAGGCACGTCAATGCTCTAGCATCGGCACGCCCACTCACATTCGAACGCACTGGGCTCACATTGATATACGGTGACAATGGAAGTGGCAAATCTGGGTACGCCCGGCTTTTGAAGGGTGCCGCGCGTTCCAGGCATAGAGAAGAGGTCCTATCAGATGTTTTTCGGGATCCGGAGCACGTCACGCCTCATGCTGAGCTTGAGTTTACCGTCGGTGGCGTCACGGAGACTCTAAGCCTCCCAACAGGTGCTGATCACGACCTTCAAAGAATGGTGTTCTATGATGAGTCGTGCGGAGACGGCTATATCGCGACTGAATCGGTTTTTCCGTATCGCCCAACTGCCTTATTCGTGATGGATACACTCATCAATACTTGCACATCGTTGACGGCGAGATTGGATGATAGAATTAAGGCAAACGAGAGCGAGAAAAGGTCACTTCCGGTGGTCCCAAACGGACTTGAGGACACCGATAGTGGGAAGTTGATGACTGGTCTGTGTCACTCGACAACTGAAGCCGATGTGGACCAAGTCATTCAAGCCCTACATTGCGCGGAGGAAAGCGTTGACCAACTAAAGGAAGTTGAGAAGAAACTTCGAAGCTCTGATCATTCTGCTACCATTAAGAATCTGGGAAGGCAGATTGACAAGATGAGGCAGCTTCAAGAGCATTTTTTGGAGCTCAAATCAGCTTTTGAGGATGATAAGTTAATGGAGTTGGAGCAACTGCGGAGCAAGTTGCTTGGACTCCGTAAAGCTGGCGATGTACTTTCCCTGGGTTTTTCTGCAGAGCCTTTAGAGGGAGTCGGCTCTGATGTTTGGAAAATACTCTGGGAATCAGCCAGAAAGTACTCCGAAGAATGTGCATACCCTGGTGAACCCTTCCCGACATCAATGATGAACAGCCGCTGCGTCCTATGTCAGCAGGAACTTGACGATGAATCATCAGCGCGGCTAGGCCGCTTCGATCGTTTTATTGAGGATGATACTCTTACCAAGCTAGCCGTTGTCAATGACGAGTGGCAGTTGAGAATGGATACCCTTAGGAAAAAGGTGGTTGTTCCACCGCTAATTGAAGGAATCATAGCGGACCTTAGATCGGATTATGAAGAGTTGGCGAGCAGGGTAAGCGAGTTTATGAAAAGATCCTCAATGGCTATAGCGGCATACTTAGACGATTTAGAAGGAGAAAAGGCGCTCCATTTGCCTGGGCTAGATTTTTCTGGTGAGAGGGCGGGGTTGGAGAGCGCTGTGGTTTTTGCTGAAGGTTTGCGCAGGGACCTCGGGAGTCCGGAAGATAGCGACCGGCGTTTGGCGGTCGTCGAGAGAAGAAGAGCTGAGTTAGAGTTGCTGCAAGTGATAAAGAGAAACAAGACAGAGATTCTTAACGAAATCAGGAGGCTCTCTGAGAAACGAGCGCTGGAAGAACTGAGGAATGCGGCAGCCACCGGCCCTATTACGCGGAAAGTCACGGAGTTGTCCGAGGAGAGCGTTACCGAAGTAGTTCGCAACGCGTTTATTCGGGAAACTGAGAGACTTCGGTTACAAAAAGTATCATTGCTGAAAACACGCGGTGACAAGGGCAAGCTGCTTCACCAACCGAAACTTGTAGGCGCGAGACAGCGTGTTGAGCTACCAAACGTCTTTAGCGAAGGAGAGCAAACCGCCCTGGGTCTCGCGGCGTTTTTTACCGATGCGTCGCTTGATGAATCAAAGTCGAGCTTGATTCTCGATGATCCAGTATCGTCTTTGGATCACAAGCGTCGGCATTTAGTGGCATTACGTTTAATAGAGTTGTCGTGCGAACGCCAAGTGGTTGTGTTTACTCATGATGTCTCATTTGTAGCGGACTTAAAGAGGGAAGCGGTTGGTATGAAGATTCCAATTGCTGAACGCTCCATTTCTAAGGGCCTTGGACTCGGAGGAGTCCCTGGAACCTGTGGCGACACCCATCCCTGGAAGGCTAGAGATGCGAAGCAGCGGCTAGGGTATCTCGATGCTGAACTGAGCCGACTTTGCAAAACCTTGGATAGCATGGATTCTGATACATATGAACTTGCTGTTTCGAATTGGGCTGGAAGCCTATCAGAGACTTGGGAGCGGATTATAAATCACGAGATAGTCGGGGCTGTTATTGCTGAAGGAGGCATGGAAGTTCGTCCGATGATGGTAAAGGTACTCGTGAAATTTTCAGCCGCCGATCAAGCCGAATTTCAATCCAGTTACCGTCGCGTTTCGCAGTGGGCGAGACGGCACGACAAGAGCTCAAAAGCGAACTACGTTACACCAGAGATTGATGACTTGAAGAAAGAACTAGACATCGTGAGGACTTGGTTTGAGCGAGTGAAGGGCTACAGAAAATGATTGTGTCCGCGAATGATGTTCATTCCTTTTGACTTGGGACGTCTTCATTTTCGCGAAACAGAATCCGTCATTCTGTTTCAACCTTATTGTTTAGCTTTCGTTCCAGAGCCTTGTGGCGAGTTGACGTTCGTCCTCTCCCTGAAGATTGAGATAGATCGCCGTTGTCTCAAGCCTTGCGTGTCCAAGCCATTTCTTTGTTGTGGTTATAGGGATGCCTCGTGAGATGCAGGCGAATGCAAAGCTGTGTCGCAATGCTTTCGGCATTGCTCTCGAGCCATTTATATCCGCTTGTGACATGCATTTCTTTACGAGGCGATAGCCTGTGGTCCTGGAGAACTCGTAAATTGCCTTGCGGTCATCTTCCTCCGCCAAGCGCTTAATCATTTCGAGTAGTGTGTCAGGGACGGGAATAGATCGATAGTGCCCATTTCTCCGTTGTTTGAGAGTTTCCACAACCAGCGTTCCATCATCTATGTCGAGTCTGTGAGCGGTCAGGGACAAGGCTTCAGAGATTCTACACCCTGTGAAGAAAAGTGTTTGAAGAAACGCTTTCTCACGAAGGTTTGAATGCAGGTTGGTGGCCTCAAGAAACCTCTTTCTCTCGGGCCAATTCAGATACTTCCTTTGACCGGCTAGATCGAACATTTTTTCCTTTTCCGGTGAATGAAACAGAATGACGGATTCTGTTTCATTTAAGGTTATTCGAAAACTGAACTAGAGATCATTAGGAACGTATGAAGATTGCCAAAATTCTTGGGGAAAACGGACCGATGTTGCGGCCGTGCAAATCGGGAGCATGTCCCGCGATACTAATCACCGACGGTGAGGATGTGTTGGTTCAGGGAAGAACTGTGGAGGATGGCGAATTGCTTGGGCTGGATCTGCCATCCGGTGAGTGCGTTGTTCGCCTCTCGAGAACGACTCTCGAGAAACTGCTCCGTCAGCTTGCTGAATCTTGATTTTTGATCACGGATTTGACGTAGGCCTGGAAGGTTTTGGGGTAGAACGCGGCGTGTCTTTCCCAGTGCCTTCGCATGTTTGCTTGGTTGAGGAAATCCCTCATGTCGTGCTCGAGGCTCATCATGAGTTCTTTCTCGAAGAGGCCTCTCGCGTGAAAGAGGTGGATCACTGCGAATTGGTTTAGCCAGAGCTGCAGGAATCTTTGTTCGCGGCTGGGATCTGCGTCTTCCGAGTCATTCAGGATGTCGAAAAGATCCGAGCTATCGAAACCTAGGATTACCAGTTGACGATTTATCTCGAAGATATGGAGAAGCGATTCTATCCGTCTTTGAGCCGTGTGGTTGTGAATCTGATAAATGCCGAGAAACAGCGAGGCGAATGCTATGAAAGCCGTGAATACCGTGAGCCATTCGAGTGACGCCATAGAATTCCCTCCTCTCCTTGGCCTAACTTTTTGCTTAGCACAGAAATGGGTGCGAGTAAACGAGTGATGGCTTGGATAGACTATGCGAGGTCCATCCCGGGGATGGCTCTCGCCTTCTTGTCGAAGGTGAACGTTTTGCTGCAACCGCTAGCTTTGGCTTCGACTGCAATTAGGCAGTCGGCGAAGTCAGCCCTAGATTCTCTAAATGCCTTGAGCGCTCTTGCAATGAATTCAGGCGAGGATACTCGGAATGGTGAATCATGGAGCAGGGAGTCAACGAAGTCGATCTGTGCTTTGCGCGAGATTTTGTAGCAGTCACCTAGAACCCAAAGTGACTCACACACGACGACGTGGCTTAGGAAGATGGTCTGGCCTTTTGAAAGGGCGTTCTCGACCAGGCGGCGCGCCCTGTCTGACTGTCTGGGTTCGTCAGGGTCGGTCAGATAGTGTCGGACGAGGACGTTGGTATCGAATGCAATCATGGGCGAAGGCCCCTGGCAGCCTTCTGTCGGATCGTTTTTTTCATGTCCTCGACGCTGACACCCTTACTTCCTTTCTTGAGGTGCCTGTCCAACATTCCGGCTGTCTCTCTCAGCGGTGTTTTGTCCTTTTCGACGATGATCGAGTTATCCCCGTGGTATCGAAATATGACTCTGTCACCGGCTTCGATGCCGAGTTCGGATCGAAATGCCTCTGGTATCGTGACCTGGCCTTTTCCGGTGACTGTTCTAAACTCTTCCATATTCCTACTGTATCAGGAAAAGTAAGAATCGTAAACCCCTGTGGAGAATCGACATCTGACGTTCTCGGTCGGATAAGGACTCCTCGAGACTCGTTCTTTCATGTGGAGACTGATATGAAATCGAATGAACAACTCTTGTCACTAGGGAAGGCGGCTTCTCGCTTGGACATCTCGCTTCGCGCCCTGTATCGGCTCATGGCAAACGGTGAATTGCCGAGACCTGTAAAGGTCGGGCGATGCTCCAAACTTTGCGAAAGCGATTTATCGAATTACCTCGAAACCTTAAAGACACGACGCAAATGATTGAATCCGTTTACAAACCTCGCCGCCGCAAGAATGGAAAGTTGTCCATCGCTCGTTTGTATCGTGGCCGCTATCGACTGGATGGAGACATTCAGGTCAAAGATATCGCCTTGGACACTCCGGACCGACAGGTGGCGTTAAAACGACTCCGCGAGATTGTACTCCAGGCTCAACACGAGAAAGAGGGGCTGGCGATGCCTCGAACTCAGAAGGATGCCCTGCGGCGGAAGTTGGCAGAACACCTTGATGACTACCTCGCCGATTTGAAGGTGATGGGCCGGGCTGAAACCTACCTCCGACTCATTCGGACGCGAAACGCTCGACTCATCAAGGACTGCAAGTGGGCTATGGTGAAGGATGTGACGTCGGACAGCTTTGTGGCCTGGCGCTCGTCGCAACAGGACTTTGCCCCGAAGACCTTGAATGAGTATCTGAATGCGGCCAATGGGCTGATGAACTGGATGGTCAGACAGCGTCGGCTGGAATCTAATCCACTGCGACATGTCGGCCTGGTTGAGGTGAGGGGGAAGCAACAGCGGAGACGAGCGCTAACCGACGAGGAATTTGATCGATTGCTTGCGGTGGCAGGTGACAAGCGGTTGCTCTACTTGACGGCGGTTTACACCGGGCTCCGTCTTGGCGAATTGCGCCAGTTGATTTGGAGTGACTTGGAATTGGATTCAGAACGTCCTTTCATTCGTGCCCGTGAGGGAACGACGAAGAACAAGAAGGAAGCCATTGTTCCCGTTCATCCTGCTTTGCTGGAAGAGCTGAGAGCGGCTCGCGACTACTGCTCAAATTTTGATGGATCTGTCTTTGAGATTGGGAGTCACTCGGAGCGATTCTTCCGTGATCACTTGAATGCCGCGAGAATCGAGCGACTTGATTCGGTAGGGCGAAAAGTGGATTTCCATGCTCTTCGCTACACGTTCGCCACAAAGCTTGCTCGACAGGGTGTTCCGCAGCGATTGGCTCAGGAACTGATGCGTCACAGTGATCCAAAACTGACCGCGATGATATACACCGACGTGTCTCAGTTGCCTACTTTTGATGCCGTTCAGAAATTGGAATGGACGGCGGGAAAACCCGCCGCCGGGAGGCAAGGGTACACACAAATAGACTCACAAGAAGCTGTCTCAGACAGTCATGAGCGGCCGCGGGTTGACACCGAAAACGGCGTGGAGACTTGGTCGCAAGTAGTTGATGTTGAGGGGATTAGTCAGGCTTGGACAGGTCCTGACACAAATGGACAGATGGTGGAGGCGGCGGGAGTTGAACCCGCGTCCTGTGTAAACCGACCGTAAGGCCT
>CAYFGX010000050.1:0-54676 GCA_964342405.1 uncultured Verrucomicrobiota bacterium | reverse complement strand
GTGAGAGGTGAGAGGTGAGAGGTGAGAGGTGAGAGGTGAGAGGTGAGAGGTGAGAGGTGGCTAGATCGGAGTTTGGTGAATGGCTCGAATCACCTGAGGGAGAAACTCGTCTAGTTTCCAAGCCCCGCCTTTCGTCGAGCCCAGACGCAGCACGATCAGTTCGAGGGATGGAACGATAGCTAAGGCCTGGCCGTAGTGGCCCAGTGCAAAGATAGCGTCCTCTGGGACCTCCGGCATCCAACGGTCGGCTCGATTGTTCGAGTGAGGGCGGTTATGCCACCAGAGGGCGGCGTAACCCATTCGATCGTCGCGCTGGACCTGTTGTGTTGGCGTGAACAGGATTTTGAGGGATTTGGGTTGGATAATGCGCTGATCTTTCCATTTCCCTTGATTGAGAATGAGCTGGCCGATCTTGATCCAGTCTCTTGCGGTTGCGTAGAGGTACGACGAACCGCAGAAAGTGCCAGCGGCATCCAATTCGAGAAGGGCACTGTCCATTCCGAGGGGGGCGAAGAGTCGATGATAGGGGTAGTTGAGGTGGGCGCTAGAGTCGTGATTGAATGACTGACGGAAGGCGGCCGAGACGATGTTGGCTGACCCTGATGAGTAGTTCCAGGTTTGGCCCACAGCATCCGGACTCGTGAGGGGTTTGTTGATCGCATACTGAGCCATGTCGCCCTGAGAATAGAGCATTTTCACGACATCGCTGAACGGGCCGTAGTCCTCGTTGAAAGTCAGGCCTGAAGTCATGGTCATAAGATGCTGCAGAGTGATTTGAGCTCGGGGATCATTCGGCGTTTCCATCCAAGCACCGAACTGAAGCGGGGCGTCGAGAGTCATCGCTCCTTCCTCGACGCGCATCATCGTGAGGAGACCCAGGACACTCTTGGCCATTGACCAGCCAAGGTGGCGGGTATCTGCATTGAGTCCTGGGCGATAGGCCTCCGCTAGGATTCGGTCTTTGTGGAACACGATCAGGGCTCGAGTGCGAGAGTAGTATGGCGTGTTCTGGTCGATCGTAGCCGGTCGCTGGGGTTCAGTGAAGGCAGCGTCCATGATTTCCACCAATCCGGAAGGCGTACTTTCGACAGTGAAAGAATCGTTTTCTACAGTTTCGGATTCTAATTTTTGCTTTTGTTGTCTAGGTGGGAATTCATTGAACCGGTTTGGCTGGTCGAGGTACACCAGGGTGGTGCCGAGATCCTCTCGGAATTGAACTTCTTGATAGAAGAAGCCGAACAAGTGTCCCGTAACCTTTCGACTGTGCCGGTCAAAGTGAACTCGGGCAAAGCGCAAGAGCGGGTGATCCTCGTTTACTTCCTGTTCAGCGCTCTCTCGAGGTTGGTTACAAACCAGAACAAAGGCCGCTGTTTGCTTGGTCTTGTAGGCGACGACACGATTGAGGAGTTGATAGTAGCGTGGGCCGACGGCGATTGTTGCTCCGACCAATAGGGCTACTCCAGCGCTTAGACTCCAGAGGAGTCTTTTTGACGTGAGCTTCACTGCGGAACTGAAACCCTAGCTGGAGGCCTCCTCGGGCGCCGGACTTGGAGTCGGGGCCGCAGGACGAGGTTTCGGATCTCGCCACCCGTAGAGGAGTGTCACCGCTGTGATACTCAACACACTGACGAGGAAGAGCGTCGCATTGGGCGTGCGGCCAGTCCATTGGTCAAGGGGCTTCCACGGCCACGAGAATTGGAAGAAAGCGAAATTGAGGCAGAAGAAGACCCAGGCTGCGAATAGGAGCGACCAGCGGGCATAGCTCCGACCTGTCTGGCCGGTGAGACTGTGTTTTCTGAGAACAAGAGCGAGAACAAGGGCTAGCGAGACGGGCAGCACTCCGTAGACCAGCCAGCCCAGAAGTTCGAGATAGCGAGGATTTGATAAGACGAAAGCAGCGATTGCTTCGCTCCACTGAGGTCCCACGTCAGGAAAGTGGCGGATGGGTTTGATCAGATGCGCTAGGAGCAGTTCAGTTTGGTTTGTCTCGTAGACGAGGTGTCGGATGGTTTTCCCGGCGATGGGAAGAATCACAATTGGCAGAGTCAGGAGGAAAGGCCAGTAGCGGCCCGCAACCACGCCAAAGATCGGCAAGAGCCCCATCGTGATCGCGTGATCAGCAAATTGATCCAGAGCGGGATAGCTGAGGAAGTTCCAGGTGAGCAAAGCAGAAACATGAACCAGCACGAGAAGCCATTCGTTGCTGGCTGTCATCTCGACACCGTTTTCCTCCGGTTCAGTCCGGATCAGTCCTCGATTTAACCATAGTCCGAACGCGAGAATGGCCCCGAAGATGGCCCCGAAGGTCGTCTCCATCATATTCCACCAATTGAAGTTTGAAATGATCTCGGCGACAGGTTGTTTGGCGAAGAAGCCCGAGGTGAACACTTCCGGATGCCAAGCATGATAAGCTTGTAAGCTCTGCCCTAAAGAGAATCCGAATCCCCCTGCTAGGAAACCGAATAGAGTGAGCACTTGCGCAAGTTTGTCGCGCTTGATGAGTGAGACATAGAAAATCACTCCGACCAGCGCAAGAAACAGGCCGCCCCATCGCTCGCCACGAGGCTTGAGTTCGGCATCAGGTTCCCAGAACCAATGGTCTGAGAAGTAAACGTTAGGCAGAATTTTGTTCGCTGGGTCGAAAGGTTGGTTAATCACTCGGAGCCCGAGGAAGAGGAGAAAGACCATGATGAGCAGCAAGGCGCCCATTTCTGTTGGTTTATAGCTGACGCGACTCAATCCGATTCCCAGAAAGGCCCCGGCGAATGCGATCCATATTCCGCCCTTGATGAACAAACCCACGAGTCCCCACGTGAGGGCATCGGAGTTTCCGATCAAGGGAGCATCGTGTGTTAATCCAACAGTCTGCCCGTAGGTCATTGATCCTCCAAACCCGATCGCAATCGTCATCAAGGCGACAGCCCGGGCGGTAAAAAGTGAATTGACTCGTGGACAGAAGAAAAAGGTGAGGACCAGTCCGACCAAGGCGCCGGCGATCATGGCGCCGGTTTCGTGTCCGTATTGGCCGCGAATGCCCCATCCCATGCCTCCAGCCATGCTACTTAGCACGACGACGAGGAATAGAGAAGGCCTCGGTATCGAGGCATCAGTTGCCAAGGGCTGTGGTGAGGCGGTCACCGAAGGTTCTGGATTTGACATCAGGCTGATCGTCGATTGTCTAGCATTCAGGCCCCGCACAATCCAACCCTTGAGCGAACCACTCAGTGATCGCTCCACGGGTGGGATCGAATCCTCACGCCAGCCTAGCCAAATTTACGAGCTTGTCCAGTCGATGTCACCGAATTGTCATCGGTGCTTTGGATGGGCTGGTTAAGAAGCCACCGGTTTTTTTCGCGTGAAGTGAGCGATGAGTGCGAGTGCCAGGAGAATCCCCACTCCAATCCAACCTTTCGCGCCAACCTTTTGGTTGATCACGAAGAGACTGGCTGCGGTTGCGACTCCGGCGGCGATGAACAGAAGGACGTTCCAAACGATCCGTGCCGGCCCTGCTGGAAGGTGTTCTTTCAGGAGAGACTTCTGATTCATCAGCAGGAAGAACGAAATATAGGCAATCGGCAAAAGAGCCATCCCAAAGACCGATGTTGGCACTGCTAAGTAGGCTGCTGCATCACCCCAGAAGAACGGGCCAAGGACACCGGTGCACGCTGCGAGACAGCCCAACTTAAATGGGAGCCCTGTGTGCGGCAGATCCAGCATCTCGCAGATGACGAAGCCCGAGATCAACATCAGAATACTGATCGTCGAGAGGGCCATACCGAGCACGCCCAATCCGAAGATGATGTTGGCAAAGCCTTTTCCGGTGAGAGGTTCAAGAGCCAGAGCCAGTTCGCCGACATCTCGTTTGATGAGTGTGGCGGCGATTCGTTTTTCCGCCAGAGGGAGTGCGGCGATCTTCTGATCGATGACGGGCTGAAGCTCGTCGGCGGAGAGCGCCTTTTCCTCGTCGCTTAAGGTGGCTGTGACGCGTGCCGTGAGTGATTTCGCGAGAGCCCCGGCAGCCTTAGGATTGGGTTGGATTAGTTCACCGTTTGCATCCGTTTCACCGAGCAATCCAGCGGAAGGCTTCAGGTGGAACTGCGTGGAGGCAGCGATCACAACGCAGCTCGTTGCGAGGACGAAGGGGATGAACATACCCGTGGAAAGATCGAAGATTGTGAGACCGCGAAAACTTCGGTCCCATCCTTTAGCGAGCAGAGAGTAACCGAGGAGGAATGTCATATTGATGCCCACAGCGGTTGCGGCGGCGCTGATCATCACATCGCGCTGAGTGTTGACAATGATGTCAGACCAGTACGTGCGAGCGGCTTCGGGGACGGCTTCGAGCAAGGGCACAAATCCTTCTGCGGGTGCGCTGAGCTTGCTGAGATCAGGGACAAAGCCAGCAAAGACTTCTCCCCAATTGAGTCCGTTTTCTCCGGAGCCCATTTTCAAGACCACGCCAACGAAACTGAGAACGATCATCGCAACCATGATCTTGAGAATCATTTCGTAAATCTTGATGCCGCGCCCACCGTTGCCGTAGCACCAGGTAATGCCGACCGAGACCAGAAGGATGACGAAGCAGTTGATCATCTTGCCGACATCTCCTCCGAGCAGGTTCGGAGCGAGATTCTGTTGGAGGACGCCGTTGGCGAGGGCGAATTGCGGCAGGCTCCAGACCATATTGGCCATCAGTGTGGCCAAAGCCCAAGCCCAAGCGAGAACCGGGTTGATGTGGTCACGAATGGCTCGGAACGGGCGTTCACCGGTAGATAGAGTGACGTAGGCGATACAGCTCAGCATGATGATTCCGAGGATCATCGCGAAGGGCTGGAGCCAGAGCATACCGTAGCCCGCGAGAACGCCGAGATAAAGACTGCTGGCAAGGGAACCTCCGCCGAGAGTGATGGCGCTTTGGAGCCAGCCCGGTCCAGAAAGTTTCGTATAGGTGGCAAAGGTCGCTCCGAAGCCTTTTTTCTGGGCTGCGAGGATCAGTTCACGATCCTGGTCGATTCGATTCTCATTGTCACTCATAACACGTGTAAAGCGGCTTGTATTGAAATCTACAATCGTGGTCTCAGCGACCACCGTTTGGGAGACGGAGGGATGATGAGGGATTGGGCCTCGTTGAAAAGTCTTTTCTTCTCGCGGAGAGAAGCGGGCCTATTTGCCGAGACAAAACTCGCTGAAGATCTTGTCCAGTAGGTCGTCTGTAGATGTTTTACCTACAATTTCGCCGATTGCACCGACGGCAATCCTTAAGTCGAGGGCTACGAGTTCCAGAGTCAAGCCGTCAGCAAGAGCTTGCGATGTTGTTTGCACTGCTTGTTTAGCTCGGTTCAACGCGTCTTGATGGCGGGAGTTAATCATCACCTCCAGCATCTCTCCGTCGACTTGCCCCGTCCAAACGGCGTTCTTGATTGCGTCTCGCAGATCGTCCAGGCCTTGGCCGGTCTGACAACTCACGGGGACGTTCTGAGATTCGATGGTCGGAAGAAGCTCGAACGCGGGGGGAAGGTCACACTTGTTGAGGACCACGAGCCTCGTTTTGTGGGAGTATCGCTCAATGAGTTGCTTTTCGTAGTCCGTGAGTTCTTGTGAGTGATCGATGACATGTAAGACGAGATCCGCTTGGTCGACGCTTTCTTGGCTTCGGCGGATGCCCTCCTGCTCGATCATGTCGTTGGATTCTCGGAGGCCTGCGGTGTCCACGAAAACAATGGGTATCCCGCGGATGTTGGCCGTTTCCTCAATGGTGTCTCGAGTGGTGCCTGCGGTGTCTGACACAATGGCTCGATCTTTGCCCAACAAACAATTGAGTAGCGAGGATTTGCCGGCGTTGGGTCGGCCGATGATCGCCGTGCGAACGCCGTGGCGGAGGATCTGTCCTTCCGGGGCCGAGGCGAGGAGTGTGTCCATGAATTGGATTCCCTCGTCGAGCTTGGCGATGAGTGAGCTCATGGTGTCCGGCGAAATATCTTCATCCGGAAAATCAATGTGAGCCTCAACGTGAGCCAAGATCTTGAGCAAGTCCTCTCTCAGAACTTCAATACGCTGGGAGAGTTTTCCTGCGAGCTGTTCGTTGGCTGCCTGAAGTGCGAGCTCGGTTTTGGAATGAATCACATCCGCGACTGCTTCGGCTTGAGTGAGATCGATCCGTCCGTTGAGAAAGGCTCGTTTTGTGAATTCACCGGGCAGTGCGAGACGAGCTCCTTGAGCGAGAATGCTATCAAGGACGAGCTTTGTAGGTACGAGGCCGCCGTGACAGGAAATCTCGACGACATCCTCTTTGGTGAACGTTCGGGGAGCTCGGAAAACGGTGAGCAGGACTTCGTCTACGCGAGAACCGTTTTGAATGACATGCCCATAGTGAACCGTGTGCGAATTGGCTTTGCTGGGCAAGGTAGAATTCTTGCTACTTGGTTCGAAACAGCGATCCGCGATCGCGCACGCCTCAGATCCCGAGATCCGAATGACCGAAAGTCCGGCTTCACCGACCGGAGTCGCGATGGCTGTGATCGTGTCCTCAATCATTGAGAGAGGCTCGGGGCTTAGGATTGATTACGGATACAATTTCCCACTTCATTCTCCGCGTCTTTCCCCTCGAGGAAAAGGCGAGCTTTTTGGTAGCTCTTGCGATGCAGATAGTGCAAGAGGCCGGGGTCCGTATTCTTGGGTAGTTGCGCGGTCAGCCCTTCGATGGCGTCAAAGATCTCCATGAGATTGGGTTTTGGGTCAGCAGTGGCCATTGTGGCCACGCTTTCTTCAAGGTGGATCAGTTTGTCCAGCAGCTGTTGATGTAGCGAATCCATGGGGCGAGTGTTGCATTCTTTTCTCTAAACTCAAGCCATCTCGAATCGGGAAATAAGACTTTGATTCCGGTGAGGTCGGGCAAGAATAGGCCCGATGGGAAGCGGGAAAACGAAGCAAGTGGAATGTCACTCCTTGGGAATTGAAGGGGGAGGGACGAGAACCAGTGTCGTGGCATTGGATTCCGGTGGACGATCGATCCAAGAGTTTGAGTTAGGTCCAGGTAACCTTCAACTCTTCAAGGGCGATGAACTGGGGCTCTTCTTCGATGAGATTGCACGTGCCTCTGGACGAATCCGGAGTGTGGGGGTCGGTATGGCCGGATTGAGGACCGATGCAGATCGAAGGCGTGTTCGGGATGAGCTTGCTCGTGTTTGGCCTGACGCTCGGGCCTACATCACGGATGATTTGGAGACGGTTTTGGCTGGGGCACCGGAGCCCGAAGTGAAGTCTTACCTGAGAGTCTTGCTCGTCTCCGGGACGGGATCATGCGTTTTTGCTCGAGACGCAGCTGGGAGAGAGCACAAAGTGGGCGGATGGGGTCAGCAGTTGGGAGATGAGGCGGGAGCCTTTGGAATCGGGCAATCGGCAATCCGCAGGCTCTTGCGAGATTACGATTACAATGGAAAAGCGTCCGGATTGTTGAAGCAAGTCTTGGAGCAACTCGATCTGAAACATCCAGACGATCTCAACACCTGGTCGGCGACGGCGACCAAATCGGAATTTGCCTCGGTAGCACCCCTCATATTCAAAGCGAGTCGACGAAAATCATCTCTTGCGGGAGGGGTTGTAGAGCAAGCTGCTGAAAGGATTGCAAAGGATGCTGTGGCGTGTTGCCGTCGTTTCAAAAGGGTTCCGAAGGTTCAATTCATTTTGAGTGGGGGCTGCTTTCAGAAGCAAGCGGCCTTTGCCGCTCTGGTTGAGAAGCTCCTACGCGAACGCGTGAAGGGGTGCGAAGTTGTCTTAGCGGCTGCACTGGGTGCTCGAGGGGCTGCAGCTCTTGGAAGCACGTTGGGTAAGCGGCTCGCGAAGAAGAAAAGCGCTGCGAAGTCCGGAAAGAGTGATCTCGCGCGCTGGGTCCCACGGTCTCTTGCGATGTCGCCGACTGAAGAACGTCATCCTGATTCCATGGATCTGGATCGCCTGCCCATCCGAGAAGCAATCGAGCTGATGGCGCGGGAAGATGGGCGGATTCCGAATGCCATTCTCAAGGAAGCGCCCAAGATAGAGGCTGTGATTCGCTGGGTCAGTCGATCGCTGAAGAACGGGGGGCGTTTACTTTATTTTGGTGCGGGAACAAGTGGGCGACTCGGGGTGCTTGATGCGAGCGAATGTCCCCCGACCTTTCGGAGTGAGCCTCATTTGGTTCAAGGCGTGATTGCTGGTGGTCGAACGGCTCTCTGGCGCTCCGTGGAGGGAGCAGAAGACTCGGTGGAAGAGGGCGCCGCTGAGGCGCATCGATTAAACGTCACTGCTGACGATGTGGTGATTGGGATCGCCGCAAGCGGGCGGACACCCTTTGTTTGGGGAAGCATCGCCGCTGCCCGGTCTGTGGGAGCGAAAACAGCGCTCATCTGCTTCAATCCTCACTTAGAGTTGAATGCGAAAACTCGTCCGAACAAGGTGATTTGTCCCAACATTGGACCGGAAATCCTGACAGGATCAACCCGCCTGAAGTCGGGCACGGCTACAAAGATGATCCTCAACATGATCACGACCCTGGCCATGGTGCGTTGCGGGAAAGTGTTGCAGAATCTGATGATCGATCTGAATCCCAGTAACGTGAAGTTGCGTGATCGAGCGCAACGAATCTTGATCGAGCTGACTCAGTGCTCGGCTGACGAGGCCCGCGAGGCCCTAGAGCGTGAATCGTGGGTTGTTAAAGCAGCTTATCAACGATTGCAAAATTCGGCTCGACGACGAGCGAAGCGAAATTGAATTTTCGCTGCGCCACGATTTGAGTCACGAAGTGCGCGAGGCCGGCTGACAGGACGAGAACCAAGGAACAGACAAGGTAGAGCCCAAAACCAACACTCGTGTCTGGCTGGAGAACCAAGGCGATTCCGTGATACATGACGAAGATCACGAACACGGCTCCAATGGCGAAACAGACCCAAGTCGGAATGCTCGGGTGACCATCGATAATTCGGAACCACAGGAGCGGAGTCATCGCGTAGGCTGTCAGCGTGAACGCTTGTTTGAATGTCGTGGGAGAGTGGAAGCCGTCAGCCACCCACAAGACCAATTTCGTGCCGAGTCCCAATACCAACAACGTGAGCGCGACCTGAACCGCTTCAAATTGAATGGCCTGTTGCTGGGTAATCTCAATCGTTCGGCCATAGTCATTGACATAGGCTCCCAGGCGGAGCATTCCAAATCCTTCAATGGCCGCTGTAAGAGCGAGGAGGGGAAGGAAGGAAAACAAGAAAATGACCAAAGCATTCCACTGTGAGGAAGCGATACGCTCCCAAGTGGATTGTGGAACCAAAACTAGTGTAATTGCTCGAAGCATTCGCGCGGAGTCTATCGGTGATCTGTTCGGAAACAATTGAATTCGTGTTTTTTCGTTAGACGGTGTTGGGTGGGGTTTGTTCGATGTAGAAAGGCTGGAAAGGGTTGTTTGCAAAACTGAGCTAATCTCTAATCCCATGTTTGTGACTTGCCTTCATTTGCCTTCTCAGGGCAAGTTGGCTTTTTGAAAGTGTTCTGGTGAAAAAGAGGAAAGAAAACAGTTTGACTTCAACTGTATGGGTGTTACCGTACAGCAGATGACCAATGGAGCGTCAGAAGGCATTACACTTTCAAATCGATCCCCGTTCAGGCTTGCCTGTCTATCGGCAGCTGATGGATCAGATCAAGTACTATGTCGCTTCCGGGGGCCTACGGGCTGGGGATCAACTCCCTTCGATTCGCGATTTGGCGGTTCGGGCCTCGGTCAATCCCACGACCGTGGTGAAGTGCTACACGGAACTTCAGCACGAGGGCGTGGTCGAGATGAAGCACGGGAAGGGCGCCTTTGTTGCCGCCTCGACTTCCGAACTGTCGGACATCGAACGTCGAAAGCTCCTGAGTCAACTTGCCAAGCAGCTGGTGGTGGAAGCCAAACAACTCGGTGCGAGCAAGGAGTCGGTGGAAGAGGTCGTGCGCGAAGAGTGGGATCGTCTCCCGTCCTAGTGGGAGCCTCCAATCGGCGCCCATTGTTCAAAAGGAGGTCCGAATGAGCGATCTCGCCTTAGAGGCTATCAATTTAACGAAGACGTTTTCCGGCGGAAAAGTCGCTGTCAGCAGCCTCGACTTGGGGATTCCTAAAGGCACTGTTTATGGGTTAATGGGGCGAAATGGATCTGGAAAGTCGACGGCCATTCGGTTGTTTCTTGGTTTGCTGAAGGCTGACAGCGGCTCCGCCCGGATTTTGGGTCACGAGCTTTGGACTGCCACTCGCCCGGTCCGGTCGCGCGTTGGCTATGTCGCTCAACAACCCCAATTGCCCGGATGGATGAATCTTCGCGATCTGGGACGGTATGTGGCCCATCTTTACCCTTCCTGGGATCAAAAACTTTTCGAGACGGCGGCCGAGCGTTGGGAACTTCCGATGACCGCTCCTGTGGGACGTTTGTCTGCGGGCGAGCAAAGGAAGTCGGCCGTCGTTCTCGCTTTAGCTCCGCAACCTGAAGTCATCCTCCTCGATGAACCGACGGCGGGCTTGGATACCATCGCAAAGCGAGAGTTTGTGAATCTTCTGGTCGAGACCTTGGCGGACCGACCGGACACCACGATGGTTCTCAGCACGCACGATGTTGGGGATTTAGGTCGCTTGGCTAACGAAGTGGGTGTGATGGATCGGGGTCGCTTGGTTTTGTCCCACCAGGTGGAAGAGCTGCAGCAGACCATGCGGAAGGTTCAGATCATTTATCCAGATGACCGGGGGCCGGAAGGCCTTCGGCTTCCAGGATTGATTCGTCAGGAAACGGTTGGGTCCGTAGTGACGGCGATTTGTCGTTTGGCCAATGATCAACAACTGGATTTTCTCCGAAGCGAAGCCGGTGTTCGCATGGAGATCTTTCCCATGGGGATTGAGGATATTTTTGTAGAGGTGTTCGAGTCTGTCGAGTCGACGCTGCTACAGGACGCAAGAAACTAATGCGGAAGAAGAAGAATTTGGGGGCGTCACATATCATAGCAAGGAGTGATAAGAAACATGAATAGATGCAGTGCGGTTATTAGAATCGTTGGTTTATTGGGCCTTATGCTGGCCCTTTTCGCTGGTTCTGGGGGGCTAGTGTCGGCGCAGGAAGCGGGTGAGCTTACGCAGCCTCGCATTCTTTCGGTGAAACTGGATGGAGAGGACCTGTTGGTCGAAGTCGAAGTGCCGGAGGGGATCAAACGAATTACTTTGGAGTCTCGGACACGCTTGGGACGCGGGACTTGGGTGCCGCGTAAGGTTGAGCGGTTTGATGGCGAGGGAGCGACGCATACGTTCCGCCTCAAGCGTGAGGAAGTACTCGAGGTATTGCGAGTCGTTGGCACAGATCAAGATTTGCTGCCCGCTGAGTTCTACGGTGGGAAGAAGTTCTTTGCGGGGCCCTCTGCGGGACCGGCCGTGGGGGTTCCCGGTGGGGCGCTGCCTCCGACTTTAGATGCTCCGGCGGTGAGAGAGCCAGTGCCTGCACCCGCTGCGCCTGCTGCACCGGAAGCTGGCGATGCGTCTGGGGCGCCTCGCGACGTCGTTGAGTCCGACATTTGGCAGGTGGACGGGGATCGTCTCTATTTCTTTAACCAATACCGTGGTCTCCAGGTAATCGATATAACGAATGCGGACCGTCCGCTTGTGACGGGAACGCTCGAGTTGCCCGCATCAGGGGAACAGATGTATGTGCTCGACGACTCCCATGTGGCCCTCTTGGCGCGTGATACCTGTCATTATTTTGGGGGCGGCGCTGAAAGCCGTGTCGTGATTGCCGAGGTTAACGACGGAATGCCTAGTATCGTCGCCTCGATTCCGGTGAACGGCAACATCCGGGAAAGCCGGCTTGTGGGCACGGCTCTCTATCTGGCTGCGCAGACCTTTCGGCAATCAGAAGGGATCAACGAGCGAACGGGCGAACCGGAGCAACGGTGGGAGTGGGGAACGACGGTCTCCTCGCACGATCTCAGCGATCCAGCCAGTCCGGTGGCACGAGAGGAACATTGGGTTCCCGGCTCAGGCCATGTGATTCATGCGACGTCAGATTTCTTGTTCGTCTCAACGCAAGGCGTAGGTAGCCGGTGGTGGCAGTCTCGAATTGAAGTGATCGATATTTCTTCTCCCGACGGCACCTTGGTCCCGTTGTCTGAGATCCGGCCTGCTGGTCGCGTGATCGACAAATTTAAGATGAACGTTTCCGGTGATGTCTTCACGGTGATTTCAGAAGTTCGAACGGAGTCTCTGATCACTCGCCTGGAAACCTTCGACATGTCGAATCCCGTCCGTCCCGCAAGGCTGGGTTCGGTTGAAGTGGGAAGAAATGAGAGTTTGTTTGCAACTAGATTTGATGGAGATAAGGCCTATATCGTGACCTTCCTTCGAATCGATCCTTTGTGGGTCGTGGATCTTTCGGATCCTACGAATCCCACGATTTCTGGCGAACTCGAAGTTCCCGGTTGGTCTACTTACATTCAGCCATTGGGAGACCGTTTGCTTTCGATCGGTATCGACGATGTTGAAGGATGGCGAGTGGCTGTCTCTCTTTTCGATGTGCGCGATCCAGCGAAGCCCGGTCTATTGAGTCGTGTGCCTCTTGGCACGAACAACTCGTGGAGTGAAGCGAACCGTGATGAGAAGGCTCTTGGGTTCGTACCCGAGGCGGGGCTCGTGATGATCCCTTTCAATTCCTATGACCAAGAAGACAATCGAACGGGCGTGCAGCTCGTCGAATTGGTGGGAGACGAACTCGTTCTGCGAGGAGTGATTGAACATGATGTAACGCCGAGGAGGGCGACCCTTCACAAAGATCGAATCCTGTCCTTGTCTGGCAAGTCGCTGCTGACTGTCAATGCGGCCGACTATGACAACCCAGAGATCGTGAGCGATATCCCGTTGTCATGGTCGGTGGATCGGGTCTATGTGGAGGGAGAATTTCTAGTCCAAGTGACGCAAGGGAATCCTTGGACCGATGAGGCACCTGCCATTCGTGTCGCGACTCAGGCTGATCCCTATGAGGCGCTCTCGGAAACTACACTGCCGTTGCCGAATGTCGTCGCTTCCACGATTCGAGATGGGCGGCTGTATTTGTTGCAGGCGAACCAAAACAACGGTGGCCCGGTTCTTGAACTGGTGGATGATGTTGCTGAGGACCTTGAAGAGGGAGAGAAACCAGGGCAAGCAGCCAACTTCCGCTTGTCCACCTATGATGTTAGTGCCCTGCCGGAACTATCGCTACTCGGAGACCTGACTCTCTATGTTGAGGGCGCTGAGGGGGCATCGAATCCGCAAATCCTGTTCCCGTACGAAGATGTGCTTACTGTCTCGATGTGGCAGAATAATTACTTCTGGGGACGACCGATCGGCCCCGTTGCTGATATTGCCATTGCGCCTCCGTTCTGGGGTGGGGCGCCTGGTCGGCGATTCGTAAGCTTCAGTGTTGGCGATCCAAGCGCCATGAGCATGCTCTCGAATTATCGGATGGAGACGGGCGAATCATGGAATCTGAGCGAAGTGTTCATCTCGGGAACGCGGCTGTATATGAGCCATCAAGAGTCTCGATTCATTGGAGATATCGTTCCACCTGAACCGGTTGTTGATCCACTTCCGGCTCCGGTCGCACCTGGCTTACCGGCCCTGGCCGAAGAGCCTGCGGTGCTGCGTCCTGA
Source organism: uncultured Verrucomicrobiota bacterium (assembly GCA_964342405.1). Classification (GTDB taxonomy): domain Bacteria; phylum Verrucomicrobiota; class Verrucomicrobiia; order Limisphaerales; family AAA164-E04; genus UBA2970. Next base: position 41,017 of record CAYFGX010000050.1, on the reverse strand, counting down.
ACCGTTCCCCGGCGGAGGTTCTTGGTTGCAGCAGTATTTCCTAGATGTGTTGGATTTGACGGATCCGACTAGTCCAACGGAACGGAAACCAGTCAACATTCCTGGAACCTTGGTGGGGATCGCTCGTGGTGGCGCGCTTCTCTACACCAAAGCGCCTCATTGGGATGATGAGACTCTGCTTTCTGATGGCTTGGAATTCCTCGACGCGAGTGCTTACGACGGTGTCTCTGTGAGCTTGGTGGATTCGCTGTCCTTGTCTCATCGATGGCCCCATCCGACCTTGGTGGATGAGGATACGGTGTATGTGGGACTGCCCGCAACGCGAGGCAACCTTCGGGAAGGTGAAGTGTGGCAGGAGTCCAATACGTTGACGGCGTATCGATTGGCCGACACGGGTGAGTTCGAAAGTGTCTCGAGTGTTGCTTTGCCGTTCCCGGTTTCCGAGTTGCAGGTGCGAAGAGATCTCTTGCTAGCGCGAGTGAACCAGGAAATGTGGTTCTATGACCTGGGCCAACCGGGTGAGCTTGTGCCTGTTGGTGCGGGTTCGCAGTCGAATTGTTTTGGGTTCAATCTGAGCACGGCTGACGGATCCTCGGAAGCAGGATTGTGGGTGCCAGGTGGCGACTACGGTGTCTCTCACATCCCATTGGGTGAAGACTTGGATCGGGTCGTCGCGATCCATTCGGGAACATTCTTTGGTTTCTGTTTGGGATATTGCCAAACACGCTTGGAGATTCAACCGAGCCATATGTCGTTCTCAGCCTTCTCTCGTGATCAGAGCGTGCGAGATTTCTACGACTCGGAATCATTTGACGCGAGTCAGTGGCGAGAGTTGTTGGAATTGGTGGATTTGATGGCCGTGGGCGATCTGCCTGAGACCATCGGATGTCCTGATTGTGCAGACGGTGGTGGCGAGTGGATTCAAGTGTTCACTCCCATGGGTGAGGCCAGAGTGACGTTCCCGTTCGGGGATGTTGTCGATGAGATTGCTCCTCTCCTCAAAAAGGTTCGTGATCTCCGTGGTCGGTTCGAGGTTCCTGAGATCAAGGAGCCGAAGCCGGAGAACCCGGATGAGGAACCCGAGCCGCCGATCGTCTTGCCTCCTGTCCCGCTGCCAGCTCCATTGCCGGTGGATGGCGAGCCTGTTCCTGGATTGCCCGGGGAGCTCGTTGATCCTGAGGAAGAATAAATTGGAACCCACGGTTGAACGACTCAGTGACGCGACGTTGCAAGAATAGCATCACGACTCGGGGGTTTACCTTGGTCGAACTTCTCACGGTCATCGCGATCGTGGGAATTCTTGCAACGTTGCTGCTGAGTGTCTTAGCCACTGCCAAGAAGAAGGGACGGATCGCGGTTTGCACTTCGAATCTTCGTCAATCGATCTTGGCTTACGAGATGTATCGTGCCGATTTTCCCAAACGGCCTAGTGATCTATCGCAATTGGTGGAGTCCCGACATCTCAGTGATCCCAAGGTATTGCTTTGCCCCGAGGATCGGACGCAGTTATGGGGTCAGCTTGTGCAACCGTTTCAGCCCCCAAGACCGGGAAGCACATCTTACTCCTACCTTCATCCGATGCCTTGGGGCGATTCTGACTGGAATCGACTCGAGAGGGAAGGAGGCTCAGCAGGGCTCGTCGTCTGTCAACTCCATGGTGTCGGCCGGCAGCGTATGGAGAATCCCTCCGTCCGGAACTTCGAAGGATTACTGCTTCGGGGACAGTTGGATGGAGCGGTGGTTCGTCGGCAAATGTATTGGGATGATCCGGTGGCTCTGTCCGCGGGATCGGCGGAATCCAGCTTTGCGGCATCCTCGCCCCAGTTCGCGATGACACGATTTGGCAGTGGACGTTTACCGTGGCGCATGTTCATCGATTTGCCGCCTGGACAGGAGCAGCCAGATCCGTGAGATTGGACGGGTAGTCTTTTGTGATATGGAGCCTTCGACATCCAGCGAAGATTCTTTGGAATCGTCATCCTCGATGCCTCTAGCGGCAGATCAGGTGGCATCCGGGGTGACGGCTTCCCCCCAGTGGTCGGTCTTCAAAGGCTTGCTCTGGTCGGAATGGTTTGCCCACAGCAAGATGCTTCTAGTCTTTCTGGTGCTGTGGTTGCTCGGTGTCTGGATGATCCCGTTCATTGCTCATCCTGGCTGGATCTTGGTGATAGGGTTGGGATATGCACTCCTGGCGGGACCCGCCTATGGAGGAACCGATGCCATTGAAGGTTGTGAAGAGTTCACGCTCTCGCTACCAGCCACCCGAATTGAACGCTATCTTGCCCGAATGGTTCTCGGGCTTGGTACATTGATGATGTTCGTTGGTCTAGACTTTGTTGTTCTGGGCTTAGATTGGACGGCGACCGTACACCGCGTGTTCATCAATGCAGGGATTGTCGAGGCGTCCCCAGATCTGAAACCGGGACTGCTCTATGGGCTTGCGATTGGTCTGCCGTTTTTCATTTTTGCATTCTCTTACTCCTTGGCTTGTGTGGCTCGGGTGAGATTCCTGATCCTGACTTCCTGGTTCTGGAGTGCCTTGCTGGCCCTGGGAGTTCTCTATGGAGGATTGAAGTATGAAGAAGTCATGTGGCAGGAACCCAGCGGTTACTTCTGCACTTCATTGTTTTTTGTCGGAGGCTTTGCCTCGCTGTGGACCGGTTTCCGCCTCTATCAGAAGAAAGAGATAGGCCACTATGGCTCACCAATCACGTTGCCTCAATGGTGGTGGGCATGGCTGCTTTCGATTGTCGTTGGCGTCGCGATTGCCGCCGTCTTGTTATCGCTCATTCTCCAACGCTTTCCCTCGCTGCTGAACCGATAGGAAACAGTAGCGGTCTCTCGACAGTCAAGTTGATCGCTGGCTATCGCGTCGGTATCGGCTTCCCTTGGCCAATATTGTGCTCAAGACAATACTTTGAATTGGCCACGTATTTCTCGGCCCACCACTTCAATTGAGAACGCTCCTCCGTGCTCAGGGCTCGTTTGACCTTTGCTGGACTCCCGACCACCATCGAACCGTCCGGGATCTCGGTGCCCCCGGTAACGAGCGCGTTGGCCCCGATGATGCATTGGTTACCAATGACGGCTCCGTCAAGAACGGTTGCTCCCATGCCGATCAGTGTCTCGTTGCCGATCTTACAGGCATGAATAATGGCAGTGTGTCCCACCGTTACCCAGTCTCCGATCTCGCATGCATAGTCATCAGCCACGTGGACGACAGCGTTGTCTTGGATGTTGCTGTAGGCGCCAATCGTAATACGATTGATATCGCCCCGTGCCACAGCGTTGTACCAGATGCTCGAGTGCTGGCCCATTTGAACATCCCCAATCACGACAGCCCCTTGGGCGATGTAGACCCCGGAGGCCAAAGAGGGTTCTTGTCGAAGGTGTCGATCGAATTGAGCTTGGATGTCCGCCATGAGATCTAGCATGGAAATGAGGTCGGCTTGAGTGCAATAAAAAACCGCCGTCCGAACGCTCTCGGAAGGCGGTCTGTGGGGCCGTGCGACCAAGCCGGCTCTGAATCCCGGATTGAGTGAACTAGAACGGGGTTGGGCAAGCGACAACGGGTGGCGTGACGACGCGACGGTAGCGGTAGGGCCGTTCTCGGTATCGAACGCGAGGTTGCTGGATCACCACTGTGGGCCGCTCAACGATGACGGTTCTTTGGCGAGAGAAGCGAGGCCGATGCCGAACGACCACTCGGGGCCTGGGAGGGGCGTAGACGACTGGTGGGGGTGTCTGGATGGTGACAATCTTAGGTTGTGGGGCGACGATAGGGGCGCAGGCAGCCGGCGGATGGAAGATCACATCGCCAATGACCGCTGCGGCAGCAACTCCGGTAAGAACTTTGCCAACCACAGCCCATTCTTTGTCCCCGGCATGGGCAGGGTTTGGTGCTAGTATTGTGAGGGTGCCGACCAGCAAGAGAACCAATGTCTTCTTCATAACATACCTTTCGTAGTTGTGAATTTAGACTTCGACCTGTTGCCAAATATTCACGCGTCGGATAATATTTATTCGTAAGCCAATGACCGAAGAAGAGGAAAGCTTGAGAGCGCGAGCCCGTCGAAGCAGACGGATTCCTCGGTCGTTCAAAGAGCTCACACCGACTCGTGCCTTCAATCCTCGAACTTTCTTTTATGAAATGGTTTGGAAGGCCTTGATGACTCGGCGGAAAGGAGCTTACAAGAAGCCCGAGTATCCAGACTTACGCGAGGGCCAAGTCGCGCTCACCTGGATTGGGCATGCCTCGTTCCTGATCCAGTATACGGATCTTAATGTGCTCATTGATCCCAACTTCGCCAATTGGCTTTTCTGGCAGAAACGAGTTAAGCGAGCGGGCATGAGGATTCGTGATTTGCCTCAAGTGGATTTAGTTCTTTTGAGTCATGCGCACTTCGACCATTTTCATAAACCGACTCTGCGAAAACTTCCCTCTCCGAAAATCGCCGTTGTGCCCTGGGGCGTTGGCGACCTGGCAAGAGGACTAGGATTCTCCAGAATCATCGAATTAGAATGGTGGGAAAGTTTCTCCCATGGAGATTGGAAGGTCACTTGCACACCGGCCAAACATTGGGGCGCTCGAGTGTTGCATGATGAGCATCGAGGTTTCGGGGGCTTTGTGTTGGAGCATCAAGGGCGGCGGATCTATCACGCGGGCGATACAGCCTATTTTGGTGGTTTTAAGGACATCGGAAAGAAATGCGATCCGGAAATTGCGCTTCTGCCGATTGGGGCCTATTACCCGGATTCATTTAGGGAAGTTCACATGGGACCAGATGAAGCCCATCAGAGCTTTCTCGACCTAGGGGCTAAATGGTTGGTTCCAATGCACTACGGGGCCTTCAAACTGTCTTTTGAAGATATGGATGAACCTCCGCGTTGGTTGGAAGAGATTGCGCGGGAGCAGGGGATGTCTGATCAGTTGAGAATTCTTGAAGAGGGCTGTCCGGCCGTCTTTTAATGCGCTGTCATTCTTGGTTGCCCTGCCCGATGGGTTCGAAGCGAGCCGTGATCGTTGTCCGCGTTTCGCCCGCTGTATTCAAGATGGTCGCTGCCGTCTCAGGCGATTCGACACTCCCCTCCCAACCGACGAAGGTGAAGCCCTCTCGGGGTTTGGCCATGAGTTGCGAGGGCACTTGCTGGAGATAAGTTCCGGCCCAAGGGAAAGTCGCAACGTCGATGGAGTTAATCTGGACCGTACCGCCGTCTGCGGGTTCGCCCCGAAGTGTCACGGCCGTTTGAGAAGGGTGTAGTCGGAAGTGCCGGGTCAGATCGTTGCGTAGTTTTGCCGGCCGTTCATCGGCAAACTTGAGAAGGATTTGGACGTTATCCTCCCAGTGGCTGATATCGAGAGGGGCGTCCTCGCCCTTGAAAGGAATGCCGTGGTTCTGCTCCTGTAGATTCTCCCAGCTCCAACGAGCGAGGTGAGCAGGGATTTCTGGGCGAATTTGGGCGGCCAAGCGTTCGATAATGGCACGAACTCTTTGGCTCCGGAAGTCGGTGTTCAGAAGGTCCAGACAACGGGTGATGAACTGAGATTCGAAGTCCTTGTTGAGGAGTAAGCGACGAAGGAAAAGAGTCCGGCCGCCTGCATTGGGCCAGCCATTGCTCGTCCCCTCAGGGTTGGTATAGAACGCGAACATATTGTCGTAGTCGCTGTAGTCTCTTGCCATGGCGGGTAGGTAGACCTCTTCCGGCCAGAGGTGAAACCCATAGTCTTGATCGTAGAGCATCCAACGAAAGGTTCCTCCGTCTTGCGCGCGCCATTGTTTGATGTTTCCAATGTCAAAATTTTGGAAATAGATGACAGCCAGATGGTAGTCAATGAAGCTGGAGATGTTGACGTACTGTGTTGCTACGGCTTCGAATCGTTCATCCAAGCTGAGATCAAATCGACGAACATAGCTCCGTGCCTGTCGGTAGATCCGATTGGATCCGGCATTTGCGTTTGAGTAGCCTTCGATTAAGTCGATTTCATCGCTTGGTACGTTGTGGTGCGATGCGACGTAGTGTTCGTTGAGCTTCTCTCTGAGATTGTAGATCCCCCAATAGTTTCCGTTCAGGTAGAGGACGGTGGGGCGATAGGCTTGCCGGTCCACGTCAAGATTCTCAGCGACGGTTTGCATCATCGCATCCCGGAAAAGCGTGAAGGTTCCGTTAACAAAGTAGCTTCCGTTTCCCTGCGTGGGTCCGAAAGCACGGATTGGAGGACGGGGCGGGATCTGATGAGTGCTTTGATTGTCGTTGCCCGAGTTACGCAGAATCACGGATTCGAATTCGTCAATTTCTAGATCTGGAAAGAGCGGGTATTCGATTTTACCTTTTCCGTACTTAGCGCGAGCAAAGAGGGCCAGGGATTTCTGAGGGTAGCCTCGCGATCCCCATCCACCGAAGATTTTTAAACCGATGTCCTGTCGCAGAGATTGATCAGAGTCCGCCTCGAAAAACTCCAATGAGGCAGCAATCTCGCGATCTTTCCAGGCATTGGATGCGCTGTAAGGAAAGTTGGCGCTGAATCCTGAGTTGGGATACATGTGTTCTCCAAACCCGTAGAGAAAACCGTCTCGGATCTCAAAGTTCTCGGGTGATGCCACCAGGCTCACGATGGGGAGTGTGTGTTCGGTTCCGACGAGAAAGGAACCGGTGGCGACCTTACTGATGTTTCCAGCTGCATCCTGTGCGACGGCGCGAATAACGGTATGGGTTTGGATCGGAAACGCGGCTTCGTAGACGGATGAATCTGCATCAGGGAGAGAGCCATCCGTGGTGTAAAGTAGGGTAGCCTCAGGATCCGGGTGGCTGAGCTGAAAAAGGAGACCGTCTTCATAGAGCCCCGGAGTGGATTCGAACTCTGGTTGCAAGACGTAAGCAGTTGCGCTCTCGAGATTGTTTTCGAGGGCGGGTGTGGCGGTCCCGGCTTCGAAGAGAAACCACTCTCGATTGGATGATGAGTTGCGGCCGATAGATTCGTCGTTGGCGAGTCTTCCCAACGTGATTTGGTCGACAAGCTGATCCGCTCCCCGGGTTAAGGCAATGCTCTCACCGTTCGCGCTGATGCGGAAATTTGTATGAAGTGGCGCCTCTTCTTCGCGCTTGTTCTTGCCAGAGGCGTAGACCAGGAGGTAGGTCTCGCCTGGGATTTCGGTTTTTGGGAAAGCCCATTTGGTCAAACTGTTGAGGTTATCTGTGAGATACCAGTCCTCGAGGGAGACAGAGTCCGGATTGGGATTGTAGAGCTCAATCCAGTCAGAAAACTCTCCGTCGTCGTCCGGATGACTCGAACGGTTGTTGGACATGATTTCATTGAGAAGGAGTGGATAGGTCTCTGAGATGATGGCGCGACGGCGGAGTCGAAAATATCCGACATCCGAATTTGGATAGGAGACCGTGAGTTGTCGTTCTCCCGTTGGAAGGGCGACGTCTCGCGTGGGTTCGATGGTTTCCCAGTTGCCGGTTCGAGAAAGTGAGGACGTAAATTCAACAATCCATGTCTCGTTGGGTTCAAGTCGATCTGAAATCTCGAGTGTGATGAGCTTGGCTGCCGAATCAACCTGAATGCGTGTTTCGGCAAGCAAGGCAAGTGGAGCGAATAGAAACGCGAATAGAATCGATTCGAGACTGCGAGTGTTAGAGTGTTGGGAGAAAGAAGATCGTTTAGTCACTTGATTGATGTCGTTCGACTGGCACTTGCGGAGGCGAATCGGATTCTTGGTTTCAAAACTTGTCGAACGAGTTCTTCCCGCCTTGTTGAATGAATCGATCATACCAGGGTTGATTGTGGGGAAGAGGATTGCCTCGCCTGGTCCAGCCGTCCCGACGGCGTTCCGAGGGCATGTGGTCAGCTGTTTGGACGCGCCAATTGTCCAAGTCTGCTCTGAGCCCGTCAATGATTCGTCGGTACTTGGGATCGTCAACCAGGTTGACGAGCTCGAACGGGTCTGCGTCCAGGTCGTAGAATTCCTCGAAGGGACGTTCCGGATTGAATAAGAACGATTGAGCCGGGGTGAGTGCCTGATGACTCCTTGCTTCAAGCATGCCATGCCAGGTGATGCTGTTGATGGAGTCCACCGAGTTCCAAAGTGGTGTGTCCCAGTAGTAGTTCCGTACGAGTTTGAATTGTTCGCTCCGAACGGCGCGTGTGAACTTTTCAAAGTCGTGCCAGTTTGCCTCGGCAAAGACTCTGTCGCGAATTCGGTTGTTGGGGTTCGTGAGCATGGGAGATAGGTCGAGCCCTTGCATCGTGTTCTGAGGCAAGTTTGCCAAGGACATCAGGGTGGGAGATAGGTCTACGGTGCTCACGAGCCCGGTTTGCACTGAGCCAGCTGGGATATGCATGGGCCAGCGGACGATAAGAGGGGTGTGGATTCCAGAGTCGAAAAGCGTGCATTTGGCCCGGGGAAACGGCATTCCATTGTCGCTGACGTAGATGACGACTGTGTTGTCGGTTGCTCCTTGCCGGTCTATCTCTTTCAGGATGAGGCCCAAATGGTGATCGAAGCGGGACACCTCATCGTAGTAGAGAGCCAGTTCCTTGCGAATTTTTGGATGGTCCGGCAGATAGGGCGGGACTCGAACCGCTTCGGGAGCATGAGGTGGGTCGACTGCCCCCTCTTGATACCCTCGATGAGGATCGATTGACGCGACCCAAAAGAAAAAGGGCTTGTCTTGATCTCGGTTCTTAAGTGCTTGGATCGTTTGGGGTGCCATCACATCGGCCTGGCATTCAGTGACCTGATCCCAATGTCTCTTCTCTGCGTTGCCGAGATGCCATTTGCCGACAGAGGCGCAGTAGTAGCCAGCCTGGTTGAGGTATCGAGCCAAGGTGTATTGGTCAGCAGGTAATGGAGTGTGCAGGTCTTCCGCTCTGGTATTGTGTGGATAGCGGCCGGTTAGGATGCTGGCACGACTCGGAGAGCAGGAGGAGATGGTGAGGAACGCTCGCGTGAAACGCATTCCTTCGGACGCGAGTTGGTCGATGTTGGGCGTGCGAATGCGATCGTTGCCATAGCAGCCGAGATCATCTTCGCCGTGGTCATCGGCAATAAAGATCACAAAATTCGGTCGAGAAGAACGTGAGGATTCGGATTGCCGGCTACGTTTCAGAGCCGTTTCGATGGTTTGTGCGACTTGGGCGCCCAGTAATTGAGAGCCTTCCGGAGTAAAATGAACATTCTCCGGCCGTTGAATCTGATCGAGTTGAGGACTGGCCAGGGCGTGGAGGTCGTTGATGGCGACCTGGTTTGCTCGCATGATGCGTTCCGCGACGATGTTGTAGATCGTCTCGTCGCCCGGTTTTCGAAGGGGGCGGGTGTTCCCTTGGGGCACGGGTGTTGTGTTGGCCCAAATGAGAGAGGCGCCGGTCTGTTTAAGCTTTGCGACAAGTTTTTCCAGGTTTTGTTCGTAGTCGTCCAATGAGATTTGCCGCTTCCCATTCGGCATGAATTTGAGGTCATGGAGTCCCCAGTTGAAATGGATCACATCCCATTGTTTTTCGCCTAGCCATTGGTCAATCTTTTCAATGCCTCGGGAGCTAGGGCCTCCGTTTTCGGGGATGCGGTGTACGTTCGCGATCGATTCTAAGTGGGCTCGAACGGGAAGAGTGTAGCCAATCGAGATGGAGTCCCCGATCAACAAGACGCGAGGTAAGCCCGTTTTGTCTTGGATGGGGGCCAGGGGTTTCGCTTGATTTTGAGCAAACAGATTGGTTGAGAAGACCGTGAGAGTGAGGAGGCCGATGGCGATTCGAATCATCCAGGACTGCATGGCCTAAGGAAAAGGCGCTGACGGATCATTGGCAATCATTCTTTCCTGATTCTGATGGATCCTTTGTTTGTGTTTCTCTGCCAATGCGCTAGTTTTTGTGCGCCGCCTCTCCGGTCTTAATGGTCGGGTGAGTGAGGGGAATAGAGAGATAGAATGAAGGTATCGACTCGAGATAGTTTATCCGTGACGCCGAAGAAATTTGATCGCTTCGGTGACTCCCACTATTTGCGGATTGATTCGGCGGAATCGTTGCGGCAAGTGCTGGCCCTGCCGGAGGCCCGATGGTTCGCTTCCAATGCACCCATCGATGCTTTTCGTGCGGATGAGCAGTTTCTTAGCTACTTAAACGAAAATCGAGACCGCCGAGTTCGACCGCAAGAGATCAAGTCCGCCATTCGTTGGATACTAAAAGTATTTGGACGCTTGAGTGATGATGCGGTTGGGACGCGAACACTCCTCTTCGACTGGATTAAGGAAGAGAACGAGGAAGGCCGCAAAGTGCTCGGGGCTGCGAAAAAAGTCCTCGGTTTGCTTGGGAAACCTCGGCAACGTGCGGTGAGTCTCGCCGATGTCGAGCAAGTTCGGGCCTTGGTCGAATCGGATGGTTTGGGCAAACCGGGTTGGGTGGGTGCGTCAGTAGACGCCTCGGAGCCTTGTCGCCGTCTCGTTCACGATATTCTGGAAACCGTGGCTGAATCTGCAGAGGCGATCAGTGGAGAGGATCTCGAGGAGTTCCTTGCTCAATGCCGACGTTACGAAGACTGGCAGGAGGAACTTGTGCTGAGTGATCCGGATCTGTCTCTTCCGTTCGGTGAGGACACAGATGACTGTTACGCGGTCTATGCGGATCTTCACGATCGCTTGGAGGGGTTTTTCGCCCTGTGTCAGCTGTCGAAGGTGAGTCCCCGGGTCAAGGCTTCGGCCACGAATCCAGAACCCTCTGTCGGCGAAACTGATTTTGGAAATCTTGAGAAGATAGAGTCTCTGGCGGAGACCGTCCCAATCGCGGCCGTGAACTCTGACGGTGTCTTGAAGTTTAATGGACCTCTGAATCCTATCGATGCGGAGCAAGTGAAGGAGTTTCGTGAACGGGTTTTTGTGCCCTTGTTTGGCGACGGGAGTCAGAGTCTGAAGCGAGATCAGTGGGCCGAGATCAAGGAACGTTTTGCTGCCTATGACCAGTGGATACGACGGCGACCCGATGTCGGTGTCGGGGACTTAGATCCGGACCGGCGCCGTCGATACGTGGACTCTGACCCCACAATCAAAGAGCTTGAGCGTTTGCTCGCGGAGTCACGTGAGAACGAGATTCAGTGGGAGAGTATTCGAATGCTCGAGAAAGCCATCCTTTTCCAAGCGCACCTCCTGGCATTTGCGAACAATTTTGTGAGTTGTCCGGATCTCTATTCTCCGGCCGGAAGAGCCTTGTTTGAAATGGGAACGATGATTCTTGATGGTCGTGAGTTTTCCTTCTGCGTGCGAGTATCCGATCGAGAGCGCCATATTCGGCGATGTCAGGGTGAGAACTTGTTTGTGATCTATGCTGCGATCAGTGATGTCGAAGGCAATCTGGAGTATGAAATTGCGGCGCCCGTAACCGCGGGGTTTCGAGGGCATTTACGTGAGGGTCAATGGGGTGTCTTTCACGATAGCAATGGCAAGGAATTCAACGCGCAGATTACCCGACTCTTGGAGAGTCCGATCAGTCTTTGGGAGGGGCTCTTCGCCCCATTTCGCCGCTTTGGACGAGCCGCGATTCTTCGACTGGATTCACTCTCGTTGGAAGCCGAATCGAATCTTCAAAATCAGATGGTCCAAGAGCGGATCAAGCCTCGAAGCAGTCTCATGGATCGGGCTGAACGATTCTCCCGCAGTTTCTTGGTCAGTGGAGGCTTGACCATGGCTGCTTTGGGCTATGCAGGGGCCTTCATGGCTCAGACTTTAGCCAGCACGGATTTGTCGAGGTTGTTCTGGGCATCGATTGGTCTGATCAGCGTATTGCTGTTCCCGCTCGTGGTAACGACGGCGGTCCGATTGAAGAATCGGGATCTGAGGTGTATGCTGGAGGGGGCTGGCTGGGGAATCAATTTGCGAATGCGCCTGACCCCATCTTTGGCTCGAACCTTTACCCGGCGTCGGCGCATCTGAGTGCTTCTGAGCAGAAACCAGCCCTGCAGCACGAGTGGAGATTTAATCGGGCGCTTTACCAGATTCATTTATGCAGATCGAAGTGATCAATACGGGATCCGAGCTTCTCTTGGGTCGTGTGCTGAATACTCACCAGCAGTGGATAGGGAGACGCTTTGCGGACCTGGGCTATGAAGTGAGTCGGCAGGTTGCCGTTCCAGACACTGGGGACGCCATCCAACGGGCTGTGACGGAAGCGCGCGGGCGTTCAGATCTGATCATCACGACTGGCGGATTGGGACCAACTTCCGATGACCGAACACGAGATCTCATCGCCGAAATGTTGGATTGCCCATTGGAGGAAGACCCGGCGATTGTTGAGCACATTGAAGGGTTTTTTACTCGTCGTGGGCGTTCCATGCCTGAATCTGTGAGAGTTCAGGCCCTGATTCCTAAAGGAGCGACTGTGATCGCAAATGAGTATGGAACGGCTCCGGGACTTGCCATGGAGATTCCACGCCTCCCAGATGGATCTGGAGCTCGATGGCTTGTGATGTTGCCCGGCCCTCCGCGTGAGCTTCGTCCCATGTTCGACAAGCAGGTCTTGGCCTGGCTTCAGAAAGACGTGTTAACGCCGATTGGCTTTGCCTGTCGGACGTTAAGATCTACTGGCATCGGAGAATCCCGGGTGGAGGAAGTCTTATCGGAACCCATGCGTCCCCTCGTGGAGCAAGGCTTGGAGATCGGATATTGTGCTCGAACGGGAGAGGTGGATGTTCGGGTGGTTGCTCGAGGGCGGGAAGCATCCCGAATTGTGGATCAAGCCGTTGGTCTCATCCATGAGTCGTTTGGGTCGGTGATCTACGGGGAAGATGATGATCAGTTACATGCCGTGGTGGTGGAACTCTTGAAGTCTAAGGGTAAAACTTTAGCCCTAGCTGAATCGTGCACCGGCGGATTTCTCGCCCATCGGATTACCAATGTGCCCGGGGCCTCCGCTGTTTTGGAATCGGGAATGGTAACCTACAGTAACGCAGCCAAGGTGCGCTTGCTTGGGGTTTTGGAGCAAACATTGGAAGAGCACGGAGCCGTGAGCAAGCCGACGGCGACGGAAATGGCGGAGGGTGCACGGCGGACTACGGGCGCTGATTATGCCCTCTCCGTGACTGGAATTGCCGGGCCCGGTGGAGGCACGGAGGAGAAACCTGTGGGAACGGTGTTCATCGGGATCGCAGATAGCTCGGGTTCGCGTGTGGTGAAATGTTTTAATCCCGTCGAGAGGGAATCCTTCAAGTACATGACCTCACAGCAGGCCTTCGAGATCTTGAGGCGTCGCTTGTTGAAGAACGGTGAGCTTTCGCAGAAAGAGTCTTGGGGCTAAACTTTCTCAATACAGATAAAGAGCTATGGTTCTCGTCGGTTTCATCACGCTGGTGCTTGTGGCGGCCGTTGTTGCTCTCCAGGTGCAGGCTCTCTTATTGATCTCAGATCACTTACCGAAATTTCCTTTCAAGCACCTCTTCAAGGTAAGCCTTGGTTTGATCGGAGTGATTGTGGCTCACGTGATTTCGATCATCCTGTTTGGCTGTGTGACCTTTGCGCTCGCGAAGACCCATCCGGAGCTTGGATCTTTACAGGGTGCGGGGCCAAAGGACCTGCAGGACTTTATCTATTTTTCTTTCACCACCTACACAACCGTTGGTTATGGAGACTACGTGCCGGTCGGGCCGATCCGATTGATCTCTCAGATTGAAGCCCTCGTGGGGCTCGTGCTGATTGCCTGTTCCGCTTCCTACATCTTCATCATTATGCAGGACTATTGGAGGGCGCACACACGGCGTGCACGGGCAAGCCATGCATCGGGCAGAAACGACCGCGTGCAGCGCTGACGCTTATCGAAGCGAGACGTCGCCGCAGAGGTGCACTTTTAAGCCCAGCTCGGCCATCATGGCAGCTTTGATTCGGCAAGCCCGGTGGGCTTGTTTCTCGTTCGGAGCGTAGACAACTTGGATGTGATTTGACTTGTGTCGGGCCATCATTTGATCCCTCGATACTCCTTTTGTGACCGCGTGCATGATCGGCCATTGCGGAGTTGTTTCTTTCCACCGTCGCTGCGTTTCCTTCTGAGGAAGTTTGACCACTTCTGCGACCCCGAGATCGCAATGGAGTTCTTGATTCATGATGAAGACTCGGCTCCAAACAATGTGGCCGGGTTTCGAAATTCCCTTCAGCGTGCCGCCGCCCAATCTAAAATACATTGGAGGCTGACGGTCGCTCGAAGCGCCCTTGAACCCGTTGATAAAGTGGGCAGGCGGAGCGGCTCCTGAGATCAGAAATACCCAGACATAGTCGTCGACTCCTTGGCCTTTGTAGTGTTGGCCCCAGCGAAGATCATGAAGCGTATTCTCCGGGGATAGTCCCAAGCTTTTCCAAAGTCGATAGGTGACCAGTCCGTCTAGACCGGCACATTCATCTACTTCATTAAAGTGAGGGATGGGTTCTCCTGGATAGAGCGTTTCGCCGGTGGACGGCTCAGAGACGGGCGGGCGAACTGAATTGTTGAGAAGGCCCTCAACCAGATCGCTGGCGGGAAGCAGATCTTTCAGCCCTTGCTGATACTGAATACCGATGGTTGAGCACCCGAACTCGTGGGTGAGTCGAACAGCCGCGATATACATTTTGCACTGACTGAGGATTTGTTTCTCAGTGAGCTCGGATGCTTCGTCCGTTCCTAAATTGAAGCTCATACCTTTGCGCTTCAGCCATTGATATACTTTCTTGGCCTCAGTGGTTTCGACGTCTCGACTTGCGGCGTAGAGTGCCGACTGGCTGAGACGTTCCTTGAACACACCAACCGGGTTGAGGAGTTCATCAGGAATGATTGCGTTGTGCATCCCCATGCATCCCTCGTCGAAAACCCCCATGATGGGCTTTGATTGTTTAAACTCACTTGCCGCTGCTCGGCCCAACTGTTCCTCAGCGAGAGGAAGCTTAAGCAATTCGAGATCCTTAACATGGCTTTGATCGTGGGTGATGACGCCCTCAGAGAGCCATTGCTTGATTCCGTCCAGAAAATAGCGGTCCGTAAATGATTCGCTCCAGATCGTACTGTAGTTGACACCCATCTTGGTGAGGGAGCCATTGAGATTGAGCATCCCGACGAGTCCAGGCCAAGTTCCGCTCCAGTTTGCCACGGTCAGAACGGGGCCCTTGTGAGTGAAGAGCCCGGGCAACAGATGTTGACTGTATTGCCAGACTGCCTCGGCGACGATGAGAGGCTGTTCAGGGTCGATCTTCTGGAAGACTTTGATACCCATCTTCTGGGAATCTATGAAACCGTGTTTTTTCCCTCGATCGTAGCCATGAGCGCGCTTGACCTTCCACCCTTGTTTCTCGATGGCCTTCGTCAGCTTCGCCTCCATCTTTTGCTGTTCTTCCCAGCACTGCTGATTGGCGGAAAGTCGAAGATCTCCGTTAGCGACGAGAATGATGGTGGGGCGGGATTGATTTCGTTTACTCATAGGCGGGATCCTAGACGTTTGGAGAGCTGAGTTCGAGCTTTGTCTGCGGGTATCGGGCAGACGAAGAAACTTGCTCCATATTTGCGTTGAGAGATCATGATATAAGCAGGCATACTCGTTCAATGAGAGCTCTATCTAGACAGGCCCAGCTGCGGCTTTGGGTGGTGATTGGCTTGGTGGTTTCGTTACCCGGGATGGCGATTGCCGCAGGGGTTTGGCAAGCGGGGTTTGCAAGTACGAAGATCACCCCTGAGGGACCCGTTTGGATGAGTGGATACGCATCGCGTGATCGACCAGCGGAGGGAACGCGAACGGAACTCTGGGCCAAGGTGACCGCGTTGCAGGATAGCCGAGGAAAGCTGGGTCTGTTGATTTCGATGGATGTTGTGGGAATGGGAAAGGCGGTCTCCGATGCGATTTGTGATCCGTTGATGCAGGAATTGGAACTCACACGTTCTCAAATCGTTATCAATGCCTCGCACACGCACACCGGACCGGTGGTGGGCGATAACTTGAGTACGATGTACTTTCTTTCTGAAGAGCAACAAGCGGCGGTTCGGCAGTACACCTCTCAGCTCATCGATAAGGTGATCCGATGTGCGATGCGCGCCGCGAACTCCAAGGTGAAGGTTGATATACGCTATGGCGTGGGGCAAAGCAGGTTTGGAGTGAATCGAAGGAACAACCCGGAGATGTTGGTTCCTAAACGTCGCTTCGAGGGGCAACTTCAGGGCCCCGTGGACTATTCTGTCCCTGTCTTGCGTTTTGTGAATGAGAAGGATCGAACCGTGGGCATTCTGTTCGGTTATGCCTGTCACGCAACGACCCTAAGCGATTATCAATGGTCGGGAGACTACCCTGGTTACGCTCAGAAGTTCCTTCAGGCCCGCTTTCCCGAGGCAGTGGCTCAGTTTTTCGCTGGTTGTGGCGCGGACGTTAATCCGCTTCCTCGAAGAAAACCCCGCTTGGCGGTTCAGTATGGAGCCGCACTAGCCCAGGCGGTTGCGGAGACCCTCGATGGGGTAATGGAGCCCGTTCTGCCTCAGCTCCAAACTAGTTTCGTATCCGAAGATCTCTTCTTCGATCGGATTCCGAGTCGGGATTTGTTGCGCAGCCAAGTGGAATCGAAAGATCGCTTTGTGGCCTCGCGAGCGCAGAAGTGGCTCAAGGTTCTTGACGATGGAAAAGCGATTCCCTCTGGGCACGCGTATCCTGTGAGCTGGTGGCGTCTTGGCTCATCGGTGGACCTTGTCGGGATGGGAGGTGAAGTTGTGGTGGAGTATGCCCTGGCTCTCAGGGAGAAATATGGTTCTTCGGTATGGGCAATGGGCTACTCCCACGATGTCATGGCCTACATTCCATCACGGCGAATTTGGGACGAAGGTGGCTACGAAGGAGCGAGCTCCATGATCTACTATGGTTTGCCGGATCGATGGTCTGGTACCGTTGAGGAGGATGTTCTTCGGATTATCGGCCGGGCACGAGCGATGCTAGGCCCGTAGAGGAGATATTCGCTGAGTTCATTACGCCACCAAAAAACCCCGGCTGAACGTCGTTCAACCGGGGTTTTCTAGAATGTCTTTTGCCGCTTAGATTTGCGGCGTGTGCCTCAATTAGTTCTGGCCGAGGTTAGGCGAGATAAAGAACTGAAATGGCTGAGTGGGCGCTGCAGGTGTTGCAACTCGGACAACAGTGACATCAGGAATTGCTGAACCATCGCCTGGGCCCACGTTACCCGTGACCGGGTTGAATGCTTGGTTTGCGCTCAGTCGGCGGGTTACGAGGTTACTGATGTTTGTTCCTCGGTCGAAGGTGACCTCAACAGAACCCTCTCCGACGAGTGTTTCGCCGTTTGCCGAGATGTCGAATACGACGGGTCCAGCGGTGGCATCAATGGCGACCTGGCCTTTTGGAATTTTGACAACAAACATTGAGAGTGAGGAGGATCGGCCAACCTTACCGTAGATTCGGCCAGCGCTCAGCGTGAGCTGGATGTTGGAGACGGTTTCCACGCCAGTCTCGTCCGTATCGAGAATATCGAGGGAGAGCGTGCTGTTCTCGGCTAGCACGATTGTGTCGCCGTTGATGCTAATCGTGGCTGAACCACCTGCACCGGTTGAAATGACTGAACCCGCAGAGAGCGCTTCTCCGACAGAGGCACCGGTCACTGGCCCGGAAGATTGGGTCAGCGTGGCGTCAGCTTGGGCGGCTTTGAGGGTCGAGCCAAGGCTGAGCAGGCAGACGGACGCTACCAGTGCAAAAAACTTTGATTGAACTCCTAATGTCTTCATTGATTGATGCTCCTGACCTTTGAACACTTCTAAGATCTTGTCGACAAACACTAGCGAGTGTTCAGCGCCCGTGTCAAATCCATATTTCGGTCAAAACGTTGTTGAAGAGATCATCTTAAGCTCTGGGCCAGGTGTTGTAAACTCTTGGCTTCCATTCAGTTTTATGATCCTGAGTATTCGATCGGGAGACAACTCCCGCGGGCGTTCCCTAGATCTCATACGTCGTAGCGACAAGGCTTTGAGAGAACCTCGAAATGAGATCGAGCAAGCTTGTCCGGATGCCTGTATAACTTACACGGTTCTACTGGGACGGCTTAATCACGCTTAGTCGCGGGGTGATTGGGGCCATTTCTGGTAATCGTAGCTGGGTGACTTTCTGGTGTGTAGGGGGCTGTGGGAGATGGGATGCCGAGCGAAGTTTGGGTGGGCTTACAGCTCGATTGTCATTGATGGTTTGATCTATTTTATCGAGACAGCGCAATTTGGAGATGCTTCGTATCGGCAATCTCCTGGTATCCAAGGTTTTATTTGTGCTGGAGTGGAAGTGGGTGTATAGTCCTGCTTCGTAAGACGTATCGGCCGTTTCTTCGGTCGGGCTTTGTTGTATCCCCTCGAGGTTTGTTGCCCGCAAAAATAGGGCTTCTCCCTCGCCGCCGTATTTAAAAAAAAGTTGTCAAAGCCCCTAACCTGACCTACGTTTCGGGAAATGCGTGCGTATCTCGCGCGGTTGGCAGGAGCCAATCGTAGCGGCGTATTGCACATAGAATACACGAATAAACTGCAAGAGGAACTGAACATGAAGTTTAACCAATGGACATTAGCTTTGGCCTCCGCCGGGATGGTCAGCTTGAGTTCAAACGCCCTGGCCGATTCGCACAGCGTAATGAGCCAGGTATCGAAGACTACCCTGAGTGGGTATGTTGACACGTCGGCAATCTGGGCAATCGGCAAAGGTGGAAATGGAAATTTCCCTGGCCGAACGAATGATGGAGCTGGCTATGTAGACGGCTTCAATCTCAACGTCGTTCAGCTCAGCTTGGAGAGCCCTCTCGACGAGAGCGAATGGGCTGCTGGTTACGGTGTTGACCTGTGGTTCGGTCCTGATGCTGCATGGTTGGGAAGTAACGGCTTCTTCGGAACGAGCGCTGGCGGTGACTTGGGTATCAAGCAAGCCTATGTTGCTCTTCGTGCTCCTATCGGAAACGGTGTTGATATCAAGATGGGTCAATTCGACACCATCATTGGTTACGAAGTTGGGTCTGGACCAGGTAACCCTAACTTCAGCCGTTCATACGGATTTTTCTTGGAGCCATTCCAGCACACAGGTGTTTTGGCCAGCTACCAGCTGACCGATGAGATCGGCATTTCTGCTGGTGTCGCTAACTCCTATGGTTTTGGTGTCAACGACCGACCTAACGCCATTGGTCAAGGTAACGAGTCTGAGAAGACCTACATGGCTTCTGTGAGCTACGAAATCCCTGAGGACGCAGGTTTCTTGGGTGGCGGCGCTCTCTACGCTGGTATCGTTGATGGTTTGGTTGCTGGTGGAGCTCCTTCGGATCGAACCAGCTACTATGCTGGTGCGACCGTGCCAACTCCGGTTGACGGATTGGCCTTGGGCTTGGCATTTGACTTGGCTGACACCGCTGCTGCTGGTGATGCCTACTCAATTGCTGGTTACCTCTCTTACCAGTTGACCGAGAAGATGACCTTCAATGGTCGTATCGATTACGCCAAAGCTGACTCTGGTGTGTTCTTCGTTACCGATGACGGTGGCGACAGCGAGCTCTTGAGCTTGACGGGCACGATTGACTACAGCCTGTGGGAAAACGTTATCAGCCGTTTGGAAGTTCGCTGGGATCACGCTCTTGAGGGCGGCGATGCATTCGGTGGACCTAGCGGTGGCGGATTCTTCGCACTCCCAGACGACGAGAGTGCTGTGACGATTGCGTTGAACGCAGTCTACCAGTTCTAATCTGCGTCTGATTATTCTCCAAACCCTCTCCTTAACCGGAGAGGGTTTTTTTGTGCCGTGACTTGCTCGTGAGTTGGATCGGAAGGAGAGGCGTGGGGACTTGAAAGCGGGCGCTTAGTTCTCCCTCCTTGCGAAAGGAAGAAGGGGGCCAGAAGAGTTTCTATTCGCGTAGTTTCGAGCAAATCCCGCGCTTGCTGTTCCTTGCGAATTCAAGGAATTCTCGACACGGAGGAGACGAAAACTGCCCCTCTGCGAGTTCCAGGGCCTGAGAAATGGTGTGGCCTTCACGATAGACCAAGTGGAAGAGCTTCTTCATCTCGATTCGATGAGCTGAAGGGATTCCAGCGCGTCGCATTCCGATGACATTCAATCCACTCACCTCATTGATTCGTGAATTGATGAGAAAGGGGGGGAGATCCTGGCTGACACCAGAGTTGCCTTGAAGAAAGGCGAGGCGACCAATACTTGAGAATTGGTGGACGCCTGCGTTGCCGCCAAAGGTGACTTGATCTCCGATAATCGCGTGCCCTGCGATAAGAGTGCCGTTTGCGAGCACGTTCCGACTGCCGATTTGAGCGTTGTGCCCCGCATGACTGCTGGCCATGAAGAAATTGTCGGAACCGATTTGGGTTGCTTCCTCTTCAGAGTTCGAGCGGTGGATCGTGACATGCTCACGAAAAGTATTCCCGTCTCCAATGATCGTTCGTGTCGGCGCGCCCTTGTATGATAGGTCCTGTGGGAAATCACCGATAACACATCCCGAATGAAATGAGTTCTTGTTTCCGATCTGTGTTTGGCCCGTTAGGTGGACGTGTGGTCCGAGGGAGCACTCATCTCCCAACTGAACGCCTTCGTCGACGACGCAGTAGGGGCCGATGACAATATTATCTCCTAGAGTAGCTTTCGGATGAACGATCGCGGTGGCGTGGATTTCGTTTGGCATGTATTGGGCTGGCTTCCGTTTCGGCTTAGTCTGGGATATGTCCAAGCTCTCGTAAAGAACAGTAGTCCTTTTGATGCCGTTCGGTTGCGCGGCCGATGATGACGTGGTCGACGAGATCGATCTGGAGCAGTTTGCCTGCGCGGACAAGGTCAATAGTGACTCGAATATCTGCCGGAGAAGGCGTGGGGTCGCCACTTGGATGATTGTGAACCAACGCGACGCTCGCTGCTTGATTGATAATGGCAAGTTGGAAGACTTCTCTCGGGTGGATGAGGAGTGTGTCTAGCGTGCCACTGCTGACTTGAGCGATCCTTATGAGTCTATTCCGGCTGTTTAGAAGCACTACAAAACAGGTCTCCACTTGAAAGGTTGTTAACTGAACGCGAAGGAGGTCTGCTATCTTGTGGGGGCCATCAATCAGAGGAGAATGGGGTTGTAGCTCCTGCGCCATTCGAACCGCCAGCGTGAACGCGCTCTTGAGCGTGACCGCTTTGTCAGGCCCAATCCCCTTCACTTTTCTAATCTCGGTGAGGTCAGCCTGTGCCAAGGCGCCGAGGGTTTTGAATCGAGCAAGTAGGGAGTCAGCCAAGCGAATCGCAGAACAGCCAGCTGTACCCGTGCGGAGTAGGATGGCGATCAGGTCTTGGTTGCTAAGGCTTTCTGGCCCCTCTGAGAGGAGTCGTTCTCTTGGGCGAGCCATTGCTGGGAGGTCTTTGATGCGCACTCCCTGTTCTAGTCTGGCTTCTCGATTGCAATCAAGAAGTTTTAAGACTGTGTAAAATATGTGAGCGCGCCCGTTAATTGAGCGCTCTGCCCACAGGAGGGCCGCTCAGGTCTCGTCTCGGCAGAAACTTGTGAACTCCTCCAAGCGATGTGGTGGGATACGGGCTTCGATCTCAGCCACGTCATCCTCATACTTGAGGCTGACGACTTGGCCGACTTCGTGAATTCTCGCGATCACAGATGCTTCGTGGACGGGAACGTGAAGGGTGAGCGTGGATCGAATGGGCCGGAGGCTGTTGGATAGGTGCGCTTTTAGTTCGTCGAAGCCGATGCCTTTTGCTGCGGAGACGCCAACCGATGGAGAGTATTGGTTGGTGAAGAGCTCGAGCTGATCGGGGGTTTCCAATTGGTCGATCTTGTTGAAGACCATCAAGGTGGGTTTCTCCAGTGCGCCAATCTCGTTCAGAACGTCGTTCACGGCCTCGATCTGTTGTTCGGCTTGCGGATGGCTGGCATCGACGACGTGTACGAGGAGGTCCGCCTCCGAAACTTCTTCCAAAGTAGCTTTGAAGGCTTCCACCAATCGGT
This sequence comes from uncultured Verrucomicrobiota bacterium, assembly GCA_964342405.1. Classification (GTDB taxonomy): domain Bacteria; phylum Verrucomicrobiota; class Verrucomicrobiia; order Limisphaerales; family AAA164-E04; genus UBA2970. Next base: position 19,078 of record CAYFGX010000050.1, on the reverse strand, counting down.
GCGGGAGTTTTCGGATGAAACCTACTGTGTCTGAAAGCAACACCTTTTGGTTGGTATCGAGTCGCAGTTTTCGTGTGGTGGGGTCGAGAGTAGCGAATAGTTTATCCTCAGCTTGAACCTCGGCACCGGTGAGTGCGTTTAATAGGGTAGATTTTCCCGCATTCGTGTAGCCGACAATGGAGGCGAGAGGCCAATTGTTCCGTCGCCGACCCTGCCGTTGAACAGAGCGGTGTTTACGGACGTGTTCGAGTTCGTTGGAAAGTCGGCTGATCCGTTCTTGGATGCGTCGTCTGTCTGTTTCCAACTGGGATTCACCATCTCCTCTCATACCGATCCCGCCTTTTTGTCGGGAAAGGTGAGTCCAGAATCGTGTGAGTCGTGGAAGGAGGTGTTGGAGTTGGGCAAGCTCGACTTGAAGCTTTCCTTCTCTGGTGCGAGCTCGTTGGGCGAAGATGTCGAGAATCAATGAGGTTCGGTCGATGATCTTTCGGTCAAAGACCCGCTCGAGATTGCGACCTTGCCCTGGTGTGAGCTCGTCGTCAAAAATAACGGTGTCCACGGCCTTCTCGGCGCACTCCGCGGCAAATTGTTCGGCCTTTCCTTTCCCAATGAAGGTACCCGACACCGGACGATCAAGCTTCTGAATTCCCTCACCTACGACTTTGCCTCCTGCTGTCTCTGCTAGACTGGCAAGTTCTTCGAGCGATTCTGAGACGTCCCACTGGGACTTTGACTTGAGCTCTGCTCCGACCAGAAAGATCTTTTCGTTTTCTTTGGGGGCAGAGGTGGGAGCGTCTGTGCTTCCTTCAGTGAAACCTTTTGCGATCGACATATGTGGCGTGTATGGGAGGACAGTAGCGGTAAGTCAGGTTTCCTGCTCTGCCGGATCCTTGGGGGACGATAGAAGGATCTTCAGTCTTTGGCGAGATGAATCGTATCAGTGAGGATGCTTGTCCATGGGGCTTCTTTTCTGGTCGATCAGTCGCGCATAGGCTTCATCATGTAGGCTTGCTCGATGGCATTGGTCCGTCTGATTCATAGCGCCGACGGAGTCGTTGGGTCGGTGAATAAGTTTAGGGGTGCAGGGCTCGAAAATCGTTGCATCCCACCTGCTCTTCGGACAGCCTTTTACAGACATGAAACGCCCTTTGGGACGAGGTCTAGAGAACTTGATGCCCAGTGCCAATCCAGACCAGCCTTCTCCTCTGGAGAGCTCGGATGCGTTCTCCGAGCAGGGGGCGGTAGGCCGGTCGGGAGTGGACAGGCTCATCAAGGGAAATCGGCAGCTCGAACTGGGACAGACTCTTGGCACGGAGCCTGGTCCATTCAGTGGTGCCGAAACGTCTGAGACCCGAGTGGCGCAGGTGCCCAGCTGGGTCTTCTACTTGGGCGATGTGGTGCTGATGTCCGCGGTCGTTTGGATGGTTGTCTTGAGTCCTGGGCCGATGACACGGAGTGAAACTCTTCTATGTGTCGGCTTGGTTGTGATGGCTGCCTCAGTGGGCCTGTGGCCTTGGCTGCGGAATGTGCTCTATTGCGGGGCACTCGGTGAGGCCGGGAAGCTTCCGAAATGGGTGCTGGCGGAGAGAGTCCAGGTCGCGGGGGAAACCAAGCAGTTGGTCATCCACCTTCAAAAACCGGCCGTGGCTGTTGAAGTCACTGAAACATCATGGAACGGTGTCAATGCCAAGCCCTATTGGTTGGATGGCCCGCCGAATTTACCTCCAGGCGGGGTTAAGGCGTTGTTGCAAGAGGCCGAGCGGGTGTACCTGCAGGATCGGGCTGCGCCTGAGCAGCAGGAGGCCTCTTCTTCGACGCCCTTAGGGCAATCTTGATCGCTGATCCTCGGTAGACCGCTTGGTCGGATGAATCTGCCGCTGTCATTTGGCTCAGGGTCGCTATGAATCAAGGGGATTCGGCGGTGTTTCCGCAGCAGCTCCGTGTTGACAAGGTTCCTGCCAGACTTCATGGTTCGCGTTCAGTTTTAATCATAAAAGCGTCAGTTTCGGATTTCGCACATGGACCAAACACACAACCTTTTTGAATCGCTTAAGGACTTTGATCTAGGAAACGGGGATACCGGGAAGTTGTATTCGTTGCCGGCTCTGGAAGCGGCCGGCTTGGGCCCTATTTCCAAGTTGCCGATTTCTATTCGACTCGTGCTTGAGTCCGTCCTCCGAAATTGTGATGGCCAGCGAGTCTCTGAGGAGAATGTTCGAGCCCTGGCCGGTTGGCAGGCCAAGGGGGATCGCAAGGCGGAGATTCCATTTGTGGTAGCCCGCATCGTTCTCCAGGACTTTACCGGCGTACCGCTTTTGGTCGATCTCGCCGCGATGCGATCGGCGGTCAAGCGGCTTTCGAAGGATCCCAATATCATTGAACCTCTCGTACCGGTAGATCTTGTGGTCGATCATTCCGTGCAAGTCGATTTTGCCGGAAGCGAGGATGCCATGCAGAAGAACTTGGACAAAGAGTTCGAGCGTAATCGCGAGCGATATCAGTTCCTGAAGTGGGGAATGCAGGCGTTTGAAACTTTCAAGGTCGTGCCCCCAGGCATTGGGATTGTGCACCAGGTCAATTTGGAATATTTGGCCAAGGGTGTTCTGGAAGCAGGCGGTGTCTATTATCCCGATACCTTGGTCGGCACGGACTCACACACCACCATGATCAACGGTCTGGGTATCGTTGGTTGGGGCGTGGGCGGTATTGAAGCCGAAGCGGGTATGCTGGGGCAACCGGTTTACTTTTTGACGCCCGATGTTGTTGGCGTTCACTTGACGGGTTCTCTGAGCGAAGGAGTGACTGCGACGGACCTTGCCTTAACCATCACCGAAATGCTCCGTGAGGCGAAGGTGGTGGGTAAGTTTGTTGAGTTCTATGGTCCAGGCGCGGTGGCCTTGCCTGCCGTCGACCGGTCGACGATCGCCAATATGGCTCCCGAATACGGTGCCACCATGGGATTCTTCCCGGTGGATGAAGAAACCGTTCGATATCTGCGAGCTACGGGTAGAAGTGAGGCTCACTGCAAGATGTACGAGAATTACTACCGAGCACAAGGCTTGTGGGGAATTCCTGAAAAGGGCCAGGTAGATTACTCCGTGGATGTTGAGTTGGACTTGAGCACGGTTCGTCCCTCGGTGGCTGGACCACGCCGCCCTCAAGATCGAATCGCGTTGGGGAATTTGGGTGAAGCTTTTGATACGGCGTTTTCAAAGCCGGTCTCTGAGGGTGGCTTCGGAAAGAAAGCAGAAGAGTTGGCCAGTACGAAGGTGTCAGCTGATATGAATGGCAGCGGCTCCGTCGAGTTGCGTCATGGTAGTGTCCTGATCGCGGCCATCACCTCCTGCACAAATACCTCGAATCCTTCCGTCATGTTGGCCGCCGGTTTGGTGGCAAAGAAAGCGGTAGAGAAGGGCCTGAAAGTGGATCCAGCGGTGAAGGCCTCGCTGGCTCCGGGATCACGGGTGGTGAGCGATTATCTCGACAAGACCGGCCTACAACCCTATCTGGACAAATTGGGCTTCAACCTAGTGGGCTACGGGTGCACGACATGCATTGGAAACAGTGGTCCTTTGTCTCAGCCGATTGAGAAAGCAGTGGTCGACAATGATCTGGTTGCGGCTTCTGTGCTTTCCGGCAACCGGAACTTTGAGGCTCGAGTGCATCAGAACATCAAAGCCAATTTTCTCATGTCGCCTCCACTCGTCGTGGCCTTTGCGCTCGCGGGTCGCGTCGACGTTAATCTAGCGGAGGACTCACTTGGAAAGGGTAGTGACGGGCAGGATGTTTATCTGAAGGATCTTTGGCCTAGCCTTGAGGATGTGCGGAAGGAACTTGAATCTGCCTTGAAGCCCGAAACTTTCCAGGCCCTGTATAGTGATTTTGCAGACCAGAATCCTAAGTGGAATGAGATCCCTGCCTCGGTAGGAGATGTCTACGATTGGGATCCCAAAAGTACTTACATTCAGGAACCACCTTTCTTTACCGATTTCGGTTTGGAGCCCGGGAAGATCTCAGGTATCGAAGGGGCACGAGCTCTGGGTGTATTCGGGAACTCGGTCACGACGGACCATATCTCGCCCGCTGGCGCCATCAAAGCTTCCTCGCCTGCCGGGGCCTATCTCGAAGGCAATGGAGTCGATTTTGCGGACTTCAACAGCTACGGCTCACGCCGGGGCAATGACCGCATTATGACTCGTGGGACGTTCGCCAATGTGCGGATTAAGAATCTGATGGTCCCTGGCACAGAAGGGGGAGTGACCAAGCACCAGCCGGCGAACGAAGAAATGAGCATTTATGATGCTGCCATGAAGTATGCCGCCGAGAAAACGCCTTTGGTCGTGATCGCAGGTCAAGAGTATGGCACCGGCAGCTCGCGGGATTGGGCTGCGAAGGGGACGCGCCTGCTTGGGGTCCGTGCGGTGGTGGCAGAGAGTTTTGAGCGGATTCACAGATCGAACCTCGTTGGGATGGGGGTCCTTCCTCTCCAGTTCAAAGACGGCGCCAGTGCTAAGTCACTGTCCCTCGACGGAACCGAAGTCTACGATCTTGCGGGGCTTGACGACACGCTCCAACCACAGCAAGACCTCACCTTGCGAATCGTTCGGCAGAGTGGCGAGACCTTGGAAGTTGCCGTCCGTTGCCGTATCGATACGCCGATCGAAATCGACTACTACCGCCATGGAGGAATTCTGCCATACGTCCTCCGACAGTTGGTTGCGAAGGCTTAGCAAGAAAGAACCATTCTAGAATGAAAACGGGCCTCTCAAGGGTCCGTTTTCTTCTGTACCGTTCTGCTCGTCTTTGGGGAATACCATTTTAAGAAGTAAATCAGAGCGAAGAAATCGTAGATTGCGTGCGTCAAGATCGGCGTGAGCAGATTGTCGGCCGCATACCAGACGATGCTGAGGTAGATTCCGATGACGAAGGTGCTCACGAAATACGCTTTTGTGAGGGCATGACACACGGCGAACGCCAAGCTGGCTCCGACGACACCTAGAATGAGACTGCCCATTTTCGCGAGTCCAGTTTGCAAAACGCCTCGGAACAAGATCTCTTCACCGATGCCGGCCATCAACGAAAGCGAGGCCAACTGAATTACAGACCACCTACCGAAGAGTGGTTGTATGAATTGAACGAGGAATTCTCGAACCTCGATATACGGAGGGTAGTTGGATTGTAGAATCCACGCGAAAAACGCCAAGAGCGGTAAGGTCGAAGTGAAGCCCAGAAGGACTGCTGTCCACTCCCAGTGAAAATCGGCGAGAAGTGGGACATGGAACACCCAGGCTAGAATGAGGGCGACCAAGACAAGCGATGCCTCAAAGGCCAGAGCCTTGAGAAATGACATCTCTTGCAGTTGCGGTGCTGGTTGATTCTCTGGGTTGTTTTCCTCGTTCATCGCGGTCGATTAAAGCGTATCCGGACGCTACAGCAGTCCTGTTGAGAACTCCAGGGGGGATTCCTCCTGTGAGAAATTGTCGGGATCGATAGTGGAGAAGGAGGCTGCTTAAAGCGATGACTCTTCTCTCGACTCCCTTTTGTTTTCAGTCGAAGCGGTGCGAGTCAGGTAGCGCTGGATCAGAAACCAAAGAATCGGAGGAACGACAGCACTCAGCGAAATGGCGAAGAGGGGGTGACGAACACCCGCATGGCCAACGAAGGCGAAGGTGAATGCCATTGGGAAGCTTCCGCACACGATTGCGACGAGGAAGAGGTGTCCCGGCATGCGAGTCAATCCCGCCATACAGGCAACGACTTCCGGGAATAAGGGAAGCCAGCGAGAGAGGGTGACCAGCCATCCACCGAAACGAGCGAAGAGGTTCTCGCCCTTGATGAGATCTTCTTGTCCAACCAGTTTGACAGCGGCATTTCTGCCGAGAGCTCGACAGATGCCATATGCGAGGCAGCCTGATGCCGAGGATCCGATCCCTCCGATAATGCCTCCGGTTATGGGGCCGTAGACGTAGCCCAAAGCGGCCATCACAGCGGTTGCGGGGAGCGGAAGAAACAGATCCGCAGCCAATAGACCAAGCGCTACCGCCCAGGCCCATCTTCCGTAGTTCATCAGCCACTGGACTGCTCCCTCGGCTGTCCACTGCCAAGCTTGGCCCCAGATGAGGAAGGGAATGAGGAAAAGGATTCCAAGGCCAACGAATATCCCGATGAGTCTCATGCTGGACGGAAAGGATTGGTTACCAAACAGTTGATTTCTCCAAGGGGCCTGACTGACTAGGGCTCACAGGGGATTCGCCTGGAGCCCGTTTGAGATTGACCGTGACTCGCATCGCACGGAGCCCTTCCACTCCTTGGAGGTCCTCAACCTGGAGGTCTTCGAATCCGGGAATGAGGTAGCCGGCATTCTGCAAGTATTCGATGTGTTTGCGGTACTTCGCAGCCTCCTTTGAATTCGAATAAACAATCGCAATTTTGTCGGGTTGAGTCAGGCGTTCGGACCTCCCTTTAATCATGGCCTTGTCGATTCGTTTCTTCATGATCTCGTATCGAGCGTTGTAGGCGCCATCGACATCAAAAAGGCGTTCGTCGAACCGAAAACGAATGGAGACCGGATGGTCTTGAACGGCAATCAGATGAGTCGTCTCCAGGGGAATCGGGAGGCGCTTTTTTAAGTCGTGATTTGTGCAAGCAAGGTCGCACATGAGAATCAACTGCCAGAGTCTGAGGTTATCCAAGTAGAGCGGATGAAAATCACGGTCACGGCAAAGAGACTTCCCGATGTAGAGAGTAAAATCGACGCCATCCGTGCTGTGCTTCTCGAAGTAGTGTGGATAGATGCGCTGGGCTTCTTCTTGCGATTCCTCAAGGATCTGTCCGAAGGCGGCGTTCAACTGGGCAACGCTGTCCATGTAATCTTTGCGGGTCTTAAAGTAAGTGTCGTGTTGGGGATCCAGCTGGGAAAAATGCTGGTCAATCTCCGGCCTAAGCGATGGTTCGCGAGCTGCGAGTAGTTGAAGTAATTCGCGGATCTCTGTTTGGAGAAAATCAGTGATCCGATACTCATCGCTGGCTCGGATCTCTTTGGCGGTCAATCCCAGGAACTGTTGGCAGGTGGCTTTTGCTTGCGCGAGAATGGGAATGGAGATGGGAGTGGAGACTCCGTTAAGGATCTTGGAGACGCTTTGGAGTTCGTGGGCCAGATCGTCTGAAATCGATCGATTTCTAATGCGTGATGAGTTTCGAATGTCAGATGCTCCGTACATGGGGAAGACATCTTTGAAGGCAATAGCCTCCTGACCGAAGGATTCAGGAGAATGGGTTCGCAGGTAATTTGCCGCTGCTTCTCGGAAACGCCATTCGACTGAGGGGTGAATGACTGTGCATTGGCGTTTGATGATACCATCAATTTTGGTTTGGAAATCTGAGAGGCTCCGTTGGATCGCCGATGTGAAGAGGGGAAGCAACTCTCGAGTTTTCATGGTGTTCATCGGGTTCATGACACCAAGGTTTGGTGAGGCGAGCTCCAGGATTCCGATCACTTGGTCTCCAGAGATGAGGGGGGCGACGGCTAGGTTGCGCACGCGCTTTCCGAGGAGATCTTGCTCAATGGTGGAGAGAGGCTCTTTCTTGGAGAGATCGTCCACGAGGATGGTCTTGGTTTCTCTGGTGGCTTCCTCGTGTGCCGATCCTTGGTAGTCTGCGAGGTTGTAGTGCTGGCTGTCTCCGAAGATACACTGGTTTTTAATCTCACTCGATCCACTGAGCCGCATCCACTCATCGCCCTGTATTGCGATCAGTCCCAAAGTTAAATCCGGAAAACCGAAGAGAGATCGCAGTTTCGATTCCAGCTCAAGAATGGTTTCTGGGCACACAATTGAGCGTGCTTCGATCAACTGTTTATTGATCTCTGCGAGGAGTTGTTGGTCCGTGACTTTCAACGCGTGAATGGAAATGAAACCGAAGAACTCGAACTCCTCCGGTGGCAGCAGCGCCTTGAGCAGCTCAAGGTCAGCAGGGTTCTCGCGGATTTGGTCCTTCTGTTCCTCCGAGAGCGTGGGGCCCTTCTCCGAGGTCGTCCTCACCTCGATAAACTGGGAGTCGACCTCGACTTGAACGTAAACCGGAAAGCCTGTGCTTGGATCGATGGTTTTTCGAACGATTGGATAATCAACGTTCAGCTCCATATTGTAGAGCTGTTCCAGGATCATGCTGTAGGCGTACAAGTGCTTCAGTTTACGCTCGAGCTCTGAGTCAACATTGGCGCGCGGGATGGAGGCGGCGTCAGGGACGAGCTGAAGGTATGAAGGCGTTGCGACGATGGGTTTCGTCTCGAACAGGCCAACGATTGCTCGGAGATCTGTCTCCCATGTGGCCTCAGGGAAGATCGCCCCGACTAAGCGTCTAAGGAGTTCCTGGTGGTGGTCCGAAAGGTCATGCTCCCAAATGGGGGCCCGAAGCTCAGGCGTTTTTTCGATTTCTTCCAAGAGGGAACGCGCGACGCTTTGATCCCCTGTTGCTGCCTTCTTTTCCCAGAACTTGATGAGTGGAAGAAGGGAGGCCGTTGTATTGAATGGTGCGTCGATGAAAGGGGGGGCTTGCGCTGAACTTTCATCAAGGCAAAAGCGGCATCCACGGGAGTGGCCTATTTGATCTTTGCTATCCGAACCCACAACCAAGGGCCTAACTCAGACTCCGGATAATGCAAGTCATTTCCCTCGTGGGCGGACCGTAATGGGAGCGGTTTCAAGAGGCTGTATGAGCGGAAGATCGATTCAGAAGTTGTGTTTCTACTAGCGCTCACATCAACGCTAATAGAGCTCTAGTAGCGTTGATGTGAGCGCTAGTAGAAATTGGGATGTTGGTAGTTGGGGGAAACTGTCGATTATTTGATCCGCATTTTTGCTGGCTCATAGCTCCGAGATGGATCACCCACCCAACCCTGTTGCTGTCGCAGAAGGGTCTCTTGAAACTCGACATAAACACCTGATTTTCAAGATATAGTGTCGGTTTCGTAGTCTCAGACACCGGCTTGAAGAATTTTGAAAACGCAAGTAGCGGGACCCCGCATCGATGGTCGGCAAAGAAGGGGAATGCCGGATTTGTGAGTGATACTTCGTAATCTGGCATCCTGATTGCAGAGGTGAATTCAACACAACGAGAAATCCATTGAATGGGACTTCGAAGCGATGGGTTTCCTGCTGTGCTAACAAGAAAAAAACCAACGAAAAACCTAATGAACAACATGAATAAACGATTGAAAACAACAGCCTTTGCTCTACTAGCTATAACCCTTTCACCTATCGCCTTGGGGGATACGGTTGGCACCTTGAACCTAACGGGAAATGTTCCCGTCGTTCTCGAGCTCTCTGTCGGTGGGCACTCAGAGGCGGCTACGTTGACTCCTGCTGGCAACATCAGTGGGGTGTCAATAGGCACGGTCGTCGAAAAGTGTAATGACGCTGATGGTTACACTGTGACGGTCAGCTCCAATAACGGGGTGGCGCAATCTGTCTCAGGGGGATTGCTGATAGGTGATTCAGTTGGAGAGCAACTGATATACGACCTGACTTATGGTGGTGTGAACGTCGTTTTTTCAAACGGGACGGCTACAGTATCGGATTCCGCCGAGAAAACGCCTGCTGATGGCTATACCAATGCGGTTCTCATCAGCTATGACGGTACTTCCAGTAATCTCGCAGCGGATTCTTATTCCGATACGCTGACGTTCACCATTGCCGCGAAGTAAAAGTGTTTGGCTGGGGGAGATTGATTCGAGGTTCTTGGTCGCTGAAAATTGAAAGGATCTCTCTCAGCCTCATTTGTTCTTTGGTCTCTGATCTATCGGTCTCACCTGAATACTCAAATAGAATTACATACTGAATATCATGAAGCTCCTCGCGGTTCGAATAGTCAGGTACATGTTTTGTGTCCAACGTCTTTCTCTTGCAGTTCTGCTCGTTCTCGGAGCAGCGCTTCCATCAGCACATGCCTTTAAGTTGTCTCCGATGAAAATGACTCTGAGTCCGCAGGGCCGCGGAGCTTCGGGTGTGTTCACGGTCACCAACGAGGGGAATGAAACCCTCGCCGTCGATGTTCATTTCCTATCCCGATCGCTAAGCCTGGATGGAAAGGAGTTGAATGAACGGGCAGATAAACAGTTCATGGTCTTTCCCCCACAATTCGTACTTGCGGGTGGCGGCGAGCAGATTGTTCGGGTCAAGTGGATCGGAAAGTCGCCGGTTGAGAAAGAGCTTGCATTTCGCCTTGTGGCCGAACAGCTCCCGGTTCGATTGACGAAAGAAGCGGGTGGGGGTGTGAACCTGAATGTCGGGATTCGTTACTTGGCCTCCGTCTACGTCCAGCCTGGAGGAACGAAAGAAAAGGTCGTCTCAAGAACGGAGGTCGTTAACGGAGAAGATACGAAGAGCCTTCAGTTGGATGTTTGCAACGAGGGTTCTCGTCATGTGATCTTGAAGGATCTCGTGGTTGAACTGTCGTGTGGGGGGAGCTCGGTTAAACTTCCTCAGGAATTGGTTGCGAAGATTGATGGCGAAAATCTTCTTGCGGGGTCCACTCGAAGGCTTCGAATGCCTTGGCCTCAGGGGCTACCTTTTGGCGAGCCAGTCGCCCATGTCAAATATCGCGAATAGCTTATTCCTCGTCAAGGAGGGGCGCGGTGCGCGGAGTTTTCTCATTCCTTCAGATAGGAGAATGCTATCGTGTGCCGTGCGAGTTTTTACATGCGGGGAGTTTGTTTCCGCTTCGCGATCAGTGTGCAGTTGTTCCTAGTGAGTTGTTTCGATGTGCAGGGAGGAGAGGACATGGAAGTGCTGATGCCGCTGGTGATTGATGATAAGCATCGAGTGGAGTGTGAGGCATTGGTTTCAGCTCAGGGAGATTCGGTGCGTTTGCTTTGGGATGAGATCCGTGAGTCGTTTGAAGATCTGGTGGCTCGAGAGACTTACGAGAGTTTGGCGAAGCGAGTTTCGGGGGAAGGGCGCTTGGGGCTTGAAGATCTCGCGGCCGTGGGGATCAGCGGCAAACTGGATCTTCGGTCCCTAACTATTTTCGTTGAGATTCCCCCGAGCTTGTTGAAGACACAAGTGATTCCGATGAGCGGACGGAACGTCTTGGATAGGTTCTCCTCACCTGTTGCGCCAAGTGAATTGAGCGGCTTCCTAAATTTCCGTATGCAGGTCGCGAACCAGATGGGCGGAGGATCGAGGGACGGATTGCAGAGTCCGATCTTTGGATTGGAACAGGCCCTTCAATTTCGTGGTTGGGTCTTGGAACAGGGAGCGAGGCTTGACGTGAGAAAGAACAGTGCGCTGGAGCGGAGGTTTAGCCGAGTGGTTCGGGATGTTCCGGAGAAGCGGGTCCGCTATTCGTTTGGGGATATTCGTAGTGTGGCTCGTTCTTTTCAGGATTCCGTGTCCCTTCTCGGATTTACTGTCGAACGAGAGAATCGCTTGCAACCCTTTCATCAGCCTCGGCCTAGGGGGCAGTCTGACTTGTTTCTAGACTCTGAGTCTGAGGTGGAGATCTTTGTGAATGGGGAGCGAGTTCGGAGTCTTCATCTGGCTCCTGGGCCATACCGAATGGAGGATCTGCATTTGGGAGCGGGGTTAACGGATGTCGAGATGGTCGTGACGGATCAGTGGGGAGTGGAGAAACGGATAGATCTCAATTTCGCCTTTGATCAAGCGCTGCTGGCTCCGGGGGAAAAAGATTATTATCTCGGGGCGGGGTGGAAGCCAGGATCCACGACTCTTGCTGGGGGCTATGATTGGGAGCAGCCTGTCATGAGTGGCTTCTATCGCCGTGGCTTTTCCAACGTGCATACTCGTGAATGGAATTTTCAGGGGGCACGTGATGTCGTTCAAGGGGGGGTAAATTCGACCTGGGCTTCGAGTATCGGAACCTTTCGCTGTGAGCTTGGCGCGAGCGGCGAGAGGTCGGAAGGGGTTGGCTACGCTCTAGGGCTCACATACATAAAGTACTCGAGTCGGGATCGCTCTGATCCTTCTCGCGGCCAATGGCGGTTTGACCTCCATCATTATAGTCCCCAGTTTCGGGGTATCGATGGGCGTTCTGGGCAGAGGGCTGTTGTGGATCTTCGAATGGCTCATAGTCGTCAGCTTCCCTGGGGAATGGGGTCAAGTTTTGGGGCCGGGTATTCTCGTTCTAGTTCAGAGACGGAAAATAGCTTTTATGGAACAACATCCTTTTCGAAGCGGTTCTCTGCCGGGTTTTCAAGTCGTCTCAACCTCAGCGTGCGCACGGATGCTGTGCAGGGAATGATGTTTGGGGCGAACCTTCGGTTTGAATGGTCGTTTGGGAGAAATCGAAAGCATCGATTGGGGACGGCCTTCAACTCGCAATCGAAGACACGCGAATTGCATTATAGCTATCACCCCGTGACTCAACTGAGGGCGTGGCGAGGAAGCGCCGACTTGAAGCAGGGTGCTGGAGGGCAGAGGTCGGCAGATATGAGAGCTGGCTATGCGAGTCCTCGTGCAGAATTGGACTTGGGGCAATCAATGATGGAGCAGGATGGCGGTCTGAGCACGAGAACGAGTTTGCAGTTGGGGTCGAGCCTTGCCTTTGCTGGGGGGCATTGGGCGGTTTCCCGCCCCATTAACGATGCCTTCGTCTTGGTGACGGGGCATGATTCGCTGGACGGGGTTGACGTGAAGCTCAATGACCAAGGGCAGGGTGAGGAGGCGAGCCTAAACCGTTGGGGAACAGCGGTATTGGCCAACGTCCAGTCTTACTTTCCCAAGTCTGTCAGAGTTGAACCTGCCGAAGATCTTCCTTTTGCCTACGATATGGGACCGGCCAACTATTCTGCGACTATGGGTTACAAGAGCGGGTCCCACATTGCGATCGGAAGCGAGCCGACAGTTTTTGTCAGTGGTCACGTGGCGAATCGTTCGGGAGCTCCCTTTGCTTTGCAAGTGGGCGAGGTGGTTCAGCTCGGAAAGGCAGATTGGAATCCTCTCACAGTATTCACGACGAGGGAGGGTACGTTCGCGATCGAGGGGCTTCGGGCAGGCGACTATGAAATAAGGTGGTTTGATGGGAACTACAGCGCGGTTGGTTTCACGATTCCTGAAGAGGCTGGAGAGACGATTGATTTGGGTTCACTCATCGTTGAAGAAGGGAGCAACTAAAGAATGTCTACTTATTACTTTCCAACACGTTTTGCGTGTTCATATGTGAGGCCGTCGATGTCGATGCCGAGCGGTCTGTGGGCGGTTCTATTCTGGATTACCAGTCTCGGTTGGACTTCCGACGCGAGGGCTGAACTCCCTCGTTTGCTTGTGGATTCGGTCCTGAATCTCGGCACAGGCGTTCATCTGGGTCTGGACGAAGTGAGTCATGTGAAGACGCTGAGAGTTGTCAACGCCTCTGGTGAGCCCGGGAATTATTTTCTGACATTCTCGGTGCCCAGTGGAGGAGTGGGCTCGCGGCGCCTGGTAATGGGCAATGCCGAGATACCCTACCAGATCTACCGTAATCCCACGAGCTCGATTCCTTTGAAAGATTTTCCAGATGTGAGAGTGGGGGAGGTCTTGATGGGCCGATTCGGTGATGGGGATGTACAACATGTTTTGGAGTTCTCTATTCGAGCGAATAGCGGTGCTTGGTTACCCCCGGGGACTTACTCTGATTCGATTGTGATCCGACTGTTCTCAGGAACCATCGATGACGCCCTCGAAGTCGAATCCAACCTCGTTCAAGTGCAGCAGGAGATAGCCACGAGATCGGATCTCGCATTAGTGAATAGTGGAGGGCTTTTTGCCCCGGGAATGAGTCTAGCCACTTTGGATTTTGGCTTGATTCAAGAGGAGGTTGAGCGATCGATAGAGTGTGTCGTTCGAAGCAACGTGGGCTATCGACTCAGTTTCTTTTCCGACAATGGAGGGCGACTGCTGCACAAGAGCGGATTTCACATTCCTTACACGTTGTTTGTCGACGGTGTTCCCTTGCCGCTGATCCAGGGGGGAGATTCGATGCTCAACACTGGTTTTACGGAGACGATTGAAACGGGCCGTTCTCATGGTCTGGGGGTGCATCTTCGTCCGTCACCGGATCAGACAGCAGGAGACTATGCCGACAATATTCGAATCTCCGTGTGGACGGAGTAGGAGATTTCTCTCGCCGCCTGGTTGAGGTTCAACTGGCAACCGCGGAAGCTGTTAAGTGCGAATTTGGACGAATTAAATGGGCTGTTCCTTGCTCCGTTCCTTGCCAGGGCTACCACAGCTCGAGTGCTTCTAGTTGGGAGGTGGCTTGTTCGGCCCAACCTCGGTTGGCTGCTGGGCTTGCTGGGCTCGGGTGAAGGACCTGGCCTATTGATATCTCCATTCCCTTTAGGGCGGTTTCGGCTCGCTTTCTGGCGAATGCGCCGACGCCGATCACCCAACGCGGCTTTAGGATCTCAATGACCTTTTGGAGGTGTGCATCACAATGGCTGGCTAGTTGCCGGGCGACAGGTGCCGGGAGTTTGTCCGGAGTAAAGTTGCGGCCCGATTCTTCTAGGAATGCGAGGGGGCAGTAATTGGCAACGAAGTGATCCGCGAAAAAATCCTCAGCTTTGGGGTAGCGAGCACTGAATAAACCCCAGAGACGTTTGCCACTGATTTCGGAACGTTTGCAATCGAAGCCTTCGATCGGTCGTTTCGGGTGCTCAAAGCGGGGTCGAGTCACTCCCTTACTGATTTTCATCCAATCGCGGACGAACGAGATCTCACCGAAGGGGACTGCGGTTTGCATCATGCCGAAGGGACCGGGGTTCATTCCCAAGAAGACGACCTTTTTCTGAGTGGCGCCGTATCGTGTCAGATACCGCTCGTGGGCTTTCCATGCGTAAGTGAGTGGGTTGTAAACCTGTGAGATCGGACTCGGAAAGTCCATTGTCTCGAGAGCTTCACTAAGCTCGAGAGCGGCCCGAGTCACGGCTTTGGCGACGGAGGTTCTTGGCATTCTGGTGAGCCAATGTTACGCAGTGGGGCCGACGCTTGGCAAATATGAAGCTCTTGTTGACGAATGATGATGGAATAGACGCTCAGGGACTGGCAACGCTGGAAGCAGCGGTTGACGGCGAGGTCTATATTGCGGCGCCCCATGTCCAACGCTCTGAGTGTGGTCATCAGGTCACGACTCGGGATGAGATCCGAGTCGAACGCCGTGGCGAACGAGCAGCAGCGATCCATGGAACCCCGGCGGATTGCGTTCGTCTGGCGCTTCGAGGTCGTTTGTTTGGAGAGATTGAATTCGATTGGGTTCTCTCAGGGGTGAATGAGGGAGGAAACTTGGGGGTTGATATATTCATCTCGGGCACAGTAGCCGCAGCGCGCGAGGCGGCGATCTTGGGGAGACGGGCGATTGCGTTTTCCCACTATCGGAAAGCCAATATGCGATTCGATTGGGCGCTTGCAAGGGATCGTGTCGAACGAGTATTTCGTGAGATCTCCCCGTTGCCGAGCGAGGAGCGAGGATTCTGGAATGTTAATCTCCCCCATTCAGACAAACCGGCCGGGGAAACAGACCATGTGCATTGCGCCCCTTGTCGCAATCCATTGCCGGTTTTGTATCGAGTGGAAGAAGATCGGTTCCAGTATTCAGGCGTTTACCGGGACCGACCAGGGGAAGCGGAGAGTGATGTGATCCACTGCTTTGGTGGCGCAGTGGCGATCTCTCGCATTGCTCTCTGAGGCAAGGGCCTTTAGATCACTGTTTGGACGTTGGAAGGTTGCCCATGTGGCGGATATCTTCCGCATCGCAGAGGTAGACCACGAGTTCTGCGATGTTTTTTGCGTGATCAGCGATTCGTTCGATGCTTTTGGAGATCACCATCAAATTGAGACAGCGGGAGATATTCTTCGGATTCTCGACCATGTAACTCGAAAGCTCGCGGTGGAGCTGTTTGTTGATTTGATCCACCGTCTTGTCCTTCGGGACAACCGCTCTCGCACTCGCAGCGTCTCCATTTACGAACGCTTTCAGGGCTTGGTCCATCATCTCCATTGCGAGTCCAACCATTCTGGGAATGTCGATGTAGTCCTTGAGCTGTGGCTCTTGGTTGAGATCGCGGCTGCGTCGGGCGATGGTTGTGGCCTCATCCCCAACACGCTCCAGGTCAGTGCAGATTTTCATGGCCACAGTGATAAAGCGCAGGTCTCTTGCCAGAGGCGCTTTGGAAAGCAGCTGAATGGCCATCTCATCGATCTCGAGCTCCAGCTGATCAATCTCGTTATCCGTTTCCTCCACGAGGCGTGCTAAGTCATCGTCACGCTCGACGAGAGCTCGGATGGAGGTATTGGCCGCGAGCTCTGACTTGCTGGCCATGGTCAGCAAGCGGTCACTTAAGTCCTGTAGTTCGCTTTGAAAGAACTGGCTCATGTATTTTTGTTACAGGGTAACCCGGTTTTCATCCGAATCTACCTGTTACGTAGTCTTCTGTCTCCCTTTTAAGTGGATTGGTGAATAGAGTTTGCGTATTTCCGAATTCGATCAGCTTCCCGAGATAGAAGAAGGCGGTTTTGTCGGATATCCGCGTAGCCTGTTGCATGTTGTGAGTCACGATGATGATCGTGTAGCGACTGCGCAGGTTGAGAATTAATTCTTCAATTTTAGCGGTTCCTACCGGATCCAATTCAGACGCGGGTTCGTCCATCAAGATCACTTCTGGCTGAATCGCAATCGCCCTTGCGATACAGAGGCGTTGCTGTTGCCCCCCAGAAAGATTTAGGGCGTTGTCATTGAGTCGATCCTTAACTTCGTCCCAAAGCCCGGCAGCTTGGAGGCTTTCCTCAACCCGTTGCTCCAGTTCAGCGGCGTTTCGGAGACCGTGAATCTTGAGTCCGTAAGTGATATTATCTCGAATTGATTGAGGAAATGGATTCGATTTCTGAAAGACCATTCCGACTTTTTTTCGCAGCTCGATGACATCAATTTTTGGTTGGTAAATGTCGTGGCCTCCGATTTTTACGGTGCCTGAGATTCGGAAGGTATCGATGAGATCGTTCATTCGGTTGAAGCACCGAATTAGAGTTGACTTCCCACATCCTGACGGGCCGATGAAGGCGGTGACCAGACCTCCTGGAAGATCAAGCGAGATGGAATCGAGCGCTTTGACGTTGCCGTAGGTGACACTCAAATTCCGTGTCGAGATCAGGGTCTTCTCCTCGTTCTCGGAAGAGTCTTTGTTTGGCTCCGCGCTCATTCGCATGCTTGTCTTTCCACTCAAGGCTTCCCGACGGTGGAAGGTCAATGAAATATCCGCTTTCGGGCACGAATTCTTGCTCTAATGAGAATGGCCAAGATGTTCAATGTGAAGGTGAGTCCTAAGAGTGTGAGGATGGTCGCATACAGAATCGGGCGGGTCGCCTCGATGTCCGGCGACTGGGTCGCAAGTGTGAATATGTGGTAGCCTAAATCCATGAACTGGTCCGTGAGACTGTCCGGGTAACCAGCCATGTAATAGGCCGCTCCAGTGAAGAGGATGGGAGCCACTTCACCCGCGGCTCGGCTCACCGCGAGAATACCTCCAGTCATGATTCCTGGTAGGGCTTGTGGGAGCACGATTTGGAAGATTGTTTGGAGCTGGGTCGCACCGAGAGCCATGCTTCCTTCTTTCAGTCCGGGATCAATTCCTCGAAGTGCTTCCTCGGTTGCCACGATGACGACCGGGAGAGTCATCACCGCCAAGGTGAGCGAGGCCCAGATCAATGCTGGATGGCGCCAGTAGGGATCGGGGTTGTTGGGGTTGAAAATATCGTCGAGATTCCCGCCAACGAAATTCACAAAGAAGCCAAGTCCGAAGAGTCCGAACACGATCGATGGCACGCCGGCTAGATTGTTGATCGCTCCCTGAATAATGGTTGTGATCCAGGAATCGGTGGGCGCGTATTCAACCAGATAGATCGCGGTAATCACACCTACAGGCATGACGAAAAGCGTCATCAGAATCACGCGAGCTGTGGTCCCGATGATCATTGGCAGAACTCCGGCCTTGTTTGCATCGAACATGTCTTGATCTGAGTTCGACGTGAGAAAGCGCCAGGAAAAGGCTTCCCATCCCTGCCAGATAATATTGCTCAGTATCACAGCAAGGAAACTCAGGATAATCAGCGCCGCAAAAGCCGTCAGGCTAGTGAAGAACAGAGAGCTACCGTCAAAACGGCGGCGACTGAAGCTGAGATTTGACTGAGTACCGTGAGTTGCCAATCGCTTTAGACTTGGATTGAGTTTAGACGTCGTTTGAGACGATGAATAATCACGGTGCCAATCACATTGGCGATAAACGTGACCGCGAAGAGCAGGGTGCCAAGAAGAAAGAGCACTCGGTAGTGTTGGCTCCCGAAGACGGTTTCTGCGAGTTCAGCGGCAATCGTAGCGGTGATGGTGCGGGTGGAGTCGAGAGCACTCCACGAAACGATGCTGGCATTCCCTGTGGCCATCAAAACGATCATCGTTTCACCGATAGCCCGCCCAAATCCGAGCACAATGGCGGCGATGATTCCCGGTAAGGCACTTGGGAGAGCGATGGAATAGGCCGCTTGCCACCGAGTGCTGCCGAGTGCGTAGGCCGCTTGGGTGTATTCAAAAGGAACGCTGGAAAGCGCATCTTCCGAAAGTGAGAAAACGATCGGGATGACGGCAAGCCCCAGTACGATACCCGCCACCAAAGCATTTAATCGAGACGGGTAGCCGAATAGGTCTTGCATGGTCGATGCCATGACGACCAGGGCGAAGAAGCCGAGAACAACGCTGGGAATGCCCGCCAGCATTTCAACGATGGGTTTGACCCACTCTCTCACTCGTGTCGGAGCCAACTGAGACACATAGATTGCTGCTCCAATGGCTATTGGAACGGCAAAAATCAGGGCGATGACGGCGGTCTTGAGACTGCCGATCAGCAAAGGAATGATATTGTATTTCTGGATTTCAGAAATGGGTTGCCAGATGTATTCGGGCTGCTCGTAACCCGTCCATTGATAGGGAAAGATAAGGTAGCGCCAATGGGCTGTGTTGATCATTGCGTCCTTATCAGTGGAAGCCTCACCGATCTCCTCAAGCTTGACCTCCATGAGCAGCTTGAGGGTTTCCGAAT
>CAYFGX010000049.1:0-54621 GCA_964342405.1 uncultured Verrucomicrobiota bacterium | reverse complement strand
GGTGGCTAGATCGGAGTTTGGTGAATGGCTCGAATCACCTGAGGGAGAAACTCGTCTAGTTTCCAAGCCCCGCCTTTCGTCGAGCCCAGACGCAGCACGATCAGTTCGAGGGATGGAACGATAGCTAAGGCCTGGCCGTAGTGGCCCAGTGCAAAGATAGCGTCCTCTGGGACCTCCGGCATCCAACGGTCGGCTCGATTGTTCGAGTGAGGGCGGTTATGCCACCAGAGGGCGGCGTAACCCATTCGATCGTCGCGCTGGACCTGTTGTGTTGGCGTGAACAGGATTTTGAGGGATTTGGGTTGGATAATGCGCTGATCTTTCCATTTCCCTTGATTGAGAATGAGCTGGCCGATCTTGATCCAGTCTCTTGCGGTTGCGTAGAGGTACGACGAACCGCAGAAAGTGCCAGCGGCATCCAATTCGAGAAGGGCACTGTCCATTCCGAGGGGGGCGAAGAGTCGATGATAGGGGTAGTTGAGGTGGGCGCTAGAGTCGTGATTGAATGACTGACGGAAGGCGGCCGAGACGATGTTGGCTGACCCTGATGAGTAGTTCCAGGTTTGGCCCACAGCATCCGGACTCGTGAGGGGTTTGTTGATCGCATACTGAGCCATGTCGCCCTGAGAATAGAGCATTTTCACGACATCGCTGAACGGGCCGTAGTCCTCGTTGAAAGTCAGGCCTGAAGTCATGGTCATAAGATGCTGCAGAGTGATTTGAGCTCGGGGATCATTCGGCGTTTCCATCCAAGCACCGAACTGAAGCGGGGCGTCGAGAGTCATCGCTCCTTCCTCGACGCGCATCATCGTGAGGAGACCCAGGACACTCTTGGCCATTGACCAGCCAAGGTGGCGGGTATCTGCATTGAGTCCTGGGCGATAGGCCTCCGCTAGGATTCGGTCTTTGTGGAACACGATCAGGGCTCGAGTGCGAGAGTAGTATGGCGTGTTCTGGTCGATCGTAGCCGGTCGCTGGGGTTCAGTGAAGGCAGCGTCCATGATTTCCACCAATCCGGAAGGCGTACTTTCGACAGTGAAAGAATCGTTTTCTACAGTTTCGGATTCTAATTTTTGCTTTTGTTGTCTAGGTGGGAATTCATTGAACCGGTTTGGCTGGTCGAGGTACACCAGGGTGGTGCCGAGATCCTCTCGGAATTGAACTTCTTGATAGAAGAAGCCGAACAAGTGTCCCGTAACCTTTCGACTGTGCCGGTCAAAGTGAACTCGGGCAAAGCGCAAGAGCGGGTGATCCTCGTTTACTTCCTGTTCAGCGCTCTCTCGAGGTTGGTTACAAACCAGAACAAAGGCCGCTGTTTGCTTGGTCTTGTAGGCGACGACACGATTGAGGAGTTGATAGTAGCGTGGGCCGACGGCGATTGTTGCTCCGACCAATAGGGCTACTCCAGCGCTTAGACTCCAGAGGAGTCTTTTTGACGTGAGCTTCACTGCGGAACTGAAACCCTAGCTGGAGGCCTCCTCGGGCGCCGGACTTGGAGTCGGGGCCGCAGGACGAGGTTTCGGATCTCGCCACCCGTAGAGGAGTGTCACCGCTGTGATACTCAACACACTGACGAGGAAGAGCGTCGCATTGGGCGTGCGGCCAGTCCATTGGTCAAGGGGCTTCCACGGCCACGAGAATTGGAAGAAAGCGAAATTGAGGCAGAAGAAGACCCAGGCTGCGAATAGGAGCGACCAGCGGGCATAGCTCCGACCTGTCTGGCCGGTGAGACTGTGTTTTCTGAGAACAAGAGCGAGAACAAGGGCTAGCGAGACGGGCAGCACTCCGTAGACCAGCCAGCCCAGAAGTTCGAGATAGCGAGGATTTGATAAGACGAAAGCAGCGATTGCTTCGCTCCACTGAGGTCCCACGTCAGGAAAGTGGCGGATGGGTTTGATCAGATGCGCTAGGAGCAGTTCAGTTTGGTTTGTCTCGTAGACGAGGTGTCGGATGGTTTTCCCGGCGATGGGAAGAATCACAATTGGCAGAGTCAGGAGGAAAGGCCAGTAGCGGCCCGCAACCACGCCAAAGATCGGCAAGAGCCCCATCGTGATCGCGTGATCAGCAAATTGATCCAGAGCGGGATAGCTGAGGAAGTTCCAGGTGAGCAAAGCAGAAACATGAACCAGCACGAGAAGCCATTCGTTGCTGGCTGTCATCTCGACACCGTTTTCCTCCGGTTCAGTCCGGATCAGTCCTCGATTTAACCATAGTCCGAACGCGAGAATGGCCCCGAAGATGGCCCCGAAGGTCGTCTCCATCATATTCCACCAATTGAAGTTTGAAATGATCTCGGCGACAGGTTGTTTGGCGAAGAAGCCCGAGGTGAACACTTCCGGATGCCAAGCATGATAAGCTTGTAAGCTCTGCCCTAAAGAGAATCCGAATCCCCCTGCTAGGAAACCGAATAGAGTGAGCACTTGCGCAAGTTTGTCGCGCTTGATGAGTGAGACATAGAAAATCACTCCGACCAGCGCAAGAAACAGGCCGCCCCATCGCTCGCCACGAGGCTTGAGTTCGGCATCAGGTTCCCAGAACCAATGGTCTGAGAAGTAAACGTTAGGCAGAATTTTGTTCGCTGGGTCGAAAGGTTGGTTAATCACTCGGAGCCCGAGGAAGAGGAGAAAGACCATGATGAGCAGCAAGGCGCCCATTTCTGTTGGTTTATAGCTGACGCGACTCAATCCGATTCCCAGAAAGGCCCCGGCGAATGCGATCCATATTCCGCCCTTGATGAACAAACCCACGAGTCCCCACGTGAGGGCATCGGAGTTTCCGATCAAGGGAGCATCGTGTGTTAATCCAACAGTCTGCCCGTAGGTCATTGATCCTCCAAACCCGATCGCAATCGTCATCAAGGCGACAGCCCGGGCGGTAAAAAGTGAATTGACTCGTGGACAGAAGAAAAAGGTGAGGACCAGTCCGACCAAGGCGCCGGCGATCATGGCGCCGGTTTCGTGTCCGTATTGGCCGCGAATGCCCCATCCCATGCCTCCAGCCATGCTACTTAGCACGACGACGAGGAATAGAGAAGGCCTCGGTATCGAGGCATCAGTTGCCAAGGGCTGTGGTGAGGCGGTCACCGAAGGTTCTGGATTTGACATCAGGCTGATCGTCGATTGTCTAGCATTCAGGCCCCGCACAATCCAACCCTTGAGCGAACCACTCAGTGATCGCTCCACGGGTGGGATCGAATCCTCACGCCAGCCTAGCCAAATTTACGAGCTTGTCCAGTCGATGTCACCGAATTGTCATCGGTGCTTTGGATGGGCTGGTTAAGAAGCCACCGGTTTTTTTCGCGTGAAGTGAGCGATGAGTGCGAGTGCCAGGAGAATCCCCACTCCAATCCAACCTTTCGCGCCAACCTTTTGGTTGATCACGAAGAGACTGGCTGCGGTTGCGACTCCGGCGGCGATGAACAGAAGGACGTTCCAAACGATCCGTGCCGGCCCTGCTGGAAGGTGTTCTTTCAGGAGAGACTTCTGATTCATCAGCAGGAAGAACGAAATATAGGCAATCGGCAAAAGAGCCATCCCAAAGACCGATGTTGGCACTGCTAAGTAGGCTGCTGCATCACCCCAGAAGAACGGGCCAAGGACACCGGTGCACGCTGCGAGACAGCCCAACTTAAATGGGAGCCCTGTGTGCGGCAGATCCAGCATCTCGCAGATGACGAAGCCCGAGATCAACATCAGAATACTGATCGTCGAGAGGGCCATACCGAGCACGCCCAATCCGAAGATGATGTTGGCAAAGCCTTTTCCGGTGAGAGGTTCAAGAGCCAGAGCCAGTTCGCCGACATCTCGTTTGATGAGTGTGGCGGCGATTCGTTTTTCCGCCAGAGGGAGTGCGGCGATCTTCTGATCGATGACGGGCTGAAGCTCGTCGGCGGAGAGCGCCTTTTCCTCGTCGCTTAAGGTGGCTGTGACGCGTGCCGTGAGTGATTTCGCGAGAGCCCCGGCAGCCTTAGGATTGGGTTGGATTAGTTCACCGTTTGCATCCGTTTCACCGAGCAATCCAGCGGAAGGCTTCAGGTGGAACTGCGTGGAGGCAGCGATCACAACGCAGCTCGTTGCGAGGACGAAGGGGATGAACATACCCGTGGAAAGATCGAAGATTGTGAGACCGCGAAAACTTCGGTCCCATCCTTTAGCGAGCAGAGAGTAACCGAGGAGGAATGTCATATTGATGCCCACAGCGGTTGCGGCGGCGCTGATCATCACATCGCGCTGAGTGTTGACAATGATGTCAGACCAGTACGTGCGAGCGGCTTCGGGGACGGCTTCGAGCAAGGGCACAAATCCTTCTGCGGGTGCGCTGAGCTTGCTGAGATCAGGGACAAAGCCAGCAAAGACTTCTCCCCAATTGAGTCCGTTTTCTCCGGAGCCCATTTTCAAGACCACGCCAACGAAACTGAGAACGATCATCGCAACCATGATCTTGAGAATCATTTCGTAAATCTTGATGCCGCGCCCACCGTTGCCGTAGCACCAGGTAATGCCGACCGAGACCAGAAGGATGACGAAGCAGTTGATCATCTTGCCGACATCTCCTCCGAGCAGGTTCGGAGCGAGATTCTGTTGGAGGACGCCGTTGGCGAGGGCGAATTGCGGCAGGCTCCAGACCATATTGGCCATCAGTGTGGCCAAAGCCCAAGCCCAAGCGAGAACCGGGTTGATGTGGTCACGAATGGCTCGGAACGGGCGTTCACCGGTAGATAGAGTGACGTAGGCGATACAGCTCAGCATGATGATTCCGAGGATCATCGCGAAGGGCTGGAGCCAGAGCATACCGTAGCCCGCGAGAACGCCGAGATAAAGACTGCTGGCAAGGGAACCTCCGCCGAGAGTGATGGCGCTTTGGAGCCAGCCCGGTCCAGAAAGTTTCGTATAGGTGGCAAAGGTCGCTCCGAAGCCTTTTTTCTGGGCTGCGAGGATCAGTTCACGATCCTGGTCGATTCGATTCTCATTGTCACTCATAACACGTGTAAAGCGGCTTGTATTGAAATCTACAATCGTGGTCTCAGCGACCACCGTTTGGGAGACGGAGGGATGATGAGGGATTGGGCCTCGTTGAAAAGTCTTTTCTTCTCGCGGAGAGAAGCGGGCCTATTTGCCGAGACAAAACTCGCTGAAGATCTTGTCCAGTAGGTCGTCTGTAGATGTTTTACCTACAATTTCGCCGATTGCACCGACGGCAATCCTTAAGTCGAGGGCTACGAGTTCCAGAGTCAAGCCGTCAGCAAGAGCTTGCGATGTTGTTTGCACTGCTTGTTTAGCTCGGTTCAACGCGTCTTGATGGCGGGAGTTAATCATCACCTCCAGCATCTCTCCGTCGACTTGCCCCGTCCAAACGGCGTTCTTGATTGCGTCTCGCAGATCGTCCAGGCCTTGGCCGGTCTGACAACTCACGGGGACGTTCTGAGATTCGATGGTCGGAAGAAGCTCGAACGCGGGGGGAAGGTCACACTTGTTGAGGACCACGAGCCTCGTTTTGTGGGAGTATCGCTCAATGAGTTGCTTTTCGTAGTCCGTGAGTTCTTGTGAGTGATCGATGACATGTAAGACGAGATCCGCTTGGTCGACGCTTTCTTGGCTTCGGCGGATGCCCTCCTGCTCGATCATGTCGTTGGATTCTCGGAGGCCTGCGGTGTCCACGAAAACAATGGGTATCCCGCGGATGTTGGCCGTTTCCTCAATGGTGTCTCGAGTGGTGCCTGCGGTGTCTGACACAATGGCTCGATCTTTGCCCAACAAACAATTGAGTAGCGAGGATTTGCCGGCGTTGGGTCGGCCGATGATCGCCGTGCGAACGCCGTGGCGGAGGATCTGTCCTTCCGGGGCCGAGGCGAGGAGTGTGTCCATGAATTGGATTCCCTCGTCGAGCTTGGCGATGAGTGAGCTCATGGTGTCCGGCGAAATATCTTCATCCGGAAAATCAATGTGAGCCTCAACGTGAGCCAAGATCTTGAGCAAGTCCTCTCTCAGAACTTCAATACGCTGGGAGAGTTTTCCTGCGAGCTGTTCGTTGGCTGCCTGAAGTGCGAGCTCGGTTTTGGAATGAATCACATCCGCGACTGCTTCGGCTTGAGTGAGATCGATCCGTCCGTTGAGAAAGGCTCGTTTTGTGAATTCACCGGGCAGTGCGAGACGAGCTCCTTGAGCGAGAATGCTATCAAGGACGAGCTTTGTAGGTACGAGGCCGCCGTGACAGGAAATCTCGACGACATCCTCTTTGGTGAACGTTCGGGGAGCTCGGAAAACGGTGAGCAGGACTTCGTCTACGCGAGAACCGTTTTGAATGACATGCCCATAGTGAACCGTGTGCGAATTGGCTTTGCTGGGCAAGGTAGAATTCTTGCTACTTGGTTCGAAACAGCGATCCGCGATCGCGCACGCCTCAGATCCCGAGATCCGAATGACCGAAAGTCCGGCTTCACCGACCGGAGTCGCGATGGCTGTGATCGTGTCCTCAATCATTGAGAGAGGCTCGGGGCTTAGGATTGATTACGGATACAATTTCCCACTTCATTCTCCGCGTCTTTCCCCTCGAGGAAAAGGCGAGCTTTTTGGTAGCTCTTGCGATGCAGATAGTGCAAGAGGCCGGGGTCCGTATTCTTGGGTAGTTGCGCGGTCAGCCCTTCGATGGCGTCAAAGATCTCCATGAGATTGGGTTTTGGGTCAGCAGTGGCCATTGTGGCCACGCTTTCTTCAAGGTGGATCAGTTTGTCCAGCAGCTGTTGATGTAGCGAATCCATGGGGCGAGTGTTGCATTCTTTTCTCTAAACTCAAGCCATCTCGAATCGGGAAATAAGACTTTGATTCCGGTGAGGTCGGGCAAGAATAGGCCCGATGGGAAGCGGGAAAACGAAGCAAGTGGAATGTCACTCCTTGGGAATTGAAGGGGGAGGGACGAGAACCAGTGTCGTGGCATTGGATTCCGGTGGACGATCGATCCAAGAGTTTGAGTTAGGTCCAGGTAACCTTCAACTCTTCAAGGGCGATGAACTGGGGCTCTTCTTCGATGAGATTGCACGTGCCTCTGGACGAATCCGGAGTGTGGGGGTCGGTATGGCCGGATTGAGGACCGATGCAGATCGAAGGCGTGTTCGGGATGAGCTTGCTCGTGTTTGGCCTGACGCTCGGGCCTACATCACGGATGATTTGGAGACGGTTTTGGCTGGGGCACCGGAGCCCGAAGTGAAGTCTTACCTGAGAGTCTTGCTCGTCTCCGGGACGGGATCATGCGTTTTTGCTCGAGACGCAGCTGGGAGAGAGCACAAAGTGGGCGGATGGGGTCAGCAGTTGGGAGATGAGGCGGGAGCCTTTGGAATCGGGCAATCGGCAATCCGCAGGCTCTTGCGAGATTACGATTACAATGGAAAAGCGTCCGGATTGTTGAAGCAAGTCTTGGAGCAACTCGATCTGAAACATCCAGACGATCTCAACACCTGGTCGGCGACGGCGACCAAATCGGAATTTGCCTCGGTAGCACCCCTCATATTCAAAGCGAGTCGACGAAAATCATCTCTTGCGGGAGGGGTTGTAGAGCAAGCTGCTGAAAGGATTGCAAAGGATGCTGTGGCGTGTTGCCGTCGTTTCAAAAGGGTTCCGAAGGTTCAATTCATTTTGAGTGGGGGCTGCTTTCAGAAGCAAGCGGCCTTTGCCGCTCTGGTTGAGAAGCTCCTACGCGAACGCGTGAAGGGGTGCGAAGTTGTCTTAGCGGCTGCACTGGGTGCTCGAGGGGCTGCAGCTCTTGGAAGCACGTTGGGTAAGCGGCTCGCGAAGAAGAAAAGCGCTGCGAAGTCCGGAAAGAGTGATCTCGCGCGCTGGGTCCCACGGTCTCTTGCGATGTCGCCGACTGAAGAACGTCATCCTGATTCCATGGATCTGGATCGCCTGCCCATCCGAGAAGCAATCGAGCTGATGGCGCGGGAAGATGGGCGGATTCCGAATGCCATTCTCAAGGAAGCGCCCAAGATAGAGGCTGTGATTCGCTGGGTCAGTCGATCGCTGAAGAACGGGGGGCGTTTACTTTATTTTGGTGCGGGAACAAGTGGGCGACTCGGGGTGCTTGATGCGAGCGAATGTCCCCCGACCTTTCGGAGTGAGCCTCATTTGGTTCAAGGCGTGATTGCTGGTGGTCGAACGGCTCTCTGGCGCTCCGTGGAGGGAGCAGAAGACTCGGTGGAAGAGGGCGCCGCTGAGGCGCATCGATTAAACGTCACTGCTGACGATGTGGTGATTGGGATCGCCGCAAGCGGGCGGACACCCTTTGTTTGGGGAAGCATCGCCGCTGCCCGGTCTGTGGGAGCGAAAACAGCGCTCATCTGCTTCAATCCTCACTTAGAGTTGAATGCGAAAACTCGTCCGAACAAGGTGATTTGTCCCAACATTGGACCGGAAATCCTGACAGGATCAACCCGCCTGAAGTCGGGCACGGCTACAAAGATGATCCTCAACATGATCACGACCCTGGCCATGGTGCGTTGCGGGAAAGTGTTGCAGAATCTGATGATCGATCTGAATCCCAGTAACGTGAAGTTGCGTGATCGAGCGCAACGAATCTTGATCGAGCTGACTCAGTGCTCGGCTGACGAGGCCCGCGAGGCCCTAGAGCGTGAATCGTGGGTTGTTAAAGCAGCTTATCAACGATTGCAAAATTCGGCTCGACGACGAGCGAAGCGAAATTGAATTTTCGCTGCGCCACGATTTGAGTCACGAAGTGCGCGAGGCCGGCTGACAGGACGAGAACCAAGGAACAGACAAGGTAGAGCCCAAAACCAACACTCGTGTCTGGCTGGAGAACCAAGGCGATTCCGTGATACATGACGAAGATCACGAACACGGCTCCAATGGCGAAACAGACCCAAGTCGGAATGCTCGGGTGACCATCGATAATTCGGAACCACAGGAGCGGAGTCATCGCGTAGGCTGTCAGCGTGAACGCTTGTTTGAATGTCGTGGGAGAGTGGAAGCCGTCAGCCACCCACAAGACCAATTTCGTGCCGAGTCCCAATACCAACAACGTGAGCGCGACCTGAACCGCTTCAAATTGAATGGCCTGTTGCTGGGTAATCTCAATCGTTCGGCCATAGTCATTGACATAGGCTCCCAGGCGGAGCATTCCAAATCCTTCAATGGCCGCTGTAAGAGCGAGGAGGGGAAGGAAGGAAAACAAGAAAATGACCAAAGCATTCCACTGTGAGGAAGCGATACGCTCCCAAGTGGATTGTGGAACCAAAACTAGTGTAATTGCTCGAAGCATTCGCGCGGAGTCTATCGGTGATCTGTTCGGAAACAATTGAATTCGTGTTTTTTCGTTAGACGGTGTTGGGTGGGGTTTGTTCGATGTAGAAAGGCTGGAAAGGGTTGTTTGCAAAACTGAGCTAATCTCTAATCCCATGTTTGTGACTTGCCTTCATTTGCCTTCTCAGGGCAAGTTGGCTTTTTGAAAGTGTTCTGGTGAAAAAGAGGAAAGAAAACAGTTTGACTTCAACTGTATGGGTGTTACCGTACAGCAGATGACCAATGGAGCGTCAGAAGGCATTACACTTTCAAATCGATCCCCGTTCAGGCTTGCCTGTCTATCGGCAGCTGATGGATCAGATCAAGTACTATGTCGCTTCCGGGGGCCTACGGGCTGGGGATCAACTCCCTTCGATTCGCGATTTGGCGGTTCGGGCCTCGGTCAATCCCACGACCGTGGTGAAGTGCTACACGGAACTTCAGCACGAGGGCGTGGTCGAGATGAAGCACGGGAAGGGCGCCTTTGTTGCCGCCTCGACTTCCGAACTGTCGGACATCGAACGTCGAAAGCTCCTGAGTCAACTTGCCAAGCAGCTGGTGGTGGAAGCCAAACAACTCGGTGCGAGCAAGGAGTCGGTGGAAGAGGTCGTGCGCGAAGAGTGGGATCGTCTCCCGTCCTAGTGGGAGCCTCCAATCGGCGCCCATTGTTCAAAAGGAGGTCCGAATGAGCGATCTCGCCTTAGAGGCTATCAATTTAACGAAG
Source organism: uncultured Verrucomicrobiota bacterium (assembly GCA_964342405.1). Lineage (GTDB taxonomy): Bacteria > Verrucomicrobiota > Verrucomicrobiia > Limisphaerales > AAA164-E04 > UBA2970. Next base: position 44,610 of record CAYFGX010000049.1, on the reverse strand, counting down.
ACGTTTTCCGGCGGAAAAGTCGCTGTCAGCAGCCTCGACTTGGGGATTCCTAAAGGCACTGTTTATGGGTTAATGGGGCGAAATGGATCTGGAAAGTCGACGGCCATTCGGTTGTTTCTTGGTTTGCTGAAGGCTGACAGCGGCTCCGCCCGGATTTTGGGTCACGAGCTTTGGACTGCCACTCGCCCGGTCCGGTCGCGCGTTGGCTATGTCGCTCAACAACCCCAATTGCCCGGATGGATGAATCTTCGCGATCTGGGACGGTATGTGGCCCATCTTTACCCTTCCTGGGATCAAAAACTTTTCGAGACGGCGGCCGAGCGTTGGGAACTTCCGATGACCGCTCCTGTGGGACGTTTGTCTGCGGGCGAGCAAAGGAAGTCGGCCGTCGTTCTCGCTTTAGCTCCGCAACCTGAAGTCATCCTCCTCGATGAACCGACGGCGGGCTTGGATACCATCGCAAAGCGAGAGTTTGTGAATCTTCTGGTCGAGACCTTGGCGGACCGACCGGACACCACGATGGTTCTCAGCACGCACGATGTTGGGGATTTAGGTCGCTTGGCTAACGAAGTGGGTGTGATGGATCGGGGTCGCTTGGTTTTGTCCCACCAGGTGGAAGAGCTGCAGCAGACCATGCGGAAGGTTCAGATCATTTATCCAGATGACCGGGGGCCGGAAGGCCTTCGGCTTCCAGGATTGATTCGTCAGGAAACGGTTGGGTCCGTAGTGACGGCGATTTGTCGTTTGGCCAATGATCAACAACTGGATTTTCTCCGAAGCGAAGCCGGTGTTCGCATGGAGATCTTTCCCATGGGGATTGAGGATATTTTTGTAGAGGTGTTCGAGTCTGTCGAGTCGACGCTGCTACAGGACGCAAGAAACTAATGCGGAAGAAGAAGAATTTGGGGGCGTCACATATCATAGCAAGGAGTGATAAGAAACATGAATAGATGCAGTGCGGTTATTAGAATCGTTGGTTTATTGGGCCTTATGCTGGCCCTTTTCGCTGGTTCTGGGGGGCTAGTGTCGGCGCAGGAAGCGGGTGAGCTTACGCAGCCTCGCATTCTTTCGGTGAAACTGGATGGAGAGGACCTGTTGGTCGAAGTCGAAGTGCCGGAGGGGATCAAACGAATTACTTTGGAGTCTCGGACACGCTTGGGACGCGGGACTTGGGTGCCGCGTAAGGTTGAGCGGTTTGATGGCGAGGGAGCGACGCATACGTTCCGCCTCAAGCGTGAGGAAGTACTCGAGGTATTGCGAGTCGTTGGCACAGATCAAGATTTGCTGCCCGCTGAGTTCTACGGTGGGAAGAAGTTCTTTGCGGGGCCCTCTGCGGGACCGGCCGTGGGGGTTCCCGGTGGGGCGCTGCCTCCGACTTTAGATGCTCCGGCGGTGAGAGAGCCAGTGCCTGCACCCGCTGCGCCTGCTGCACCGGAAGCTGGCGATGCGTCTGGGGCGCCTCGCGACGTCGTTGAGTCCGACATTTGGCAGGTGGACGGGGATCGTCTCTATTTCTTTAACCAATACCGTGGTCTCCAGGTAATCGATATAACGAATGCGGACCGTCCGCTTGTGACGGGAACGCTCGAGTTGCCCGCATCAGGGGAACAGATGTATGTGCTCGACGACTCCCATGTGGCCCTCTTGGCGCGTGATACCTGTCATTATTTTGGGGGCGGCGCTGAAAGCCGTGTCGTGATTGCCGAGGTTAACGACGGAATGCCTAGTATCGTCGCCTCGATTCCGGTGAACGGCAACATCCGGGAAAGCCGGCTTGTGGGCACGGCTCTCTATCTGGCTGCGCAGACCTTTCGGCAATCAGAAGGGATCAACGAGCGAACGGGCGAACCGGAGCAACGGTGGGAGTGGGGAACGACGGTCTCCTCGCACGATCTCAGCGATCCAGCCAGTCCGGTGGCACGAGAGGAACATTGGGTTCCCGGCTCAGGCCATGTGATTCATGCGACGTCAGATTTCTTGTTCGTCTCAACGCAAGGCGTAGGTAGCCGGTGGTGGCAGTCTCGAATTGAAGTGATCGATATTTCTTCTCCCGACGGCACCTTGGTCCCGTTGTCTGAGATCCGGCCTGCTGGTCGCGTGATCGACAAATTTAAGATGAACGTTTCCGGTGATGTCTTCACGGTGATTTCAGAAGTTCGAACGGAGTCTCTGATCACTCGCCTGGAAACCTTCGACATGTCGAATCCCGTCCGTCCCGCAAGGCTGGGTTCGGTTGAAGTGGGAAGAAATGAGAGTTTGTTTGCAACTAGATTTGATGGAGATAAGGCCTATATCGTGACCTTCCTTCGAATCGATCCTTTGTGGGTCGTGGATCTTTCGGATCCTACGAATCCCACGATTTCTGGCGAACTCGAAGTTCCCGGTTGGTCTACTTACATTCAGCCATTGGGAGACCGTTTGCTTTCGATCGGTATCGACGATGTTGAAGGATGGCGAGTGGCTGTCTCTCTTTTCGATGTGCGCGATCCAGCGAAGCCCGGTCTATTGAGTCGTGTGCCTCTTGGCACGAACAACTCGTGGAGTGAAGCGAACCGTGATGAGAAGGCTCTTGGGTTCGTACCCGAGGCGGGGCTCGTGATGATCCCTTTCAATTCCTATGACCAAGAAGACAATCGAACGGGCGTGCAGCTCGTCGAATTGGTGGGAGACGAACTCGTTCTGCGAGGAGTGATTGAACATGATGTAACGCCGAGGAGGGCGACCCTTCACAAAGATCGAATCCTGTCCTTGTCTGGCAAGTCGCTGCTGACTGTCAATGCGGCCGACTATGACAACCCAGAGATCGTGAGCGATATCCCGTTGTCATGGTCGGTGGATCGGGTCTATGTGGAGGGAGAATTTCTAGTCCAAGTGACGCAAGGGAATCCTTGGACCGATGAGGCACCTGCCATTCGTGTCGCGACTCAGGCTGATCCCTATGAGGCGCTCTCGGAAACTACACTGCCGTTGCCGAATGTCGTCGCTTCCACGATTCGAGATGGGCGGCTGTATTTGTTGCAGGCGAACCAAAACAACGGTGGCCCGGTTCTTGAACTGGTGGATGATGTTGCTGAGGACCTTGAAGAGGGAGAGAAACCAGGGCAAGCAGCCAACTTCCGCTTGTCCACCTATGATGTTAGTGCCCTGCCGGAACTATCGCTACTCGGAGACCTGACTCTCTATGTTGAGGGCGCTGAGGGGGCATCGAATCCGCAAATCCTGTTCCCGTACGAAGATGTGCTTACTGTCTCGATGTGGCAGAATAATTACTTCTGGGGACGACCGATCGGCCCCGTTGCTGATATTGCCATTGCGCCTCCGTTCTGGGGTGGGGCGCCTGGTCGGCGATTCGTAAGCTTCAGTGTTGGCGATCCAAGCGCCATGAGCATGCTCTCGAATTATCGGATGGAGACGGGCGAATCATGGAATCTGAGCGAAGTGTTCATCTCGGGAACGCGGCTGTATATGAGCCATCAAGAGTCTCGATTCATTGGAGATATCGTTCCACCTGAACCGGTTGTTGATCCACTTCCGGCTCCGGTCGCACCTGGCTTACCGGCCCTGGCCGAAGAGCCTGCGGTGCTGCGTCCTGAACCGTTCCCCGGCGGAGGTTCTTGGTTGCAGCAGTATTTCCTAGATGTGTTGGATTTGACGGATCCGACTAGTCCAACGGAACGGAAACCAGTCAACATTCCTGGAACCTTGGTGGGGATCGCTCGTGGTGGCGCGCTTCTCTACACCAAAGCGCCTCATTGGGATGATGAGACTCTGCTTTCTGATGGCTTGGAATTCCTCGACGCGAGTGCTTACGACGGTGTCTCTGTGAGCTTGGTGGATTCGCTGTCCTTGTCTCATCGATGGCCCCATCCGACCTTGGTGGATGAGGATACGGTGTATGTGGGACTGCCCGCAACGCGAGGCAACCTTCGGGAAGGTGAAGTGTGGCAGGAGTCCAATACGTTGACGGCGTATCGATTGGCCGACACGGGTGAGTTCGAAAGTGTCTCGAGTGTTGCTTTGCCGTTCCCGGTTTCCGAGTTGCAGGTGCGAAGAGATCTCTTGCTAGCGCGAGTGAACCAGGAAATGTGGTTCTATGACCTGGGCCAACCGGGTGAGCTTGTGCCTGTTGGTGCGGGTTCGCAGTCGAATTGTTTTGGGTTCAATCTGAGCACGGCTGACGGATCCTCGGAAGCAGGATTGTGGGTGCCAGGTGGCGACTACGGTGTCTCTCACATCCCATTGGGTGAAGACTTGGATCGGGTCGTCGCGATCCATTCGGGAACATTCTTTGGTTTCTGTTTGGGATATTGCCAAACACGCTTGGAGATTCAACCGAGCCATATGTCGTTCTCAGCCTTCTCTCGTGATCAGAGCGTGCGAGATTTCTACGACTCGGAATCATTTGACGCGAGTCAGTGGCGAGAGTTGTTGGAATTGGTGGATTTGATGGCCGTGGGCGATCTGCCTGAGACCATCGGATGTCCTGATTGTGCAGACGGTGGTGGCGAGTGGATTCAAGTGTTCACTCCCATGGGTGAGGCCAGAGTGACGTTCCCGTTCGGGGATGTTGTCGATGAGATTGCTCCTCTCCTCAAAAAGGTTCGTGATCTCCGTGGTCGGTTCGAGGTTCCTGAGATCAAGGAGCCGAAGCCGGAGAACCCGGATGAGGAACCCGAGCCGCCGATCGTCTTGCCTCCTGTCCCGCTGCCAGCTCCATTGCCGGTGGATGGCGAGCCTGTTCCTGGATTGCCCGGGGAGCTCGTTGATCCTGAGGAAGAATAAATTGGAACCCACGGTTGAACGACTCAGTGACGCGACGTTGCAAGAATAGCATCACGACTCGGGGGTTTACCTTGGTCGAACTTCTCACGGTCATCGCGATCGTGGGAATTCTTGCAACGTTGCTGCTGAGTGTCTTAGCCACTGCCAAGAAGAAGGGACGGATCGCGGTTTGCACTTCGAATCTTCGTCAATCGATCTTGGCTTACGAGATGTATCGTGCCGATTTTCCCAAACGGCCTAGTGATCTATCGCAATTGGTGGAGTCCCGACATCTCAGTGATCCCAAGGTATTGCTTTGCCCCGAGGATCGGACGCAGTTATGGGGTCAGCTTGTGCAACCGTTTCAGCCCCCAAGACCGGGAAGCACATCTTACTCCTACCTTCATCCGATGCCTTGGGGCGATTCTGACTGGAATCGACTCGAGAGGGAAGGAGGCTCAGCAGGGCTCGTCGTCTGTCAACTCCATGGTGTCGGCCGGCAGCGTATGGAGAATCCCTCCGTCCGGAACTTCGAAGGATTACTGCTTCGGGGACAGTTGGATGGAGCGGTGGTTCGTCGGCAAATGTATTGGGATGATCCGGTGGCTCTGTCCGCGGGATCGGCGGAATCCAGCTTTGCGGCATCCTCGCCCCAGTTCGCGATGACACGATTTGGCAGTGGACGTTTACCGTGGCGCATGTTCATCGATTTGCCGCCTGGACAGGAGCAGCCAGATCCGTGAGATTGGACGGGTAGTCTTTTGTGATATGGAGCCTTCGACATCCAGCGAAGATTCTTTGGAATCGTCATCCTCGATGCCTCTAGCGGCAGATCAGGTGGCATCCGGGGTGACGGCTTCCCCCCAGTGGTCGGTCTTCAAAGGCTTGCTCTGGTCGGAATGGTTTGCCCACAGCAAGATGCTTCTAGTCTTTCTGGTGCTGTGGTTGCTCGGTGTCTGGATGATCCCGTTCATTGCTCATCCTGGCTGGATCTTGGTGATAGGGTTGGGATATGCACTCCTGGCGGGACCCGCCTATGGAGGAACCGATGCCATTGAAGGTTGTGAAGAGTTCACGCTCTCGCTACCAGCCACCCGAATTGAACGCTATCTTGCCCGAATGGTTCTCGGGCTTGGTACATTGATGATGTTCGTTGGTCTAGACTTTGTTGTTCTGGGCTTAGATTGGACGGCGACCGTACACCGCGTGTTCATCAATGCAGGGATTGTCGAGGCGTCCCCAGATCTGAAACCGGGACTGCTCTATGGGCTTGCGATTGGTCTGCCGTTTTTCATTTTTGCATTCTCTTACTCCTTGGCTTGTGTGGCTCGGGTGAGATTCCTGATCCTGACTTCCTGGTTCTGGAGTGCCTTGCTGGCCCTGGGAGTTCTCTATGGAGGATTGAAGTATGAAGAAGTCATGTGGCAGGAACCCAGCGGTTACTTCTGCACTTCATTGTTTTTTGTCGGAGGCTTTGCCTCGCTGTGGACCGGTTTCCGCCTCTATCAGAAGAAAGAGATAGGCCACTATGGCTCACCAATCACGTTGCCTCAATGGTGGTGGGCATGGCTGCTTTCGATTGTCGTTGGCGTCGCGATTGCCGCCGTCTTGTTATCGCTCATTCTCCAACGCTTTCCCTCGCTGCTGAACCGATAGGAAACAGTAGCGGTCTCTCGACAGTCAAGTTGATCGCTGGCTATCGCGTCGGTATCGGCTTCCCTTGGCCAATATTGTGCTCAAGACAATACTTTGAATTGGCCACGTATTTCTCGGCCCACCACTTCAATTGAGAACGCTCCTCCGTGCTCAGGGCTCGTTTGACCTTTGCTGGACTCCCGACCACCATCGAACCGTCCGGGATCTCGGTGCCCCCGGTAACGAGCGCGTTGGCCCCGATGATGCATTGGTTACCAATGACGGCTCCGTCAAGAACGGTTGCTCCCATGCCGATCAGTGTCTCGTTGCCGATCTTACAGGCATGAATAATGGCAGTGTGTCCCACCGTTACCCAGTCTCCGATCTCGCATGCATAGTCATCAGCCACGTGGACGACAGCGTTGTCTTGGATGTTGCTGTAGGCGCCAATCGTAATACGATTGATATCGCCCCGTGCCACAGCGTTGTACCAGATGCTCGAGTGCTGGCCCATTTGAACATCCCCAATCACGACAGCCCCTTGGGCGATGTAGACCCCGGAGGCCAAAGAGGGTTCTTGTCGAAGGTGTCGATCGAATTGAGCTTGGATGTCCGCCATGAGATCTAGCATGGAAATGAGGTCGGCTTGAGTGCAATAAAAAACCGCCGTCCGAACGCTCTCGGAAGGCGGTCTGTGGGGCCGTGCGACCAAGCCGGCTCTGAATCCCGGATTGAGTGAACTAGAACGGGGTTGGGCAAGCGACAACGGGTGGCGTGACGACGCGACGGTAGCGGTAGGGCCGTTCTCGGTATCGAACGCGAGGTTGCTGGATCACCACTGTGGGCCGCTCAACGATGACGGTTCTTTGGCGAGAGAAGCGAGGCCGATGCCGAACGACCACTCGGGGCCTGGGAGGGGCGTAGACGACTGGTGGGGGTGTCTGGATGGTGACAATCTTAGGTTGTGGGGCGACGATAGGGGCGCAGGCAGCCGGCGGATGGAAGATCACATCGCCAATGACCGCTGCGGCAGCAACTCCGGTAAGAACTTTGCCAACCACAGCCCATTCTTTGTCCCCGGCATGGGCAGGGTTTGGTGCTAGTATTGTGAGGGTGCCGACCAGCAAGAGAACCAATGTCTTCTTCATAACATACCTTTCGTAGTTGTGAATTTAGACTTCGACCTGTTGCCAAATATTCACGCGTCGGATAATATTTATTCGTAAGCCAATGACCGAAGAAGAGGAAAGCTTGAGAGCGCGAGCCCGTCGAAGCAGACGGATTCCTCGGTCGTTCAAAGAGCTCACACCGACTCGTGCCTTCAATCCTCGAACTTTCTTTTATGAAATGGTTTGGAAGGCCTTGATGACTCGGCGGAAAGGAGCTTACAAGAAGCCCGAGTATCCAGACTTACGCGAGGGCCAAGTCGCGCTCACCTGGATTGGGCATGCCTCGTTCCTGATCCAGTATACGGATCTTAATGTGCTCATTGATCCCAACTTCGCCAATTGGCTTTTCTGGCAGAAACGAGTTAAGCGAGCGGGCATGAGGATTCGTGATTTGCCTCAAGTGGATTTAGTTCTTTTGAGTCATGCGCACTTCGACCATTTTCATAAACCGACTCTGCGAAAACTTCCCTCTCCGAAAATCGCCGTTGTGCCCTGGGGCGTTGGCGACCTGGCAAGAGGACTAGGATTCTCCAGAATCATCGAATTAGAATGGTGGGAAAGTTTCTCCCATGGAGATTGGAAGGTCACTTGCACACCGGCCAAACATTGGGGCGCTCGAGTGTTGCATGATGAGCATCGAGGTTTCGGGGGCTTTGTGTTGGAGCATCAAGGGCGGCGGATCTATCACGCGGGCGATACAGCCTATTTTGGTGGTTTTAAGGACATCGGAAAGAAATGCGATCCGGAAATTGCGCTTCTGCCGATTGGGGCCTATTACCCGGATTCATTTAGGGAAGTTCACATGGGACCAGATGAAGCCCATCAGAGCTTTCTCGACCTAGGGGCTAAATGGTTGGTTCCAATGCACTACGGGGCCTTCAAACTGTCTTTTGAAGATATGGATGAACCTCCGCGTTGGTTGGAAGAGATTGCGCGGGAGCAGGGGATGTCTGATCAGTTGAGAATTCTTGAAGAGGGCTGTCCGGCCGTCTTTTAATGCGCTGTCATTCTTGGTTGCCCTGCCCGATGGGTTCGAAGCGAGCCGTGATCGTTGTCCGCGTTTCGCCCGCTGTATTCAAGATGGTCGCTGCCGTCTCAGGCGATTCGACACTCCCCTCCCAACCGACGAAGGTGAAGCCCTCTCGGGGTTTGGCCATGAGTTGCGAGGGCACTTGCTGGAGATAAGTTCCGGCCCAAGGGAAAGTCGCAACGTCGATGGAGTTAATCTGGACCGTACCGCCGTCTGCGGGTTCGCCCCGAAGTGTCACGGCCGTTTGAGAAGGGTGTAGTCGGAAGTGCCGGGTCAGATCGTTGCGTAGTTTTGCCGGCCGTTCATCGGCAAACTTGAGAAGGATTTGGACGTTATCCTCCCAGTGGCTGATATCGAGAGGGGCGTCCTCGCCCTTGAAAGGAATGCCGTGGTTCTGCTCCTGTAGATTCTCCCAGCTCCAACGAGCGAGGTGAGCAGGGATTTCTGGGCGAATTTGGGCGGCCAAGCGTTCGATAATGGCACGAACTCTTTGGCTCCGGAAGTCGGTGTTCAGAAGGTCCAGACAACGGGTGATGAACTGAGATTCGAAGTCCTTGTTGAGGAGTAAGCGACGAAGGAAAAGAGTCCGGCCGCCTGCATTGGGCCAGCCATTGCTCGTCCCCTCAGGGTTGGTATAGAACGCGAACATATTGTCGTAGTCGCTGTAGTCTCTTGCCATGGCGGGTAGGTAGACCTCTTCCGGCCAGAGGTGAAACCCATAGTCTTGATCGTAGAGCATCCAACGAAAGGTTCCTCCGTCTTGCGCGCGCCATTGTTTGATGTTTCCAATGTCAAAATTTTGGAAATAGATGACAGCCAGATGGTAGTCAATGAAGCTGGAGATGTTGACGTACTGTGTTGCTACGGCTTCGAATCGTTCATCCAAGCTGAGATCAAATCGACGAACATAGCTCCGTGCCTGTCGGTAGATCCGATTGGATCCGGCATTTGCGTTTGAGTAGCCTTCGATTAAGTCGATTTCATCGCTTGGTACGTTGTGGTGCGATGCGACGTAGTGTTCGTTGAGCTTCTCTCTGAGATTGTAGATCCCCCAATAGTTTCCGTTCAGGTAGAGGACGGTGGGGCGATAGGCTTGCCGGTCCACGTCAAGATTCTCAGCGACGGTTTGCATCATCGCATCCCGGAAAAGCGTGAAGGTTCCGTTAACAAAGTAGCTTCCGTTTCCCTGCGTGGGTCCGAAAGCACGGATTGGAGGACGGGGCGGGATCTGATGAGTGCTTTGATTGTCGTTGCCCGAGTTACGCAGAATCACGGATTCGAATTCGTCAATTTCTAGATCTGGAAAGAGCGGGTATTCGATTTTACCTTTTCCGTACTTAGCGCGAGCAAAGAGGGCCAGGGATTTCTGAGGGTAGCCTCGCGATCCCCATCCACCGAAGATTTTTAAACCGATGTCCTGTCGCAGAGATTGATCAGAGTCCGCCTCGAAAAACTCCAATGAGGCAGCAATCTCGCGATCTTTCCAGGCATTGGATGCGCTGTAAGGAAAGTTGGCGCTGAATCCTGAGTTGGGATACATGTGTTCTCCAAACCCGTAGAGAAAACCGTCTCGGATCTCAAAGTTCTCGGGTGATGCCACCAGGCTCACGATGGGGAGTGTGTGTTCGGTTCCGACGAGAAAGGAACCGGTGGCGACCTTACTGATGTTTCCAGCTGCATCCTGTGCGACGGCGCGAATAACGGTATGGGTTTGGATCGGAAACGCGGCTTCGTAGACGGATGAATCTGCATCAGGGAGAGAGCCATCCGTGGTGTAAAGTAGGGTAGCCTCAGGATCCGGGTGGCTGAGCTGAAAAAGGAGACCGTCTTCATAGAGCCCCGGAGTGGATTCGAACTCTGGTTGCAAGACGTAAGCAGTTGCGCTCTCGAGATTGTTTTCGAGGGCGGGTGTGGCGGTCCCGGCTTCGAAGAGAAACCACTCTCGATTGGATGATGAGTTGCGGCCGATAGATTCGTCGTTGGCGAGTCTTCCCAACGTGATTTGGTCGACAAGCTGATCCGCTCCCCGGGTTAAGGCAATGCTCTCACCGTTCGCGCTGATGCGGAAATTTGTATGAAGTGGCGCCTCTTCTTCGCGCTTGTTCTTGCCAGAGGCGTAGACCAGGAGGTAGGTCTCGCCTGGGATTTCGGTTTTTGGGAAAGCCCATTTGGTCAAACTGTTGAGGTTATCTGTGAGATACCAGTCCTCGAGGGAGACAGAGTCCGGATTGGGATTGTAGAGCTCAATCCAGTCAGAAAACTCTCCGTCGTCGTCCGGATGACTCGAACGGTTGTTGGACATGATTTCATTGAGAAGGAGTGGATAGGTCTCTGAGATGATGGCGCGACGGCGGAGTCGAAAATATCCGACATCCGAATTTGGATAGGAGACCGTGAGTTGTCGTTCTCCCGTTGGAAGGGCGACGTCTCGCGTGGGTTCGATGGTTTCCCAGTTGCCGGTTCGAGAAAGTGAGGACGTAAATTCAACAATCCATGTCTCGTTGGGTTCAAGTCGATCTGAAATCTCGAGTGTGATGAGCTTGGCTGCCGAATCAACCTGAATGCGTGTTTCGGCAAGCAAGGCAAGTGGAGCGAATAGAAACGCGAATAGAATCGATTCGAGACTGCGAGTGTTAGAGTGTTGGGAGAAAGAAGATCGTTTAGTCACTTGATTGATGTCGTTCGACTGGCACTTGCGGAGGCGAATCGGATTCTTGGTTTCAAAACTTGTCGAACGAGTTCTTCCCGCCTTGTTGAATGAATCGATCATACCAGGGTTGATTGTGGGGAAGAGGATTGCCTCGCCTGGTCCAGCCGTCCCGACGGCGTTCCGAGGGCATGTGGTCAGCTGTTTGGACGCGCCAATTGTCCAAGTCTGCTCTGAGCCCGTCAATGATTCGTCGGTACTTGGGATCGTCAACCAGGTTGACGAGCTCGAACGGGTCTGCGTCCAGGTCGTAGAATTCCTCGAAGGGACGTTCCGGATTGAATAAGAACGATTGAGCCGGGGTGAGTGCCTGATGACTCCTTGCTTCAAGCATGCCATGCCAGGTGATGCTGTTGATGGAGTCCACCGAGTTCCAAAGTGGTGTGTCCCAGTAGTAGTTCCGTACGAGTTTGAATTGTTCGCTCCGAACGGCGCGTGTGAACTTTTCAAAGTCGTGCCAGTTTGCCTCGGCAAAGACTCTGTCGCGAATTCGGTTGTTGGGGTTCGTGAGCATGGGAGATAGGTCGAGCCCTTGCATCGTGTTCTGAGGCAAGTTTGCCAAGGACATCAGGGTGGGAGATAGGTCTACGGTGCTCACGAGCCCGGTTTGCACTGAGCCAGCTGGGATATGCATGGGCCAGCGGACGATAAGAGGGGTGTGGATTCCAGAGTCGAAAAGCGTGCATTTGGCCCGGGGAAACGGCATTCCATTGTCGCTGACGTAGATGACGACTGTGTTGTCGGTTGCTCCTTGCCGGTCTATCTCTTTCAGGATGAGGCCCAAATGGTGATCGAAGCGGGACACCTCATCGTAGTAGAGAGCCAGTTCCTTGCGAATTTTTGGATGGTCCGGCAGATAGGGCGGGACTCGAACCGCTTCGGGAGCATGAGGTGGGTCGACTGCCCCCTCTTGATACCCTCGATGAGGATCGATTGACGCGACCCAAAAGAAAAAGGGCTTGTCTTGATCTCGGTTCTTAAGTGCTTGGATCGTTTGGGGTGCCATCACATCGGCCTGGCATTCAGTGACCTGATCCCAATGTCTCTTCTCTGCGTTGCCGAGATGCCATTTGCCGACAGAGGCGCAGTAGTAGCCAGCCTGGTTGAGGTATCGAGCCAAGGTGTATTGGTCAGCAGGTAATGGAGTGTGCAGGTCTTCCGCTCTGGTATTGTGTGGATAGCGGCCGGTTAGGATGCTGGCACGACTCGGAGAGCAGGAGGAGATGGTGAGGAACGCTCGCGTGAAACGCATTCCTTCGGACGCGAGTTGGTCGATGTTGGGCGTGCGAATGCGATCGTTGCCATAGCAGCCGAGATCATCTTCGCCGTGGTCATCGGCAATAAAGATCACAAAATTCGGTCGAGAAGAACGTGAGGATTCGGATTGCCGGCTACGTTTCAGAGCCGTTTCGATGGTTTGTGCGACTTGGGCGCCCAGTAATTGAGAGCCTTCCGGAGTAAAATGAACATTCTCCGGCCGTTGAATCTGATCGAGTTGAGGACTGGCCAGGGCGTGGAGGTCGTTGATGGCGACCTGGTTTGCTCGCATGATGCGTTCCGCGACGATGTTGTAGATCGTCTCGTCGCCCGGTTTTCGAAGGGGGCGGGTGTTCCCTTGGGGCACGGGTGTTGTGTTGGCCCAAATGAGAGAGGCGCCGGTCTGTTTAAGCTTTGCGACAAGTTTTTCCAGGTTTTGTTCGTAGTCGTCCAATGAGATTTGCCGCTTCCCATTCGGCATGAATTTGAGGTCATGGAGTCCCCAGTTGAAATGGATCACATCCCATTGTTTTTCGCCTAGCCATTGGTCAATCTTTTCAATGCCTCGGGAGCTAGGGCCTCCGTTTTCGGGGATGCGGTGTACGTTCGCGATCGATTCTAAGTGGGCTCGAACGGGAAGAGTGTAGCCAATCGAGATGGAGTCCCCGATCAACAAGACGCGAGGTAAGCCCGTTTTGTCTTGGATGGGGGCCAGGGGTTTCGCTTGATTTTGAGCAAACAGATTGGTTGAGAAGACCGTGAGAGTGAGGAGGCCGATGGCGATTCGAATCATCCAGGACTGCATGGCCTAAGGAAAAGGCGCTGACGGATCATTGGCAATCATTCTTTCCTGATTCTGATGGATCCTTTGTTTGTGTTTCTCTGCCAATGCGCTAGTTTTTGTGCGCCGCCTCTCCGGTCTTAATGGTCGGGTGAGTGAGGGGAATAGAGAGATAGAATGAAGGTATCGACTCGAGATAGTTTATCCGTGACGCCGAAGAAATTTGATCGCTTCGGTGACTCCCACTATTTGCGGATTGATTCGGCGGAATCGTTGCGGCAAGTGCTGGCCCTGCCGGAGGCCCGATGGTTCGCTTCCAATGCACCCATCGATGCTTTTCGTGCGGATGAGCAGTTTCTTAGCTACTTAAACGAAAATCGAGACCGCCGAGTTCGACCGCAAGAGATCAAGTCCGCCATTCGTTGGATACTAAAAGTATTTGGACGCTTGAGTGATGATGCGGTTGGGACGCGAACACTCCTCTTCGACTGGATTAAGGAAGAGAACGAGGAAGGCCGCAAAGTGCTCGGGGCTGCGAAAAAAGTCCTCGGTTTGCTTGGGAAACCTCGGCAACGTGCGGTGAGTCTCGCCGATGTCGAGCAAGTTCGGGCCTTGGTCGAATCGGATGGTTTGGGCAAACCGGGTTGGGTGGGTGCGTCAGTAGACGCCTCGGAGCCTTGTCGCCGTCTCGTTCACGATATTCTGGAAACCGTGGCTGAATCTGCAGAGGCGATCAGTGGAGAGGATCTCGAGGAGTTCCTTGCTCAATGCCGACGTTACGAAGACTGGCAGGAGGAACTTGTGCTGAGTGATCCGGATCTGTCTCTTCCGTTCGGTGAGGACACAGATGACTGTTACGCGGTCTATGCGGATCTTCACGATCGCTTGGAGGGGTTTTTCGCCCTGTGTCAGCTGTCGAAGGTGAGTCCCCGGGTCAAGGCTTCGGCCACGAATCCAGAACCCTCTGTCGGCGAAACTGATTTTGGAAATCTTGAGAAGATAGAGTCTCTGGCGGAGACCGTCCCAATCGCGGCCGTGAACTCTGACGGTGTCTTGAAGTTTAATGGACCTCTGAATCCTATCGATGCGGAGCAAGTGAAGGAGTTTCGTGAACGGGTTTTTGTGCCCTTGTTTGGCGACGGGAGTCAGAGTCTGAAGCGAGATCAGTGGGCCGAGATCAAGGAACGTTTTGCTGCCTATGACCAGTGGATACGACGGCGACCCGATGTCGGTGTCGGGGACTTAGATCCGGACCGGCGCCGTCGATACGTGGACTCTGACCCCACAATCAAAGAGCTTGAGCGTTTGCTCGCGGAGTCACGTGAGAACGAGATTCAGTGGGAGAGTATTCGAATGCTCGAGAAAGCCATCCTTTTCCAAGCGCACCTCCTGGCATTTGCGAACAATTTTGTGAGTTGTCCGGATCTCTATTCTCCGGCCGGAAGAGCCTTGTTTGAAATGGGAACGATGATTCTTGATGGTCGTGAGTTTTCCTTCTGCGTGCGAGTATCCGATCGAGAGCGCCATATTCGGCGATGTCAGGGTGAGAACTTGTTTGTGATCTATGCTGCGATCAGTGATGTCGAAGGCAATCTGGAGTATGAAATTGCGGCGCCCGTAACCGCGGGGTTTCGAGGGCATTTACGTGAGGGTCAATGGGGTGTCTTTCACGATAGCAATGGCAAGGAATTCAACGCGCAGATTACCCGACTCTTGGAGAGTCCGATCAGTCTTTGGGAGGGGCTCTTCGCCCCATTTCGCCGCTTTGGACGAGCCGCGATTCTTCGACTGGATTCACTCTCGTTGGAAGCCGAATCGAATCTTCAAAATCAGATGGTCCAAGAGCGGATCAAGCCTCGAAGCAGTCTCATGGATCGGGCTGAACGATTCTCCCGCAGTTTCTTGGTCAGTGGAGGCTTGACCATGGCTGCTTTGGGCTATGCAGGGGCCTTCATGGCTCAGACTTTAGCCAGCACGGATTTGTCGAGGTTGTTCTGGGCATCGATTGGTCTGATCAGCGTATTGCTGTTCCCGCTCGTGGTAACGACGGCGGTCCGATTGAAGAATCGGGATCTGAGGTGTATGCTGGAGGGGGCTGGCTGGGGAATCAATTTGCGAATGCGCCTGACCCCATCTTTGGCTCGAACCTTTACCCGGCGTCGGCGCATCTGAGTGCTTCTGAGCAGAAACCAGCCCTGCAGCACGAGTGGAGATTTAATCGGGCGCTTTACCAGATTCATTTATGCAGATCGAAGTGATCAATACGGGATCCGAGCTTCTCTTGGGTCGTGTGCTGAATACTCACCAGCAGTGGATAGGGAGACGCTTTGCGGACCTGGGCTATGAAGTGAGTCGGCAGGTTGCCGTTCCAGACACTGGGGACGCCATCCAACGGGCTGTGACGGAAGCGCGCGGGCGTTCAGATCTGATCATCACGACTGGCGGATTGGGACCAACTTCCGATGACCGAACACGAGATCTCATCGCCGAAATGTTGGATTGCCCATTGGAGGAAGACCCGGCGATTGTTGAGCACATTGAAGGGTTTTTTACTCGTCGTGGGCGTTCCATGCCTGAATCTGTGAGAGTTCAGGCCCTGATTCCTAAAGGAGCGACTGTGATCGCAAATGAGTATGGAACGGCTCCGGGACTTGCCATGGAGATTCCACGCCTCCCAGATGGATCTGGAGCTCGATGGCTTGTGATGTTGCCCGGCCCTCCGCGTGAGCTTCGTCCCATGTTCGACAAGCAGGTCTTGGCCTGGCTTCAGAAAGACGTGTTAACGCCGATTGGCTTTGCCTGTCGGACGTTAAGATCTACTGGCATCGGAGAATCCCGGGTGGAGGAAGTCTTATCGGAACCCATGCGTCCCCTCGTGGAGCAAGGCTTGGAGATCGGATATTGTGCTCGAACGGGAGAGGTGGATGTTCGGGTGGTTGCTCGAGGGCGGGAAGCATCCCGAATTGTGGATCAAGCCGTTGGTCTCATCCATGAGTCGTTTGGGTCGGTGATCTACGGGGAAGATGATGATCAGTTACATGCCGTGGTGGTGGAACTCTTGAAGTCTAAGGGTAAAACTTTAGCCCTAGCTGAATCGTGCACCGGCGGATTTCTCGCCCATCGGATTACCAATGTGCCCGGGGCCTCCGCTGTTTTGGAATCGGGAATGGTAACCTACAGTAACGCAGCCAAGGTGCGCTTGCTTGGGGTTTTGGAGCAAACATTGGAAGAGCACGGAGCCGTGAGCAAGCCGACGGCGACGGAAATGGCGGAGGGTGCACGGCGGACTACGGGCGCTGATTATGCCCTCTCCGTGACTGGAATTGCCGGGCCCGGTGGAGGCACGGAGGAGAAACCTGTGGGAACGGTGTTCATCGGGATCGCAGATAGCTCGGGTTCGCGTGTGGTGAAATGTTTTAATCCCGTCGAGAGGGAATCCTTCAAGTACATGACCTCACAGCAGGCCTTCGAGATCTTGAGGCGTCGCTTGTTGAAGAACGGTGAGCTTTCGCAGAAAGAGTCTTGGGGCTAAACTTTCTCAATACAGATAAAGAGCTATGGTTCTCGTCGGTTTCATCACGCTGGTGCTTGTGGCGGCCGTTGTTGCTCTCCAGGTGCAGGCTCTCTTATTGATCTCAGATCACTTACCGAAATTTCCTTTCAAGCACCTCTTCAAGGTAAGCCTTGGTTTGATCGGAGTGATTGTGGCTCACGTGATTTCGATCATCCTGTTTGGCTGTGTGACCTTTGCGCTCGCGAAGACCCATCCGGAGCTTGGATCTTTACAGGGTGCGGGGCCAAAGGACCTGCAGGACTTTATCTATTTTTCTTTCACCACCTACACAACCGTTGGTTATGGAGACTACGTGCCGGTCGGGCCGATCCGATTGATCTCTCAGATTGAAGCCCTCGTGGGGCTCGTGCTGATTGCCTGTTCCGCTTCCTACATCTTCATCATTATGCAGGACTATTGGAGGGCGCACACACGGCGTGCACGGGCAAGCCATGCATCGGGCAGAAACGACCGCGTGCAGCGCTGACGCTTATCGAAGCGAGACGTCGCCGCAGAGGTGCACTTTTAAGCCCAGCTCGGCCATCATGGCAGCTTTGATTCGGCAAGCCCGGTGGGCTTGTTTCTCGTTCGGAGCGTAGACAACTTGGATGTGATTTGACTTGTGTCGGGCCATCATTTGATCCCTCGATACTCCTTTTGTGACCGCGTGCATGATCGGCCATTGCGGAGTTGTTTCTTTCCACCGTCGCTGCGTTTCCTTCTGAGGAAGTTTGACCACTTCTGCGACCCCGAGATCGCAATGGAGTTCTTGATTCATGATGAAGACTCGGCTCCAAACAATGTGGCCGGGTTTCGAAATTCCCTTCAGCGTGCCGCCGCCCAATCTAAAATACATTGGAGGCTGACGGTCGCTCGAAGCGCCCTTGAACCCGTTGATAAAGTGGGCAGGCGGAGCGGCTCCTGAGATCAGAAATACCCAGACATAGTCGTCGACTCCTTGGCCTTTGTAGTGTTGGCCCCAGCGAAGATCATGAAGCGTATTCTCCGGGGATAGTCCCAAGCTTTTCCAAAGTCGATAGGTGACCAGTCCGTCTAGACCGGCACATTCATCTACTTCATTAAAGTGAGGGATGGGTTCTCCTGGATAGAGCGTTTCGCCGGTGGACGGCTCAGAGACGGGCGGGCGAACTGAATTGTTGAGAAGGCCCTCAACCAGATCGCTGGCGGGAAGCAGATCTTTCAGCCCTTGCTGATACTGAATACCGATGGTTGAGCACCCGAACTCGTGGGTGAGTCGAACAGCCGCGATATACATTTTGCACTGACTGAGGATTTGTTTCTCAGTGAGCTCGGATGCTTCGTCCGTTCCTAAATTGAAGCTCATACCTTTGCGCTTCAGCCATTGATATACTTTCTTGGCCTCAGTGGTTTCGACGTCTCGACTTGCGGCGTAGAGTGCCGACTGGCTGAGACGTTCCTTGAACACACCAACCGGGTTGAGGAGTTCATCAGGAATGATTGCGTTGTGCATCCCCATGCATCCCTCGTCGAAAACCCCCATGATGGGCTTTGATTGTTTAAACTCACTTGCCGCTGCTCGGCCCAACTGTTCCTCAGCGAGAGGAAGCTTAAGCAATTCGAGATCCTTAACATGGCTTTGATCGTGGGTGATGACGCCCTCAGAGAGCCATTGCTTGATTCCGTCCAGAAAATAGCGGTCCGTAAATGATTCGCTCCAGATCGTACTGTAGTTGACACCCATCTTGGTGAGGGAGCCATTGAGATTGAGCATCCCGACGAGTCCAGGCCAAGTTCCGCTCCAGTTTGCCACGGTCAGAACGGGGCCCTTGTGAGTGAAGAGCCCGGGCAACAGATGTTGACTGTATTGCCAGACTGCCTCGGCGACGATGAGAGGCTGTTCAGGGTCGATCTTCTGGAAGACTTTGATACCCATCTTCTGGGAATCTATGAAACCGTGTTTTTTCCCTCGATCGTAGCCATGAGCGCGCTTGACCTTCCACCCTTGTTTCTCGATGGCCTTCGTCAGCTTCGCCTCCATCTTTTGCTGTTCTTCCCAGCACTGCTGATTGGCGGAAAGTCGAAGATCTCCGTTAGCGACGAGAATGATGGTGGGGCGGGATTGATTTCGTTTACTCATAGGCGGGATCCTAGACGTTTGGAGAGCTGAGTTCGAGCTTTGTCTGCGGGTATCGGGCAGACGAAGAAACTTGCTCCATATTTGCGTTGAGAGATCATGATATAAGCAGGCATACTCGTTCAATGAGAGCTCTATCTAGACAGGCCCAGCTGCGGCTTTGGGTGGTGATTGGCTTGGTGGTTTCGTTACCCGGGATGGCGATTGCCGCAGGGGTTTGGCAAGCGGGGTTTGCAAGTACGAAGATCACCCCTGAGGGACCCGTTTGGATGAGTGGATACGCATCGCGTGATCGACCAGCGGAGGGAACGCGAACGGAACTCTGGGCCAAGGTGACCGCGTTGCAGGATAGCCGAGGAAAGCTGGGTCTGTTGATTTCGATGGATGTTGTGGGAATGGGAAAGGCGGTCTCCGATGCGATTTGTGATCCGTTGATGCAGGAATTGGAACTCACACGTTCTCAAATCGTTATCAATGCCTCGCACACGCACACCGGACCGGTGGTGGGCGATAACTTGAGTACGATGTACTTTCTTTCTGAAGAGCAACAAGCGGCGGTTCGGCAGTACACCTCTCAGCTCATCGATAAGGTGATCCGATGTGCGATGCGCGCCGCGAACTCCAAGGTGAAGGTTGATATACGCTATGGCGTGGGGCAAAGCAGGTTTGGAGTGAATCGAAGGAACAACCCGGAGATGTTGGTTCCTAAACGTCGCTTCGAGGGGCAACTTCAGGGCCCCGTGGACTATTCTGTCCCTGTCTTGCGTTTTGTGAATGAGAAGGATCGAACCGTGGGCATTCTGTTCGGTTATGCCTGTCACGCAACGACCCTAAGCGATTATCAATGGTCGGGAGACTACCCTGGTTACGCTCAGAAGTTCCTTCAGGCCCGCTTTCCCGAGGCAGTGGCTCAGTTTTTCGCTGGTTGTGGCGCGGACGTTAATCCGCTTCCTCGAAGAAAACCCCGCTTGGCGGTTCAGTATGGAGCCGCACTAGCCCAGGCGGTTGCGGAGACCCTCGATGGGGTAATGGAGCCCGTTCTGCCTCAGCTCCAAACTAGTTTCGTATCCGAAGATCTCTTCTTCGATCGGATTCCGAGTCGGGATTTGTTGCGCAGCCAAGTGGAATCGAAAGATCGCTTTGTGGCCTCGCGAGCGCAGAAGTGGCTCAAGGTTCTTGACGATGGAAAAGCGATTCCCTCTGGGCACGCGTATCCTGTGAGCTGGTGGCGTCTTGGCTCATCGGTGGACCTTGTCGGGATGGGAGGTGAAGTTGTGGTGGAGTATGCCCTGGCTCTCAGGGAGAAATATGGTTCTTCGGTATGGGCAATGGGCTACTCCCACGATGTCATGGCCTACATTCCATCACGGCGAATTTGGGACGAAGGTGGCTACGAAGGAGCGAGCTCCATGATCTACTATGGTTTGCCGGATCGATGGTCTGGTACCGTTGAGGAGGATGTTCTTCGGATTATCGGCCGGGCACGAGCGATGCTAGGCCCGTAGAGGAGATATTCGCTGAGTTCATTACGCCACCAAAAAACCCCGGCTGAACGTCGTTCAACCGGGGTTTTCTAGAATGTCTTTTGCCGCTTAGATTTGCGGCGTGTGCCTCAATTAGTTCTGGCCGAGGTTAGGCGAGATAAAGAACTGAAATGGCTGAGTGGGCGCTGCAGGTGTTGCAACTCGGACAACAGTGACATCAGGAATTGCTGAACCATCGCCTGGGCCCACGTTACCCGTGACCGGGTTGAATGCTTGGTTTGCGCTCAGTCGGCGGGTTACGAGGTTACTGATGTTTGTTCCTCGGTCGAAGGTGACCTCAACAGAACCCTCTCCGACGAGTGTTTCGCCGTTTGCCGAGATGTCGAATACGACGGGTCCAGCGGTGGCATCAATGGCGACCTGGCCTTTTGGAATTTTGACAACAAACATTGAGAGTGAGGAGGATCGGCCAACCTTACCGTAGATTCGGCCAGCGCTCAGCGTGAGCTGGATGTTGGAGACGGTTTCCACGCCAGTCTCGTCCGTATCGAGAATATCGAGGGAGAGCGTGCTGTTCTCGGCTAGCACGATTGTGTCGCCGTTGATGCTAATCGTGGCTGAACCACCTGCACCGGTTGAAATGACTGAACCCGCAGAGAGCGCTTCTCCGACAGAGGCACCGGTCACTGGCCCGGAAGATTGGGTCAGCGTGGCGTCAGCTTGGGCGGCTTTGAGGGTCGAGCCAAGGCTGAGCAGGCAGACGGACGCTACCAGTGCAAAAAACTTTGATTGAACTCCTAATGTCTTCATTGATTGATGCTCCTGACCTTTGAACACTTCTAAGATCTTGTCGACAAACACTAGCGAGTGTTCAGCGCCCGTGTCAAATCCATATTTCGGTCAAAACGTTGTTGAAGAGATCATCTTAAGCTCTGGGCCAGGTGTTGTAAACTCTTGGCTTCCATTCAGTTTTATGATCCTGAGTATTCGATCGGGAGACAACTCCCGCGGGCGTTCCCTAGATCTCATACGTCGTAGCGACAAGGCTTTGAGAGAACCTCGAAATGAGATCGAGCAAGCTTGTCCGGATGCCTGTATAACTTACACGGTTCTACTGGGACGGCTTAATCACGCTTAGTCGCGGGGTGATTGGGGCCATTTCTGGTAATCGTAGCTGGGTGACTTTCTGGTGTGTAGGGGGCTGTGGGAGATGGGATGCCGAGCGAAGTTTGGGTGGGCTTACAGCTCGATTGTCATTGATGGTTTGATCTATTTTATCGAGACAGCGCAATTTGGAGATGCTTCGTATCGGCAATCTCCTGGTATCCAAGGTTTTATTTGTGCTGGAGTGGAAGTGGGTGTATAGTCCTGCTTCGTAAGACGTATCGGCCGTTTCTTCGGTCGGGCTTTGTTGTATCCCCTCGAGGTTTGTTGCCCGCAAAAATAGGGCTTCTCCCTCGCCGCCGTATTTAAAAAAAAGTTGTCAAAGCCCCTAACCTGACCTACGTTTCGGGAAATGCGTGCGTATCTCGCGCGGTTGGCAGGAGCCAATCGTAGCGGCGTATTGCACATAGAATACACGAATAAACTGCAAGAGGAACTGAACATGAAGTTTAACCAATGGACATTAGCTTTGGCCTCCGCCGGGATGGTCAGCTTGAGTTCAAACGCCCTGGCCGATTCGCACAGCGTAATGAGCCAGGTATCGAAGACTACCCTGAGTGGGTATGTTGACACGTCGGCAATCTGGGCAATCGGCAAAGGTGGAAATGGAAATTTCCCTGGCCGAACGAATGATGGAGCTGGCTATGTAGACGGCTTCAATCTCAACGTCGTTCAGCTCAGCTTGGAGAGCCCTCTCGACGAGAGCGAATGGGCTGCTGGTTACGGTGTTGACCTGTGGTTCGGTCCTGATGCTGCATGGTTGGGAAGTAACGGCTTCTTCGGAACGAGCGCTGGCGGTGACTTGGGTATCAAGCAAGCCTATGTTGCTCTTCGTGCTCCTATCGGAAACGGTGTTGATATCAAGATGGGTCAATTCGACACCATCATTGGTTACGAAGTTGGGTCTGGACCAGGTAACCCTAACTTCAGCCGTTCATACGGATTTTTCTTGGAGCCATTCCAGCACACAGGTGTTTTGGCCAGCTACCAGCTGACCGATGAGATCGGCATTTCTGCTGGTGTCGCTAACTCCTATGGTTTTGGTGTCAACGACCGACCTAACGCCATTGGTCAAGGTAACGAGTCTGAGAAGACCTACATGGCTTCTGTGAGCTACGAAATCCCTGAGGACGCAGGTTTCTTGGGTGGCGGCGCTCTCTACGCTGGTATCGTTGATGGTTTGGTTGCTGGTGGAGCTCCTTCGGATCGAACCAGCTACTATGCTGGTGCGACCGTGCCAACTCCGGTTGACGGATTGGCCTTGGGCTTGGCATTTGACTTGGCTGACACCGCTGCTGCTGGTGATGCCTACTCAATTGCTGGTTACCTCTCTTACCAGTTGACCGAGAAGATGACCTTCAATGGTCGTATCGATTACGCCAAAGCTGACTCTGGTGTGTTCTTCGTTACCGATGACGGTGGCGACAGCGAGCTCTTGAGCTTGACGGGCACGATTGACTACAGCCTGTGGGAAAACGTTATCAGCCGTTTGGAAGTTCGCTGGGATCACGCTCTTGAGGGCGGCGATGCATTCGGTGGACCTAGCGGTGGCGGATTCTTCGCACTCCCAGACGACGAGAGTGCTGTGACGATTGCGTTGAACGCAGTCTACCAGTTCTAATCTGCGTCTGATTATTCTCCAAACCCTCTCCTTAACCGGAGAGGGTTTTTTTGTGCCGTGACTTGCTCGTGAGTTGGATCGGAAGGAGAGGCGTGGGGACTTGAAAGCGGGCGCTTAGTTCTCCCTCCTTGCGAAAGGAAGAAGGGGGCCAGAAGAGTTTCTATTCGCGTAGTTTCGAGCAAATCCCGCGCTTGCTGTTCCTTGCGAATTCAAGGAATTCTCGACACGGAGGAGACGAAAACTGCCCCTCTGCGAGTTCCAGGGCCTGAGAAATGGTGTGGCCTTCACGATAGACCAAGTGGAAGAGCTTCTTCATCTCGATTCGATGAGCTGAAGGGATTCCAGCGCGTCGCATTCCGATGACATTCAATCCACTCACCTCATTGATTCGTGAATTGATGAGAAAGGGGGGGAGATCCTGGCTGACACCAGAGTTGCCTTGAAGAAAGGCGAGGCGACCAATACTTGAGAATTGGTGGACGCCTGCGTTGCCGCCAAAGGTGACTTGATCTCCGATAATCGCGTGCCCTGCGATAAGAGTGCCGTTTGCGAGCACGTTCCGACTGCCGATTTGAGCGTTGTGCCCCGCATGACTGCTGGCCATGAAGAAATTGTCGGAACCGATTTGGGTTGCTTCCTCTTCAGAGTTCGAGCGGTGGATCGTGACATGCTCACGAAAAGTATTCCCGTCTCCAATGATCGTTCGTGTCGGCGCGCCCTTGTATGATAGGTCCTGTGGGAAATCACCGATAACACATCCCGAATGAAATGAGTTCTTGTTTCCGATCTGTGTTTGGCCCGTTAGGTGGACGTGTGGTCCGAGGGAGCACTCATCTCCCAACTGAACGCCTTCGTCGACGACGCAGTAGGGGCCGATGACAATATTATCTCCTAGAGTAGCTTTCGGATGAACGATCGCGGTGGCGTGGATTTCGTTTGGCATGTATTGGGCTGGCTTCCGTTTCGGCTTAGTCTGGGATATGTCCAAGCTCTCGTAAAGAACAGTAGTCCTTTTGATGCCGTTCGGTTGCGCGGCCGATGATGACGTGGTCGACGAGATCGATCTGGAGCAGTTTGCCTGCGCGGACAAGGTCAATAGTGACTCGAATATCTGCCGGAGAAGGCGTGGGGTCGCCACTTGGATGATTGTGAACCAACGCGACGCTCGCTGCTTGATTGATAATGGCAAGTTGGAAGACTTCTCTCGGGTGGATGAGGAGTGTGTCTAGCGTGCCACTGCTGACTTGAGCGATCCTTATGAGTCTATTCCGGCTGTTTAGAAGCACTACAAAACAGGTCTCCACTTGAAAGGTTGTTAACTGAACGCGAAGGAGGTCTGCTATCTTGTGGGGGCCATCAATCAGAGGAGAATGGGGTTGTAGCTCCTGCGCCATTCGAACCGCCAGCGTGAACGCGCTCTTGAGCGTGACCGCTTTGTCAGGCCCAATCCCCTTCACTTTTCTAATCTCGGTGAGGTCAGCCTGTGCCAAGGCGCCGAGGGTTTTGAATCGAGCAAGTAGGGAGTCAGCCAAGCGAATCGCAGAACAGCCAGCTGTACCCGTGCGGAGTAGGATGGCGATCAGGTCTTGGTTGCTAAGGCTTTCTGGCCCCTCTGAGAGGAGTCGTTCTCTTGGGCGAGCCATTGCTGGGAGGTCTTTGATGCGCACTCCCTGTTCTAGTCTGGCTTCTCGATTGCAATCAAGAAGTTTTAAGACTGTGTAAAATATGTGAGCGCGCCCGTTAATTGAGCGCTCTGCCCACAGGAGGGCCGCTCAGGTCTCGTCTCGGCAGAAACTTGTGAACTCCTCCAAGCGATGTGGTGGGATACGGGCTTCGATCTCAGCCACGTCATCCTCATACTTGAGGCTGACGACTTGGCCGACTTCGTGAATTCTCGCGATCACAGATGCTTCGTGGACGGGAACGTGAAGGGTGAGCGTGGATCGAATGGGCCGGAGGCTGTTGGATAGGTGCGCTTTTAGTTCGTCGAAGCCGATGCCTTTTGCTGCGGAGACGCCAACCGATGGAGAGTATTGGTTGGTGAAGAGCTCGAGCTGATCGGGGGTTTCCAATTGGTCGATCTTGTTGAAGACCATCAAGGTGGGTTTCTCCAGTGCGCCAATCTCGTTCAGAACGTCGTTCACGGCCTCGATCTGTTGTTCGGCTTGCGGATGGCTGGCATCGACGACGTGTACGAGGAGGTCCGCCTCCGAAACTTCTTCCAAAGTAGCTTTGAAGGCTTCCACCAATCGGTGCGGGAGTTTTCGGATGAAACCTACTGTGTCTGAAAGCAACACCTTTTGGTTGGTATCGAGTCGCAGTTTTCGTGTGGTGGGGTCGAGAGTAGCGAATAGTTTATCCTCAGCTTGAACCTCGGCACCGGTGAGTGCGTTTAATAGGGTAGATTTTCCCGCATTCGTGTAGCCGACAATGGAGGCGAGAGGCCAATTGTTCCGTCGCCGACCCTGCCGTTGAACAGAGCGGTGTTTACGGACGTGTTCGAGTTCGTTGGAAAGTCGGCTGATCCGTTCTTGGATGCGTCGTCTGTCTGTTTCCAACTGGGATTCACCATCTCCTCTCATACCGATCCCGCCTTTTTGTCGGGAAAGGTGAGTCCAGAATCGTGTGAGTCGTGGAAGGAGGTGTTGGAGTTGGGCAAGCTCGACTTGAAGCTTTCCTTCTCTGGTGCGAGCTCGTTGGGCGAAGATGTCGAGAATCAATGAGGTTCGGTCGATGATCTTTCGGTCAAAGACCCGCTCGAGATTGCGACCTTGCCCTGGTGTGAGCTCGTCGTCAAAAATAACGGTGTCCACGGCCTTCTCGGCGCACTCCGCGGCAAATTGTTCGGCCTTTCCTTTCCCAATGAAGGTACCCGACACCGGACGATCAAGCTTCTGAATTCCCTCACCTACGACTTTGCCTCCTGCTGTCTCTGCTAGACTGGCAAGTTCTTCGAGCGATTCTGAGACGTCCCACTGGGACTTTGACTTGAGCTCTGCTCCGACCAGAAAGATCTTTTCGTTTTCTTTGGGGGCAGAGGTGGGAGCGTCTGTGCTTCCTTCAGTGAAACCTTTTGCGATCGACATATGTGGCGTGTATGGGAGGACAGTAGCGGTAAGTCAGGTTTCCTGCTCTGCCGGATCCTTGGGGGACGATAGAAGGATCTTCAGTCTTTGGCGAGATGAATCGTATCAGTGAGGATGCTTGTCCATGGGGCTTCTTTTCTGGTCGATCAGTCGCGCATAGGCTTCATCATGTAGGCTTGCTCGATGGCATTGGTCCGTCTGATTCATAGCGCCGACGGAGTCGTTGGGTCGGTGAATAAGTTTAGGGGTGCAGGGCTCGAAAATCGTTGCATCCCACCTGCTCTTCGGACAGCCTTTTACAGACATGAAACGCCCTTTGGGACGAGGTCTAGAGAACTTGATGCCCAGTGCCAATCCAGACCAGCCTTCTCCTCTGGAGAGCTCGGATGCGTTCTCCGAGCAGGGGGCGGTAGGCCGGTCGGGAGTGGACAGGCTCATCAAGGGAAATCGGCAGCTCGAACTGGGACAGACTCTTGGCACGGAGCCTGGTCCATTCAGTGGTGCCGAAACGTCTGAGACCCGAGTGGCGCAGGTGCCCAGCTGGGTCTTCTACTTGGGCGATGTGGTGCTGATGTCCGCGGTCGTTTGGATGGTTGTCTTGAGTCCTGGGCCGATGACACGGAGTGAAACTCTTCTATGTGTCGGCTTGGTTGTGATGGCTGCCTCAGTGGGCCTGTGGCCTTGGCTGCGGAATGTGCTCTATTGCGGGGCACTCGGTGAGGCCGGGAAGCTTCCGAAATGGGTGCTGGCGGAGAGAGTCCAGGTCGCGGGGGAAACCAAGCAGTTGGTCATCCACCTTCAAAAACCGGCCGTGGCTGTTGAAGTCACTGAAACATCATGGAACGGTGTCAATGCCAAGCCCTATTGGTTGGATGGCCCGCCGAATTTACCTCCAGGCGGGGTTAAGGCGTTGTTGCAAGAGGCCGAGCGGGTGTACCTGCAGGATCGGGCTGCGCCTGAGCAGCAGGAGGCCTCTTCTTCGACGCCCTTAGGGCAATCTTGATCGCTGATCCTCGGTAGACCGCTTGGTCGGATGAATCTGCCGCTGTCATTTGGCTCAGGGTCGCTATGAATCAAGGGGATTCGGCGGTGTTTCCGCAGCAGCTCCGTGTTGACAAGGTTCCTGCCAGACTTCATGGTTCGCGTTCAGTTTTAATCATAAAAGCGTCAGTTTCGGATTTCGCACATGGACCAAACACACAACCTTTTTGAATCGCTTAAGGACTTTGATCTAGGAAACGGGGATACCGGGAAGTTGTATTCGTTGCCGGCTCTGGAAGCGGCCGGCTTGGGCCCTATTTCCAAGTTGCCGATTTCTATTCGACTCGTGCTTGAGTCCGTCCTCCGAAATTGTGATGGCCAGCGAGTCTCTGAGGAGAATGTTCGAGCCCTGGCCGGTTGGCAGGCCAAGGGGGATCGCAAGGCGGAGATTCCATTTGTGGTAGCCCGCATCGTTCTCCAGGACTTTACCGGCGTACCGCTTTTGGTCGATCTCGCCGCGATGCGATCGGCGGTCAAGCGGCTTTCGAAGGATCCCAATATCATTGAACC
Source organism: uncultured Verrucomicrobiota bacterium (assembly GCA_964342405.1). GTDB lineage: Bacteria > Verrucomicrobiota > Verrucomicrobiia > Limisphaerales > AAA164-E04 > UBA2970. Next base: position 16,695 of record CAYFGX010000049.1, on the reverse strand, counting down.
TCTCGTACCGGTAGATCTTGTGGTCGATCATTCCGTGCAAGTCGATTTTGCCGGAAGCGAGGATGCCATGCAGAAGAACTTGGACAAAGAGTTCGAGCGTAATCGCGAGCGATATCAGTTCCTGAAGTGGGGAATGCAGGCGTTTGAAACTTTCAAGGTCGTGCCCCCAGGCATTGGGATTGTGCACCAGGTCAATTTGGAATATTTGGCCAAGGGTGTTCTGGAAGCAGGCGGTGTCTATTATCCCGATACCTTGGTCGGCACGGACTCACACACCACCATGATCAACGGTCTGGGTATCGTTGGTTGGGGCGTGGGCGGTATTGAAGCCGAAGCGGGTATGCTGGGGCAACCGGTTTACTTTTTGACGCCCGATGTTGTTGGCGTTCACTTGACGGGTTCTCTGAGCGAAGGAGTGACTGCGACGGACCTTGCCTTAACCATCACCGAAATGCTCCGTGAGGCGAAGGTGGTGGGTAAGTTTGTTGAGTTCTATGGTCCAGGCGCGGTGGCCTTGCCTGCCGTCGACCGGTCGACGATCGCCAATATGGCTCCCGAATACGGTGCCACCATGGGATTCTTCCCGGTGGATGAAGAAACCGTTCGATATCTGCGAGCTACGGGTAGAAGTGAGGCTCACTGCAAGATGTACGAGAATTACTACCGAGCACAAGGCTTGTGGGGAATTCCTGAAAAGGGCCAGGTAGATTACTCCGTGGATGTTGAGTTGGACTTGAGCACGGTTCGTCCCTCGGTGGCTGGACCACGCCGCCCTCAAGATCGAATCGCGTTGGGGAATTTGGGTGAAGCTTTTGATACGGCGTTTTCAAAGCCGGTCTCTGAGGGTGGCTTCGGAAAGAAAGCAGAAGAGTTGGCCAGTACGAAGGTGTCAGCTGATATGAATGGCAGCGGCTCCGTCGAGTTGCGTCATGGTAGTGTCCTGATCGCGGCCATCACCTCCTGCACAAATACCTCGAATCCTTCCGTCATGTTGGCCGCCGGTTTGGTGGCAAAGAAAGCGGTAGAGAAGGGCCTGAAAGTGGATCCAGCGGTGAAGGCCTCGCTGGCTCCGGGATCACGGGTGGTGAGCGATTATCTCGACAAGACCGGCCTACAACCCTATCTGGACAAATTGGGCTTCAACCTAGTGGGCTACGGGTGCACGACATGCATTGGAAACAGTGGTCCTTTGTCTCAGCCGATTGAGAAAGCAGTGGTCGACAATGATCTGGTTGCGGCTTCTGTGCTTTCCGGCAACCGGAACTTTGAGGCTCGAGTGCATCAGAACATCAAAGCCAATTTTCTCATGTCGCCTCCACTCGTCGTGGCCTTTGCGCTCGCGGGTCGCGTCGACGTTAATCTAGCGGAGGACTCACTTGGAAAGGGTAGTGACGGGCAGGATGTTTATCTGAAGGATCTTTGGCCTAGCCTTGAGGATGTGCGGAAGGAACTTGAATCTGCCTTGAAGCCCGAAACTTTCCAGGCCCTGTATAGTGATTTTGCAGACCAGAATCCTAAGTGGAATGAGATCCCTGCCTCGGTAGGAGATGTCTACGATTGGGATCCCAAAAGTACTTACATTCAGGAACCACCTTTCTTTACCGATTTCGGTTTGGAGCCCGGGAAGATCTCAGGTATCGAAGGGGCACGAGCTCTGGGTGTATTCGGGAACTCGGTCACGACGGACCATATCTCGCCCGCTGGCGCCATCAAAGCTTCCTCGCCTGCCGGGGCCTATCTCGAAGGCAATGGAGTCGATTTTGCGGACTTCAACAGCTACGGCTCACGCCGGGGCAATGACCGCATTATGACTCGTGGGACGTTCGCCAATGTGCGGATTAAGAATCTGATGGTCCCTGGCACAGAAGGGGGAGTGACCAAGCACCAGCCGGCGAACGAAGAAATGAGCATTTATGATGCTGCCATGAAGTATGCCGCCGAGAAAACGCCTTTGGTCGTGATCGCAGGTCAAGAGTATGGCACCGGCAGCTCGCGGGATTGGGCTGCGAAGGGGACGCGCCTGCTTGGGGTCCGTGCGGTGGTGGCAGAGAGTTTTGAGCGGATTCACAGATCGAACCTCGTTGGGATGGGGGTCCTTCCTCTCCAGTTCAAAGACGGCGCCAGTGCTAAGTCACTGTCCCTCGACGGAACCGAAGTCTACGATCTTGCGGGGCTTGACGACACGCTCCAACCACAGCAAGACCTCACCTTGCGAATCGTTCGGCAGAGTGGCGAGACCTTGGAAGTTGCCGTCCGTTGCCGTATCGATACGCCGATCGAAATCGACTACTACCGCCATGGAGGAATTCTGCCATACGTCCTCCGACAGTTGGTTGCGAAGGCTTAGCAAGAAAGAACCATTCTAGAATGAAAACGGGCCTCTCAAGGGTCCGTTTTCTTCTGTACCGTTCTGCTCGTCTTTGGGGAATACCATTTTAAGAAGTAAATCAGAGCGAAGAAATCGTAGATTGCGTGCGTCAAGATCGGCGTGAGCAGATTGTCGGCCGCATACCAGACGATGCTGAGGTAGATTCCGATGACGAAGGTGCTCACGAAATACGCTTTTGTGAGGGCATGACACACGGCGAACGCCAAGCTGGCTCCGACGACACCTAGAATGAGACTGCCCATTTTCGCGAGTCCAGTTTGCAAAACGCCTCGGAACAAGATCTCTTCACCGATGCCGGCCATCAACGAAAGCGAGGCCAACTGAATTACAGACCACCTACCGAAGAGTGGTTGTATGAATTGAACGAGGAATTCTCGAACCTCGATATACGGAGGGTAGTTGGATTGTAGAATCCACGCGAAAAACGCCAAGAGCGGTAAGGTCGAAGTGAAGCCCAGAAGGACTGCTGTCCACTCCCAGTGAAAATCGGCGAGAAGTGGGACATGGAACACCCAGGCTAGAATGAGGGCGACCAAGACAAGCGATGCCTCAAAGGCCAGAGCCTTGAGAAATGACATCTCTTGCAGTTGCGGTGCTGGTTGATTCTCTGGGTTGTTTTCCTCGTTCATCGCGGTCGATTAAAGCGTATCCGGACGCTACAGCAGTCCTGTTGAGAACTCCAGGGGGGATTCCTCCTGTGAGAAATTGTCGGGATCGATAGTGGAGAAGGAGGCTGCTTAAAGCGATGACTCTTCTCTCGACTCCCTTTTGTTTTCAGTCGAAGCGGTGCGAGTCAGGTAGCGCTGGATCAGAAACCAAAGAATCGGAGGAACGACAGCACTCAGCGAAATGGCGAAGAGGGGGTGACGAACACCCGCATGGCCAACGAAGGCGAAGGTGAATGCCATTGGGAAGCTTCCGCACACGATTGCGACGAGGAAGAGGTGTCCCGGCATGCGAGTCAATCCCGCCATACAGGCAACGACTTCCGGGAATAAGGGAAGCCAGCGAGAGAGGGTGACCAGCCATCCACCGAAACGAGCGAAGAGGTTCTCGCCCTTGATGAGATCTTCTTGTCCAACCAGTTTGACAGCGGCATTTCTGCCGAGAGCTCGACAGATGCCATATGCGAGGCAGCCTGATGCCGAGGATCCGATCCCTCCGATAATGCCTCCGGTTATGGGGCCGTAGACGTAGCCCAAAGCGGCCATCACAGCGGTTGCGGGGAGCGGAAGAAACAGATCCGCAGCCAATAGACCAAGCGCTACCGCCCAGGCCCATCTTCCGTAGTTCATCAGCCACTGGACTGCTCCCTCGGCTGTCCACTGCCAAGCTTGGCCCCAGATGAGGAAGGGAATGAGGAAAAGGATTCCAAGGCCAACGAATATCCCGATGAGTCTCATGCTGGACGGAAAGGATTGGTTACCAAACAGTTGATTTCTCCAAGGGGCCTGACTGACTAGGGCTCACAGGGGATTCGCCTGGAGCCCGTTTGAGATTGACCGTGACTCGCATCGCACGGAGCCCTTCCACTCCTTGGAGGTCCTCAACCTGGAGGTCTTCGAATCCGGGAATGAGGTAGCCGGCATTCTGCAAGTATTCGATGTGTTTGCGGTACTTCGCAGCCTCCTTTGAATTCGAATAAACAATCGCAATTTTGTCGGGTTGAGTCAGGCGTTCGGACCTCCCTTTAATCATGGCCTTGTCGATTCGTTTCTTCATGATCTCGTATCGAGCGTTGTAGGCGCCATCGACATCAAAAAGGCGTTCGTCGAACCGAAAACGAATGGAGACCGGATGGTCTTGAACGGCAATCAGATGAGTCGTCTCCAGGGGAATCGGGAGGCGCTTTTTTAAGTCGTGATTTGTGCAAGCAAGGTCGCACATGAGAATCAACTGCCAGAGTCTGAGGTTATCCAAGTAGAGCGGATGAAAATCACGGTCACGGCAAAGAGACTTCCCGATGTAGAGAGTAAAATCGACGCCATCCGTGCTGTGCTTCTCGAAGTAGTGTGGATAGATGCGCTGGGCTTCTTCTTGCGATTCCTCAAGGATCTGTCCGAAGGCGGCGTTCAACTGGGCAACGCTGTCCATGTAATCTTTGCGGGTCTTAAAGTAAGTGTCGTGTTGGGGATCCAGCTGGGAAAAATGCTGGTCAATCTCCGGCCTAAGCGATGGTTCGCGAGCTGCGAGTAGTTGAAGTAATTCGCGGATCTCTGTTTGGAGAAAATCAGTGATCCGATACTCATCGCTGGCTCGGATCTCTTTGGCGGTCAATCCCAGGAACTGTTGGCAGGTGGCTTTTGCTTGCGCGAGAATGGGAATGGAGATGGGAGTGGAGACTCCGTTAAGGATCTTGGAGACGCTTTGGAGTTCGTGGGCCAGATCGTCTGAAATCGATCGATTTCTAATGCGTGATGAGTTTCGAATGTCAGATGCTCCGTACATGGGGAAGACATCTTTGAAGGCAATAGCCTCCTGACCGAAGGATTCAGGAGAATGGGTTCGCAGGTAATTTGCCGCTGCTTCTCGGAAACGCCATTCGACTGAGGGGTGAATGACTGTGCATTGGCGTTTGATGATACCATCAATTTTGGTTTGGAAATCTGAGAGGCTCCGTTGGATCGCCGATGTGAAGAGGGGAAGCAACTCTCGAGTTTTCATGGTGTTCATCGGGTTCATGACACCAAGGTTTGGTGAGGCGAGCTCCAGGATTCCGATCACTTGGTCTCCAGAGATGAGGGGGGCGACGGCTAGGTTGCGCACGCGCTTTCCGAGGAGATCTTGCTCAATGGTGGAGAGAGGCTCTTTCTTGGAGAGATCGTCCACGAGGATGGTCTTGGTTTCTCTGGTGGCTTCCTCGTGTGCCGATCCTTGGTAGTCTGCGAGGTTGTAGTGCTGGCTGTCTCCGAAGATACACTGGTTTTTAATCTCACTCGATCCACTGAGCCGCATCCACTCATCGCCCTGTATTGCGATCAGTCCCAAAGTTAAATCCGGAAAACCGAAGAGAGATCGCAGTTTCGATTCCAGCTCAAGAATGGTTTCTGGGCACACAATTGAGCGTGCTTCGATCAACTGTTTATTGATCTCTGCGAGGAGTTGTTGGTCCGTGACTTTCAACGCGTGAATGGAAATGAAACCGAAGAACTCGAACTCCTCCGGTGGCAGCAGCGCCTTGAGCAGCTCAAGGTCAGCAGGGTTCTCGCGGATTTGGTCCTTCTGTTCCTCCGAGAGCGTGGGGCCCTTCTCCGAGGTCGTCCTCACCTCGATAAACTGGGAGTCGACCTCGACTTGAACGTAAACCGGAAAGCCTGTGCTTGGATCGATGGTTTTTCGAACGATTGGATAATCAACGTTCAGCTCCATATTGTAGAGCTGTTCCAGGATCATGCTGTAGGCGTACAAGTGCTTCAGTTTACGCTCGAGCTCTGAGTCAACATTGGCGCGCGGGATGGAGGCGGCGTCAGGGACGAGCTGAAGGTATGAAGGCGTTGCGACGATGGGTTTCGTCTCGAACAGGCCAACGATTGCTCGGAGATCTGTCTCCCATGTGGCCTCAGGGAAGATCGCCCCGACTAAGCGTCTAAGGAGTTCCTGGTGGTGGTCCGAAAGGTCATGCTCCCAAATGGGGGCCCGAAGCTCAGGCGTTTTTTCGATTTCTTCCAAGAGGGAACGCGCGACGCTTTGATCCCCTGTTGCTGCCTTCTTTTCCCAGAACTTGATGAGTGGAAGAAGGGAGGCCGTTGTATTGAATGGTGCGTCGATGAAAGGGGGGGCTTGCGCTGAACTTTCATCAAGGCAAAAGCGGCATCCACGGGAGTGGCCTATTTGATCTTTGCTATCCGAACCCACAACCAAGGGCCTAACTCAGACTCCGGATAATGCAAGTCATTTCCCTCGTGGGCGGACCGTAATGGGAGCGGTTTCAAGAGGCTGTATGAGCGGAAGATCGATTCAGAAGTTGTGTTTCTACTAGCGCTCACATCAACGCTAATAGAGCTCTAGTAGCGTTGATGTGAGCGCTAGTAGAAATTGGGATGTTGGTAGTTGGGGGAAACTGTCGATTATTTGATCCGCATTTTTGCTGGCTCATAGCTCCGAGATGGATCACCCACCCAACCCTGTTGCTGTCGCAGAAGGGTCTCTTGAAACTCGACATAAACACCTGATTTTCAAGATATAGTGTCGGTTTCGTAGTCTCAGACACCGGCTTGAAGAATTTTGAAAACGCAAGTAGCGGGACCCCGCATCGATGGTCGGCAAAGAAGGGGAATGCCGGATTTGTGAGTGATACTTCGTAATCTGGCATCCTGATTGCAGAGGTGAATTCAACACAACGAGAAATCCATTGAATGGGACTTCGAAGCGATGGGTTTCCTGCTGTGCTAACAAGAAAAAAACCAACGAAAAACCTAATGAACAACATGAATAAACGATTGAAAACAACAGCCTTTGCTCTACTAGCTATAACCCTTTCACCTATCGCCTTGGGGGATACGGTTGGCACCTTGAACCTAACGGGAAATGTTCCCGTCGTTCTCGAGCTCTCTGTCGGTGGGCACTCAGAGGCGGCTACGTTGACTCCTGCTGGCAACATCAGTGGGGTGTCAATAGGCACGGTCGTCGAAAAGTGTAATGACGCTGATGGTTACACTGTGACGGTCAGCTCCAATAACGGGGTGGCGCAATCTGTCTCAGGGGGATTGCTGATAGGTGATTCAGTTGGAGAGCAACTGATATACGACCTGACTTATGGTGGTGTGAACGTCGTTTTTTCAAACGGGACGGCTACAGTATCGGATTCCGCCGAGAAAACGCCTGCTGATGGCTATACCAATGCGGTTCTCATCAGCTATGACGGTACTTCCAGTAATCTCGCAGCGGATTCTTATTCCGATACGCTGACGTTCACCATTGCCGCGAAGTAAAAGTGTTTGGCTGGGGGAGATTGATTCGAGGTTCTTGGTCGCTGAAAATTGAAAGGATCTCTCTCAGCCTCATTTGTTCTTTGGTCTCTGATCTATCGGTCTCACCTGAATACTCAAATAGAATTACATACTGAATATCATGAAGCTCCTCGCGGTTCGAATAGTCAGGTACATGTTTTGTGTCCAACGTCTTTCTCTTGCAGTTCTGCTCGTTCTCGGAGCAGCGCTTCCATCAGCACATGCCTTTAAGTTGTCTCCGATGAAAATGACTCTGAGTCCGCAGGGCCGCGGAGCTTCGGGTGTGTTCACGGTCACCAACGAGGGGAATGAAACCCTCGCCGTCGATGTTCATTTCCTATCCCGATCGCTAAGCCTGGATGGAAAGGAGTTGAATGAACGGGCAGATAAACAGTTCATGGTCTTTCCCCCACAATTCGTACTTGCGGGTGGCGGCGAGCAGATTGTTCGGGTCAAGTGGATCGGAAAGTCGCCGGTTGAGAAAGAGCTTGCATTTCGCCTTGTGGCCGAACAGCTCCCGGTTCGATTGACGAAAGAAGCGGGTGGGGGTGTGAACCTGAATGTCGGGATTCGTTACTTGGCCTCCGTCTACGTCCAGCCTGGAGGAACGAAAGAAAAGGTCGTCTCAAGAACGGAGGTCGTTAACGGAGAAGATACGAAGAGCCTTCAGTTGGATGTTTGCAACGAGGGTTCTCGTCATGTGATCTTGAAGGATCTCGTGGTTGAACTGTCGTGTGGGGGGAGCTCGGTTAAACTTCCTCAGGAATTGGTTGCGAAGATTGATGGCGAAAATCTTCTTGCGGGGTCCACTCGAAGGCTTCGAATGCCTTGGCCTCAGGGGCTACCTTTTGGCGAGCCAGTCGCCCATGTCAAATATCGCGAATAGCTTATTCCTCGTCAAGGAGGGGCGCGGTGCGCGGAGTTTTCTCATTCCTTCAGATAGGAGAATGCTATCGTGTGCCGTGCGAGTTTTTACATGCGGGGAGTTTGTTTCCGCTTCGCGATCAGTGTGCAGTTGTTCCTAGTGAGTTGTTTCGATGTGCAGGGAGGAGAGGACATGGAAGTGCTGATGCCGCTGGTGATTGATGATAAGCATCGAGTGGAGTGTGAGGCATTGGTTTCAGCTCAGGGAGATTCGGTGCGTTTGCTTTGGGATGAGATCCGTGAGTCGTTTGAAGATCTGGTGGCTCGAGAGACTTACGAGAGTTTGGCGAAGCGAGTTTCGGGGGAAGGGCGCTTGGGGCTTGAAGATCTCGCGGCCGTGGGGATCAGCGGCAAACTGGATCTTCGGTCCCTAACTATTTTCGTTGAGATTCCCCCGAGCTTGTTGAAGACACAAGTGATTCCGATGAGCGGACGGAACGTCTTGGATAGGTTCTCCTCACCTGTTGCGCCAAGTGAATTGAGCGGCTTCCTAAATTTCCGTATGCAGGTCGCGAACCAGATGGGCGGAGGATCGAGGGACGGATTGCAGAGTCCGATCTTTGGATTGGAACAGGCCCTTCAATTTCGTGGTTGGGTCTTGGAACAGGGAGCGAGGCTTGACGTGAGAAAGAACAGTGCGCTGGAGCGGAGGTTTAGCCGAGTGGTTCGGGATGTTCCGGAGAAGCGGGTCCGCTATTCGTTTGGGGATATTCGTAGTGTGGCTCGTTCTTTTCAGGATTCCGTGTCCCTTCTCGGATTTACTGTCGAACGAGAGAATCGCTTGCAACCCTTTCATCAGCCTCGGCCTAGGGGGCAGTCTGACTTGTTTCTAGACTCTGAGTCTGAGGTGGAGATCTTTGTGAATGGGGAGCGAGTTCGGAGTCTTCATCTGGCTCCTGGGCCATACCGAATGGAGGATCTGCATTTGGGAGCGGGGTTAACGGATGTCGAGATGGTCGTGACGGATCAGTGGGGAGTGGAGAAACGGATAGATCTCAATTTCGCCTTTGATCAAGCGCTGCTGGCTCCGGGGGAAAAAGATTATTATCTCGGGGCGGGGTGGAAGCCAGGATCCACGACTCTTGCTGGGGGCTATGATTGGGAGCAGCCTGTCATGAGTGGCTTCTATCGCCGTGGCTTTTCCAACGTGCATACTCGTGAATGGAATTTTCAGGGGGCACGTGATGTCGTTCAAGGGGGGGTAAATTCGACCTGGGCTTCGAGTATCGGAACCTTTCGCTGTGAGCTTGGCGCGAGCGGCGAGAGGTCGGAAGGGGTTGGCTACGCTCTAGGGCTCACATACATAAAGTACTCGAGTCGGGATCGCTCTGATCCTTCTCGCGGCCAATGGCGGTTTGACCTCCATCATTATAGTCCCCAGTTTCGGGGTATCGATGGGCGTTCTGGGCAGAGGGCTGTTGTGGATCTTCGAATGGCTCATAGTCGTCAGCTTCCCTGGGGAATGGGGTCAAGTTTTGGGGCCGGGTATTCTCGTTCTAGTTCAGAGACGGAAAATAGCTTTTATGGAACAACATCCTTTTCGAAGCGGTTCTCTGCCGGGTTTTCAAGTCGTCTCAACCTCAGCGTGCGCACGGATGCTGTGCAGGGAATGATGTTTGGGGCGAACCTTCGGTTTGAATGGTCGTTTGGGAGAAATCGAAAGCATCGATTGGGGACGGCCTTCAACTCGCAATCGAAGACACGCGAATTGCATTATAGCTATCACCCCGTGACTCAACTGAGGGCGTGGCGAGGAAGCGCCGACTTGAAGCAGGGTGCTGGAGGGCAGAGGTCGGCAGATATGAGAGCTGGCTATGCGAGTCCTCGTGCAGAATTGGACTTGGGGCAATCAATGATGGAGCAGGATGGCGGTCTGAGCACGAGAACGAGTTTGCAGTTGGGGTCGAGCCTTGCCTTTGCTGGGGGGCATTGGGCGGTTTCCCGCCCCATTAACGATGCCTTCGTCTTGGTGACGGGGCATGATTCGCTGGACGGGGTTGACGTGAAGCTCAATGACCAAGGGCAGGGTGAGGAGGCGAGCCTAAACCGTTGGGGAACAGCGGTATTGGCCAACGTCCAGTCTTACTTTCCCAAGTCTGTCAGAGTTGAACCTGCCGAAGATCTTCCTTTTGCCTACGATATGGGACCGGCCAACTATTCTGCGACTATGGGTTACAAGAGCGGGTCCCACATTGCGATCGGAAGCGAGCCGACAGTTTTTGTCAGTGGTCACGTGGCGAATCGTTCGGGAGCTCCCTTTGCTTTGCAAGTGGGCGAGGTGGTTCAGCTCGGAAAGGCAGATTGGAATCCTCTCACAGTATTCACGACGAGGGAGGGTACGTTCGCGATCGAGGGGCTTCGGGCAGGCGACTATGAAATAAGGTGGTTTGATGGGAACTACAGCGCGGTTGGTTTCACGATTCCTGAAGAGGCTGGAGAGACGATTGATTTGGGTTCACTCATCGTTGAAGAAGGGAGCAACTAAAGAATGTCTACTTATTACTTTCCAACACGTTTTGCGTGTTCATATGTGAGGCCGTCGATGTCGATGCCGAGCGGTCTGTGGGCGGTTCTATTCTGGATTACCAGTCTCGGTTGGACTTCCGACGCGAGGGCTGAACTCCCTCGTTTGCTTGTGGATTCGGTCCTGAATCTCGGCACAGGCGTTCATCTGGGTCTGGACGAAGTGAGTCATGTGAAGACGCTGAGAGTTGTCAACGCCTCTGGTGAGCCCGGGAATTATTTTCTGACATTCTCGGTGCCCAGTGGAGGAGTGGGCTCGCGGCGCCTGGTAATGGGCAATGCCGAGATACCCTACCAGATCTACCGTAATCCCACGAGCTCGATTCCTTTGAAAGATTTTCCAGATGTGAGAGTGGGGGAGGTCTTGATGGGCCGATTCGGTGATGGGGATGTACAACATGTTTTGGAGTTCTCTATTCGAGCGAATAGCGGTGCTTGGTTACCCCCGGGGACTTACTCTGATTCGATTGTGATCCGACTGTTCTCAGGAACCATCGATGACGCCCTCGAAGTCGAATCCAACCTCGTTCAAGTGCAGCAGGAGATAGCCACGAGATCGGATCTCGCATTAGTGAATAGTGGAGGGCTTTTTGCCCCGGGAATGAGTCTAGCCACTTTGGATTTTGGCTTGATTCAAGAGGAGGTTGAGCGATCGATAGAGTGTGTCGTTCGAAGCAACGTGGGCTATCGACTCAGTTTCTTTTCCGACAATGGAGGGCGACTGCTGCACAAGAGCGGATTTCACATTCCTTACACGTTGTTTGTCGACGGTGTTCCCTTGCCGCTGATCCAGGGGGGAGATTCGATGCTCAACACTGGTTTTACGGAGACGATTGAAACGGGCCGTTCTCATGGTCTGGGGGTGCATCTTCGTCCGTCACCGGATCAGACAGCAGGAGACTATGCCGACAATATTCGAATCTCCGTGTGGACGGAGTAGGAGATTTCTCTCGCCGCCTGGTTGAGGTTCAACTGGCAACCGCGGAAGCTGTTAAGTGCGAATTTGGACGAATTAAATGGGCTGTTCCTTGCTCCGTTCCTTGCCAGGGCTACCACAGCTCGAGTGCTTCTAGTTGGGAGGTGGCTTGTTCGGCCCAACCTCGGTTGGCTGCTGGGCTTGCTGGGCTCGGGTGAAGGACCTGGCCTATTGATATCTCCATTCCCTTTAGGGCGGTTTCGGCTCGCTTTCTGGCGAATGCGCCGACGCCGATCACCCAACGCGGCTTTAGGATCTCAATGACCTTTTGGAGGTGTGCATCACAATGGCTGGCTAGTTGCCGGGCGACAGGTGCCGGGAGTTTGTCCGGAGTAAAGTTGCGGCCCGATTCTTCTAGGAATGCGAGGGGGCAGTAATTGGCAACGAAGTGATCCGCGAAAAAATCCTCAGCTTTGGGGTAGCGAGCACTGAATAAACCCCAGAGACGTTTGCCACTGATTTCGGAACGTTTGCAATCGAAGCCTTCGATCGGTCGTTTCGGGTGCTCAAAGCGGGGTCGAGTCACTCCCTTACTGATTTTCATCCAATCGCGGACGAACGAGATCTCACCGAAGGGGACTGCGGTTTGCATCATGCCGAAGGGACCGGGGTTCATTCCCAAGAAGACGACCTTTTTCTGAGTGGCGCCGTATCGTGTCAGATACCGCTCGTGGGCTTTCCATGCGTAAGTGAGTGGGTTGTAAACCTGTGAGATCGGACTCGGAAAGTCCATTGTCTCGAGAGCTTCACTAAGCTCGAGAGCGGCCCGAGTCACGGCTTTGGCGACGGAGGTTCTTGGCATTCTGGTGAGCCAATGTTACGCAGTGGGGCCGACGCTTGGCAAATATGAAGCTCTTGTTGACGAATGATGATGGAATAGACGCTCAGGGACTGGCAACGCTGGAAGCAGCGGTTGACGGCGAGGTCTATATTGCGGCGCCCCATGTCCAACGCTCTGAGTGTGGTCATCAGGTCACGACTCGGGATGAGATCCGAGTCGAACGCCGTGGCGAACGAGCAGCAGCGATCCATGGAACCCCGGCGGATTGCGTTCGTCTGGCGCTTCGAGGTCGTTTGTTTGGAGAGATTGAATTCGATTGGGTTCTCTCAGGGGTGAATGAGGGAGGAAACTTGGGGGTTGATATATTCATCTCGGGCACAGTAGCCGCAGCGCGCGAGGCGGCGATCTTGGGGAGACGGGCGATTGCGTTTTCCCACTATCGGAAAGCCAATATGCGATTCGATTGGGCGCTTGCAAGGGATCGTGTCGAACGAGTATTTCGTGAGATCTCCCCGTTGCCGAGCGAGGAGCGAGGATTCTGGAATGTTAATCTCCCCCATTCAGACAAACCGGCCGGGGAAACAGACCATGTGCATTGCGCCCCTTGTCGCAATCCATTGCCGGTTTTGTATCGAGTGGAAGAAGATCGGTTCCAGTATTCAGGCGTTTACCGGGACCGACCAGGGGAAGCGGAGAGTGATGTGATCCACTGCTTTGGTGGCGCAGTGGCGATCTCTCGCATTGCTCTCTGAGGCAAGGGCCTTTAGATCACTGTTTGGACGTTGGAAGGTTGCCCATGTGGCGGATATCTTCCGCATCGCAGAGGTAGACCACGAGTTCTGCGATGTTTTTTGCGTGATCAGCGATTCGTTCGATGCTTTTGGAGATCACCATCAAATTGAGACAGCGGGAGATATTCTTCGGATTCTCGACCATGTAACTCGAAAGCTCGCGGTGGAGCTGTTTGTTGATTTGATCCACCGTCTTGTCCTTCGGGACAACCGCTCTCGCACTCGCAGCGTCTCCATTTACGAACGCTTTCAGGGCTTGGTCCATCATCTCCATTGCGAGTCCAACCATTCTGGGAATGTCGATGTAGTCCTTGAGCTGTGGCTCTTGGTTGAGATCGCGGCTGCGTCGGGCGATGGTTGTGGCCTCATCCCCAACACGCTCCAGGTCAGTGCAGATTTTCATGGCCACAGTGATAAAGCGCAGGTCTCTTGCCAGAGGCGCTTTGGAAAGCAGCTGAATGGCCATCTCATCGATCTCGAGCTCCAGCTGATCAATCTCGTTATCCGTTTCCTCCACGAGGCGTGCTAAGTCATCGTCACGCTCGACGAGAGCTCGGATGGAGGTATTGGCCGCGAGCTCTGACTTGCTGGCCATGGTCAGCAAGCGGTCACTTAAGTCCTGTAGTTCGCTTTGAAAGAACTGGCTCATGTATTTTTGTTACAGGGTAACCCGGTTTTCATCCGAATCTACCTGTTACGTAGTCTTCTGTCTCCCTTTTAAGTGGATTGGTGAATAGAGTTTGCGTATTTCCGAATTCGATCAGCTTCCCGAGATAGAAGAAGGCGGTTTTGTCGGATATCCGCGTAGCCTGTTGCATGTTGTGAGTCACGATGATGATCGTGTAGCGACTGCGCAGGTTGAGAATTAATTCTTCAATTTTAGCGGTTCCTACCGGATCCAATTCAGACGCGGGTTCGTCCATCAAGATCACTTCTGGCTGAATCGCAATCGCCCTTGCGATACAGAGGCGTTGCTGTTGCCCCCCAGAAAGATTTAGGGCGTTGTCATTGAGTCGATCCTTAACTTCGTCCCAAAGCCCGGCAGCTTGGAGGCTTTCCTCAACCCGTTGCTCCAGTTCAGCGGCGTTTCGGAGACCGTGAATCTTGAGTCCGTAAGTGATATTATCTCGAATTGATTGAGGAAATGGATTCGATTTCTGAAAGACCATTCCGACTTTTTTTCGCAGCTCGATGACATCAATTTTTGGTTGGTAAATGTCGTGGCCTCCGATTTTTACGGTGCCTGAGATTCGGAAGGTATCGATGAGATCGTTCATTCGGTTGAAGCACCGAATTAGAGTTGACTTCCCACATCCTGACGGGCCGATGAAGGCGGTGACCAGACCTCCTGGAAGATCAAGCGAGATGGAATCGAGCGCTTTGACGTTGCCGTAGGTGACACTCAAATTCCGTGTCGAGATCAGGGTCTTCTCCTCGTTCTCGGAAGAGTCTTTGTTTGGCTCCGCGCTCATTCGCATGCTTGTCTTTCCACTCAAGGCTTCCCGACGGTGGAAGGTCAATGAAATATCCGCTTTCGGGCACGAATTCTTGCTCTAATGAGAATGGCCAAGATGTTCAATGTGAAGGTGAGTCCTAAGAGTGTGAGGATGGTCGCATACAGAATCGGGCGGGTCGCCTCGATGTCCGGCGACTGGGTCGCAAGTGTGAATATGTGGTAGCCTAAATCCATGAACTGGTCCGTGAGACTGTCCGGGTAACCAGCCATGTAATAGGCCGCTCCAGTGAAGAGGATGGGAGCCACTTCACCCGCGGCTCGGCTCACCGCGAGAATACCTCCAGTCATGATTCCTGGTAGGGCTTGTGGGAGCACGATTTGGAAGATTGTTTGGAGCTGGGTCGCACCGAGAGCCATGCTTCCTTCTTTCAGTCCGGGATCAATTCCTCGAAGTGCTTCCTCGGTTGCCACGATGACGACCGGGAGAGTCATCACCGCCAAGGTGAGCGAGGCCCAGATCAATGCTGGATGGCGCCAGTAGGGATCGGGGTTGTTGGGGTTGAAAATATCGTCGAGATTCCCGCCAACGAAATTCACAAAGAAGCCAAGTCCGAAGAGTCCGAACACGATCGATGGCACGCCGGCTAGATTGTTGATCGCTCCCTGAATAATGGTTGTGATCCAGGAATCGGTGGGCGCGTATTCAACCAGATAGATCGCGGTAATCACACCTACAGGCATGACGAAAAGCGTCATCAGAATCACGCGAGCTGTGGTCCCGATGATCATTGGCAGAACTCCGGCCTTGTTTGCATCGAACATGTCTTGATCTGAGTTCGACGTGAGAAAGCGCCAGGAAAAGGCTTCCCATCCCTGCCAGATAATATTGCTCAGTATCACAGCAAGGAAACTCAGGATAATCAGCGCCGCAAAAGCCGTCAGGCTAGTGAAGAACAGAGAGCTACCGTCAAAACGGCGGCGACTGAAGCTGAGATTTGACTGAGTACCGTGAGTTGCCAATCGCTTTAGACTTGGATTGAGTTTAGACGTCGTTTGAGACGATGAATAATCACGGTGCCAATCACATTGGCGATAAACGTGACCGCGAAGAGCAGGGTGCCAAGAAGAAAGAGCACTCGGTAGTGTTGGCTCCCGAAGACGGTTTCTGCGAGTTCAGCGGCAATCGTAGCGGTGATGGTGCGGGTGGAGTCGAGAGCACTCCACGAAACGATGCTGGCATTCCCTGTGGCCATCAAAACGATCATCGTTTCACCGATAGCCCGCCCAAATCCGAGCACAATGGCGGCGATGATTCCCGGTAAGGCACTTGGGAGAGCGATGGAATAGGCCGCTTGCCACCGAGTGCTGCCGAGTGCGTAGGCCGCTTGGGTGTATTCAAAAGGAACGCTGGAAAGCGCATCTTCCGAAAGTGAGAAAACGATCGGGATGACGGCAAGCCCCAGTACGATACCCGCCACCAAAGCATTTAATCGAGACGGGTAGCCGAATAGGTCTTGCATGGTCGATGCCATGACGACCAGGGCGAAGAAGCCGAGAACAACGCTGGGAATGCCCGCCAGCATTTCAACGATGGGTTTCACCCACTCTCTCACTCGGGTTGGAGCCAACTGGGACACATAGATTGCTGCCCCAATGGCTATTGGAACGGCAAAGATCAGGGCGATGACGGCTGTCTTGAGACTGCCGATCAGCAGAGGAATGATATTGTATTTCTGGATTTCTGAGATGGGTTGCCAGATGTACTCGGGCGTCTCGTAACCCGTCCATTGATAGGGAAAGATAAGGTATCGCCAATGGGCCGTATTGATCATTGCGTCCTTATCAGTGGATGCCTCACCGATCTCCTCAAGCTTGACCTCCATGAGCAGCTTGAGGGTTTCCGAAT
>CAYFGX010000048.1:0-54802 GCA_964342405.1 uncultured Verrucomicrobiota bacterium | reverse complement strand
TCGCCTTCGCCACTGGTGTTCCTCTCGATATCTACGCATTTCACTGCTACACCGAAAATTCCAGTCTCCCTTCCGACCCTCTAGCCAAGCAGTTTTCAATGCAATTTCCGAGTTGAGCTCGGAGCTTTCACATCAAACTTACCTAGCCACCTACGCACTCTTTACGCCCAGTGAATCCGAACAACGCTTGGGACCTCTGTATTACCGCGGCTGCTGGCACAGAGTTAGCCGTCCCTTCCTCTTTAGCTACTATCAGCTTTCAAAATATTACTTTAAAAGGTTTGTTCACTAATGACAGGGGTTTACTGACCGAAGCCATTCATCCCCCACGCGGCGTCGCACCATCAGGCTTTCGCCCATTGTGAATGATTCTCGACTGCTGCCACCCGTAGGTGTCTGGACCGTGTCTCAGTTCCAGTGTGGCCGACCGTCCTCTCAGACCGGCTACCCGTCTTTGCCTTGGTGAGCCGTTACCTCACCAACAAGCTGATAGGCCGCGGGCTCATCATATTGCGCCAGGCCTTGCGGTCCCCAGCTTTAGATCTCTTAAGATGCCTCAAGAGATCCACATCCGGTATTAGCTTACCTTTCGGCAAGTTATTCCAAACAATACGGCAGATTACCCACGTGTTACGCACCCTTTCGCCACTAAAACTAAACAATATTGCTACCGTCTAGTCTCCGTTCGACTTGCATGTCTTATCCACGCCGCCAGCGTTCGTTCTGAGCCAGAATCAAACTCTCCGTTATATATTCGTTAGTTTGAATTCTGTTTGAATCTTTCGATCCAAACGGTATTTAATTAAAACTTTCTCAGCATTCCAAACTAACTTAGAATGCCTCAAAAGGGGCTCTAACTTATCGCACAATTCAAATTTCAAAGAACTCTGCGCTTATTCCGCGCCAAAGTCGTTTATATTAGAGGCGAAAAATCCTGAGAGCCAATTTCATCCTCGACAAAATGGCAGCTCAGTCGCCTTATCGCGGTGAGGAAGTTACTTCCGTCTCCGCTGTCTGTCAAAACGTTTCTTAAAGTTTTTTTAACTTACCGAATCGTTGCTTTTCGTTGAAGCGCTCTCGCCCTTCGTCGTTCAGCTGAGACGAATGTATTCTATTTCGTGATCTGCACAAGTGTTTTTCTCATTTTTTTTTCGTAGTGTTCCAAGACCTGGATATCCGTGAGCTCCCCCGCAAGGTATGGTATCGTTGAGATTTCTGAGAGTGGTAAGACTTGTTGAAGTATTTGTGCATTGGTTTTAAACGATGGATCGGGAGTGTTGGGCTGCATAAGGACTAGCTTGCTCTTGGAAGCGCCAAGTTGAGAGAAGTAGGCTTCTGTCAAGAGCGTCTCATTCAGAATCCCGAGCCGGTTAGAACCCACACTTATCCGTGGCCCTCCAATGCGGACCATCATGTTGGCGATCGTTTCGGTCTGCGTGATCGGAACAGCAGCACCGCCAGCGCCTTCAATCAACAGGATCTCATATCGGGCTTTCATAGTGCTTACTAGATCCAAGACTCGCCTGTAGGCGTCGCTGGCTTCTCGATGCGTTAAAGCGGCATAGGGTGCGACAGGATCTAAGCAGTATACAGGGGATACTTCTTTGAGAGAGAGCTCTCCCTCGTTGGCTTGCGCAAGCAGTCTTGCGTCATCAAGGGACCCAGAACAGTAAGGCTTTATCGCGACGGCCCGTTTGCCTTGCTTTCGCAGGTGAATGGTAAGCAGCGCCGTGAGGATTGTTTTCCCCACACCAGTCCCAGTCCCAGTGATGCAGATTGTTGACGACACGAACGCACACTTAGTGAGCGAAGCCAGAATGTGAAGATCAAACTTACAGGGGATAGAAATTTAGGACGATCACATCCCGAGACCCCAATCGAATCAAGGTGGCAACGTAGGTCTTCTCGTAGTCGCCGAGACGGGTTTCGATGTGAACTTCGAAACTACTGCTCCGTACGCCACAGTATCGATTTAGAATACTGATGAGTTCGGGAACCATTCCCGGGACACCGACCAAATCCTGTATTCGAACGAACGGCAGATCATCTTCCGTTCCATCTAAACCGTCGAAGCCTCTTCGGAATATTACGATTTCTCGGGCGAGGTTCTCGTCTAGGCCAGGGATCAAACTGAGGACCGCCTCAGATGCTGTATTCACATTGACTCGAGCCCCCCCCACAGGGGTGAAAACGTCCCGCAGTCCGGCTCTTCCGATATCGATACCAGTCTGAGGAGGGATAACAAAGCCAGGCGGGGGTGGCATCCCGGGAACAACCAGCTCTGGCGCAAGGGGAGCCGGCGGAGGTAATGCTGTTGCTTCAGCACCACCACCAGGACCATAGAAGAGGGCTGGCTCAATTCCGCGAATAAGAAGAAGCTCTGTGATGTGATCGATCGGCCCGTTCTTGGAAAGATAAGGTGGGAATGGAGGATTGGGTTCGACAAGGTAAGCCTCACCATCCACTCCATTCAAACGGGGCTCTAGATCCGGATCCATCCAATCCAGAATCGAATCAACGATCATATCAGCAGCAAAGGGATCAACCCGCATCATCTGCATCGTGTGATTCAGAAGCGGTTCGTCGGCAATGTTGATGTTTATCTTTCGCTCCAGATCTTGAATCCTGACGGAGATCATGCCCTCACCCAGGGGCACATTTAAGAGCGAGATTGCCATCAGGACATCATTGGTACCCATCGGCCCCCCAGCCCACATTTGATTTAACGCGTCATATTGTCCCTCAATGGGGATTTGCATTTTTTCAGCGAGGACGAATCGCGCCAGTTCGATTCCCGATCGTCCCAGCCACTCCATGTCTGGATCGCGAGTTGTGTTGGCAGCTAAACGAACCTCCACTTTCATGGAGAATGCATAGCTCGCAGCCAGCACCCCAAAGGCCAGAATAACCACCATGACCATTACGAGAGCAATTCCTCGTTGAGCCTGGTGACGATGGCGCGTGATTCTCATTGGGGTCGCAACGTTGTCAGATTGATGACTTCACGGGTTCCGATTGGGTCGTCCTCTCGCGCCCGAGGCTCCCCCTCCCGCAGGCCGTTGCCAACCTGCTCTCACGGTCGCTGCCGGAACGTGGACAATTCGCCGAAGAACTTGATCCTCGGGCACCTTGGTTTCGTCTGGAGGAATCGTCCCCAATGAATAGCGAATCATAGCCGGGAACTGATTGGTGTAAATCCACTCGGGAGCCCAGTCGTTCAATTGAATATCCCAAAACTCCAAAGCAAAAACTCCGATGTTCTCGGCTAAAACAAGCGAGTATGGTTCCTCCCCGTCTTCCAAAGGAGCTAAAATCGGGTGTTGCCTCATCACAAGCTGATTCACCCGATTCGACTGTTCGACGGTGAACGTCACACGTCGCATCGGTTGATCATAAAAGAGCCCGCTACCGGGGAACGAATCCGAGAGCCGGCTCACCAGACTAAATGCGGCGAAATCCGATTCGGTATCAGTCAAAAACGAATAGTAGGGTAAATTCAGCTCAAAGATGACTGCTGACTTTATCGATTCTTCGATCGCACGCGTCGTTACTCGCATACGGTGAGCCTCGATCGCAGCATCGAGCCCCACTTGGGAACTCCGAAGGATGGCACTCCAACTCGCATAGATTGCAACGATCAAGCCGGTGAGGATTCCGATCGCCAGCATAATCTCAAGCAACGTGAAAGCACGCTGCCTGCGAATCGGCGGTGGACTTGGATTGGAGAGCTTCATCTGCGCAAGCGTCTCGCACGTCCACCGGATCCGGGACGCCACATCAAAATACTATTTCTTGCCTCCTTAAAGCGCCCTTCTTGTTGCCAGAAAATCACGTAATCTACCTGGAACAATCCATTCGTGGCATATTGAGTCACCATGCCATCACATGAATAGCCGGGATTGGAATCCTCGAAGGCAGCCTTGATCTCCATCGGCAAAGGCCCTTCCTCGAGGTAGTTGGTCATGACGATTAAGGAAGGAAGAGTTCCAGTGTCTACATCCAGTGTCTGCAAAGAACGAGCCGTGCGCAACTGCTGCGATGTCAGCTGAAGAATCACGAAAACGGATGTGAAGAAAATTCCGATGGCAATCATGACCTCCAACATACTGAAGGCATCGTCACTTCGTGTTTCCCAGCTTTGCTCCGAGATTCTCATCGATAGTCAGCCAAGTCTTCCATCGCCGCGATCGCTGTGATCGGATCCAAGGAAACTTTGCGCCACTCATCATCAACCCTGAGAACGATGGTGAATTCGTCACTTGTTCCGTTCGGGTAAAACCGAACAATGCCTTCCGAGAACTGCATTTGATCAATAAAATTGACGTCCAGCAATTCCACGGCGACATCATCAGCTAGGGCAGCACTAAAACCTTTGAGTTTCTTTTCCACCGATGTCTGTCCAGACATGGAGACGCCGACGGCTTCGCCCCCTGATTGGCGCATCAATCGAGGTCCGCGCGCCTTTCTCACCGTCATCTGGCCATCCTCCGCTCGAATTGTAAGCTCTGCCGGGTGACCCGACATGATCGCGTAGGCTCGGGCCTGCTTACACCCCTCCATGAGGTCGAAGACCGCTTTGGTCACCCCTTGCTTCTCAATCGTTCGGAGCATATTCGGCACGCCCCACCCCAGAACCAAGAGCGCGATGGACACTACCACCATCAGCTCGATGAGCGTGAAACCCTGCCGACGAGACTGTTGGGTTCTCTTCATCCACGACCGATCGACGAGGTGATTTGAAACATCGCCGAAAGTATACTGAACAATAATCCACCAACTCCAATCGCCATCAGAATGATCATGGCGGGCTCAATCAGATTGGTCATCACTCGCAGAGCGATCGTCAGCTCGTTCTCATAAGTCTCAGCAACACTTTGCAAGGACCCCGGAACATCGCCAGTCTCCTCACCAATTTTGATCAGATCGATCATCAACTGCGGGAACACCTGACTTCGGGCAAGCGGCTGGGCAATGGTTTTCCCATCCGTCACCCCTTCTCTCGTGCGCTCGATCGCATCTCGAAGAATCACATTGGGGATAATCTTCTCAGTAATTTTGAGAGCCGTCAGCACAGGCACGCCGTTGTGCAGCAAGGTTGAGAGCGTTCGAGCAAACTGCCCAAACAGGTTCAACCTCATAACTTTCCCGAGGACCGGAATCGAGATCATCCACTTATCGATACTCCGCCTACCTCCTTCAGTCGCTGAGAAGCGGCGGTAGAACACGACTCCCAAAATCACAACTAAGGGAATCAACCACCAATAAGATGAGAAGAGTGCACTTACAGAGATGAGGATTTGTGTCGACTTCGGAAGAGGAACATTCATATCCGTAAAGATATTTGTGAACTTCGGTAGAATCACCGTCATAAACAGCACAATGATCGAAATACCAACGCCTCCCACAATGGCCGGGTAGATCAGCGCCGAAACAAACTTCTGCTGGACCTCAGCAAATCGTTCATAATGAGTTGCCAAACGCCTGAGCACCTCTTCCAAGGCACCACTCTGCTCACCGGCTCGAACCATGTTGACGTAGAGATCAGAGAAAATCAGCGACTGTTTGGCCATCGAATCGGATAGACTTTTGCCTTCCATCACATCCTGACGCAGCTGCTTACTCACATCCTGAGAGATCCCCTTCGATTCCAGATGCCCCATGCTATTCAGCGCAACCGTCAACGGCATGCCGGATCGCAGAAGATTTGCCAGCTGTTGGGTATAGGTCGCGAGTTCTTGCAACTTGGGTTTGCGTTTTCGCTGCGTCAATTCCCGGAGAAAGGGAGGCATCGAGGCACTACTCTTACCGCCCGAGCCCGGCTTCGCACTCGGAGATTTTTTGGTTCCTTTCCCTTTCTCGGCTGCCAACGTCACCGGCAACAATCCTAGGCGCTCAATCTGAATAAGCGCTGCGCCGCGATCGTTGGCATCTAGGACACCCTGAACCAACTCCCCAGACCGACGCCGAGCTTTGTACGAAAACTGTGCCATCTCAAATCAACTATCAATTCAACAACTTTAGGAGCGAATAGTTTCGGTCCCGGTTGCAATCGCTTTCAAACCTGAAGTAAGTCTTTCCTGATTCGCGTGGAGGCCTTCATTCAGACTGCCACGCCGGTACCCCTTAAGATCCAGGGTCGTGTGCCGAATCCCAATCTTGGCAAACGATTCAACCAAATGCCCAAAATCGGTTCGCTTGGGAAATCCAACCAGATCACTCTCTGGTAGTTCAATTCTGGCCAAGAAGCCATCCTTGAGCTCGTGCAAGCGCACTCGGACATCCGAGAATCCGAGATCACGAATCAGAGACTCTCCGGCCTCAATCATCGCCAACTTCTCAGGGCTCACCACCTCACCGTACGGAATTCGAGAGCTCAAGCAGGGCATGGCAGGCTTGTCAGCGGTAGGAATTCCCATTTGGCGACTGAGCTGCCGTATCTCGTCCTTCGTCAACCCAACTTCGCGGAGCGGAGCTCGAACATGAAACTCATCAGCTGCCTCCCTTCCGGGCCGGTAATCCCCAACGTCGCTTGCATTCTCGCCGTAGGCGATGACTCCTAAACCTTCCGCCTTGGCAAAAGGAACAAGTTGTTGAAAGAGCTCTGCTTTACAGAAATAGCACCGGTTGGCTGGATTCGCGACATAGTCGGCCTTCTCAAACTCCTGCGTTTGAATTTCATGGAGCCGGAAGTGGAAGGTTTGAGCGATGGACCTCGCTTCGGCCAATTCCCGACGAGGGAGGCTTGGCGAGTCTGCAATGACAGCAACGGCCCGGTTCCCCAAAACTTCCCGAGCAACAATTGCCAGAAACACAGAATCCACGCCGCCTGAGTAGGCAACGGCGCACGATTCGAAGGAACGGATCAGAGATTTTAAATTGTCGAGCTTCTCATCGACCACGCCGCTCACCCTGCCATGGCCTCAAAAATCTGTCGAGGGTCCATCAACTAGGCTCGCAAGCTAGAATCCCCCGGTATTCCAATAGAATTCGCCAACGACGTGCAAGAGGAGGAGCCGTATCACCCCGATATCGCGATCGCACTCCAACCACCCCAAGAGAAAAAATGGGGAGGGCTTGGGATTTGAAGCTTCGACCAACCGATCCCCTGATCTGCCTAAACTCGTTCGCGATTGATCGAGAATTTGCCGTTTCGTCGCTGACGAGTTTGCTGGAATTCCGTCGAAAGAGCGCTTTTGGAGTTCGTTCGGGTCAAATACATCCCCACAAGGCGCGAACGGTCCACGTTTTCGTGAGGACTTGAGAACATTCGGCTCCAGGCATTTACGAACTTCCTAAATACAGCTTTCATACGACAGATAACCAAACTATCACAACTCTGAGTCAATTCCAACACGGGAATTCCCGTGTCTCCCTAGTCCGAGCACGAGCGTTCAATATCAGAACCACCTCATTCCTGGGGGCTCGATTGGAGGTAGGTCTGCCCCTGGAAGAACCGGGAAGCAAAAATGAAAGCCGTCGCAACGACGAACATCAGACCCGCAAAAAACAGATGATAGCTGACGGGACCCAACTTGGTGCTTCCATCAGCGTTCTGAATGAAGAAATTGACTCCGGACGTAAACAGATTGCCCAGAGAAATCGACAGGTTGAAGAGCGCCATGATCAGCGACTTCATCGAATTCGGCGCCTGAGTATAGGACAACTCGAGTCCGGTCTGATAGACCAACACTTCAGCCGCAATCAAAATCATGAAGGCAAGGACATGCCAGGCGATGCTTGGAGACTCACCCGCCTGAATACGCTGCTCAACCCAGGCAATCACCAGCACACAAGGCACGGTTAGAAAAAATCCCAGGCCAATCTTCCGATTCGCCGTCATCGTCACAAACTTATCAATCGCTGGATACACTACATAACTGAAAAGAGGTACGTAGATCATAACCAGGATCGGGTTCAGCACTTGAATCTGCGAGGGGAGCCACTCTCGGCCAAAAAGATTGCGATCCATGTGTGTGGCTTGGAGAACCCAAGTCGATCCGTTCTGATCATAGATCGACCAAAAGGCCGCAAAGAAACAATACAAGAACGCTAGTCTACCAATCGCCCTCAACCCGTCTCGACTCACCACTTCCTTTAAGAAAGCCGGGCCGCCGGGTGGGACGTGCACATACCGTTTCCGCCCCATCCAGAACAGAAGCGTCGCTATAAACATAAGTATACCGGGCAAGGCGAACGCCCAATTCGGTCCAGAACGGGCAAGAATCAGCGGAGTCACAATTGTCGAAACGAAGGCGCCACCATTGACAGCAAAGTAGAACCATCCATAAGCCCGGCTCAGCAAAGGCTGGTTCTTCTCATTGAATTGATCGCCAAGATTAGCAGCGACACAGGGTTTGATCCCCCCGGAACCTAAGGCGATAAGCCCCAATCCGACGCCCAAACCCAATCTCGTATCATCGATTGCTAAAGCCAAGTGGCCCAAACAGTACACCAGCGACAAAAAGAAAACCGTTCGATACTTCCCCAGGAAGCCATCTGACAAAATAGCCCCAAGGAGGGGAAAGAAATAAACGGCAGAGCTGAAAGCGTGATACCAACCCCGCGATTCGGCATCGGTCATGACATCCAACTCCCCCGCCGAGTTCCGCAGATACTGCGTCATGAAGATCACGAGAATCGCTCGCATTCCGTAGTAGCTGAAGCGTTCTGCCGCCTCATTTCCCACGATAAAAGGGATCCCACCCGGCATCTTCATGCCAGAGCGTTCAGGATTCGAGTCCGTAGTGTTAGCCATGACAAATCTCTGCTCGAACGAGGTGAAGACTAGTTCAAGGACGATTCGCGCTTGCCCGGATTTCCGGATGCGCGATCTGTCCTCCAAGGTTCGCTGACCGGCCGATCAGAATCAAAGTGACGAGGCAGAGCACGAGGCAACCGACGCTCGCCCAAGGGGCTAGAATCTTGGTTTTTCGAGAGCGAAAAAGGCCGACTGCAGCACAAAGGCCAAGCAAGAATCCTCCCGTCACAGCTTGGTCCGCACTATCCTCATGCGCCTGCACGAGCGCCCGAGTGGCTGCATCCGGCTCAGAAAACAGAATTCCCGCTGATTCTTCCCCAGTGAACTTGACCCCCATCGCAACCAAAAAGAGGCCCACCGCAAGCTGTAGGGACAAACGTTTCAACTCCTCACTTCCTCGGCACATTCCAAGTAACAAGAGGCCGAAGACAAACAGAAAACCAACCACGGGCAGGTGATTTAACGCCAAATGCAGGTGAACCCAATCCATCTCTTTAATACAAAGTAAACCTCAGGAAGCCAACGAACCTAGACGACCCACTTCGCCCAGGCAAGTCGAACCCCACGGGAACCACGCTCGGGAAGGAACAGACAATCCCGCAGCGAGCAGTCCTTTCGCTTGTCAGTTTCAAACGGACGGCTATTCTCAAAAGTCATGAGCATACTCTTGTTGGCACTGATCACATTGTGCGCCGCCGCGACGGGAGTTTTTTTCTTCCTCGGCTTCAAGAAACTCGGGATGACCTTCCTCGTTTTCACCGGGCTAGGCGTGCTAGCCAATCTCGCATTCTTCGCCGCAATCACATCTTCGAAGATGTGAACCTGGCCTCACGAGGCTCTTTCCAGCGACCGAATCGATCGCTTCCTCACGTCATCGACCCCATTTCTCGGCGCCAATTGACCGATTCAAGTTCATAGTTGACGCTTGAGAGCCCAGAGCTACTATTCGCAGCTCGTTTTGAGGGGATCTCGGGTCAACTCGGGGAAAATCGGTTGTAAAACTCAAGAAAACATCGAGAAAGTATAGAATGGCAACAAAAGTAGCGATTAACGGTTTTGGACGCATTGGGCGCCTGGTTTTCCGGGCCTTGGTTGAACAAGGCCTTGTAGGAAACGAGATCGAAGTGGTCGCAGTTGGGGATATCGTCCCCGCAGACAATCTGGCCTACCTGTTGAAGTACGACTCCACGCAGGGCCGATTCGACGGAACCGTCTCCTCCAAAAAGTCATCTGATGACAAAGCAGATGACGATGTCCTGGTCGTCAATGGCAAAGACATTCACGTTGTCAGCGCTCGCGAGCCATCAGGTCTTCCCTGGAAAGACATGGGCGTCGATATCGTCATCGAATCAACCGGTCTTTTCACCGCAGCAGACAAAGCCAAAGGGCACATCGAAGCGGGCGCAAAGAAAGTCATCATCTCAGCCCCAGCGAAGGGTGATGGAATTGCCACGATCGTGATGGGCGTGAACCACGAAACCTACGATCCAGCCCAGCACAATCTCATTTCCAACGCATCCTGCACGACCAACTGTCTCGCACCGCTCGTCCACGTGCTCCTGAAAGAAGGTTTCGGCGTCGACGAAGGTCTCATGACCACGGTCCACGCCTACACGGCAACCCAGAAAACGGTCGATGGACCAAGTCGAAAAGATTGGAAGGGCGGTCGTTCAGCAGCCATCAACATCATTCCTTCCGCTACCGGAGCAGCTAAGGCTGTCGGTCTTGTGTTGCCGGAAGTTCAAGGGAAGCTCACGGGCATGGCTCTTCGAGTGCCAACCCCAACCTCCTCTTGCGTTGATCTCACCATCAAGACGGAGAAAGAAACCAGCTACGCCGAGATCTCAGCTGCCATGAAGAAGGCGAGCGAGACCTACATGAAAGGTGTTCTAGAATGGACGGACGACGAAGTGGTCAGCACGGACTTCATTCACAGCAGCGCCTCTTCAATCTTTGACGCTGGTTCCGGTATCGAACTTAACAGCAAGTTCTTCAAGCTCTTGAGCTGGTACGACAACGAATGGGGCTACAGCAATCGCGTTGGTGATTTGCTTCGCTACATGCTCAGCAAGGGCCTCTAAGGTATTCAGATCGATAAAAAGGCCGGTAGCGTCTGCTACCGGCCTTTTTTCGTTTATTCGTTAATACCTTCCTACTGACGGCGGTCACGGGAACTATCGACCACGACAAATCGACTTCCAGCCCCCGGGCTCCAGACTCGAAGGAGCACCACCTTCTGAGTGAACTGTTCGCTTAGTTCTACCGCCTCGTCAGCACTCCGCACCGACTGCCGTTCTATCGAGATGATGACATCACCCCGAGCCAGCTCGGCAACGTCCGCTGGCGAGCCTCTTTCAACTCGAGTGATCAACGCACCTTCAATATTGCGGGGTATCCGAAATTCATTCCGGGCTTCACGGGTGATATCCGAGACCGTGATTCCATCAAGGGCATCGTGCTCAATCGCACCATACTCAAACTCACGATTCGGTCGAACCACCGCATAACCTTCATCTGGTAGGCGACCAATCGTCGTCGCAATCACCCGCTCATCCCCATTTCGCAATACAGTAAGATCAACAACCGAGTCAGGCCTCGATTCAGCAACCATAAGTTTCAGACCCTGCATGGATTCGACTGGCTGACCGTCGAATTCCATGATCACATCACCCGCTCGGATCCCGGCTTGATCAGCCGGTCCACCGGCTGACACATCTCCCACCAAGACACCCTTTCCTACCTCGATCCCAAACTCACGGGCTAGCGTTTCATCATGGCGCTGCATAACGATCCCCAACAATCCACGTTCAACATTACCAAACTCGATAATCTGATCCATCACGCCACGGGCCATGTTGATCGGCACCGCAAATCCAATCCCCTGATTCCCACCGGTTCGACTAATGATCAGCGTATTGATCCCCACCAAGCGGCCCTGCGCATCCACCAATGCCCCACCAGAATTTCCGGGATTAATGGAGGCATCGGTCTGAATAAAATCTTCTACATTGACCATCCCGAACCCACTCCGGCCCGTCGCAGAGACAATCCCCATGGTGACCGTCTGCCCGACTCCGAAAGGGTTTCCAACGGCTAGCACAACATCCCCTATTTCCAAAGTGTCGCTGTCACTCAGGGTCACCGCGGGAAGCGGAGACTGGGGCTCAACTTTGATCACGGCTATGTCTGAATGGGGATCCGCACCGACCACAATGGCAGAGAACTCCGTCGTCTGGTCATTGAGGGTGACGAGAATCTCTTCGGCACCTTCAACCACATGGTTATTGGTCAAAATGTATCCGTCAGAGGAAACAATCACTCCCGATCCGATTTGTGGTGGAGCCTGATATTGCCTCGGTTGCGAGCTACGCGGTTGAGTATTACGCCCTCCACGATCCCGCTCGTCGAAGAACCAAAAGAAAGGGCTCTGCTCCGAAAAGGGGCTCCGGGGTACTCGGGACTGTTCGACAAGCTTCCGACTGCTCACTTCAACAACGCTCGGGGCCACCCGATTGACGACGGACGAGAAGCTCGTTGCCAGTTTGACCTCTCGCTTCAGAGGGGTCGGCTCAACAACCAGTTTGGGCGGTTTCAACTTCGCCGTTTTTCCCAAAGTGACATTCGGGAGGTTGATCCAAATCAACCCTCCGATGAGCATTCCTAATCCAATTGATGCAAACTTAATTGGTTTAATGTTCATGATGATTCTATCTCTACCCGTGCCAAGGCGGTTGTATCAGCTCCAACCCCGAATGTTTTCCGGCAAATCCACAACCCGGACAACACGCGGGTGATCGGAAGCTCAATAATAGACAAGAGCTCCGCCAATCCGTTTAAAAAAATGGGTCGCCATCCGAAAAACTCAGACGACGACCCGATGCATTCCATTCAACCAATCTCTTAGGCCACCGCTACCTCAATGGATTTCGGTTTCGCCTCCTCCACCTTGGGAAGAGTCACCCGCAAGACACCGCTCTTAAACTCAGCGGCTACCTTTGTGGCATCGGCATTTTCGGGAACCTTGAAGGTTCTCACGAATTTGCCATAGTACCGCTCCGTTCGGTGAACCTTGGCATCCTCGCTCACAGCCTCTGCTTTCCGCTCCCCAGACAAGGTCAAGATACCGTCCTCAACGGTTACTGAGATATCCTTCTTATCGATCTCGGGAAGTTCGGCCTTGATCACATACTCACCGTCACGCTCGACGACGTCGACCAGGGGCACCCAATCGTGGGCCTCTACCGCTCTCCCTCGCCGTCCCACGGCCGAGGATCCAAACAGAAGATGGTTCAGGTGATTATTTAGTTCGTCCATTTCAGAGAATGGGTTCCAGCTACGGCAGGTCAGTGCATTCAGATTACTCATCGTTATTCCTTTTCTTTAATGGCTTCTTTTCTCTTCTCGCGTAGATACGCGATTTAACACAGATCACCAGTAACAGATTCGATGCCAGCAATTCGACTTAGACCTAAATACCTTTACATCAATTATTTACGATGCTTTAACCGGAAAAGCAAAAGAATCACAATAGCGTCATTATGTCTCTATTTTCAAAAATAAGTGAGCCATTAGACCCACAGAGACACACTGACCCATGCTCATTGCAAGAAAACCTACTCCAATTCCCCCGATTGCATCTACAGTGCCCACCAGCGCATGCGATAGAGCCACACACTGATTCTCTGACTCGAACCAGAATCTGGACCAAATCAGTAGGTTTCAAACTCCTAAACTGCTAACAACCGGAGGGCAAAGCAGACCGCGCAGCCCCTCGAATCGTGGCACGGTCCGATTGCAGCGACCGTTCAACTCGGGTGCTGCGATTAAGAGGACTCTCTCTATCCCTGCGCCCTTATCGGGCGAGCACACTCGCAAAAAGTGCGGCGGGCCGCAGCAATCCAAGTGCTGGAGCTTGCTCCCACCTTGAGACGAGGCTTGCCCGCTTGTCAAAACGCTGCTTGCGATCCGCTGTTACGGCTACGGTTCCAGAAACTGATTCCCACAAGCAAAGGATTCTTCCCTTGGTGTCTTGACCGACAGGCGAGGGTCTTCTATATCGATTGTCAGCTATGCCCGGTGCAATGCCTCGCGGCTTGAGGAAGCAGTTGGCGCAGGACAGCGGGAACCCTATCGAATCCATGCAATTGAAAAAACGGCTCTATACCTCAGCTACACTTTTCCTAGCGGTGAGTGCTGTCTTACTCGCGCCACCGCGAGGCCACGCTGAACCCGAACTCCTCAACGCACTCGTAGCTGTCGTCTTCGACACCCCGATCACGGTCGATGACATTAAGATTCAAACGGCCCCGATTGAGGAGGAGCTCTTTCGGCAATTCTCGCGGGACCCCGCCGTACTTCAGCAGAAAGTCAACGAAGTCCGCCAATCCGCCCTTGAGACGCTGATTGATCGAGAACTGATCATCTACGAGTTCGAGAACGAAGGCTATTCGATACCCGACAGTGTTATCGACGAGCAGGTCCAGGACAGAATCCGCCGCCAGTTCGGAGATCGCCTCACCCTGACAAAGACCCTCCAAGCCCGCGGCATGACTTACGAAACCTACCGAAAAGGAATTCGTCAGCAAGTGATCGTCGACGCAATGACGGCGCGCAACGTCAATTCCGTCTTGCTCGTCTCACCCTACGAGATCGAGCGCTACTACGAGGAGAATCTGGATTCTTACCAGCAGGAAGAACGTATTCGACTGCGAATGATTTTCATGCGCCACGATCAGGGAGATCCCAAAGCAACCCCAAAGATTCTTGGCGAAATCCGGAACAAGATCGCCGAAGGCGCCTCCTTCGCTGATATGGCATCCGTCTACCACGACGGATCACAGCGAACGACAGGCGGAGACTGGGGCTGGGTCGAGAAGAGCGTCTTACGAGAAGACTTGGCCGAGGAGGCCTTCTCTTTGAAGGTGAACGACATGAGCGAAGTGCTCGATCGCGAAGAAGGTTGTTACTTGATGCTCGTGGAGGATCATCAATCTGCTGCCCCTCGCCCACTCTCTGAGGTTCGCGCCGACATCGAGAAAACCCTGCTGGCCGAAGAGAAAAATCGACTTCAAAAACAGTGGATTGATACCCTTCGCAAGAAGGGCTACTACCGATTCTATTAGTCTCCCAGGCGCTTCAGCTCGCGCTCCAGAAAGGTATAAGCCTCTTCTCGAATGCCCCGGGGAAAATCGTGCCCACATTCGGGATGTCTCACTCGTAGATCGTTCTCGGCACCGAAAAGCCCGTAAAGAGGTCGGGCCGCCTCCACCACCTTGGCAACACTCGCCCACTGGAAGTTTGTATCGCCTTTCGGAGCACTCACAAACAACGGACGCGGCGCCAGGGATCCAAGAAGCTCGCTGAAATCAAAGGGAATCTCTGTGAGTCCGTAATCCAGTAAATGAGGCATGTATCGCTCGCTTGTCCAACCCCGGATATCACCCCCTTTGTAATCCAAGAAAGAATCAAAGGCACAACTCGTTGCTAAGGTCTTGATTCTGGGATCAAAAATCGCTGTGTAGATTGCATTGTGCCCCCCAAGAGAATGCCCAATCGCTGCATATCGCCCTCCTCGAACGAAGCCCAAAGATTCCAACAGATCTATCGCTCGAATGTTGTCCCAGATCGCCTTCATCGTGCCGCTCTGATAACCGAGCGCAGTCAGATTCGGGTGGTAGTTCGCTAGAAGGGGATAACTAGGCGCAATGGCGACAAAACCTCGTTGCGCGAGTTCCTCCGCATAGTTTCGCCCAGGCTTACCACCCAAGCCGACTACCACTTGATGTCCGATTTGGTGATCAGTAGAATGAAGGCAAAGAACTCCATTCGCTTTTCTCCCTCCTTCAAGGCAGTCCTTGGGTATTAACAAGTAGGCCGGAGTCCGTGAGCCTGGCTCTGATTGGTATTCCAGCAATCGGCGAACGTAGCTCCCACAGTCCACCTCCTCGACAATCCGAACGGACAGCGGGATTCTCCGTTCGTCCCCCGGAAGTCGTCCCATGACCGCCATCATTGCCCTTCGAATTCGAGCGGTCTCCTGATTCCAACGAGCTCGCGCCCGATCTTCATCGGTTCCCTCAAGAAGCACCCGATCCATCAAACGCCATCGATCCGGACGATCGTCAAACTTAACACGTAAATTCCACCCAACGTAGCCCGCCCGATTCACTGATCCAGCCAAGTCTCCGAATGTTTCCACTACAAATCCTTCGATGTCCTCTCGAACCAAGCGCCCACCGACTATCTCCACCGGACGCTGCGCCCCTTCGAATCTCATATAGTAAGAACGCCCCTCCAATCCTTCTAACGATGCCTGCCACCAAACTCCTCGACGCTCGGCATTCAAGATCCGAAGGCGTCGATTCGTCTGCCCCGTCTCGAGGGGATCAGACAACACTTGGACGCGTTGTTTTCCATCATGTCGAATCTCCACTTCGTACGGTCTTCCCGCCACCTTTCGCTCGATCTCCACCGTCCTCGCAGCAGGCCCCAATCTCGTGAGAAAGTAAGGCTGCCCAATCGAATCACTCACTTCTTCAATCAGCGCATCCACGGGTAACTCGGGCCGAAACGTACACTGGACTGCCTTCTCGAACTGCCCATCGATGTCGATGGATAGGAGTCCATTCTCTTGGTGAACGGCCAGGTCGAAACTTTCCTGACCAAACGGAATTCGTTCGACCCTTATCTCATTCCAGTCAGCAGGTATTCTCGGAGCAACGACAATGCGCCGTTCCGGCACATCGATCTCAAGCCCCAGCAAGCCATCAAAGAAGCCGTTCACGATAGCGAGCTCGGAGAACATCTGGTGAGGGACAGCTTCTGGCAATAACTCAAAGCGATCCCCGCGAAGCACCTCCGGCATTGGCCCAATGCCTAAGCGCCAGCGAGTCTCAACCGAAGCCCGCCAATTCTGAAAGGCTCGCAAGGACTGCCCAGTTCGATAATCACTCACAATGACACCCGCATTCCAAACCGGCCAAACCGAACCCGATTGATACGAACTCTCATCAAACTTCGGATCGCTCAGCGCCAAACTTCGAACTCCCCAATCCGTCATAAACTCTGAACCCGCCAGGGTTCCAAGAGCTCGCAAAACTCGGTCGTGCCTGAACTCACCAAGCCAGAAACCGATTGCATGATGCGGCACCAACGAACGCATTTTCTCTCCCGCTCGATTAACTCCCCAAATGTAGAAGCCGCTTTTCTCATCCCAGAAACTCTGCTCCAACGCCCGCCTCGCCTGATCCGCTTTCCCTTCCGCCTCGTCAGCCAACTCACCGTCCCCCATCTTTCGGGCCAGGAAAGCCAACTCCCGCAGGGCACGCACCCACATCGCTTCTAATTGGGTATCCTTCAGGATCTCAGTGCTACTTTCTGCCGATCCCCAATCGCCGCGATCGACAGTGATCAAGGAGTCCGATTCATCCACTTGCGTAAGACACCAAGAGTAGATCTGGCGAATGGTCTCCCAGTGAGATTCGATGAATGCGAGATCGCCCGTCCACCGGAGGTAGTGCCCATAGGCCACCAAGTAATAGACAGGGCCATCCGTATGCATGAACGCATACTTAAATTCATCAAAGTATTCCGGCCAGTAGCGTAGGCTTTGACTGACTTCATGGACTGACTTTCCATCTTCCCGATGATACCGACGCAAAAACTCAAGCGCCTCTTTCACGTGACTTGAAAGTCCCAACCAGTGATAGGCCCACGATGCCAACGTCGGCTCCTCGAAGTACCAAGCATATTTGGGTCTTGTTCCCCCTCGAGAACTACTGAACCCAGATACAAGTCCCCAACCTAAATCAGGATTCTTAATCCGCAATTGATCCAGGGAAATCCCCGCCCAGAGAATCGCTTGATTGACTTCATCATCCGGCGTTCGTACCACCGGCATTCGCTTAATCAGGGATTGATAGTAATCGGCCGAGGCGTCATAGGTGAGCTTTCGCAAGTTGCGAAGTCGGTCCAAGCGGGCATCATCGATTCCCGTCGGATCAGACTCTACTTCAAACGACACATCGAGCCCTTCCTCCAAAGCTCCCGGCAGCCTCAAAACGACCTGCCCCTGCTCATTCCGCTCCGGTTGGAGCAAAGCAGATCCAGCAAAAACGAGCCGTGTACCGAGTGAGCGATTCTCAAACTGGCACGTCGAGCGCTGACGCGACCAGACCATCGGAAAGACTTGTTCAATCCGACGATGCATCGGTGTGAGGACAGGGCGCAACCTCATCGCCACGGTATGCCCATGTGGGATAGCACCTCGGAATCGAACACTTCCCCCGGGAAACGAACGAGGCACGAACAACTCAACCGAAAGGTCCAAGCCCTCACCTTTGAAACTCAAGGTCGCCTCAACAGGTGTCGCCGTCTGGCGGGAAACTTCTGAGTTCAAAGAGTGAAACAGTCCGCGTTGATCGATCGTTCCAAACTCCAAGGCATCAAAAGCTTTGAATGGGAAAACCCAGGCCTCAAGCCCCTCCGCTAGCGTGCCCCAAATTCCGGCTTTAGAACCGAGTGCTTCAACATGACGCTCGAGCGAACCAGGCCGAACGACCTTGGGCAAGACCTCACCGTTCGCCCAGGCTCCCACAAACGAGAAGCCCACGCAGACGAGAGAGAAAACAAGAGAAGAGAAGCACCTCGATCGTCTTTTCACGACGATCTATCTAACCTAACGAGACAGAGTCGACCAGATCTTATCCACCTTGGCTGTCACTTCAGGATCCATTTTGATGAGTGGTGGCCACTCCCGCTGAAATCCTTCACCGGCCAGCTTGCGCGTGGCATCAAAGCCCATCTTCGAACCCACGCCGACCGCATCGGTTGCATGGTCAAGAACATCGGCAGGTCCCTTGGTCACGATGCTATCTCGTTTGGGATCGGTGTTTGCACACAATCGAAACAGAACCTGACTGGTATCGTGAACATCCACATCGTCATCCACGATCACAAAGTACTTCGTGAACATCATCTGCCCCATCCCCCACAAACCATGCATAATCTTGTAGGCCTGCATGGGATACGTCTTCTTGATACTCACAAAGACAAGATTGTGGAACACGCCTTCCGCCGGCAATGCAATGTCCACAATTTCGGGAAAGTTCATCTGAAAAATAGGCAGAAACAACTGCACACTCGCCGCTCCAATATAGAAATCCTCCATGGGCGGAATACCAACGATCGTCGCCGGATACACAGCTTGCTTCCGGTGAGTGACGGCGGTGACATGAAACACGGGATAAGGCTCCTTCAGAGTATAAAAGCCCGTATGATCGCCGAAGGGACCTTCAGGCCGAAGTGGCTCCGTCGGATCAACGTACCCCTCGATCACGAAGTCGGCATTCGCTGGCACTTCGAGGTCATTCGTCAAACACTTCACGAGCTCAACCGATTTCTTCCTCAAGTACCCAGCCAAGAGAAACTCATCCAATCCATCGGGAAGCGGAGCCGTTGCACAGAAAGGATAGGCAGGATCTCCCCCAATAAAAATGCTCACGGGCATTTTCGTTCCCGATTCATAGTACCGACGTCCGTGACGCGCCCCTACCTTCTGCAATTGCCAATGCATACCGGTGGTTTGGGAATCGTAGATCTGAATCCGATACATTCCCACATTGCGCTCGCCTGTATCCGGATCTTTTGTGACGACACAGGGCAAGGTGATGAAGCGGCCGCCATCCTCGGGCCAGCACTTAAGAATTGGAATGTCCAACAAGGTCGGACACTCACCAGCGACGGGGGCCGTTCGAGATCCGTTGTCGAAGCGATGAACAACTTCCTGGCAGCTCCCGCTCCGAACCATCTTGGGCTTCGCATGGCGAAGTTCTAGGGCGGTCCCCAAGAGTTTCATGGCCTCACGAGCCCCAGTCGGAGGTTTCGCCTTCATCAGGGAACCCAATTCCTCCGACACAGCTTGGATCGACTCCGCCTGAAAACTCATCGCCATTCTCTTGAAAGAGCCCAGCGTATTGATGGCCACAGGAAATTGAGAAACGGCGCCATTGACCGTCGGCTTCTCGACAAGCAACGCGCGTCCGCCTCCCGGCTGTTTCATCTCCCGATCAGCCAAGGCCGTGATCTCAAGTTCTGACGCCAATGGATCAGAAACCTTGATCAGCTCCCCTGCTTGATCGAGAGAGTCTAGAAATTCACGAAATGATGCGTAAGCCATGCGCAAGAGAAACTACCAGAGCCACCTAAGAAAAGCAAAATTGCCCACCGATAGAGCTCAACTCTGTCGAGCCTTCGCTTGCCACCAGGATCGCCCTGAGATTTTGCCAACCGAAGGTAACAGCTTCCGCCCTACTTTTTCTTCCCACCTGGCCATTCCCATCGTTTCGTCTTCTCAGGTAAACACTCCAATCGTTTTCGGATCTGATCAAAGTAATGCTCGGCGGTGTTTCGAACTTCGGGAGCAACATTCATCAGGGCCGCTCGATTTCCCTGACCAATGGCAACGAGAGCCTCAAACCAAGGGCGAAGCCTTCGGTTATAACCTGATTCTCGGAGATAGTCTATTAAACGACTTCCCAAACCCAGGTGAAAATAGACGGCGCTGGCCCTCATCCAATCATCCCATGAATACGGCGAAAACCCTCCTTTCAAGAGATCCAAGGCTCGCTTTAGAGCCTGTCGAGCGTCACCCCAGTTCTCCTGGTAAGCAGAAAAGAGACTTTCGTGGATTGGCAGTGAGTCAGGAGCCCAAATTTCATTTGTTGCCTGTGATTCATGGAATGCACGCAATCGAAGAAAGGTAAGCTCTCCCTCTTCCGAATCGGCCAAAAAATCTCGATATAGGAATACGAGGTTGTCGAGGGGAAACTCTATGTCCAGAGCGTCGACCTCAATCGATTTTCGATAAGCAATCGCCGCCTCATCAAATCGCCTCAAATGGTCACACAAGAGATTCCCTAAGCCATTCCACGGCTCCGCGTAGTCCTCTTCGAGGGAGATCGCCTTCCGATACGCCGCCTCTGACTCCTCATATCGCGATAGATGATCCTGCAACAAATCCCCTAGACCATTCCACGGATACGCAAAGTTTTCATCGAGCAAAATCGCCCTCCGATACGCCGCCTCTGACTCGTCATATCGCGCCAGTCGATTCTGCAACAGATTCCCTAGATTGGCCCACGGATTCGCAAAGTTTTCATCCAGTGATATCGCCTTCCGATACGCCTTTTCTGCGTCCACGAAACGTCCCAAAACATTAGAGAGATCGTATCCCCAGTTCGCCCAACGCCACGATTCCGCTTCACTGTCGGGTTCCAATCGAGCAATAATGGAACTAACCGCGTCATCGGAAAGATTCCTAACAACCCGACTAGGAATTGTATCGAATAGCGCCTGCACAGCTTGATCTTCAGGAGCACATCTGATCGCGTTCTCCCAGTCGTCACTAGCTTCCAGAGAGAGGATTTGGCCCTGTCGGAGGCGCGCACGCAGCCAAGCGGCCGCGTCTGCCCCGTAGGTGGCCAAATCTGCGCTTTCGCCCTCCGAAACCGATTCCATAATCTTTGACACCTGCTCCAAGGAGAGCCTATCACTCGCTGCGATCTGCTCGCGCCGGCGGGAAAGAAACATCTGCCGATCCCCTAGGACCGCGTCGGCGAATTCTTCCGGAGCCACCTCACTCTCCGGTGGCACCAGTTGTTCCAAGCGTTCGCGAAGCCCAGAAAACTCTACAACAAATGGCTCCAGCGCGTTGAAATCAATCACAGCCTCCAAGCGCTTTCTCGCGTCTCGTTCCTTCTGTCGCAACGCATCAAGCTCAGCATGCCGCTTCAGTTCATGAGCCTCCCCGACGGGTAAGGTCGTCCCTAGAGCTCGGGCAAACAAATGGCGATCAGGGCTCAGATTGTTCTCGGTCACCAAACGACGCGCCAAGCGTCCCCGATCATCCGGTTCATAGAACGATTCAATGAAGCGAGTCAGGAACTCAATCTCGCGCCGCTGCCGTCTCGAAGCGTTCCGCATGAGAAACCAGACGTTGAAGAAGCGCTCCGCGATTTGGAATCCCGTCGAAACCGTTCCAAAAAGTTCCACGCGTTCCAGCACACCGAGTGAGACCATGCGTTCCATCTGACTGCTTAAACTGGACGTTGCCAATCCTGTCAGTTTACCGACCTCCTTCGTCGTGATGGGATCCCAATGATTCGCCACGGCACTCACGACAACTTGCTGTTGCTCCGAGAGTTCCTCGAAACGCGCTTTGTAGAGCGGTGTCACTCGATCCAAGAGGTTTTCAAGATCGCCAAACACACTGGGCGAAAAATCTTCAGCAAATAAGAACAGTAAGGTCACGGTCGTTCTCGGGTTACCGCCCGTCAGTTCCCGCAACACCTGGAGGCGCTCCGGAGCTTGGAGGACGCGCTCTCGCACATCGGGGCGATCAACACGGTCCGCGAGTGTCAACATAAGGGATCTCATGGCATCCACCGTGAGCGCACCCAGATAGTGCGACTTGAACTGATCGTAAAACGCGGCGCCATAATCCTCATTGGCTTGCGGAGGACTGGGGCTGGCACCGACGACAAGCGGAGCTCCCGGCCGCGTGAGCACTTCGCGCAGTGCGTGCTGTTGAGAGTTCGCCAATCGATCGAATACAATCTGAAGATTATCAACAAACAATATCGGCCGCCGCTTCATCGCCTCAGCCGATCCGAGGAAGCAATCAAGCACTCGCTCGGCAACGTCTCTGTCTTTCTTTGCCGAAGTCCCCAGATGAGAGGTCAGCTCTCGTACCTGTTGATCAATGCGCTCGACTTCCGTATTCAAGCCTTCTCGTTCGCAAGCGTCCGCCAAGGAATCGAGACAGTTCAACCAGAACTTGGACAGCCGATCCACACCATACTGTTCTTCCGGGAAGGAGAGCGCGATCCAATCATCCTTGAACGAGGGATTCGTACGAATCTCCGCTGCCAATCTCGCTAGCAGCGTACTTTTTCCCATCCCTCGCTGCCCCACGATCAAATGGTGTTGCGGTCGGCTCGTCGCCTTCTCGCCCGCGATGTCCTCCCAAAGCCTCCGATAACAATCCTCCCGAACGGCAAAGGAGCTGATGATTTCGGAGTCAGACATCCTCGCGGGATTGTATAGCGAGAGCTGACTGAGAGTGAGTTGATGGAGCTTACTTGTCATCGGATATTGCGACGATACCAGTATTCTCGAAGTAAGAAGGAGCGGAAGGAATAGCTACTATCCTTCTCGAGCAGAAAGCCATCTCGCTGCAAGAGCTGGAGGAGCCGCGCCAAAATCTCAGCCAAATCATCCGGATTCTTCGAGGGATGCATCGCGACGAGCACGCTCAAAAGATCGCCCCGCGATCGGCCATCTGGAAACTGACAGACGTGATTGAGAACGGCCTTTGCATTAGCCGCCATCGGAACAGAGAAC
The DNA here is from genome assembly GCA_964342405.1 of uncultured Verrucomicrobiota bacterium. Taxonomy (GTDB): domain Bacteria; phylum Verrucomicrobiota; class Verrucomicrobiia; order Limisphaerales; family AAA164-E04; genus UBA2970. Next base: position 31,644 of record CAYFGX010000048.1, on the reverse strand, counting down.
TGTTCATCCAACTTCTGACGCCAGGTGTCGAACTGGGTCAAACTCTCCGGGCGCAACAAGTGGTTCCAAGCTTGCTCAATCGCGCTTTGGTCCACGGTGGTCACCCCGAGACTTAAGAAGGCATGAACGGCAATCTGCAAGTGGTAGGGAAGAGGCCATCCAACCCGTTCAATGATTTCCCGCTGTTGCTCCTCGGCTATTTTCAAGCCGTTGTCCGCGGCAAGTCGCGATAGAAAGGCCAGGGCCTCTTCCTCACTCAATGCGTCCAGCGGAACGCTCGTGAGATCATTGATCGTCTTCCCTAACAATCGTTCTTCCACAAATCCATCCATCCCAATGGAACCGAGAAACACCCATCGGACCTTGCGCCGAAAGGACTGGCGCAAGGCTCGCAACCAGTGCAGAAACCGAGCCACTCGCTCCGAGCCACCCTCTACCTTCGAGAGGGCGAGAAGGGCTTCCGGCATTTCATCGATCGCGATCAGTACATGCTTCTCTCCTTGTTCGACCTTAGAAATGACATTTTCCAGCGCACGCCCCAGACTCAGCCCAGCTCCCCCTCCCGCACCCTCAAGCACCAGATCAATTCCAGCCCCCGTGGCCACCTTGGCAGGACCCAATGCAGATCGAACCTTTTCAATACTCTGAAGGCAGCGGGTCGACAAGTCGGGTTGCAAGCCCGCCGACCGTAGGGCTTCAAGGAGCTTTTCCGTCAATGAAAGCTCATCAACTGTATCTTCCACATTCACAAACACAGCAGCGCCCCCCTGCGAACGCCACTCTTCACACAAGCGCAGCACAAGAGAGGTCTTACCAAGTCGGCGCGGCGCATTGATCCGAATATTCGCGGCGTTTTTCAATTCGCGTGTCAGCGCGGCCAGCTCACGAGGACGTTCGAAATAGTCCGAACCCTCAACCGGAGCCCCAGTAATATTTCTCATGCTTGGACCCTACAATTTGAATTCAGATACGTCAATATACAGTTTTGTATTTATTCCGTTTTGTATATTTCGCGCTCAAAACCAGAGAAAACGTTCGCTCATGCTACGTCCTCAGGAGGTGTAACCAGCTTATTGTTAAAGATTTACGAAAAAGAAATGGGATTCCTCAACGAAACCAGTCGAAAGAATCTGGCCCTAGGACCTGGAGCAGATCTGAAGGACTACTGGCAATTGGAGGCTGGGGCTGTCAAACCTCTCGAGAAAACAACGATTCAATCACGAGTTTCACGAATAGTCAGAGATCCGCTGAATCGATTGAAGAACCAACAGAGATCACCGCTGAGGTCCAAAGACGGGCGCAGGGACAAGCTGCGACCACCCCTGCCCTACCCGAATGGAGCGACGGATCCGTGCTGAAAGCTCCACACCGCGAACCAATACTCTATTGGTTCACGAATACTTTGAAGGTAAACCAAGAAGGCCCTAACCCGCGAGATCAGCCTTCACCTCATCAATGACTTCCATCATGCGACGGCCGTATTGAATGTAGCTGTTGTAAACTTCTTCGTCAGAAGCCGTTTTTGAATCGTCGTGAAAGACCACCGCCATGTGAGGTTCGATGGAGATACCCGCATCATACCCTCCGGCAAACGCATCCTTGAGAATCCGCTTCACGGCTGCGTCCCCATCTCCAGGGAGCGTGTAGTCAGCATCATTCTTCTCGGGGCGCCAGATTGCATCTTTGATATGAATGTGAACCACGTGCTCCTTGATGTTCTCCCAAAACTCCCAAGGATCTTGCTTGGGCCGAGGTTCCGGCTTGCTGCGATCATCATTGAAAACGGGATTCGCGGTATCGAAAACCCACTTCAAGCCTGGAACATTCTCCAGAAGCTTCTGGGCATGCTGCCAGCTCATCCCCCCGTAGTTCATGCAATTCTCGTGGACAGGTGTGAGTCCTGCGTCGAGAAAACGCTTCGTGATCTCGTTGATCCGACGAAATCGCTCCGCCTCCTGCTGATCCTCTCCCTCGCTCACCGCGTAGCTCATGATTCGAACATACTGCGTTCCCAAGCGCTGCATACGCGGGATGGCACGCTCGACCTCCGAGAGATCAAAGGGATCTTCAATCTTTTTCCCCCAATTGGCGATTGTCGAACCGAATGCATAGATCTTAACCCCTGACTCCGAGAGCTTCTGTTCCACAATGTCAAAAGCTGCATCGTCGATATCGTGGAGATTCGCTTTTGGAAAGCCTTCAACCTCGACGGATCGAGCTTCAATGTGTTCCCAGCCCAGTTCCTTGGTGGCTTTGATCTGAGTATCGATCAGCGCACCGGCTTCATCTGCAATTCCTGTTAAAATCATGGTCTTCTTATCCTTGTCCTAAAGACGTGGGGGTTGCCGTGGGATTCACATCGGTGTTCCCATATATCTCAGCCAACGGCAACTGGCACTTCGACGAAACCAGTTGCATGTTGCCTTCCTTGCCTTCAACGGTCTTGAGCATCCAAGACCCATTAGACTGCTTGACGTAGTGATCCACCAACCAGGTGCGATGGGACACGAGCAAGTATTCCGTCAGAGAGTCTAAGTGCCGGTAGTGCCAGAATTTCCCGCCCTGATCCCACGCGGCAGAATTATCTGAAAGAACTTCGACGATCACCTTTGGATTCACCAAGGTGTCTTCCTTGTCATCTGCAAACTGAGGTGCCCCCGACACGACCTGAACATCGGGATAGGCATACAGGCCGCTACCCTCAACCAAGAGCCGCATGTCACAGTTCAACACCTGACAATCAGATCCTTTCAAGCGATGGCGCAGCTCTCCTGCGACATTGGTGGCCAGAAGCGTATGCAAATGGCTTCCCGAAATCACCTCACGAGCCTGTCCTTCGTAAAACTCTGACCGGCCAACCGTTGCCCGATCCTTTGCCAGATACTCAGTGGAAGCCTGCGGCGCTTTCTTTTCTGCGGTCATTTGCTTGCGTGTTAATCTACGAAAACCAACCACAAAGTCAGAATCTAAACGCGCTTTCAAGCGTATTCTTTCGCATAAGGCGGCAAACAAACACCCCAAGCCCCTCTGCGTCCAGAGTGCGGCGCAGCCTTTTCTGAAAAACAAGTTGTAACAAATTGGTCCCGAGATCCGTTTACCCTGTGTCAGAATGATCCGGAACCTTAAATTCAGCCTCCTGGCCAAACGTCATACCGACGAGATCTACCGATTCGCCAAGGGGATGTTGGGCGACTCCATGGAAGCGGAGGATGCCACGCAAGAGGTCCTCCTCACTCTTTGGACTCATTTGGACAAGGTCGAACTGTTAGGGGCTCGAGCGTGGCTCTACCGCACCGCTCGAAATCACTGTGTTGATCGAATCCGGCGCCGGCAAGCAGTCCATCAACCCGTTTTCGTCGACCACGACGCGCTCCCCGAACCCGGCACCGGCGCAAGTGACGATCCAAGCAGACAAGCAGACTGCGCCACCCTCAAACAACGAATCGATTCCGCGATCAGTGCCCTACCGGAAACACTCCGCAGCGTTTTTGTACTCTACGAGATTAACGGGCTTCGCTACCGAGAGATTGCAACGACATTGGATATTCCAACCAACAGCGTGAAGGTCTACCTCTCACGAGCGCGGAAGAAGCTCCAAGAACGACTAAGGGAGGATCAAGCATGGATCAACGCATAAAGGACTACCTCGCCGAGAGGCGCCAAGAAAAATGCCCCGATCGCGTCTATGAACAAGTTAAGGCTACCCGGCCACAATCCAAATCAACGGCAGCTTCCACACAATTCATCCCTTGGCTGGCAACGAGTGTGGCACTGATCACTCTCTTCATAAGTGTGATCCCCTCTTGGCGCCCAACGCCTGCCATCACACAACCCCGGACGCAACAAGCCGAGGATAGTGAAAAGACGCTCCGAGAAGCCTACGCATCTATCTCTCTCATTGGCCACACGCTCCTTGCTGCTGGGCAGCGAAGCGGTCAGATCGTCATTGAGGAAACTTTGCCGTCTCTAAAGGACGGTTACGAAAACACAAAACAAACCCTTAGAAACACCTATGAATCCAATTAAAAACCTCACCCTAGCCGTACTCATCATCGCGAGCCCGTTCGCCGCGCAATCCCAACAGAACCTGAAAAGCGATCCTGCCTACCTGAACATTGACGGAGCCATCAATCTCGAGATCGCCCAGCCAGAGGTCAACGTCAACTTGCCTCGCTTTCTCCTGAAGAATGCGGTGTCTGAATTCGACGGCGGTGATGGCGACCCCTTCGCGAAAGTGGGTGTCAACGTGTCCGAACTAATCAAAGACATCAAACTGATCCGGGTCATGGTGATCGAGGCCAATGAGAAGAGCAAATCCCACCTTAACCAAGCCACCGCAAAACTTCGGTCGTCGCTGGAAAAGAGCTGGATGCCCATCGTTAATATTCCTGAGGAGAACATCGGCATCTATGCCTTGAGTGACAAATCCGGAGAGGAAATGGCCGGCCTCGCTCTCCTGATCAACGACGGAGGAGACGTCATCGTCGGGAACATTGTCGGCAATCTCCCGCTCGGTAAGATCCTCAAGATTGCGGCATCCATGGGAGGCGAGAACGCTCTCGATATCGAAGCGATCATGGCGCAGTTCGCCGGAGCCAATCCGGGGAACGACGCAAAACCGTCCGGAAGCAACTAAAGCAATCGCTAACGCTTGCCTGAGCTTACTTCCTGAGAAGGAAACTCTAGAACAGGCTATCCCACACTCCGCTGACAACCGCAAGGTTGGCTGGGAGTGTTTTTCCGTTTCTTCCAACTTCAAAAACAATCAGACTTCGCCGATCCGTTCGCGTCGTTCTCGATCGATGAGACTCCAGCCTGCGGTGATCCAAAAAGTGATTCCAACGGACGCGGGGCGGCAGTCCGTCCTCGACAGCCCTGGTTGTTCAAGCCAGGCTGACGACAAAACATGACCACCCCCTCCAAGAAGAAAGTAACCGACTCTCTTTCGGCTCTCGGTCAACGCACTGAGCCACCTCCGATTTCTTGGTTGATGAGCGAGGCTCTGAAGCAGCCAGATCTCATCTCCCTCGCCGCTGGATTCACAGACAATAAAACGCTGCCCGTGGCTGCCACTCGTCGCTTGACGGAACTCATACTGCGAAAGTCAGAAGCAGGGCGGCAATCACTGCAGTACGGAGTCGGGGAAGGAAATGAAAATCTTCGCCATCACACCTCTGAGCAGTTGGCTCGACTCGATGCAGAGTTTGATCAGCCTTCGAAAATTCAGCTGGATCAAATCGTCATCACCAACGGCTCCCAACAATTTCTCTATCTCCTCAGTGAGATTCTTTGCGATCCCGGAGATATCGTCATCGTCGAAGATCCGACCTACTTCGTCTATCTCAGCATCATGCAAAGCCACGGCCTCCAAGCCCGAACGGCTCCCATGACACCGGAAGGCATTTCGCTTTCCGGCCTAGAAGACACCCTGAAGATGCTAAAGCAAACAGGTGAGATCAAACGGCTCAAATTTGTCTACGCCGTCACCTACTTTCAAAATCCCACGGGTCTCACTACCACATTGGAGAACAAGAAAGCGGTCCTGGACCTACTCAGGCAATACGAGTCCGCTGCAGGGCACCGCCTTTACTACGTGGAGGACGCTGCTTATCGGGAACTCAACTTCCCTTCCTACACGGCTCCAAAATCCTCGTTGAGCCTCAAGGACTATCGCGATCGCATCGTCTACACAGGCACCTACAGTAAATCCTTTGCTACCGGAATTAGAGTGGGATTTGGCGTCCTTCCAGAGAATCTTTACAAGCCACTGATGAATGTGAAGGGGAATCACGACTTCGGGACAGCCCATTTTCTTCAGATGATTGTCGCGGCGGCGATCAGTCTGGGTGACTACGAAAAGCAGCTGATCAGCTCAAGAAAACGCTACGCTAAAAAATGTCGCACCATGCTGCGCGCGATTGAGGAGTATTTTCCAGAAGCCGTTCGATCTTCTGTCCCGCAAGGTGGGCTCTGCCTCTGGGCAAGCCTCCCCAAACGGGTGACAACAGGTCCCAAGAGCCGATTCTTCAAAGAGTCGCTGGACACCGGAGTGCTCTATGTCCCGGGCGAGTTTGCGTTCGCCGATGACGTGACTCGAAAGAAACCCCGATCAAGCATGCGCCTCAGCTTCGGCAGCGCCTCAGAAGAAAAAATCGAAAAGGGCATCATGCGCTTGGCGCATGTGATGAAGCAAAGACTCGAATAGCACGGGAGTGACCTCAATTGCGAACCGGGCAAAGCGGTCATAACGGTAGTCAAATCCCTAGTGCGAGAATCATAGCCCATTCAAGCAACTTGAGACGTCAGTGATTCTTTACGAACTCGCTCACGATACTCATCGACAAGAGCCAAAGTCGCCTCCAGTTCGTCTGAAAGCTCATCGATGAGACCCTCGATTTCACTAAATTCGCCTTCCTTCGCTAGACTCTCCACTTGAAGGCAGGTGTAAACCAATGATCGGCCCCCACAGGTCGCACTCGTTCCTTTGAGCGAGTGAGCTAGTTTGAGAACCGACTTTGCGTCATGATTTGCAACCGCTCCGCGAAGCTCCTCCAGAGCAACATGACTATCGGCGACAAAGGAATCCAGAATCTCTAAAGCTAGCTCACTGCCAACCTCAGATTCCAACTGCTCGAACGCTCCAAAATCATTCGAAGACACTCCTGGCTTGTCGGCTTCAATGCCATTACTCGCCGTTCTCGCAGGACAGACTCTCTCAAGCATTTTGAGCAACCGATCCGAAGCTACTGGCTTGCTCAAATAGTCGGTCATCCCGGATGCAAGGCATCGCTCACGGTCCCCATCCATTGCATTAGCAGTCATTGCAATTATGGGTAGTTGATCCTTTGCTTCCACCCGTTTCTCGCGCTCACGCATCCGAATCTCTGAAGTTGCACGAAATCCATCTAGGACCGGCATTTGGCAGTCCATGAGAACCACATCGTATGCCCGCTTTTCGATCATCTTCAAGGCATCGGCTCCGTTGAAGGCACAATCAGCCGCCACACCCAAACGGCGAAGCTGTTCCATGGTCACCTTCACATTGACCTGGTTGTCCTCTACCAGAAGCACTTTTAGCGAAGGATCCAAACGGCTCCGATCACCGTCAGAGCGAGAATGCTCCAACGCCCCATCAACTCGTTTCGCCGCTTCGACCTGCTCTTTCCCAAGGAGATGTTCCAAGCAATCCAGTAACTTGGACTCTCTCACTGGCTTGCTCAATAAACCACTGAAGGCATTCTCCTGCGTCTTGATTGAGCGGAATTGATCGACACCCGCAAGAATGACTACCTGCAACCCCGAATCCCTCGCGAGCTCAGAGATCCCGCCCAGGGAATCGAGCCCATCCGTACCAAGAAGTCTGCCATCGACAAAGACCGCGTGGAACGGTTCTCCCTCCAAGGTTGCCGCGCTCAATACGGAATGGGCATCACTCAACGCAGCGGCCCGAGTGCACTCAATACCGAAGTGCGTCAGCAGCTTGCACAACACACGAGCGCTCCCTTCATGATCGTCTACAATGAGGATTCGCTTGCCAACAAAACCTACTGCTTTCTCCTTATTCTCCTTAGACAAGGGCGTACACCCGAAGCGGGCGGTGAAGGAAAACTGGCTCCCGACTCCGAGGGTGGATTCAACCTTCATTGAGCCATCCATCAGTTCGACTAGATTCTTGGAGATCACGAGACCGAGACCAGTCCCACCATACTTTCGAGTAGTGGAACTCTCCGCCTGGGAGAAGGGTCGAAAGAGCTTCTCGATCTTGTCCGTCGAGATGCCTATTCCAGAGTCGGAAACACAGAATTCTAACTCCACGCCCGACGAAGCCGTCCCCCGGCAAACGATTCTCAGCTCCACATCACCCGACTCGGTGAACTTAATCGCATTTCCTAACAAGTTATTGAGAATCTGACGTAAACGAACAGGATCTCCGACCAGTCGTTTCGGTACATTCGAATCAATATCCGCTAAAATCTCTAGCCCCTTGCTCTGTCCCTGTCTGGCCAGCAAGTCCATAGTGTCACCCACGACACGGCTGAGTTCAAAATCCACATTCTCCAAATGCAATCGCTCGGCTTCGAGTTTGGAGAAATCTAAAATGTCGTTAATGATGGCGAGGAGAGATTCTCCACTGCTGTGGATGGTCTCAGCGAATTCTTTCTGCTGGGAATCGAGATCAGAATCCATCAGGAAACTCGCCATTCCCAGAATACCATTCATAGGAGTTCGAATCTCATGACTCATATTAGCCAGAAATTCGCTCTTCATTCTGGTCGCCACTTCTGCCTTTGATTTCTCCGCTCTAAGCCGGCGTTCCGCTACCCGAAAAGCCGTGATCTCATAGCCATAGACAGAGGCCCTCTGGAGGTGGGGCATGCCCTTCAGACAAAACTCATAGTCCCGGCCCCCACACTCAACCTCAAATGAGACCTCGTCACCCTGTTCGATACACGCCCGAATCTCCCCTGGGAGCAACTCAGGCAAGAGCGAGAGGATACTCTGAGGATCCGTTGTATTCGCCAAGAGGTCCTGGGCCGCAGCATTCGCCTGTCGTATGGTCCCTTCCCCCGTGATCTGCAGGGCAGGACTGGGATTGGAAGCTTCCACCGCCTGCAGCCTGGACACCAAGCTCTTCAAGTTTCGAAGATCCGTCAGATCACGGAGCACGACGGAAACAGCAGGACCGTGTTCTGCTGTAAACACGGGACTGCAAACCACTCGCAACCAGCGAAGATCATGGGTTCTCCATGAGCGGCAGGTGAGATCACGAACCACTCTCTCTCCATTGTCGCGGCAGCTCAGATAGGGAAACTCGGATCCTTCGCCTCCTTCTCCCTCGCCACGGCAACAAAACTCGTGCCGCTTCGCCCAATCCGAAATACGTTCATTCTCCTTGACCGGGCCAAACATCTGCGAATGAGATCGATTCCACCATAAGATCCGCTCATCCCGTGCGACCACCATCACGGCATCTCCCATTCCAGTCGAGACACACATGTCACCACCCAATCCGTTCAATGGTTGAACCATCTCTGATCGAGCTTCCGGAGCCAAACACCCCGAATTCTTAGACCAATCTTGGCCAGGCCTCCCTACTTGCCGGCCATCAGGCATTTTCTCTACTACCGTGGACATGTGCGTTTCAAACCGTTGAGAATAGAACCGTTCACTAGTCTATCGGCTCGCTTTGCGAAGCACTAAAGTGAGAAACACGCACAGAGGCTTTCCCAAAAAACTGAACTAGCTCATCGGGATTCAGATAGGTATGTTTGGCTCCAATGCCCAAGAATTCGTTATTCAAGAGAATCCCTGGTCCACTCCTGCCGCTAATCGCCACAATATTCATCGCTGGCCTCATCACTCGAGCTGAAGAAGCGGCACGGTTTCATCATGTTCACCTCAACGTGAGGCAGGTCGATGAGACCATCAAATTCTACTCCAAGTTCTTCGGTGCGCATCCCATTGAGTTCATGGACAAAGAACCGGCTCTCTTCACAGGTCGCTCGTTTATTCTCCTTAACTCAGTCGATTCAGAGCCAGCCAATCACCTCCAAACCTGTCTGTGGCATATTGGATGGGCGGGAGTCGATGGGCCTTCCGAATTCGAGTGGAGAAAGCAAGCGGGAGTGGGAATCCATACTCCCATTACAGCAATCGGAGAGGATCATTTCATGTACTTTAAAGGCCCTACCCAAGAGACTATTGAGGTCTACACCGGGAGTCGGAATCACCGTTTCGAACATATTCACCTCCTGGCGAGTGACGTGAATCAAACGATCGACTGGTTCGTCAAACACCTTGGATTGGCCCCTGGCCGAAAGCACGTGCCCCGCCCTGCGAAGGATACCGATCCCAACTCACTTCGCGGCATTTGGATGAACACAATTCAAATCGGGTCCGTGAACTTGATCGTCTTCGGTAAGCCGAGGCCAGGGACAGATCCGTTCTGGGCCCCAAAAGAACTCCCGGTGCAGTTCAAACCCACCAAAGGCTCCACGATTGACCACCTCGGATTCTCCTATCGAAACATCGGCCCCGAATTCGAGCGCATCAAAAACCTCGGCGCCGACATTCAATCGGATCTCTCCGTCGATCCCACAACAGGGATGAAACACTTTTTCGTTCTCGCACCGGATCAGCTCCTCATCGAAATCGTGGAAGCCCGCCCGGTTCCCGAGGGTGTCTGGGAAAAACGCTAGCGAGCAGCCTCAGCTTCATCATCCAGCGTGGGAAGCTTCAGCTCGAATGGGATGTCGGCTATGAAGCAAGAACCAGCAGCGCTACTCGTCTCCAAGCGAAGATTCCCCTTCATCAACTGAACTAAGGACCGCGAGATCGGCAAACCCAATCCCGTTCCCTGCACAGCCGAATCATCCCGCCCCTGTTCAAATGGCTGGAAAAGCCGTTCCGCTTCATCTCGTGATATCCCTGGACCAGAGTCGTCAACCCTGAAACGACATTGGATTGTTTCAGGAGCGGAGGAAGTCGACAGAGCCCCATTGATCTTGCGGTCATCCACTGGCTCAATAGTGAGCCTAACAGCACCTTTGTTCGTAAACTTCACGGCATTTCCAACCAGGTTAATCAAGACCTGTCGAAGCCGTTGATGATCCGCTCGAATAAGGGTCGCATCGGGGAACTTGAACTCCGCCAGGAACTGGATCTTCTTCTCATCGCACTTGGCCCGCATTAACAGTTCCATGTCTTGAACAAGATCCGCCATACGAAACCAACCTAGACTGAGCACGGTTCTACCCGCTTCAATCTTGGAAATGTCCAACATATCATTGATCAGCACCAACAAGTGGTTCGCAGCTCTGCCTACTGCCGAAACCATCGTCCGTGACTCCGCTTTGAGTTCTACGCGTTGTTCCAAGAGCCGTGTAAATCCAACGATACTATTCATCGGGGTTCGGATCTCGTGGCTAATGTTCGCGAGGAATTCACTCTTGGCCTGATTCGCGCGCTCGGCTTCAGTCTTAGCTTCCAGGAGGGAGCGATTGTACTCAAACGTCGCGGAGATGAGACTCAGTTGTGCTTGACGCTTTCGTCGCGACTGAGAGAAAGCGAAGGCCAAAGCACAAACCGTCGCTAACGTCAGGATGCCGACTGCAAGACTCATGACCCAGCGCAGATACGGAAGTCTCACCTTGAACTCGAATGAAGCGGGAACAGTCGACCGATTCAAGTCTCGATCAATCGCCTCCACTTCCACTCGATAGTCTCCCGGTTCTAGGGCCTCTAGGACCAACTGCGGATTCTTGGTTTCATGCCACTCTCCCTCCAAGCCGGCAACTCGATAGCGATAGGTCATCTGTTCTTGTGACGACGTAGAAGAATACCCCCGAAACTTCATGACCACAGTAGCGGGATATGTCAGAGACCGCATTCCAGCACGCAGAGTACTAGAATCTGCTCCGTCGAAATGGACCTCTATCGCTGGCGCGCTTTGACTCGGGCGATAGAGATTCACCCCCTCCGGCGTCACCAAGGTGATTTCACCGTCTGGCATCTCATGAATGCCAATCGTCCTCGCCCCCTCAAACCCATCTCTCCAATTCAGCGTCGAGCTCACCTCTCCATCCGACAGGGTGACGCCGCCCGTCGTTCCAACCCAGACGAGCCCTCGGGAATCTCTCAAGAGTTTGGTGACTCGATGAGGAATTCCGACCCAATGGACAAGACCCGAAATACCATCCTCAGCCTTCTTCCTCTCATCCAAAGACCGCCTCAAGTCGAACAGTCCTGCCCGATCCGTCCCAAATAGGAAGGTCTCCGAGTTCAAGGCCATCAGTTGATCCGGCAAACCGTAGACATCCGATGGTCGTTCTACCTCCCTCCAAAGTTCGCCATTCCAAACCCTCAATCCTGTCAGACTTGATACCCAGACATTTCCGTCAGCATCTTCGACAATGTCCAGGGTTCCCGGGGGATTTCCGTAGGAGGTGTCGGGCGTCATGTTCACCCACCCCTCGTCCTCCCCAACAAACAGCCCCTCACTCGTCCCAACCCAAAGACGTTCCCTCGTCGACCAGTACAGTTTGACGATGTCTCCCGTTGCAGGAAACTCGCTTGCGTCCCAACGTTCCCAGCCAGAGTCCGGATGGAAATTGAGTAGAACTCGCTTCGAAGCGACCCATACCCCGCCATTGGTGTCGGCGGCTATCGCCCGAACCGTACCGCCACGCACACTTTGGGAAGGAAGTGATTCATCATTCGACGGTACCCCGATCCATCGCATTCCCTTTTTGGAGTATTCAATGATTCCATGATCCCGAGTCCCTAACCAGAGCACTCCACTCGATACCTGGGCAGAACAGTTAATCACGATGTCTGAAGGCAAGCGGATGGGGGACATACTACCGGCAGCGTGACGCGCAACACCCCCAGAGGACGTACCGATCCAGACCACGCCCAACTCGTCAGCGACAATTGCATCCAAGTCCGTATACTCGAGCCCTGTCCCAACGTCACAAAGCGTTGTTCGGCTATCATCCATCCGGAAAGCATGTTGACCGGCACTCCAGAGCTCACCGAGTTTTCCGAACGAGAGTCCCTGAATCGATGCAGCAGATCCGCTATCCCGGTCCTCTCTCGTGATCAACTCCAATTCCTCAGAGTCTTGATAAATTGAAACGATTCCGAGCCCAGCTGCAACGGCAACACGCCCTCTGTCATCGGTTGCAAACCGGCGATAGGCTTGATTCCCCCCCATGATCCGGGTCTCCTTATTCTGCACCTGAACGACATCCGAAGAACCATCAGCCATCCTCCACAGACGATCGTTCGGTCCCGTAAACCAGAGCTTACCGAGGCTAGACTCGGCCAAGGCCTTAATATCGCATAGCTGCCTCAGGCTGTCGGCGACGGCCAATTGAAACCTTCGATTGGAATAGCGAATCAAGCCCCTCTGACCTCCCAGAATCACATCTCCATTCTTCCGAACTACGATCGCCTCAAGGACTTCGTCAATCTTCCCCAGAACCTCAAATCGTTTCATTCGACCCTCCTCAAAAACCACGGCTCCTCCTCGCTTCGTGAGCAGCCACGCCGATGAATCCCCAAGTTTCTTTATCCCAGTGATCCACCCCTTGAGTACGTTATCACTGACCGCAAACCGCGTAAAACTGAGACCATCATACCGAATCAGGCCCTCGTTCGAACCAATCCAAATCGAATGAGGACCGGCGCTCTCAAGGCTAGAAATCTCAATCAGCGGAAATGTCTGATGGAGATCATCTGAGAACCAGCGACCATCCTGCCGCCATGGCTTGGCAGTGAAACGTTCAACCGAGAACCCATCTCCGTCAGTGACGACCTGGGGAAGATGCTCACCAAGATGAAGAGCAGTAAACTCGGCTGTGGGACTGGCGCCCAAATCGATTTCTTGGCTTCCTGTTGCCAGATCAAGAACTCGATACCTTCCTACAGGCAGGATCAGATCGAAGAAGTCATTCTCGTCCCCCATTAACTTCAGGCGCGGCCAAACAGGGTGGTCCAATGACTCGAGATCGACAAAATTACGAAACACCCCCTCGGACGGCCTTGGGCTGAGCAAGCGTCCATGCAAGCGCCCAAGAGTCTGACCTTCGGCCAGCAAGAAGGCATCCCCATAAAACTGATTGGTGAACTTATACCCTCCTTGCCCCCACTCCAAAAGAGACAGTTCATCTGGAGCGTTTTCATCGTGATCTCGGGCACCGATGTCAAACCCTATGACTGCATTCGGACGCAATCGAACCCGTCCCGAACTCAAAGCATCAATACTGATTCTCCACTCAAAGCGCCGACAATCCCCCACCAAAGTAGCAGCACTCTCCACGACGCCATCAAAGCTTTGCCAATCCCCTCCCACTCCGTCCAACCAACGTCGCGTTGTCCCCTGCTCGATCAAGTAATAGTTAAACTGATCATGCACGCCTTCCTCACCAATCAAAGGAGACAAATCTAATCCGATCTCAAAACCATCCGCTTCCACCACCCAAGGAGCTTCAGTTGTCGTGAACGAGTCGTCGTAGAACTCGACAGCCAGATAGAGGCAATTGGCTTCCACACTATGCGCGATGCGAAAATGAACCAAGGCATCCTCAGGGCCCTCGAGGTATCGCCCGAAACGTACGGCGGAAATGGTTTGGCGAGGGAGAGACTCCGGCCAGTCCTCGAATTGCCCATCAATCTCAATCTGATTGACGGCGCTGGAGAATAAGAACGCACCGTTGTTCGCTAAAACAACGGTCGACTCGAGCATCCAAAGGGCCACCCACCCTACAATCGGGATGATTGAGCGGACCACGCGAAGGCCAAGTTTTTCTCCTTCCGAAAACATTTCGATCGAATCATGAAATTAATCGGAAAGATACTACGATCAAAGACCGCGAAAGATCCAGAGCGGAAACACCGGCCAATTGACCTCGTCAAAACCTCGGAGGTGCAGAAAATACGACACGAAAGAATCCTGACCGCAAGGCATCGACACCGAGCCCATCGGCATATGATTCAAACGCGACCAACCAGAGAGCGTTGCAAGCCCTCGAAGTCGTCGCTAGAGGCGAAAAAGACCACCAACGCCAGTCTTGGACAGCTCAGCCAAAACAGCATCGGCATCCTTGCACATCGAGAGCAAACCAATCGAAATGGACTGACGGAACTTGGCGTGAATCTTAGCATCCCTAGAGACACCCTTGTAGGTTTCCACCAGGTGGGCGATTTGTCCCGGCAGTGATGCGGGCTGCAAAGGATCTGATAAAACACAAAACACTCGGGCAGCGAAGCGATAATCTTTCTTGGTCGCCAACACTTTCCCAGAAGCGCTTCCATCAGCCTGGTGCTTCGCCTCAGCCCAGACATGGGCTAAGGCATTCATCATGGAGATCAAATCCTCGCAGTCGCTCTTGGGAAATCGACCGCGGATTTGATTGAGGAACTGACGAGAGCTAGCCATTGCGTTTACTGGTTTCTTCAGCTGAAGAGCTGGATTTATCTGTTGAAGGATTGAGCAAAATCTTCGTCGGACACCTCAACCACCTTTTTCTCAAACTTCGACTGAGCAATCAGTTCATTGAGCTTAGCCTCAAAAGCCGCTGAATCCATCGGCATCGTGACGGTCTGGTCGATGAGCCCTGAGTAGAGCATTACATTTGCTAACTCGACGGATGCCAAGCCATCGGCGCCCGGCGCAATCACAGGTTCATTGTCGAGGATCGCGTTCACGAAATTCTGCATCAGTGTGGCATGAGGTGCCGGAGCATTCGTAACCGGAATGTCCACATTCCAAACGTCCGGTTTCATGAAGCCGATCTTGGAGGCCTTGCTGAATTCCAACATACAGCTCTCATTCCGAGTGAATTCGATTCGATCATCTTCGAGAACCACCTTGCCTCGCGTTCCTGCGATCTCAAATCGGTTCGAGCCCGGGGCTTCACCCGTAGAAGATATAAATACTCCCGTTGCCCCATTCGAATATTCCATGTAGGCCGTTACGTTATCCTCCACCTCAATATTGTGATAGCGGCCCAACTGCACAAAACTTCGCACCTTCGAGGGCATTCCACAAAGCCATTGCAGAGCATCCAATTGGTGGAGGCACTGGTTCAGCAACACGCCTCCCCCTTCCCCTTTCCAGGTCGCCCGCCAGCCACCACTTGAATAATAGGCCTCTGTTCGATACCAGTCGGTAATAATCCAATTAATCCGCACGATATCTCCCAGCTCACCATCCTGAATGAGTTTACGGATTTTGGCATAACGAGGTTCGGTTCTCAGCTGAAACATCCCGGCGAAGACCACTTCAGGCTTCTCCTCGCTCTTGGCAATCAGCCGTTCGGCATCTGCCTTGTGGGCCGAAATCGGTTTTTCAACCATCAGATGCACCCCCGCATCAAGGGCAGCCAGTCCCAAGGACGTATGCTGGTAGTGAGGGGTTGCAATCACCACGGCGTCGATATCGCCCGACCGAATAAGAGCCTCCCCATCACTGTGAATGGCTAGCGGTTTGTAAGACTCGAGCTTATGAGGCGAGGGGCTACACACAGCCACCAGTTCAGCCCGCTTGACTTCCCCCTTCATGAGGTAGTCAGCGTGATATTTCCCCATGTTCCCCATGCCGATGATGCCGATGCGAACTTTTTCCATACCGTCTTGGTGCTAGCGATTTCGTTGAATCTGTTTCCGCCTCAAATTATCGACGGGTCGAAATCTTTGCGGCAAGGCGAAACTCTATTCCTACTCCTGTTTTGTCAATATTCCTCCGATTTCATGAAAACAAAAGTAGATCTTTCCGCACAATCTTCGTATCTTACCGAGACAAGGAGCGACTCCACTCTAAAGTCGCTCTGAGGAAGCAAAAATCATCCCACGAGATGAAAAAGGCCGAAGCGCTCTACAAGAGCATCCGAAAGCCGATGCCTCCTCCAGGGAGAACGCATCGGGACAAAACAAAGTACAACCGCAAACAGAAACACAAAAAACGTGATGGCAACTGGTATCAGCCGGCGCCCTTCTCGGGGCCCGGTCGCCAGGTCACGCTAGTTTCTCAGTCGCCTTCCGGCGCTTCCTCCTTCAGCGGCAGCAAAAGCCCGCGGACTCAAGCCAAACTTCTTTTTGAAGATCGCACTCAAATACTCGGGACTCGAGTAGCCCACACGCTCACTGACTTCTGCCACGGAGAGTTTCGAGTCCAACAACAGTTCCTTTGCCTTGCGCAACCGAATGAGCTGGATCTCTTCATAGGGAGAACGATTGAGCAACGCACGAAACTTTCGCTCCAATAGCGTTCGAGACATCGGCACCTCAGACAGCACATCGGACACGGAAATACGTTCCAAGGCGTGGGCGCGGATAAACCGAATGGCTCTCGAAACAGCCGGATCTGCCACCGCGACCACATCTGACGAATGCCGCACGGCCACCCCTGTCGGCGAGACTTGATGAACCTCAGGATCGAAGTCTTCTCCGCGCATCAATCGATCAAGAAGTTCCGCCGCCAGATACCCTGATCGCCTTGGATTCGGAATAACGCTCGAAAGAGGGGGATCACACAAATTACAAAGCAACTCATCATTGTGTTGCCCGACGACGGCGACTTCCTCGGGAACCTGAAGTCCCACTTCACGACAGACCTCCAGGACTTGCTGGCCCCGAATATCGTAACAGGCCATTAGACCAACCGGGAGTGGCAAGGACTGAAGCCAACGCGCCAAGTTCCGCTTCTCCCGCTCCCAATCACCGTCATCATCTTTCCCTGACTGGTAAACCGAACATCCATACCCGAAGGAACGCAAATAATTCACAAAGTGAGCTCCATGATCGTATGACCAGCGAAAGCGACCATCCCCGCAGAATGCGAAATGCTCCAGACCTCTTTCGATCAGATGTTCGCCAGCCATCGCGGCGAGCTCCTCACTTGAAGTGATCACACTCGGATAGCTCAGGCCAAACCCCGAGGCACTGAGATTCACCACCGGTACCCCTACAGAAGCAACCGCCCGTTCGATCTGTTGATTCTCGATACGAGCAATAATTCCCTCTCCGCGCCATCGGGCCAACCACGTGGGTGCTGCCCCCCCTCGCCCCTGCTCAGTTAAATGCAAAGCCCAGTCGCCACGTCGTCGCAAATACTCGCGAATCCCCTGGAGTAACTCCCGACTGTAATGATTGGATGTCTCAATCAACAGAGCGACCGAACGGCGTTCACTACGATGTTCAGTTCCAGCGGACGAGGGGTTCATTTCGGTCAATAAAAGAATGACACTTGCCGCAAAACCACAAGAAAAATACGGATATGCATATAGGATCTAATCGCGATCTTCTCTAAATTCCTTACGCTTTAAACCCCGTATCGTCCTCGGATTGGTGAAAAAAGTCTTCGCCAACGGGATTCACAAGCTACAATTGACGAGATCCATAAACATGAAACGAATTCATACCTTCGCACTGTACCTTTTATCTGTAGCCCTCCTGAACTTACCGGCTCCAAAGGCAGCTGCGGCCGAAGATGACAGTGGCGTTGCGCTTACGGGAGAGCTGAAGACTTGGCACAAGGTCAACCTTGAGCTAACCGGTCCCTTCGCCAAGGAGACCGATACGGATCCCAATCCTTTCACTGACTATCGGATGACCGTCGTGTTCACGCACGAATCCGGAACCCCAAGCCATCGAGTCCCAGGCTATTTCGCGGCAGACGGGAACGCCGCCAATACCTCAGCGAGCGAAGGGAATCAATGGAGAGCTCACCTCTCACCCGATACCACGGGAGAGTGGAGCTACAAGGTCGAATTCACCCGAGGCAAGAACGCTGCTCTGAGCACGGATTCCTCAGGCGAACCACTCCAGCCCTATCACGGGCTGACCGGCACTTTCACCGTTGGTGAATCCGATAAAGAGGGACGAGATTTCAGAGGAAAGGGCAGACTCCAATACGTCGGTGAACGCTACCTTAAGTTTGCGGGCACGGGAGACTACTTTTTAAAAGCGGGCCCTGACGCTCCCGAGACGCTTCTGGGTTATCAGGACTTCGACAACACAATCGCACGAAAAAAGAACGTGCCACTCAAATCCTGGGAACCCCACGTCCAAGACTGGTCGGAGGGAGATCCCACATGGAAAGACGGGAACGGCAAAGGACTCATTGGAGCGCTCAACTACCTTGCCGCAAAGGGCTGCAACTCTTTCTCGTTTCTTCCCTACAACGCTGGCGGGGATGGGGACAACGTTTGGCCTTTCGTCCAACGGGATGACAAAATGCACTACGACTGCTCAAAGCTCGACCAGTGGGGCATCGTCTTCGATCACGCTCAGTCACTAGGCCTATACCTTCACTTCAAACTTCAGGAAAACGAGATCGATGATAATCGAAAGGGACACAAACGGGATCATGCTGTCATCAAGGAGTCGATGGACGGCGGAAAACTCGGCCCCGAACGTAAGCTCTACTGCCGAGAGATCATCGCTCGATTCGGGCATTCACTCGCGCTCAACTGGAATCTGGGAGAAGAAAACACTCAAACTCCCGAGGAGCAAGAAGCGATGGCGGGCTACTTGAAGGCCGTCGACCCATACGATCACCACATTGTTGTTCACACCTTTCCTCAAGACCAAAACTCCGTCTATCCTCCGCTCCTAGGTCCCCAGTCCAATCTCACCGGCGCATCGCTACAGAATGGATGGAACAAGACCCACGAGCGCACCGCAACTTGGATTCGTGAATCCGTCGCCGCCGGTAAGACCTGGGTGGTAGCGAATGACGAGCAAGGTCCCGCAAGCCAGGGTGTTCCACCCGATCCGGGATTCGAAGGACACAAAGCCAAAGGGACAGAGGGGGCCATCAAGCATGACCTTCACGATATCCGAAAGAATACCCTCTGGGGCAACTTGATGGCTGGAGGAGCCGGCGTTGAGTATTATTTCGGCTACCAGCTAGCCCAGAACGATCTCATCTGCGAAGACTTCAGAAGTCGTGATCGTTCCTGGGACTATTGCCGCATCGCATTGGACTTCTTCGCAGACAAAAAGATTCCTTTCTGGGAAATGACGTCAGCAGATGACCTGGTCGGCAACCCCAAAAACAACAACTCACGCTACTGCTTCGCGAAAGAGGGCGAAATCTACCTCGTTTACCTTCCCAATGGAGGCAGTTCGAAACTCGATCTATCGGGCACAGAAGGGGCCTTCCAAGTACGTTGGTTCGACCCAAGAAACGGCGGTCGACTCAAATTGGGAAGCCTCCGTAGAGTGCGAGCCGGCAAAGCGGTTTCAATCGGAACGCCCCCCCATCACACGGATGAAGATTGGCTAGCCATCATTCGCAAGTAGGCTGCATTCACTAACCGACGAATTTCTGTCAGCAAAAAGTCTCCAAAACAAACCACAGTCTGTAACCGTGGGCAACGGATTGGAAGGAGTCGATTTCTGATAGTCAACAAGGCCCGTCGAGCAATCGGCGGGCCTCTGTTATTTCAACGACCGAACATTCACCTCCCCTCAAGCGAAGCAGGGATTGTCCTCCTCCGCAGCAGCGACTAGGCTGAGATCGAGAACCCGAGCTTGGTTGAGCTCAAGAGCAAAGGAATCGTATGTCAAGTCGTCGAAACGGAATACCACCGATTATATGGATTGGAGCTGGGCTGCTCATCCTCGCCGTGATTAGTTTCAGCAGCACATTCGCCTCCCTCGTTCGAGGAGAGGCACATGAAGAACAGTTTTCTGCTCCGGGCACTCATAAGGTCACGGTTCAAGTCCCCGGAGACTACTACCTCTGGAATCATTACAAGACTGTTTACGAAGGCGAGACCATCAAACGCAACAAGAAGTTCCCCAATGGCCTTTCCATCGTGATCAAGGATTCAGAAGGGCTCGAAGTCCCATTCGAGCGGAACGGAGAACAGAGCTGGAGTATCGGAAACCACGCCAAAACAAGCATCGGATACATCAAGTCGACGGGCAATCAAAGCTACACCATTGAAGTGACCGGAGACTCGAATGAAAACGTCATCCTTTCGTTTTCCCAATCCCTTATTCGCAACGACCTATGGGTCGCTTTCCGCGGTTTCGTAGTCGCGCTTGCAGCCGGCCTACTAGGAATTCTACTTCTTCTTTGGGGTGTTTTCTTTTCGCGAAAGCGCTAGTCGACAAAGACGAGCTCGTTCGACATTAGTAATACCTGCCCCAACCGAGCGAAGGAAGAAAGAGGGGTAACGGGATCACGAGGCCCTTCAAAGTCGTCTTTCGAACTCCAATATCGGCTATCTGAAAGGAGCGGAGAGGCGCTGCTGCGGAGTTTGATATCCCACTTGAAGGAGTCGTTGTTCGCATCTCCCTTGGATCCCACGGCAAAATCTAAGAAGTCACCTTTCTCCATCTCCAGGCTGGTGAAACTGAGGTTCTCGGAAGTGTCTTGTAAATCCCAGACTCCAAGAACGCCATTCTTCGACCCCAGTATCCATGCTCGGATTCCATTTCCTTCTTCTGAGCCATGGCTGAGCACGCCCTCCACGCTGAATCGTCCACTGTACGGTGCTGTCCAGCGACGAATCACCGTCAGCTCCTCTGTCGATCCCGGATGCCCGCCGGTCGGCGTTAGATGTGCCCAGTCCAGATCCTCGTCTGGCAGCGTCTTGCCACCCCGCCAACTTCGCCTGGTGTAGACTTGAAAGGGATTGAACACCTCGCTACGACCTTCCGCCTGATTCACCTTCCCGTAGCCATACTGCCAAGCAGCACCCAATATTCCGGTCTCATTTGTTTCGACCTGAGAGTCAAGAAACGCTTCAGCAACGCGTCGCTCTTCTCTCGTTGGGTCGCGCTGAAGAACCGCATGAAAAAGGTCGGTGATCCGCTGCCGCTGAGTGCGCTCCCCGCCTGAAAGGATTCGTTGCTCAAGATTTCTAGCCAGATCCTGCACGAAGGGACTGTTGACCATGAATAAGGCCTGCTGCGGCACGGTCGTCTCAAAGCGACCTGAGCTTGACGTGTCTGGGCTCGCCAAATTGAACGTTCGAAAAAGACCGGGAAGGTTCTGTCGTTCGATGAACCCGTATACGGTTCGACGATTGGAATACGGAGGCTCTGTGATCTCGACCGGCTGCCCGCCCATGGTCTCGTCCAACTCTCCCGATACGGCCAGCAGGGTATCCCGAAGCGGTTCTAGCTCGAGACGCTTTCGGTTCATTCGCCACAGATAGGTATTGTCAACATCCCGTTTCGACTTCCAGGCGTCCGTGTTGCTCGCTTGCTGATAGGTGCTCGAGAGCATCATGAATCGATGCAACCATTTCATCGACCAGCCGTTAGCAACAAATTGAGACGCGAGGTAGTCAAGGAGCTTAGGATGACTCGGCAGATCCGCCCGAACCCCAAAGTCGCTTGGCGTTGCCACCAAAGCTTTGCCGAAATGGTGGGCCCAAACCCGATTCACAATGACTCGACTGGTCAACGGATTGTCTGCACTCGCAATCGCCTCAGCCAACTCTAAGCGCCCACTCCCGTTCTGAAAGGGCGTGCGCTCCTTCCCTTCGATGACTGAGAGAAATTGTCGTGGCACTTTCGGCCCCCGGGAGCCGGGCTTCCCACGAAGAAACACCACAGGTTCTACTACGCGAGACCGATCTTCCAAAGCCATCGCTCGAGCGGGAGCCCCGGGGTGAGTCGCAGGCAATTTATCCACCTTTCGCTTGAGGGCTCTGATCTTTTCTTGAACCCGAACTTCCAACAGTTGCGTTGCCTGGCCCAGTGGAATCGTCGTGGGAGCGCCGTCGGCATACATTACCTGGCGAATCGCATCACGATCAGGATTCGCCAAGTTACTCACCCCTTCCGCCCTCTCTCGCCATTCCGTTTCAATCGACGCGAAAAGTTCGCCATAAACGCTAGCCAAGTCTGAGACTGTCTGGGGCATCGACTCACGCACTCGAGCCAGCAGCTCACCATTGATGGATCCCTCGGATTCATTTCCCTTCGAAAGGTTCACAACGAAGGTCGCCGCATCTTGGCTTGGGGCCTCGAGCTTTGTCATCTCGATCCAGGGCGAAAAAATCGCATCCTGCTTTCCGGCTAGATCGCTCAAGTATTTCTGCCATCTAAACGCGATTGCAGGTCCCAGCTTTCGTTCCTTAACCAGATTTTCCGTTTCAGAACGGTTCATCGCTCTCGCATCATACAGGACCTGAAGATAATCTCCCGTTTGTTCACGAGCCTTCGAGAGCGCCCCCTCTTGATTCGAGATCCGATAGTCATTCCACTCGGCCGTAATCCGGGCCAGCTCTTCCTTGTAATCAAGATACAATGGCGAATTGGCATCGTATCTCAAGAGCGGCCTCTCTCCCGGCTCCTGAGAACTAGCGAAGACGCCGTAGAGGGAGTAGTAGTCCGCTGCTGGAATCGGATCATACTTGTGATCATGACACCGAGCGCAAGAGACGGTTAACCCCATTAAGCCACGCGTAACGACATCGATTCGGTCATCGATGATGTCGTGTTGGTTATTCAAGAAACGACGACCCAGCGTAAGAAAGCCCATCCCAGCTAGAGCTCTGGGGTCACCGCCCCGATCCATCTGATCGGCGGCTAGCTGTTCGATGATGAACTGGTCGTAGGGCAGATCATGATTGAAGGCATCGATCACATAGTCCCGATAGGTGTAAGAGTAGGGAAAACGCCGCTCTTCCTGAAACACATAACCCTTGGTATCTGCATACCGCGCAATATCAAGCCAATGTCGCCCCCACCTCTCTCCATACTGCGGCGAAGCCAACAGGCGATCCAAGAGTCGAGCGAAGCCGTCTGGAGATCGATCTGCTTCAAAACGTCTCACTTCGTCAATCGTCGGCGGCAACCCGAGCAAATCAAAATAGGCTCGCCGAATGAGCGTCGCTTTATCTGCTTGTTTCGAAGCTTGAAGCCCTCGCTCTTCCAGCCTCTCAAGAACGAAGAAATCGAGAGCGTTCCTTGCCCAGTCCGGATCTTCCACATTCGGAAGTTCAGGTTCGATGACAGGCTGAAACGCCCAATGCACTTCACGCTCCTTTGGTTTCATCTTCGAGACCCGCGGATCATAGGCTCCGAGACGAACCCACTTCTCAAGCACGGCGACCTGCTCGGCGGAAAGGCGCTTTCCCTTTGATGGCATTTGCAAGTCTTCATCCTGATAACGCACCGCATGAATCAACAAACTCGCTTCAGGATCTCGGGGTACGATCACCTGACCAGATTGCCCCCCTAGTTCCCACCCCGATCGGGAATCAAGATAGAGCCCCCCTTTAACGGGCTGCGATTCGAGGCTGTGACAGTCAAGACAGTGGCTTTCAAGGATGGGCTGCACCTGACTTTCAAAAAACGCGGAAGCAGCCCAATCAACCTCAGAACCCAACGCTTCTGCGCTCAGAGGCGAAGCGGGGAGAAGCAAACCAATTCCCAATAAAGCTGATCCCAAAGACATGCTAGAGTTGTCTTTCATAGTTCTCTTTGGTTTAAGCAATCAATTCCTTCACCACATTTCCGTGCACATCCGTCAACCGAAAGTCTCGACCGGCATGTCGGTAGGTGAGTCGCTCATGATCGAAGCCCAGGAGATGGAGGATCGTCGCATGGAGATCGTGCACGTGCACTGGATCGCGCGCGGCCTTGAATCCGAACTCGTCGGTTGCCCCATGCACATAGCCGCCCCTGACGCCGCCTCCAGCCATCCACATTGAGAATCCCCAATGATTATGATCTCGTCCGTTGATCTTACCTGCATTGGCTCCCGGTTTGGGAAGTTCCACTGTTGGCGTCCGCCCAAACTCGCCACCCCAAATCACCAAGGTCTCATCCAGCATTCCTCGTTGTTTTAGGTCTTTCAGAAGAGCACCTATCGCCTGATCGCATTGCCCCGCCAAACGTCGATGCCCTTTCTCAATATCATCATGGTTGTCCCAGGGCTGCCCACGTCCGTGCCAGACCTGCACCATCCGCACCCCGCGTTCAACCAGCCGTCGGGCAATGAGGATTTGCCGCGCCTGTGTTCCTTCCCCATACATCTCGCGAATGTGTTTTGGCTCGCGTTCAATATCGAAGGCATCGGTCGCGTCCATCTGCATCCGATAGGCCAATTCATAGGATGCGATTCGAGCCTCTAACTTCTCGTCGCCGGGTCGTTGTTCAAGGTGTTTCTCGTTGAGCAAGCGGAGTAGATCGAGCTGCTGACGTTGCTGCGAAGTGGGCAAGGCCTGACTGCGAATGTTCTCAATCAGTTTGTCCATTCGGCGATGCTGAGTATCGATGTAGGTTCCCTGATAAACACTGGGCAAAAACCCAGACTGCCAGTTCTGAGATTCTTGAATGGGATAGCCTCCTGGACACATGGATATAAATCCTGGGAGATTCTGGTTCGCCGACCCCAGTCCATAAGTGATCCAAGAACCCATTGCCGGCCGAATCTGACGCGCCTCGCCACAGTTCATCAGCATCAGCGATGGTTCGTGATTCGGAACTTCCGCATGCATGGACCGAATGACGGCAATATCATCAACACTCTCGGCCACGTTGGAGAAAATCTCGCTCACTGGAGTGCCGCTCTGCCCATAACGCTTGAACTTGAAAGGAGAGGCAAACGCAGCGCCTGTCTTCCGCTCCGTCCGAAGATTCTCCATCGGCAGCGCTTTGCCGGCATACCGATCTAACATCGGTTTCGGATCAAACGTGTCGACGTGGGATGGTCCCCCATTCATAAACAAATGAATGACCGCTTTCGCTTTACCGGGAAAGTGAGGGCTTTTCAGCCGGAGAGGACTGCGGAAATCACCGGCGGCTTGGGTGGCGACTTGAGACAATCCCATCGCTCCAAATCCCATTCCCACCCGACGCAAGAAATCTCGTCGCGTGCAGATGACATCGTCACTAGTCGCTTGATGATAACTCATGGTTCTTATCGAATACTCTATTCCGTTTCCTCAGCCTCCAGACCGTAATCCAAAGGGTGCGCAGGGGGCTCGCCACCCGAGCCCTTTAGATAATGATCCATCCAACGCATTAAACGTAACGAATAATCGTATCGAGCAGCGGCCTTTCGGTTGCCATGCCCTTCACCCGGATACCAAACCAAGCGGGTTGGCACTTCTCCGATGGTCTTCAAGGTTCGATACAATTCGAGTGATTGCGAAGGATGCACCCGTGGATCATCCTTCCCGTGCAGGATGAGAATCGGCGTTCTCGCCTGCTCCGCATAGTAGATGGGACTGCGCTCCAAGAAGAAATTCCAGTCATCCCAAGGGCGCTTCCGCGCATGCACCAAATACATCTCGTCCGGGATATCCGTGGTGCCCTGCTTTGAAATGAGGTCGCTGATCCCCACAAACATCACACTAGCAGCGAAATGCTCCGTATGCTTCGTGGCACACCAGGCAGAGGCATAGCCCCCGTAGGAACCACCCGTCACGCCAACCTTTTTGGGATCAATCAGCCCCCGTCCATCCAAGTAGGCAATCGCATCCACCAGGTCATCAAACTCTTTCCCGGCATAGTCGGCTTGGTGCGACATCGCATACTCAAGCCCTCGCCCAGTGCTACCACGATAGTTCGGGTAAAACACAAAATATCCTGAGCTGGCAGCAAACTGCCCCGGACGAGAATAACTGGTGATCCAACCATTCCCAACGCGCGATTCAGGACCCCCATGAACCGCGAGAATCAACGGGTATCGCGTGCTGGCTTCATAAGCAGTCGGGTAGATGAGCACCCCTTCCACACGGACCCCATCCCGCGCCTGATAGTGAACAACTTCCTGCCGAGCTAAATCTCTCTCGGCAAGCCAGGGATTCGAATCCGTCAAACGCCGAACTCGCCGTCTTTCCAATCGGGCCGAATAGATTTCGCTGCCATTGCTGGGAGTCGAACCGGCGATCGCCAGACGTTTCGCGTCGGATGAGTAACTGATGGAATCCGCCACGGGAGCTCCACGGAAATCCAGTATCTCCACATCACCGTCACTGGTGTTGATGCGACCGTAGTCCGTTAAACAACCGGCATCCGCGGCAAATAACAGGGTCTCATCATCGATCCATTCCAGAGCGGAGAAGTCAGGTAGATAGTCTTCAGCTAGGCGTTTGGTCTCTCCCGTCGCCGCATTCGCCAAGAACAAGCGTCCGGGGCTAGGATCGTTCAGGTGCGCGCCCCCAGCCAGGGCGATCTGTCGACCATTGGGACTCCATCGAAACGGCCCCTGCTTCCCCCGATGATCGACCACGGCCGTAATTTTACTCGTTGCGACGTCGACCACATGAATCTGCTGATACATGTAGTAATAATCGATGAACGGCTGAGGCGCCGCTGCCACGGCCATGGAGCGCCCATCAGGACTCCAACGAGCCGAGAAGACAGCCGGTTCAAGCTCGACAACACTTGCCTCCCAGTCGTCGCCATCCTTCCGTTCCGCGATCCACACCTGCCCCTTCCTCGCTTCCTCCTCGTAAACCTCTGCGTTGAACCCCTTCTCCTTGGCTTCGTTCTCCGCGGCCTTTTCCGTCGCCACAAACAGAAAGCGATCTGCACTATTCCAGTGGTAGCTCGATAGCGATGTCTCATGACTGAAGACTCGTCGGGATTCCCCGCCATCAACAGGAATGGCATACAAACTCGTTTGTTTATCACCCCCACGTTTCGCGAGATAAGTGATCGAACGTCCGTCTGGAGCCCAGGCAATGCTCCCGATCGAGACCTCACCTGTGATAAACGGACGGGATTGACCTTGTTGATTGACCAGATGGAGTTCCCGCCAGGCAGCTCCATTGTCGCCCTTGAGCGGATTCCGAGGCACACTCAGTGTATAGGCGATTTGGCGCCCATTGGGCGAAATCGATACCTCCAAGACATTTCTCATCTTGGCCGCATCCTGCAGGATGAATCCCTCACCTGATACCGCCACGGTGACACCCAAGAGGGCACTCAAGACCAAATTGAAGTATGAACTGTTCATAAGCCAATGCTCCCTAACATTCTTCAATAAATCCAAGAAATGTCGAGCTTCCTGGGGAGCCTTAACGGGCAGCAGTAGACCCTCATTCCTCACCAAGACGCGAAGAGCCCCCAAAAGCAATTCCCTTGCGCGGAGACAGCCTTGAGATATCTTTCTCCCACTATGTTTCCCTGCACAAGAAAAGCCCTACTCATTGGAGCCCTGGCCAGCTCGGTCAGTTTCGCTGCACAAGCCCAGGACCGCTCGATCCCCGATGGAGTCTGGGTCCGTGATGGTTTCGAGCTCACGGTCGCTGAGAGCACGATCAAGAGTCCTCGCTTTCTCATGAACGGGCCTGACGGCGCACTCTATGTCAGCGTCATCAAGAGTGGCGAAATTAAGACGCTGAAAGATAAAGACGGCGACGGTTACTACGAATCGGTCACCACTTACGTTGACGGTTTCTCCGGCCGACAGATGCTTCAAGGCATGGCTTGGCACAACGGATGGCTTTGGTATTCCGAAGTTGAGGGGATTTACAAATCTCGAGACACCAACGGTGATGGCAAGCAGGACGAAGTCGTCAAAGTGATTGGTAGCGATCAACTCCCCGTCAAAGGCGGTGGACATCGATGGCGCGCACTGGCTATCCACAAAGGCCGTATCTACACCCATGTTGGAGATCAGGACAACGCCAGCGACGAGCCCGTCGATGCCGGTGAACGAAAGAAGATCTGGAGTTTTGCCATGGACGGCTCCGACAAGAAACTCTTCGCCACAGGGATTCGTAACACCGAGAAACTCGTCATCCGACCCGGCACCGATGAGCTGTGGGGAATTGATCACGACATCGACCGGCTCGCCGTGAAGTGGGAAGCCAAGAACGCCAAGTTCGGCCAACCCATCACAGACCACAATCCCCCAGCAGAGCTCAACAAATACGTTGAAGGTGGATTCTATGGCCATCCCTACATTCTCGGGAAGAACATGCCCAACATCAACTTCCTCGATAAGCCCAACCTGATTGAGCTCGCCTCCAAGAACGTCATCCCAGAATGGCTCTTCCCGGCGCATTGCTCTGGCATGGGAATGACTTTCTATCAGGGAGACAAAATTCCCGGAGCTGACGGAGACGCCTTCGCCGCCCTCAAAGGAGGATGGAACGCCACCGAAAAGACCGGCTACTCCCTTGACCGCGTGCTCTTCGAATTCGGCCACCCTTACGGCTCCCAAAAAATGGTCAGCTTCCTGAAAGACGGAACCGAGATCCTCGGCAAGCCAGTGGATTGCACGCAAGCCCCAGACGGTAGCATTCTTTTCACGGATGACACCAAGCACCGGATCTACCGACTGAGTTACGTCGGTGACTAACGCACTGGTTTAGGGGAAACTCGCAAATCACTCAAAAAGCCAAAGGAGGATTTTAGATCTTCCTTTGGCTTTTTCTTCGCAATCAGATCCTGCCGGATTCGGCGATATCGAGCTCAGACAGCCCTAAAGCCTGCCGAGGTGGAGAACTCTAGAAGGCAAAATCCAAGAGATAGTAGAACGCAATCGCCAAGCCCGCTCCCGCTGGAATCGTGATAAGCCATGAGGCGAAGATATCTCGAATCACCTTGAAATTCAGACTCCCAATACCTCGGGCACAACCGATCCCCAGAACCGCTCCAATGAGCGTGTGAGTCGTGGAAATGGGGAAGCCCATTCGGCTTGCCAAGACAATTGTGGTGGCGGCACCGATATTTGCAGCAAAGCCACGGCTTGGCGTCAACTCGGTGATCTTCTTTCCGATGGTCTCAATCACCTTATAGCCCCAAGTTGCCAAACCAATAACGATACCTACCCCACCCAAAAGTAGAATCCAAATCGGCACTTGAGACTTCGTGGCAATCTCGCCCGTCTGCACGATGTCAACAACCGCCGCAACGGGGCCAATCGCATTGGCTACATCGTTCGCTCCGTGAGCGAAAGCCAGGAAGCAAGCACTCAGGATCATGAGAAATCCAAAGATTCCCTCCACCTTCTCAAACTCGAAGCGCCGGGCACGATCTTCTGAGTCAACGGCATCCGAGTCACTACTCGTCCCAGCATTCTCGAGCGCTTGATACTCCTGATCGTTCTTCGCTCGAAGATTCTTGAGCCAAGCGACCGCCACACCGTAAAAGATGATCCCAACAACCCCGGAGACCAACATCGCCCCTTTCAGATCGAGGTCCAGCTTCAGGTTCTTCAAGCCCTTGAAAACCATCACCATCGATAGCACAAAACCAACGTAAAAGACCAGGAACGGAGTGACTCGATAGGCCTGTTTGAGCGGATGTTCCTGATCAATGATCTTCTTCTGAATCAAGACGAAGAGCAGATACGCGACAATCCCTCCACACAGCGGCGACGTCACCCAGGACATCACGATCTCGAAAACCTTGGTCCAGCTGATCACATCCACTCCGCCGATAATGACACCCACCCCAACAACCGCACCGACAATCGAATGAGTCGTCGACACCGGCCAGCCAAAGTAAGTCGCCACTTGCAACCAAACAGCCGCTGCCAGCAGAGCCGCAAGAAAACCGAGAACAAGTTGAGTGGGTTCGAAGGCGGCCGGATCAAAAATTCCTTTCCGCACAGTATCCGTCACGTGCATCCCTACTAGAACAGCACCAGCCAGTTCCATTATGGCGGCGATGATCACCGCCTGCTTGATTGTCAGGGCACCGGAACCCACGGAAGTCCCCATGGCATTGGCCACGTCGTTGGCCCCAATATTCCACGCCATATAAAGCCCAAAGCCCAGGGCCATAATGAAGAAGAACATCCCATTCGGGATGGCAAACTCGGCAAGCATCGGTATCATATTCATTCTATTCTCCCCTCAGAACAACTCCCACCCCTACCGCAGCATTGTCGGCATACTTCGAAATACTCCCCAAACTCTCGATGACGTGAGTCCAATAGACAAGATCAACAGAATTCATCAGGCTCTCATCCTGGTGCATCTGGCGCAGCAAAGTGATTTTCAAAGCCTTCGTCGTGTCCTCATGTTTCCGAAGCTCAAAGATCAATTCTGAGGTTTTTAGGGCATCCCTTCCCTGAAAGGATGATTGCACGAGAAGGATTAGCTTCGAAAAGATTTCCTCGGCCAAACGGCACACCGCCAGAGTTTCGTCTAGAAACTTCAGGAAGTTCGCCGAGACAGATTCCGGCAAAGTCATCGAACGATACGTAAAGACCGCGGCAATATCTTCCACACTATCCGCGATCGAATCCTGATGCTCAAGAATGGCGAACAACTGGCTTCGACTGAGCGGCAGCAAAACACGAGAGGTAAGATCCTCGTAAATCCGATCCCGCACCGCGTCGGCTTCGGATTCCAATCGAAAGACATCCTCTCCCAAGCCCTCAGCTGCGGTTCGATTCCCCGCAAGTCCGGCTTTTATGAGATCGGGTAAGAGATGAACGCATTCGTGCACCTTCTCACTGTGATCTGAAAGAGCCTTGAAGGGGGAATTGCCAAATAAATTGGAGAAACTAGGGGCCATAATGGACTAAGAAACGATTTCTGAATACAAACTCGTAAGTTACGACAAAAAGCATCGGACCCGGAACAGCCCTGTTTCTACACAGACCCGATTGCGCTGTCACGGATTTCCTTTGAGCCATCGAAAAGTCGGTTTAGAGATCTGGATTTGGGATCCCTGAACCGTCCAAACCCACAACCAAATTCCCAACAGTTCAGAGGCCCAGACACAAAAAGACGGAGGCCCCGAAAGACCTCCGTCCAAGACATGAACTCAACAATAACGCAGCTTACCTCGCTATGAAGTAACGGGCAGGCTCATTCGGTTCGACGATAAATGGCGAGCTGGCGCCTTCGACCGCCGTGTAAGGACCCGCAACCGCATCAGCGGCCTCCAAAGTCCCCGTATACTCAATGCTCAGGCGGCCATCCTCCAATACCGTTAGGCCCTGAATGTCTCCCGGATCAGATGGCACAACAACCGGCGGAACGAACGGGGCAGGCTCGCCAGCTCCCTCAAGTGAGATATATCCGGTGGTTCCCAAGGCCGTCCAAGACGATGCCCAGTTGATATCACCGAAAGCTCCCTTGAAGTCCACCTCTTGGAAGAACGGATCAGAAACAGCACTCACGATTCCTGATGAGGCGGGACTACCTTCTGCCGGACGTGGGTCTAGCATCGCATCAAAGGTTCGGCTGATGCCTC
>CAYFGX010000047.1:0-55996 GCA_964342405.1 uncultured Verrucomicrobiota bacterium | reverse complement strand
AGGGCATAGCTGGTTCCAAAAACGATTGGGAGCCCGAAGATTTTACACAACAAAACCACTCCGGATTCCTGAACCCCGATGGAACCGGGGACAAACATTCCGAGGATCTTGGCCACGCCGATAAAGGCCTCGATAGCCAGTGCCTGTGTCCACGAAATCGGGGATTCTACCAAGTGCGAGATTAACCAGATCTCGACGGTGTCCGCCAGCCATCCCCCAAGATAGAATGCAGTGCAGAGGTAGAATTGTCGAGGCGTCTTCCGATAGAAGGCCCGTATTTGGTCGTCAACTTTTTGGATCGTTTCGGATCGCTCGGAGAAGAATCTTCGAGCGATTCCTAGCTTCTGGCTCAAGCCGGCGATGATTCGGTAGAAACCGAAGTGTTGGATCCCGATTAGGCAGACAATTGCGACCACGGCGAGAACGGCGATCAATCCCATTCCGAGTCGAAGCGGAGACTCCGATGGAAGGTGCTGGTAGGCCAGGATCGCTCCGCAGGCTAGAAAGATGACTTGAGCGATCGTTTGACACGTTTTGGACGTGACCGCGCTGGTTGCTCCCTGAGTCGCTGTGGCCCCAAGTTGAGAGAGTAAGTAAACTTTTAGGGCCTCTCCGCCGACGTAGGCAGTCGGAATTACGTAGTTGGTGGCTTCACCGGCCCATCGAATTCTCCCGAATTTCCAGAAGCCAATGGAATCTCTGATTGTTTTCGGAAAGCTGGTTCGCCAGCCCATAGTGTCGAGCAAGTAGACGAAGCCATACGGGATAAGGGCCAGTGGGGCGTAGGGACCAAGTGTCGCGATCGTCTGCCAAACAGCTTCTGGACCTGATTTATAGATCAGGATTCCGATCAGCCCTGCTCCAGCCAAAAAGAGCGCGAACCGAATAAGGTTTTGCATAGATTGGGCTAGGTTTTGGCTGAGGTGGAGGGGCGAAGGCTCACGAGCAGCAGGCTGATCCAGTAGGCGTGGATTCCAATGCCGACCAACCAAGCAAAGATGTCGAGTCTGCCGAGGATTGCGAGGCAAAGAACAACAACGCTGAAGTCGCGGTTTGCCGTTGTTCTCAAGAATCGATCGACCCGCGGGTCGTTTGCGGATCGTTTGCTAGCCCAAAGGAAGGTGGCAAAGGCGAGTATGGCTCCCACCACGGCGCTTGCGGTGAGGAGTGTAATGGTCATCGAAGGGGAGGCATTGATCAACCCGAATCCGATTCCCACGAAAATCGCGATGTGGACGATCTGGTCTCCCACGATGTCGAGCCATTTTCCGAGCATTGACTCCTTAAAGTGAAGCCGCGCCACGTCGCCATCACAACAGTCAAGGATTGCGGAAAACTGAAACAGGAGGGCTCCCAGAATCGCGAAGATGTGTTTTGGTATGGCAAGTAAGATGGCGGCAATGAGCCCCACAAAGATGGCAATGACGGAAATGATATTGGGAGACGCGTTGAGATTCAGGAGACGTCTGGTGATATAACGGCTGACGGGGCGATTGAAGAAGCGATCGACCATGCCGTCGCTATCGCTCTTGGTGCTTCGCAACAAATGATTGCCGAGAGTTGTGGCTTCTTTCTGAGACTGGATATTTCTTGCCCGCGTCTTGTGCTTTGAACCTGCCGTGATCGATTCAAAGGAAGTGGGCCAGTCCTTTGGCCGGTCGAGCCTGAGGGCGCGGAGGACAGATCCATCTTTGGTCTCGATGGGACCGTTTCCGCTCATCAAATGCTGGATGTCTCTGTTCTCAAAAAACGTGTCCCCATCGACCACAATACAAGCTTGGTTTTCCTGCGGTATGGACGGTGCGATTTGCGTTGGAATGGCGAGGCCCTGAGCTCGGATCGGTGAAGGGATAGAGCTCGCCGTGATGATCGTGATCGCGGTGCACCCACTTCGATGGAGGGTAATGATCTGCCGATCCAATAGGGAGACGCCCGCGATCCGAAACTCCGACTCGATTGGTCGATAAATGATGAAAGCAGCCATGGAGGCTGCTTTCGATGAATTGGACGACTTATCCTGCGACGGCATGGCTTTTGGCCGCTACTGTTGCTTGCTTCGTGCCAGCGTTCTTAGGTGTTGTGAAGTCGTTTTGAGGTTCCCCGTCGTCTACCTAGGCAGTCTCCTCTTCGGGAGCTTTTTCAGCCTCGGGTGCGGTTTCGCCTTCCCCTCCGACTGGTGCCGGTTGAGGAGCAGCGGATTCCGGTGCTTCGGGTTCCTCTGCCTGAGCGGGGACCTCTTCGGGGATATCTTCGTGTTCTCCAGCCAGCTCCTTAGAGAGTTCCGCGGAGATGTTTTCAATGCGATTAACGCGATACTTTTTCCCGCCGTGTTGTTCTAGCGTGATCTCGTCCCCCGGCTTGTGATTCAGGAGCTCTTGGGCGAGTGGTGAGAGGTAGCTGATGTAACCTTTGTCGGGATCAGAGTCCCAAGCTCCGAGGATGATGAAAGTCTCCTCAGCGTTCTGGCTGACGTCGGTCACGTTGACGGAGGTGCCAATCGAGACGGCCTCTGTGGAGACGTCTGAGAAATCCGTGCCACGAGCCATGGCCAGTTCGGATTCTAGTTCTGCTTTGCGAGTCATCAGCAGCTTCTGCATTTCCTTTGCTGCCTTGTATTCGTGATTCTCGCGCAAGTCCCCGTAACTTCGGGCGATCGCGATTTCCTTCGAGTTGGCAGGAATCTTCTTCCTGACCACTTGATCGTATTCCTCGCGTCGACGGTCGAGACTGCCCCAAGAGACCACCAGGCCTTTTTCCTGGGTATCCTGCTCGCCAGATATCAAGCTCTGAACGGCGGGGTAGGCCTTCACAATGCGAGCAAGCAGCGACCGCTTGTCCATATCATCGAAGCACGAGGCCAGCTGCAAAGTTCGGGTCAGATCCTTGACCACTTCGAGATCGGCTGTCTCGATCAACTCCACGAGGAGTTTTTTGTCGCTCATAATGAAATCGTTGAGACGACTGGACTTCTTCTCGTTGAATTGGTCCCGTTCCATCGCGGTGATCATGGCTCGAAAGACTTCTGGGCCGAGAATATCAGCGAAGGAATCGGAGCGGGATTTGGCTAACCAAAGAAGCAACTCGGTGCTGGCCTGATGTTGATTGATCAGGCGAGCGAGAGTTTCCTTGAGTAGGTCTAGCAGGTCTGAATCGATCAGGATGTTGGCGCATTCTCCGGAAAGCCTTGCTCCGACCACGTTGAGCGTTTCCAAGACGGCCTCGGTCCAGTTGTCTGGCTTCGCGGCCTTGTAGGACGCCAAAGCGCGCTTGTGGCGAGCTGCTGGAAGTTGTTCGACGATTTCAGAAACGTTTTCTTGCTGCTCCCAAATCATGTCCGAGGTGACCTGGCCCTCGGTGGGTTCGATCTCTCCGAGACGCTGGAGGTCGTCGCGAGCGAAGATTCCATCCAGGGTCAACGACGGCTGATTCTTTTGGTGCTTTGATATTTCGTCGTTCAGGAGATCGGCTGTCTCCTTGAAGGTTGTTTTCTTATTGGGAAGGTCCTCGTGGCTCTTGACCATCTCGTTGGCAACCGTGAGTCGAGCTTTGAGTCCCCGGGCCACTTTGAAATCGCCGAAGAGTCGCTCTTCTAGTGAAACAGCCTCAGCGTTATATAAAATGGGCTCGCTCTTCTTGATTGGCACCCGAAAGTGGCCATCTTTCTTGAGTTCCTTGCGAACCCCATCCCACCACTTGCGCCAATCATCCGCGATGACGTCTGGGACGAGAACTTCTTGAATTTGAGCTGCTGTGGCCGACCCTTCGTAGCTCTCAAGGACGAGCTTGATAAGGTCAATGTGGTTCAGCGCTGCCATTTGAATCAGGCCTTGGAGATCCTTGGTCTTGCGTACGAGAATGTGCTCGCTGGGAATGGGAGTCAGCGTATCAGCGCCGAATCCGAGATCCATCGAGTGGCCTTTTTTGTCCTCGAAATCGATCAGAAAACGCGAAAAGACAGTGTCGACAGTCGTAATTTTTCCAAATCCCCAGCTCCGGTGTGTGACATAACCACACTCAGTTAGCTTGACCAGGGCGTCAATTTGCTTTGGCTGGATCTTCCCTGATGTTGCTAGTTTCTCGAACTCTTCTCTCATATCACCACTAATCGTGTCTTGCTCCGGCGCACTAGTTAAACGACGATTATTGAGCGTGGCCACTGAAAAACCAAGAGAAATTGCCCTGAGAGTCATTCACCGAACCTTGCAGTCCGGTGAAATCCTAGACCGTATCATGTCGGATGCACTGGCGAGTCCGGCGCTCTCGTCCCGAGACCGAGGCCTTGTAAACGAACTCGTGTACGGCGTGCTGAGGACCCGCCGACTGCTCGATCGTCTTCTGGGAAAGATGGTGCGTCGGCAGCCCTCTTCGATGCTTCAGATCGCGTTGCAGTTGGGATTATATCAGATTCTGTTTTTGGCCCGAATTCCGGATTTTGCCGCGGCCGACGAGATGGTAGGGATCGTGAAACGCCGCGTGGGTAAACAGCAGGGCGGGTTTCTCAACGCAATCTTGCGTCGTGCGGTGCGGGAGAAAGACGAATTGCTGGTATCTGTTGAGGAATTCCGAAACTCGGAGCCTGACGTCGCTTATTCGTGCCCTGCTTGGCTCTATAAGAGGTGGAGATCTCGCCTTTCAGAGTCGGACCTCCTCTGCTTATTGAAGTGGCAAAGTGAGATCCCTCGGGTGTTTGCTCGTCTCAATCGACTGCGCTCTTCTGAATCCGAGTTCGAACGGCAGGCACAGGGTGAAAACCTCGGCTTGGAACCGGTCTCTTTGGGCTGGGAGAGCTCGGCTGCGGTGTATCGAATCGGGACGCCCTCTGGGATGACGCGGCATGATTCGTTTCGTAACGGCGCGTTTTATGTTCAAGATCCATCGACTCTCTTGAGTGTGGATCTCCTTGACCCACAGCCCGGTGAGAAGGTTCTGGACCTCTGTGCTGCGCCGGGTGGGAAAACATCCTTTATCGCTGAGAAAATGGAAAATACAGGCGAAATCATCGCTTGCGACTCGGTAGCCGCTCGCTTGGACTTGGTGCTTGAGAACTGCACTCGCCTGGGAATCTCAAATGTTTCGGCCCAATTGATCGAGGATGCCTCACTGCCTCCTGGCTGTGGCTCTAACTGCGACCGAGTCTTGGTTGACGTGCCGTGTTCGAACACGGGGGTGTTGCGCCGGCGAGTGGATCTGCGGTGGCGTCTCCGCGAGTCTGAGATTCGCAACCTAGCGCAAACTCAAGCCTCTCTCATCCGATTGGCCAGCCAGGCGGTAAAGCCGGGCGGAAAGCTTGTTTACAGTACCTGCAGTTTAGAGCCTGAGGAAAACAACGCGATTGTAGTCGATTTCCTGAAGACGAACCCCCAGTTTAAACTTGAAGCGGAACGCCAACTCACGCCATACGGTGACGGTTGTGATGGGGCCTATGTCGCCCTCCTTTCCAGAGAGCCTTCCTGACGCTAGGAAGACTCTAAGTCGTCTGCGCGATCCGGCTTTGCCGACGGCATGGCGTAGTGGAATAAAAGATTGGAAAGGTTGCGGCCGCTATTTATGGTCCAGCGCATGAGAATTCCTCCGTTTGTCGCTCTATCGGTCATCGTTGTCTCGTCGTGGGTTGGCTGTGGAAACCCGTCTGGATCCAGTGAGCAAGGAGGCGGAGGGGAGAAGGCAACTCAGATTGCTGTCATTCCTAAAGGGACGACCCATGAGTTTTGGCGCTCAATCGAAGCTGGCGCTCGAAAAGCCGAGAAGGAGCTCAACGCAAAGGGCACGAAGGTTGAAGTGATTTGGAAAGGCCCCTTGAAGGAAGATGACCGAGATCAGCAGATTCAGGTCGTGGAGAACTTCACCACCCGCCGGGTGAGCGGAATTGTCTTGGCCCCGCTTGATTCGAAGGCGCTCGTTCGACCGGTGGAAACCGCGCAGAAGGCCGGTATTCCAGTTGTCATTATTGATTCAGGGCTAGAGACGGAGGCCTATGCGAGCTTCGTGGCGACCGACAATTTCAAGGGCGGCCAGATGGCTGGTGAATTCATGGGGAAACTCTTAGAAGGAAAAGGAAACGTGATTCTGCTCCGCTATGCTGTTGGCTCGGCCAGCACAGAAAAACGGGAAGAGGGCTTTCTGGAGGCGCTTAGGGCGTTTCCTGATATCAAGCTGATTTCTTCTGATCAGTATGCGGGCCCAACGCGTGAAACCGCCTATCAAGCTTCTCAGAATCTGTTGAATCGATTTGGTAAGGAAGTGAACGGTATCTACTGTGTTAACGAGAACTCGACGATCGGCATGACCAAAGCACTTCGGGAGATTGGTCGCGGCGGCGGCGAGGTCAAGATGGTGGGGTTCGATGCCGGATCACAATCGATCAAAGATATGGAAAATGGGGATGTCCAGGGTTTGGTGGTTCAGGACCCATTGCGTATGGGCTATGAGGGTGTTCTCACGATCATGAGTCAATTAGCTGGCGAAGAGGTGCCCCGTCGAATCGATACTGGCGTGGTGATGGTGACGCCTGAAAACATGAAGGAACCCGCCGTTCACGCCTTGCTGCATCCGCCCTTTGAAGAATACTTGAAATGAGCTCGATCGGACTTGGGCTCCTTCGCGTGAAATTCATCTTATCGCCGCACTCTACTGGGCTTAACGAGCCTGGTTCCTGATCCTATGTCGCATCCCCGATTAAGAATGACCGACGTCACCAAGGCGTTTGGGGCCACTCGTGCACTCAAAGGGGTGAGTTTCGAAGTTGCGCCTGGTGAGGTGCATACCTTGATCGGAGAGAATGGAGCCGGGAAGAGTACCTTGATGAAAGTGCTGAGCGGCGCCTATCAGGCTGACTCGGGACAGATGGAGATCGATGGTCGCCCCTTTCAGCCGAGAGGTCCTCTGGATGCTCGCGACAGTGGGATTGCAATGATCTATCAGGAGCTCAACCTGGCGCCTGATCTCTCGGTGGAGGAAAATATTCTGCTGGGTGAGGAACCTCGAAAATGGGGCCTCATTCAAAGAAGTGTGCGACGCTCAATGGCCGAACAGGCGTTGGAGCAGTTGGATCATGTCGGGGTTGGCTTGAAGACCTTGGTCTACCAATTGAGTATCGCCGAGCAGCAGTTGGTCGAAATTGCGCGAGCCTTGATCCGGCAACCTCGGGTGCTGATCATGGATGAGCCGACGAGTAGTTTGACGCAGGTTGATGTTGATCGACTTTTCCGTGTGATCGAAAGACTCAAGGCCCAAGGAGTGAGCATTGTTTACATCAGTCATTTCCTGGAGGAATGTCAGCGAATCTGTGATCGCTTCACGGTGCTACGCGACGGGGCTTCGGTAGGGACGGGTGACATGAAATCGACTCCTCTGGATGACATTATCCATATGATGGTCGGGAGAGAGATGAAGGAGATTTATCCTGATCTGGATCACACTCCTGGGGAACCGGTCTTGGAGCTCGAATCCTTGGCGGGAAGGAAGAAACCACGTTCCGTTTCCCTAACTTTAAGGAAGGGGGAAATCTTTGGTGTTGCCGGCTTGGTCGGGGCTGGGCGCACGGAGACCTTAAGGGCTTGCTTTGGGCTTGATCAAGTCCAGGGGGGAGTTGTCAGGGTTGCCGGAAAAGAGCATACCCATGGCAGCCCGAGAGATCGCCTCCGGCAAGGAGTTGGTTTGCTCAGCGAGAATCGCAAGGAGGAAGGCCTCTTGCTCAACCAAAGCATTGCCAACAATCTCACCATCACTCGCTTTGACCCCTTTGTGCGGCTTGGGCTATTGAGTCAGGGGAAGCAGTTGGAGGTGGCACGAGATTGGATTGATAAACTAGGAGTTCGTGCCGCCGGGCCGCAGCAGGCGATTGGAGAGCTTTCCGGCGGGAATCAGCAGAAGGTAGCGATTGGTCGCTTGCTGCATCACGATGCTGCCGTCTTGTTGTTTGATGAGCCGACTCGAGGAATCGACGTTGGGAGTAAGGCGCATATTTATCGTTTGGTCGGGGAGCTCGCGGCGCAAGGGAAAGCCATTCTATTCGTGAGTTCGTATCTCCCCGAGTTGCTCGGTGTTTGTGACACCATTGGCGTGATGTGCCGAGGCGTGATGCAAGAGGTCCGCCCGAAGAGCGAGTGGAGTGAACATGAGATTTTGTCCGTTGCCGTCGGACAGGAGGAGTGAGAAAGAAAGTTCCTATGGTCGAAAGCAATGAATCGAGTCCCAGACGGAGATCTCTTTGGCGGTGGTTAAATACGCTGGGGCCTTTGTTTGGCCTGGTGTTGGTCACCGGGTTATTTGCGCTGAGTGAAGAGTTGCGGCCGATCTTTTTTACCGGCAGCAATGCGAAACTCATTTTAACACAAACGGTGATTGTGGCGATTGGAGCCCTCGGGATGACCATGGTGATCGTCAGCGGCGGGATCGATTTGAGTGCGGGCTCCGTGGTGGCGCTGACGAGTGTTGTTGCGGCGAGTCTCCTGGTAAAATCTGTGCCGCCAGCCCTGGTTTTCTTGCTCACGGTGGCCAGTGGTGCCTTGATTGGTTTCATCAATGGATCGGTCATCTCTCTCTTGAGGATGATGCCCTTTATCGTGACTTTGGGAATGATGGGAATTGCTCGCGGATCTGCGAAGTGGTTGGGGAATAATCAAACCGTGAATCCCGAGGAGAATGCGCTCAATCGAATCATGGAGCCGGTGAATCCGCTCGAGTTGTTTCCTCTCCCGATGGGGGTTTGGATTGCGGTCGGCCTGGCAGTGGCGATGACGGTCGTCATGCGGTGTACCGTGTTTGGACGATACATTTTTGCAATCGGATCGAATGAAGATACCGCGCGGCTTTGTGGTATTCCAGTTCAGCGGCAGAAAGTGCTGATCTACACTCTTGCCGGCATGTTTTTTGGAATCGCGGGGCTGATGCAGTATTCCCGTCTGACTCAGGGGGATCCTACGGTGGCAATCGGGCTTGAGCTCGAAATCATCGCGGCCGTTGTGATTGGGGGGGCGAGTCTGAATGGAGGCTCTGGTAGTATCCTAGGCACGATCATTGGAGCTCTGATCATGGCGGTCTTGAAGAGTGGGTCGAGCCAGATGAACTGGCCGACCTACATGCAGGAGATTATCATCGGAATTGTGATCATTCTCGCTGTCGCGCTTGATCGGCTACGACAGTCACGACTCAAAGCGTAAGCCGAAGGTTGATGGGGTGAGACGTGCAGACGCCTTCACCCCTGTGGATCGGGCTACATTCCCATAATCTGGTATCCCGAGTCGACGTAGAGCACTTGCCCGGTGATCGCTGCAGCCCCGTCGCTAGCTAAGAACACGCCAGTGGCTCCCAATTCGGAAGGCTCCACGTTGCGTTTGAGTGGTGCGTGTGCTTCGTAGTGCTTCAGCATACTGGTGAAACCGGAAATTCCTCGGGCAGCAAGTGTGTTCATGGGACCGGCGCTGATGCAGTTCACTCGAATTTTGTCCGGGCCGAGATCGTTGGCGAGGTAGCGTGTCGAGGCCTCCAGGGCGGCTTTGGCAACACCCATCACGTTGTAGTGCGGGACCACTTTTTCTGCGCCATAGTATGACATGGCGATGATGCTTCCCCCGTCCGTCATAAGTGGAGCGGCTTCGCGGGCAACGGCGATGAGTGAGTAGGCGGAAATATCATGCGCGACTCGGAAGGATTCGCGATCCGTATCCACGAATTTCCCTTCAAGGGCAGCCTTGGGGGCGAAGGCTACGGAATGGAGCAAGAGGTCGAGTTTGCCAAACTTCTGTTTTACTTCACTGAAAACATTGGTGATGTCCTC
Source organism: uncultured Verrucomicrobiota bacterium (assembly GCA_964342405.1). GTDB lineage: Bacteria > Verrucomicrobiota > Verrucomicrobiia > Limisphaerales > AAA164-E04 > UBA2970. The sequence continues at coordinate 46,218 of CAYFGX010000047.1, read as the reverse complement.
ATCAGATGTCACATCGCAGGGTAGGAGAAGGGTGTCTTCTCCAAAGGTGGCTGTGAGTTGTTCGACATTCCCCTTGAGGCGATCGCCCTGATAGGTAAATGCGAGTGTCGCACCGGCTTCATGCCAGGCTTGAGCAATAGCCCAGGCAATTGAACGTTTGTTGGCGACTCCGAATACGAGTCCTACTTTTCCTTTTAATGCTGACATATGATGTAGTCGACCTGCCAACATCCCTAGGATAATCCGGCCAGCAAGGCAAGGGGTTAAAGTAAGAGAAATTTACGGAGTGGCTGAGATTATCGAATTGCTAGAAGGCATTGACTGCGTCAGGATGCGAGTCAATCCATGAGTCTCTTCTTTCGTTGTCTTGTGTTGTTCGCGCTGATTGCTCTCGGGGAACTGAGCGCGGCTCAGGTGTCGAAGCATCTTTGGTTTGAGCCTGGGCCAATCAATCGGGTGAAACTGGGAACGGGTGAGTCCTCAGTTTGGATCTACCGAGCATCCTTAGAGGGAGGTGAAGGCAATCGTGGGCGCCTGCTTGTCACTCATGCCCGTCGAGATGTGCTTCCTCTCGATCCGCCCCGCTTTGAAGAGTGGGAGGTTTACGCCCCTCAAGCCGAGCGTGAGCTGATGGAGTCTCCGCAGAGTTTCTGGCGTGCCTTCCGGTCGAAGCGATTTCATGACTACGAACAGCAATCCACCAAGGTGCTGGGAAGTCCCCTGTCGGTCGATCGATGGATCGCGGAGGGCGACGCGGTGACGTTTGGTGAGCATTCTTTGGAGGTTTTGGATACTCCCGGTTATACCCGGGGGGCTGTATCCTATCTGGGGATGATCGATGGGAAACGAACGGCTTTCACTGGAGACTTGATTTATGCCGGTGGACGCTTGATCGATTTGTATAGCTTGCAGGATGCAATTCCGGAGGCTCAGATTCGAGGTTACCATGGATACGCTGCCCGACTGGCCCAGCTAGTCAACAGTCTTGAATTGCTTCGGCAAAAAAATCTTGAGCTTCTGGTGCCTGCTCGGGGCCCTCTGATCGAGAACCCAGACCAGGCCATCGGGCAGTTGATCGGTCGAGCGAAGAAGCTCTATCACAACTATCTCTCGACCAATGCGCTGAACTGGTATTTCAAGGAGGATCGGATGCGGCTTTCAGGCGAGCGGGTCTTGGGAAAGGGCGCGGACATCGCTCTCATGCCCTATAGTGCCTACCTTGAAACGCCGGATTGGATCCTGAGCCACTCGACGAGTCGCTTGATTGTATCCGACGAGGGATTTGGTTTTCTCTTGGACTGTGGCTATCAACACGTCATCGACCGGGTGCAAGCCTGGATCGAACAAGGCCTGGTGAGGAAGATTGAAGGGATCTTCGTCACTCATTTTCACGATGATCATGCGGATCAGGTACAAGCGGCAGCCAAGGTCTTTGGCTGCCCGGTATACGCGCTGTCTGAGTACTCGGATGTGCTGGAGAATCCATCGGCCTATCATTTGCCGGCGATGACCGAAAACCCCATTGAATCCATTTCTGTGATGGAAGATGGCCAGGCGATCCGGTGGCGTGAATTCGATTTGACCTTTCACTACTACCCTGGGCAGGCGTTCCACCATGGCGCCTTGATGGCTGAGAAACAAGGTGTCGATCCCATCTTCTTCATTGGGGATTCTTTTTCTCCCAGCGGAATGGATGACTACTGTTTGTTGAATCGGAACCTGATGCATGACGACTCAGGGTATTTCCTATGTTTGAGCAAGCTGCGCCAGATCAGGGGCGACTACTGGTTGATCAATGAGCATATTCCGCATGTCTTTCGCTTTTCCGATGTTGAACTGGGTTACTTGGAGCATCGATATCACGAGCGTCATCGCATCCTCTCGGAGCTTGTTCCGTGGGATGATCCGAATTACGCAATCGATGAGCAGTGGGCATTTTTCTATCCCTACGGAGCTGTTCTTGAAAGTGGGGCGACAAAACGTTTTGAAGTGCGTGTGACGAATCACTCGCCCAAGCCTCGAAGATTTGAAATCCGTCCGCGGGTCGGAAGCGGCTTCGTTGCCTCACCTGAACAAGCAGTCTTGATTCTGCCGGCGAGGGGCCAGGGTTCGATCGAACTTGAGATTCAAGTGCCGCAAGATCCGGGTGTCTACATTGTAACGGCGGATGTCTTGTCTGAAGGCATGGCTTTCACAAGTTGGATTGAGGCTCTCGTTGAGGTTGAGTGAGGTCTTTGTTTTGTTCCGGAAGTCCACCAGCTTGTCGCTGCCGAGACTCGTGAAACCTGTGGTCCTGATTGCTCTTCTAGTGGTGGCGATTTGCCGTCCACAGCTTGGGGTGGCTCATCCGATTTCGCTGACTTCGACCGAGATTCAGGTGGGGGAACGATCGTTGGTGGTTCAAGTTGAGGTCTTGTTGGAAGACCTTACTTTTTTTCATTCAATCGAGCCTGGAGCAGAGAACTATTACTCCGCCAGCGATCTTCGGGATGCCGCGATACGCCATGAAGAAGTCTTGCTAGAGGCGCTTGTGCTTATCGATGGAGACGGAACTCGTCTCGCAGGGCGTGCGACAGGTGTCGATATCGCGAAGCTAACGCAAGACGTCGCCCAAGAGCGTCTGATGCAGGAGAGGTTGAATTATCGGTTTTCATACTCTTGGGCTCCATCATCGGACTATTTGACCGTCGTCCATCGACTCGGGGATAATCAGATAGGCGTTCCTTCAATTATGGATCTCTCCATTCGACGTGGCGAAACTTGGATTCACCGGCCAAGTCAGTTGATGAGCGGGCAAGCCCTGACGATCCCCTTGAATTCTAAACTTCAAGCTCGGTTGGGGGAGACTCAATGGGAAGTGCTGAAGCGAGAGAAAGAGCGTGCAGCCCAAAAACGATTAGGGATCTCCAGCTATTCAGCCCTTTACTCATTCATTTACGTCAATGGGCAAAGGCTTCGACACGAGCTGTTGGTTCCGTTGTTGACTTTTGAACAATGGCTGCCACTCGCTAGGCGCGATCCGATGCGTCTGACTGTGGACGAACAGCGGGAGGCTGAACCGGCCATCAATGATTTCTTTCGCGAGCGGGCTCCGATTTGGATGAACGGAAATCTCATTGATCCGAAACTGGAACGAATTCAGTTCTTTGGAGTGGATCTGAACGATTTTGCTCTGAATGCGGAAGCGAGGGACGTGAGTGTGTATCAGGCTCGGCTCGGGGTGATTCTGGAGTATAACGCTGGCGAACCACTGGCCGAAGTTGAGGTGCCCTGGATGATTGAAGATCAGTCAACTGCCACGGTGCAGAGTCAGATTTATGTGGAACGGGAGCCCCCGCAAGCGTTCCGATTCTGGAAGGGGAATCCTCGGTGGCAATGGCGGGCGAGTGACGAGAAGGCCCCGGAGAGTCTTGGCATAAGGCTGGAGCCCCCCAAAGCATCATCGATTGTGATTCCTTTCTGGTCAGCGGGACTGCTGTTGGGGACCTTGGGTTTTGTTCTCGGCTGTCGTGTTGCTCCGGATCGAAGAACTCTATTCGGGCGCGCGAGCATCGGCTGTGCGCTGGGAGCCGTGTTGGCCTACTGGGCTCCCGGATACACGGTATATGTTCCTGGCTCGAATGTAGAAGAGTACTTCACGGTTGAAGCTCGTGAGATTGCCGGTGAGGTCTTGGCCCGCTGCTACAAGGCATTTGAGGTAGAGCCCGAGGGCCGGGCTTACGATGTGCTGTCTGATGTTGTACGAGGCGAGTTGCTTGAGCGGCTCTATCTCCAGCTTCAACGGGGATTGGTGCTCCGAGAGCAAGGGGGAGCGCTTGCGGAAGTGGAGGCTCTTGATTTTTATGATTGGGAGATGGAGTCGTTTGAGGTCGTCGATGATGGTCGGTATCACGTGTGGTTTGTTGGTAGGTGGGCTGTCACGGGCCGAGTAGAGCATTGGGGGCACGTGCATCGGCGAAAACAGAGTTATTCGGCCCGAATTCGTGTCTATGGCGAACTGTCAGGGTGGAAGATCGATGAAATGGAGATTCTTTCCGAAGAAAGATTTCCGATCGAGTCAGAGGTGCGTCGTTGACGTGTTACGCGGTGTGTTTGTGTTCGAGGAGTCTTGGTTTTATCCCACTGGGACGATCAAGGCAGGGCGTCGTACTTCTACGACAATTCAGTGCGTGGAAACTTGGCTTTGATCTTGCTAGTATTTTGGTGTGACAGGGCGGTTTCGCTCCCGTGGACGGCACTGTAATAGGGCCAGCTGGGCCGAAAGGAAGGATGGCGATGAATTTTAGAGGTAACATATCGATCATGCGCGCGAGTGGCTCGCCGCTGCGACTGGCAACGGTTCCTTTTGATTGCCGGTGTGTAGGTATGAATTCTCTTGAGGCAGTTAAGATGACTGTCGAACGAATTGACAAACGAGGCAACGGACGGGAGCACGGAGACCGTCACCGATAGACGGGACTTTCGTTCGAGCTTGGTTTGTTTTCTTGTGTTGTTGGAGCAACCGCAGCGAGATTTCATTCTCGCTGCGGCCTTTTTTCTGATGCGAGGAGCTTCGGTGTCTGAAAGGTTGTCGGGGGGATAGAAAAAAAACCTCGGTCGGAGAGAGTCCGAGCGCGAGGTCTTCTTCTTTGAGGTCTTGATCGAAGTGGTCGTCAGTAGTCCAGAACGAGCAAATCTCCGCATTGAATCTTGCTACAACTCAGACAGACGTGGTGTTCGCCTTCCATGTCTAGCTCAATGAAGGATGATTGATTCGACTTCGTAATTTGTTGGCCGCATTCGTGGCAAGTGTCTCGAGTGCTGCTTTGCCCTGTCTGATTCCAGTTGTAGTCCGTCATACCTGTCCTTGTGTTTCCCGTTCACTCAAAAGTCTTGTGGTGATCAGCAATGAGCGATCACAGGCTTAGGGTAGCTTAACCCGTGCCAACAATTTGGTGATAGTGAAGAGAAGTGTGGGAGAAATGCTAGATGGCACACTTGCCGTGGGCCCAGGCGATGCAGTGCTCCATCAGAGCAAGGAGATTCGGCCGGTGAGGGCGCTGAAGAACTCTTTCATTCGATCGAGAATCTTCTGAGAGTTCGGAGCTTCATTCTTTTGTTCCTCGTCCGCCTTTGTCTTGCCCGCGTCCTCGAGTTGTTTCTGACGGCGAGCAACCGTTTCCGCCAGGTGATGGGCGATTTCTGGTCGGCCGGCTAGCAGGGCGTTCACGGCTTCGTGATCGATCTCGAAGACGACGACATCCGTCTGAGCGATGATGGTCGCTGTACGCGGGCAGCCAGTGAGGAGGCACATTTCCCCGAAAAAATCACCGGGCTCTAAGTCGTCGACAAGCACTGAACGTCCATCATCTTCTGCCTCGGTACAAACGTTTAGTAAGCCCTCAACCAAAATAAACATGGAGTTCCCTTCGTCCCCTTTACGAACCAGGCTGGTGCCAACGTTGAATCGTTTTTCGACGACGCGACTTGCTAGCGTGTTCAGTTCCGTGGAGCTGAGGTGGGCGAAGAGTTCGGTGCGCGTGAGGAGTTGATGTTGGTCTACATTGCTGTCCAATTGTCGGTTTGGCATCCGCGAGAGGAAGAGATCTTGCTTCGGGTAAGCCAGCGAAAGACCTGCGTGGTGAAGATGGCGAAGGATGCTGGCCGTGATGCGATGGCGTCCTTTTCGTGGCGACGTCTTAACGGGGTCTAGCCAGTACCGAACTTTGTATTCCACTCCTTGATCTGTGACCTTGTTCACGAGAACTTTGGGAGCAGGATCTGCGAGAATTCCCTCAGCTGATTTGGCTCCCGCAAGCAAGACACGCAAGGCGCGTTCCGTTGGAATACCAAACTCCAAGCAAAACGTTTGATCGAATCGGCCTTTGGGCTCAGGAGCGCTGAAGTTCACGAGAACAATCGAGCTGATCAGGCTATTGGGAATCACCACTGTTGAATTGTCGGTCTTACGAATCCGGGTTGTTCGCCAACTGATTTCCGTGACACATCCTCGCAGGGGCTCGACGCTGCGTGGGTGAACCTCAATCCAGTCGCCCAACTTGAAGGGTTGGTCCACGTTCAGGGCGACTCCTGAGAAAACGTCCGCAATCATATTGCGGAGCGCAAAGCCGACAACGATGCCCACGATGCCCGATGTCGCCCAAATCCCAGCGACCGATTGTTTGAAGACGAGGCTGATGATGGTCATGATTGCGACCAGGAAAATCAGTCCTGCTCCAATGTCCTTGATCAGCCTTGGGATGGGTGTCGTGAGCCGGCGTTCGATAAGGCCCCAACAGAAGAGGTCCACGACTCTGACCAAGAACCAGGCGATGGCCAAACCGATTCCCGTTCCAAGAATGCGTCCCAGGATCCGCTGAGAGAGATCGGCAGCCTCGGTTCCGTATTCCGTGAGCACCGGCCACCCGGGGAGCAAAAAGGCCAACAGAACACAGAACGGGACAAGCAAACGGCTCATGTTTGTCTGGTTCATGGTTTGCCTAGTGGTTCCGTGGGAACTTTTCTGTATGGAATGTGAGGCTAGCGCCTTCCGTTGGCTAACTCAGATTCGGCTCGCTGTAGTGCGCTCGAAAGGTGTTTGAGGAAGGCGGCGTAGTAGTGCTCTGTATGATAGAACAATAGGGCCGTCTCCGTATCAAGCAGATGAACTTTTTCGGGGTCTGGTTCTGGAATGAGTAAGACCTTTCCGAGTGAGAAGTTCAACAGGTTGATCCGCGATCGTCCTCCATTCAATTGGATGATCTTGTCGAGTAACACGGCTCGCCGGAGTCGAACAAGGTCGCTTGGTTCGTGGATGACAAAGGCAGATTGTGGGGCTCCGTCGGGGGTTGCTTGATTCGTCTCGGAGACCAGCCGAGCCCACGTGGTTTCATCCGGGCAATCCACGACGGAAACCGTTGGAATAGGATCGCGCTGGAGGGCGATATCTTCTCGGCTTGTCGAGGCTCCGGTGTATTGGATGACCAGCGCCTTGCCTGGGTTTTGCGTGAAGAAGCTGTCGCTGGATTTTCCGTCTCCCAGGTCTGCGAGAATCTGATCCAAGAAGGCGACTTCATATCCTCCGACACTCTGTTTCTCGAACAAGATAATACGATCAAGTCCTGCGCGATCTCCAAGCCATTGTTCTCCTTTCTCGGGATCTGAGGAAAGACGTTTGACGACCTCGTAGATCATCCGTTGTACGAGAATCTCCTCGCCCGGAACAAGATCGTCTCGGAACGGTGCGAAAGCCGGGGTCTGAATCAGATCTCGGTTTCTGACGATCGCGTCCTGAACCGCAGTCAGGCGTGACCGCAGCTCGGCGTTGTCGAGGAGGAATTCAAGATCGAAAACGTCCTCATTGCGGATTCGATAAAAGTCTCTGAAGAGCACATTGCCAAACTCGTCGAATCGATCTTCGTCCTTGGGCAAGAAGCGGCCGAGAGCCCGGGCTGATTTGTCGTTCACGAGTACGTAGGGTGTGAGAACGATGATCACTTCCCGCTTTTGTGAACGTACGGATCGTGATCGAAAGAGTTGTCCTAGATACGGAATGTCAGCCAGGAGGGGAACTTTTCTCAGGCGCTGAGTTTGTTCCTTGCTGACAAGTCCTCCGATAATGAACGGGGTATTGTTCTCGATGCGAGCGTAGGTCTGCACACGACGAGTCGCAACCGTGGGAGCCGAGGCAAGGACCTCTCCACGAGTCGATCTTAATTCCAAGTCTCCACCTGGAATGATGGAGGACACGATGGTGTCGATTAACATCCCGACCTCCTCGCCGGAACCGGTGATGCGGGGGCGAATGTTGAGCGAGATTCCGGTCGCGAGGTACTGGAAGGTGAAGCTGATCTTGTTCGAGTTCTCGACAACACCCTCCTGAGCCGTAGCAATTGGAATGTCGGTTCCAACTCGGATCGTTGCTTGACGATTGTTGAGTGTTAGGACACTGGGACGCGAGAGGATCTCTGCCTTGCCCGATTCCAATAGAGTGCGAAGCTTGATGATCCAGTTTTGATCAAGATCGCGCAAGTCATCGAAGCTGAAGTCGAGTGTTGGTGTTGGCCCGGGGAATGCCGGAGTCAGGGTGCCCGCCGTTTGCGAAAAATTGCCCTCATTGAACTGCCATTCCACGCCCAACTCCTTGAGTCCGTCCTCGCTGATTTCGAGCACCAGGCCTTCGACGAAAATCTGTCGAGCCGGTCGATCGATCACTTCTCCGAGGAGTTTGAGAACCTTGGAGTATTGGTCGGGGTGAGCAGGGTGAAAGAGCACGGCTAGTTGGGATGATGGAGCCATGTTGGTTCCATCTGGAAGGGTTGTGGCCACGGACGGAGTGACGGATAGTTTGAAGGCGCCCTCAAGTTCGTTTCTCTTAGACTGTCCGAGCAGCGCAACTTGCTCTGAGGTCGGCTGTGGCATGGGGGCGATCACGGGCAAGGCCGAGAAGGGAATGGGAAAAGGAATCTCGGAGAGTTTGGCGTAACTCGTAAAACCGAATCCTTTGAGCGCTTCTTGTGCTCCCGTTATATCAATGTAGTCGAGTTGGATGATTTTGTGATCGAGGTCTGCCTGGCTGAGGGACTCCTTGGTGGCTGCGATCTCTGGAAGAATTGCATCCACTCGGGCGATCACTTGATCAAGCTCTGGATTTGCTGTCGGTCCTTGGTCTCCTGAATGGGTTCTTCCTTGCATCCACAGGCGAGGAGGTTGGGAGGCGGTGATGAGGGCTCCTAGTTGGATGACATGGGTTGCGGAATCCGTCTTCTTGAGAGTCACGGTATGGGTGATGCCGCGGGGCGGAGTCGGGTTCTCGGTGTTGGGGCTTTCTTGGTAGGCTAGCTCTGTTTCCAAGAAAATCCGCAGTGTGTCCATGAGTTCGGACAACTCGGTTTCGGAAAGCTTCGGTAAGGTATGGAGGCGTCCCGTTCCGGACCTGGGCGAGGATGAGGCGCCGGCAGGAGACTCCGCTGCTCCCAGATGCAAGGTGAGCGACAATGCAATCAAGGGGAATACCCGCACGATGAGATCGGCAATTGGGATCTGGTTTTTTTGGTCGGAGATCAGTTCCGAATGCTTGTAGTTCTCCTTCATCCTCTTGCAACCAACAGCTCTATTCAACGACGCGAAGATGTTCTGCGGACTTGGAAAGAATGTAAAGACGACATTGAGGGCGTTCGTAGATTCGGGTGTCTTGACTGTTTATGTCAGTCGCCGAGGCAAAAAAAATCCCCCCAAGTGGTTCGATGGAGGGAGTTGCCGTCGAGATTGCCCGACTGGAAAGTGATGGGTTAATCCTTCCGGGCTGCCCAATCGAGTTCGACATCTTCACCGCTGTCGTTGGTGAATGTGACTTTGCCGGTCAGGCTCTTGCCTTTGATTGTGCCCTTCGAAAGGTATTTCTGTCCGCTATTTGGGTTCGTCGTCTGGAATGAGAGTTGGTCGCCCTTGATCATTCCCTTCTCGATTTCCATTGCCCAATTGTCTGCGATCAGTTCACCGATCACCTTTCCGTCTTTGAGGCTCAGCTCGAGGGTCGCTTCCAGTTCGTTTCCGTTTGGGGTGCTCAAGACCCAGTTCCAGTTGCCGGTGGGATCGGCGTCTTCGGCCACACGAGCGGCATGCCACTCGAGTTCTGTGTCAAACTCAACGACACGCAGAACGCCATCAATCTTGTCGCCCTTCAAACGGCCGCTGTACTCAACGGTGATCTCTCCACCTTGAAAGTTTGGAACCACCGTGAAGGAGACATCGTTGCCATCCACTTTGCCTTTTTTGATTTCCAGCTTGTCGTCGCTGCCGGGACGGCTCAAGTGCCCCAGCAACTTCTTGCCATCCTGTTTGGCCTTCATGCTTGATTTGATGCTGTTCCCGTCCGGAGTCTTAATGGTCCACGCCCACTTGCCTGTGACGCTGGCCGCCTGAACAGTGGCGAGGGTGAGAACGAATAGGGCCAGGATAGAGACCTGTTGGGAGATTCTGAATTTTTTCACTACTCGGGATTGCTGATGTGATTGCCTGTTGGTATCGAAAAGTCACTATAACCACTCCTAGTAGGAGTCGGAAGACATTTCCGCCCATTGCATTGGCACCAATGCTTTGCAGGACGGTTAACGATGTAAACTTGTGTTTCTCCCACGTCTTTGGTTAAAAGAATGCCCATGAACCGCCGAAAGTTTATTGAGGTCAGCGCTGCCGGTTTGGCGTTGTCAGCCAGCCGGGCGTACGGAACGAATTTTGAGGATCATAAAGTTCGTCGGGTCGCGTTGATTGGGTGTGGCTGGTATGGGAAGAGTGACCTGTTTCGTTTGATTCAGGTATCCCCTGTTGAAGTCGTCGCCTTGTGTGATGTGGATGGACAGATGCTGGATGAGGCGGTTGAAATGGTCGCGGTCCGGCAGAAATCCAAGCGACGACCTCGCGCTTATCGCGACTATCGAAAACTTCTCGCGAATGAAGAGCTGGATCTTGTTTTGATTCAAACGCCCGATCACTGGCACGCGCTCCCTATGATCGATGCGGTTCGGCGTGGGCTTGATGTCTATGTCCAGAAGCCTTTGGGTGTCGATATTATCGAAGGCGAAGCCATGTTGGCCGCTGCCCGCAAATATGGACGAGTCGTACAGGTCGGGATGCAGCGTCGGAGTACCCCGCATCTTATCGAAGCCCGCAATGAAATCATCCAGTCAGGCAAGCTGGGCAAGATCGCTCACGTCGAAATATACTGCTACTACCATATGCGGTCCCGACAGAATCCTCCGGTCACCGCTCCTCCAGCCCATTTTGACTATGAAATGTGGACAGGCCCAGCGCCTTTGAGGCCTTACACGAAGTTGGTTCATCCGCGGAGCTGGCGAGCCTTCATGGAATATAGCAACGGGATCGTTGGGGATATGTGCGTCCACATGTTGGACATGGTACGCTGGATGTTGGATCTCGGTTGGCCGACACGGATCAGTTCTAGCGGCGGGATTTTGGTCGATAAGGCAAGTCTTGCCAACACGACTGACACGCAGAATGCGGTCTTTGATTTCGACGATCTTCAAGTGGTCTGGCAGCACCGTTCATGGGGGGATCCACCCGATCCCAAGTATCCTTGGGGGGCTACAATCTATGGCGAGAAAGGAACCTTGAAAGCGAGTGTGAACAGTTTCGACTTCACCCCGCGCGGGAAAGGCGAAGCGATTCACCGAGATGTGACGTTTGAATTCGAGCAATACCCAGAAGATCGAACAGAGAAGGATCTTGAACGACATGTCGCTCCCGCAGTTCGTGGGCACATGGTCGATTTCTTGAATCGAATTGATGATCGAGGACGTCCTGTTTCAGATATCGAAGAAGGGCATATTTCCACAACCTCGTGCATACTCGCGAACTTGGCGATGCAGACCGGCAGAACCCTCACCTGGGATCCGAAGAATGGTCGAGTGGTTGGCGATGACGAAGTGAACGGATTATTAAGTCGTCCTTACCGGGCCCCTTGGGTGCATCCGGATCCTAACACAGTCTAGTTCACTGCTGAGCCAGGTCCCAAACTCACTCCTGCATGCAGTTTCTCAAGGCGCTTGGTTGGGTCTGGGCCATCTGGCTCGTGGTCTCCGTCGTTGCGATGGGGTCCCGGGGCCTGGTGGCCTTTCGGCTCGCCCAATTCGTTTTTAGTGACCGCTATCGACCCCTCCTCGAGAATACTCGGTCAGGCAAACGCTGTGTCGGGAAACGATACCTGACGACCTATGGGGCCTTGATTCTGGTCAACCTCAGTCTGTTTTGGTTGTGCTTCCAGAATTTCTTCCCGAGCGATCTGCGGGTGCCGTTGCTCAAGCCCATTCTCAACATGCTGATTATCCTTCTGGGATTTTTCTCCGTGTTTCAGACGGCAACGGTGATGATCAGTTCCTCAACGGTGGAGGCCCATCTCGCAGAGCATGATCCCGACGCCGATTCGTGGTAACACGATGGCGCGGTAAAGGAAACCCGCGCCGCGCTTGCAGATACTCCTGCTGATAGGGCTCTCAATGGATGAAATCCTACCGGAACGCCTGCTGTGCCGACTCTCTGCCCCGGCCTGCCTAGCAGTCGCTGTCCTTGCGTCGGCTTCTCGGGGGGCTGTTGGTAGCGATGTGGGGGCTGAATTAGTGTAGTTCTATAGAGCGGCATGAAGATGAAAAGCTCCTGTTCTCGTTACCGGTGAACCGATCAATAGTTGAGAAGTAAACTAATTGCTTCTGGCGTGTTTCCAGCAAACGCTCGTAGGGCGCTAGAAGCGTTCTACGAGCGTTCTATTAGCGTCGCAATTGGATTTCTTCATTCTTCATTTGGACTCTAAAATAAAAAACTTACGTTTCTAATTCTGGTCAGTTTGCCTCTTCTTGCTGTGTGTTAGTTGTTTGTTTCCAGGGGCTTGTGCTTGCTGTTTGATGGCTCAGTGATGCGTGGATTTTCCGCGCCGTGGCATGGGTGAAGATCGTTGGTCCGGAATCAGCTTTAGTGGTTTTGGCGTCGTGAAGTAGTGCGACGCTTAGAACTAAGATTGAAGCTGAAGAAAGGAAGACAATGATCGAATTGGTTGATGGTGTGGCTGAGTATCGATGGGCTCGACGGGTTGGGCCCCCAGTGGATCTGAATGAGTTGGCGTCCATGTGTCGGTACCGAGCGGGAAATGTCGCGGATAGTTTGGGTATCTCATGCCGCCAGCTTGAACGTGACTTTAGGAAGTATATGGGTGTGACGCCAAAATACTGGTTGCGGGAACAACGAGCGCAACGGGCGATTGACCTGATCTCGTCGGGTACGGATTTGGATAGCGTTTCTAAGGAGTTAGGTTTCAAACGCTACGGTCATTTCGCTCGCGAGATTCGTGCCTTTTTCGGCGTCAAGCCAGTTGAACTCGTCGAATGAATCTCTCGGGGACGGAATCCGGTTCCCTCGAAGTCGGCGAGAGTTTGTTGACTTCGGGGGAGATCACTTCCGTGGTTTTCACTGTCTTTGCACGGTCTCAATGCAATCGTTCGAAGGCATGGGGAAGGATGATTCTGAAAAATGATGCGGTGCTATCCGCTTAAGACGTCTTCTCCGACCTGTTCACAATCGACGTATGAGTCAGAAAAGCCGCCTGTTTGCAAGGCCTTCACTCAGGAACTTGGTTCTCTTGTTTCAGCTGTTTCTGGTCAGTGGCTGTGACCGTTCATCTACGATGGTTTTTGCTAATTCGGACACGAAGGAAGCGGAAGTGTTTCTGGAGTGGGTTGAGTCGGATTGGAACGAGGTCAGGTTGATGTCGACCGTTGGATTTTTGTTGGAACGGGACGATCCGGCCGGCGCTCATGAAGTTCTAGAAAAGATCACAAGGCTCCAAGTCAAGACAATGGAGAGCTTTGAGAGCCTTATGGACAAGCGGAAGATCTCGGAGTCGCAGTACAATCGGTATCTCAAGATTCTGAGTCGCGGTTCTGGACAGTAGAATCTCTTTGTGTTTTGGAGCTGAACCGTCTTTTTTCTCCCGCAGGTGACGGGAAGCGGTAGGCAGTCGGCAACACTTGATTCTTCCGGGCTAAAGGGGCTTGCCGCTGCGAAGATCGTAGATGGCTTTGGGTAGCCTTCGCGGTGCGATGAGTCTGATCTTCTCTTGGTTGCTGGAATCGAAGAATGAGGATTCGGCCAAGGGCTCGCCCCAGGTCCAGAGAATATCGTTTTCCGTCAGGCCGAGGAGGGTGTTCGTGCCATAAAACGTTTGGATGGAAACCCAATCTCGTCTTTGGCTCAAACGGAGTTGTTCTAGGTGAAAAGCCTGATAGGTCGGAACCATGGGAATCTGGGTTTGTTTAATCTCCCAAAGCGTATTGTCGGACCGCAGCCCGATGAGATGCCTGCCGGCAAAGAACGACGATCCTGTAGAGAGATGCTGGAGCCATGCTGCGGTAGGAAGAGGGACGATAGCATAGTCGTCTATAGATTCTATATTTTGAAAGTACACGAATTTTGCGATCCAGGCCATGGTCCAGAAGGTACCGTCTCTTTTTTCGAAGACGGGTAGCGCAAACCGATCTCGTGCTGTCACAGTGCGAATATCTCGCTCGTTAAGTCCTGGCGTATAGCCGCGTGTAGGGAGGAGAACGGCTTCGGGGTGAATATGGATCGCCTTCCAGTCTCCACTGCGGTCGAGGACGGTTGCGTGAAACAGATCGCTGACAGCAGGCTCAGGCTGCGTTTGGGGCGGAAAAGAGAAACTACGTCCTGTCATCAACTGGTGTCGGTCATGTCCAAGGAGCAAAAGGTGGCCGGTTTGAGTGATTCCCAGTTTGCAGCTCTCTCCGAGGAACCGCAGTGTGGACAGTGGTTCTATGTCTGGTAGTGGGGCAAAGGCCTGGAGTCCTTTTTTTACATTTAGTTCGGCGCGGTGGACTGTCCCATCGGTTTTGACCCCGTAAATCAGCGCGGGGCGAGTACTTGGGACGTGATGGAACGTGATCTCTTTCCAGGGGATCCCTGATGGGATCTGATGAGGAGGGTAGTTTTCGAGCCCCTTATAGCGTGGGAAATCGAAGGAACGATGCCAGGCCCAGAGTCCCCCATTGAGTGTGATTGCGAATCGATGGGAGTGGGTAAACTGGATCGATTGCCATTTTTGATCAGGGCCTATGGTGCGGAGCTTCACCCTTTGACCAGGCTGATCGTCTCCTGCTTTGCCAAGATGATACAGCGTTCCCTCATTGTTCAGGATTGTGAACCCTAGTTGGTCCCGGATGATTTGAGCGTTGACCTGGGCGCTTGCCGGTCGAGACACCACTTCAGGCTGGTTGCTCCACGAGTCCCAAACACGATGATTGATCGTCTTGGTGAACGCTTTGGTTGTGATTGAGGTCAGTGCCCATACCCCGAGAATCAGCCCACAGGATCTCGCAAAGGAAGGAGGGCGTGTGTAGTAACGAGAGGCTCCAATAAGCAGCAACGGGGTAAGTGTGAGCGTCATGATGAGGCTGGCGAGAAGCTCCGGCTGTACCCTTTGACTATAACCATAAGGGGCCACAGCGAAAGCCAACTGTAGCAATAGAAGAATCGTGATAGCGGTTGTGGTTAGTAGGGCCTGAAGCAGGCTTCTCGTCAGCGACGATGCAAAGTAGCCGATGAGCGTTGCTATGAGAGGGCCAATCCATTTCGTTAGCTTTAATGTCAGAACTGAAATGGCTGCCGGTTGTTCATTTCCGGTGGTGGCGCTAAGGGGGTGAGCGGACGATTGAAACACGTGATCGAGTGGGTAGGGCGCGATCCCGCCAAGCAAGTATCCTAGAATGAGGGCTACACTCAGCTTGATCTTCCATTGATGCCCGTGGGAAATTGGCAGAGTTCGATGCCATTCAGACACGCCTATGGATCGTTCCTCCGCAATTGCGGCCGCCCCAATCATGGCTGGAATGATGAGCCACCCCATGCGAAAGAGGACCATGAAGTCGTCCGTGAGGATTGCTTTGCCGGTTTGATTTCGAAACCAGTAGATGAATCCGGCGTAGATGCAGGCGAACACAAGGGTGATGAAGAAACTGAGCTGGTGGAGTCTGAGCTCTTTGACGATGAGAGTCTTGGTGAGACTCTTAGCCTTACCCGAGGCGCTTCTCTCCGCGTTCGCTGTGAGGAATCTCGGAATGCGAAAAACAACACTTTGCTTTTGCTGGCCGGTTGCCTGCCAGTTTCGTAGAGTAGCCCAGGCAAGTCCTGTACAGACGACCCCATAGGTCAGAAGAGTCACGGTGATCAAGGTGTCGCCGTACTGCTGGAATTCATAGGGCACTTGAGATGCCAGCGATCCAAGTGTGGCGAGCAGAGCGAAGGGAGCGAGCAGGGTGATCCAAAATGCCTCATGAAAACTGCGAAAGAATGCCGTGAAGAAGAGGCCCGGCCCGAGTGTGCACAGGAAGATCAAGCCGGCAGCGGCCTCGAAGTCACGAGGGAAGTATCGTGCTCCGCTACCTGGGGACCAGCTCCGAGCGAGCCAAACGCAAATAAGATAGAGCAAGATCGTCGAACCGACCCCCATCAAGGCGATCGTTCCTTTCTTGAGGCAAATCTGCTTGCGTGAAAGCGGGAGGGCAAAGAGTTGTTCTGCAGTTCCGTAAATGTTTTCTTTGCCGAATACTGCGGTTGCTAGCCAGGTGCAACCGAGGGTCAGCGAAAACCAGCACAGTACAGGCGAGACCATGGCGTAGGGTCTTGAAGGTTCTAGCAGGGTCCCGATGACAACGAGCAGGAGAGGGGACGCTGCCAACACCAGAGCCATGCTCCATTCTGGGAGCACCATCCGAATTTCTTTTTTAGTTCCGAGAGAAATCATAGCGCGAGTGGTTTTTGGCGGTTAAAAGAAAGATCTCTTCGAGGTTGAGTGCTTCCGTCTGTTGATCCTCTGCAGCGTGCGCCTCGATTTGCTTTGCCAGTGATTGGGAATCTCCGAAGGTCAGATACTCAACCGTTCGTCCGTCGACGTTTTGGGTGACAATTTCAGAGGATTGAATCGTCGGCGGTGTATCCGGGAAACGAGCGCGAATTCTTCGGAAGGAGGCGCGGGCATTTTCGGTAAGCGAGCTGAAAATGGTTTTCCCTTGATCGAGAATCGTGAACTCGTCGATAAGTCCTTCAAACTCAGTGATCAAATGTGTCGAAACCAGGACGGTCCGGTTTTCGGGATCCGATTCCTGATAGGCGCCGATGACCACCTCGATGAATTCTTTGCGGATAAGCGGGTCCAGTCCGGATGTCGGTTCGTCAAGAATGAGGAGTTCTGGCTCGGGACAGAGTGCGGCAATAAGAGCCATCTGCATCTTTTGACCTTTTGAGAGCGACTCTGCTTTCTGGTCGGGCTTGAGGTCAAAGCGAAGGAGGAGATTGTCCTGAATCTCTCGGTTCCAAGTCTTTCGAAATGAACCGAGGTATTCGAAGTATTGCGTGATGGTCATCCACGGATACACCGCGACCTGGTCTGGCACATATGCGAGCCGGGACTTGGTAGCCACTTCCTCTTTCTGGGGGTCCATTCCGAAGAGCTGCACCGCCCCGTGGGTGGGACGCAAGAGGTTGAGCAAGCACTTGATCGTCGTGGTTTTTCCGGCTCCGTTGCGTCCGAAAAAGCCGTAGCAGCGTCCGCGCTGAACTTCGAGGTCTAAGCCATTGACCGCTTCTGTTTTCCCGAACTGTCGATGGAGATTCTGAATAGCAATGACGGGTTGATCGTGGTTCATGAGTCAGATTGGGTTTTCTTTTCAAATTCTTTGAGGCGCTCGGCCACCAGAGCTTGGAACTGTTTTGTATCAACCTGGAGGTGATGGGCTTGGACGATGGCGTGATCGATGGCTTCCGTGAGAATCTCCTGACGCACGCTCGACTTGAATGGACTGTTGTTGGCAGCGATGAAACAACCCTTGCCGGTAATGGTCTCGACCACCCCCTGACTTTCGAGTTCGGCATAGGCCTTCGCGACCGTATTGCGATTGATACGCAGTTTCTCAGCGAGCGGTCGAATGGCCGGGAGAGACTCCCCCTCCCGAATCGCCCCGGACGCTGCGGCATGCTTGACCTGATCCACAATTTGTAGATAGGCCGCTTTTCCGGATTTATAGTTGAGTCGGATCAACATGAGATACTTGAATTAATTGTCATAGGACAATAGGACAGTTATTTGACTTCGTCAAGAGCTGAATTATCGGGTTGCTCCTCGCTCCGGCATTCTGCGGGTATTATTCTCTTGGCCCCGGCTTGAATAGATGAGGGTAGATTTGACCGAGGAATTGAACTCGGCGTCCACCGCGGTGCGACCCGGAGGTTCTTGGTCAGCCCTCGGATCGGGGATGATCGGTTCCCAGCTTCAGTGGAGAATAAGATCAGGGAACAAAGAGGTTCCTGGAGGTATCTGTGTTGCCGATGAGGTGAGAAATATCTGTTCGTCGAATTTTTTCTCGTATGAATGCCGGAGGCGGCATGCCATCGATGGAAGAGGGCTCGAAGTAGACTCGCTTTTGAGTGCCATGCCCCTCGATGCGGAGTTCTCCCTGGACATGGATGAGGTGCTTGCCGGGAGCGCCAGGGCGAAGCTGACTGAGTGGAATCCTAGCATCCACCAGGTGTCGCTGTCCTTCCTTTCGAATTTGAATGTCTCGGTTCGGGAGCATTCCAGCCTCTTTGAGCCTGTGGCGTGGTGCGGGGCGTTTTACGTTCGCCGTGAACAGCGCGTTGTCGTGATCCGTCTGGCTTGGGGGCTGCTCGCCATTCGTCGCAAGTTTTTCGCCGAGAATATGGCTGAAGTCGAGTTCGACTCGGGGTGGGGCCAGGGTTTGAGTCGGTCTGCTCCTGCGTCTCGCTTGCCGTTCGGGTTCCTCTCGTAGTTTGTAGCCAGGAGTTTTTTTGACGGTTGCAAGGATTTGAGCCGGTGTCGGTTCCTGGGCTCTAGGGGAGGAGAGCCGCGTGGATTCCATGCCTTCTTCGGAATCGTTTCGCATCCAAGTTCCGATGAGCATGAGGCCAACCGTGATAAACCAAGTGTTCGCTGAGACCCGTGGCCCTCGTCTTTGGCTGGGCTTGAAGCCTGAGAAGGAATTGGGGCCTTGTGCCTTATGCTTGCCTTGGAAGAGTCGCCGCATTGAAAGGGCTGAGTCTAGTCGGGTTTCTTGATTTGATGTAATTGGTCCGCTGTTTGGCCGAGCTTACATGGGCTAACGGCAGTGGAGTGATCGGCAGTTTTGATTGTTTTCTTTAGCGCTGGGCGTTCTTTGCGGTCGGGTAGGAGAAACGTGGAATGTTATTTCATGTTCGCAGCCGTGGTGTTAATTTCTCTGCGTGAGTTCAAGGGCGATGCCCCACGCTTTGCCTTGATTGACCAACGAGGGAGAACCATGAACGAGAAAGGCTTTGCGTCTTGAAGGCGGACGCTTTCCAGCAAGGAACTGCGTTATGTCAGGCCTGTGGCTTCTGCTGTGATGGAACGCTCTTTGACTCGACGTCGTTCTCTGATTCGGAGGAGTCAAGTGCTCCGACTCGGGACGAAGCCAAGCAGGATTTGAAGCCGCAGCCTTGCCCTCATCATCATTGCGAGAGTGGCTGTACGATCTACCTCGACCGTCCGCGAATTTGCCGAACGTTCCGTTGTATTCTCTTGGATGACTTAGTGAATGATAGGCGCTCGATGGAGGAATGTCTGGATATCATTGCCGTTGTCAAAAAACATCGGGGGGATCTCCTATGTTCGCTGGAATCAAAGGCGTCCTTTGTGAAATCTCTATCATTAAAGAATAAATTCTTTCTCCTTTTTCCGAAAAACAGGGATTTAACCGGTCATCGTTTGCGGGAGAATGCAGAGGCTTTTTTGGCTCTTGGAGCTTTCAATCAACTCAAGTGGAAATACTTCATCTCACGTGAAGAGGATTCAGACGACGAAGAGTCGAAATCGCAGGACCGCATAGATTGAGTCTGAATGCGGGCCGCGTCTATAGCATGTGGTCGGTTGAGCGGGGGGAGAAAGCGTGCCTACTGGAGGACTTTCCTCAGAGGGCGATCGACGATGAACGCCTCGGGAAAGTTTGCCGCTTCGACTCCATCTCGACTCCGGAGGCGCTTGTTCTGCTGACGGCCTCGAGGTGGATTGAGCGGGATGGCCATCCCGCCGAGTTCATCCATCATGGTGTAGAGCCGTTTCTGCATCTGCTGTTTCATATCCGCGAAGGCGGGGATGTGAATGAGGTTGTTCTGCTCCATTGGGTCGTCCCGAAGATCAAACAGCTCGTCGGAGTCCCAAATCCCATAGTAGGTGGTGTATTTGTAGCGGTCGCCGCGTAATGAAAAATGTGTCGGGGTCTGTGGATAGTTCTGTTCCCAGTAGTAGACGTAGAGGAAGTAGTCGCGCCACGGTACGGACTTTCCCTGAGCCAATGGGAGAAAGCTTTGACCGTCCATGTGGGGAGGTGTTTGCAGTCCCATCGCCTCCATGATCGTGGGCGCGATATCGATATTGGCGACCACTTGATCGATGCGATTGCCGCCGGCGAACAAAGCGGGGCATTGCATCAGCATGGGGACACGGCTGGATGTTTCATAGGCCACCCGTTTGTCGATCAATCCGTGCTCACCAAACATGTATCCGTTGTCTCCCATGTAGATGACCAGGGTGTCATCATGAATGCCCATTTTTTTCAGCTGCTGCATGACAGAACCGATGCTGTCGTCGACAGACCTCAGGGCCTCGCAGTAGCGTTTATAGAATGCTTCGATGGTATTGCCACTGTGAAGGGGGAAGTCCATGCCATGCCAGCTGTTGCGTTGATCCAGCAGCCATCGCGGGCGATTGAGGTGATTATGAGAGAGTTTCTCGCTTGATGGGGGGAGTTCAAAGGGAAGCGACTTCAATGAATCCCGGTAGCTTGGCTCGGGGGTGAAGGGGCCATGGACAGCCTTGTGAGAAAGGTAGAGGAAGAATGGCTTTTCGCGGTCGGTTTGACGCTCCAGGAAATCGACTGCCTTTTGTGTGAGTAGGGTGGTGATGTAACCGTCTTGATGGATGCGCTTGCCGTTCTCATTGATCGTGTAGTTCTCGCTGTCGGGGTAGTATTTTCCTTGGCCTCTGAAACTGAGCCAGTAGTCAAACCCAGGGCGCGGATTGTCATGGGCCGAACCCATGTGCCACTTTCCGATGAAACCCGTTGTGTAGCCGGCGGCTTGGAGATATTGGGGGAAGAAAAGGGTTCCTTCGGGAACGGGGCGCTGATTGTCGATCACTCGATGCCTGAAAGTATAGAGCCCGGTGAGAATCGAGGCTCGGCTGGGAGAGCACAGGGACGTTGTGACATAGGCGTTCTTCAGGTAGACGCCCTTCTGTGCCATGGCGTCCATTTGCGGCGTCTTGGCCAAAGGGTGCCCAAGGAAACCCATGGCATCATAGCGATGGTCATCCGAGAGAATGAAGACGACATTGCGGGGTTTTGCGCCTTTGATCTTTGATGGTGAGACCGTTTCAGGAACGGGAATAACGTTCGCTTGCGTGTCGCTCTGTGGACTGGCGGCGAAGAGAAGGAGCAGCGGAATGAAACGGCTTGCATTCATATTGATATCGGCTTCGTTGCGGACGCTATTGGCGAATGAGATCGAGCGAATGAACATCGATTGCTTCCTTGCCCGGAATCTCCGGTGCGATGAGGCGTAGAACGGCCTGACCTTTGCTCAGATGAACCGCTCCTAGCTCTAAAGGGGCGAAGTCTTTCACAAAGTAGTGTGATTGAGCCACCCGTTCTTTGGATTTGTCGTAGAGCGGTGGGTCAAAAGCCTCGCTGACTTTTGCTTGGGTTGTGATGTTGGTCCCGTCAACCGTGAGTCGAACGAGTGCGCCAACATTCTCCGTTGCGCAGGTGTAATGGACGATTGCCTGGTAACTGCCCTCTTGGCCGATATCTACATTCCAGGTGATGGAATCCTCGGTCGAGGTCCAGCGTTTGAAGAAGGAGTTATTGGGAGCTTTTGAGCTCCTTGCAATCGTGCCGTGCGGGACGCCGTCGCGGGCTGGCAGGGTTGTGGAAGGGCTATAGCCGACGGTGAAGGGGCGACTGCTGAAAGGATTGAATGCCTGGCTCATCTCGCTGCGATGAGCGTTCAGAGCTCGCTGGAGCCGTGCGGTCTCTGCGGGGAACTGGTTTGAGACGTCTCGTTGTTGGCCACGGTCGACGTGGATATCAAAGAGGCGTCCTTCTGAATCGAGCCGGAAGCGCTGGCTACGCACACTGGCCTTGTTTTTCCAGAGACTGAATAGATCACGTTCTCGCCAAGCGTGTGAGCTATCCTTCATCAAGGGAATGAAGTTAGCGCCATCGATTGGATTGGCGGTGCGGGCTGCGATGCCTGCGAGTCGTGTTAGGGATGGCAGAAGATCGATCGCTCCCGTGACGGCGGAAACCCGAGTGCCGGGCTTGATGTGACCTGGCCAGCGAATGAAGAGCGGAGACCTCAATCCGCCTTCGTCGACGCTGCCCTTACGACCTTTCATCCCACCGTTCCAGCGGAAGGAGTTGGGTCCGTTGTCGCAGAAGTAGACGACAATCGTGTTGTCTCGAAGCTTCAAGCTGTCGAGGCGCTCGAGAACTCGGCCCACATTCCAGTCAATGTTTTCGCACATCGCCAGCGCTGCGCGGGTCATCATGAGATCTTCCCTCTCTGGTTCACGATGCCGCTGCTTGGGTTGGAGGTCCTTGAATTTGTCGTAAAACTTATCTGCGATCATCATAGGGGAGTGGGGCGTGTTGTAAGGCAGGTAGCAGAGGAATGGCTTGTCCTGATTCTCCTCAATAAATTGGAGGGCGTGATCGGTGAAGTCGTCGACGACGTACCCGTTGCCTCGAACTCGCTTCCCGTTGTGATCGAGCGGAGGACTAAAGTAGTGCCCCCAATGTCCGGAGGTGAAACCGTAGAATTCATCGAATCCGCGGTCGTTCGGATGGTAGGGGCTTTGTGTGCCGTTATGCCACTTGCCGAAAGCACCCGTCACGTAGCCAGCGGATTTGAAAACCTCGGCGATGGTGGTTTCGTCGGGATTGAGTCGGCCCTCGCCGCGGCTGACTCCGCTCACTCCCGTGCGCAAGTGGTAGCGACCTGTCAGGAATTCCGCTCGTGTTGGTGCGCAGACCGCGCAGACGTAGAAATTCTCGAAGCTGGCCCCATCTCGAGCGAGAGAGTCTACCTGAGGAGTTGCGAGGTTCGTATTGCCATGAACGCTAAGATCTCCCCAGCCTTGATCATCGGTCAAAAAAATCACGACATTGGGAGGCGAGGCCGTCGCCGTTTGGTTGCCTAAGGAGGCGGAAAGGAGGGCGAGTGCAAGGGTGAGGGCAGATTTCATCGGCATTTTAATGGCTGCGGGTAAACTCTGATTGTGAGGCACGCCTGGTGACATAGCAACTCGCGACTTTCGCTGAAGTTGGTCCGGGGTGTGATTGAAAACGGGTGCACCGGATTCTGGAAAGGCGTTCGGGGTTGAATTCCGAATGGTGAGACGAACTTGAGAGACTATGTGAGATCTTCGGTGTGGAATCCGTCTAAGCTCGTGAAAGCGACAGCTTCGCTCTCGCAGTCCATATTGAGTCCGCTATTTGAGCGTTTATTTGGAGTGCGAGAGCGAAGCTGTCGCTTTCACACTCGCAGCTACTGACAGGAAACGTATCTGCGTCATCCATGCACCCGGTTTCAACCACATGGCGCCCATTGCCCTGAGGGTCCGGGCGAGTGGCGGGGTGCTGAAGAAGCGTGGCTAAAGAACGCATCTCGCTTGCAAGTTTCTGCTGCTCAGCGCAGTCTAGGAAGGTCTCCGTCATGAAGCATTCTAGCGCCATTCGTTTCTCTTGGCTGCGCCGCGCAGGGTGCCTGGTTTTCCTGTTAATGATTTCATTGCTCGCGGCCGGATGGTTGATCGATGATATCAAGGCCGATGAATCGTCGGCCGCTCCGCGCGCGGGCGACGATTGGTGGTCTTTCCAGCCTCTCAGCAGGCCGCCCATTCCTCCTGTCCAAGGGAGTTTTCGGGTCCACAATCCGGTCGATGTGTTTGTTGGAAATCGCAGGAGTGCAGCAGGACTGAAGGAGTCGGATCCTGCCTCTCGCGCCTCTTTGTTTCGACGATTGTACTTTGATCTTCACGGACTGCCACCTTCGCCCGTCGACGTCGATCATTTTGTCGAAGATCAAACTCCCCATGCTTATGAAAGGTGGGTTGATCGCGTTTTGGCGGCTCCACAGTACGGCGAGCGTTGGGCGAGGCATTGGTTAGATGTTGCCCGCTTCGGCGAAAGCCAGGGGTTTGAGCGTGACCACTTGCGTCTTCACTCTTGGCGCTATCGCGATTGGGTGGTCGAAGCCTTGAATCAGAACCTCCCCTATGACGAGTTTGCGCAGATGCAGTTGGCGGGAGATGTGATGTTTCCTGATCGACCGCAAGGGCTGGTTGCGACGGGGTTCTTGGTGGCAGGTGCTTACGATATCGTGGGGCAAACTCAACAGAGTGGAGCGATGCGCGCGGTTGTTCGCCAGGATGAGATGGAAGACTATGTCAGTACTGTTGGTCAAGCATTCCTAGGTCTTACCGTCCACTGCGCTCGCTGCCATGACCACAAATTCGATCCGATTTTGCAGCGTGAATACTATCAGCTCTCAGCTGCCCTTACGGGTGTGAAGCCGGGTGACCGCAAGGTGTTTCCCTTGACCGACCTCAATCGATACGATGCTCGTATTGAACATCTTGAGCGCCGTTTAGCGGCGAATGCCCAGCCGGCTATTGACAAGGTCTTGGCGACTCGCCGCCGCTTGGAGCCGCTTCAAAGTTCCATCGAGCCCGTTGCTGAGTTTAATTCTCAAAATCTGAAGCTTGGTTCTAAGGCCCGATGGGACGGGGATGCTGCGTTATTCGAAAAGTCGATTCAGATCCAGCTGCAACCGGGATTGGACGGGAGCGATTGGCAACGATTGTTGGCGTTCACAGATCACCTTGGGAACCCGAAAGAAGTGATTTGGTTGGGAAATGAGGGGCGAGTTGGACTGAGTTATGAGGGAGGGCAGCGCTCGTTGCTTGGGCGGGTCGATACTTCGTCGGGTGACCTCGCCTTTACGTTGGTTTTTCAAGAGGGTGGAAAGGTTTGGTTGTTCCAGGATGGGCAACCAATCGGCGTGCCGATGTCCTGGCGATCGCCCGTGAAGTATCCATCCGACCAATACGCGGTTCAAATCAGTGAAGCGGTTTCTGGCCAGGTCAAAGGGGATAAATGGGAGCGCCGCTTTGGAGTTCGGATCTTTGATGCTGCATTGTCCGCTGTTGAGGTGGCTACTGAGTCGGGGGTGGTGAGTGAATACGTCAGTGAAGATGAAATTCGGATGGCCTTGGACCCCGAGGACAAGTTGACAAGAGAGGCGCTCGCCTTTGAACGAGATCAATTGATTGCGCAGCGAAAGCGATTAATGGCGGCGGAAGCGTATGCGATTAAACCTCGATCGGTTGAACCTGTTTATTTGTTGAACCGAGGTAACCCGGCGACTCCGGGTGAGACGGTTTATCCAGGCGGTGTGGAGGCTCTCAAGGGAGTGTCTGCGAACTTTAATCTCCGATCAGACGCTTCAGATGCCGATCGGCGGACCGCTTTGGCCCGATGGATTTCCGCGCCCACTAATCCGCTCTTTGCCCGTGTGATTGTGAATCGGCTCTGGCTACATCACTTCGGAGCTGGTCTCGTCGAAACTCCCAGCGATTTTGGTTTCAGTGGCGGACGGCCCTCTCATCCTGAACTCTTAGATTGGTTGGCGTCTGAGCTGATTGACCGGGACTGGGATTTGAAGGCGATTCACCGCTTGATCGTAACCTCTGCAACCTATCGCCAATCGTCCCGTATACGGCCTTCTGCCCATTCGGTTGATGCCGACAACCGCTTACTGTGGAGGATGTCTCCCCGTCGCTTGGAAGCCGAGGGTTTGCGAGATGCCATTCTCGAAGTGTCTGGATTGCTGAACGATGAGATGGGAGGCCCAGGATTCCAAGACTTCACCACCTATGTTCATAACTCTCAGTTCTATTCGATGTTAGATCCGGTCGGCGAAACCTTCCACCGACGGAGCCTCTATCGCACCTGGGTTCGATCTGGGAGGAGTCCCTTCTTAGATGTGTTTGACTGCCCAGACCCCTCCGCGACTGCTCCGAAACGAGCGGTGACCACAACCCCCTTGCAGTCGTTGACACTGATGAATCATTCCTTTGTGTTGCGAATGAGTGAGGCGCTGGCGGAGCGAATGAAGAATCTTCAGGTAGACGATCTTTCCGAAGAGGTTCGTCAGGTGTATCGGTGGAGTTTCGGCCGCGAACCGAGTCCCGAAGGATTGGCGGATGCGGTTTCTTTAATCGAAATGCATGGTCGGGCGAGCTTTGCTCGAGCCATCTTTAACAGCAGCGAGTTTCTCTATGTCGACTGATTGGTCACACTATTGGAGTTCCGGGGAAGGCCGGTCCCGTCGAGATTTCTTGGCGACGGCTTCTACAGGCCTAGCAGGAATTGCTGCCACTCGATTGTTCTTGGATTCGGGATCAGTGTTGGCTTCCGATGGGCCTGCGCAGACCTCGGTGAGGGGCCCTCATTTTACACCACGAGCCAAAAGGGTGATTCATATTGTGTTGTGTGGTGGTTTGAGTCAGGTCGATTCATTTGATTTCAAACCAAGGCTCGATCGGTATCACGGAATGTCGCTGCCGGGTGAGAAGAAGCCGGATGTCTTTTTTGGTCAGGTCGGCTTGCTGAAGCGAAACGATTGGGCATTCCAGCAAAGAGGCCAGAGTGGGCTTTGGGTGTCGGAGCTGTTTCCCCACTTGGGTGCGATGGCCGATGAACTGACCGTGCTTCGATCGATGTATGCGGAAACCTCGAATCACACCCCGGCGACTTTTCAAGAGAACACAGGCTTTCGTTTGAATGGGTTTCCGGTAGCCGGGTCTTGGTTATCGTACGGATTGGGGAGCGAGAGCGATGACTTGCCAGCCTACGTCGTGATTCCAGATCCGAGAGGTTATCCGGCAGGTGGCTCGATCAACTGGACAAACGGGTTTCTTCCAGCGCGGCACCAAGGTGTGCCCATGCGGGCCAAGGGGCAAGCGATCGATGATCTGTTCCCGGCTCGTGCGATTCCGGTCGGGGCCGAGCAGGCGAGTCGAGCCTATCTATCGCGACTCAATCGACGGCATGCCGAACAACGTGAAAGCGAAGATGAGCTGACCGCTCGTATTCGGAGCTATGAGCTCGCGGCTCGGATGCAAATCACCGTGCCTGAAGTTTCGGCACTAGCAAGAGAGTCCTCGCAGGTGCGAAGCCTGTACGGGATTGATCAGCCAGTAACTGAGGATTTTGGCCGAGGCTGCTTGTTAGCGCGCCGATTGCTAGAGCGGGGAGTGAGATTTATTCAGATGTTTTCGGGGGGCGCCTTTGGCTCGCCTCGCATCAATTGGGACGGACACGAAGATATGATTCGAAATCATGGACGCGAGGCTCAACGGATTGACAAACCGATCGCCGGACTCCTGCGGGACTTGCGTGACCGAGGCATGCTGGAAGATACCTTGGTTCTGTTTACGAGTGAATTTGGGAGAACACCCTTCGCCCAGAGCAAACCGGATCAGGTCGGAAAAGGGCGGGATCACAATCAATACGGTTTCTCAGTGTGGATGGCGGGAGGTGGTTTCAAGCGAGGCTTTGCCTATGGGGCGACGGATGAGGTGGGGCTGCACGCAATCGAGAATCGAGTCAACTGGTACGACTTCTATGCAACGGTTCTTCATCAGCTTGGAATCGACCATGAAAAACTGACTTACTATCACAACGGGATTCAGCGTCGTTTGACGAATGTTCACGGCAACGTGATTCAGCCTCTCTTGGCATAGCCGAATTCGAATCGAGTCACAGTTGATTTTCTGAGGCTTCTTGTCATGCTGCAGGGATCTTTATGAAGCGTGCTCTGACATTGTTCCTTCTCTCGTTCTTGGCGGCTAACGTGGTTCTCGCGGCAGGGAAGCCAAACATCATATTCATTCTGGCCGATGACCTGGGCTATTCCGAGTTGGGGTGCTACGGGCAGAAAAAGATTCGGACGCCTCGGATTGATGAGCTCGCGACGCAAGGCATGCGATTCACGCAGAATTACTCTGGCAACGCCGTATGTGCTCCGTCGCGTTGCGTCTTGATGACTGGAAAGCATCCAGGTCATGCGATTGTTCGGAACAACAGTGAAGTGCAACCCGAAGGGCAACGACCCATTCCAGAATCCGCCGTCACTCTGGCAGAGCTGTTCCAAAAATCAGGTTATGCGACCGGCGCCTTTGGGAAGTGGGGGCTTGGATTCCCTGGCTCTGAAGGGGATCCGCTTCAACAGGGTTTTGATCGCTTCTTTGGCTATAATTGCCAGAGACATGCTCACAGTTATTATCCCGATTATTTGTGGAGCGACGATCAACGAATTTCATTGGGTAATCAGCCTCCAATTCCTGGTCATGCCTCGTTCCCAAAGGATCTGAACGCGGGTAAGGCGCAGAGTTATGATCGCTTCAAGGGAACGGACTATGCCCCCGATCGAATCAACGCGCAGGCACTTCAGTTTATTAGGGACCATCGTGAGGAACCGTTTTTTCTCTACTATCCCACAGTGATTCCTCACGTGGCGCTCCATGTGCCAGACGAAGATCTCAAGCCTTACCTTTCCCTCGGATGGATCGATCCCCCGTTCACTCGGGCGGCTGGATATGGCTACACCCCGCACTTTAAGCCTCGCGCTGCCTATGCCGCAATGATCACACGGCTGGATATGTATGTGGGACGGATCCTTGATCTCTTGGACGAACTGGACTTGGCGGATGACACGATCGTTGTTTTCACTTCTGATAACGGCACCACGCACCTCAAAGCCGAGGTGGACTATGATTTCTTTCAGAGCGTGGGTGAATTGCGGGGACTGAAGGGATCACTTTATGAAGGGGGTGTTCGCGTTCCGCTGATTGTCCGATGGCCCGGTAAGGTTCGTGCAGGAAGCGTCTCCGATTATCGAACCGGCTTCGAGGACTGGATCCCGACCTTGATGGAATTGGCGGTGCCAGATCGATTGCGTCCAGCCGATGTGGACGGCGTGAGCATCGCTCCGACACTCCTAGGCGCTTATCAGCAAGAGCGGGATTTTCTCTATCGTGAGTTCACCGGATACGGAGGGCAACAAGCAGTCTGGATGGGGCCTTGGAAAGGGGTTCGTCAGCGGATGTTGGCGCGAAACAACTCGGAACCTCTGCGAACCCAGCTCTATCATCTGGGACAGGATGTGAGTGAAACGGAAGATTTGGCGGCGGAATACCCTCGGGTTGTTGCCCAGATCGAAGCGATCATGGCTCGCGAACATCAAGCTTCGGATCGATTCCCTTTTAGTCCTATAGATTAGCCCGTTCTTCAGAATGAGATAAGCGCGGCAACCTGCTCGGGGGATGATTTCGAGAGTTGCCGGTAGAAGAGGTTGACGAAGAACAAGCCTGTCATCGCGATCGCGAATGCGAATCTGCCGAGAGCTCCCGCGAGGAGTCCGATCACCGCGCCGAGACCGGCTTTGGCTGCCTTATCGAGTTTGGTCCCACCCAACATCTCGAAGACGATTGCTCCGGTGAAGGGGCCGATGATGATTCCGGGAAGACCGAAGAACAGGCCCGCGAGGCCCCCAACAACAACACCAAGAATCCCTTTCCAAGTCGCGCCTAGCTTCTTCGCTCCGAGAACACTCGCGACGAAATCAAGTGCCAGGGAAATGAGCATCATGATAAAGAGCGCCACGAGGACTTGAACGCTCACACTCTGCTCCTGGTAAAAGAACCAGTGTCCCAAAGCCCCAAGAAACACGAGCGGTGTGCTCGGAAGAGCTGGGATTAAGCTCCCCAAAACGCCCGTCAACATGAGGAGCGTAGCGAACCCCAAAATGAGGGTGTGATCCCAAGTGATCAGCATGCGATGAGTCTTGCCGGACTACTTCGAGCGCATCGAGAGAGCGAGGCTCTTGCGAATCCCTTCTCTGACGCCCGCGTCGTAGAACTCTACCGGATTGTAATCATCCCGCAGAACCATTCCACGTTCCGTGCTTGAATCGACAATGTTTTGGTAGGCGATTTGCACGGAGGAACGAATCAGTGGGTGAACATGGCTGAAATCCCAGGTGCGAGGAGCTTTTAGAGTTTCTTTGTCGGAAGCAACGAAGAAGACATTGCCGTGCCCCCCATCATGAATTCTGACAGATTTGAAAACGGTCTTGAGTGTTTTGGCCAGCGAGCTGACGAAGAAATCTTCGCCCGTCTTGAAATAGCCGAAGCTATTGATCACGAGCACGCCTTGGTCAGCGAGGCGAGCTTGGATTGACCGGAAACATTCTTGAGTCATGAGATGCGACGGTGACGAATCACCCAGAAACGCGTCGAGAAGAATGACGTCGTAGCTTTTCTGGACGGCATTGAGGAAGTGTCTTCCGTCGCCGATATGAACGTTGACGTCTGCGGGTTTAAACCCAAAGAACTCTTGCCCAAGGTCGCCGACGTGGGGGTTGATTTCAACGACGTCGACCTCAACGCCTTCATCCGCGAATTGGCGAGGAACAATCCCGACGCCCAGTCCGATACCGAGGAGGGAATCAATCTTGTCCGTGTAGGCGCTTGCTAAGTCGTGAAGCATGTAAGTGAAAACGGTGAGGCTTTGTTGGGTCGTCGGGTCGTAGATGTTTTGGGTCAGGAGATCATTAAGGTAATAGCGCTTCGTACCATCCTTGGACTCGAGGACTTGCATCAGGCCGAAGTTGGAATTGCGGCGGGTGAGTTCATTCATCCCTCGAGTTCCCGAGTTGGCATCGATGCGAATGCCGATACTTCCCGCGATGATGCCCAATACTAGAACCGTTCCCGTTTGGCCGAGATTCTTCGAGGTTCGATTCCAGATCAGAAAGTAGGCGGCAACGACGGCGAACAGCACGCCTGCTGACATGAACATGGTCACTGAGTTTGGGGCAAACGGAATCAATACGTAACCGATCAGAATGGTCCCAAGGACACTCCCGACGGTGCTGATGGCCGAGAGGCGACCGACCTGGCCGCCGACTGTTTGAGTTGACTGTGTGAGCACTCGGATGACGAAGGGTCCCGTCACCGCCAAAAGGGTGAGCGGTACAAAGAAAAGGAAGAGCGATGCCATGATGGATCCAAGCGCCAGACTGAACTGGAGGCAGAAGTAGGCCATCGGACGGAGCACGGCGAGGGCCAGGCAAAGGTAAAGCCCGGCAAAGAGGATACAGAGGTAGAGGCGCTTGAGCTGTGGAGCACGATCCACGAGCCAGCCTCCAAAGTAATAGCCGGCCGCCAAGGAAATCAGCGTGACGGCGATCTGAGCAGTCCAGACGAAATGAGATGTGCCGAAATACGGGGAAAGCAGCTTTGCTCCCAAGATTTCTACGATCAAGATGATCCCACCCGTGATTGCGGCGGTCAGGTAGAGAAACCGTCGAAGCCCTTGACTCATGCCAGGAGCCTGATCCTCGTTTGGAGTATTCTTCACGGCCGATTTCTACGGTCTTCACCGCGGGAAATCAAGAATCGTCCCAGCAAACCTGATTTATCCAGAACTTCGATTCCCTTTGCGGGACGACGGGTAAGTCGCTATTTTCTGGTGATGCGACCGTTTTTGATTCTTTTCGTCTGGACGACTGTGACTGCGACAGCGGGTTCTGCGGTTGCGTGGATCGGTACGAGTGATCGAGGCCCGATCAAGAGTAAAGGCATCTATCGAGTCGAACTCGATTTGGAGACCGGTCAATTAACGGAGCCGAGCCTGGCAACTGAAGTGAGGCGTCCCGGTTTCCTCGCGCTCGATCCTTCTGGTGAACGGCTTTTTGCGGCCTGCGAATTGCCGTCAGGTCAAGGGGGCGTAGCGGCTTATCGGATTGACGATGAGAAGGCGACCTTGACGCTGATCAATTCTCAGGCAACGGGGGATGGTGGAGCGGCTCATCTAGGGACGGACCGGACTGGACGGCTGCTTTTTTCCGCGCAGTATGGCGGTGGTTCGGTGGCGGTGTTTCCGGTTGCGGAGGATGGAACGATTCAGGAACGCTCCATGCTGGTGGAACACGAAGGCTCAGGTCCGAACAAGGCGCGCCAAGAAGGTCCTCATCCTCATTGGGTAGGCGTGGACCCTGAGAATCGATTTTTGTTTGTTCCTGATTTGGGAACGGATCGGATCGTGATTTACCGAATTGACCATGATGCGGCTCGGATCACGCGGCACGGTGAGGCGCTTTGTCCGACGGGTGGCGGTCCGCGGCACTTCAAGTTTCATCCCAGCGGTCTCTATGCCTATGTAGTCAATGAACTTCACATGAGTGTGAGAGTCTTTCGCTACAACGCGGAAGCGGGCGAGCTCACGGCAATGCAGACTCTGCCAACCCTACCGGAGTATTATCGCGAAGGATTCAATTCCTGTTCCGAGATTCGAGTCCATCCCACAGGGCGCTTTGTGTATGTGGCGAATCGAGGGCATGACTCCATCACGGCCTTCGCCGTGAGCGGTGAGACGGGACGTTTGCGATTTGTCGAGAGAGAGTCGATTCGCGGAGCCATGCCCCGAAACTTTAATTTAGATCCGAGTGGCAAATGGCTCGTTGCGGCCGGCAAGGACTCAAACTCACTCGCGAGCTTTAGCGTGGATCTAGATCGTGGGAGTCTACTCTTTTCCCGGCACATGGTGGCCTGTCCTGTGCCGATGTGTGTGGTGCTGCAGGACCTGAATTAGCGGTCATGGGGCTGGGAAGGGACTTTGAACGGGAACGGTTGATTCGCCGTGTGCTGCTCTACCATGAGCAGACAAAGCATGCTAGCCAAGCGTACGCGCGTTCTATCGGAAGAATGGACTGGGCGACTCAGCCGAATCCCTTTCGCCATTACGCAGGAGCTCCACTCAGCCTGTTGCCTAGAACCTTTTCCGATGGCTTAGAAGATCTTTGCTACGATCAGGTTTGTCAGAACCTAGAGCCCGCTCAAGAGCTAAACCGTGAGTCGCTGAGTGCCTTTTTCTATTACTCGCTCGCCTTATCCGCGTGGAAAGATTCCGGGCAAGCGAGCTGGTCGTTGCGGGTGAATCCTTCCAGCGGCAATCTTCATCCGACGGAAGCGTACGTGCTGGCAGGGCCTGTGAAGGATTTCAGTGATGCGCCGATGATTGCGCATTACGATCCTTACCATCATGGTCTTGAAGAGCGTTTTCAGTTTAGTGTCGCTGAGTGGAATCAACTGAGCGGGGAATTGCCGAGGGGTTGTTTTTTAGTGGGATTGGCATCGATCCCCTGGCGGGAATCGTGGAAGTATGGCGAGCGGGCTTATCGCTACTGTCAAATCGATATCGGGCATGCGATTGCGTGCTTGCGGTTTGCCGCGATGATGCTGGGTTGGGAGATGCGAGCCATTGAATCTCTGGACTCAGCACAAATCGAGACGCTCTGTGGTGTTTTGAATCAGAAAGGAGCCGAAAGCGAGTTGGGGGCTGGGATGTTCGCTGTTTTTCCCCGTGGCGAGTTTCCTCTGAATCGTCAGCCTGTGCTTCAATGTGGAGAGGGTTTCTTCAGGGCCCTCAGGGAACGAGAATGGAAGGGGAGTCCAAACAATTTAAGTCCGAGTCATCACGAGTGGCCCATCCTGTCCTTTGTGAACGAGGCAGTGGAGGGTGGCGAATGGACCCCTCCTTCCGCGTTCGCTCCCGGTGATCAAGGCGATCAGGAAGATTGTGCCTCGATGCAAGGAACGCCAGGACCAAGGCCCAGGACCGTGCGAGCGGTTGTGAGGGGACGACGCAGTGCGGTGGCAATGGATGGCCTATCTTCGATGGCCGTGGACGATTTCTACCGACTCCTCTGCCGGCTGAGTCCGCGATTGAGCCCTGGTATTTCGGTTCGAGCAGAGTTCGGGGTGCACGTGGCTCTTTTGCTATTCGTGCACCGCGTGTCCGGTTTGTCTCCAGGGCTCTACATGCATTGTCGATCCAGGCGACAGAAGAGCACTTTAACCGCAAGTCTGAGAGACGACTTCGAATGGTCTCAGCCGCTAGGTTGTCCTCCCGAATTGGAGTTGTATCTGCTTAAGTCCGGAGACTTTCAGGAGGTCTCTAGAATGTTGTCCTGCCATCAATCGATCGCTTCTGACGGAGCTTTTTCGGTAGCGATGCTTGCCGAGTTCGCAGGGCCCCTTCACGAGCAGGGACCGGGCCTGTATCCTCGGCTGTATTGGGAAACTGGAGAAATAGGCCAATGGATGTATCTCGAAGCTGAAGCCGCTGGATTGCAGGCAACGGGGATCGGTTGTTTCTTGGATGATGGGGTGCATCAACTCCTGGGAATCGCGGATCCATCCTGGCAATCACTCTATCATTTCACGGTCGGAGGCGCCTTAAAGGACGAGCGTGTCATGGTGCGTGATGCGTATCATCATCTGACTCCGCGGGTGGTCGATTCGTAACGTTACCGCGCTTGGGTCTAGGTCGGCTTTGGGGGCAGCCGTAGTCCGGCTTGTCCCCCGAAATGGGGAGGAGAAATTGGTTGATCTTTGCGGCGCTATCTAATCGGCGATTGAGCCTGCTGATGATCGAGCCGTTCTTGTAAGCCACTTCTTTGTAAGAGGAACTGCCAGCAATCCCAGCGCGAATACCAGTCCCATGTGGGCAGGCTCCGGCACCACTGTGAGTCCCCAGCTTGTGACGGTGGTCTGTCCGCCTCCACCTGATACGTCTGCCATAACCAGGGTCCAATTTCCATTGGGATTCATTCCGTCGAAGGCGCTGAGCGAGACCGTGCCGGCGGCATCGAAGGAGGCGGGAGTCGAAAGCGGGCTGATCGCGCGCCCGTCCGGTTGCCACTGGGCCCCACCGGTAATACTGAAATCCTCCACCGATCGATAGAAGTGGAAGTTATTGGCCGCATCGTCAGAGAAGGTGACACTCATACCAGAGTCCGAGTATCCCGCGCTATTGCCGGTGCCCACACCCACGCGATTGAGTAGAGGGACGGACACACCATTGTAACTGAGGTATCCGTAGAGATCGCCAGCCACCTCGCTGATCGGAATTTTCAGGGCGGCCCCCGGGGCGCGGGTGGACGTTGAATCCTCGGCTACCAATGATTGGGCCCTCGCCACGTAGACCGGACCCTTGCCGCCCGCTTGCAGGAAATCGCCTCCTAGGTAGAGATCGGTGGGAGAGGCTGCCAGGGGGGGTGACGTCATTGTTCATCCCCGACCCCAGAGCCGACCATGAGGTCCCATCCCATTTGGCGATTCGGTTGGCTTGCGCAGTTCCAATGAATATGAATTCACCTCCGACGTAAAGATTGCCCGAGCCATCGAATGTCGCTGACAAGATTCCTTGATTCGCTCCTGATAATCCCCCGAGACTGATCCAATTCGCGTCGCTGAAAGTCGGGTCGATTCGCACGGGATAGGTCGCGCCGACATCGTCTACCACCACGGCCAATCGGTGTTGAGAGACAGCCTGAAAATGGGCTTCGAGCTCTTTCCCTTCCGCATCAATGACGCTCAAGCGATCGTATCACAAGCGGCGATAGGAGTCCTCCAACGTCAGCGTTATCCCGTCCTCGACCGTCTCGACCCGAGCGCCCTGCGCGAGGAGTTCGACTCGCAGACGCCCTGCGGCGCTTGAGAAACAATCAGATCTTGGCGTATTCCCTGGACACTGGCCGAGTATTCCTCGACCAATTCCGGGCGGACAAACTGCACGACATCCGTTCCCCAACTAGTTTGACCTGTTTCATCCAAGGCGATCGAGGGCCCATCCTCACGTCCGATCTGGACGGCCTCGAATTGAAATCGATCCTCGATCTCCGTCTCTGTAGAGTTCAACCACAGGCCGGTGCGAAGAACCTCGCCGGTCAATCGTTGCATCCGGCAAATCAATTGAATCGTTCCATCCGCCCCAGACTCGATCCCTATTCCTTCTCCCTCGTAACGGGCTGCTGCGGCTTCCATCACAGAAGATCCGGAGCTCGCATTCGACGCGATCGGGGCTGATTCGATTGCCGCTGGCAACGAGATGGAAAGAATCATGACGAAAGCGAATAGGATCCATCCCAAGGACAGCCGTAGGAGATTCCGGTGTTGCCGTTTCTTGGGAGGGTACGGTGCTGCCGCGCCTGATCTGGGACGAGTAAATCCACCGGCTTCTTTCGAGCTGTCTACGCCGTCGATCTCCTGTGTTTGCGCCCCCGATTCTCCACCAGCGCGGGGATTTGGAGTCGCCTGGTGAAACGCCTTGAACATGACCACTTTCGTTTCCTTGAGTTCCATAGGTTTGTAGTGACAGTAAGGAGACTGCATGTTTGCGCCTTTGCCATCTAGTCCCCTAAAAGGGTGATACGAAAGTTGGGTCTGCGATCGGAAAGAGATGCCAGATGCGCGGGGGCGAATAATATTTCAGCGGGCGAGCGTCTCACGGCTGCTTCATGCTCGGCCGTGAGGAGCCATTCGAAATCAACGAAGGGCGAGCGGTGATTGCGAATCGTGTGATTGCCAGAGTAGGCGTCGTTTTCTAGCTTTGCAGAATGAAACTCAGTTCGATTGTGTGTGCTCTCTATGTCTTGCTTTCTCTACCCGTTGTCGGGGAGACCAAAACCGTTTTCATGGAACGTCCAGGTTCTTTGGGGGAAACGAACGAATACGCGATCGAGGTGGAAGACGGGCAAGTTCTTGAGATTTTGGGTTTCGGCGGCTCGCGGCCAACGCCTTTCCTCAATCAGTGCTTTGCCTGGGAAATTGATTTTGGCAACGGATCAATCTTCCGCCGAAGTGAAGATCCGATCCTACGCGTCTTCGCAGGACCATTGAAACTCAAGATAACCTTTAGCTGCAGTGACCTCCTGCTCACCTACAGAATCACACAAGACACTCCACTTCCGCGGAAAACCACTCCAGTCCTCAATAAGCTCTCTCTCGAAGGTCCCGAACTGACCTCCGAATATTCAGTCGCTCCCGGCTTTGTCTATCGCTTGTCCTCCTCCTCTGATCTCATTGTCTGGGAGAAGCTCAGCGATCACTCGTCGCCCGATGGGAAGCTCACCATCTCCCAGCCGGTATCAGAGGAGCCCGAAAGTGCGGAGTTCTTTAGGCTGGAGTAGGATTGAATGAAACCTAAGTGTTGGGCGTGTTCTATCGTCTTCACCGATGCCGATCGAGTGGTCGGGTTCGTCTCCTAGGCAGCTTAGGGTAGTTGGATGTATTCACTTTGGGGCTTTAGTCCTTGAGGAGCGGCCGAAGCAGTCTTGCGACTCCAAGAGGGTTCGTTTTCGGTTGGGCTTCGAACTCGGTCAACGCAGGTAATACCTCGCCCCAACACGCTGTCAAGCTGGGGTGAAGGGCGGCAGAAACGGAGTCCGGAAGGGGAAGCCGATGTTGGATGCTCCACGCGATTGCGATTTGAAGGATGGTGTCGAGTAGAGGTTGTCGGGCTTCTTCTCCTAGTTCTGCCTGAGTGAGGACAGCCGCCGTCCGCAGTTTGCGTTTGGCTTTCATTTGGGCCTCATCCAAGCGCGATTGCTCTTCCTCGGTCAAGGGATTGGCGGGTTCGTCGTCGGTTCCGGGGAGGAGGGAACGAAAGGACCGAAGGGTTGGGGCGATCACGCCGGCGTCCTCTAGTTGCTTGAGAGCTTCCGCGGTGGCCCGATCGATGATTTGAATGGCCGGAGGGGTATTGCCATCGGGATTGCCTTTGGTGATTGAGTCTGCATAGGCCTCACGAATCGCTTTCTCGTGTCGCGTGGGCGCGTTGGCCACGACGAGTATGACCGTTTGTTCGCCGTGCAGTGGAAAGCGTTCTTCGCAGCTGAGTAGTTCGGAACCGAGAACGTCGTGGAGTCGTTGGCCAAAGGCCAGGGGGCGGTCGGCTGGAACGGGTGGTGGTGGCTTCGGTGGGTTCTTGGTTTTTTTCGTGACAGAAATGACTTGTTCGAGTCGTTCCAGAAACGCCTGTCGACCACTCACCAGTGAGATCTTGCTCAGATCACCGAGCCCGTCCAGTACACCATCGGCCAAGGCTTGCTTGTTGGCGAGGGTATCCAACATTCCGTGTTCAATAGTCTTTGCGGATACGAGGTTATAAACGGTCACTGCATTGGGTTGGTTCTTGCGCCAGGCACGTGCGATTCGTTGCTCAAGTTTGGCGGGATTCCAGGGGAGATCGCAGTTCACTACAATACTGGCATTCTGCAAGTTGAGCCCCGTTCCGCCACTGTCGGTGCTGAGGAATACCAGACAGTTAGGATCGCTCTTGAAGGTGTTGATCTCCGTGCGACGTTTTTTTTGCGGGACCTTTCCCGTGTGCCAGGCGTGGCCGATCTTGAGCTGTCGACAGAGATCGCGGACTAGCATGAGCATGCGCTCCCATTCGGAGAAGATGATGACCTTGGCGCGATTCTCTTGGGCTTCTTCGAGAATCTCTTCGATTTCGTTCAACTTTGGGCAGGTGGTGTCTTCCCGGTCGAGGATGTAGTTGGTGTCGCAGGTCATGCGCATCATCCCCAGTTTGATTTGCAGGATTTCGAGTTCTTCCTTGCGCAGGGGGCGTTGCTTGGCGGCGGCGAGTAGCTTGCGGGCGATTCGATCGTGCTCTTCGTAATTGTCCCATTGCGCCTGGGTCATTTCCACGATCCGAGTGTGGTCTGTGCGATCGGGGAGCTCGGTTTCGACTTCGGCCTTGCGTCGACGAATCATCACGGGGGCGACTCGGCGGTTCAGAAGTTCCAGATTCTTGAATCCTGCGGGACGACCGCGCTCATCCAATTGGTAGAAATCCCGATTGAATCGGAACAGCGGTCCGAGGATTTCTGGATTCAGGAAGTCGACCAAGGAATGGAGCTCATCGATTCGGTTTTCGATGGGGGTTCCGGTGAGCACGAAAGCGTAGCGACTGTTCAGTCGTTTGACGGCTTGGGCGGTTTTAGTGTTCCAATTCTTGATGCGTTGAGCTTCGTCGAGGATGACAATGTCTGGGGCGAGCCGCTTGTTAATGTCGAGGGCATCCGGACGAACCTGTTCGTAGTTGACGATGTTGAAGAATGCCGGGTTGTCGTAGCATGCCAGGCGGGAAGAACGAGGACCATAAACCACCTGCAGCGTGAGGTCGGTGAACCGCTCGATTTGCTCCTCCCATTCAGACTTTAAAGAGGCGGGGGTGACCACGACCACGCGAGCCGCCTTGCCGAGTCGATTCAAGAGTGTGCATGCGGCGATGGCCTGACTGGTTTTGCCCAGTCCCATCTCATCTGCCAATAGCGCTCTCTCGGTGAACGCCAGATGCAGCATTCCTTCCCGTTGGTAGGGGAACAGCGGAACCTTGGTTTCTTGGGCCGGCCACTCGCCCTGTTGCACCTTAAGTTCGTAAGTGTGTCGCAAATTCTTGCTCTCCGCCAATCGCTGACGATTCTGAAGCCAGGCGGTGATTTCCTGAGACACGCGAATCTTGGAGCCGCGACGAATCGATTGGTTGATGAGCTCAATGGCATCCTCGGGCTCGGTGCCGAGCAGTCTGTCTTCCGGTCCGAAAAGTTTCTTCACCCGAGCCGGGACCGGGTTGCCATTGCTTCGTAGCCTCAAGGAATTGTCTCGCCCGTCCAGTTCGATGTCTGCTCGATCCGAACCCTGCTTCTCTGCTTTTCGAAACAATCCGGGATAGCGTTTGCGCAGGTGAAGGAGCACTGCTTCAACGTGCTTACAAAAGCCCAGATTGTTTGCCCGAAAATCCTGGCACGTACAGGCAAATCTTCGGTTGGCCACATCGCGGATCTCAACGTCGTATTCCATGCCGCTACGGGAAGCCACCCGAAAGTTGGCGTGAATGCGGTAGTTTGGTGTGAGGTTCGTGATGCCGAACGTCTCGTTGCGTGCACGCAACTTGCGCCGGTTGATCTCATCTTCATCGGTCGTGCGCTAGTCATGTTCCGAAGGAACTTTGAGTTCCAGAGACGGTTGCCTGCGACGTTGACGTTTCTTTGTCTGAGTAGGGGGCACGCGAGAAAAAGAAACCAATATGGGGTTTCTGGTCAAGTCCACTGATTAGCCTCAATCATTGAGCCCGATTTTTTTCGGCTTGGAGTAACCGCATGGTCCCATATTCCTCGGTCCTTGGTGAAGGGCAGGGCCCGCGTGACTGTGGGCTAATCGAATCTCGCGACTGCGACGACGGGTTCGATCTGTTTCAAGACATCGAGATCGCTTGTTCTCCATCAGACAGCCGTTCGCGATGCGCCTGCTCCGTGAACGGCACTGGCGATGGACTGGGCCAATCGCGGCGCGAGCTTCACGTCCAAGGTTGCGGCGGACACTCGGATTCCGGGGGCGCTCTGCACACGATAACGTTGCCCCGGTGTGACCAGCCAACCGGCTTGAAGGAGTTCTTGCGTCACGCTCGCCTCATCCAAAACCGGAACCCAAACATTGAAGCCAGATCGTCCCATCGATTCCACCCCGCGAGCATCGAGCGTCTCGCGCAGGGCAACCCGGCGCTTTTCATACGTCGCACGCGCATGCTTTACCCGTTTTTGAGTATCTGGGTCACCCAGATAGTGCACTGCCATGTCTTGAAGCAAATGACTCACCCAGCGGATGCCCAGGATTTGTCGTCCCTCAATCATTGATATCGTCTGCTCATCCCCTCCGACAAGCGCGATGCGCAGATCCGGGCCCAATCCCTTACACAAGGATCGCACCACTACCCAACGACCGGGCCAGTCCTGGCACAGTCCAGCGTAGGGAACCCCCGACAGATCGGCCTCATAGTCATCTTCGACGACGATCAATTCCGGCGCCTTTGCCAGCACCTCTCGAAGGGCTGCTGCCCGTTCGGAGGTGAGCGCCGCGCCGGTTGGATTCTGGGCTCGGGGGGTTACAATCAAGGCTTTCGGCCGCTGTTTGATCGCAGACTCCAGTGCCTCCGGGATCATTCCGGACTCATCCAAACGAACCGGGACGGGGACTAATCCTCGTGCTCGCAAGAGATCCAGAACGCCATTGAAACAAGGATCTTCAACCACGACACGATCCCCTGCAAACAGACTCTCCGCCAATGCTCGTTCGATTCCATCCAAGGAACCATTGACGACACAAATTCGGGCTACATCCAGACCATCCCTTCGATACTGTTCGCCTCCCAACCGGACAAGATCGGGATGGCAGGGGGGCGCATCATAGAGCGTTTGCGTGCGACGGACCGCTGCCAATGCGGGCCCCAGTTTGGGCAGCAGTTTAGGGTCCGGATTTCCCGTGGCACAGTCAAACACATTTTCTCGAGGCGATGGAGCAGCATGGGCAGGAAGCGGCAGCCGCCGACTCACAATCGTCCCGCTCCGTCCCTGCGCAGTTAACAAGCCCCGTTGCTGAAGTCGGCGAAAGGCCGAAGACACGGTGGCTGGACTCACCCCCAAGTGTTCCGCAACCGTTCGAATCGGGGGCAAGCGTTCCCCGGCCGCTAAGGCCCCGGTCCGAATTCCGGTTTCAATGGATTCCGCGAGCTTGACAACCGTGTTCCCGGCGATACAACTTTGTGCTAGCATTTGAAAAACATTGTACTAGAACAATAAAATGGCAATGGAAAAGTTTGTAACAACACAAAAGACTAAGCTGGGGCGAATTCCAACTCGAGGCCATTTCGATCGGGCTACTGTCTATGCCATCCTGGATGCGGCGCCGATCTGCCATCTTGCACTTGCGTTCGACAACGAGCCTACGGTTCTGCCAACCATTCACACCAGAGTGGAGGATTCCATCTATCTGCATGGCGCGCGATCCAATCGACTCCTCAATCGCATTGCTGAAGGCGCACCCCTTTGTTTGACCGCAACCTTGCTCGACGGCCTCGTCTTAGCCAAATCAGGCCTCCATCACTCGATGAATTACCGATCGGTGGTGGTCTACGGGAGGGGAATATCTGTCGACAAGGATGATGAGAAAATGCGTGCGCTTGAGGCCCTCGTTGACGGCATCATCCCCGGTCGTTGGGCCGACTCACGACAGCCTACTCCCGAGGAGCTTCGAGCCACTCTTGTCATCAAGGTTCCTATCGTCGAGGCTTCCGCAAAGATGAGAACTGGCCCTCCATCGGACGAAGCTAAAGACGAATCCCTCCCGATCTGGGCCGGAGTCCTTCC
Organism: uncultured Verrucomicrobiota bacterium; assembly: GCA_964342405.1. Lineage (GTDB taxonomy): Bacteria > Verrucomicrobiota > Verrucomicrobiia > Limisphaerales > AAA164-E04 > UBA2970. The sequence goes on along the minus strand of CAYFGX010000047.1, from coordinate 4,506 downwards.
CTTGAGCTCCAATTTCGCTGCCCCAGACGCGGCCGACTACGGCCCGAGCGTCCCCGTTCCTGGGTACGTTCTGAATTTGCAGTCACTCGGTTTCGAGCGGCGAAGTGAAAGGATCCCTCCATGCCTCTGAGCCTTGATGTGATCCTGTTCATCATCAGCACCTCGGTCACTCCCGGCCCCAACAACGTGATGCTGGTTGCGTCCGGGGTGAACCATGGAATTCGGAAGAGCCTTCCGCATCTCTTGGGAATCAACGTAGGATTTCTGCTGATGCTGATTGTCCTCTGTTTCGGATTGGGTTCGGTTTTCGAAACGGCGCCCAATCTTCATCTCATCATTAAGGTCGTCGGGGTTACCTACCTCCTCTACCTTGCCTGGCTGATCGCCCGGACGCCAACCACGACGTTCGAAGGTGGTAAAGCCCGGCCGCTTACCTTTCACCAGGCTGCGGTGTTTCAATGGGTGAACCCTAAAGCCTGGGTCATGATCACGGGCGCCGTCGCCTCATTCACTAATCAGGCCGCGCCGATTGCTCCACAAATACTTACGATCACCGCACTCTTCGCGATCTTTGGCCCCCCGTGCGGAACGATCTGGCTACTCGGAGGCGCGTCTTTGAAGCGTCTCTTACAAAACCCTCTCTACCTAAAACGCTTTAACGTGACGATGGCGGTCCTTTTGGCCCTGTCGGTTCGCCCCGTCATCCTAGAACTCATTCGTTATGGAACCCAATAACTACTTCCTCGTTGACGTGTTTACGCAGCGAGCCTTCGGCGGCAATCCACTGGCAGTCTTTCCCTATGCGAAGGAGATGACCTCCGATCAGATGCAGCGCATCGCCAGCGAATTAAACCTCTCGGAAACCACGTTTGTGCAAGCTCCCATAAACGAGGGGAGCGACTGCACTGTTCGAATCTTCACGCCACGCCGAGAACTCCCGATGGCGGGGCACCCGACTCTGGGCACTGCCTTTGTGCTTCATAACTTAAAACATCTTAAACCCAAGAGCCCACAGCAATTTATCTTCGATGAAGGCATTGGGCCTGTGCGAGTGGGGTTTACCGAAGCTGATGTGGAGCCGCGCACGTTTTCGATGCATCAGCCTCAACCCGAGTTTGGGGAGAAGCTCGATCGGCGAGCGGTCGCGACTTGGTTGGGCCTTTCGCCAACTGATCTTGCTCCAGATCTCCCGGTTCAAATCGTTTCCTGTGGCGTTCCCTACATCATGGTCCCGATCGGTACATTGGAAGGAATTCGACTGGCAAGCTTGAACGATGCCGCGGCGAAAGAGCAACTCGGAGAAAGACCTTCTCAAGAGTTTCTCCTCTTCACCCATCAGACAGAACAGGACGGGATCGACATTCATTGCCGCATGTTCGCCCCGCGTTTCGGCGTCCCTGAAGATCCCGCAACCGGGAGCGCGCAAGGACCCCTGGCAGGCTACCTGACGAAATACGGCCAAGCAACAGGGCGCCCTCTCCGAAGCGAGCAAGGGGTGGAACTCGGTCGCCCCAGTCAGCTTACAGCCGAAGTGGTCAAAGAAAACGATGTGATTACGGGCGTCATCGTCAGCGGCCAGTGCGTCCCGATGGGAGAAGGAAGACTCTATCTCGACAGCTAGAGCATTCGATCGCCTTCCAGAGAAACTCCGCTCCGTTGGGTGGCCCTAAGGCCCCGCTCAGAATCGCGCGATTGCGTAATCTATTGACTTAAGGGCTGACCCGAATGGCGCTCCGCAATCCCCCTGGTTGAGCACGGTTTAGACCGCTGGAGGTTGCTTCCCTTTGTTAGCGCCTGACTCTGATCTTCTGGCCCCCCATTGGTATCCTCCGAACAAGCCGACTGCAAGCGATGCGAGGATTTTGAAGGCCTCCATCACAATATCCTCCTTGTCTTGGCGTATAGCGTAAAAGGCGATTGCTATGAGGGCCAAACACACGAGCCCGCCAGCGATCATGAGGACTATGAAGCGTTTAGTTCCTTCTTTGGCAGAGAATTTGTAAAGGTCTGCCTGGGTTTGAAAACTCCTCTCGTCAATGCCTTGCTGGGATTCCTGCAGCTCCTGGTCCTTCTGGGCCAGAATGAATTCGTTTGCTTGTTCCTGCTCCTGAAGGCGAAGAGACTTTTCCTGGTTCTTGACGAACTGAGCAAGTGGGGCTGTTACGCCGACCGGAGAGGGAAGGGCGTTACCAGGAGGTTCGGAGACCTGGCTTTCCGGCGAATTTTCCGAAGGTTCTGCGGGCAAGTTTTGACCGGCGCTCATAATTCTCGGATATTGTTCCGCCGGCAGAGCGCCCGTCAAGATCCATAATTACTTGCCTCGTATTAGATAGGTTTGATACTTCAGCCCAAGCTTTACCGTCGCGAGCAGCCTTCTTGAAGGCAATCCGGCGAGTGCTAGGGTGGGCCCTCTTTAGTTGACGTGCAGCCAAAGTGAATGAGCGGACCACGTCTGACGAAAGAGTAATTGGGAAGACAGCCACGCAGTCGGGAGCAATAGAAATCACTCGCGACTCCTTGCTTCCGAAGACCCTATCCCATTGAAGGGGATGAAAGTTGGCTCTAATGTCCTGTCTCATTTCTGTTGAACGATCCTGTGCTCCAACGTAATACGTTGGTCACCCGTTCTCAAGTGTTTTCCAACGCTGGCGAATAAACACAACCTAAAACGGCGCTAGCCAGCGAAGGAAAGCTCCTGGCCAATAGATCCGGGACGGATAAAGGCTCAGTGCGTAAACGGTGGAATGCAGATCTCCAGCCTTGAGGCACTTTCTCCTTCCGGGGGCTTTACCCCGGCGGAGATCTGGTGAGTGACATCGTTAGCCCTTGCCAGTCCGAACTGGGAGCTCTCCGTGGCGCTTATCGTGAGTCAACAGAGAATGAACGAATGCCATCAAGGGGGCTCTGGGGTCGAAGGGGGCTCTGGGGTCGCGTCTCGACATTCAACATTTTGTTCCTTGACTAGCGAATCGCACTTTTTCGGGGAGCTTCGCGAGAGGATAGTGTTCTGTAAAGAAGTATTCATTTGTCGAATGTCGAGACCCGACCCTAATTCACTCCGTCGAATGTCGAGACCCGACCCTAATTCACTCCTAATGCGTCATTCCTCTACGGCTGCTTTCAAGCGCTCGATCGCCTCGTCCCATTGGGCGGAAGCACGGGTCAGGTAGTCTCTGGCTTGCGCGATCGGAACGGGTCTGATTGTGAACCGACTTTCCCGGCCGATGCGCTGGCAAGAGACCATACCTGCTTGTTTCAGCACCTGCAGATGCTTTGTCACCCCCTGTCGAGTCAGTCTGAGGCCGTCCGCGAGCTGCACGATGGAGTGTTGCTTCCCGTCACTGAGACGAGAGACAAGTTCGAGGCGAGTGATATCGCCAAGCGCGGCGAAAATGGGAGCCGAACGAACCGCGTCGTTAACCTTCGACATGCGCGGCAACGTTCTTAGCCTGCTCGTTCCAACCCCATGTGTTTGAACGCAAGACTTCGAGTCGTTTGGCTTCCGGAAATTGTTGGAAGCCCGATTCGGTGATGGTGAGGCGGGTCCCGCCGTCTGTCGGCTCAAGCCGGAACTCGACCGCGACTTTCGCGTCCGCGCCATACTCCGTATCGGGATCAACGGCACTCGGGGGCCAGGAAAACACAAACAAACGCTCGTTCTCCATTTGCTCGGTCAAGGACTCCCATTTCATATGCTCGTAGCCTGGGTAGGTAATATTCCCAGTGGTTGTCTCTCCAACCTTGAACGGGTTGTCGAGCCGAACGCGAAACCATTTACCAAATTCCTCGTGATCCGTAATTGCCCGCCAGACCCGTGCAACCGGTGCTGCAAGGTCGACGACCTTTTCAATTTTGTCCTGATCTTTATCTATGCTCATTATGCAACCTTTTGGTTGCGGTTGCTGTGGTGGGTTTTCTGTTTAAGCGCAACCATTAAGTTGTAGTTTTTTTGACTGCAAAATATGCGAAAACTGAGACGAGCGTGTCTATGAAGTGAAGGTGCAACATTGCTTACGGTCTATTGCTAATCCTGTTGTCAGGGCCGGTTCCTGGTTTCGTTGAATGAGCGATCTGAAGTTGGTAATTCGGCGCCTCCTTAAGAACCCAGTTCTTTTCGTCCCGGCGTCGTTGACGTTGGCGATCGGGATTGGAGCGGTAACCGGTTTGGTGAGCGTGATCCAAGGTGTGCTTGGGACACCGCCTCCTTACCAGGATGCTGGACAGATAGTCTTGATTTCCAAGGTGCGGCTCGATGGCCAGCCGTACGAGAACGGCGTTGGCTCCCTTGAGTGGCGAGCGTGGCAGGAGGAGAGGGAATAGGGGTCACGTCTCGACATTCGATATTCTCCGATGACCAATTATGACAGGAAACGGTTAAGAATATCTGTGTGATGAATCGGGGAATCGACCGGCGGAGTGTCTTTCTTGACGATGATGACCGCCGAAGCTTCTTGAGATTGCTGGCGAGTCTAGAGGAGCAATTCGGCGTTGAGGTCCATGCGTACT
>CAYFGX010000046.1:0-56575 GCA_964342405.1 uncultured Verrucomicrobiota bacterium | reverse complement strand
GCCAGTGCAAACGTGAGAGCCAGCATCGCTAGACTCTTGCACCACAATGTATTGGTTCTTGTATTCATGATCTCATCTGATTTTGAAAGTCCAACACCAAGCGTGGCGGCACATTGCGCACTCCCGCCATCCGGATCCGTCACCCGTCGCTCCCCCCTGTCTGAACGGCCTAACCCAAAGGCGCCCAGGAGTTTACGACCCTTAGCTGATAGGTTCATTTTCATATTCGGTAAAAAGGATACTTTTACTCGTCTTTGTTTGCAAATAATTTTTGACCACTATAGCTCATAATATAGCGGTTTTGCAAGTTTCTCGTTGTTATTTCCTACATCCTGAAGGCGCTCATACTAATAATAGCAGGTTGACTGCCAAGATCAGTATCAACTAGGGCTTGGCGCACTGCGCCCCTAGACCGCCATCTGCCTTATTCCAACTCTAGAATTCACCCAGCATTGCCTTAAAAAGCCATTGAAAGGTTAGCCCAGAGCCCAGATCACCGGTAAGAGGGACTCCTAAGTCGCTCTTCGTAGCCCTTTTGAAATCTTTCTGGGAGGTTACGTCTGACCCGAAACGCCCAGACCATACGCCGGCTTTCTCGCTGAGGTCAAAATTATTCAAAGGATTTTCGATGAGTGGGTATTGTTCTCGATCAAGGGATAAAACCACGGACACGTCTCACAGATCCCTAGAAAAGCCCGTCGGCTTCTGGTCTCCGGATAAGCGCCCTACCGTTATCTTGTCACAATACTTGGTCATGGATTCTTTGCTTTAACTTCAGCGATCACCCTAGCTACAGTCACAATGTTACGACGAAGATTGTAGTTACACCGAAAAGGTAATCTCCGGCAATTACCGCCATAAAGAGATCATTGTCAAGGGGCGTAACGGAAAAAACTTGGTTTTCCGCAAGGTTTTTTCCATTTTCCGCTGATTTTTGCCCTCATTCGCGCCTAATTAGCCGTTATCTCTGCGACAACGAACTCTTAAAGAGACGCCATTTGCCTCTAAATTGCGATGCGATCCCGATGGACTTAGCCTCGAAGAGCTACCCCTGTTTTGCTGCTCTTGCACCGAACAGCTTTCCGTGGATCCCCTTGATAAACAAGTCGCCCCCCTTCGTTACCTCCGCCCGGGCCCAAGTCGATCATCCAATCTGAGGCTCGGATAAGATCGAGATGGTGCTCGACGACCAATACGCTGTGGCCCTTGTTCACCATCTGACGAAACATCTGAAGCAGGGTTGCCACGTCTCGGAAATGCAATCCCGTCGTTGGTTCATCAAAAACGAACAGCTGCTTCAATGTCAAGCGCGAGTTCCGTGAGCCTTGGTTGAGATGCTTCACGACCTTAAGTCGCTGGGCCTCCCCCCCCGAGAGCGTGTTCAAGGGTTGCCCAGCCTTGAGATAGCCCAAACCGACATCCTGGAGCCACTGAAGCCCCTTAAATGCGTTTTGTGCCTGTTTTGAGTCACAACCAGCAAGGAGGGCCGCAATCTCGTCTACCGTGCTCTCTAGAAGATCGACAATGCTCCACAAGTGCGGAGACTGCGCTCCCTCATCGCTAGAGCCGAACTGTGTGAGATCAATTTGAAAATCTCGCATCCCTCGTCGATATCGCTTTCCACCGCAATCTGCACACGGGACGAAAACATCACTGAGAAACTGCATCTCAACTTTTTCAAACCCCGCTCCTCGACACCGCTCACAACGCCCAGCGGGCGAGTTAAAGCTAAAGGCGCCCGCCTCAAGTCCGGCCTCTCGGGACTCACGAGCACTGGCGAAGAGCTTTCTGATGGCCTCAAAAACACCGATGTAGACAATGGGATTGGAGCGAGGGGTTCGCCCCAGCGGAGACTGGTCCACCATCGAAACGCCGCTTAAACCTTCGTAGCCCGAGACCGCCCCCTTGGCGGAGCTCCCTGCAAATTCGTCGCTAAGCTCCTCGGGCTGAGACACCTCATCATCAGAATCGGCTTCACTGGCCCCTAATACCCTCTCTAGCTCTGGCACGAGCACATCTCGGACTAGGGTTGTCTTCCCGGAACCACTGACACCCGTCAGACACACGAGTCGGTCGAGCGGGATTTGAACTGTGAGTCCACGCAGATTGTGGCAGGTCGCATCTGCGAGCGTCAGCCAATCGTTCGGCTCCCGGCTACCGGATTCACGATCACTACATTCAACGGTCTTGCCTTTAAACAAATACTGCGCCGTAATCGAATCTCGACATCTGGCGAGACCTGTAGGTCGCCCAGAATAGACGAGCTCGCCACCACCGGCCCCGCTCCCTGGACCGATGTCAATGATGTGGTCGGCAGCCTTCATGATCTTCTCATCATGCTCTACCACAACGACCGTATTTCCAGCCTGCTTCAGGCGCTTAAGGATCTCTATCAGTTTCTCAACATCTATCGCATGCAATCCGACACTCGGTTCGTCCAGAACGAATAGCGTATTCACCAATCGCGTCCCCAGGCACGAGGTCAGATTGATCCGCTCGGTTTCGCCGCCAGAGAGTGTCTTCGTAGGCCGGTCTAAAGTGAGGTAAGAAAGCCCCACATCGACCATGAATTGCAATCGAGATCTAACCTCACCCAGTGCATAAGCCAGCGGGCTTTGGCGATCCCCTTTGAACTGCCTTTTCCATTCGTCCACGTGTTGCAGCGCCTCGCACACGGAAAGCTGATAAAACTCCGCAAGATGCAATGTCGACGACTTACCCTGAGCCTTCTTCTGCTTCCGAGGTATCAATCCATCGACTCTAAAATTTAGGACCTCCTTTTTGAAGCGAGTGCCGAGACAGCGGGGACATTCATAGTAGGCTCGATAGCGCGCAAGCAATACCCGATAGTGCATCTTATAGGACTTGGTCTCGAGCCAATCGAAGTAACCCTTCACGCCATACCACGCCTTCGGCCAGCGACCAACGCCCTTCTCGCCATACCCAGGCGTCCCATAGATGACCCAATCTTTCTCTTCAGGCGAAAGGTCCCTGAAGGGCGTATGAACCGGGAATCCGTCGCGTCGAGCAATCTTCATCATATCCCGTTGCGATCTCAACCCATGGCCCTTCTGCCACAGTTTCACAACCCCATCGGCAACACTCAGCGAGGAGTCAGGAATCGCGCGACGATAATCAACACCAATCACCCTCCCAAATCCGCGGCATTCAGGACAAGCCCCTACGGGTGAATTGAAACTGAAGAAAGACTTTGTCGGCGACGGGACAACCGTGCGACATCGAGCACACTCCAAGATTCGCGAAAAGGACCGGACGCTTTCCACCTTTCCTGAACCCAATTCCCGAAGCACCACGAGGCGATTTCCCCCCAATGAAAAGGCGCTCTCGCATGCCTCGACAAACCGCTGTCTCGCTGAGGGCCGAATTCGAATCCGGTCCTGAACAAGATCAAGCGTTGCCTCCAATTCAGACAAATCACCTTTCAACAGGCCCTCAATCTTGACGATTTCGCCGCCCAGTACGCACCGCTGAAAACCTTGAGCCACAATCGATTTCAGACATTCCTCGTAGCCCAGATTTTTGCTCAATGGCACGCGAAAAATGACGTAAATAATCTCATCCTGATCAATTCCGTCTTGAACCCATCGCCACACAGAACCAGGAGATTCCGAAGCTACTTCGTCCCCACAGCGATCGCAGTAGGGGCGAGAAAAGTGCCACCAGAGATCCTTCATGTAATCACAGATCTCCGTCATGGTTCCGACCGTCGATCGGGTCGACTTAACAGTGTTCTTTTGCTCAATGGCTATGGCCGGAGGAATCCCCTCTATCCGGTCCACTTGAGGCTTGTCCATTCGGTCGAAAAACTGGCGAGCATAAGGGGAGAAGGTTTCAATATACCGTCGCTGGCCCTCCGCAAACAAAGTATCAAAGGCCAGAGAACTCTTGCCGCTCCCACTGACTCCCGTAATGACCGTGAGTTGGTTTACGGGAATATCTAGATCGAAGTTTTTCAGGTTGTTCTGCCGAACGCCCCGCAGTCGAATTGCCTCAGCCATCTGCCCCTTGATCAAATTGAATCCGTCTAGTCAGGTTTACTGAAAACCACCACGCGATTGCTGTTCGTTCCTTTGGTGTTGTTGTTTATCCCCCAACAATTCGCGGTTTTCGTGAAAGCCTGATCGTTGATCATAACCAAGCCTGGTTCTAAACCCGCCCGAAACCCACAACGGAGTACTGCAGACTCCAACTTGACCTTCCCCTTTCTCACTTCACCCACCTCGAAGGCAACAAAGCCGCCTGGGCGCAGCACGCGATTGAGCTCGAGGAAGACGTCTGTCATCGCAGACTCCCATTGCTCCAACTTGCGAGGAACTGTCATGGATATCGACTTCGCATCGATTCCAATGAACCAGCAACGAAGCCAATTGTCCGTGGCATAGTCCACCACATCGAGGAACGGCGGCGAAGTCACAACAAGAGCAACAGATTCACTTTCAATCTCGGGTGTTTCATGCGCTAACTGATTCAATATCAATGCATTATCCCCAAACCCAGAAACTCGCTCCAACTCTTCGGGAGAGGTTCCTTTGAGGAGTCTGCGTGACTTCTTCAGTATGAGATCCGGAACGAGCCTTCGAGGGGGCACCTGATTTCGCCTGACGTTGATTTTCTCCTGAGACTTCACCGAGACTGCCTGATTCGGAGGAAGGGAATAGACAGAAAAGAATCCAGGCGAATGTCCAGTCAGTCGGTTCAATGCAACCATACGAATCCACCCATCGACCGCGTCTAGATCCCCACTTTTCTCGCGCTCTAGCAAATAGTGCCGAAGACTACAGATCTCCCTCAAGGTGTCCGGATGGTAAAAGGTCAACAATTCCTCGGGGAGCTCGACATCCTGTTTGAAGTCAACGCCCTCAAGACGCTCAGCGATCGCCTCAGAAGAGGGAACTTGAAGGCGAGGTTCGACCAAGCACCGACTGAGTGGGCTCACATCACACCCGTAGGGAATTCGTCCCAAGAGCGCTGCCTCCACCAAGCTTGTTCCGCGCCCCATGAAAGGGTCGTAGACTGCATCGCCGTCCTTTGTGAGCCGCTCGATAAAGAATCGGGGAAGCTGAGGCTTGAAGCAAGCGCGGTAGGAAATCTCTTGCAAGGAGCTAGCCTGACGTTGCTTGGCGGTCCAGAACTCGTTCACGTAAACCGGAACTGACAACTCAGCCTCGGCAAGCTCCGGCATCGAAAAGGACGTGCTCAAAACCTTGGTCTCGGTTCCAAATTCGGAGAACGACTGCAATGCCCGCTCAAAATCAGCCCCCGCTCCCGCAGCAAGCCCTCGTCCCTGCCAACTGAGCTCTAGCTGTTTCTCGCCAGATTTTTTTCTTCGCTGCCTACTCACTTAAACTCTCTTCGCTGGCCAACTCAACAGATCAAGCGGCCATTCCCAGCTTCAACGAACACCATGTTCAGGGAACGCTTCATCTTGCTCAATTTTCCTATTCAATCCCCCATCAGCCCCGTAGCCTATAGGAAACGTTGCCAACAGCGGCGCCGACACAATGACAGAAGCACATTCAAAAGACACCGAAACCGGGAAGGACTTCATTCGCGAGATCGTCGCCAAGGATCTGGCAGCGAATACACATGGAGGCAAAGTCATCACTCGGTTCCCTCCGGAACCTAATGGCTATCTCCACATCGGTCATGCAAAATCCATCTGTCTGAATTTCGGACTAGCTCAAGAAAACAATGGCACCTGCCATCTCCGCTTTGATGATACGAATCCAACCCGAGAAAATGACGAATATGTCGCAGCAATCGAACGCGATGTACGCTGGTTAGGATTCGACTGGGGAGACCATAAATTCTTCGCTTCCAATTACTTCCATAAGCTTTACGACTACGCAATCGAGTTGATTAAGCAGGGAAAAGCCTTCGTCTGTGACCAAACGGCTGAGGAGTTCACCGAATCTCGCGGCACCCCGACTCGCCCAGGCACTGACAGCCCCCACAGAGGGAGATCGGTTGAGGAGAATCTCGATCTATTCGAGCGTATGAAAGCCGGTGAATTCCCTGACGGGGCCAAAACGCTTCGAGCGAAAATCGACATGGCTTCCCCGAACATCCACATGCGAGATCCGGCCCTGTATCGAATTCGCAAAGTATCCCATCACCGGACTGGCAACGATTGGAGCATTTACCCAACCTACGATTTCGCCCACTGCGTTTCGGATGCCATTGAGGGAATCACGCATTCCGTGTGCACACTGGAGTTTGAGGTTCACCGTCCACTCTACGATTGGGTGTTAGAGAATCTTCCGCTACCACGCCCCTTGCCGAGGCAGTATGAGTTTGCTCGCCTCAACCTGGACTACACCATCATGAGTAAGCGCAAGCTCTTGCAACTCGTCGAGGAGGGTTCAGTCCAAGGTTGGGATGACCCGCGGATGCCCACGCTTTCAGGAATGCGGCGCCGTGGCGTCACACCTCGTTCCATTCGCAATTTTTGTGCTACTCTGGGCGTTACCAAACACGACTCGCTCACCGAATTCGCCCTCTTCGATCATTGCCTGCGGGACGATCTCAACAAACACGCTTTCCGTGCCATGGCAGTCCTTCGGCCCTTGAAGATCGTGATCACCAATTTACCTGAAGATCACTCGGAAGAATTAGAGGCCATCAATAATCCTGAAGATGAGACAGCCGGCACACGGCTTCTCCCCTTCAGTCGCGAACTCTACATTGAGCAAACAGATTTCATGGAAGATCCGCCCAAGAAGTTCTTCCGACTGCGCCCCGGCGGAGAAGTGCGACTTCGCTACGCATACATCATGAAATGTGAAGAAGTCGTCAAAGACACCGACGGCAATATCGAATGCCTCCACTGCACGATCGATCCTGACTCCAAAAGCGGAGGACCGACGGCCAGTCGACGGGTGAAAGGAACGATTCATTGGGTCTCGGCCTCCCACGCGCGAGATGCTGAAGTGCGCCTTTTCGATCGACTATTCACCTCGCCGGAACCCGATAAGGACCCGACCGGAAAAGAGTTCACAGAATTCTTAAACCCAGAATCTCTCACGACACTCACGGGTTGCAAGCTGGAGCCCAGTTTGGCTGAAGCAAAGGAGGAACAGAACTTCCAGTTCGAGCGCACCGGATACTTCTGTGTTGATCCAAAAGACTCCAGCCCCAGCAATTTGATTTTCAATCGCACCGTAGCCCTGCGCGATTCTTGGGGTGCCAAGCAGAAGAAGAAGGGCTAACCTCCAGGGCTCAATTCAGGAGCCCCTTAAGAACTTATCGAGGTATCGCCCGGTGTGTGAGCCCCGACTACGGGCAACGGTTTCAGGTGTACCCTTAGCCACCACGCGACCACCTGCGTCTCCGCCTTCAGGCCCCAAGTCGATTAACCAGTCAGCCTCCGCGATCACGTCGAGGTTGTGTTCAATCACAACAACTGAGTGTCCCTGATCAACAAGGCGCTGAAGAACGGACAAGAGGCGGTGCACGTCTTTGATATGAAGACCGATCGTTGGTTCTTCGAGGAGAAATATATGACGGCGCGCTAGCTGATGCTCGGTGCTACGACCCGACTTAATCCCCCCTAAGAGATGCGTCACGAGTTTGAGTCGTTGCGCCTCTCCACCGCTCAGCGTAGGAGAGGTTTGTCCCAGACTCAAGTAACCCAACCCGGTATCCTTCAGCGCTTCTAACGCTCGTTGAATGGACTGGAAAGAACTAAAGAAGTCATAGGCTTCTGCAATGCTCATGTCGAGCACCTCTCCAATGTTCTTTCCGCGGTAGCGAACATCCAATGTCTCCAAAGCGTACCGAGAACCATCACACGCTTCACAATGAACGTACGCCGACGGCATGAAGGCCATCTCCATCCGGATAACACCTGCTCCCTCGCATTCGGGACAGCGACCCTCCTTACTATTGAAAGAAAACCTCCCCGGACCATAACCACGCATGCGCGACTCTGGAAGCTGAGCAAATACTTTTCGTATCGAATCGAAGATTCCCACATAGGTCGCGGGCGTCGAGCGAGGGGTCCGACCGATCGGCGCCTGATCAATCTCTTGGACTTTATCCAGCTTGTAGCCTGAGTCTATGGTCATGGACTTCCAACGACGCTTCTGATCCCCAGTCGTTCCCTGCCCACAGTGCTCGTTGAGTGCAGGAAGCAAACACTGCCGAATCAGCGTGCTCTTGCCCGAACCGCTCACACCAGAAATCACAACGAGCCGATTCAGGGGGACTGACACATCAATCCCGTTCAGATTGTTTCCACTCGCCCCGTTAAGATGAAGCCACCAACGATCGGGCTGATTCTTTAAACGGGGTTGAACAGGACGTCGAGATCCGTGGAGCGGAAATCGTTTTTCAGTTCGCAAGCAACTGGCCGTCACGGAACCCTGAGCCTTCAGCAAGGCGTCGAGCGAACCCTGGCCGACAATCTGCCCCCCTTCTACACCCGCGCCCGGGCCGAGATCGATCACATAGTCTGCTGCCCGGATCGTATCCTCATCGTGCTCGACAACAACTAGCGAGTTCCCTCGCTGTTGAAGCCGCTTCATCGTTGTCAAGAGTTGGTCATTGTCCCGCACGTGAAGACCAATCGTGGGTTCATCCAGCACATAGAGCACGCCCGACAGATTCGAGCCCAACTGGGCTGCCAGGCGGATTCGCTGATTCTCACCGCCGGAGAGTGTCGTCACTCCTCTCCCTATTTGAAGATAGCCAAGCCCAACGTCCGACAGAAACTCTAGTCGCTCCTTGATCTCCGGCAGAATGTCCCGAGCAATTTCCTTCTCACGAGAGGCTAAGCGAATAGAATTGAAATACTGAGCTACTGCGTCGACTGACATACTTGCAATTTCATCGATCGCTATTCCACGTTCTTTTGATGAGCTCTTCTTCCCGGACGCCCATGTTAAGTAGACCGACCGAGCCACCTCATTGAGGCGTCCGCCACCACAACTCACGCACAGCTCGCGCTCGCCCTCCTGAGATCGAAGCCATGAAGCCTCAATCGTTTCTTCATCAGCCCCGCGATCGGCTTCTGGCATGTAGAAAACTTCGCCAAATCCCCGGCAAGTCGAGCACCAACCCCGAGGTGAATTGTAACTGAAGTTTTTGGGATCGAGCACATCAAACGACTCTTGGCAGCGGGGACAAACACGTTCCGTCGAATGCACCGTTTGCCGTCCCCGTTTATCGACAGCATAGAGCACTCCCTTGCCATGCTCCAAAGCGAGATCAATCAAGGAATCAATCTTGGATGCATCTCGTGACCCGGCTGAGAGCGTTCCGATCTCGACCTCTACATTATGCTCCTTGAATCGATCGAGACGGAAGGGCTTATCAACCGAGTAAAACTCACCGTCAGCCCGCAAGGATTCAAAACCCTGAGATTGGGCCCAACTCGCCACCGAAGTGTGGTATCCTTTGCGCCCTCGCACGATCGGAGCTAGTAACTGAAGCACCCCTCGCCGACGACTCTCACGACGCAAGACATCCGCCATTTCATCTCGCGTCTGCGGGGCCACCTTCTCGTCGCACTTTGGACAAAACTGCACCCCGAGGCGTGCATACAGTAGGCGAACGAATTGATGAATCTCGGTTACGGTTCCAACCGTACTCTTACCCCCACCGCGAGAGTTGCGCTGTTCAATACTGACACTCGGCGGCAACCCATCAACAAGATCCACATCAGGCCGAGGAAGTTGACGGACAAATTGACGAGCGTATGCGCTCATTGAATCGAGAAAACGACGCTGTCCCTCCGCATACAAGAGATCGAAAGCAAGCGTACTCTTCCCGGACCCACTCACACCGGTCACAACAACCAGCGAGTCTCGAGGGATTTTGACAGACACATTCTGTAGGTTGTGCTCCCGCGCCCCCTGAATCTCAATCCAGTCGCCCGTTCCCCGCTTCTTCCGCCCACTCACAATCAACCCAGATGTTTGCTAACAAGCGATGACGCCCCCCGACTTGCTCGCGGCCCCTGCTGCCTTGGCCGTCGCCCTTCAAATCCTCGAGGATCGATGTTCTCGACTCCGCGTACAAACCACCCAGCGCTCGTCGCCTCGAGCACAAAACTGTAGAAGACCGCCCCGGATCGCGGCGAGACAAGCTGCACATCAACAAATCCAAAATCTTGATTATTGAAAGCACCACCGACAAGCACGTCATGATTCTCGATCATCACTGGGAACCCACCTTTCACCATCCGCTCAAAGTCAGCAACAGGCACATGTTGCCGAAAGGCTTCGGAGGCAAACTCTCTCGCCGCAGCATAATCCCCACTTCGGAGCGCCTCCAGTTGCCCCAACACAGTCTTCGTCATCGCCTCTCGAATCTCTCCCTTGCTTGGACGCACTTTGATGACTTCGCGCAACGCCGTTTGCTCCTGAAACGGAATCTCATCCACGGCGAACCAGCGAGAAACCCAAACGGGAAGGCAAACAATTACAGCCAGCAGGAGCAAAACCCCAGCGAGCTCTCGAACAAGCAGAAATCCAAAGTTTCCCGAAAACCATTTCATGCAACGGATGGCTAACATTCAGCCGACCGCGAGCATTGACAAGTAAATTGCAGCTCCGCCGGATGAAAACACCTCGCCTCACCTCCCGAGAGCCCCTAGACTCCTCTCCGTTCAATCATGGCTCCGATGTTCCTACATCCGGTTCGACTTATCACCCGTCTCCTTGCATTTGGATGCTTCGTACTTCGAGCATCCTGCTCGTATCTTAAACTCTGGATTCAGGGGGCAGTCACACCGGAGAATCGGCAGTTGTGGATGCAGAGGAGTGCCCAGCAACTGTGCCAGGTTCTCCATTTGCGCACCAAGGTCCACGGAGAACTACCAACGAACGGACTCGTTGCGTGCAATCACCTCGGTTACTTGGACATCGTCGCGCTTGCCTCCGTGATACCGGGGATTTTCGTGAGCAAAAGCGACGTCCGCTACTGGCCCATCATCGGCTTCCTGAGCAGCTGGGCCGGAACCATTTACGTCAACCGGAGGAAGAAGTCGGACGTTGCCCGAGTCAGCAAAGAGATTGCTGCCCATCTAGAGAAAGCACGACGAGTGATCGTCTTCCCTGAAGGGACGAGCACCAACGGATCCCAAGTTCTCCCGTTCCACTCCTCGCTGTTCTCACCCGCCGCCGCTACGAAACAAGCCACGACACCATGCTACCTCAGCTACTCAGAGCCTGGAAACCAACCAGGCCAGACCGTTTGTTACTGGGGTGACATGCTATTCCTGACACATTTTCTAAAACTCCTCACGCTGGATTCAATAGAGGCTAAAATCTCTTTCGCTCCCCCCATTCCTCCCGGCAATTCACGCAAGGATCTCGCCAACCTCTGCTTTCGTGAAGTGATGAAACTCTCGAACCATAACAAGAGCTAGGAAGGTCCCGACCGCGGGAACATCAACAAGATCCCGTTGAAATCTTTCGTTGCCTCAACCCGGCCCAAGAGCCTAGAAATAGGACCCTCATGATGCGATATCTCGTTGCCACAATTGTCTTCTCGCTACAAACCCTCACACTACAAGCTGCGGAGACGATCAAAATCGGTCTCATCGGACTCGACACGTCGCACGTCATCGCGTTCACGAAGCTCATCAATGACTCCAAGCACCCGGAACACGTGCCCGGGGGCAAAGTGATCGCTGCATTCAAGGGAGGAAGCCCCGATGTTGAGTCAAGCCGCACACGGATTGACCGTTTTACTCAGCAGCTTCAAGACGATTATCACGTCAAAATCGTCCCCACCATTCCGGAGCTTTGCCAACAAGTTGATGCGATCTTGCTCGAGAGCGTGGACGGCCGTCCTCATCTTGAACAGGCTCGCCAAGTCATCAACTCCGGCACGCCCCTCTTTATTGACAAACCAATCGCGGGCACTTTGCGCGATGCGCTGGAGATCTTTCGGCTCGCGAAAGAGAAGGGCGTGCCTTGTTTCTCATCTTCGTCCTACCGCTTCTATCCCAGCATGACTCAACTTAAGCAGGCAGAGATTGGTGCGATCAAAGGGGCGATTTCCTACGGCCCCTGTCACCTCGAACCGCATCACCCCGATCTTTATTGGTACGGTGTTCATCCCACCGAAGCACTCTTCACGATTCTGGGAACCGGTTGCCAGCGTGTCTCCCGAGTCTCAACAGAAGAGACCGATATCGTTTCAGGTCAATGGTCCGAGGGGCGAACCGGAGTCCTTTACGGCCTCAGAACAAAGAGCACACCGCACAAAGTCATCGCGTTCGGCGAAACCGGGGTTGCAGAACAATCGAGCGGCGGCGGATATGCCCCTCTTGTTCAAGAGATCATGAGCTTTTTCAAGACTCACCAAGTGCCCGTTAGCATGAGCGAAACAATAGAGATCTTTGCCTTCATGGAGGCTGCAGACGAAAGCAAACGAAGATCTGGGGCTCCGGTATCCATCCGAGATATCATCGAAGAAAATGGAGGCGAATGGTACCTGAGTGAGTGAGAACGAGACTGCCGTTTTATGAAGGCACCCCAAAAAATGCCCTTCGCCTCTGGATTCACTCGGGTCCTTGCCATCGCTCTTTTCGCAAGTTTCAGTCTGTCACAGACCGAATGTGAAACTCGCGATCCCAAACACGCCTTTTTCAACGCTCGATACGAAACCGCACGGGCAGCCTACAATGCCGAACCTCAGAGCACGAAACTGGCTATCCATTATGCCGCTGCGGCATTCGAATGGGCCGACTACGCAGAGAATAAGGCGGACCGTGCAGCCATCGCCGAACCAGCCATCGCCATCTGCAGAGAACACCTTGATTCAAATCATCAGCAAGCCGAAGTCCGCTACTTTCTCGCCCTGAACCTCGGTCAGCTCGCGCGCACGCGGTGGATTCAAGCCCTCCGAATCGTCAGTGAGATGGAAGAGAAGCTTCTATCAGCCAAAGCACTCGAGCCCAGCACCCACTACGCCGGAATCGATCGAGCTCTCAGTCAACTCTACGCCCAAGCTCCCAAATGGCCGACAAGCATTGGAAGTCGAAAAAAGGCACTGAAGCACGCACGGGAAGCACTCGAAATCGCTCCACATTATCCAGGAAATCAGATCAACTTCCTCGAAATACTGATCGACCAAAAGCGTTTCGGTGAAGCGAAAGAATCCCTACCCAAAGCGCATCAACAGATGCTTTCCGCCCGCAGCGAGTTCAAATCGGAATACTGGGCATTCAGCTGGATCGAATGGGACCAACGGCTGCGGCACATCAAAGCAAAACTCAAGGGACATCGAGAGTAGACTCAATCCCATCCCATCAGCCCTCTAGAGCTCCCAGGCTGATTTCGCCACCAAGGCCCCCAATCGTGCCAAGAGATGCTGGTGAGTCGACTCATGCGAGAGAAGCATTCGAAGCTTCGGTTTTTCGAGACTAGCGGGACACGGTTCGATTCTAACGCCTTCTACCGCCCCGAGATAATCACCACTCACAGCGAATCCGATCTGATGAGAGTTTCCTCGAATTTCACCAACAAGATCTCCCAAACGAACGAAGTTCCCAGGCTCGCCTTGCTCTAAGAGTCTTAGAAAGCTCCCAGGCAAGGACTCCGCCAATCGCCCCGAGATCAAGAGCAGCTGCGCCCCCCTCAAACCACCAATCCGAGTCTCACCGGTTGGTTGCCAATCGCTTGCGGTTACCGGAGCTGAGTCACTCGAACTGAGAAAAACGAACTGACCAGCGCCAAGCCCCAGTTCCGTCCATCCGGCGACCAGCTCCTCCCCTTGACACACACCGCTCAAACCAATGATTCCGTCGACATGCTCTTCAGCTGACAACTTTCTCTCAATGAGAGCGCAATCACCGACCAATACTTGCAGAGTAATCCCTTCCATTCCCTCAAAGTCCTGCAGGGTTTCTCGAACTGCTGGAAGAATCCCCTCCCAAACAACCACGATCGCCACGGGATCGTCAGACCACAGGTCACCCCCCGCATCAGGTTCCTGCTCCTTCAAGAGAAGCGGAAGACCTCGATCCTGAGCCACGAGATACCTCCCAAACCGAGCGGCTCCATGACGTCTCGCGTCGGAGTGAGAACAGATTCCCAAACGAAACTCCGCATCGCTTTCCGATGCCTCATCAGGACGCCAAGCAGGGTATTCGATTGTACACTCAACGCCGTCATTCTCGGACCACAAGGGTTCCGCCCCACCCACGAATAGGTCCGGATCCTCGAGTTCTTCACCCGCCGCTGCATCCGAAGAGAGAATCACCCTCACTCCGAATTCTAGTTCATAGGAACGTGCCACCTTTTCGACCTCAGGCGACAGACTGTCTGCCACCAACACGGAAATCTCGGGCGCCCTCCTAGACCGGGCACCATCGTCGACTCTACCAATGTTCGGAAACTGGATTCGGAAATAGGTAAAGAGAAGAACCACCCCCACGAAATACATCAACAGCATGCGGTTCTCGCGACTCATGATCCGTGACCTCCTCTCCTCAACATGTAAATCATTTTAGGAAACCCGTTCATTGAAGCGATGCCAGGAATTCCACCAAATCCCTGAGGTCATGTTTCGATAGGATATCGACGAAACCTTCGGGCATCCCAGAAAGCCCGGTATCTCGCGATTGAATCGTGTCTTTGGAAAGACTCACCACACCGGCATCAGGAGAATTCAAAACCACAGTCGTGTCGCTCTCTTCCTTCAGGATTCCAGCGTGAACTTCTTCGTCCTTGGTGGTGATCACGACGGTCTCAAATCCTTCGGCAATTGATCGATTGGGATAAACAATCGCCTCAACAAGCTGAGTACGATTTAGGCGTTCGCCGATTCCATCCATTGATGGCCCCACATCGCTTCCCACCTCTCCGATTCGATGGCATCGAGTGCAAGACGCCACCGGATTTTCGAAGAAGACCCGACGTCCAGCCTCAGCATCGCCTCCCTCAAGAACAATTTCTAGCTCACCCAGGGCACTGTCCTCATCCATTGCCGTCTGCCACTTGCCAATATTCTCAACAATCCGCGCATCGCCCCGGCCCTCAGCGGCATCGAATATGTCCAACGCGAGTGCGGCGGGAGCTGTTCCATCCGCAAGCTTGCCAAGCCACCGAAGAATGATCTCGTCGGCAACGGAGCCCTTGACCGTCGCCAGTGTGGCCAAAGCGACCTGCTGTTCTTCAATCGTTCCATTCTCGAGAATCGTATTCAGCTGAGGGGCTGCAATCGAAGGATCCACATTGGCCTGCAATCGAGTGGCCTCTTTTCGAAGCTCGACTGCGAAATCCACCCGAGCGACCTCTAAAGCGTCAGCGAACGAATCAGATTCGAGTCGTCCCAAGGCCTGCAAAGCGGCCACTCGCCTCGGCGTATCCGCGCTGATATCCGCCACGAGCTCTGACAAAACGGAATCCACTTTCCGGATCTTCAATTGGCCCGCGGCCTCGATCGCAGCTACTCCCACGTCCAAACTTTCAGAAGCCATCAGCTCACCGAGAGCTGGCTCCAGAATCGGCTCAACATCAATCGGTTTCCGATCAAGCAAGGGTCGATACAGCCCCACAACCTGATCCCGAACCGAAGGGGAGTTCCACTGACCAATCCGCGTCAAGGCCTCCGCTCTGAGGGCCTTGGGCATGTCACTTTTCCGCGCAAAAGCAACCAGCGCCTCCACATTCGCTGTTTCTCCGATTCGAAAGTTGGCATTGATGGCCCGTCTCGCCATGGGCACTGTCAGATCCACCTCTCGATTGCCAGACGCTCCAAAGAAGGAAACTTGTAGGTCATCAATCGCATCAGCCAAGGCTGGCATCGCCAGAGGAATGGGCACATCGTTGATGGCTCGTGCCGCTTCAACGACCAACAGAGGATCAGGATCGCTCAGGAACGATGCAACGCGTGGATCCTCCCAACGGCGGAGCGTCAGCAACACAGCCATTCGGACGGAACGAGAAGCATCCTTACGCGCTCCATAGACGGCGTTCCGATCTCCTATTCCTGCAAGCGCCATCACACCGGCATGTCTCAAGTAGAGATCCTCATCTTGGTTCTCCCGTAGCAGGGCCAATATCGCGGGCAAACTCGCCACATCGCCCAACTTGCCCAAGCTCATCCCTGCCTGAAAGCGAACACGCGGACTCGGGTCAGCCAACAAAGCAGTGAGCGCTTTGCCTGCTTCCTCGGGCCGGTATCCCGCCCCCAAACCTTTAGCCGCCTGCGCCCGGATCTCAGGATCCGAGTCGGTAACGAGATGTTGAAGAGTAGACAGGGCCGAGAGATTTCTGGAATCCTGTCGAGCAATTTGCATCAGCCCCCAAATGGCATGAATTCGCGCCAGCTGGTGATCACTAGATTTCGCGATCTTGGCGAGTTCGCGCACGGAAGTCCTGCCCCGCTCGGCAAGCTCAAACTGCGCCTCCTGCCTCACTCGCATGTCGTCATGGGCCAGAAGCTCACCTAGGCGCAATTCCGAACGGTGGTCCATTCCCTCGCCAAGCAAGCGTTGTGTTTCCCGGACAATCGCCGAGCGAACAGACTTCGGGTGATGCAATCGATAGATGCGGCCCCGTTCGGATTTAGGCCATCCATAGACCCAATCGGAAAGATAGATATGCCCATCGGGACCGAAGTCGACATCGGTCGGCATCACATTCCAAATCAGCTCCTTCACCTTCCCGAGTCGATAGCTTGCGCCCTCAGGCTCTTGCCGGAACATCTTAATACCACTCACAGTGTCCAAGCCTTTGAAGTGACAAAGAAAGAAATGCCCTTGGTATTCAGCTGGCAAGCCTGTCCCGGGGTAATACGCCAGCCCGGACGGTCCGTTGTCGATATGTGCTAGCGGAGGCAAGAGATAGGCGGCCTGGCCAGGGAAGCGCAGATGCCAAAGCCCCTCGGCATTCCAGACCCCTCCTGGATTCTGCTCGCTAAACTGATACCCCACTCGCCATCCACTATCCCCTCCTTCGACAATTTGTACCCAACGCTCCTTGTCGCCATGGTCACAATCATTCTCTCCCGTGAAGAGGTCGCCATACTCATTGAAGGCTAGCTCTTGTGGATTCCTTAGGCCTCTCGCCACTAACTCCAAATCGCTGCCATCGGGGTTACAGCGAAAACACGCTCCCTCATCCGGATAAAAGAGACGCTTCCCTTCCTGAGTAAGAACATTTGCCCCACGATCCCCCACCGTAAAGTAGAGCTTTCCGTCGGGTCCAAACTTCATCCCATGCAAGTCGTGCCCCGTGAGACTGAATCGCACGCCGTATCCGTAGCTAAGAGATTCACGCTTGTCCGCCACTCCGTCTCGATCCGTGTCACTGAGTTTCCAGAGGTTGGGAATGTTTGTGAAGAACACATCTCCCTTTCTCGCCAAGACCCCAGACGCAATGCCATCTAGAATGCTGGTGAAGCCCTCCGCATAGACCTGCGAAAAATCAGCCAGTCCGTTCCCATCGCGATCCTCAAGTAAGCGAATGGTCTCTGTCTCAGACGC
Organism: uncultured Verrucomicrobiota bacterium; assembly: GCA_964342405.1. Taxonomy (GTDB): domain Bacteria; phylum Verrucomicrobiota; class Verrucomicrobiia; order Limisphaerales; family AAA164-E04; genus UBA2970. The sequence continues at coordinate 39,111 of CAYFGX010000046.1, read as the reverse complement.
CAGTTTTCGATAATCCGCCCCCAGGTACTTGCGAATCATAGCGACGCGGTCATCCACGGAACGACAGGCCAAATCATCCAAATACCAATCCATGTAGTGTCGCACATCAAAGGTGCTCGAACGATAGCGTCCTGTTTCTGAGACATAGATTCGCCCCTTTTCATCCAGGCAAAACGCTACCGGATTCAAAAGTTGAGGCTCGTGAGCAAAAAGGCTCACCTCAAATCCGTCCGCAATTCGAAACTTAGAAATCGCCTGTTCCGCATCTTCCCGAGCCGTCGAGTAGTCAACAGCACTCACGCCAGCACTGCCAATTTCAGCGGCCTTCGAACTTGATGAGATCGAAACAAGGGCCGATATCAGGCCAGGAATGAAGCATAAACCGAAGCGTTTGTAATGCATACCGCCCGCAAATCTGGCGATAAATCTCACAGGAATCAAGCGACTTGGTAGCCCCAACTCGGAATTGAACGGCGTATCGACTGGAAAGCAGCCGTCTGAACCAGGTTAGATCCCAATTCGATTAGAATAGTAAAGGAAACATCCGATCAAGATTGAGGCCAAGACGCCAACCAGAAGCGCCCAGCGGAACATAGCGGCTCGTTTTCGCTTATTCGCTCTCCCCATGCCGGGCAAGAGGTAGTAGCGATTCTCTTCTTTGTTTCGTTTCCTTCCAAACATTCAGCCGTGTCTTAAACAGAATTCCATCGACAGAATGGTGGCTCTACCGCCACCGCGTCCGGGTAACTCTATCAAGCGAGAGAAAAAGATCGAGTGGAAACCCGGGACCAGCCGAAACCGGGAATCCTCCTTGCTCAGCAAGGTATCTAGGATTAATCTAAGGCCATGGCGAAGGTACTTCTGGTTGATGACGAAGTCACAATGGTGCAACTAGTCTCGGAATCCCTCCGGGCTCTAGGTCACGAAGTTTTCCCTTTCTCGAATGGCAACGCCGCCCTCGAATCACTCGCCTCCAGCACGCCGGAGATCGTCGTCACCGATCTCTACCTCGACAAGACTCGGGCCCATGGACTGGACATTCTCAAGCAAGCTCGCGAGATGGACCCGGCCCCAGTTGTGATCGTTATCACCGGCTTCGGTTCCATTGAGACCGCTGTTGAAGCCATGAAACTGGGAGCCTTCGACTACTTGGAAAAACCCTTCAAGCTCGACGAACTGAAACTCAGCATCGAACGGGCTCTGTCCTACAACGAGGCCGTTTCCGAGAACGTCTACCTCAAGAAGCAACTCAAGACGAAGTATCACTTCAGCCAGATCATCGGCGCTTCCGAACCCATGCAAGCTGTGTTCAAGATGATCGAGAAGATCGCCGAAACCGACAGTACCGCTTTGATTCTCGGAGAAAGTGGCACGGGCAAAGAACTCGTCGCCAAGGCGATACACTTCAACAGCAGGCGCAAGGGACGGCCTTTTGTCCCTGTGAACTGCAGCGCGCTTCCGGAGAACCTTCTCGAATCCGAACTCTTCGGTCATCGAAAAGGTTCCTTTACGGGCGCTGTTGCAGACAAGAAGGGACTTTTCGAGGAAGCCGAAGGTGGCACCATTTTTCTCGACGAAATCGGCTCCATGTCAGCAACCCTGCAGAGCCGTTTGCTTCGAGTGCTTCAAGAGAAGGAAGTGCGCCGCGTCGGAGACAACGTTCCGATTTACGTGGATGTTCGCGTTGTAGCCGCTACCAATGAGCCCCTGGAAGAGCGTATCAAGGATGGTTCTTTCCGTGAAGACCTTTACTACCGCCTCAACGTTATCCCCGTGCATCTCCCCAGCCTTCGAGACCGAAAAGATGACATTCCCTTACTGGTCGGGCACTTTTTGAAAGAGAAAATACACCCCAGATCCGGCAACGCGTTTCAAGTCACCAAGGTTGCCATCGACACCTTGGGCGAGCACAACTGGCCCGGCAACGTTCGAGAACTCGAAAATGTAGTCGAACGCGCCTGCGCGCTCAGCGAAAGCCACGTCATTAGAAGCTGTGATTTGCCACCGTCGATTGCCAAGCTCGCTTCGGAGGATGATAGCCCAAGCAAAACCGATGAGGCTACGAATGAAGACAAGACTCCGTCGGACGACACCAGCCTCTTTCCGCTTCCTCAAGGACAAGGAGGCACCCCCAACATCGGAGTCGATACCGACGTGGCGCCGGCTTCTGGGGCACTCACACTTCAACCCCTCAAGGACTACCTGAGGCAACAAGAGGTCATCTACCTTAATCGCGTTCTCACGCACACGGGAGGGGACAAGGAAGAAGCAGCCGAGCTTCTGGACGTGAGCCTCGCAACGCTCTACCGCAAGCTTGCCGAGCAGGAAGACAAGTGATGACTTCCCTCTGAGACAGGGTAGCAGGAGCCGTCATTCATCTCTCTTGAATCTCCAATGACGGTGTTTCTTTCGTCGCAACGCTCTCCAAATCTCAGCCTCTTTCTTCAGACCGGTGTCTCGTTTTTCTGCCCAACTCGAGAAGCACGAAGCACTTAATCAGATGCTCGTTCCGGACCTGTGGCAACACGAGGCCATCTCATACCTTCGAGAGGGAAAGGATGTCATCGTCAGTGCCCCTACGGGTTCTGGGAAAACACTGATTTTTGAGATCTGGGCAAACGACGGCAAATCTCGAGGACAAGCCGTCTACACGGTGCCAACCCGCGCCCTCGCCAACGACAAGTTAGCAGAATGGCGATCCAAAGGATGGAATGTGGGCATCGCGACTGGTGATCTATCAGAGAACCTGGATGCTCCCATCATTGTTGGCACGCTGGAAGCTCAGAAGAACCGAATCATTGACGGAAGCGGGCCCAAGCTCCTGGTGATCGACGAATACCAGATGATTGGAGATGCAGAACGGGGACTGAACTACGAGCTAACGATCGCCCAAGCCCCCCCAAGCACCCAGCTCCTCTTGCTCAGTGGAAGCGTCAACAACCCTCAACACCTTGAAAGGTGGTTGAACCGCCTGGGACGCAAGGCCGTCACCGTTTCGCATACGCAACGCCCCGTTCCTCTGGAAGAAGTTTTCCCACTTCATCTTCGACACCAACTTCCCCGAAACGTTACCAGCTACTGGGGTCAGTTCGCCTCCGGAGCACTCCTCGAAGATCTCGGCCCGATCCTCATTTTCGCGCCTCGGCGAGCCGCAGCCGAAAAGCTAGCAAAAGATCTCGCCCGCCAGTTGCCGAACCCCAATCCACTGGTCTTGAACGAAGAGCAAAAGAGAATTGTCGGCGAAACTCTCGTTCGAACCCTTTCATCTCGAGTCGCCTTTCACCATAGTGGACTCAGCTATGCGGCGCGGGCAGGCGTGATAGAGCCTCTGGCCAAAGCTGGGCAGTTGCGGGTGGTCGTTGCCACGATGGGACTAGCGTCTGGAATCAATTTCTCACTCCGCAGCGTTGCTCTTGCAGCAGATTCCTACCGCCGAAACTACCAAGAGCAGAGCCTCGCGCCGGATGAAATCCTTCAAATGATCGGACGCGCGGGGCGGCGAGGAATCGATGAAACGGGCTACGTTCTCGTCGGAGCCAACCAAATTCGAATGAGGGATGCCTACCCGATCGATCTGATGAGAAGCCAACTGATCGATTGGAGTACGCTTCTTCGCATCATGCACGACGCATCCGAGAGGGCTACATCTCCGTTCCAAGCAGCCATCTCGGTCCAGAAACGCCTCTTCACAACGAAACCAATCTACTTGGGTGTCGAGGTCGCAATGAACCATCCAAATGTGCCCTGCGGACTCCCCACCGACCCGGAACGAGCACGGATGGTTCGGAGTCTTGTCTCCCAATTCCTGAACAGCCAAGGAGAATGGGAAGATCTCTCCCCTCCAACCCGGCTTCCACTATCCGAGGTCTCGATCCCAGTTTACCCAGACACATCAAAAGCCACCAAGCCCTCACGCCTCGAACCAGCACTGATCCCACTGCATTCTTCACAACCTGGCTTGGCCGCGGTCACGACCGGGCAACTCATCAGACTAGCAGAAGAACAGGACGGGCAAGGCTACGCGCAGTTGACCCGAATCGCGGATCACCTCGAGAATCACCGCATCTTGCTCAACAAGAGGCTGCGCAAACTACTCAAGTGGAAAGGCCGATACGTGAGCAAGAAGAGATGGGAAGACAAGATTATACCCCTTATTGAGAAAACCTGCGCCGAACAGAACACTCCGTTTCTCCGCTTTCATGAGGAAGGCAGACGGATCTCAATGATCACCAGCCTCGCGAAGCTGCCAGTCGAGACGAATGTCGATCAACACGGAGTCGCTCTCTGGCGTCCCAAACTCCGCAAGGTGCCGCCAGAGTCCTGTCGTTCATGTCATTTCGCACAAAGCTGCCAAACCTTACCGACCACCACAACTGCCGCCCTACAGTGGCGTCGACTGAAACTGATCGATGAAGAAGGGAAACCAACCCGACGAGGACGAATCGTTAGCTTCTTCAGCCACGGAGACGGCTTGGCAATTGCAGCATCAATTGAAGATGAGCACTATGCATTGGAGGATCTTGTATTCGATCTAGCCAATCTTGACGGAGGATTTCGATTCAGCGGCGAGGACCATCGATGGGAAGGAAGAATCGCCGAAGCGTCCCGAAACACCTACGGCCCTCAGAATATCCAAGGGTACTTAGAAAACGGCTACCCGCCAAACTATGGATTCGGTGCAGCCGATATCGTCCGGTCCATCTATCACCATCCTCAGACCAAGCATCAATGGGTTACCGACATTCTTGGGGTAGGAGACATCGATCGCATTGTCATCGAGTGGCGGAGCAGACTAAGGCAAATAGCCAATACACCCACGCTCGGATGGGAGAGATGGGACCAGTTCAAAGCGCGATGCGCTGCTACCCTGAACGAAACGGTTTCACCCTCAAGCATCGACCTCCCCGACCTAAGCCTGGATCAGCGAAAGCGTCTCAGCCACCGACTTCACCTCAGTCAATTCAAGAATCGACAGCAATGAGGTTCAGCCGAGTTTAGCCCACCTAAGGTTTTTCTCCTCACCCCGGATTCAAACAGAACAGGTGGTGTCATCAGTTCGCCCTACCCTGAAAAACGCCAGATTTGTCCGGATTCACGACAGATTACCCCCTAAATAATAGGTCGCAATCTGGGACAATTTATAGTCAAAATCAGGCATTGATCAATCACTCGTCAAACTCTAAGAAAAGAGTCGATCGGCTACGAACTGGCAGTCAGACAAACGTGTTGGACCGACTCCAATAAGCCCCAAAAGCAGAAAAACTCAACGGAAACAGGATGTATCGACTTCCGGACAGCCTCTCCCATGAAAACGGGGGACCAGAGGCATTCCTACCTGGTGACCTTATTCGCCACAAGCGGTACAACTATCGTGGGGTGATCGTTTCCGTAGATCCCGAGTGCCTGGCAGATGACGCGTGGTATTACTCTAATCAGACACAACCGAGCAAGAATCAGCCTTGGTATCATGTTCTGGTCGACAACACAGTAGGAACAACATACACCGCACACTCCAGTATCGAGCTCGATCCCATGAAGGCGCGCGTGGCTCATCCACAAGTTTCTACCTACTTCGACCGTTTTGAGGATGGTCACTATGTCCGTAACGACAAACCCTGGCCGGGCTAAAACGCAAATGACGCCTTGATCAGGCGATGATCAGAGGCCGCACTCCAGTTTCGAAATTCAGAAACCACGGCACTCTGCGGCTGGAAGCACTCTTTCAAGGATTGAGACACGAGAAGGAAGTCGTAACGAAAGTAAGCGTCAATCTTCTCGTAATAGTGAGTCCACGATACGCCCCTCCCACCGTCCGCGACCTGCTCGACCGGACGTAGGTCAAAAAGTCGTTGACGCCCACGACCGATGACCGTCCTCACTGCAAGCGAACCAGGGTTATCATTAAAGTCGCCAAGGACAGCAAGCTTCGCATTCGGTGTAGTCGACAGGATCCGATCGATCCGGTCACGCAGCGCCACCGCCTCAGCTAGCCGATAATCCGCTTGATCTGCAAACCAAGTCGATAGCTTCGATTTCAGATGCACATTCAACACCCGGATTGACTCGGTCGGACTTGGCTGGATCTTTACGTCCAACACCCCCCGTAACACCCGAAAAACGCGACCATAGAGAACGAATTCCACCCCGGCATCCGATCTGTCTTCAACAACAGGATGCTGACTCAGAAGACCGCAGTGAATCTCCTGGTCGATTGCATCGAGAAAGGCGAGGTGATCATATCGAAGGCCCCTGAGGCTGAGCTCTGAGCGCAGTTCCTCCAACGCAGCTCGGGATCCTAGCTCCTGCAGGCCGACAATTTGAGGTCTCATATTTAAGATAGACCTCGCGACCTCAGCGCGCGACTCCTTGCTGCGAAATCTGCGTTTAGAAGCATCTTGAATCCGATAGTTGTCAAGATTGTATGACGCGATCGAGATATTCTCCCTTCCATCCGCAAAGGAGACATGGACTATCAGGAGCGAGAGCAAGCCAAGCCTCAAAAAGACATTCATAAAGTCATATTACTTCTTTACACCCACAACTCCAAGATTGAATTCGGGTTGATTTGACTTCACCAGCCGATATGTTCTTTCTATGCCTCAGGCCATTGACCAAGAAGCCCAAGAGCGCTTGAACACGGAACCACTCCACGACCTCCAGAGTGAACCAGATCATCGCGCTTTGAAGATAGACAAAGTCGGAATCCGCGGCCTGCAAATGCCGATTACCGTCCGCAATCGACACCAGGAAGACTCACCGACAGTCGGCACTTTTGATGCGTTTGTGGATCTTCCGGCCGATGTCAAAGGCACACACATGAGCCGATTCGTTGAGATTCTACAATCACGTTCGGAGCCTTTCTCAGTCGAGAACCTAGGTAGCATACTCGAAGCCATCAGGAACCGTCTTGAAGCACATTCCGCCTATCTTTCTCTCGAATTCCCATATTTCCTACAGAAGGAGGCTCCCGTCACTAAGCAACCGAGTCCCATGAACTATCAGGTAAGACTCCACGCCCAACTGACCCCCCAAGGCAGTCAGTTAACCCAGGAGATCTCTGTTCCCGTAAAGACCCTTTGTCCCTGTTCAAAGTCTATCAGCAAGTACGGCGCTCACAATCAGCGCGGCATCGTAACGGTAAAGGTTCGCTCAGCGGAAACCATCTGGCCGGAGGAACTCATCAACATCGTGGAGAAGTCCGGAAGCTCCGAACTCTACGCACTACTCAAGCGCCCTGATGAGAAGTTTGTAACGGAGAAAGCCTATGAAAACCCCGTTTTTGTAGAAGATCTCGTCCGAAACGTCGTTACCAAACTAAAATCTGACCAGAGAATCGAGTGGTACGAAGTCGAGGCTGAGAACCAAGAAAGTATCCACAATCACAATGCCTACGCGCAGATTATCTCCACCGGATAAGAATCTGCATTCCCTCCGAGCCGATTTGGCCTATTATTCTTTCAAGATTTTTGTAGCAATTTTTGACTCCTTTGCTACATTCGCCCGCCTTTGACGTGACAGTGCGCCAAAATTGAGCCGCAAACTCGCTGGTTTGGCTGTCGGGGACATTGAGAGAGAGAATTCGTAAAATCCGTCATTGTGACAGCGAAAAAGAAAGCAGCAAAAAAGACGAGTAGCCGTGGTAAAGCGGCGAAAGCTCCGGTTGCAACGGCTACAACCGCGGCCATTCTTGGAATTCCCGCGGCACCCGCCAAAAAGGCGGCGAAAACCAAAAAAGCCGAAACAGAAGTCTACAAGCCCATCAAGGTAAAGCCCGAGTGGGAGAAATATTACAAGACTCTCGTCGAGCTGCACGGCCGCCTCATGAACCAAATGGACGGACTTGCCAAGGAGTCAGCAGAACAGCTGCAAGGCTACAGCCTCCACATGGCCGATTCCGGAACTGACAATTTTGACCGAGACTTCGCCCTCAGCTTGCTCTCCTCTGATCAAGACGCCGTCTACGAAATCGAGGAAGCTTTGAAACGAATCGAGAAAAACACCTACGGTGTTTGCGAGTTAACCGGGAAACCGATCCCAAAAGCCCGCCTCGAAGCGATTCCATGGACGAGATTCACAGTCGACGCACAAGCTCAGCTCGAAAAAGACGGAGCGCTGCGGCAGCGAAGACTTGGAGCACTCGGATCCGTCGACTCGGCCGGGAGCAACTCCACGGCGACCCCAGACGTCGATGATGACGATGTGGGCTCAAGCAAATCTGGAACGACAAAGGATAAGGATTAATCGATGCCACGCGAAATTGTGACCATAGAGTGCACCGAAGCAAGGAGTGAGGGGAAACCACCCTCTCGCTACATGACTTCGCGAAACAAGAAGCTTCAAACCGAAAAAGTCGAAAAGAAGAAATACAATCCCTTTCTCCGGCGCCATACCTTGCACCGCGAGATTAAATAATTAAGACTCTGATCATGCCACGTAAGAAAGGTAAAGACAAACGACGTAACGACACCAGTCGATACCAATCACGGACTCCTCGTCCGAAACCAAAGATCGATTTCACCATCGATGCCCTCGACTTTCGGAACGTTGCTTTGCTTCGTCAGTTCGTAACCGATCAGGGCCGCTTGCTTCCACGCAAATACACTAATCTCCCAGCTCACTACCAACGAAAGCTGGCTCGATCGGTGAAGCAAGCCCGTCAGATGCTCCTAATGAAGTAGGCATCGCCTCGCATCACGGAACTCAGAATATCAAAAGGCTGCACGATACCGTGCAGCCTTTTTTTGTCCTTCGGCCAAAACCAAAACCAAAGGACACGACTCTTCCCCACGCCCCTTTCGGTTATGGCAACTGGGTCATTGGAAAGGGGCCGAGCCGAAAAATAGTTTCGATCCAGTACAGCGGGTGCCCCACCGTGGGGCACCCCGCTTGACCGTTATTCGTCCCTCAACCGCGATGCGACTCCAGAATCGGGACGATTTAGCACGCCTTAAGTTGAAACAAACCAGGTCACAACTAGCATTGCTATCTATGTATTCCCTGGCATTCCGAAAACCTTTCACGATTTCGAAAAATACTTTAAGAACCTCCTAAAACCCTTTTAAGCAGAATGGACGGGCCCACTCATTCGCAATGGGGCTGCGGCATTGAGACTCAAACACTTCCTATGAAGAAAGATTCTTTGAAAGGTTGTCTATTCTAGATGGAATCATCTTTAGACTTTACGAAAGATCATGAGTGATTCTCCTCTGACTCAACCCTCTCTCCTGCTCAAGATTCGCAACGCTGAAGATGAAGCGGCTTGGGAGAGGTTTGTCAAAATTTACACACCGCTTGTGTTTGGCTATTGCCGAAAACGCGGCCTTCAAGAGGCTGACGCCTCAGACGTGGCTCAAGAGGTGATGCGAACAGTGGCTCAGGCAATCACACGATTCGACTACAACCAATCAAAAGGCACCTTTCGCGGTTGGCTCCTCACCGTCACACGAAATAAACTCTTAAAGCATTTCACCAAGATCCAAAAGCAACCCATCGGCTCAGGCCGAAGTACGATTCAGGCTCAACTCGAGGCCACACCAAACGCAGACGAGACCAATCACTGGAACCATGAGTATCAGCAACGACTCTTCCAATGGGCCGCAAGCGAAGTAAAAAATGAGTTCTCCGAGAAAACCTGGGCTGCGTTTTGGAAAACGGCGGTAGAAAACCAGAGCGGCCAAGAGACCGCCAAGCATCTGGAGATGAGCGTGGGGGCCATTTACATCGCAAAAAGCCGAGTTATCGCACGAATCCGAGAACAGATCGAATCGATCAGTGGCGGAGAGGATTCCGTACTTTGGAACGAGCCGACAAATGGATAGGCCTACACCACAGGCCCTAAGGTGATTCGCTAAGTTTTAGGACTTGCTCCATCGCTTCCCACTCAGCCTCGATCCGACCCGCAGCCCGCATAACCTCTGCTCTCACTTTCCACGCCTCAAGGCTTCGCGGGCTCAATTCAATAGCCCGCCGACTGTAAAACGAAGCCTCTCTCCGAAAAGAATTCACACCACCAGTATCCCGCAAGAGCAGTCGGGCATGTCGCGCAAGGGCCTCCCCATTCACAGGAGCAAACTTCAGTGCCTGATTAACACTCGTGAAACTATCAAAGGCGATCTCATCCTCAACGTAATCAATGAGCGTTTTGTCTCTCGATGGGCTCAAGGGGCGAGACTCACTGAAGTTAATTAACCAACGCGCCAGCCGTTCGTAGTAGCCATGAGGCTCGAGCTGCCCGACCTCCCGACGAATCTCTCTCATGGAAATCTCATCGATTGCCTCCCGGTTTCCCTTCGAATCCATGGTTACTCCCGTTAAGGATCCCAAGAATTTCGAGAACCAGAGAGGAAAAGGAAGCGGTGGCGAGGGCACACTCCAAACCCGAGCAACGTCATCGGCAGAGTTGGTGACTAGGAGGTCCCCATTAGGCGAGAAACCTCCCCCATAAATCTCTCGCGAGTGTTCAAACGGTTCAGTCAGCGGGCGACGAGATTCCAAGTCCCAAACACGTGCAACTCCATCGCCACCCAGAATCACGACTTGGCTTGCAGACTGATTAAAATGCGCCCTCACGATCGGTCCTGCGTGCTGTAGTGGCGCCCCCACCGGTTCTCTTGACGCCACATCCCAGATCCCTAGCGTGCCATCCGCTGAAGCCGTCAATGCGAGCTCTGAGTTTCCCGAGAACTCAACCCAATTAACTGCATCTTCGTGCTGCAGCATTCCACCGACCGGCTTCAAGTTCAGTCCATCAAGCGCCCAAAACCTAGCCGTATGGTCAGAAGAGCCCGTCAACAACCAGCGATCAGTAGAGTCGATTGCAGCCGCGATAACACGCTCTCCATGCTGGACGCTTTGCCCTGGAACAGCTCCCTCAACAACGGGAGTAAGGCAAATAGAGCCATTATTTCCGGTACTCAGCAGCCGCTTTCCCGCATGATCGAATTGAACTGAAGAGACGGGCCCTCTGTGCCCGTATGACAAAAACGGGTCGAGATCATTGTTCGTTCGCCACACAGAAACTTCGCCCCGCTCCGCCCCGAGCACGAACAGATTCCCGTCCGGACTGAATTCGCCACAAAGGAGGTTGCCCATCTGGCGAATCGGCTCCGTCAACATCTTCCCGGTCAGTCCATCCCAGAGCGCGGCCACTGCCTGCCGGTTTGGTGTTCGCTCACCACTCAAAATAACGCCTGATTTCGCCAAGGAAACAAACTGGATAGGATTCCGCTGTCGCATAGGGCGCACCTGATCCAAGCCCGTTGAAGGGTCGGAGACACGGATGAGACGATCCTGCCCCGCAGTCACCAAGGTTGCTCCGTCCTGGCTGAATCGCGCGTCGTTTACTGGACCATGGTGACGAACCATCGCTTCCCAGTGCGGATGAGCCCCCACATGCCAAACTCGAATCTGGCCGTCATCACATCCAGTAATGACCGAGCGACCATCCTTGCTGAAGACCGCATCGACGACCCGCGAAGAATGCTTCATCGCATTCATCAGCATTCGCTCTCCCTCCGCATCCCACAATTGACACGTACCACCGGATGCAACAATCAAGATTCTCCTGCCCAGGGGGCCAAATCGAACGGCCTCGATACGGGTTTTCTTACTCGAGAACTCGCGCCGGAATTTCCCAGTAACCGCATCCCAAATTCGCGCATTCCCATCTTCGCCAACCGTCACGAATGTGCGACCGTCTGGGTTGAACCGAGCTTCCATCAATGGAGCCTTGTGCTCGATGTTGGTCGCTCCCGGTCGATTTTCTTTCACATCCCAAATGATAGCTCGCGGCCCCACTCCGTACGTTATCACCCGCCGTTCAAGCGGATCGAACTCTGCGCCTCGAATGGGTCCGAAGTGAAAAAACGGTCCTCCAACGAGCTCGCCTGTATCGCTCTTCCAGACCCTAGCAGCCCCATCCTGACAAGTCGTCAAGATCACATCGCCGGCTCGACTCGATCGCACTGAAACCAAGGGCCCAGGATGTCGCAGAGTATGATTCGCATTCCCTGCGGCCTCTCCTTCCCAAATTCGAACAGTTCGATCCTGAGAGCCCGAGACCAAGATCTCCTGCCCGCTTCCAAAGTCCAAGGCGGTCACAACCAGTCCGTGCCCATCCCGAGTCTCAATCAGCTCTCCCGTCGAGGCATCCCAAACGAGAATCTCTCCAGAATCACAACCACCAAACAAACGCGTACCAACTGAATCAAAGCTAAGGCTGCGAACCCGCCGGTTCGTTTCTATCAAGATCTTGGTCGCCTCGCTTTCTCCTGTGCGCCACAGGCATACGCTCCCGTCGATCCCTAGTGAAGCCAATCCGCTCCCTGTCGGACTGATCTTCAAGTCTTGAATCGGGGCCCCGTGATCCATCGAGATCAGTTTTGGAAAGGCAAAATCTCGATGCTTGAGCGCCGAAATCAATCGTGTCGCCGCGACTCGATTCATCGGATCCCGCTCCAAAATCTTTCCCAACAACGCGACACCAGTCAGCGAATCTCCACGGGTCAGTTCATTCTCAGCCTCATCAAGGCGGAACCCGGTCACAAGCTCTTCCGATTCTCGATACAGCTCCGCAACCCGAACGCCGAAGGCAAGACTGCCGAAGACAAGAACGACAAGGAGCAAACAAACAATCCCCACCAAACCGCTGGCGACCGGATTACGTCGTCCCGTCCGCCAAGCTTTCTCGACAAACCCGATCGGACGCGCCATCACCGCCTCCCCACGCTGCCATCGCTCCAAGTCCTCAGCCATTTGGTGCGCACTCCCGTATCTCCGCGAGGGTTCTTTGTTGAGCGCTTTGAGGCACACCGTCTCAAGGTCTCCATCTACGAGAGAACAAACACGGCGCGGCGATTCTGGATCCGAGTCGATGACTCGGCGCATCGTAGCAAGCGGTGTCGGCTCCTTGAACGGAGGCTGTCCACAGAGCAATTCGTAGAGAATGGCCCCCAGCCCATAGATATCTGCTGCCGTCGTGATTTCCCTCGCATTCCCGGTCGCCTGTTCTGGCGCCATGTAGCTGGGAGTCCCCATGACCGCAAAGGAATCCGTTAACCCACTATCCTTCTCAAGGATCTTGGCTAGCCCAAAATCCGTGATTTGAGGCTCACCATGCTCGTCCATAAGCACGTTGTTGGGCTTGAGATCTCGATGGAGAATTCCCCGCTCGTGGGTATACTGAATTGCTCGACACAGTGAGATCATGATCGCCGCAATTCTCTCTTGCCGGGATCGAACATCGCTGCGCGTCGATAGCGAACTGTTTACCGCGCCCGCAGGGGTTAGGTCGCCCAAGCGCTGCGCCAGACTTCCGCCTTCAATTAACTTCATGCTGAAGTACGGCTGGCCGTTCACCTCGCCCACTCCGTAGATGGGCACGATATTGGGATGAGCAATCGTGGCTACTGCTTCAGTTTCCGTTCGAAATCTCGCCACTCGATCAGGCGAAACGACCGTCCCCGCCCCAAGCAGCTTGAGAGCCACGAGTCGATTCAAGGTTTGTTGACGAGCCCGGTAGACAACTCCCATACCTCCCTGGGCAATCTCGCCGAGAATCTCAAATTCTCCAAAGACGCTTCCCGAAAGATTAGAGGCATTTGAACGCCGATCGGAGAGACTTTCCTTCCCCAGCAGCCCATCCATCGCCCTTTGAAGAGCCCCTCCATCCGTCTCCTCAACTTCAGAATCTTCATGATGCCGCAGGCCTTCTCCTACAATGTCCCAAGACCGACAGGCCAGAGCTTCCAGGCGCTCACGGCATGGCTCACAGGCGTCTAAGTGACGGGACAGCGATTCAAGCTCCGCCGAATCGCCCTCAAGCGTCAGAAGCCGTTCCAGGCGAAGCTCACTAGGACAAGAGTCACTCATTGATTCTCACAAGAATACACACGCAACTTCCCTACCATTCTCGGGAAGAAGAAAAGCTTTGAGCCCCGGCATTATTCAGCCAAGAATACAAAAACTAAACCCAAAAACCCGACTTGCCTCAAACCGACACCTCTCGGTGTATTGGCTAGAATGGGCAACAACAAAGCGGCCCCATGGTGACTCCAATCGTTTGGCAACAAATCTTCAATCATACCACCCACACTCGAAGGCTAGCCTCACTCCAACTGGTCTTGCTCCTGACAGTTTGGATATTTCCAACATCTGTTTCTGCGAAAGGGGAAAAACGTCCAAATATCCTGATCGCTTTTGCGGACGACTGGGGCAAGTACGCCAGCGCGTACGCAGCGAAAACACCAGGCTCGCCAAACGATGTCGTTCAAACACCCCACTTCGATCGAGTGGCTCGCGAGGGAGCAATTTTTCACAACGCATTTGTCACCGCACCTTCCTGCACGCCTTGCAGAAGCTCTCTTCTCTCGGGCCAGTACTTCTGGAGAACCGGCCGTGGGGCTATCCTTCAAGGAGCCGTCTGGGACAACACCATTCCGACCTTCCCGCTACTCCTCAACGATAGCGGTTATCATATCGGCCATTCCTACAAAGTCTGGATTCCCGGCAAGCCTCGAAATGCACCCTACGGTGCCCAACGCTATGCTTTCAATCGTGCTGGCAACCGCTTCAGTCGATTCTCACAAACGGTCAGCAGCGCGCCAGATCCTCAATCAGCAAAGCGAGACCTCCTCAAAGAAGTACGACAGAATTTCCAAGACTTCATGGGGAGTCGGCCCAAAGATGCGCCTTTCTGCTATTGGTTTGGCCCCACCAACTGTCACCGGAAATGGGTCAAGGGCTCCGGCAAGAATCTCTGGGGCATCGATCCCGATTCGCTCACAGGGAAGCTGCCTCCGTTCCTACCGGACGTTCCCGAGATTCGAGAAGACTTCGCTGATTATCTCGGTGAGGTGCAGGCCTTCGATGAAGCTCTAGGAATCCTGATGACCGAGCTAGATCAAATGGGCGAACTCGACAACACTGTCATCGTGGTCAGTGGCGACCACGGGATTCCTGGATTTCCCCGGGGAAAATGCAATCTGTATGACTTTGGCGTCGCCGTCCCTCTGGCAATACGCTGGGGACAGCATATGCCTGCTGGAAAAGAAATTGACGATTTCGTCAACTTGATGGATCTCGCCCCCACTTTCCTGGACTTCGCAGGGCAAAGGATTCCAGACGTCATGACAGGCCGCAGCATCTTGCCTCTCCTTCGAGCCCAGGCATCAGGGCAAATCGATCCCACGCGAAATCATGTGATCACAGGGAGAGAGCGCCACGTCGCCCAGGCACGCCCAGGTCAACTTCCCTATCCCCAACGAGCTATCCGGACGGCAGATTACTTGTATATCAGAAACTTCAGCCCCGAGCGTTGGCCCATGGGAATCGCGCCCGGCTTCGGCCTCCCCGCAGGCCCACTCCCCAGCATAGAAAAACTAGAACAGAACACCTTCGCGGCATTTGGAGACTTTGATGCCAGTCCGACAAAAGCCTACTTGCTCGCGAATCGAAGCCGAGCAGACATGAGTCCATTCGTGAAATTCGCCTTTGGAAGGCGCCCGGCTGAAGAGCTCTATGATCTCAGAAACGATCCGCATCAGATGCACAATGTGGCCTCTCTAGATCAATACCAGAGCGCCCGGGAGTCCCTTGCCGACACCTTGCTGACAGTGCTGCGAGAAACCGGTGACCCAAGAATTGTAGGCAATCAACAGCCGTTTGATCACCCACCCTTTGCTGGCCCAATCACAGACTGACAACCTATTGCTGGCCCTCTTCTCGGATGTAACCGCTGAATTTCCAATCGTTACCAACCCGCTGCATCGAGACAGTTTCCATCCGGCCGACCCCGTCAATGTAGACATCCATCAGAACCTCGGAGTCCGAAACATCTCGACGATCAAGGACCTGAAGCCCGGAGATCGCGGCCACATCCGATTGATGTTTCTCCGAAACCTCCGTTTCCGACATGTCCTGCCAGCGAGCGGCCATGCGCTCTTGCTCCTCAGGCGCGAGGCTATCGAAATAGGCCTGAGGGTCCCCCTGCTGCATCGTCCAAATAGCAGAAACCAGCGCATCCTCTGGTGTCGTGTAGCCCATGAATTCCCAATTCTCTTTGGGGAAGGATTGCTGTGAAAAAGACTCTACCTCGGCGGCTGAGCCGACAGCATCGCTCGCTGAACGTAGCGAGCGGATTTCGGCTTGGAGCCGTCGATTCGCTGCCTGAAGTTCACTCATGGACTTAGCGCCGCCCCGGAGCTGACTCACCTCACCACGAAGCTTGAAGACTTCTTTGGCATCTTCCTTGAGTTTCTTGAGCTCCGTATCATGCTGCTCTTCAATCGCCGCTGCTTCCAACTTCGCCTTTTCTTGAACCGCCGCGGCTTGCGCCCGCAAGGCCGCATTCTCCGCCCGCAAGCTTTGCACAGCCTTCCAGCCCATCACTGATCCAACTAGCCCAACGATGGCTAGAATGGTCGAAATTGTTCCTAATGCTTTCATAGTCTTCTTCTCATCCAGGAATCCAGCTATTCTAGTGGCCCTTGTTCGCAAATCCAGTTTGTTCTTGTTCTCGCATGGGGAGTCTAAACCTTCGTTTTTCAGGTGTTTTTTGACATATTGCGGAATAGGAATCCGTTTCCTCCCGTCTCAATATCGAAGGCACCCGTTCTGGAGTTGCCAGTCACAATGGCAAAAGATATGCTTTATGGCAGCTTACTGGAGCCGCTTCAGCGCGGTCGAATCGAAAGCTTGGCTTGGCAACTCAGTTTCAAACCAGCCCAGCACCGAAACGAAATAACGACAAACACTGCCACGAACCTGTAAGTCTCGATGCAACTGCGGACCCATACGCTCCAGAAGCTGAAACGCCCCAACGGCTTCACCCTGATCGAACTCCTGGTCGTCATCGCAATCATTGCGATTCTGGCGGCCATGCTCTTGCCAGCACTCTCGATCGCCAAGGCTAAAGCCAAACTAATTCAATGTCTCAACAACGAGAGGCAACTCACACTGGGATGGATCATGCACGCCGACGACAACGAAGATACCCTACTGATCGCTCGGGAAGATCCTCCAAACGGAGAAGCCTGGATCAATGGCTACTTGAACTATAACCCTCAGAATCGATCCAATTGGGATCCCAAGCAAGACATCGAGCGGAGCCCGGTATGGAACTACGCGGGTCAAACACTGAAGATTTGGCGTTGCCCGGGTGACAAGAGCACGATCACCGTAAATGGAGAACCCCTCCCTCGGGTCCGAAGTTACTCAATGAATGAGTTTATCGGATCTCCACCGCTCATCGTATTCAACGGACGTCGAGAGCCGGCTGATGATTTCCAAGTCTACCGAAAAAGCACCACCTTCAACGATCCAGGCCCAGCAAGCACCTTCGTTCTCTTGGACATGAGAGAAGATAGCATCAATACGGGAGGATTCGGTGTAAATATGGCAGGATTTCCAGATAATCCTGAGCTTCATGGCTTTATCGGATTCGACTATCCCGCTTCCTATCACAACAACTCCGGTTCGCTTTCATTCGCCGATGGGCACTCCGAAACCCGGAAATGGATCGACTCAAGAACGCGTCCACCACTCGAGAAAGGGAAGTGGATGGATCTCAACGACGAGAACACCCCGAACAATCCGGATATTCGCTGGCTTCAAGAAAAAGCGACGAGATACCGACTCCAGCAGTAAGGAACCAGGCACAAACTCGAACCGGATCTCTTGCTCTTGAACCGCCGAACACGTCGCTTCGTCCTCTTTTCACTCTCGACCCTCGTGGTTGTCGGCTTGGCCGTCTGCTATCAGGTAGGCGGACGCTTACTGCTGCCCAATCGCCACGAAGTGGGTGAAGCCCCGGACGATCTTCCGATTGAAGACATCACTATCAAGACAAGTTCTGGTCTCGAACTTTCGGGCTGGCTTATCGATAGGCCCAATGCTCAGGTGGGCATCCTTCTCATGCATGGGAGCGGGCAGAATCGAAGCATCATGGTCCCCCGCGCACGTTTTTTGCACCAGGCAGGATATGCTGTGCTTTTATTCGATTTCCGCGCCCATGGGGAAAGCCAAGGCCGATTCAAGACCTTTGGCGTCGGTGAGCATGAGGATGCCAAAGCTGCCCTCAAACTTCTGAAGGAGAGGACGGGCGTCCAGCAAACCGCGATCATCGGTTTCTCGCTTGGCGGGGCAGCGGCAATACTGGGTCCTACCCCACTGGAGACGGATGCGTTCGTCCTCGAAGCCGTCTTCCCGTCCATTGAAGCGGCCGTCGCCAATCGAGTGAAGCTGAGACTCGGATCGCCCTTTGCCTGGACTCAATCGCTCTTGTCCCTGCAGATTCCCCTGCGCACCGGCACTCCCCTCAAGGCTCTTCGCCCCATCGATCAAATCTCCCGGATCCAAAAACCCATATTCTTAATCGCCGGGGCTGAAGACAAGCGCACGACTGTATCCGAGTCGAAAGCCCTGTTCGAGGCGATCACCGGGACGAACAAGCAGTTTTGGCTAATTCCGGGAGCCAACCACACCAATTTTCACGCGGCGGCCACGCAGGAATACGAACAAAAAGTCAGCCAGTTCTTGAGCTCAGCGTTAGCAGATACCGATACGAAAGCGCTCCCTACTCCTCAGTAGCCTCACTCGAGATCGCAAGCCCCAAAGCCTCTCGAGCTTCGGCCGAAAGTCTACCAACGACGGCCTGCCCGATCACAAGGTCATCTACTCTCAACTGCTCGCCATGAGATACAGAGATATTTGATGCCTCTGCCAATGCCTCGAACGCTCCATCGAGGAGTGCTTGCTCAGCTAAACTCAATGAGATCCCCTGAAATCGTTTGATGGCAGACTGATACCCTGACCATACCTGGGCGCGGAGTTTCGTATCAATTGCTGGGCTCGATAGAATACCGGCCAGCACAATGTCTAATTTCGCCGCCGCAACAATAGCGGGTAACCGGTCCACATTGAGACTGAGAGCCTTCCGCGCATGAGTGACGCCGAGCTCCACGGCCTCACTCAAGGAGAAACCGAGCGCCGCTTCCAAGTCGTTGGGCCCCATCAGGGTCTCCTCCGCACCGTCTTCTGAAAGCGCGAAAAGAGGAAACACCATCGTCTCTGCAATGCCTTTCGCAACCCGAAACTGAGTCACGGAAGCGTCATCCGACTGAAGCAGCTCATCCCACTGCGGCCACCACTTCTGGTAAGTAGCTGAAAAAGTATCCCGATCTCCGCGGAGCAGGGCTGCGTTGCCTAAAGCCAATTCAAAGGCAATCAAATCGCTTCGAACCTGACTTGATGTGGGGAGTTCTTTGTAGGCATCTCGCAGGTGGGATACCGCCGACGAGAGTGCGACATTGCTCTCTTCAGCCTTTAGATGTCCAAGAAAATAGCTGGCAACACCAAAAGCCACCTTCGAGTCATTCTCCGACACGGCTGACAAGGATTCATAATCCCCGCTCCGGGCCAATACACTCGGCAATCCCTTGACGACCGAGTAGATGGCAGGCCGATCTGATTCAGAACCCTCCCAGAGCTTCTCGAAACCTGCGGCTATCTCAACGAGATCATCCAGCCGTTCCGAAGCTAAAGTGCCGGCACGAAGAATCCCCTCGCTTGCAATGAGCTCCGTCGCTCGCTCTTCGACCACCACAGTCAGTCCCTCTCTCAAATCTTCCACAGAGCGAAGGGCTCCAATAGCCAGTGCCTTGTCCTCAGGCAAACTCGAATAAATCTTCCGGAGGGATCCGACTTGATCCTCCAAAACATTGATTCGGCCTTGGTAGGTGGTCACAATAAACCCAAGGGCAATCACCACTGCCCATGATTTCCAATGTTTGAAGACGAGCCCCAGAATGTCCTCCGGGCCCGCAATCACGCTTCGCTCAACAGCAGATCGAGAAACTTTGAAGTCGCCGATCACCAACTCGTCGTGGTTCTCGCTCTGATTCGATTCAGTCATTTCGCGACGAAATGTAATTCCACCCGGAAACAGAGGAAAGCCCTAACATAAAACAATCCGAAATGAGCTTCCTGGTGACGGGGCCGGTCAAATTCTCCCACCCCGAAATAAGACGCTTTCCTAAGATACCGTGCCAAAGGTTAAACGGTGGGCCATTAAAAGAGTGCGACGCAGAATCTAGCCGCCAAGCTCCTCCTGTCCCTCTATGAACACTTTGTCGAAGGATTTTAGCCAATTTTTATTGGTGAGAAAGCACGATTTCTGCTAGCAACCCCTCGGACAAAGCTCGGGAGGCGCAAGTCACAGCACTGATCCAGTTCCAGGGACCGGCCTAGCGCCCGTCAACGAAAAGGACGTGAGCCTCCAGATAAAGACCAATGATTTGGACTGAAGACACATCTGCTATTGAAGACCGCTTGGCGGGATTTTCTCATCGATGCGGCCTACTCATCGCGACACTGGCGGTCTGCTTATCCTACTCTAGTTTAGCCCAGAACCTTTTTCCTACCGAAGTCATCTACGACAACTCAGCGGGTCCCAGCACGTCGCGGCACTCATCGATCGACGAATATGGTGATGAGGTCATTTTCGACGGTACGTTCCGGGATCTTATCATTTTCCAGTTCGAATATTTCGGCGAATTTGTCGCAGAGGGCGACGAAACCTGCACCATTCGAATCTACGCTAACGATGGCGAATCCCCCCGCGGCGAAGGCTTCGAACCCCCTGGAACCTTGCTCTACGAGAGCGAGCCATTTCCCATCTTCCCAGAATTCAACACCGTTTCGTTGACGGACCTAGACCTTCAGGTTCCAAACCGAGTCACGTGGACAGCCGATTTTGACGGCCTTTCGGGTTTCGCAGGCGACCGGGCCGGACTACTCTTTCGAGATCCACCCGGGCCCGGCCAAAGCTTCGATGATATCTGGAAAAGGCGGCGCTCAGGACTCTGGGTCGCAACCCGGTTCGGCGGAGATCCCCCCGCGAACTTTGCCGCCCGCTTCATATCCAAAGTGGATCTCAGTGTGACAATTGCCGACGCAGAAATTCTTGCTTCGGGCGGTACTCGCGTGGTGGTGCAAGGGCCGCCAGGGCGGAGTGTCTTAGTGGAGATGTCCCACGATCTCGAAACCTGGACTCCAGTCTTTCTCGGACAACTCGAAGCTCGCCGCCTCGGCTTAACGGATAATCGCCCTGACGTTCCGTTCCCACGCTTTCTTAGAGCTTCACTCGTTCAGCAGAGAGAACTCAAGATTGAAGGTCCCACGTTTAGAGACGACGGTTTCGTCGGACTAACCGTTTCGGGCCCCAACGGACTGAAGTTCATCCTGCAATCAACGACTGATCTCGAGACTTGGGAGGACGTCACGGAGTTCACCTTTAGCACGAGAGATATTTCAATTGTGGATGACGACGTGAATCCAGACGGGCCTAAAATCTACCGGCTCATCCTAGCCGACCGAGTAGAGCCGGCCAATCAGTAGACTCGATATCTCAGGTCAAACTGTCTGATTCGATCCATCCGTCGTTGAGCCGAATCGTTCTGCGAGCGTACGCTGCCCAAGCTTCGTTGTGTGTGACCTGGACGATCGTCGTTCCTCCCTGGTTGAGGTGACCAAAAAGTTCCATGATCTCTTTTCCCTGAGCACTGTGAAGGTTTCCCGTCGGTTCATCCGCTAAGAGAATCGACGGTTTCGAAATGATCGCCCGCGCAATCGCAACCAGTTGTTGTTGACCGCCGGATAGCTGACTCGGGTACAGATCCTTCTTCCCTACAATGCCAAACCGATCAAGGGCATCGGCAACAGCAGCCTGCCGCTCACTTCGCCCTATTTCTCGATAGGATAAGGGCATATCGAGATTCTCCGAGACCGTCAGATCATCTAGGAGATGGAACTGCTGAAAAACAAAGCCAACTTCTTTCTTACTCAACGCAGCCCGTTCCTTGGGTTTCAGCCCGTTGGTCTTTACATGATTGAAGAAATAATCCCCTTCAAACTCGGCATCATAGAGACCCAAGATATTGAGAAGAGTCGATTTCCCGGCCCCACTTGGCCCCATGATCGTGATGAACTCTCCGGATTCAATCGATAAATTCAGCTGCCGCAGCACATACGCAAATCCAGCTCGCGACTGATACTTCTTCTCAAGATTCTTCAATTCAATCATCACAGAACTGCTCTCGTCTCCCCTCAGACTGAACTCGTAGCTACCTCAACATTCTCATCGACAATTCGGCCATCAAAGAGATGGATCTGGCGATCGGCGTGACGCGAATACCGCGGGTCATGAGTCACCATACAAATCGTCGCCCCCTCTCGATGCAAATCTCGCAGCAACTCCATAACCGCTTCACCGTTCTTGGAGTCGAGATTTCCAGTCGGTTCGTCTGCCAACAAGATCGACGGGTTTCCCACCAATGCCCGAGCCACGGCAACGCGCTGTTGCTGCCCTCCAGATAGCTGTGAAGGGTAGTGATTCACACGATGAGACATCCCGACCTTCTCCAAGGCTGCATTTGCCGCCTGCTTTCGATCAACATTGCTTGCGCCGCGATATGTCAACGGCAACTCAACGTTCTCGTACACTGTTAAATCACCAATGAGATTAAAGCTTTGAAAGATGAAACCAATCTCACGATTTCGAATCCGCGCCCGCTGCCCAAAATCCAAATTGGAGACATCTTGTCCATTCAAGATATAGGTCCCGTCAGTAGCCGTATCAAGCAAGCCAAGGAGTGAGAGGAGAGTCGACTTCCCACACCCGGAAGGGCCCTCGATAGACACATACTCGCCGGACCGAACTTGCAGGTGAATCCCCGAGAGCGCATGGGTCTCCACTTCGTCGGTGTAGAAGACTTTCTTGATTTCAGAAAGGCCAATTAGTGCATCGTTTTCCATTATTCCTTTTCTCCTTTCGAGAAACGTTGAGCAGACTAGAGATTCATACGAACAGGCATACTCACGAGTCAGTCGAGGCGCAACCGATCGTATTCATCCCACTGGGACATGTCCGACAGAATCACTTCGTCTCCTAGATCCAATCCTTCATCGACTTCGATCGTACTGACTGATGCCCGCCCCAAGGCGACCTGACATCGAACCGCCTCTCGTCCATCCTTCCCAATTCTAAACAATCCAATTTTGCTGTCCGACAGGCCATGCACCGGACGCCGCATGAACAAAACATTTTCCAAGCGCTCCAATTCGATCAAACCATCAACACTGAGATCAGGCCGTGCCCCTTTGGGCAAGGGCCCTTCAAGGCGAACATCCACCGTCACTGTTCCCGCATTCACTGAAGGATCCACCCGAGCTACGACTCCCGGAATGACGCCATTGCGGGTATCAATTTCCGCTCGCTGACCAATCTGAACATCCCGGGCTTGAGTCTCAGCGATCTTGATCTCAGCCTTGAGATTCTGCGGTTGGACAATTTTGGCCAAGGTTGCACTTGGCCCTATTCGCTGCCCGACTTGCAGCGTTTCAGCTCCTCCGATCTGCTGCAGTACCCCCTCAATTCCGGCTCGAACCCGCAGAGATGCCAACTGCCGACGCTTTAACATCAGCGAGGCTTCCAACTTGGCTTGATCCGCCTTCTGAACCTCAAGTTGTGCCGCCGCCGAATCTCGACTGATCAACAACCGCTTTCGTTCGATCTCCAACTGGCGCTCCAGCTCAGCTGCGTTCGCCAAGGACCGCTTCATCGTTAGTTCAGGAATCAAGCCATTCTCTGACAACTTTACATCTGCCTCTGATTCGAGCTTTGCCTGAGTGTATTTCGACTGAATCGAGGCGATGGTCGATTCAAGAGTGAGGCGCTCACCCTCAAGTTGAACTCTTAGTTTCTTGAGGCCAGCTTCAGCCGCTTTCAACTGCCACTCCAAGTCGAAAACCAACTGTTCCAAATCTGGATTACTGAGTTCCAAAATGACCGTTTCAGGTGTGACCGGAGCCCCTGGCAACACCACAATCCGATCGACTCGTCCATCGGTCTCGGCCTGAACCAAGACAACACGCTCCGGCACGAGATTTCCGTTGCCGCGGACCTGCCGCACCATCTCGCCCCTTTCGACCTTCCCGGTCCACAAAGTGGATCTAGACACTTTCGGTGCAGCCGGCTCCAAGCGAGACAGTCCCAACGTGATCGACGCCAAGGCGACCAATGAGACAGCGCCTAAAATAAACTGCCGACGACGCTTCTGCTTTTTCAATTCTGGTCTCGCGATATCCATTCTGATCTAACTCGATTCCGGCTGGCAGAATAAACGTTTCCAGCACAACCGAGACGCACCATTGCAATCAGCGTACCAAGCCTTCGAACCGTTCGGCTCTGAGCCTTCCAAACGAAACATAAGCTCCTTATTACAAGCCATTTAACACAGGAAACAAAACCTCACCAATGGGTACCAGCCGAAAGCCCTGGTAGCAGATTTGCATCGGCAAAGCGATATCCCCGGGATTAACGTGTCCCACTTACGGGATCCTCTGGCTTTAAAGGAAGCTGAATCGTGGCGACACAGCCGCAAACCCCTTCTCGATTCGCCAAAGTCAAGCTTCCGCCATGCGCTTCAACGATTTGCCGGCTCAGCACCAGCCCGATACCGGTTCCGGTGGGCTTCGTGGTGAAGAAAGGAACAAATAGATTGCTCGTATTGGCCAAACCCGCCCCTTCGTCGCTAACGGAGAGGGACAACCAATCACCAGACGCCTCCCAAGCAATCTCGACAGCGCCTTTGGAGGCACCTGATTGCTCGTTGCTACGACCCGACTGATGCTCTATTCCCTTCATGGCCTCGGCAGCATTCTGGATGAGATTGATCAAGACCTGCTCCAATTGATCAGGATCCGCCGGCACCTCAAGTTTCGGTCCGGGTCGAAGGCACACATTGACGTCGGCCTCCAAAGCAATCACCCGTCTCAGCCAAGCCTCCAGGGCAAAACTCCTGACTGTGGGGGCCGGCAGCCTGGCAAGACGAGCATAGGCCCCCATAAAACGTCTCAATGACTCCGCCCGCTTTGCGATCACCTCCAACCCATCGGAAAGATCATCCACCGATTCACCACTCAAGGACTCTGCATCGAGTAAGCGCTTCAAACTTCCTGAAATCGAAATGATAGGAGCCAGCGAGTTGTTGATCTCATGACTCAAGACCCGAACGAGCCGCTGCCAGGCTTGTCGTTCTTCCGCTCGAAGAGTTCGGCTTAAATCCGTTACAACCACCAAGTGATGCACCACGCCGTCCTGCCGGAACTGCGTTCGACGAATCCCCCAACGCCCCATCCTCGAAGGGAAGGCATGCTCAATGGTTCGACTAGATTCTCCCGCAATAAAGTCCTCAAACCCCAGCTCAGCCGCCGCTTTTCCTTGAAGCTGATCCAAGGGTCTCGCCATGAGATGCTCGCCGGACCGGTTCACTAGCCGCAATCTCAACCGATCGTCAAATGCGAAGACAGCCACCTCGATCTCCTCGATGATGGTCCGCACAAGAGCACTTGCCTCCACTGCCTCCAATCGCTGATCCCGCAAGGTACTTCCCAAGAGATTCACCTCTGCAATCACTTCCCCCAACGCATCATCCCGCCGTTCCCCACGAGCTCGCGTCGAGAAATCGCCCTCACGAATACCAGCCAAGAGATTGGAAATCGTCCTGAGAGGAAAACGCACTTTCGCCCGAACCGCTGCCGCCAAACCCAACCACGGAAGAAGCACCATCACAGATGCTGCCCAACGGACCTCACCACCGAAGTCCCCCGTCCAAAGAAGGCTTAAGGCCAATAGACACCCAGGCAATCCCGCCGCAAGTGCCAAGAGAAAGATCTTCCATTCAAAACTGATCTTTGTCCTGCGTGACATCGACGAATCTACTCGTTGGAACTCTGGGTTTTAATGCCATACTTTTCCAGTCGCCGGTAGAAGGCACTTCGACTAAGCCCTAGGGTATCCGCCGCCTTTTTCGCATTCCCGTCGTTTCGGTCCAATGTCCTTCGAATCAAGTACCGCTCGACTTCATCAAGACTCAAGTCCTCCAGACGAGGAACCGCCGTTGCACCAGGTCGCAGCCCAAGGTCCTCAAGCTCCACACTCTCCCCTTTCGCCATCAAGACCGCTCGTTCAACCGCGTGAGACAACTCACGGATATTTCCGGGCCAATGATGGTTCAGCAAGGCGGCTTCTGCAGCGCTAGTAAAGGCTTCAATACTCCGGCGATACTTCTTGGAAAAGCGAACTAGAAAAGAGCGAGCCAGGATAGGGATATCTTCTGGCCGGTCTCGCAGCGGAGGCAAAGCAATCTCAACTGTGTTCAGCCTAAAGTAGAGATCTTGACGAAAACGGCCCGCCGCGACTTCCGCCTCCAGATCCGCATTCGTCGCAGAGAGTATCCGAACATCGGCGCGCCGAGTTTTCGAAGAACCAACCCTTTCAAACTCGCCCGTTTCCAACACCCTCAATAGTTTCGTCTGGAGGTTCAAAGGCACATTCGCAATCTCATCCAAGAATAGAGTACCGTGATCTGACATCTCGAACCGTCCCACTCGATCCGACTTTGCATCCGTATACGCTCCCTTGACGTGCCCGAAGAGCTCACTCTCAAAGACTCCCTCAGCAAGCCCTCCAGCATTGACCGTGTTAATCGCCCGATCAGCCCGTTCCGACGCTCGATGGATGGCTTCAGCAATGACTCCTTTACCTGTTCCGTTCTCTCCCGTGATCAGAATATTGGCATCCGACGGACCGATGCGTTCGACCATTTCCAGAACGGGGCGCATCGCCACCGATTCTGCGATAAAATCCTTTTCAGACCGATCTTCTCGCAGGCTTCGATTCTCAGCCTCCAGCTTTTCCCGCTTCTGATTGCTTTCACGGAGTTCTAACTGTGTCCGAACCATGCGAATGAGCCGATCATTGTCCCACGGCTTTTGTACAAAATCTTTGGCCCCAAGCTTCAGCGCCTCGACCGCCACCTCGACGCTCCCCCACGCCGTCATGACGATAATCGGCAGAAGTGGATCGATCTGAGTCACCCGCGAAATGAGACTCAAGCCCTCTCGGCCCGAAGTTGTGTCTCTTGAATAATTGAGATCCATCAAAACGAGATCATAATCGTCGTGTTCCAGTTCAGACAGGGCAGCATCAGGCGAGAGCGCCACGCCCGTCTCAATTCCTTCTCCTTTAAAGAGCAATCGAAGCGCTTCCAACAAATCCTGCTGATCATCCGCTAACAATATTCGAGGCATACTCCCGAGTCCTACGTCAATTCCCCGAGGAAGTCACCGGAAAATCCGTCCTGGTGTTTCGTCCACGCCACTCAAATTCGATGATTCCGGCGAAGAAGCAAACACCACCTGAATATTCCCGACCGGCTCGACAGAATACCGAGAAAGCCATAGAATCATGGTTATGCCGCTTGAAGATCACGCCGGAGATATCATCAGAAAATCACGAATGGGCCGCGGAGTCAGCGCGACGGAAGTCGCTTCTCGCGCGGGCTTAACTCAAGAACAACTGGAACAATTCGAAGAACACGGCTCGACAAATTCCAATCCGAATTTTGAAGCCGTCGCTGAGCTCCTGACACTCGATCCGCGAAAACTCAGGCAGGTTGCAGAAGGTTGGGAGCCCCGCGCTCACGACATGCATCAATGGACGCATTTCCGACACATCGAGACAGACGATGGAGGAATGGCAGTAAACTGTTTCCTGGTCTGGGATGATGCCACAAAGGCGGGAGCCCTCTTCGATACAGGCTGGGTGCTTCCGCCTATCCAAGCCCTAATCGAAACCCACAGTATTCAGCTCCAACACATTTTCATTACCCATTCACACTACGATCACATCGAAGCCTTGGCGGACGTCCGCCGATTCGCTCCAGACGCGCTTTTGCATTCGAACATCAAATCGGCCCCAAAAGTGCAACAGCTTGATCACGGCGAAACATTTGTGATCGGATCCCTCACCGTCTCCTTTCGAGAGACTCCAGGGCATGCCGACGACGGCGTGACTTACATTGTCGATGGCTTTCCTCTCAATCAACCGAGACTCGCAATCGTGGGAGACGCAATCTTCGCTGGCTCAATGGGTGGGGCTCCGAAACATTTTGAACTCGCTCGAAACAAAGTAATTGAGGAAGTGCTGTCTCTCCCAGGTGACAGTCTCATTTGTCCTGGGCACGGTCCATTAACAACCGTGAACGAGGAACGGGATCACAACCCGTTTTTCCCCGCTGCAAGACTAAGCTAGAACCACCGAAGACTGCACCCACGCCAGTACAAGGTCTAACGACTTGCCAAAAACGTGTTGACCCGACATGGGACCACTGTTAATTTCCGCTCGATTTTTCGCCCAAATTCGGCGTTAAACGGCGTTTATAGGCCTCGAGGCCAAGGCACCGGAATCAGAAGAGTACCCGCAGTTCCCTCGGGATGCGGGTTTTTAGTTTTTCAGGGACTGGTCTGGCGGAGGGAGCCTACCGAAGGAAATCCATCGGCAAGATCAATCGAGCCAAGGCTTTCTACACTCAAACAATTAGAGCTAAACATGCGACACACGATCTCAGTACTAGTTGAGAATAAATTCGGGGCGTTAACCCGGATCGCTGGGCTATTCAGCGGCCGAGGTTATAATATCGACACCCTGAATGTCGCCCCGACCCAAGACGCCGACACGTCCCAAATGACCATCGTGACACGTGGGGACGACGCCACACTTGAGCAAATCGTCAAGCAACTCAAAAAGCTCACTGATGTGCTCAAAGTTCAAGACTTTCGAGAGGATGAGTATGTCGACCGAGAACTCGTTCTCGTTAAGGTGAGCGTCGACTCCCAAACTCGCTCCGAAGTCATGCAGATAACGGACATCTTCCGAGGCAAGATCGTCGATGTTCAGCCTGAAACAGTCACCGTTGAAATCACAGGTGACGAAGGGAAGGTAGAAAAGTACCTGAGCCTTATGAGTAATTTCGGCGTGATTGCGTTGACTCGAACAGGGAAAGTCGCCCTTTCGAGACGTTAATTCCGCCACTCAAAAACCTAAAATACAGAACAACATGCCAGCGAAAGTTTATAAGGACAAAGACGGCGATCTCAACACATTCAAGGGCAAGACCTTGGCTGTGCTCGGGTTCGGCTCTCAAGGCCACGCCCACGCCCTCAACCTGAAGGACAGTGGATGCAAAGTCATCATTGGTCTCTACAAAGGGAGCAAGTCCATCGATGCCGCAAAGAAAAAAGGTTTTAAAGTCTACGACACTGCCGAGGCAGTGAAGCGGGCCGATGTCATCTTCGTGGCTCTGCCAGACACCAAGCAAGGCGATGTATTCAAATCCGACATCGAACCCAACCTGACCAAAGGAAAAGCCCTCCTCTTCTCGCATGGCTTCGCAGTTCATTTCAAGACCATCGTTCCCCCGAAAGATGTCGACATCATCCTCGTCGCGCCAAAGGGCCCTGGTCACATCGTTCGCCGCCAATACACGGAAGGAAAAGGCGTTCCCTCACTCATCGCGGTCGAGCAAAACGCTACTCGCAAAGCGAAGAAAATTGCCCTCGCTTGGGCAAAGGGCATCGGCGGCACTCGAGCTGGCGTTATTCAGACCACTTTCAAGGAAGAGACCGAAACCGATCTGTTTGGCGAACAAACCGTTCTTTGCGGCGGCACCTCTGCTCTGATTCAAGCCGGATACGAGGTTTTGGTGGAAGCAGGGTATCAGCCTGAAATGGCTTACTTCGAATGCTTGCATGAGCTCAAGCTCATCGTTGATCTGATCAACGAAGCGGGAATCAGCGGCATGCGCTTCTCAATCTCCGAAACGGCCAAGTGGGGCGACGTCGCCATCGGACCAAAGATCATCGATGCGGGCGTCAAGAAACGCATGAAAGCAGCTCTCAAGGACATCCAATCCGGCAAATTCGCCAAAGGTTGGGTCAAGGAGTATCAAACGGGCTACAAGAAATACAACGCGCTTCTCAAGGCCGGCGAAAAACACGGCATCGAGAAAGTCGGCAAACGCCTCCGCGGCATGATGCCATGGATGCAGAAGCGGTCCACCAAGGGCGTTCAAGCATCTTACTAAGTCGCTAGACGATCATACTTAATTCAAAACCACCGCGGGATAGCACTTCTCGCGGTGGTTTTTCTTTGCAATATTTGAGAAACTCCGAGATTTTCTCGGTGTTGGTTCTTAAGTAATGAAACCGGTTTCCAAACCATTCTATCTTCTCTTAGTTGCATCCGTCGGGATAGCTCTCTGCGATTCCCGCGCTCAGGAGGGTACCGAGGAAACTGCACTCGCGTCAGAAACGACGGAAGATGCGGAGACGGAACCGGTCGTGGAGGATATCTCAGAGAGTTCTTCGCTCTCGAACAAATATCAGGTGATCGTGGACCGCAATCCCTTCAACCTTCAACCTCCTGCCCCTCCGCCACCTCCAAAGGTTGAGGAGGAGGCGCCGAAGGAGTCCGTCTCCCTAAAGGAACTGAATATCGTTCTCGCGGGTGTGAGTGCCAAGAATGGAGAAAAACGGGCATGGCTCTCCATGACACTCCCACCGAGTCAACCCGAGCAGAAGCCGGTAGAACGCTTCTTCGGTTTCAGAGAAAACGAACAACAGCACGGGCTCACCGTAAAGACCATTAAAGCGAATGGTGAAGTGGACATTGTCTATGATGGCACGCCCGTCTTGCTGACTTTCGAGACTCACGGAAACAAGAAAAAATCAACGTCGAAGAGTAAGCAGCAACCCAAGTCCAATGTCCGAACGGCACGGTCAAGCGCAGGGAGTAGTCGCAGTGTGACGGCTCGAACGGGAACCAGCAGAACCTCTACGGGAAGAACTTCATCCGGCAGAACGACTCAGGCAAACACGGGTCGCAGCAATTCTGGACGCACCATCCCGGTTGGCCGAACCAGCAGCGCAACCCGGAGTATTCCAGCTCGACCGGTCAGAACCCAACCCCAAGCTCAACTTTCTCGAGAGGAGCAAATCACGCTTCTCGAAACCCAAAAAGCCTTAGCTGAAAAAGAGGGATTACCTTTCCCTCCGCTCCCGCCTCTCCGTCGTTAGAAGAAAATCCTACCGATCCAGGATCGCGTAGCGGTTAAATTTCTTCTTACCCAACACGATTTCCACAGTGGGCCAGTCTGGACTTTTTGTGATCAGGTCCAGGCCCCTGTTTGTAACCAGAATGGTGTCCTCGCTTTTTGTTCCCGCCACCGTCGGATTCCAGGCGAAGGGTTGAAATGCCTCCACCTTGATCTTCGTGCTCGGGTTCACGATATACTCCCTCGGGAGGTAACCACAGGGTCCCCCTTGATGGTGGGCTTCCCATTCCTTGGAATAACGAACTTTTCGGTATTGCTCGATGCCACCTTTCAAAATCTCGCTGGTGACGGCCCCTTCCTTCGTCGCCTGCTGCAAGCAAACATCCACAGTGCACGCCGCCTTATGCTTGGTTGCCAATGCCGACGGCACGTCGCCAAAATACACCGTTCGCGTCATAGATGCGATAAGGCCCTGATAGCGGGCACACATGATCAACATCGCATGTCGCTTTAGCTTCTTCCCCGTCGGAAGCGGATGCCTAAACCGTCGAATTCGTTCATCTACGGCAACCAATACAACCACTGGCGTTAGACCAACGGCAATGGCTGCAGCTGACATCTGCGCCGCTATCTCATTCTCGCTCTCATCCACCCGAATCCCATTGGCCGTCGCTGAAATCGAGGCCTCTAGAGCTTTTCCAAGATGGCGCAAGCGTTTGACTTCGTCACGACTCAGGGAGTAACGCAGGGGAGCAAACAGCTCAGGATACGCACGCGTCACAAGGTCATTGCTATCCGAAAGCAGTTTCTTGGGATCGACAATCTCTTTGACCGCTTCGAGCAGTCCATCTGGCTCATGCCAAGGAAAAGTCACGGGCTCATACTTGAGCTGAGAAATGCCTTCTGACTTCAGTCTCGGCATCTCGATACCGTTAGCCAAAAGATAGACGTCCTCCTTCGTTACTAGCCAGCAAGCCGAAGCCTTGTCTGTATTCAATGCAACCCGAGCTTCCGCACCACAGGCGAGCCAAGAAAAGTTCGGTTGACGCGTCACAAGTGCCGCCGCCTTCCGCTTCTTCTTCATCAACTCCCTCAGCTTCTCGAGCTTCTCCGTAAATTCACGACTCACGGGGTTCAGTCTACTTCGCCTTCCGATAATTGCACGACTATCCTGCAAATCCCGAGATCCTTTTGATAGCGACGCCCCTCGCTTCTCGATAGAGGACTCAGACTACGGAGCGAGATTTCGCTTCACAAGAATAGGGGCAGCTCGTAAGTTGCCCCCAATGTCCCAAGTCATGGCTCCACCTTCCGACGCGAAGGGTATCCTCAAACAGCTCGGTCCCGGACTCATCA
This sequence comes from uncultured Verrucomicrobiota bacterium, assembly GCA_964342405.1. Taxonomy (GTDB): domain Bacteria; phylum Verrucomicrobiota; class Verrucomicrobiia; order Limisphaerales; family AAA164-E04; genus UBA2970. The sequence continues at coordinate 6,805 of CAYFGX010000046.1, read as the reverse complement.
TTTCCGCGAACATCGTTGGATCGGGGGAACTCATCGTGACAACCAAAGTCGGGGCCGATGCCGGGTTTGCCCTTCTGTGGTTCATCATCATTGGCTGCATGATCAAGGTCTTTCTTCAAGTCGAGCTTGGGCGTTACACCATCGGCCGAGGCAAGTCGACCCTCGAAGCCTTGAACTCAGTTCCAGGGCCAAAGCTGTGGGTTTCCTGGCTTGTGTGGTGCTGGATTATCATGTTCGTCGCGACGTTCTTTCAGCTCTCCGGAATGGTCGGCGGGATTGCCGGGGTGTTCCGCATGGGCGGATCGAACCTTTCCGATACCATCTGGGCTCTCATCATCACGGCCTCCTGCGCGGCCTTTCTCTTCGTGGGCAAATACCGGTTCATCGAGCGATTCTCCACGACGATGGTGGCCGGTTTCACGATTTTCACCATCTTTGCCGTTTTCTCACTCTATTGGACAGATTACGGAATCACGCTGGCGAATCTTCGGGAAGGACTCAGCTTCAAACTACCCGACAATTTCACGACCGCATTCGCGGCCTTTGGGGTCATCGGCGTTGGAGCCTCTGAGCTGATTTACTACCCTTACTGGTGTTTGGAAAAGGGCTACGCATCAAACGTCGGTCCCAACGATGGCTCGCCTGAATGGGGCGCGCGGGCGCAAGGTTGGATGAAAGTTCTCCGGTGGGATGCCTGGCTGTCCATGGTAATCTACACGGGTGCCACGGTCGCGTTCTACCTTCTTGGAGCTGCGATCCTTCACGGAAAAGGGCTCTCTGTCACCAATGACGACATGATCCCCACCCTCTCAAACCTCTACAAGACCTCCTTTGGTAACCCTGGCCTGGCAGTTTTCTTGGTGGGAGCGACAGTGGTACTCTACTCGACCATTTTCATCTCAACAGCATCGAACGCACGGCTCTCAGCAGATCTATTGCGAATCGCGAAGCTGGTGAATGTGGAGACAGAAGAACAGAAACAAAGGCTGACGAAGATCGCTTGCGTCGCTCTCCCTGCCCTTTATTTCATTTTCTATTTCTCGGTCGGCAGGCCCTTAACCCTCGTCTTTATCGGAGCCCTAGCTCAAGCACTCATGCTGCCGCTCATCTGCTTTGCAGCGATCTACTTCCACTTCACAGCTACAGATCCTGCCATCAAACCAGGAAAGGTTTGGATGGCCTTCTTGTGGATTGCATCTTTCCTGATGACGAGCGTAGGGATTTACCAACTCGTTCAGAAACTCGGATCAGGCATCTAATGATTTGGGACGTCGCCAGCGCCTAGCTTCTCAGCCCGACTATATCCATGAGTTTCGCGGTCTCCCGATAGGCTTCTTCAACCCACGAAACAATTCGTTTGGGATCCGGAGAATACTCAAGTTCGATCGAGACGACCCCGTCCATTTTCAGCTCCTTGATGGCCTGTAGATAGGGAACGAACTTCACGACCCCACGCCCGGGCGGAAGATCGCCGTGAACTTTGCCATCGCAATCGCTGATATGGACATGGATCGCTTTTCCTTTCAATGCCTTCACGTCCGTGGGAGCCGTGTCAGCCAACACAAGATGACTGACATCAATGTTCGCCTTAACTCTCGGGTGTTTGCACTCCTTCACAAAGCGAACCATAGAGCTCACATTGTTCAATAGACTCAGTCGAAACGGCTCCAACTCCAAAGCAATATCAATCTTCTTTTTGTCCGCATAGTCCCCAAGCCTGCGACATGTCTCGATGCCCCACTTCCACTGATCCTCGGGAGCAATCACTTCTCGTTGCCAGATATACTCGCCCAAAACCAATAGCACATTGCTAGCACCCCACTGTTTCGCGAGATCAATGAACTTCTTGCAACGTTCAATGTGAAACTCACGGACGGGCTCGTTAAAATCGATCAAGCCTACCGCGACAACCGGGAGGGAGACGATCGGTAAATTCAATCGATCGCAGGTCTTGCCAACCAAATTGATCTCCTTCTTGGTAATGCCCACGGCTTCGGTGAAAATATCCACACAGTCAAAGCCGATTCGGGATATGTGCTTCAGTCCCGTTGCCGTATCCACGCCAGCTTGAGAGAAGGCGCTATTGATGATTCCTAGTTTCATATCAATTCTGTTTTGGATCCCTTCGCAGATCGTTCGTATTGATTATGCGTCTTCCAGAACTTCGTCCAACGAAACGACACGGCCCGTTTCCACACTCTTGTAAGCAGCATCCACCAGAGCCATGGTCTTCAGGTTATCTGCTCCACTGATCTCCGGCTCTGAGTCAGCCTCAATGGCACATAACAACTGCGCCATCGTGCCAATAAATGCATCCGGAAACCAAGACTCCTTCCATGCTGGCGTTTGAAATTCGGAATCGCCCACAGAAGCATACCGAATCGTCGAGGGAGTCGTATACGGATCCTGACACCAACCAATACTTCCAATCGCCAAACCATTCAGCCCTTCGATTCGCCACTCGATTCCAATGTCGCCTGGACAGCCTTCTCTCGCCGGGCCGGTCCATGTGTCGTCCAAACCGAGGCACTGTAGGCCGTTTGCGTATTGAAGAGTGTAGCTACAGATTCCGTCTTGATGGGGAAACTTCGTCCGCGGATCAGGTCGCACGCTACAAAAGATCCCTTCCGGATCCCCAAACCAGAAGCGAAATGAATCCAGGTGATGTATCGACATGATCCTTAAAGTCACCCAGCCCAAATCTTCCTGCCATGGCATCCAATGAGGGATCCCTCGCATATTGATGGTCGCCAACACCGGCGTTCCAATCTGCCCACCTTCCAACAAGCTTTTCCCTGCCCTTACCGACTGGTCGTAACGCATGTTCTGATTGACTGCCACGGCAATCCCCGCCTCGTCGCAAAGTTGAACCGCTTCCCTGGCTTCCGCCAGATTCATACCCAGGGGTTTTTGCGCTAAGATTCCTTTTACGGTGCCACGCTGACACGCAGCGCGAATCAAATCCAACTGAGCATCTGGTGGGACAGCAATATCCAATACCTCGATACTCGGATCATCAAGCAAGGCCTCGTACGAATCGTGAACCGTTGAAATACCATGTTTCGAGGCTGTGGCCTCGGCGTTCGCCCGTGTCCTCGAAGCAATCGCCACTGGATTGAAGCCAGCTTTCCGATAGGCGACAAGATGACAGTCAGAAATGATAAACCCGCTACCAAGAATACCGATTTGAAAGTCCTTGCGCCGCGGCAGTTGAGCGTGAATTTTTAAGTCCATCGGGAATAGCTATACTGTGACAGGGCAAGGTCTGTGGGGCAATTCAAAACGTCTATCGTCAAGGATCTGAAGCCAAGGTCTGAATCAGTGCTGCTTGGGGACAATTTGTGCGACGAACCCTCCTCCCGCAAGTAGCTCAACGCGGAGGGAATCATTCGTGAAGACAGTTTCCGTGCGAAATTGGAGGTGGTTGGGGTTACTCTGAGTCTCATCACCATCACTCCATATTCGTGCTTCAAACGAACCCGGAGGAAGAAAGTCGAGCGCCAGATTCAGGTTTCTGGGATCTGCTCCCACCATGCCTCCCAAGTAATAGTTGGCGCCCTTTTTCCTTGCCGTTACGAGGAGCTTTCCAACCTCCGCCTCAAGAATCTGCGTTTCGTCCCACCACGTCGGAACCTTTTTGATAAACTCGAATCCCAATTGATTCTCGTATGCCATGGGATAGTCGGCAAGCATGGGTGCCGGGTTGTCAAAGCAGACATACATCGCAAGCATGTGGCATCGGGTCCCCAAAACAACGGGAGCGATGTTCTTGGGAACAAACTCTTCCCTTTTAACGGCTCGAAACCCTCCCAAGTGGTAGTCTATTGGCCCAGCAAGCAGCCGCGTGAACGCCATGTTGATATTGTGTTCAGGGGTGCACCAATCACTCCACTTCAGATACTCCAAATTGAGTGCTCCTTCGTGGTTCATTAGATTCGGGAAGGTTCGTTCCAAACCCGTTGGTTTCCAGATGCCATGAAAATGAATCAAGATTCGATGCCGGGCAGCGGCCCTAAGAATAGATTCCGCAAACTCAACATGGTCTTGGTCATCGTGATCAAAGAAATCCACCATCATCCCCGACCAGCCCATTTTCGAAAACGCTGCAAACGCTTCATCCACGCGATTTCGTAATGCTGCTTGATGCACCCACGTCCACAGGCGAATACCCTTTTTCCTCGCGTAGTTTCTTATGGCCTCAAATTCAAACTCTGATCGAGGGCGCGTGACGTCCGTGTCATCGCCAGGAGTGACATCGCGTTTGGATTGATGATACCACGGCGTGGTTGGTGCTTCCGTGGATGAGATAGAGTGAATACCGATTCCATTCCGTGCACAAAAATCGATATACCGCTTGGCCATGTTGAACGAGAGTGCGGGGGAATCCGGAGTCCCGTTGAAGATGTCACCATTCCACCAATGAAAGGTGAGCTTATCCGGCTGCACCCACGAAAAATCATTCGTTTCGGGAGGTTCGTTAAGACAAAAAATCGTCCCGGACTCGAGCAATTCTCCTGGTCGTTTTCCGACCAGCACCACACGCCAAGGGGATTCGATTCCAGGTTTTCCTAGAACCTTCGTGCCATCCGGCCGTGGACTCAATTGAGCGCGAAGTAGATTCGATCCCTCAAGAGAAGTTTTGGCAATCAACGAAAGCCCAGCGTAATTACGCAGGGCAGCCTCTGTTATGGCCATTGTCGTGCCATTGGGCCACACAGCTGTGAAAGGAGTATCAAGGAGATTATCAGCAAGCAATTCTCTGTACGAAACGGACGCTACGGGGTGCTCGTGAGAGGTTCTGTGGTGTTCCAGATACTGCACATAGGCGGTGGGGTTTCCCGCAAGCTGGAAGGATGTTCGCTCCTCGGTGACGACAATCGGCTCATCGACTGTGTCGTTTTCGACAACGTATCGGAATGCGACTGCATCATTGTAGCACCGAAAGGTGATTTCCAAGGATCGATCTTGGTTCGTTGAGAGCCGAAATCGCAACTCATTAAATCGGTCCAAGGCGTAGCGACGTTTTCCGAAGGGCCATCGAATCTCTCGGTCGATCGAACGTTGGAAAGTTTTGGTAACTTCTAAACCAACCGGGAATTTGCTATCGGACTTAAGGGCAAGACCAAGCTCCCCGTAGTCAATTAACGGAACACCTCCAAAATGAGCAGACCAATAAATTGGTTTTTGATGCTCTTTGGGGGGAACGGTGACACTGACACGAAGCGATTGATCCGGTGAAGCGATTTGATATTCCGTATCCTGAATAGCGGAAAGCGCTTGAGGCATCACCTGTACGCCACCAACAAAAACAAGGCCCAACGCCAAGCACTGTGGCCTAAGCATTCTCAAGAATCCGGGTATCATCTTCTCGATACCCAAACCCAAATTGATCGATCACGCCACAGCAAAGTCTACATTCCTTGCTCTCCTTTGCGGCTGGACAATCTACACAGCCTCAAGCGATTCCGACCCTTCGCAGAAGCTCAACTAGGTTTCGATCGCCCCCAACTCGGTGTGACAGGAAAAGACCCATCCGTGGGTTTTTAGAAAAGTTCCACAACTGAAGGAATAACCGACTCCCGAATCCGTAGAAACCATTGAACCGGAACAGAGAACACAAATGAACTAAGGATTCCGCCACCATGAAGCCCCAAACGAAGAGCACGAACAGCCCCACCCAGGACCGCAACACCGATGGACATTCCGATTCCGTCCAAATCAGAAAACCGTCACTATCCAAGATCGCTGTCATAGTCTTGGGTTGCCTTGGCCTCGCCGCAGGAATCACAATGCTCGACCACCATTTAAAAATCCTCAAAAACGAACTAAACAGATGCGAACTCCGCTACGATGATATCGACGCCCCACCCTGCCTCTCTGATATGTCGACCTGTGACTTTGGGGAGGGCGCCAACAGATAAAAATGTGTGGAGCCCGGGGTCACGTCTCGAGGGCGTGTTGCCCAAAGGTTTCGTTGGGGACGCTTGGCTAGGAAAGAGAGAGGGAATGGGATCGTTGAATTTCACGCTGCCATTGAAGCTTGAGAAGCTCGAGCGGCATTGAAATCATCAGAATCGAGTTGAGAGGACCATTCCTGGCACGATTATGCCGACATAGGACCTCGATACTGCTTGCGTATCGGCTCGGTCGACATAAGCGTTGCGGCGTAGGAGGCGTTTCACGTTCTGGATCGTGGCGATCAGGTAGTCTTGAATTTGCTGGCGTCAAAGTCTCCTCCATCTCGAACGTTTAAAGTGATGACTGTTTGATGCGTCCCCGAAACTTCACTCGATCAACGTCATTCTCCTCTTGAGATCCTTCCGCGCTTACTCTGAATTTGAGTGTTGGACAGCTCTGTTGAGTGTGTCTTGTTCTCGATGTCGCCGCAGTGAACGCCCGGTCTTTGAGCGGGTGCATTGAGCTCTCAATTCGCAGGCATTTCATACTACTCTGCTCGTTACATACTCGTAGGTTTGACGACGGGAATGCAACCGGCGCAGATTCATGAATTCGCCGGTTGGACAGGTATAGGTGTTGCTATTTGGATCAAACTTAAACCGGTCCTCTCCGAAGATGCCTTCTCGTCGCCCACAATGAGCCCCCTTGTCTGCTTGGCTTTTGAAATGACTTCGGATCGCCTTCTTCTCACATGAGATGTAATTGCTAATCGTGCCATACTTAGAGTCCGCGACTACTGCGTCCACATTCTCTTCAGTGTTCGCCTCAAGCGATTCCGACCTTTCGCACAAGACCGGTTAACTTTAATTGCTGAGCAGCAGGGGGGGGGGGACGCAACCGAAGTGAG
>CAYFGX010000045.1:0-59947 GCA_964342405.1 uncultured Verrucomicrobiota bacterium | reverse complement strand
GGAGAGTGAAGCGTGGCTGGTGTCCGCCGCGGTCTTCAAAACCGTTGTTGGTTTGTTTCGCAAGCCAAGGTGGGTTCGATTCCTACCCTCTCCGCCACTGCTCGCTCCGGGTCGCTTACCTGGCTAGCGGCAGGCACACTGCTGACAGAATCCGTCAGTGGTGAAACCGCCTATCTCCTAGGATTGGTCGTTCTATCGATATGCTTCCCGTCTATCCCTAACTTTCACTACAGTCACTACGAGCACCTCGTCCTTGATCTCGTATAAGATCCGATAGTTCCCTTGCCTAAGTCGATATCGCTCCTGACCGGAAAGTTTTTTGCAACCAACAGGCCGCGGGTCATCGGCCAGATTTGATATTCGCCGAAGGATTCGAATCTGATCCTGTTTTGGAATCGCTCTGAGATCCTTTTGAACAGATCTTCGAAACTCGACCTTATACGTCGCCATCTAAGTCCATTCGCTTGACCATCTCCTCAAAACTCATTGTTGGTTCCGAGGCTCTTTCATCAAACACCATGAGATCTTCCCTATCCTCTCGCAAGGCATCGCGCACCGCTCGATTCACCAGCTCAGAAATACTACTAGACGTCTCGACCGCCTGAAGCTTGAGAGCCCGGTGCAACTCAGGTTCAAGATAGACAGTCGATCTGGTCGGCTTCTTCGTCACAGCCATACCACACAACCTGACATCTTAACGTTTTAACGTCAATACTTCACTCGAAGTCCACACTCGGACTGCCAGGCAAAGTACCAGGGCGGTGCAGTGAGCGAGCAGTCGGCGAACTCGCTTGAATTCAGGAAGCGAACTTGCGTAAGTCGTTGATAAATGGCCCTAGAAAGGCACGATCCCTACCCTCTCCGCCATGCCACCCGCCAAAGAAGCTTCCAATGCTCACTTAACAAGGCAACCCTCCCAGGAAATCTCCTCCATACAAAACAGGACAACTACCTACTCGGTCCAGTTAGGTCCCCGGACTAAACTTCAGGTCCTATTCCTTCGGAAGATTGTTGAGATCAAGAATGTCCTTGTCACGCCCGGCAGCACTCTTGTTTGCCCGTAGGTCAGAAAGACCAATAAACGGTACGCGCAATCCAGATAAATCCGCTTCGACTCTGCGATCGAAACACTCATCGAATTCCACCCCTGAGATTCCGGTCAGTATTTCAATTCGCGACGGCTCAACGCCGATTCTGATGATGTTTCCAGGCTCCTGGAAAAGTTCGATTCGGACTTGGGAGGAATCAAACCCAAATTCACCCATACATTCCATCATCTTTGCTGCGTTCGCCGGGTCGATGGCAATCCAAACATCGATGTCTCCCGTGTAACGAACGAATCCATGATGGGCAACGGCATAGCCCCCGACAACCATGAAACGAACTTCACGATCGTTTAACAATCTCAAGAAGTCGCTGAAGTCTTGGGGCAGTTTCGCCATCTGGATATTGTTGAGCTCGCAGTCGTTCCAAGATCTCAAACCGTTGTGCCGGCGTTAGCGCCCAACGTTCACGGCGCTCAGCCTCCTCAGCCGCTTCGAAGGAATCAAATACTTGGAATGTGCTTTTCATCTTCATCGCACCGAAGAAACGCTAATCTCTCCAGCCCATTTGGCAACGGAATTTGGAGGAAACCAATACTAAATCGGGCGCCCTTAACGGACTAGCACCGCCCCACACCTCCAGGCAAAGTGCCAGGGCAGTGCAGTGAGCGAATTCACTCGAGTTCAGTAATCAACTTTGCGTATGTCGTTGAGAAATGGACCTAGAAAGGCCCGATTCTTACCCTCTCTGCCACCGCTCGCTTGACACGCCTTGCTGGCGGTCAACTTAGCACTGACAGCAGCCTAGCTGAATCTGCGCAACTTCTAAGCTTATGACACAAGCGTTAGACAGCCTCTCTTTTTTGATCGTCTGCTGCGGGAGGTGTTCGGGACGGCTCAATCGACACTACCTTATTTCAATGAGTTTCTCACCGCTCTGAACCAGGGCATCGAGTTTCGGGAGGACTGATTGAACCAGGAGCAATAAGTTGCGACGACTTGTATTGCCGATTCGTAGCCAAATGATCGTCGGAGCCTTTTGCGGGTTTTGCCGAAGTCGGTGAGGAAAGTCCTCATCCTTCGTGATTATCGCGGCATTCTCTTCAAGCGCGTAATCCCAAATGGAGGAATCATCGGCTTCGTGCATTCCAAAATCTGTAACGTGCTCAGCTTTGTGTCCGACCTCACTCAGAGCTCTGGCCAATGCAGGAGGTAACTGAGCATCGACCACAAAACGCATCGCTTACTGCACGGAAAGAACTGGATGATCTGATTCTTTCGCCGCGTAGTCTAGACACGCGTCGATATCCGCTTCTTCCAGATAGGGATAATCCTCCAATATTTCTTCTCTCGAAACCTTCGCTGCGAGCAAATCAAGCACGTCCTTCACACGTATGCGCATCCCTCTGATACAAGGCCTGCCACCGCACTGACTTGGATTGAACGTGATTCGACCACTCATGTCACAACGCTAATCTATACCGCCGATTTAGCAAAGGAATTTGAAGGAAACCAAGACCAAACTGGACGGCCCAACCGGACTAGCACCACCCAAAACTGCCCGGCAAAGTGCCAGGGCGGTGCAGTGAGCGAGCAGTAGGCGAGCAGAGAGCAAATTCGCGTGAATTCCGTAATACAAATAGCGTAAGCCATTTGATAAATGGTGCCAGTGGAGCACGAATCAGACAGCCCCCCTCCAAGATCGGGGCTTCCGCAACAAGCTAAGACCTACGGCTCGTCCGTTGTTAAACGATCCAATTTTGTCGCCCAGTCAAAGATCACTTTGAGGGTCCGCGTTTGAAACGGGTCAATGATGATGGCCTTGTCGCCTGCTCTCGACATCTCGATCTGCCCCAAATGAACCCCAGCGGGTAAGTCCATTAACTTCTGAGCCCGAAATGAGTGGGGTTCAAGATTCCCATTCAGAGTGTTGAATGTCACCCGGTAGATCCCTGGAATTCCTGAGACTGATTCGACGTACAACTGGTTGCCATCCCGGGCCCAAGTAGGGTTCATACCTCCCTTGACAGGGAGCGCTCGCGGCGTTCCTTCACCATCGAAGCGTTGAACAAACACTTTCCTCCCAACGCCACGGGCGCTGTTAAATGCGATCCATTGGCCGTTGGGGGATACGACCCCTCCCCATTCGGCAAATGGCACAGCGTCATTCTCGGAGGGCAACAGTTCTACACAAGGCTGCAACTGAAGTCCTCCATTAACACGAATGAGTTCCATGATTCTATTCGCAGAGTTCGGAGCAACAACCGTTACGATGTAACCGTTTCCAGTCGGTGTGAACGACGTTATATCGTGCAGCGTCAGATCTTCCGACTCATGCCGATAAACGAGGTCCGGTTGATTGGAGGAAAAATCGGTTCTGATCCTGTAGAGGCTTTGGCTGTCTTCTTCGTCTGCAACATAGTAAAGCCACTCGTCATCGAGCGACCAGGTAGGCCCGGTCTTGAGATGGGCCCCAAAGGTTAAGCGTTCCGCCGCTTGCCCGGATTCCAGATCGAGGATCCATATATCTTGTTCTATATCGAGTGCGATCCGTGAAGCGTCTTGCGATAGAACTGTTCTCGATGAGCCCCAATCAGCTTTGACGCCAGTAGCGGGTTCGAGCCTTCCATCGGTCTGCAGCCAAACCAGTCCGTGTTGGTTTTTCTTTTCACCTGGATCAGGCAAGTACACTAAGTCGCCACGAGAAGAGACGTCAAATTGAGCACTATAGTTTTCCTTTCCACTCCATACGCCTGCAATAACCGGTTGAGGTTTACCCGCTACTTTCAAACGAATTGGATCGAAAGAAACAGCGAAAACGTTCCCATCTACGTGGAAGAGTAAGTGGCCTGTTGGCGAATATCGGGCCTTGGTGAAAGCCCCTCGAGGTACAAAAAGAGACTGCCGTTCTCGGGAAGAAACCTCGACAACTTCAATGGCGCCTTCAGAGTTCTCGCCGCCGGAATGAGATCCGAACAGGATATACCTTCCCCCGGGAAGCGCTTGGGGCCAACTATGCGTCTCGTTTTCGTCAGAAAGCTCGGTCAGCGAAACCCAATCACCTCCCTGTTCGTCGATCGTTATCAGCCCGTTCCCTTCATGATTAACGGCAAGAACGATTTGACCCGTTTCAGTCCAATCGCCCCCCCAGACGCCCACGGGATGGATGCCCTTTAAAGGATTGAGTCGTATGGAAGGTCCTTCTTTGATCGGGGCGATTCGCAACGAGTTTCCCCGAAAGGTGTTGTATCCGATCCAGCGACCATCGGGCTTCATGAACATGCAAATCGCTCGATCCGTTCCACTGATCGATACATCCGCCTGATTCTCAACCAGGGAGCGCGAGAAGACTCCTGCTGATCCGAGATCACTCAGATTGTAAATCAGCGCATCGCCGCTGGGCGTGAATACAAACGTGTTGTATGCGGTGGACAATCCGTAGTGACCAGGAAAATGGAGATCCGCAGGACGAGATCGAGGGATCTCTCGAGGAGCGAATGGTTCAAGAACGAATATCAAAACAGCCATCAACAAAGCCGCCGAAAGGGCAAAGGCTGCAGCACGCCCTCGGCTGACAGTTCCCTCTGATGAATTCGCTGTTTGGTTCTCGCTCGATTGAAAGAATGGTGGCTTGGGGTCCTTGATCGCTGCCTCAAGATCGATTCTTGCATCCGCAATATCGTGCAGCCGCTGCTTTCGCTCCTTGGCGAGGCATTTCCGCAACAGAAGCTGGATGGTTGCCGGCGTGTTGGCTGGCAAGGCAGACCAATCGGGCTCCTTATGAAGCGAGGCCCCGATAGCATCCGTCACGGTTTCACCTTTAAACGGGTTCGTTCCCGTCAAGCACTCGAACAAGACGATGCCGAAGCTCCAGATATCGGAGCGCTTATCCAGCAACTTGCCCTTGGCTTGCTCAGGGCTCATATAGCCTGCAGTTCCCAAGACAACCCCAGGCAACGTATAATCCGCCGTCAAAGTGGGTGACTCGTCCGGGTTAAGCTCCCCTCGGTGGGGCTCGCGTCCTCGCGAGCCGTCCCCCTCAACGCCAGTGGCTCGCGAGGACGCTCGTACCGAATCAGACTCCGCCGCCAGCGCCTTCGCCAACCCGAAGTCGAGCACGATGACTTGGCCCTCATCTGTGACCTTGATGTTCGACGGCTTTAAATCTCGATGAATGATCCCCTTTTCGTGAGCCGCCTCCAAAGCCTCTGCGATCTGTCGGCAGACACTCAGCGCCTCACCAAGCTCCAAGGCGCCTGCCCGCAGCTTCTCAGATAGATCAACACCCTCAACCAATTCCAAGATGAGCGCTTGTGAATCTCCCGTTGATTCGAGTCCGTAGATGCTGGCAATACAGCGATGGTTGAGAGCAGCCAATGCTTTGGCCTCGCGCTCGAACCTCGCGAGCCGTTCAGGGTCCCGAACAAAAGACTCCGGCAACACCTTGATGGCGACTTCACGATCCAATTTGGAATCTTTCGCTCGATACACCTCACCCATACCGCCTTGCCCCAGCTTGGCGGTAACTTGGTAATGAGCGATGGTGGTTCCGACCATGCGGCGATCGTAATGCGTTAGGAGCAACGGTCGAGGAAAATGGAACTTTCCGAACTATCCTCCGACCATCCGCTCAGAATCCAGCAAAAACCTGGCTAGTATCCTGATAGTTTCAGCCCGAAGACAACCGATCCGATTTATGGTGTCATCTGCCGGAGGAAGTGGATTTCTTTTCCCTGAGTTCGGAAGCAAAAATCTTTCGGGTCGGTTCCTACTATTTTATCATTCCAATACCTCTTACAGACAGCAAGCCACTCAACGGCTTTAGGTATTCCGATTCCCTGGCAATTGTGTGTTTAGCAGGAACCGCCCCCATCTCTCCCTTGTTCCGGCTTACACCTAAGCACGGAGCACTCTATTGATTGGAGCCAACTCTGCTGCCCGTCTACAAATTCTCGTCAATGTTTTGCGCACCATGAAACACTCGTAAGATGTGAACACCATTTTCGAGTGGCTTGTAAATCACAAGATAGTTTTCGAACGGTTTAGGAAGAACGAGCATTCTGAGATGTGCAATTCGGGGGCGCGACTGAAATCGAAGTTTGCCCATTTCCGGGAACGTTTCCAGATGTCGGTAAGAAGCTCTCAGGACCTCGAGAAACTGCAACCCAAGTCGCAGGTCCACCTCTACGAGGTAGCAAGTGATGTTTCTGACGTCCGCTTTGGATTGCGGAGAACGAAGAACGACGCGCTCACTCACGCCGAGCGAGATGCCTGGTAGTGAGCTTGAGCATCTGCCGTCAATTCTTTCCAGTCGTCGTCAGTCATCGGGGCGGCAGGACTACTCAGTGCATCAACACACTTTTGCTCCAGGTCATCTCCATCACGAAACGTGATCTTCGTTGGAACTGGTCGTTGTTCGGTCAGTCGCTCGCTCAAACGCTGCGACAGCTCAACTTGCTCGCTGATAGGGAGACTTTGGATCTCTTGGTCGATTCTCTCAACGGACTCCGACATGAAACTATGCTACCCAACGAAGCCGACTTGGCAACGTAAATGGCACAAGAAGGTTCCAATCGCCCCTGACGACTACTCCGAGTATCGATATAGAAACTCCCAGGCCAAGCGCCATTGCCTTACAGCGAGCAAACACCGCCTATCGCCGGCAGAACGGCAAAGCGTGGGTGAGGCTACTCGCAAGGGCATGGCTGAAGGCAGACGACAAACGCTGAAGGTCTCTAAAACTGCCAGGCAAAGTGCCGAGGATGTACTCCGCAGCCGTCAATCCGATTGACGATCCGGAAGCTTGGCTAAATACGTTCTATCCCCCCAGGCAGAAGCCGATCTTGAAGCCATCTACGACTACACCCTGAGAACCTGGGGAATCGAGCAGTTCCACGTCTACCGGAAAGCCATCAAAGAAGCACTACGCGCAGTAGCGGCTAACCCCAGTCTTCCAGTGGCGCGAGAATCCCGTGTTCACAAGCAGGACCCAGACGGGATCCTATGAGTGGCTAAAGCATGGCAACGGAATATGAGGATTCAATCACGTTGCGGGCACTTCCAGTTCCACCCGGTAGAAGGTCAAGACCTGCCTCCACTACATAGTTGCTGACGCCCCCCCTCGCTGGCCCACCCCGGTGCGTCCTCATCTGAACAGCTCTGTGACTCAAAGGTGAACACCATCAATCAAGAATCGCCCCATAAATGATCTCAAGAAAATGGTCCAGGCTGCCCCCGTTCCATTTTCGTGTTTGAACCATAAAAACTCCAATTAGCTCTTCGCTTGGGTCGACAAAACTATAGGTCCGCAGGGCGCCACCTTTACTAAATGATCCTTCGGAAAGAGGACTTCTGGATTCAAAGCGATCTGTCACAACTCGGAACCCTAGGGTCATTTGATGGCCTGGAAGTTTGAAATCAGGAAGATCGGATTGCTCGTTGTATGCCAGCATCCGTCGCACATTCGTTCGACTCAGTATCCGAGCTCCACGATATTCACCTTCGTTCAATAGCATCTGAGAGAACTTCCAGTAATCTTCTGCGGTAGACCATAATCCACCCCGAGCATTGTGGTATCCATTGCGCTGCAACCCATCCCGATGGCTCCCACTGATGAACGTAGGAACGACGGAGTCATCCTTCATCATCAAGTGAGCTTCACGATGGATCTTTTCCTTAGGGATGCCAAAGTCCGTATCGAGCATCGAGAGAGGTTCGAATAATCGATCCTTGAGAAAATCCCGTAGAGATTTCTGGGAAACTCTCTCGATGACCCACCCCAGCACCTCAGTTGATTCGGGATAATGGTAACGTTCCCCTGGATGAAACTGGAGGGGTTGCTGAGCACGGGCACGTATATAGTCGTCCTTTGAGTCAAACTCTTCTCGTTTTGGTCCCTCCGACATTCCCGATGTATGACGGAACAAATGATGAATTCTCATGGGCTGCTCCGGAGCGACAAGTTCACCCGAAGACAGTTTCACTCGCGTGTCATGAAATTCGGGGATGTATTTACCGACAGGGTCGCTCAGAAGGAGCTTCCCCTCTTCAACTAAAACCATGGCAGCCACGTGGGCGATCGGTTTAGTCATGGAAGCAATTGCAAAGATGGCATCAGTCGTCATGGGAGATTCTCCCGTCTTCGTCAAAGATCCGTGAGCCTCAAAGTGAATGATGGATCCGCGTCGGGCCACCAAGGTCACCCCTCCCGTAAACAATCCCTGGTCGATCGCCTCCTGCATAACGGGATCAATTCTTTTGAGATGATCCGAAGACATGGCAGCGGATTCAGGTTCTACCACCTCGCCAGCTATGGCCGTAGAAACAAGAAAGGCCAACCATGAAATATATTTTTTCATGCCATGAAGGCTATCAGAACTGGCTACCCCCAGACAAGGCTAGGTGCTTCCGAGGAGAATGCAGGGTACCGTGCGCATTTCATCTCCCTCAAAGGCACTCTGTGTCATGGCAGCCCCACTGTTTTTGCGTCATCCGAGAGCGTAGTGGTCAAAGATGTCTCACGCCCCTAGCGTTAGAAGATTTGGTGGAGTCTACCCCTCTCACCCTGGAACTCCTTCCAACATCCACTGCCAAGCAGGCAGAATCTCGATTGGGTTTGGCACGTCGGGAAATGCGAGACGTGATTCCAACGATAGGATGAGCTGCCGGTCTACGGGATGTTCTTCGGCTGCCGCTTGCAGCGCCCGCACCTCGCGAGCTAAAGTTTTCGGGGGACTCGGATCCGCACAAACTTGGATCAATGTTCTTCGACCGTCCACCCCGCGACTCAGAAAATCCACCTCGAATCCGTCCGCCGTTTTGACATAGGCAATTTCATCGCCGCGCCGGCTCAATTCACCATGGACGGCGACCTCCAGTGTGTGGCCGATATTCTCCTTCGCGCTGCGATCGAAGACAGGTCCCAATGCCGTGTCGATCGGATAAATCTTACGGGGATTGACCTGTCGACGTTTCTCAGAGTCCGTGGCCACGGGAATCGCCCGAAGTAGAAATGCATCCTCCAGGCAGTCAAGAAGCTCGTAGAGTGTGTCACGACCGGCAGCGATTCCCTGAGACTTCAAGTCCGCCTCAAATCTTGTGATGCTAAACAAGCCTCCGGGGTTTCCGAGAAGGCGCCGCACCATCCAGCGCAAAGCCGTCACATTGCTCACACCATGACGTTCAATAACGTCACGTAACATCAACACGTCTACGTATCCTTGCAACAGCTGACGACGATCGACGGCATCCAAGCCCTGAGCTTCCGGGAATCCACCCATTGTCAGCCAATCCGCGAACTGAGCATCCATCATCACCGCCCGCCGGGTAGTCAGCCTTTTCATATCTTCAGACACCTCGTGGTCCCGGTGTCGAAGCCATTCTCGAAAGCTAAATGGATGGATCACAATTTCCCAGCTACGTCCACGCATCGAACTCGCGATCTCTCTGCTCAGCAGCTTGGCCGAAGAACCGGAAAGAAAAAGCTCATAGCCATCCTCATCCAACATCCGGCGAGCAAACGTCTCCCAACCTGGCACGTTCTGGATCTCATCTAGGAGAAGCGTCACCCGTTCCGGTGAGGGATCAGGGAACAAGCGCAGATGCGTCTCTGGAACCAGCCCTAAGCGAGAGGCATCAAGGCCGGCCAGTCGTTCGTCCTCAAAATTGAAATAGACAAGACGTTGAGGCGACCGCCCGCTAGCAATCAGATCTGATCGCTGTTGGTGAAGAAAGCTTGTTTTCCCGGCCCGTCGCATTCCAATGACAACCATGGCCTTGCCGTCAATCACGGGTAGCCGCGCATCACGACGCGTCAGTTTCGGCAAGGGAGCGTCTAACGCGGTCAAGATCTTGTCTCGGACCACAGACTGAATTAAGCCTTCCACAAAGTCTAAATATTACTGAATTAGACCTTATTTCAAGGCTAAATTCTATTACCAAACTGAAATCGCATGCCTTTCCGCTCCATACCCCTGGGCCCTTAGCTAAGCATTTGCAACGGAGCGCCACAAACGAACGTGAAGAAACTTAGAGGCATTGTTCCAGTTCTTGTTTCTCTTGTGCAAAGGCGATCCGACCGACTATTTCGTCGATAGTTGCTGCTTGAGGTATTCGTGAAATCCTTCGAACAACATCACATGGCTGAACGTTTCCTTGGCATCATCTCCCAACACTCGACGCCGAACTAAGACACGCTGTCCATCGGGGTGCAGGTCAAAGAGTTCAAACGAGAAAGCGCTTCGATTCTCAATTCGGTCCACCACTGCTCCCTCCCAAGGCAATGGTGGGTCCCACTTGAGAGCACCCTCAACCTGCTCAAATTTGGCGGTAAAGAGTTGATAAGTAGCGAGGCCGCCCTCCTTGGCCGCGAAAACCAGCTCGGGGGCATTCCGATTCCAAAGCGGTTCCCCAAACTCGGCCGGGTCTCCCATCGAGACCTGCTCCCGTTTTTCCCCACCCGGAAAAGCCCGCACCATGATATGATCTCCGCCAACCTCGTCCGAACTATATGCCAGCCAATCACCCTCTGGTGACAAACTTCCGCTCCGTTCTTCAAAAGGCGTTTCCCTAAACGGGAATGAGTCAGTCAACTCCCACCCTTTCTCATCATCTCCAGCCAACTCTAACACAATCAAGTCGCCCGGAGCTTTGACTTCTGAGCCATAGGTGTATTCGCGAACAATCATCCGCTCTCCCGAGTCACCGGACCAACTCAATGGAAGGAGCAATCCCGGACGGTCTAACAAGAGGTGCGGCTCATCCGAATCCGTCACCCGCATCCAATATAGGTTGATGTCGACACCTTGGGCCGAGTCGGTATCCCTAATAGACCGAAAGACGATTGAGCCGCCCGTAGGACTCCAGATTGGGTCATCGTCCCCGCCGACCCCGAAGGTAAGTTGCCGACGGTCGCCCCGTTCAAAGTCATAGAGATGCAAATACCGGCCCGTTCTGTCCCGCTCACTAAAGGCCAGTTGACGTCCATCGGGCGAGAGACTGAATCCCTCAATCATACCCTTCAAGGGAGTGGGCTGACGCTTGCCCTGTCGATCGATCCAATCTAATTGAGAGTGGCTCTCCAGATAATCCCCCTTAAGATAAACCAAAGTGCCATCCGCGGAGATATCATAGTGAGCCACGCCGTTTTGTCGGGTTGCAACCTGATAGAGAACGGGTTTCGGCTCACCCAGAATTTCCAACCGATCTTCATCAAAAGGAGCCGCAAATAAAGTACTGTCTCGGATAAAAACCAAATGGCCCGATCTGAGGTAACGCGCCTGGTAGCCCCCCTTCATTACCTCATGTATCTCCCCCCCCGGAAGCCGGCAGGCCATGATCCTCGCGTCATCGTAGCCTTCCCAGGTGTTGGTGTGAGAAGTGAACAACACCGTCTTGTGATCGGGCATCAGGTAAGGCCACCGATGAGTTTCCCCTGACGCTGTAGTCAAAATCTGAGGCGCATCGCTGCCACCTTCCCGAACGCGAGCCAGTCCGTTGTTCCGCCGTCCGGCGGCAAACACGATTCCATCATCCTTAGACCAAGCGATGCCTCGGCCGAAGGGCGTATCACAAACCCTAATGGAAGGGCCATCATTGAGAACGGATAGCTTCCGAATCTCCTTTCCACCCCGAACTCGAAAAGCAATCCATTCGCCGCCCGGTGAAAAACAGAAATCGATCGCCCCCGCACTTGATTCCAATTTCTTCGTGTCCAAAGAGTCAAAACGCCTCAGGTAGATGTGAGAGCGCCCGATCCCACCGTCATCAACGATATAAGCCAGCGTTTCTCCATCAGGCGAAAGACGAACCGCTGTCCCATTGCCACTTCCCCCAATTAACGATCCGTCCAGCTTCACATTGAGCGAGACATGTTTGACGGAGGGAGTCGAAATGGGCGCAACGAAGAATCGTTCGTGAAACACCATCACCCCGACCAACATCACCATCGCGCCCGCGAGCAATAGCAAGCCCCTACGGCTGAAAGAAGTCACATCACGAGGATGACGATCTCTATCTTCAGTTCCCTGCGGATCCGTCAGCGCCTGAGCTAACTCAATTCTCGCATCCGCAATGGCATGAAGTCGGTTTTTCCGATCCTTGCACAGACATCGCCGTAACAGTCGTTCAATCGCGCTAGGCGTCTCACTCGGAAGCATCTCCCAATCCGGTTCCGTCTTAATGATAGACGCCAAGGTCTCAGTAACATCTTCCCCCTGAAAAAGACGAGCTCCCGACAAGCATTCGAAGAGCACACAACCAAACGCCCAAACATCCGTCCGCGCATCCACCGGTTTTCCCTTCGCCTGTTCTGGAGACATGTAGCCCGCCGTGCCGAGAATGACTCCGGGCTGCGTAAAAGCATCCGTAATGGTAGGCGAATCATCCTCCAAAAGGCGGGGCGAAGACGCTCTCCCCACCGCCGAATTCGAGCTCTCATCCGCCAACGATTTGGCCAATCCAAAATCCAACACCTTCACCTGCCCCTCGCCAGTCAACATCACGTTGCTCGGTTTCAGGTCTCGATGAACCACCCCCCGCTCGTGAGCCGCCTCGAGGGCCTCGGCAATCTGCCGGCAGGTTTCAAGCGCTTCTTCGACAGGCATACGACCTTGCTTCAGCCTCGTTGCTAAGTCCTCTCCCTCGACACACTCCATCACCAAAAACTGAACGTCCTCATGCTGATCAAAGCCAAAGACGGAGGCCACATTGGTGTGGTTCACCTGCGCCAGAGCTTTGGCTTCTCGTCTGAAGCGAGCCAACCTTTCTGGAGTAGAAGCGAAACTCGATGGCAACACCTTCAACGCCACCTCACGATCCAGCTTCGTATCGGTCGCACGATACACCTCACCCATCCCGCCTTGCCCTAGCTTGGCGGTGATTTGGTAATGAGCGATGGTGGTTCCGAGCATACGGAGATGCTACAGCGAGAGGGGAAACTGTCGAGGAGATTGGACCTCGCTAATCGCTAGCCTGTTGAGTCCATGCAGCGAGCACATACGGCCGGATTGTAATTTCAATCTGTGCTGATTCTCACAGCCTACCCTACCATTCTTGACAAATACTCGTCACCAGAGCAATCGAACCATCAGCGGTAAGGGCCTGAAAGCATTCTACCCGCGATTCAAACCGAAAGATGTATCACGTCGATTGTGGCGAACGACCAAAATCCGGACTTCCGAATCATTGGTTTCGAAAAGGATATGATACGGGAATTTCTTTAGGTTCGAACGTCGATATCCGGAGGCATCAAAATGGTGTCGGCCGGGAAACTCTCCAATCCGTTGTACCGCAGACTCCAGTTCAATCCAGAAGCGCTCATGTAGGTAATCGGAAACATCTGCGTAAGTCTCGGCGATGGTCTTGATGTCGTCCTTAGCTTCCGGATGAAAATGCAGAATCATTCGATCATTCGCGTCCGCAATCTGCTTTCACCTGTTCCCAGGATAGGCCTTGAACATCCCCATTGCTCATTTCGTCACGACGTCGCTCGACCTCAGCGTCATCAATCCAGTAACGCTCACTCTCGAGACTATCTAGCAAAAACGCGGCCAGTTCAGCCCGCTCACTTTGCGGAAGCTTGGCTGCCTCTTCTCGAATTTCTGCAACGGTCGACATATTTGAATTATGCCATATGCCCTTCTACGAAGCCAAAGACATTCTGCGATTCTGCCCATCGAGGGCGGAGTCGAGTATGTTCCAATTAACTCTCATGAGTCGGCGTCGAGTACGTGGGAAGTTGAAACGCTCGAAGCATCCCACTACATAACTGTCGAATAGCCTTATCCGTAATTCAAAGTGAATTCCCTCCACTCGCGAACCGGACCGCATCGTCGGATGGACCTACTTCGGATCGATCGGGACTTTCTCGTTTAGATAATCGAAGAAGTTCTCAAAAAGACCAAAGTGATCCATCTCCCGCTGAGCCGCTTGAGATTCTTTCGAAAGCTCCCTGACCAAGACTCGCTGCCCATCTGGATGCACATCGAAGCTTCGGCTGGCACGCATTTGGTGAAAGGTCGCGCCTTCCCAAGGCGTCGCCGGCGGATTAAAGACAAACTCTCCCTTTTCAATCGCGTAATTGGCGATGTAGACCTGCGAAGTCCGCTCACCCAGGGAGCCCCAATTTCCAAAGAACAACTCAGATCCATCTCGCGACCAAGTCGGGAAATTTGAGCGTCGACCAATATTGGAAACTCGGACCCCGCGACCGTTACTCTTGCGCGGATATTGAATCACATACACTTCAGGTCCCTCGTTCTCGTGCAGTTGGTAAGCGAGCCACTCTCCGCTCCAGGAAAAAGAGCCATTTCGTTCCGTGTAAGGAGTCGCTTGCATCACTTGTGGCTCACCCGCAGTCCAACCGGCTTCATCACTCCCTTGCAAGGAAACCATCATCAAATTCTCATTCCCTCCTCCGTTTCGATCCGTGTAGACCAAAACATCTTCCGAGGGGTTCCACGACTTCGGAGACAGATTATCCGAACTCGTCAGCAAAAGCTTGGCCTCGCCAAAATCATCATGACGCTTCCAGTAGATGCTTCGCTTCCCATCGTCATCGCGATTCGAGCTGAAGACAATACTCCCCCCGGTTCGACTCCACACCGGCGAGGCATCTACCCCAACATGGTTCGTCAACCGAATGGGAGAGGATGAACCAAACTCGTAAACCCACAGATTCACGGCCGATTCATCAACTGCGGTGTATGCAACCCTACGGCCATCAGGAGATATTTTGAAGGAGAAGAAATCGCCGGAAGGGAGACCTAATTCCTTCCGGTCGCCTGCCCGGTCAACCCAAAACAAGTCATAGGAAGTTGGCGGGATCATTTCTCCCGGTAAATGAACGAGGGTACCCTCATCCGAAACATCAAATCCGCCTCCGGCCGCTCGGCCGCCGACACCGGAGAACAGAATCTTTTCCCTACCCGATACCGCCACACGATCCAAATCAAAAGGAGCCGCCCAAAGCATACTGTTCCTCAAGAAAACAAGATGCCCTGTGGGCAAATACTTTCCAGCGACCGCATCCTCGACAACTGTTTTTGCCTCCCCCGGGACGCGCTGGATCCGCAAGCTCGTTTCACGTCGGTCAAAACGCGCACTAGTCGCCGCAGTGTAAAGCACTCCCCGCCCGGCCGGTAGTATCTGTGGAGCAGAATGGAACCTTTCAGTTTCTACGAGAGAAGTGAGCGGTTCAAATTCGGCTTTCCCCACGGCCCCTCTCAAGATTGAGGCGTTTTCCCAACTCCCTCCAACTAAAATGCCTGCCTCTCGTGTCCACTCAAGCACCACCGGGGAGGGCGCATCCATCAAAGGAACAACCGCCCCGCCCTCCAACGAGATCTTTTTCACACTTGTTCCTACCTGAAAGGCGATCTCATCACCAGCCGGAGAAAAAACCAGCTGCGTCGCGCCGACTGTTCCTTCGAGGAATTCCGGTTTCAACTGATTCAACTTCCGGAGATAAATTCCGTTGGGTGACTCATCTTCCGGAGACTGAGTAATGTAGGCGAGCTTCGTTCCATCTGGAGAAACTCGAACGACATCGTTATACCCGTCATAGAGCTCTTGGTCCTCGCCGAGATAGATCTCCAGGTGACGATGAGGAGGGCGCTCCAACTCCGGGCTTGGTTTGAGAAACCACGCCGCAAAGGCCGCGCTCAGTACGGCGCATCCTGTGAGAACGGCATACCAGCCTGAAGACCTACTTGCCGGCTGACCGCTCCCGTTGGCTGGGCTTCCTACTGGCAAACCGATCCACGACCGCCCCGGATCCGTCAACGCCAGCTCCAAATCCACGCGAGCATCGGCGATGTCTTGCAAACGCCGCTTTCGATCTCGGGTCAAGCATTTCCGCAGCAGCAAGCGGATCGACAGCGGCGTCTTTTCAGGAAGCAACGACCAATCGGGCTCCGTATGAAACACGGCCCCAACCGTCTCCGTCGCCGTCTCTCCCTGAAAGAGTCGTTGACCGGTTAAGCACTCAAACAAGATCACCCCGAAACTCCAAATGTCCGATCGCTGGTCAACCGGCTTGCCACGCGCCTGCTCGGGAGACATGTATCCGGCCGTCCCCAACAAGGTCCCGGGCATCGTGCCATCCGCTGTCAAAGTCGGTGAATCATCCAGCATCACGTCCCCTTGGTGGGGAGAGCGTCCCGGCGAGTCCGACTCCTCCGCCAACGCCTTCGCCAATCCAAAATCGAGCACCTTCACTTGCCCGTCCGGACCTACCTTGATATTTCCCGGTTTCAGATCACGGTGAATGATTCCTTGATCATGGGCAGCCTCCAACGCCGCAGCAATCTGTCGACAGAATTCGAAGGCCTCATCGACAGGCAAAGCGCCGGACCGCAACCGCAGGGACAAATCATCTCCCTCGATCAACTCCAAGATCAAAGCTCGCGAACTATCGGCCTGCTCCAGCCCAAAGATGGCGGCAATATTGGGATGACTGAGTGAGGCTAGCAGCTTGGCTTCTCGATCAAACCGAGCCAACCTCTCCTTATCCGCCGCGAACGATTCCGGAAGGACTTTAATCGCGACCTCGCGATCGAGTTTGGAATCGGTAGCACGATACACCTCCCCCATCCCGCCTTGCCCTAGCTTGGCAGTGATTTGGTAATGGGCGATGCTCGTTCCGATCACCTCGTGATGCTAGTTGTTACGAACGACCTGTCGAGGAGAATGGGCATCGCTAATCGCAAGCCAACCCCCTAAGTCTATGCAGCGAGTGCGTACGGCTGAATTGCTTGATGGCCCTACTTCGAATTGATCGGCACTTTCTCGCCTAGATAATCGAAGAAGTTTTCAACCATGATGATTGGGGGTGCTTCAGATTCTTGTTCACCATCCTTTTCTTCTTGGCGCCGAACGAGTAGCCGATTATTGCTTGAATCCAAATCAAAACCACGCAGAGCAGTTTCTTGGAAGAAATTGGCCCCTTGCCATGGGGTTGGGTCGCCATAGCTAAACGCTCCTTTTTCCACCGTATACTTTACGCGGAAGATCTGACCTATCCTACCGTTAGCGCGATTACCAAAAATGAGTTCCTGATCCGTTCCGGACCAAAGAGGCCAATTCGTTCGACCCACCAAGGTAGCAATTCGCTCCCCTCTCCCTCTGCCCTCCCATGGAAAGGGCAAGACATAAACCTGAGGATCGCCGCTATCATGGAATTGATAGGCGATCCAGTTTCCATCCGGTGAAAACTGTGGATGTAGTTCACGGAACCGAGTGGATTGGACATCCGTCAATTCTCCGACGATCCACCCATTCTCATCATCCCCCTGCAACTCCATGGCTCGAATATCGGTATCCAAACCTGGCTGCTGTTCAACCACAAGAAGATACTTTCCGTCAGGGTGCCAGGACGTGGCCATGAGATATTCAGACTGAAGCAGTCGCTTTGGCGGTTCTAAGTCGTCGACATGTTTCCAATAGAGTTCAGGGACACCATTGAGGTTGGATGTGTAGACAATGCTTTTTCCGTTGGGGCTCCAAACCAGACTTCGCTTACTGGCCCGATCATCCGTTAACCTGACTCGCGACGGGTAGCCTCTTTCTGTATCCAGCATCCATAAGTCTTCTTGCTCCCTTTGAGTGACAACGTACGCCAGGCGCGTTCCATCCGGAGAAAATGCAAAATCGCCGTAATCATCAGCCGGCGCTAAAACCTGACTATTACCATCCTGGTCCACCCATTTCAGCTCAAACCGATTTCCCATAAAGAGGTCTTCCTCTACGTAGATTAGGGTTCCATCATTGGATACGGCATAGTGGGCATCGCCATTTTCACCGTTTCCAACTCGCGAGATAATTAAGCGTCGTTCTCCCGAAACGGTGAGTGAATCAAGATCAAATGGAACAGCGAACAGAGAACCTTGGTCTAGATAAAGTAGATGACCGCTGGATACATACCGTCCCCCATAACCTCTCTCCACCACCGTCACGGGTTCTCCTTCCGAGAGGCGCATGGCCTTAATGCTAGCCGTTTCAAAGTACCCGCTGATCATCGAACTGAATAGAAGCGATTGACCTCCTGACAAAAGCTGTGGCGCCCGATGCATTGTCTCTCGTCGCTCCAATGATGTTATGGGTTCCGATTTTCCATCGCTTACCGACACACGAAACAATTTCCCTGTGTCTTCGCCTTTGTTAAATTCACTATTGATCAAGATCCAATCCTCATCACTCCAGTCAATGGCTCTAATTCTATTCTCTTCACAAATAGAGGTCGCCGATCCACCGCCAACAGGAATCTTTTGAAGCGATTGCCCATCCGAAAATGCAATCCATCGTCCACTGGGTGAAAAGGCAAACCGACTTACATCCTTAGTCTCGTCCAATCGAATTGCCTCTCGTTCATTAAATCGTTTTAAGAAAAGATATCTTGTATCTGATCCATTCTCGTCCTCGGAACGGGAAATATAGGCAAAGGATGAACCATCGGGTGATAGGGCGATTGCCGTCCCCCAATGAAGCCAAAGACGCTGATTCTCTTCCAGACCAAGGCGCAACCATCGCACCTTCTTCGGTTCGACCTCGGGTAATGGTTTCAAATGCCATGTTAAGGCGACAGCCACCACGGTCACCAAAAAGACCCATCCCGCCACCACGGGCCGAGCCAATCCATTTCCGGATTGAGACTCGGACAAGGCCCCTTCCGTCAGCCGGATGAACGAGCTGTTAGGATCCGCGATGGCTTGTTCCAGATCGAGCCTAGCGGCACCGATATCCGGCAGGCGCCGCTTTCGATCTCGGGCAAGGCATTTGCGCAAGAGCAGATCGATTGCAGGAGGTGTTGGCGGCGGTAGCTGGGCCCAATCGATGTCACGATGAAGCAACGCGCCAATGCTGTCGGTAACCGTTTCCCCAGCGAACAATCGTTCTCCCGTCAAGCATTCGAAAAGCACCACGCCAAAGCTCCAGATATCGGAACGTTTATCGACCGTTTTACCCTTTGCCTGTTCCGGACTCATGTAGCCGGCGGTGCCAAGCAAAGTGCCCGGCATGGTGTAGTCCGCGGTGATGGTTGGTGAGTCGGCGTCAAAATCACTGTCGTTGCCAAGGGCCGACTTTGCCAAACCGAAATCCAAAACCTTCACCAATCCATCGGATGTGATCTTGACGTTGCCGGGTTTGAGATCACGATGGATGATGCCTTTTTCATGCGCCGCTTCCAACGCTTCGGCGATCTGTTTGCAAATATCGAGCGCCTCTTCAATGGGTAGAAGTCCACGCTTCAATACGTCGGACAAATCATCACCGTCAACCAGCTCTAACACGAGGGCTTGAGACGTGCCGGTTTCCTCAAGGCCGAAAATCCCAGCTATGTTGGGGTGGTTGAGTGCCGCCAATGTTTTAGCTTCCCGCTCAAAGCGAGCCAAACGCTCTCTGTCGAGGGCGAAACTTTCAGGCAGCACTTTGATCGCCACGTCTCGCTCAAGCTTAGTGTCTGTTGCACGATACACCTCCCCCATACCGCCTTGCCCGAGCTTGGCAGTGATATGGTAATGGGCGATGCTTGTTCCGACCATCTGCCGATCCTAACGGGTTGTTATAAACTGTCGAGTACATCGGCCAATCTAGCCACCCAGTGAATGGCAGATCGATTCATGGACATTTGCTTCAAACAGTCGCCATGAGCTGCCTTGATGATAAAGCCATTCACATTGCCATAGTCAGTTCAGCTTAGAATTCTTTCAGGAAATCTTCCAAGGAACAGACGCCTCCGTCTTTGGACAGGCTGGGTTTGGCGATGCGCGAGATAAGGAACCTTCGATTCGACCCGATCAGTTCCGAAGTCTTTCTAAGACGCTGATAGTCGGCTGGAGTCGGATTCGTTGTTAATTTGATTTCGATGCTCCAAATCATTCCACTGAAATCAATAACAAGATCGATCTCGTACTGATCGCTTGTTCGAAGGCAATACAAGTTGTGCCCCATACCACATGCCTCCAATTTCTGAGCGATCTGTTCGATGACAAATCCTTCCCAACTAGCCCCGACCCACGGTTGTGTGTGAAGTTGGTCTCTCGTTGAGACATTCAGGAGCGAGTGTAATAACCCACTGTCTCGCCAATATACTTTGGGACTTTTTACTAGCCGTTTTTTTATGTTCGCCGAGAAAGGGGGGAGGCGTCGGATGAGGTAAGCGCCCTCCAAAAAGTCGGTATAGCTAGCAATGGTTTTTGCGTCGAGCCCCATGCTTCTGGCCAGTTGGGAAGCGTTCCAGATTTGACCCTGCAATGCTGCGAGCATCTTCATCAACCGTTGAGTGACGACTGGCCGTGCAGCAAGCCCCCAATTCGGGAGATCTCTTTGCGCCAGCAGGGCTAGGTAGTTTATCTGCCAATCAGGATACGTTGACCGACCAAGGACCCCTCCATCCGGATACCCGCCTTTCAGCCACAATTGATCCATTTTCTTGGGAGCAATTTCTTCAATGGACAAAGGGGACAATTCGACGACAGCAATCCTGCCTGCCAAGGATTGAGAGACCTTCGCAGTGAGGCTCGGAGAAACGGAGCCAGAAAGGAGAAATCGCCCTTTGCGATTTCGATCAGCATCAATAGCTCCCCTTAGGCGAGAGAAAACTGATGGCATCGCCTGCGCCTCATCCAAAACTGTTAAGCCTCTGCTCTGAGTGATTCTATCCCACTCGAGATCCAGGCGAAGTTGGTCGGCCTCTTGCTCAAGATCGAAATAATCCTTGGCAAATGTTTTGGCCAAGGTGGTCTTACCGCATTGCCGAGGCCCCATTAGCGCTACAGCGGGGTAATGCCTAAGCCGTTGCGTGATTAGATCGTTGATCTTTCGGACAATCAATTCTTGCAAATTAGGAATCGATTCCTAATTTGCAAGAATAAACAACCTCACAATCCAGCTCTTCCATGCCACCTTGGCCGAGATTAGCAATAAGCTGGTAGAGGGCGTTGCTCGTTCCGATCACCCCGTGATGCTAATTGTTGCGAACAACCTGTCGAGGAGAATGGATTCAGCTGACCGTCTGACAAAGTGCTAGCAGGAAGAACGGTTTTAACGCTGCTTGGACAACTCTTCGACGACTACTGATTAGTTTCTACAACCTTGTCGGCGCAGAAAAAGTGTCGCACTCACAGCAACTCGCTCCCGAAAGCAGCTTACCTAGAAATCCCGGCTTCCGCTGCCTCGATCTCCGCGAAAGATGGTGCGACCCAGATGTCCGTAGCGCGATTGAATAGGACGTGCTCATCCGGACTCAGGTACAGCATTGCGTGTTGATATCCGCTTAAGCTAAGTAGTTCCTGATGATCGTCCCCGTCCCAAACCTTGATCAATCCATCGACGCCACCAGTGAAAAGGCGTTTCTCATCACGAGTAAAGATTCCCCATCGAACGCCCCCCCGATGCCCGCGGAAGGAACGAATCAGTTCCTGCTTCCTCGCATCGAAGACCTTCACCTCCCCACCGTGGGTCGTCGCGACGACAAGGTTTCCGTCAGGTGAAGCGCCAAGAAAATTGCAAAAGTGGCGTCCTTTTATCCGATGAGGCGCCTTTTCTGGCTGGCTCAAATCGTAAAAAGCAATCTCATGATGAATACCACGATCATTGAATGCCGTTACAAGTAAGGGTTCGTCACCAGCAAAGACAGCGGTTCGAAGCGGTTCCCGGACCGTTCGCACGATGGTCCCTGAATCGACATCCCAGACATCGCCTCCCGCATATCCCTGAGCCCCCCCCAAGAGATACTTTCCGTCCAAGGAGAACTTCAGGCCACCAAATTGCTGCCCCACAATCCGTTTCGAGTCGTTGGCATCCGAGCGAATCTCAACGCGCCTCTCGACTACCGACAAGTTGACCAGAAAAAGGGAATGGGACGCAGACTCTTCACTCCACGCTAAAACGTCTCGCGCGGCATTGTAGGCAAGCCCCGCCGGCTGCTTGTCACCGTTCAGCCGTACGGTGGCGCGCTCAACAAACCGGTTTTCTCGCCATTGGTAGATGTTCAGGTTGGAGGCTCCATCCCAACGGCAAAGCGCGTTCGAGTCTAGGAAGCGTAACGCGCCCGAGGGTCCCAACTCCGGGAGACTTCTCGGAGCTTCGCCCGTTTTCGGATCCAGCCAGTAGGGAACACTGTTGGGAGGAAGCATAAGGACCGTCGAGTCATCGAGCACCCCGATCGTGGCGTTCTTCCAGTCCACGCTCTTGGTTTTTGCGGCCAGATCTGTTTCCCGAGAACTAGGCTTCCAAAGTATCAGGTCCCCGTCCCTGCTGGCGCTGGCGATGAGGCGTCCGTCATCGGATACAGCAACAGCATGAACTTCATCATGATGACCTCGCAACACATACGACTCCGTCCAACTACTGGTATCCCAACCGCGGATTGTCTGATCGGCCGAAGCCGAAATAAGCTCACTCCCATCAGGAGAAAAAACCAGCTTACAGACCCAAGAATTGTGCTCCTCTAGGCGTTCAACCTGTCGCCCGGCTTCCGCATCCCAGATTCGCACAACGGAATCCTTAAATCCAGCAGCGGAACACAAAAGCCTCCCGTCAGGGGAAAGTGCAAGACTGGAAAGCCGACGGCCCTCAATTAAATCGGTTCTCCATCGCTCTTGTAATGTTGCTATGTCGATACAGGCAATCGTGAACGCATCACTGTTCTCAACAAACCCAGTGTAGAGATACTGTCCATCCGCAGAAAGCTGCAGGCCGCCAAAATGCTGCCCCACAATCAGTTTCTGAGACCGAAACTCACGAACCACACGCCTCTCTTCGACATCAATCACCCAAATCCCTCTTTCCCGGTTTGGCCAATACTCGACCAAGACGGCCAGCCGAGTTGAATCAGCGGAGAATGCCAAACGAACGATTCGAACATAATCCCACTCGTCCGAAGCAGGCTGCCAAAGGAGAGTTGTTTCATCGCTATCCAGATCGTAAAGGATCACCTGACTCGCCTTGTTACTGGCGGCCAATTGGTTCCCCCTTGGAGCAAAGGCAACTCGCCCACGAGTCGCATCGCTTTTCTCCGTCAACGTTTTCAGAAGGCGCCGCTCTGCGGTGTCCCACAATTCAACGCGTCCGTCAAACCACCCAACAGCAAGCTTACTCCCATCCGGCGAGAAACTGGTGTCCCAGCCACGTGCCAACCGATTGGTCAAGGTTGTATGTGGCTCGCCTTGGGTCAATTGCCATAGATAACGCCACTCCCATCCCCTAAGATCGGCCTCTCCATCTTTCGGCCGGTGTCGATTTAGCAGCCGAACGGCTCGCCCTAAATCATTCTGCTTGAGGGACTGCTGAGCCAGATTGATATCGGAGGCGTAGAGATTCTTGCGAGCCTGCTTTGCGTTGGCTAGAGCCTGTTGTTCACTAGCCATCGCTCGTCGCCGCTCGCGCTCCGCTTCTTCTGTTTTTAGATCGGCTTTCTTACGCTCAGCAGCTTCGTTTTCTTGGGCGAGTTCAGCAGCGGTTTGAGCTTCACGGGCGACTCGCATCTGCCAGCTCATCAGAACAACCCCTACGACGAGGGCCACGGCGATTGCAATCCCCGTCGAGTACGCTGCTCTATTGCGACGCCAGGCTTTTTGGAGTCGATAGAGTGTGGAGGGAGGGCGCGCCACCACGGGTTCATCACTTAGATATCGCGTTAGGTCAGCAGCCAGGCCGTTGGCCGTTTCGTAGCGTCGATTACGATCCTTCTCCAAGCACTTCAAAACGATCCAATCAAGGTCGCCGCGCAGCAGATTGACCAGTTTGCTCGACTCGACCGAGCGCCGCATGGCCGTCGTGGTCAGCTCATCACCATGTAAGGTCGCCAGTTTGGTCGAGGGGCGGGCCGGCTCCTTTTCTCGAATCGCTTGACGCATCGCATCCACCCCCATCGAAACCAGTTCCTTGCCATCAAAAGGGGTGCAACCAATCAGCAGCTCATAAAGCAGCACACCCAGACTGTAGATATCGGATCGGGTATCCACATCCAGGCCACTCATCTCCGCCTGCTCTGGAGACATGTAGGCCGGGGTGCCAATAAACTGATGCAACTGCGTATAAACGGTCGCATCCGTCAGTCTCCCTTCGGTGGCTTTCGCGATTCCGAAATCGATCACCTTCGGCACCGCCTCGCCGTCGTGAAGTGTCACCAGAATATTGGAGGGCTTGATATCACGATGAATGATACCCTTTTGATGCGCATGCTGGATTGCATGACACACCTTGGCGAACAAAAGAAGACGCTCCTTAGTCCCCAACTTTTCCTGATCGCAGTAATCGGTGATTCGGATCCCGCGAACCAATTCCATAATGAAATAGGGTCGTCCTTGATCCGTCGTTCCGGCATCCAAGGCTCGGGCAATATTGGGATGGTCCATCATCGCCAAGGCCTGCCGCTCCGCTTCAAACCGGGCCACCACCTGTTTGGTATCCATTCCCAAACGAATCACCTTGAGCGCCACTCGTCGTCGAACGGGGGCCGTCTGCTCGGCCACATAGACAACGCCGCACCCGCCTTCCCCGACGCGTTCCAAGATCTTGTACTGACCCAGCATTTGACCGACCTCAGCCTCGACTGACTCTGCAGTCGCTTGCTCAGCCAGTGTCGAGACATCGGCCGGTTTCAACTCTGCGGCAGGCTGATCGGCCGCGACCAGCAAGGCCTCGATGCGTTTTTGCAACTCCGGTTCACCATGACAGGCCCCTTCCAGGAAGGTGCGTCGTTCAGTGACGGGTCGCTCAAGAGCCGCAAAGAACAAGTCCTGCTCCCGGCTTGTGTCAGGCGAAAGATCGTCCATATACCTTTAATTGCGCGATCCAGCAGCGAATCGTATGGCAAAAAATCATCTTTCTTTTCCCAACTCCACCGAAAGCCAAGCCTTGGCAAAGGTCCACCACTGTTTCGCAGTGGGCACGGCGATTCCTAACGAAGCCGCCGTTTCGGCGAAATTGAGCCCCACGAAGTACCGCAACTTGACCAATTCCGCCTTTCGAGGGTCCACTTTGGCGAGCTGCTCCAATGCCTCACTCACCCGCAGCAGAGCATCGTCACCCATTTGGAGAGCGGGCAGATCCAATTCATTCACATCCAGATGTTCCGCTCCGCCTCCCCGTTTTGCCGTTAAACGTTTACGCGCTCGATCAACGAGTATCCGACGCATGGCCTCAGCAGCGGCCGCCATGAACTGCCCTCGATCCCGCCAATCAGGTTGTTGTTCCCCCCCGAGCCGGAGCCAAGCCTCGTGGACTAAGGCGGTCGCCTGCAAGGTGTGCCCAGCACGTTCCTGCGCCATGCGGGAGACAGCCAAGCGACGCAGTTCATCGTAAACCAACGGGAGCAATGCTTCCCCCGCTTGCTCATCGCCGGAGCCCATTGCCGACAGCAATTGCGTCACGTCGTCAGGCACATGCCCAGCTTAGGCACTTCGCCATGGTAAGCGAATCAATTCCGGTCCACGAAAGGCACGAAAGTGTAAGGAAGGAGACGGTGTCAGAAATCTCAAGATTATCTGCAGACGTAACGGAGAGGCAATAAACGAGCAGTCGAATATCTTTACCTTGGATCGATGGGTACTTTCTCGTTTAGGTAATCGAAGAAATTCTCAAAGACGATCACGTGATTGAGATCGTTGTCAGATGCTGAATCATCCTCAACCCTCTGTCGCAAGAGGAGGCGGTCTTGGCTGGGATCAATATCTGCGCTCAAGGTTCCTCCCAGCTGATAGTAGGTTGCATTCTTCCATGGCTTCGCAGTTTTGTCGTCCAATTCCAGCTCCCCCTCGACCTCCTTATAGTTCATCGAGAACACTTGTCGTACACGCTCTGACGAGTTCGCTGCGGTGAAAAACAGTTCATTTTTATTAGGGTGCCAGAACGACCAAACTGAGCTAGCGCCCACGACCGATGCACGTTGTTTTGAAGCGTCGCTTGGGGGGTATCTCTGAACGAAGATCTGACTGTCACCCAATTCCTTCGAACGGTAGGAGAACCACTTGCCATTCGGGGCCGCCATGGCGTGTGTTTCCGTATGAGGCGTCGCAGCGAGATCCTTCGGTTCGCCTGCTTGCGTCCAGCCCGATTGATCATCACCAGCCAACGGTAGATATTGGATATCCGCTTTGTTGGGGCGACCGAACATCAGCAAATGATTCCGTGTTGGGTGCCACGTCCAAATCTGAAGGCCGGGCCGATCGATTTCAGCAAGCAGGCTGGCCTCTGAAGATCCGCCGACACGTTTCCAATAAACATCCCTCCCCATTCCACGACGACTCGATACGAAGGCAATACTTTTGCCACTTGGACTCCACACTGGGTGATGATCATCGGCGTCATGCGTCGTGAGACGGGAGTGTCTGATTTGCCGTTCCACGTCATAGATCCACAAATCCTCCTGACCTTCCTCAAGTAAGCCGTAGGCCAAGAGCTTTCCATCAGGAGATAATCTGAACCCACCGTAGTTGTCTGCAGGAAGTTTCAGCTTTTCTGTCCTACCGTCTCGGTACACCCAGACGAATTCGAAAAGTAGATCTCGAGGACGTCCTGTCGCATAGACCAGAGTGCCTTCGGAAGAAATGTCGAAATGGCCGGCTCCAGCTTCATCGGCGTAAAGTATATCTTCAACGACGGGAACAGATTCACCTCTTATCGTGAGGGTATTCAAGTCAAACGCCGCCGCAAAAAGCCGTCCTTTGTCCAAGTACACCAAATGCCCACTGGATAGATAACGGGCGCTAGATACACCCGTCTTGATCTCCTGGGGCGTCCCGTCTGGAAGGCGTTGGACCATAATCGTTACGTCTGCGGGTCGGTTGCTTTTCTTGTATGACGTAAATAAGACTGCCTGCTCTCCAGGGAGCACTTGAGCCGTGCGATGTGCGACTTCTTCTCCACCTAACCTTGTTAACGGTTTCGACTGTCCCCCTGAGGATGGAACTTGCATCAGTGCACCCTGCCATTGCCCAAACGTAATCTTCCCGTCTTCACCCCAGTCAACGCTTCTTAAGCCTCTGAGTCTCGTTATCGACTGTTGGGAACCTCCCCTAACTGAAATGGTCTGCAAGAACCCCAGACCTGTAGATAAGGCAATCCGTTGTCCTTCGGGCGAAAAACTAAACGCGCCAACCCCATCCGTTCCCTCGAGGGGCGTTGCCTTAAGCTCGTCCAATCGCCGAAGGTAGAGTCGGTGACGAATGCCAGATTCGTCGCCAATGAACGCCAAAGTGGTTCCATCAGGAGAAATCCGGACGGCTGATCCTCGGTCCACGACCAATTCAGCTTCTGTACCGAGATCCACGCTCAGGCGCCGAATGGGCCCCCGTTCGCTAGGCGGATTCAGCGGCGCGGGTTTCAATAGCCACGTCAACCCAATGGCGACCAGGACAATTCCAACAACCATCGCTTTCGAAACGCCACGTCGATTGGATTCCCCGTGCGCGATTCCGTCTCGGCGACGCATGAGGGCACTTTCCGGGTCGGCGATGGCTTGCTCTAAATCGAGTCTGGCAACACCGATATCCGGCAAGCGCCGCTTTCGATCCCGGGCGAGGCACTTGCGTAGGAGCAGTTCAATGGCAGGTGGGGTATTGGACGGCAACTGATCCCAGTCGATCTCGCGATGCAGCAACGCGCCAATACTGTCCGTCACCGTTTCCCCGGTGAAAAGGCGTTCACCCGTCAAACATTCGAATAGGACGACACCAAAACTCCAAATGTCAGAGCGCTTGTCTACGACTTTTCCGCGGGCCTGTTCCGGACTCATGTAGCCGGCGGTTCCCAACAATGTTCCCGGCAGCGTGTGATCCGCGGTGAGCGTCGGTGAGTCCGAATCGACATCGGTCGTTTCCGTTGCCTCGGCTTTAGCCAAGCCGAAATCCAGCACTTTGACCTGCCCTTCCGAAGTCACCTTGATATTCGCGGGCTTAAGGTCGCGATGAATGATGCCCTTCCCATGCGCGGCTTCCAGCGCCTCCGCAATCTGCTTCCCCATATCCAGCACTTCCTCGATGGGAAGCGCCCCCCGCTTTAGGCGTAGAGATAAGTCCTCACCTTCCACCAATTCCATAACGAGCGCATGCGCTTGTCCCGTTTGCTCCAGACCATGAATGGCTGCGATACCGGGGTGATTGAGGGAGGCCAGAACCTTGGCTTCACGCTCAAACCGAGCCAAGCGTTCCTTATCCTGAGCGAAACTCTCAGGCAAGACCTTGATCGCCACCTCACGATCCAACTTCGTATCAGTCGCACGATAAACCTCCCCCATCCCGCCTTGGCCTAGCTTGGCGGTGATGTGGTAGTGGGCGATGCTCGTTCCGACCATTCGAGGATGCTAATCTGCTGAGGCAACCTGTCGAGGAGATTGCTGGAGTAGAACTGCCAGGCAAAGTGCCATGGCGATGCACTGAGAGAGCTGTGACCGAGTTCGCTTGAATTTAGGAATCGAACAAGCGGCAGTCGCTGACAAATCGTCCGAAAAAGGCACGATCCCTACCCTCTCCGCCACATCGCTCGCTCAAAAAGCTTCACTGAACATCTACTGCTCGCATGACTATGTCGAACGGAGGCGGAAGCTAACCAACACAGTTTCCCCTCCCCTCTAACCCAAGAATCCAGATAGCGAGCGGCCTCGTTTGGATATTTGCACCCAGTCAAACGCTGCGGCAAAGAAAGAATTGAGGAGCGAGGATCCTCCACCCATCTCAGACGCCAAGCCCAAAGGTTCTCGGTCGACCCCAGCTCACTTCCGCTTACACGCACCAAGCCTATTCTCTCCAGCGGTCACCAAGGACAGATTTTAAGACCGAACCTAATACTTGGGACCAAGCATCGTAGCCCGATTCGTTGAGATGCCCTCCATCTTCAACGAACAAGTCCGCCTTCGGGTGACCGTGGTCATCCAACATTAGAGGTACAGTATCGACGAATTCAACAAAGGGCGTCTCTTCAGCGTACTGCTTAATCAACGCGTTGGCCTTTCGCATCTCGGGCCAGAAATCCCACTTCTTCATGCTCGGTTTGATGGAGAGGCAGAGGATCGGCGTGCTCTTTCGCGCTGCGTGTATTCGATCACAAAGCTCAACGATGTTCTTGTGAACGGTTTCAGCCTTCGTTCTCGTCTCTTTTTTTCTCCCTCCAATATCGTTGCCCCCAGCGTAAACGACGACGGCGATCGGATCGTATTTGGTGACAATCCGATCGGCATAAAACAAAACATCAGTCGTTCGAGCACCTCCAAAACCTCTATTGACAACCCGGAGGTTCGGAAAACAATGGTCTAAATCCCAGCGTCTTATGCTCGAACCTCCTACAAATACCACTGACTGCTTCCTCGGTGGGTTCTTCTTGTCTTGCAGCTCAAAAGCGATGATATCCTTCTCCCATCGATTCGGAGCTGTGACAGCTGATTGACCGACTGTTCTCGGGTTGAACACACTGAGAAGTAGGCAATAGATACCAATCAGACGTCGGTTGGGGACCATGTTTGCTATGCAGTTCATTCCATTCGAGATCACGGGAGTCCAGATCGATAAGCCGTTTCAAATACCCACAAAGAAGGATCAAACCCTGAGGTGAATCAAGGCTTTAGTGAAGCCGCTGGGAAATGGCTCCCGCCTCTTCTCGCCACTCCTCAGCTCACAGATCCCCCAACCGATTCTCAAGGCGCGCAATCCCGACAGCCTCAATCTGCTGGCGATTGAGTGCACCAGATTTTGAGTAAGGCTTAGATCTAGAGACCTCCCAAAGGGTTCCTCTGACCGCTGTTGCCTGGAGGATTCCAATGATTCAAGTGAGTTGACGGACGGCATTCAAATCAACATTGATTTATTCCCCGAGCTGAAGTTGATAGAAGGCAACCACGGATTACGGAATCCCACAGATTCTGATTGTTTCACAAGTGGGGTTGCTCAACACGATAGACACAAATTATCGGTTGCACCCCAACGACAGTATGCCCACCTTACTACGCAACAATAAGGTTGCGTCATGAGTCTTCACGAGAATCAGAATAGAATAGAAAAAGTTGTCGAGCTGGCCGCGCCCGTGGAACGCGTTTGGCAGGCCATTACGGACTATAAGGAGTTTGGGGAATGGTTCCGCGTCAAGCTCGACAGCCCATTCAAGGTGGGCGAGAAGACTACCGGGCATATCACATTCCCAGGGCACGAGGATGTTCAATGGGAGTCGATTACCGAGCAGATGGATCCCAAACGGCTTTTCGCGTTCTCCTGGCCACCGAGCGCCGTTGATCCCGACACTGACTACGGCCCGGAAGCCAAGGTCTACGTGGAGTTCCGCCTTGAGTCCATCGAGAACGGCACGCGACTCACGATCACGGAGTCTGGCTTCCTGCAATTTCCTGAGTCCAAGCGATTAGACGTGCTGCGCTCCTGTGATACGGGTTGGGAAATCCAAGCTAAGAACGTCACTGCCTACGTTGAGGGGTAACGAGTCTCAGGGGTCGGCGAGCGTTTGCCGCTTTGGCTGACGCCACCCGAATCGACCCCATCATTCTCCGCTACTAGTCCGCCGGCGCCTTTTCTTTCAGAACCTCAAAAAAGTTTTCCACGATAACGACGTGATCGTGGATGGGTTGCACAACATCATCTGCTTGCGTACACACCAACACTCGTTGTCCGTCGGGACTAATGTCAAAACGATCATTCCATCCCGGATCGAGGAAGGTGCCCCCTTTCCAAGGGACGGGCGACTCAGATTCAAACCGCCCCTCAACAATTTGATACTTAACCGTGTAGATCTGTGCCGTCTGGCCAACGGTTGCATCGGTTGCATCGGTTGCATCGGTTGCATCGGGTCTAGCCGAGAAGAGGAGTTCAGTGCCGTCAGGAGACCAGATTGGGTTCCCAAAACGGCCACTAAAGCCGGCAATTCGTATCTTGCCGCCCCCTTTCGGAAAGCGCTGTACGTACACATCCATCTCGCCCGTTTCCTTGGACACATAAGCGAACCAGCCACCGTCCGGTGAAACACTGACATCATCCCAAGTATACCGAGAATCGACCGGCAGACCAACCGCCTCTCCCGTCGTCCATCCGTTCTCATCGTTCCCTTGAATGGGAAACGCCAGCAGTTCAAATCTCCACCCCTTCCCCTCAGAGGGGTTGCGGGAAGCAACCAAATAGTCTCCCAGCGGACTCCACTTGACAGAAAAAATATTTGGTTCTTCAGAGAGCAACTGGAGTGAGCGGGGCTGATCTGGATGAGCCGAGTAGAGGCGCCCGCTTTGCTCGTCAGCATTGGCCACAGTGAAAGCCAAGGACTTACCCTCAGGACTCCACGTAGGGGATGACTCACTAGCCGAATCCAAGTTGAGTCTCAGCGGCGCACTCTTACCAAACTCATGAATCCAAATATTGCTCTGGTCCGTATTGTTTTTCAACGCGTAGGCGAGGCGCGTG
Source organism: uncultured Verrucomicrobiota bacterium (assembly GCA_964342405.1). Classification (GTDB taxonomy): domain Bacteria; phylum Verrucomicrobiota; class Verrucomicrobiia; order Limisphaerales; family AAA164-E04; genus UBA2970. The sequence goes on along the minus strand of CAYFGX010000045.1, from coordinate 28,512 downwards.
CCGTCGGGTGACAATTGGAACAAACGGTAATTGCCATTAGGCAACGGAACCGACGTTGTTTTGCCTTCCCGATCAATCCACTTAAACTGACCGGGCGGTTCAAAAATCGTTGCCTCCGTTCCTGGGACATACACCAATGTCCCCTCCGCGCCGATGTCGTAGTGTGCAACGTTCATTCGACTGGCAATCCCATTCACAATGAGGCTCAACGGTCCGCTCACCTGAAGTGAATCCGAATCAAAGGGTAGAGCCATCAGGCTTCCTTGACGGACAAACACAACATGTCCTGAACTTACATAGCGTGGATCGTGGCCGTTCTGAGCAATCACTCGCGGCGACCCCTTGGGCAGCATTTGAACAACAATGTCAGAGGGTGCGTCGTCGTCTTGATGAAGCTGATAGAGAATCGCTTTACCACCGGGCAACAGTTGAGGGTTCAGATGGGATTCACCCTCTACCCTCGGCGAGCTAAGCCACTCTTCCTTTCCGGTTCCGATCTCAATGCGCCGAACCCCAGCCTGATCTCCTCCCACGATCACGGCACCATTCTCAGCCCAATCAAGCCCATAACTATCTCGCTTGATATCGAAGCGACCGATCGACACCGGTTTCCCACCTTTCGTTAAAAATCGATTCAAGTGGCCGAACCCCCTCCGAACAAAGCTACGACCATTGGGAGAGAAATCAAAAGCATGCACTCCCCAACTTGAATCCACATATTCAGCCTCCAATTGATCCAGTTGCCACAGATACAGATCGCGTCCTTCCCGCGCATCAGACCGAGTGGACCCCATAAACGCAATCGCTGAACCATCCGGCGCAATCTTCACCGCACATCCTCGGTCCACAAAGAGTTGGACATCGTCGTTTAATCGCACCTTAAAGCGACGAACCTTCTTTGCCGGTTCAAAGTCGCTCGACTTCATCCAGATGGCTCCAATTACCAGACAAACCAAAGCGATCGCAACCGTTCGAACGAGTCCCCAAACAGTCCCTTGTTTCGGGGACGGTTGGGCCCCATCCGAGACCCGAAAAAACGAACTCGCTGGGTCGGCAATCGCCTGCTCTAGATCGACCCGAGCATCGGCAATATCGTGCAAGCGTCGTTTCCGATCCCTGGCCAAGCACTTACGCAACAATAAGTGCAACCCCGGCGGCGTTGTTTCGGGCAACGCGCTCCAATCGGGATCCCTATGCAAAATCGCGCCAATGGAGTCCGTTGCATTCTCCCCTCCAAACAAGCGTTGACCGGTCAAACATTCAAACAAGACTACCCCAAAACTCCAAATATCCGATCGCCTATCGATGGTCTTCCCCTTCGCCTGCTCTGGACTCATGTACCCCGCCGTCCCCAACACCACACCCGGCAACGTATAATCCGCCGTCAAAGTGGGTGATTCGTCCTGGGTCTCGTTCGCCTCTGAACCCGACTCATTCCCCAACGCCTTTGCCAGACCAAAATCCAGCACCTTGACCTGCCCATCGGACGTCACCTTGATGTTCCCCGGTTTAAGGTCGCGGTGTATGATCCCCTTGGCGTGCGCAGCTTCCAGGGCCTCTGCGATCTGTCCCCCGACCTCCAGGGCATCGTCAACCGATAAAGGCCCCTTGCGCAAAAGGACTGAAAGATCATCGCCCTCCACTAATTCCATGGCTAGGAACCACTCGCCTCCGGTCTCGCCAAACTCGTAAATCGCAGCCACATGTGGATGGTTCACCTGCGCCAGAGCCTTGGCCTCGCGCTCGAAACGAGCCATGCGTTCCCTGTCGTCGGCGAAGGAATCCGGCAATACCTTGATCGCCACTTCCCGCTCCAGCCTCGTGTCCGTCGCCCGAAACACCTCACCCATTCCTCCTTGCCCCAGCTTGGCGGTGATGTGGTAGTGGGCGATGCTCGAACCAACCATGCGAGGATGCTAATGCGCACGAGAAAACTGTCGAGGAGAATGGATTCTCCAAATATTTTGGCAAGATTCAGGACGGCATTGCGTAAAAGGTATTCGAGAACCCATCTGGATCCTTGGGTCGCTCACCCGAATAGGAACACATCAACTATGAACACTCCCAGAATCAATCGAAACGGCACCGGATCGAAAGGAAAGGCGCGAATCCTCATATGGATCTGTGCCTTGTTAGTCTCCTCGATCATATTTGTGCCAGACGGCCATTCCCAATCCTTCACCTTCGCCAGCGAGGGCCAAGGTTTCACTGCGACCACAGGAGGCACCGGTGGACCATCGGCACTTTTTCGGCACGAAGATGGGCGATGGGTCGTTGACGGAGTTGAAGCCGGAACGGACAAGTTTTCTTCGGCTATTCTAACCAGCCCTAGCCTACCAGTGCCCGATGGAGGCATCGTGTATGTGACGATCCGACATCGCTTTAACTTCGAAGCAGACTGGGATTCCGGACAACTCGTGGTCTCAGTCAATGGCGAGCCGGATCAGATTGCCGGGGATGCTCTCGGGCAGTTTCTTCAAGAGGGCCATACCAAAACCCTTCCGACTCAAGGCACCAATCCTCACCAGGGACAGCCCGTTTGGACGGGACAAACTGAGGACATCATTAACTCAACCCTTCGAATCGACGAGCTTCCTCTTGACGCCTCAATTTCCCTTAAATTTGTCGCCCATTTTGACGCCGCGACCGTCGCCGATCCACCAAGTTGGGAAATCTTCGAGGTTCACGTCGGGGAAGCCCCCCTCACACGAACATGGATCGTTGACAACGATCCCACCAATCACAACGCGGACTTCAACAGCCTGCAGGCGGCGATCGACGCAGCCGGGATCCTCGACACGCTACTGGTGATGCCCTCAGGCAGAAGCTACGGAAGTGTCACGGTTTCAAAAGGACTGACGATCGTTGGATCAGGCTTTGGAGGCGCAGAATTGTTAGACCAAGGGCAAACCCTCACCTCCAGAACAGGCAACATCAGTATTGTCGCCGGAACGAATGGCCTCTCCCTGGTGGGACTAGAGATTCTTGGAACCGTAAAGTTCCTGGACAGTCCCCGGCGACAAGGGTTAGTTACAAGCAATACGCTCCTTTATCGAAACCGAATCGAGGATCGACCCTCCTCATCCGTGTGGCCCGCCCGATCCATCATTGTCGGCTCAGACGAACACAACGCCCGAGGAGCCATCCAGAACCTCTTCGTCATCAACAACTGGATTCACCACCCGGTCGATTTTCAGGCTAGTTTCGAATCTTGGCGAACAGATGGAGCCTATTTTCTAAACAACATCATTAGGAGTCACTTCCTCCTTTACGGAAGCAGTTCTCCAAGCCATGCGGTTGTGGCCAACAATGTCTTCCCAAGCTTCTGGCAAAGCATCTGGCTCGATGAAGGTCTCTTTGAGAACAACATCGTGATCCGGGACACCCTCGACAACAACACTGACTCAGGCTACATCAATCGCCAATCCGCCACCATCTCCAACAATATTTTTGTCGGTGCGCAACCCTTTACTTCCAACAACGCACCGCTCCCCATGCAAGATCCCAATTTAACACTCAAGGCCAGGTCCGAAGTCGTGGTTGGTGAGGGAGAATGGTGGGAACCTTGGGTTCTTATTGAGGGTAGCCCTGCCGCCAATTTTGGCGCCGACGGCACAGACGCCGGAATCTTTGGCGGCACTCACCCTTGGGATCGCGAGCAGAAACCACCCATGCCGTTTATCCGCAGCTTGAGAGGACCATCCGTCGTGACTGAGGGTGAGACCCTTTCTATCGAAATTGAGATCGAAAGCAACGAATAGGGAACCACCATATGAAAACACTCCTATCGATCACTCTCTCGGCGTTCTGCTTTTCGCTCTGCCAAGCGCAAGAACTTCCCAACATTCCCGTACCGACGGGAAGCCGAATCACCGCAATCGAGTATTTCTTCGATCGGGATCCTGGCCCCTTGCGACGCAATCATACTGAATTCTCTGATCCGGTGGACCGGGACACCCTCACGATCGCCCCTTCCACCGACAAGCTACACCCGGGCGCTCATACCCTATACATTCGCCTCCGAGATGAAGCCGAATCATGGGGACATCTCGTCAAGCACCCGTTCTTCGTATTCCCAAAGTTCCAAGCGACACACCTTGAATGGAGAATCTCGGAAGCAGATCAGTTGCTCGCATCCGGCATAGAAACACTGGATCCAAGTTCGCCACAGACGCAGTCCACGATTCAATCACAGGTCGCGCTTGCTGCTTCAGAACCGAGGGATATGTTCCTTGAGGCCCGACTCATCCTCGACAATCGATTTCCAGCTACTTGGAAAGAATACCGGTTTCTGGTGACGATCGTAGCCCGCACACCGGATCAGGACACGGATGGAGATGGCATTGTCGATCGAGCTGAGACGGGGACCGGGGTGTACGTCTCACCCGATGATACGGGAACCAACCCAGAACTGGCCGATTCGGATGGAGACTCGATTCCAGATGGCGAGGAGATCGGATCGCCCTTGGATCCAAATGTTGATGACAGCGCCATCATTCAGTTCCTGGCAAACCGATCCCGGACCGTGAATCTACCCGCCCCAACTCTCACTCGAAACGAGAACGGCCAATTCGAGATGCGGCTCACGCTCGAAGCTTCGCAAGATCTAAACGAATGGTTTCAACTTATGTTCAATGACACAAACATCAGCACCGAAGACGGCCAAATCAAAGTTCAACTGCCTTCAGAAAACCAATCGATCCAGTTTTACCATTTACAACTTTCACCCTGACTCGGAATTCTCGTCTACTTAGTCTGCCAGACATTCTGATTATATTCGCCGCGCCCTGCTTGGCATTGATCCACCTGCGGGGCGGCCTAGTTCCCCATGCACCGTTGCTCAATCTATCGATCGTTTATCGAAAAGAATGAAGGGCATGAACTGCCGAGCGAAGTGCTAGAGTGACGACACAAGCGAGAAGCTAAGGAGAACTCTCCTCGGAATTCGGCAGCCTCCTCTGGGAGGCCAAAGTCCAGATGGAATGGTCGATCAGCCTCTCAGGCGCCGTATTCTCGTCGATCCGTGGCTGAGAGAACTTTGTTCCTCTCTATCGAACTGCCGCCCAGATCCACGCTCTTGCGAACACTGCTTCATTCCAGGTCTCACTTTGAGCCGATCGGCAGCTTGTAAGCCACTTCCGTTTTGCAGTTTCTAGGTTCCTCAGATAGCGTCCGTTTCATGAAACAGTGGATCGTATTGTTGCCCCTTCTGAGCTGCGCTCTTGTGCAAGCCGAGAACTGGCCACAGTTTCGCGGGCCGGGAGCGAGTGGGCAGACGGAAGGCAACAAGGCCACTCCAATCACGTGGGACGTCGAGACGGGCAAGAAAGTCCGTTGGAAAATACCCATTCCCGGCCTCGCTCACTCCTCCCCTATCATCTGGGACGACCGGGTCTACGCCTTGACCGCCGTAGGCCCCACCGATGCAGAACTCAAAACGGGCATCTACGGCAATATTCAATCAGTCGAGAACGAGGGAGAGCAAACTTGGCAATTGATCGCCCTAAACAAGCAGACGGGCGACATACTATGGAACACATCCGCACTCAAACGGCACCCCCGGGTGAAGCGTCACCAGAAAGCGACTCACTGCAATTCCACACCCGCGGCCGATGGACGCAACATCGTCGCGCTTCTAGGATCTGAAGGCCTCTTCTGTTTTTCGCCCGATGGCAAGCTTCGCTGGCAAAAGGACTTGGGCCCTATGGACGCCGGTTATTTCCGAAACAAGTCAGCCCAGTGGGGCTTTGCGAGTTCACCAATCATTCACGAAGACACGGTCATCGTGCAATGCGACGTGCAAGAGAACTCCTTTCTTGCTGCCTTCAACATCGAGGATGGAAATGAATTGTGGCGCACCGACCGTGATGACGTTCCCACCTGGAGCACGCCCGCCGTTCACACCACACCGGATCGCACCCAGATCATCGTCAACGGTTGGCACCACATCGGCGGTTACGATTTCGCTACCGGCAGAGAGATCTGGTCCCTCGATGGTGGAGGCGACATTCCCGTTCCCACACCGATCTTTGGGCACGGATTCGTCTACCTCACGAGTGCCCACGGTCGCTTCCGGCCCATGCGCGCAGTGCGCCTCGACGCAACGGGTGACATCACACCTCCGGCCGTCGGGGAGACCAACGAAGCCATCGCCTGGGTGCACCCCAGAAAAGGAAACTACATGCAGACACCCATCCTCGTCGGTGAGCTCCTCTTCGGCTGTAGCGATCTGGGAATCGTTTCCTGTTTCGACGCTCAATTAGGAAAGCTCCACTATGAGGAAAGACTAGAGAAGAGCAGAAACGGCTTCACGGCTTCCCCTGTCTACGCAAACGGAAACCTTTATTACACCAGCGAGAACGGGGACGTCTACGTCATCCCAGCCACCAACAAATTCTCTGTCCGATCGATCAATCCACTGGATGAAACGTGCTTAGCTACACCGGCCATCTCTGATGGAACACTCTACTTCCGAACCCGCCACCACCTGATCGCAATCGGCGAGGATCCAACTAGCCAAGACGACTAGTTCTCCGGTTCGAGGAGTCCTGTTAGCCAGTGCATCACGTTGAGACAGAGTTGTTGATTCTGCTCCGCCCCCGGCGCGTTGAGCCCCATGGGGCGTTTGTCACCCCCAGAAACTTGAGCACTGAATAGGGCCGCTTCCCCAAACACAAGCACCCTACCTTCTCCGAGTCGTCGGGTTGCGGCATGATACCAACCACTCACATCGACTCGCTCCGTATTCTCATCAAATCGCCCGGCGCGCTGCGGAAGCAACATCTCGTGCCCTTTACTAAATACTAGGAGAGGCTGCACATCTGCCACGGCTTTGAATGCCTGACCGGTGAAGGTTCGAACCGCAGAGATCGATTCACCAGAGTGGCGTCCATCCAGGATGGGATGCTGCTTGAGGAGTCCTTCACTCACACGAAAGATCCCCTGCTTTGGTCCCCGGGCATAACCATTGCCAAATCGAAAGCCCAGTTCACGCCCCAGAGCCTCAGCCGCTCCCGGGAATGGCATGTGATCCGCAATCAGGAGCAATCGACCGCCCTCACGAACCCAGGCAACGACCGACTGAATCTCATCTGGCTCAAACGCAGAGGGAGTCGGAAGCACCCAGGAATTCTGATTGCTCTCGTGCAACGCATTCGCGATCACGAGGACGTCGATTCCCGCCAAGCTCTCGCCTGAGAAACGCATCGTCGATGACGACACCTGATAGCCATCGAGGCGGAGCAATTTTGCGAAGCTGGCGTAGCGCCCCTGAATCGTGTGAAAATTGTGATGAGCTTCGTCGACCACGACCCGGGGTCCTTGCCCAATGGGATAAGCGGGAGACCTAAGCACCGGATTGAAGGCGCTATCAGCGCGCTGCTGGCCTTGAACCAACCAAGGCACCAAAACGCCCCAGATCATCACAGTCATCCAACTCGCTTGCAATCGATCCAACATCTAGTCTCTTTCCTCGCTCTCCATTCTTTCGAGAAGGGGATACAGCTATTCCCCTCCTCTATGGTCTCGATCTATCGCAAGCCAACTTCCTCTCATCCTGAATGGTTTCGCAGCAGCCTATTCGACCGCTGATCCAGCGGCTCCGGATTGCAACACGTCCAAAACTGAATTGTGTGAGCTCATTCACTTGAATCAAACCGCTCAACCCGAAGGCGGAAGAATTGAAGATCTTCGCCGACTGACGGGCTGACGATCACCGTGTTCAATCCATCCGCTCGTGTCAATTCAACGGGGAGTTCCTGATCATTCAGCGTCATGGGAGAAGCACCTGGATCCTGCCGCACCCCAGCACCCCATTCGGATAGATCACTCGATGTTTCCAACACGACTGAGAATGGAGCGGTGTCTTCGAGCAACTGAAACTGAATTCGGAGACCGACAGGACTATTCGCAATGGTCAAAACCGCCTCAGAATCAGGCGAGGTTGGATCCGTGTTACCGACGAATTCAAGTGAGTTAGGAATGCCGTCACCGTCAAAATCAGCATCCTCTCCGACCTTTTCCGAATCCAATAGATCCTCGGCTGAGAAATTGACTTTCTGCCATGCTTGGAAAGGATCTTCCGTGGCTCGATACACCAAATTCAAACGTTGGCCATCCGATTGAACGACAAACTCGCCGCCCAGGTTTGCAGGGGCAGTAACCTGAACCGCATCTGGTGAGAACTCAGAGATACCTGTGGAACTTTCCAAAATCACCCAGCGATTCTGCACCGCGGGGTTCCATCCAACAGCCGCACCAGACTCGCCTAAACTGGTCAGTGGCACGACTTCTATGATCAGCGGATTCTCAGCGGTCGCCCCAATCGAAACATCTCCGCTGGCAAGCACCAGATCCGTTTGTTCCCCCGCCAAACCGCTCCAATCGGCAACCTCCCACCGGTAGCGGCTTCCGGGCTCAAAGGTAACCTGGGCTGTTCTCAAAGTCCCCGGACTCTTCCCCGGTGAGAGCGTAGCGCCTGGACCTAATTCAAGCGGCGATCCAACCGTCCCATTTCCCCCAAACAAGCCCCCGCCCACTCGAACCAATGGCGGCAACTCTGTGTCGGCTCGAGGCACAAGCTGACCGTCTATGATCACCAAAGGAAACTCATCTTTATCCGGTTCAATCAAAACGGTGGGAAACTCCAACTTTCCTCCCGGAGCCACCTCGACAGTCCCTGACTTCACTTCAAGTTCCTTTCCTTTCAGCCCTCCAATCACGGCGAGTCGAGGGGTTGGCCTACCCGAGTCCCTCGCTTGCTCTATTCGGTCCACTTCCAGGGCAGCGTCTTTTTCGACCGTCACTTCCCCCGACGAGATGAACCTTGCCGTGAAATCGATCAAGGGTTTGCCCAAGCTGTTCAAAAACTCTCCGCCATTCGCGAAGAAGATTCGATTGGTCACTTTCTTGAGCTTCAGCACCTTGTTTTGAGCAAACTGGATGTTCCCGCCGAAGGCACTCCATTTCCCATCCAGTTCGATCTCTCCCGTTTGCTCGTCAATTAGTTTCACCTGAGAAACAGGGCCAGAGAACCTGAGAGTTCCTTGCCTACAAGCGACACTACCAGCGTTCGAAAACGGAACACTGATCAAGCTCGTTCCGTTGCCCATTGTTTTCACCAAGTTCCCATTGTTGACGAATTCGGCATTGGTGACTCCCGAAGCCAGCACCACATCGCCATCTCCCTTCAGGAAAAAATCCGCCGGTCTAGTGAAGGGTTGCTCGAGCCCGTTCTGCATCCGGGTGGAGGCCCCCAGTTCAAGTCGACTAGTACCTACGATCGACATCGTGGCTCCCTGGTTCAAGAGAACAGCGGGATCATCCGTATTGACCTCGAATGTTCGAGTTAATCGCTTCACTCCAGTCCCGGAAAGGGTTAACGACATCGTGTTCATGAGCGTTTCGGTGCCAGTGATGATTCCCCGATTCCACTGCACGTCACCGTCAAAGGTTGGGACTGTCCCCAGATGCGATGCGAACAATAAGGTCGGCTTTGACAAATCGGTCGACGCATCATCGATGATGAATGAAGCAGACGGTGAATCGAGTGAACCCAGCACGTTACGGACCCGATCGTTTAAACTCGACTCTCCGTCGAGTCGATCCGGGCTCGTCACAGCCCCCAAAAGTTCGACCGTTCCTTTCCGCACGACGACCTGAGCTTTCACATTCGAGACATCGCCTTGAACACCAATCACCGTATTGCCAGTCAACCTCACATCGGTGGCCAACTCGAACACCCCTCCCCGCTTCTGAAAGGCAAAAAGAGTATCGGTCAATCGCCCCTCGTTCAACGCCCCCGAAACGATGTTGACCCCGGTGAGGATGGTTTTGGCCGGAGCTCCCGCGAAGGGATCTTCGTTCACAATAAAGGTATACGCCCCCCCTTTTCCGGCGGCAAAGAGGTTGGCGAGACTGAGAATGCCCCCTTCATTTGAAATTTTTGCCGCTGCGCTTCCCACTTCCACTAAAACGCCCAGTTCGGATCGTTGAGTCGCCGTGTCAGCTGTGTGTTTGAGTTCACCAGCAACTTGAATCTTGCCTTGGGGACTCCTCGGAATGGAGGCGGCATTGTGAAGAGTCCATCGCCCCTGGACCACGACGTTTGTTGCAAGAGTGACGTTCCGGAACTGTGAAGCCTGACCGGCAATTGTCCCTCGTCCCAACAGCTCGATCGCCCGACCACTCGACCTCGCCCCAATCACCAGCTCCCCGTTAGCACCGACATCCAAAGCACCTCGTATCGGTCCCCCGAGCCAGTCAAATCGGCCCCCGTTGATTTGAATGCCCGTTGAAGCCTCGGCATTGAATTCCCACCGGCCGCCATTAAACATCCCGCCTTGAATCGTGGTGGACTCAATCAGAACTGGAGTTTCGGCGCTCGCGTTTTGGAGCGTGCCCAATTGATAGGGCTGACTGACCCCAGTGAGGCGGATCCGCGTATTGGGAGCAGGCTCAAATCGGTGGGCAGCACTCAGACCAAACTGGCCTCCGCCGCGAAACTCGATCTCACCCATCGGTCCCGTCGCCGTGGTCGCCGCTCCTGCCGACAACACTCGTGAACCAATGACCCACTTGCCACGATCCGCTCGTAAGGTCCCCTGATGATTGAAAAGGACAGAGTCGATTCCTGCCGTTGCCCGGCTCCCGGGAGGGTCTCCCTGCCCGGATTGGGCATTCATGGTCAACATCCCGCTAAGGATCAACTCGCCGACACTGGTCCCGCCGATGCTTGAGTTCGCACCGACACTCAAGGTCCCGCCAATTGTGAGAGATCGCCCCGTGCGAAAACTGGTATTAACGGCCGTGCTACTGCCATTCAGCGTCACGATCCACTCGTCAAAGTGGGCTCGCCCTCCAAAAGAGGTCGACGCGTTCAGATCCATTGCTCCGGTGCCGGTCAACACACCATTGTTCCAAAGCGTTAGACTCGAAACATTGAGCGTCTGGTCCGCCCCAACAATGGTCGCCACTCGCCCGACTCCCAGCTCGCCAACCACCAGCTCCTTGATCGTGCTCTCGACATTGAGTGTTGGCTTGGCCCCCACGGGCAACACCACGCGATCCCCCGCGTTTGGAAGCTTCTCGGGACTCCAGTTCTCCTTCACGCCCCATTGCATTCCGGCGGGATCTTGCCCACCGTCCCAAGTCACGGTCTCGGCTTCGATAGAGCCAAGAGAACCAACAGCAGCCAGCGCCAGAAAAAGTGCACTTCGGTATATCATCATCACGTTCCCAATCAGGAGAAACACCCTCCGAGGACCCACTTAAGAAAGCACGAACCGAGACTCAAGTTCAAGAGCGAGCGCTACATAGGCGACACCAAGTGTCGCTTGCGATCCTTGGCAAGGCAGATCCTGGTGGAGGACACCCCACCGACTCAGACTTATCCGCCAAGGCCTGCAATCCACCTTCGTAATCGAGACCGAAGATTCCAGCGATATTGGGATGATTCAGCGCCGCCATTGCCATATGGACTCACGGGAAGGCCAGCACAAGTAGCTGACTGGTCTCGAGCGTAGCGGCATGTGCTCACACTTCCGAGTAAGGCAGGTGCAATCTCCAGTCAACCAATTAACGAGCGAGATTCATTGACATAAGAATCAAAACCCTTACTACTTCTATACTACATTCACTCCAATTGACCTATTGAAAATACATTTCATCAACAAACCGCCGGGCGCATCTCACTTGATTGGTTGAAGTTCAATGAAGCGCTCATGGGAGACATTTTTGACCACGGATTACAGAATGACACGGATATTCTTTAGTGAAGCACACTGGCACCGGGACCTTTTGGAAGGAGATGAAATGCGCTCCGAACCGCTCCACAACGATACAACCTCTTACCCAGCGTCAATCAATGCGCTATGTAGACATTCTCAATCGTGGAAACTCAACACAATCTCGCCCGAGTTCTCAGGGAGGTAGAGGCAGGATACGAGGTGGGTATTACACGGCGGCGGAAACTCGTCGCTCGGATTCTTCCGGTTGAAGAGAGCCCGGAAACTTCTTTTCCAGATTTTGCAAGCCGCGGTCAGAAAGTGTGGGGCAAAAGCCAGGCTCCCACTTCATCTGACCAACTACTAGACGAATCCAGAGGTGGCCGGTGAGGACATACTACGCCCAGACGACCGGTTGCCGCACCCTCGATACCCTCCACTTGGCCTGCGCGCTGATTACCGAATCCGAACGATTCGTTACGTCAGACGAACGACAAATCCGAATGGCCAAGAAAGTCGGTCTCACCACAATCAATCCAGTCTGAACACCTAGAGCCCTAAACCAGCCCGGTCACGGCTCCGGCGTCACCGGCACTTTCTCGCGAAGGTAGTCGAGGAAGTTTTCGAAGAGCACGATGTGACTGCGAGTTTCCGCCATGGCTGCATCGTTGACCTGCTTACGCACTAGAACTCGCGATCCGTTCGGATCGACATCGAATGAATTGTAGACTCTCGGTGACTGATTGAACATGTCATCGGCTACGACGCTCCCCCATTGAAGGGGTGTGTTGGCAGAGATCCGTTCATCCTGCTGGCTGTAAGCAGCAATGAAACAGGAACGATCTCCAAAAATCAGCTCATTCGTCCGGCCCGACCAACGCACCCACGAGGCAAATCCCTCGGCGTCACTCGAAATCTGTTGACGTCCCCCACCGCCGGGAAAAGCCCTCACGAAGACGCGATAAGACGAGCCCGTTTCATTTGACAAATAGGCGATCCAATCACCGTTTGGCGAGAACTGCGGATGCCCCTCGCCGAACGGGGTCACTCTGAAATCGATCATCCCACTATGAACCCAACCGGCCTCATCATCGCCCCCAAGTTCCACGACGCGAATATCCCTATTCCCAGAATTGCCTGCGGTGATTGCCAAGAACTTGCCATCTCGACTCCAGGAATAGGGAATTTGGTCTACGTTACTCTCCAGCAAACGCTCAGGTTGACCGCTAGCGTCCGTTCGAACCCAGTAGATGTTCCTATGACCAGCGGGTTCCTTGCGGGAGAAAACAATCGTCCCACCAGTCGGACTCCAGACCGGGTGGCTGTCTTCCGCTTCATCGAAAGTGAGCTGGACTGGATTCACTCGCTCCAGATCGTAGATCCAGATTTGCCTATAATCTCCTTTGGCAACAGCACTCGCCAGGAAGCGGCCATCGGGTGAAAGGCGGAAGCGCAGAAAATTGTCCGCATACGGAATCGATTCGCTATTCCCTTCGCGATCGATCCACTCAAGGGTATACAGTTGCTCTAAAAACCCTCCTTTAAGATAAACCAAATCACCGCTGGCAGAGACATCGTAATGCGCCACACCATTTTGCCGCGTAGCGACATCTTGTAGCACGGCAATTTCCGGGCCTCGCGTTTCTAAAGATTCAATATCGAACGCCCGAGCGAACAGAATGTTCCTTCTGACGTAAACCAAATGACCACTCGGAAGGTAGCGTCCTTGAAAACCACGTTCTAAAACGCGCGCCTCTCCCTGCGGCAACTCCTGTACCATGATCTTGGCGTCGTTGAATTCGAATGATTTTTGAGTGTGAGCCGTGAAGATGACTGCTTTCCCTCCCGGCAAAACATTGGGCCACCGATGCGTGACATCCTCTCCCGACACATGAGTAATCTGCTCGGGTTCACCTTCTCCAGAAGCCCTCGCGCGATAAAGACCGCCTAGCGTCGAATAGGAATAAACGATCCATCCGTCGTCCGACCAATCCATGCCTCGCCCATGCCCGGTCTCACACACCACCTGGAAAGGTCCGCCAGCGCTGACCGAAATCTTTTTAAGGATAAAGCTTCCCTCCGTACGAAACACCACCCACTCGCCATCGGGAGAAAAACGAAAATCGATTGCCCCCTTCGATGCCTCGAGAACTTCCGTCTCAAGACCGTCGAATCGCCGCAAATGAATTCGGCGCTGATTTCGATTCCCCGTCGGCGTAAAGAGAAATCCCAAGGTCTTCCCATCCGGAGACAGCCGAGCCGCAGCTCCATTCGCCCGTGAGAGACTTCCCTCCATTCCAATGAACATGGGAATCATCCGGTTGGCAGCTCTTGAATCCGATTCAACCGAGGTGTCATCTGAACTCGGCGATGACGGCCACATGACCGCGATGGTCACCAGCACCGCAGCCAGAATCCCGCCGATGGCAGCGACCGGGTGAATGCCTTTTGGCTTTGATTCTCTGGTGGCTACGCCACCGGACTGCAAGGCCGCCGAACGATCGGATCCCGCAAGCGTCTCCTCTATATCAATTCGAGCATCCGCAATATCATGCAAGCGCCGTTTCCGATCCTTGTTAAGACACTTACGAAGAAGCAACTCAAGCGTTGGTGGCACCCCTGCCGGAAGCGCACCCCAACTCGGTTCCCCCTTAATGATCCCCGCCAAAATCTCCGATCCATCCTCTCCTGAGAATGCCTTCTCGCCTGCAAGGCACTCGAATAGCACACACCCAAAAGCCCAAATATCAGAACGCTTATCCACGTCCTTCCCGCGCGCCTGCTCCGGCGACATATACGCGGCCGTACCAAGAATCGTGCCTGGCTGGGTAAACACGTCTGTCAAGGTAGGTGACTCATCTTGAACCTTCCCCTTCTGTTCGAAGAAATCCGAGTCATCTGTCAGCGCCTTGGCCAGCCCGAAGTCCAGCACCTTCACCTGCCCATCACTGCTAACCTTGATATTACCAGGCTTCAGATCACGATGCACAATCCCCTTCTCGTGCGCCGCCTCCAAGGCCTCAGCAATCTGCTTCCCTACCTCAAGCGCTTCGTCACTAGATAAGGCTCCTCGCTGCAAGCGCTCAGAAAGATCTTCTCCTTCTACCAACTCCAGCACGAGCGCCTGCGAATTCCCCGATTGTTCCAGCCCATAGATCCCGGCAACGTTTGGATGATTGAGCGTCGCCAGTGTCTTCGCTTCACGCTCGAATCTCGCCAGCCGCTCTTTGTCACTGGCAAAACTCTTGGGCAGTACCTTGATCGCAACCTCACGATCGAGTTTGGTATCTGTGGCACGATACACCTCTCCCATTCCGCCTTGCCCCAGCTTAGCGGTAATTTGGTATTGGGAAATGTTCGTTCCGACCATGCGGAGATGCTATTGATCGACTCAACTTTGGCAAGCATGCCTACACGCCAAGTACCGTTAAGTTCGGCACTCGTCGAAACTCGCCTTCGTTGCCAGTGAGAACGGGCACCTGGTGAGACAATGCGGTCGCAGCGATCCACAAATCATTCGTGCCGATGAGCTGACCTTCGGCAGCCAAATGCCGATAGATTTCTCCGTATTGCCATGCCGTATCAGCAGTGATGTGAAGCAATTCGTAGGCGGCGCAGAAACTCTCCCAAACCGGGCGTCTCGACATCGAAATGCCCGAGGCGAACTCACCGACAATAGTCGGTGTGATGCACATTCTTCCTTCCGGAAGTTGAGCTACAAACCGACTCACCAAGCCGTCCTCCCCTCGCCGAATTTCACGTTCGAGTCGGATCAAGATATTCGTATCAAAGA
Organism: uncultured Verrucomicrobiota bacterium; assembly: GCA_964342405.1. Lineage (GTDB taxonomy): Bacteria > Verrucomicrobiota > Verrucomicrobiia > Limisphaerales > AAA164-E04 > UBA2970. The sequence continues at coordinate 12,996 of CAYFGX010000045.1, read as the reverse complement.
TCATCCTTCCTCATCCCTAGGGCTCACTGGAACGGGATCACCTCCGTCAGCCGATTCGATCGCGTTGAGCTCAGTCTCAGAAAGATACTCGGTCCGCGACCGCAAATGGTCGAGCAGCGCTGCGCCGCTCTTCGGCCCATTCGGAAGGATGCAGCGACGCACCACGGAGGAAAACGACTCCCGCCCTCGCTTGGCTGCCCTTAGCTTCTCATAGGCATCCAACTCCAGCGTAATTGTTTTAGTAGCCACCTCAATACAATACACGACTCACACACGAGCACAAGCCATTGGAAAGAAATCCAGCGGGCTAGGTCGACGGATACATTCATTCGAAGACAAATACTCAAACGAGTGTCATTTGAGCTCTACGCGCAAGCGGAAGAAGCCTTCCGAGTCTGCCGTGCTGGGTTGCAGGGTCTGCCACCTCAGATCACTTTCGCTATCTGCGATCACTTGGAATCGATCTCCTGCCAGAGTCCAATCAGTGAAGTTCTGACTTCGCTCAAGACTATAAGTCACATCTTCCCGACGAACAGATCGTTGTACCGTGATCACGACATGAGGAACCCCTTGAACCAAAACAAGACTGGATCTGAGGATTGGGTTCCCGTCTCTCGATTGAGGATTCGAACCAAGGGCATACTCCAGTAAATTAGCCCGCCCATCAAAATCGGGATCTGCATTGAGATCGGTAATCCCATTGTTGGTCATCCAAAGCTGAACGCCACCACTCGGACTCGCATCGGTATCGAGTATCAAGAGACTGGCACTGGGATCCGCTACTAGATTGTAGTTGGGTGAAGTCGCGAGCGTAAGGATGAGCGACTCAGATTCTTCGGCAGCACTGTCATCGATCAAAGGAATCGAAACGCTGACTTCGGACTGCTGCGGTTCAAAGCGAGCAACCAGATCCACAAGGCCGTAGTCAGCTGTTGGCGTCGCCGTTCCGGTGAGGGTAAAAGAGACCTGGAGCGATTCGTTCAGAGGTTCGGATCGACTAATAACAAATACAGCCTGGGCTCCTTCAGCTTCCGTCATCTCGCCGGTGGTGGCGGTTACCTGAACCGTGCTGACACCATTAAACTCGCCCCTTCGGTAGATCGTTCCAATTGTCGGACCGACGGCCGAACCGAATAACCACACATCCGGTTGTCCCATGGGTGTCAGCCCATCTTCATCTAGGGGTTGCCGAGAAAGTCCCGTCGCCGTAAGAAAGCCGAAGTCATCAAAGGCGTAGTCCGAGTAAAGGACCGCGCTGTCATCGCCAAAGTAATCCGGAAAGGCTAAGCCTGATGTCGCTAGGATGGCACCGATTTCAGTCTGAGTGCCGGTCGTCAAATCTTGAGTAAAGATATGGGAACGGCCGGTTGTGTTGTCGCCGGCCTCAAAAACCAAGTGATCCGCGAAGGAACGTCCCAGCGAGGGGTTGCCAATATCGAGTCCAGGGATCGGCGGCACGACACTCACCGTACTGCCCGTTGAGCGATCAATGGCAAAAATGCTCCAAGCATCGAGCTGAGTTCCGTCAGAGAAAGTGATACGATTGAGCGCGTCGTAGTAGATCGTCACATTGTTGGGCGTGAAGTTTAGGGCGTCGGCAAACAGGATCGTATCGGTCAGTCCACCGTCCAAGGCAGGAGCCCTGAGCTCATACTCTTCCGTTTCTTCCGTTTCGATATTGATCACACGGATCAAATTCTCCGGCTGATTATTCTCAGCGAGAACGAAACCCAAGTAGGTTCCGTCAGGCGACAAACCGACCGACCAAACGGAATTGGGTTCGCCAAATACCTCCAACTCACCGGTCGCGGTATCCACGAGTCCCAATGAGAACTCGCTGGTTACGAATAGGGCCACCTCACCATTGCGGGAAACGACCGGGCGTTTTGCCGGGGCGACCGGGGTCGAAACCAAGAGAATCCCAGTCGGATCATCGGTGAAACCAGGCTCACGACGGGCCAGATAGGTCTGACCATCCAAGGGACTCGTGAATGTGAAGAGCGTGGAATCCTCACCCTCAATCGTAGGGATCGGAGTCGGTTCCGGAGTCGGTGCTTGGTCAAAGATTTCCACCGCGTTGAATGCAGCCGCCGTCTGCAGTGCTTCGTCAGAACCCGTTCCATACAACTCCTCAGCCGACTGAACACAGGCGATGCGGCAATCAATAAACTGAGACTGTTTCTGGAGCTTCGTCGTCAGCGCTCGATAGAAAATTCGTTCTGCCGGCAAAAGCCCCAAAGCATTTGGTAGTCCCTCGGCCAACAGATAAAAGGCGTGATTGATGACGCTACTATTGAGGTGCACCCCTCCGTTGTCACGCCCTTGGAAGTTATCCAGGAACGCATCGGTAGGAGCGATGAATTCACTCATGCGCGAGGGATAACCACGACCGAGCCCTATCTCCAGGCTGCCTGGTTGTTTCATGTCGCGCAACGGCATGGCGAGGCGACTACCCAGTTTCCAATCAGGGACGCCGTTTTGGTGAAACGCCTCCACCGCTTCACCCAGAATGTCAGCAAATGCTTCGTTCAACGCACCGGGTTGGTCTTGGTAGATCAGACCCGCACTTTTCTCGATGATTCCGTGAGTCATTTCGTGTCCCGCGAAGTCAAGAGCATGCGCCCATTTGTCTTCGTTCCCAAAGGTGACGATATCATTCTGCCAATAGGCATTGTTGATGGGCACGTTGATCACGCCGACGATACTCCCTCCCTGCCCATCAATGGAAAGGCGCTGATGCCGTGCTTCGTAGTAGTCATACACCAGCGCAAGATTCACAGCGGCACTCACGGCGTTGGGACCGAAACCTTCGTTGGGACTCAGTGATGTCACCAGGCGGGGATTGAAGGCGTTCGGATTCTCCTGAGGACTCACATTCTGAGCATCGAAAATGAGGATTCCCCCGAAGGTGGAGGAGATTCCTGGGGGAGTAGACCGCGCGGCATCAAACATCGATTTCGTCGTGTTCACCAATGCATACTCATTCCCTTCCTGCCAAAGCTGAATTGTTTGCGCATTCCCATCGGCGTCTGTGCCCACACCTTCAGCTGCGGCCGTGCAAACGTGATTGTAGGCTGTCAGCACCTCGCCAGTTTGCGCCTCGACGTAGACGTTCCACGCTTGACCAGACACCCCATGAAGATGAAACGCATACGCAAGCTGCGGATCACTCTCAAGCGGCGCATGAACCACCAACGACTGCTCCTCGATTCCCATAAATTGGGTGAACGGAAGATTCAGCCCTCGCAAGTGAGTCGCCGCATATCCATAGGCTTCGGCAACCGAGAGGGCCGGATCCACGTCCAAGTCTACCGGTGTCGGGGCGTAGGCAGCATGCAACTGATTCGCATGCCCATTCCCGTCAATCTGAACCGTCGCCGTCCCGGGCCACACTTCGAGATCTTGGAAGGCCTGCTGAAAACGAACATGAGTGTTTCCTAGCTCATCGGTAGTGGAAGAAACCAACTCCCATTCTTCCTCGGCGTCGTCAATCCGAAGGAGTTCCGAGTTGTTCTCAAGGAGATTGAAGGCGGTTGTCTCGGCCAAGGTCATGCCCGGGTCTGAAGACACCGCGGCCTCTTCGAGTCGCCATCCACTCAAGTAGCGCACCGTGCCATTTTCATTCCGCGCTCCAGCCCGAAGCAGTTTCCCACTTCTCCACCGCAAGGCAGCAAGTTGAGCAGCCTGCTCGGTAGTCCACCTTGAAGCGGCGCTCGGGGTCGGTCGACTCAAGTTCACTGAGACCTGAGCGCCAAGGTTCACGTTCCGACTGCTAGTGAGAATTGTTTTGGACTTCCCAAGCAAGGCCGCACTCGCACTTCGAATCTGGCCTCCCTGTGAGGTAACCGAATGATTTACAAGGGGCGTCCGAGGCGCCACCGAAGCCAGGTCCTGCTCACACCTTTGCGTCCCAACGGCAAGAGCACAGGCAACCAGCAGTATTAATTGGATGGATCGACGAAGCAGGCGCTTCCGCACCACAAAAAAACTGGGCGTTTTCATAGCATTCTTCTGTCAGTTTTTGTAGCGGTCTGAACTCGAACGCTCAATCAACAAAACAACGTACTTCTACGTCAGGAGTAATCAACAGAGCCGAGATCCGTCGACCAGACGGAAGAGCCACAATGCAAAACCCACTGGGGTAGCCCCAGTGGGTTTGCAAAGACTGAAAACACCTCTTAGAAAATGTTGTTCTGCGGACCACCTCTAAGAATGACTTCTCCTTGATAGTCCACATTATGGAGTTCGTTTCGGTTACCGCGAATAATCACATCGCCCAATACCGTCAGATTGGACACGGTATTGTTCGCCCCGCGAACTTCGAGATTACCGGCAATGACTGTGTATTGATCTGGTCCCAAGTCCGTTCCAGTGATCGTGTTCCTAGCGCCAGCAATGATCAGGTTTCCTTCATAAACGATCGGCTCAAGAGCAACGTTCTGATTGGCTTGGACCTCTCGGAAGTTACCAACTTTATTTCGCTTTGGCTTGGGTTTCTTGGCAGGCCCTCTTTCGGGAACAACCCGGAAGAACGAGTCTGGATCTGACTCTCGATTTGACGTGAGAGCTTCGCTGATTCCAAAGGCGTTCTCCACCAGAGCGACATCTTCCCAAGTGACAAAATCACTAGTCTTTTGGATGAGAAAAGTCTTACCCGGTTGCCCTTTCACTCGAATCCGAAATTCCTTGGGCCCGCGATTTCCGTTGTTCCCCTGGGTGTCGTCTTGCTCGCTGAACCCTACCGACAGCTCGACTGGATTGAGCGACTCATGTTCCGCAGGGGCGCATGACTCTCCATCGTTGAACTGGGCCAATGCATCCGCCAGCGGTTCGCCTTCCTTCCAGGCCTGGCTGTTACCCGCAATGTTTCCAGGAACCGGGCCATGTTGCGCGAGCCAAGCATCGGCCTCCATTAGCACTTCTGCAACACATTCACCGTCGCCTCCACGAGCAATATTAAGTTTCGCAGCCACGACCTGCCGGAAAAGAGTTAAAGATTTGTCGGAACCATTGGACATCAACGGGATGGCATCTCTTCGAGAAATGATCATCCCCCCAATCTCGAGCTCGTCTACCGGCCATGCCCGCGACTGACGCTTCCAGTAGCCAGGTCCTGAAACCGTCGCAATCATCGATCCAATACTTGGTTCATTCGCATCTGGATCAGGGTTCTCCTCTGGCATCTCAGGAGCCTCTGGACTTGGAACGGGATCCACGAGTCCTAGGTCCGGCAACGGGGGAAGGCTTGGAAGAGCCGTCAAGCCGATATCAATATTCACACTCACGCAAAGGGAGTCTTCGTCACCACAATCCGTGACAATGCAGAGAGACCGGCCCGAGAACGGGTCGATATCACTATCAGCCGCTCGATCCTCGCCCACTCCCCAGGCTGTCAGACTAAAACCTTCGGGCGGAGACACTTCCAAGTAGCTAGCGGCTGGAAGATCCCCACTCAATGCCCAGTTTCCGTTGTCGTCACTGAATACCACCTCAAGAACCTCACTCGTCGAGCAATCCAAAACTCTGATCTCCACCCCTCCAACGCCGGGTTCCCCCTCATCCTGAAGACCGTTACGGTTCAAGTCAGCCCAGACAAAGTCTCCGATCACACCGCCCGTTGAAGTTTGAACAGTGAACGACTCCAAACCTTTCAGAGCACTCGGAGGAGTTGGAGGAGCCCCTTCGATCGTCGCCGGGCTGGTAGGCGTTGAGAAGATATTGGATTTCCCCCACGGAACCCCGGCTCCCTGAGCCTCTGCCAATGAGACTGAAGGGCCTTCCCAAGCCGTGACTTGGAAGAAAGGCGACTCCCCCGGTGGAACAGAATCAATCGCCACAGTCCCGCCGGTAAAGTAACCCGAGCTGAAAAACTCAACTGGCTCCGAGACAGGGCTCAAATCACTCTCGGAACTTCCCGCCCAGAGCTGAGCCTTCCATCCTTCACTCAGAGCTTCACCTGTTTCTGCATTGGTGACAGGCGCATTGACGCCGTCACCCACGTTGGAAAAAGAAACTAACCCTTGCCCCCACGCCATGACCGGTATCAGGCCGGTCGCCAAGAAAAGCACGCAATTCTTCATATCGTTATGTCTCATAAACGAACTGTTAGTTCGCGTTTTTGCAACATGCAGCTTGCGTACCAAACCCACCCAGCAATAAAAAGAAAAAGATATCTTTTCCCGCAGACGCCTCTTACAAAAGGGTCCCCGTCGCCTGGCTCGCCAGCTGAACGTTCCGGTCAAAACCCCAAAACGTCTGGACCGAGTTCGCGCCGACGAAACGTCGTTCTGGCTGGGCAAACACGAAAGATTCCGTAAATCGAAGAAATTACATCTCTGCCATAGAACTCTGAAATAGAGTGGGCGAATGGATTACGGCCTCGTTGTTTGTTGGACTAAAGTGAGCTCTCACGATTCATGTTCCGAAAAGATCCATAGGCCTCCCAGTCCGAGGAACTTCTCCGGCGAGAGAAAAGGCAACCACCAAAACATCAAGCAAGAATCATCCGTCGCCCAGTTCAGTCCGTTCCAAACCTAATGGGATGAACCTTATCGGCAATCCCGTTGAGCCTTTGGGACTGTTCCTTTAGGTCGTCCGCAAGCTGAAGGAATTCATCCTCGCTTTGGGCATCTTCCAGCCGATTGGCTTGGTCGAGAAGCGCCACCGCACATTCCCTGATCACTCGACTCAGATCTCTCATTCGATATCCTTTCAGTTTTTCTGAAGATCCTCGCTAGCACACGACGAGGCTCTCTATTTCTACAATAGGACGAGAGCTAGAGGTTCCGAAACAAAAAAGCTCTCATCACACAAAGGTGCCGAGCGCATTAACATCAAACAATGATACACGGCTTCATATGTCTCATTATCTCATCGCTCGATTTCCACTATTGTCGCGAGGCATCGAAGCTGATTGCATATCGTGGTAAACAGAAAATGAACGACTACTTAATCCCTTTCTTGGGTGGCATCCTGATCGGACTCGGCAGCCTGCTGGCGATGGCGGTTTCGGGTAAGATTCCCGGCATCTCGGGCATCACCGCACGCCTGCTTCGACCTAAACCCGGCGACACCCTCTGGCGCGCTGTCTTCCTGATCGGTTTGATCGGCGGATCGGCGCTAAGCTTCGCGCTGAACTTGGGTTGGGAGGGATTCCAGATTCCAGCCGGCCGGAACCTGACAGTCTATGCCATCGCAGGTCTTTTGGTCGGAATCGGCACTCGTGTGGGAGGCGGCTGCACCTCAGGACATGGAGTTTGCGGGATCGGCTCTGGAGCCAAAGACGGGGTGGTCTACACACTGGTTTTTATGGCAGCTGCCGCGCTAACGGTCGCGGTCTGGAACCTTCTTCTCAACGGAGGGACTGCCGTATGAGGACTCCCTTGGTTTTTGTAGCGGGGGCACTATTCGGAGTCGGCTTGGTTCTCTCGGGAATGACCGATCCGGCTCGCGTCATCGGTTTTCTCGATTTCTTTGAAGTCTGGGATCCAACCCTCGCATTCGTTATGGGCGGTGCGGTCACATCCTTCGGCCTCGGTCAGCTTCTTCTGCGCAAACGGCACATTCGATTCTGTGCCACAGATCTTCCCGACACTTCTTCCGCCCCCATATCGCCGAAGCAAGAGACCGGTTCGATACTCTTCGGAATTGGATGGGGACTCAGCGGTTTTTGCCCCGGCCCTGCATTGGCGAACCTATCCCGCTTCCAACCAGAGGTCTTAATCTTCGTTCCTCTGATGCTGATCGGGATGTTCCTTGCACAAAAGGCATTTCGGCTGGACCAATAAGCAACTGAGACGTTCACACGAGAGAGCCGTTGCTCCGCCCCTCGAACGATCGGCCTACGGATTGTATTCGACGACGAGCCCGATAAAGGCATTGGAAGCGGTATCGATGGAAAACTCTGAGCGATAGAGCTGGCTCTCAAATTCCCCGTCAACCGCAGCCGCGCCCACTTCGATCGCAGCCTGACCATCCACAGCCAACCCATCCAAAGAAGCAGAAACAAGCACACGCACCGTGATTCCCTCGTGAAGGGAGCGCTTCCTCAAATGGACTGTCAGATACTGGTTCGTGTCCCCTTCAAGACCGAGGTCCGCACCGACCTGAACGTTCGCTTCGAATCCATTCGAGATCGAACTAGCCACATCCAAGGGGAGCCCCAGAATGAATTCGATTAGGTTCGAGATTCCATCTCCATCCGCATCATCATTGGCTCCGCGAACCGCTTCCGGGAGAGCGGCAAGAACCGTTTCGAAAACACTCAGGACGGGCTCCGGCTGTGGTCCTGGCCCCGGAGATGGGGCCCCACCCGCGTCCACATCACGGCTCAGATCCTCGACCGTGCCTATGTATTCCCCGGTTTGATTCGCGAACAAAACGTGATCTCCTACAATCCGGCGCGGAACGCCACCAGAAGCATCCCCGAAAGTCTCAGCATCGAAGTCGAGGACTTTGATCAACTCGTCACTGTCATAGGGATGCAGATAGAGAGACGCTTCCGAGCGGAGCTCCTCACGAATGAAGACGGAGCCGTTAAAATAGACACCCATTGGACCGACCCGATAGGCCCCTGAGAGCCGTTTCCCATCAGCCGTCTCCGAACCATCCAAAAGTCGAAAATTCTCCCAGGCCCCATCGCGGTAGCGCATGAAACCTCGAACCCCTTGCGCAAAGATATCGCCATTCGGCGCATGCTGCACATTGGACAGTTGCTGCACAGGCTGGCCCTCTACCATGTCCCCTTCAGCCAACAGGGTCTCAAGGTTCCCATCTTGATATCGAACGAGGAAACTGGCGTGTTTGAACATGAAGATCGCACCGTCATTTCTCATGAATGGCTCGATCGATGAATCGAAGAAATTGCCAAGCGTTGCCGCCCGATCCGGAACATTCATCGCGGATTCCGCCACGGTCGAAAGCCCTTCAGCCGTCCAACGGTAAAGACCTGACTGCCCATCCGTCCGTTCCCCCCGGAATACAATCACCGAGCCGTCTGAAGAAATTTGAAGATCTGTCCCGAATCGAGAAAACATCCCACCGCCATTCGGCACGGGGGTGACACTTTCCTGAGCAATGATCTCGATACTCGAATCATCGACGCGCAGCACGAAGTGAGGAAAGCGATCATCGTACCCCAGCATGGCAACCGTACCGTTGCCAGCCACAGCCGGAAAGGCATAGTAAAACTTGCTATTCGCTCCTCCTCCGAGACGTTGAGTTGCCGGTGGAACGAACTCCTCAAATCCACTCTCGCCCAAGCGAACAATGATCCCTTCCCCCCGATTCCCGAGATCTGTTTTCAAACGGTGAACAAAAAACAGATCGCCTTGATCGTTCCCGGCAATGTCAAAATCTCCGGTATCTTCTCCGAAGTCTCCGACCGTGCCTACCAAGCCCGTCTGATTGTTGTAGATCTGTTGAAAGCCACTTCCTTGGTCCGCCCACAGCATCCGAGTAAAAACACCGTCTTGAAAATCCGAAAACTCGGCCGTCAACGGATCAAAGGAACGAACTGACCCCGTAAGGGCCTTCCCTCCAAAATCCAATTCAACTTTCTCAAACTCTGCCCGAACTGTCGTCGTGGTCAGAACAGCAACCATCGCAAGAATCCAGTTTCTCATCGCTGCGTGGACGCTAGAAAACACCCCATTTGAAGAGCAAGTCAAAACTCGAATCTTCAACACGTATCGCGACAAAGAAATCTTAGCCAAGTGTCAGGCATTGAGCGTCGAAACACTCCTGTCCTCAAGTCGAGAGCACGTCCTTCAAGTGATCCACATGAAGATTACCACCACTCAGTACTATAACCACCTTGCGGTTTCTCAACCGCTCTCTCAATTTCAGGGCAGCTGCAAGAGAGACCGCTCCAGCCCCTTCCGCCAAATTATGGGTGTGCTCCAGGTGCAAGCGAATCGCCGTCCGGATCTCCGCGTCGTCTACTAAGACAAAATCGTCTAGATGTTCGCGCATGATTCGTTGTGTGTTCTCGAAGGGCACTCGGGTGGCAACACCCTCGGCGAAGGTCTCCACCGCAGCGGTAAGGGACTCACCGGCTGCCCAACTCAATTGGTTCGCGGGTGCTTGAGCAGATTGAGCGGCGATCACCTCGATCTTCGGATTGATACTCTTGGCCACGACACAGACACCGCAGGCCCCGCTCCCAGCCCCAACCGGAACGATGATCGTCTCGACATCCGGGAGGGATTCCAGGATCTCCAGCGCGTAAGTCCCCACTCCGCAGATCAGCTCCGTGTCGGTAGGACCGACAAAGCAGCCTCCCTTGTCCTTCGCTCGCCGCTGGATCCATTCTCGAGCCTCGTCGAAGTCGGCACCATGAAAGACCACCTCCGCCCCCAAGCCTCGCATCGCCGCAACCTTGTGAGGATTGGCCCGCTCGGGAACAGCGATCGTTGCTTTCACACCGAACTCCCTCGCAGCATAGGCAATGCTCTGACCATGATTCCCCGTCGAGGCTGTGAACATTCCAGCCTGACGCTGGGCAGCCGTCATTCCTGCCACGTAGTTCAACCCTCCCCTCACTTTGAATGCGCCGACCGGAAGGTGGTTTTCGTGTTTTACCCAGACCTCGGCGCCGACGAGATCGCATAAGCCTGAATAACGATAGAGGGGTGTGGGTTGCAGGAAGCGATACACGTTCTCACGCGCCGCTTGGATGTCCTCAAGGCTAGGTTCCATGGTGTGTCCTTTGCTGAAGGATGAAAACTATCGCGACTAAAAGCCGTTTTCAAGAGGCACTCAACGCGCTGATGACCAGTGGGTCCTCGGCCCGCTCTCCAGCTAGGCAGAGCTCCCATTCACAACGGCGAGACACTCATCAAGAGCTCTGAAGATTTTTTTTCAAAAAAACTGCCACCTTCGCCGATTCGTTCCTCTGTAAAGGGGTAGCAGCTTTGAAAGGTTCTCTTTCGGAGCAACAGATTTTGAAAAAGGAGGAACAGTTCCGATGAAACAACGCATCACCATAATCAAACAGCTCACTTCGTTGAGTTTAATTCTGATCGCCTGTCTGGCGCTCTGGTCGACACAAACGATCGCGCAATCCCCCCTCACTGCGGGAATCACCAGCGTGCATCCGCAGCCGGGGGCCACAAGCGTGCCCATCGATACCGATGTCACGGTTTTCTTCGAACACGCCACTCGATTCGAGTGGACATCAAACAGCAAACTAAAGATCCGGAATCTTGATCTGGGAACCACTGTCTTCGAGGTCGACCCAGAATCGGGCGACCCACAAGAAGGCGCAGCGCACTACAGCGTTCCCCTCCCAGCCGGGATCCTCGTGCCGAATACAGTCTACGAAGTGACGATCGACTACACATTCACCCGGCTCAATATCCCACCCTGGCGAAACTACCCGGTCGATTCTGGACAGTGGACCTTCACAACCGAGGCGGCCGAAGATTCGGCTCAAGCGGTCAGCATACCGGGCATCTCAGGACTCCACCCCAATCCAGGCTCCACGGGACATCCTCCCCACACGCCTCTCTTGATCCAGTTCTCAACCCCGATCTCTTTCGCCCACACAACAAACAATCGGCTCACCGTCTCCGAGACTGATTCGGGCTTAGTTGTCGCCGCGCTGGATCCAGACGAGGCAAGCCTTCAGTCCGGGAGTGAACAGTTCGAGGTCATCCTCCCCGAGGGCACCCTGCGACCAAACACGTCATACGAAGTGCGCCTCGACCAAGGTTTTGCTCGTATTCAACAGGCCCCATGGCAGTCCGGCGAAATTGCTCACGGAGGATGGGTGTTTACGACCAGCGGTGAGAAATTCGCCACGCTTCCAGTTTCAAGTGATGGAATTCAAGGCGTGTTCCCTGCTCCACTCGCCCAGAATGTGGATCCGAGTGTTCAGCCCCTCGTTCAATTCACCACTCCGGTCTCATTCGACTGGACTCAAGATCGCTTCTTTTCCGTGATCGATTATTCTACCGGCCAGGTGATCTACGAAGTAGACCCCGAGGCCGCGCCAGACGGAGGATGGGACGAAGTCCTCGCCTTCGAACTCCCCGGGGGATTTCTCTCTCCATTCAGTCAGTATGCGATCCAACTCGATAGCGGTCTGGCTCGAATCCAAGAAGCTCCCTGGCACACCGGGGCTGTCGGAAACGACATGTGGATGTTTTCTACTGGGCAAGGAACACCAGAACCGATTCATGGTCTCGCCGGTCTGAACCACGTCTACCCCGCTCCCGGGGCGACCCGCGTCGAATTGAATCCCACGCTCTCCCTTCACTTCGGTCACGCACTAGGATTCACGAATACCGAAGGCAATACTCTCAGCATTCTCAAGACATCAACCGGAGAAACGGTTTATGAGATGGATCCTGACGAGTCCGATCCACAGTCTGGGGGATTCTCCTATCAGGTTCCACTACCGAGCCATTTCCTTGAACCCGAGACAACCTACACCGTGGTCGTTGCCGGCCGTTTTGCATCACTCGAGAACGATCCCTGGTGGTCTCCGCAAATCAACGAGGGGCAATGGCAATTCACGACCCGAGAGGGCAATCCAGTTCCCTTGGGGCAAACCGTTCCAGGCGTCACCTTGGTCTATCCTGAGCCTGGCAGCGTCCTTCCACGAGCCCCTCGAACACTGTCCGTCTATTTTAGCCACCGAACGTCTTTCGCTGGAACAGCAGGTCGTTCGCTAAGAGTCAGCGATGTCCACACTGGAGAACTGCTCCTCGAGTTGGATCCAGAGGAATCGGATCCTCAGGAAGGTCTACGCCGGTTCTCTCTTTCGCTCCCAGTGAACAGTCTAGAAGAGAACGGGGTCTATGAGATTTCCATGGACTATGGCTTCGCCAAGTTAAACACAGCTCCTTGGCGAACCAGTGAGATTCCTTCCGGCGTTTGGACTTTCATGACCGGCACCGGAATCCCTGACCCTGTTGACCCTGTTGACCCTGTTGACCCTGTTGATCCTGTCGATCCCGTCGATCCCGTCGATCCCGTCGATCCCGTCGATCC
>CAYFGX010000044.1:0-62230 GCA_964342405.1 uncultured Verrucomicrobiota bacterium | reverse complement strand
GGAGGTTCAACATTACAACCGCAGTAACTTACACACTCAGAGCAAAGTGCCCTGCCTTAAATAAGCCCTTGACGTAATTGTCCTCCTTCAGGCATAAGAACTAGCGTTAAGTTGGAGACTATTCAGTATCCAATAATTCGAATAAGGAGAATAATTATGAAACCACTCAAGAGCCTATTTAAGAAAAGAACTCTGGCGACAACAATGGCTGCAGGATTGTTAGCTCACACAGCGATAACAAATGTTCTAGGCGGCGGCCAAGTATCTGTATGCGCTAGTTCTGGTGCATACTATGGATGCGCATGTTACGGTACGGTCTGCGGCGGTTCCTATTGTGGTGGACAGTACTATTGGTGCTGTTCGGGGGCGACACCAAATTGCGGCAATGGACCTGATGTTTGCCAGAACACGTGTAAGATGGATTGTACGAATTACAATGGAATAGTTGCCTGGTGCCACTAGCTCAAGAATTGTTCAATTCAAAACACTTGAGATTGACTCTTGAAGCGGGAGCCAATCTCAAGTGAATAGTCTTTGTCAAGAATTGGTATTCAGCCTGGTATGAAATACAGTCGTCACTACAGTTTGTTCGTCGGATGCCTATTGCTGGTCGCATGTTGTCGACTTGTTTTCTCACGTCATTACGAGAGTGACTACTTTAGAGCGCGCCAGACCTCTGCGTTAAAGGACGCGGAACAGAGGCAGCAAACATGGGATTCGCTAGCGTACAATACAAATAGGAACAACTGGCTAAGTGCTTTGTCTGCAACTAATGTAGTCAAAAAACTTACGCTAAGCTCTGTTCAAACCAATGCACTTTTCAAGTGCTTAGACACGGTTTTTCAGTACGTACAAGAACCAGATTTGGAGCAGTACATTTCTTTGAAAACAGCTGGGCTACGATACGTTTTCTCGATCAACACCAATGCCTACTTTATGAACAATGAGATCGCTGAGGACCATTCCATGGTAGAAGCAGTATCGGCTGGCTGGGCCAAACTCTATCAAACGAATTCTCTGGAGTCCCTGCGAGGCATTCACCTTGAATCATTTGCCACTGCGTTGACTACCACCAATGATGTGACTCACTTGTTTAATGGCGAAGTTGGGAAGGCGTTCATTGGCCTTCGTCAACTTAGCAACCCAGGATTTTACTATTCACCGGAAGATAGCCCTGTAAGTAGCGAAGGCTTATCGATTGGCCCTTATTTTCAACTAAGCTTTTTGGCACAGTTGGAACCGTCTCGACGATCTGGCCCTATTTTTATTCGTCTTGGTTGGTCTTCCCACACTGAATCATGGGCTCCTTTAGATTTTGTGGCTGATACTTCGCTCGGGTTTAATTTGCTGTTTTAACTGCTATGTATGCTTCGTTATTAAAATCGTGCCCACTGGTAATAGGGGTCTTGCTGGTTATTGCTGGCATTGCAAAACTTTTTAGCCCTGGTGTGGCGATCTATGGCCTTGAAGCGGTCGGGGTTCCCGAAGCATTGGCCACTCCTGGTGTAGTGGGATTGACCGTCATAGAGCTTTACTTAGGAATCGTGTTGTTGCTTGGCTGGAGCACTCGTATATACTTGCCCGCTGTGATCGTGATGTTTCTTGGGTTTACGGCTTACTTGTGGTACCTATCTACACTCGCGTCCCCCCCCGGGTGTGGATGTCTTGGGCTCAGTGAAGTATTCTCATCAACCAAGGATCAAGCGCTTTTTGGAATGATACGCAACACTTTCTTGATAGGCTACATGTCAGCTAGTTACTCGCACTTGTTTCCGAATGTTTCAGATGCAAGATGCACGGGTTAGTCTCCTTAGCCTCCCCCCAAGTATTCGTATTGTTTATTATATGACGATCCGGATCTCCGCATAGTGTCATCATTGCATAGTGCAATGCGATGTCTACGTTTACCGTGATATTGTCTTCTCTGAGAAGATTGAAGAAACCCATCGCTAGTTCGTAAACAGTCTCTATGGCCTCGTGATGGACGATCCAAAATGAGCTTATACTGGTCCACTCTACTTCCTCAACTCCGTACTGCTTCAGCTTGTCAACAATTCTCTGTCTTGGGGTATCGCGCCATGCTCGTTGAGGGCAGCTCGGGCTATGTTTTCTTAAGGGAGTATGAAGCGGGGAGATGCTTACCGGATCGAGAATATTCATGGGGCGACGGAAGAATAATGAATCTGCATCGAGCCAGACAAAGTATTCGTAACGGAGGCGAGTCATTCCAGCCTTTAAGTAGTGAAGCTTGAAGAATCCATTGTTGAACGACGGCTCGTGAGCGTCATAGCATTGGCAATCAACAAGTTCGCGATCAGACAGAATGATAAAATCTGCGAATTCTCCATGAGATCGCGCACTTTCTATGCAGTTTTCCATCAACCTAGAGTGACAGTTTCCTGTTGCCACTGACCAATAGCAGTATTTTTTCATAGGTTTAGCGCCTCAATCCAGATCGCTCGGTGTACCTTTTCGTCACACAATTTCTCAAGCGAATACTCCCGAGCCTTCTTGCCCATTCTAATTCGCATGGCGTAGTCGTTATGGAGGCCATGAACAGCGTCTCTCCATTCACTAAACTTTGAACAGATGAAGCCCGTATCGCCATGACGTATCAGCTTGTCGAACTGGTGACCGCTTGGAACTACAGGTACGCATCCCGTCAGCATAGCTTCGACGACAGCCCGTCCCCAGGATTCTTTGACTTTGTGCCCAATTGGGTAGACGAAGGCGTCAAGACTCTGGAGAAACGACTTAGTCGACTCCTTTCCGTTCCGCAACTTCGTCCACCGAGAGTCGAAATGATGCCACTTGTACTTCTTGTCAAGATCACTCGACCAAGCCATGACACGGAACTTTATATTTGGGAGTCCTAGATCTTCGTAGAATACAGGAAAGTTTGCAGGGTATTTATCGGGATCATCTCTCGAGAGTCGTCCGATCGTAAATACGGTGTTACGTCTATTCAGGTACGGAAAATCAAGAGGATCAATGTAGTTTCCTGTTACCCTATTGTCTACACTTGCATAAATCGGGAGGAATTCCTTTCTCTGAAAATCGGAGACGAACAGTACTCTATCAATCAGCCCCTCTTCTGCGGCCTCCTTTTCTTTTGGGAATGGGAACATCATATCATTTGACCAACAAATACTGAGGCCCTTTCTACGTAGCTGCATTAGAGCTCCTGAGGAAAAAAAGTTCGGATCACATACGGCTAGGGCTATTCCAGTGAGATTATCCGGGAGTCTGTTAAGTGTCGTGATTGCAATTGAGAGAGGCCGGATACATTGTAGAACCCGCTTGTCTTTAAGAAAGACTTTGCTCGGAGCGATTATTGTTATTTCAAAGTCATCTTTTAGAAGGCGGATGAGGTGGGCAATCTTGGTGCAGGCTCCTCCGATTGGTCCTGGAACTCCGTAGATATAGAGTGGAGTAGACATTTCTATTTTATGTCGATTTGAAAAGATCGGTTTGACATCCGAAAGCCAATCCGATCTCGTTCTTAATCTACATGGTGAGGAATTGAATTCTTCGAATCAAGAAAATGAAAGAAATTATGTAGTGGGTATTCTATACGGATGTCAGTTTCAAGGGTGATTGTTCGTTTTTCCACGATTTATTGCACGACACCAACATTCCATTGCCACTCTAGCGTGGGCAAAAACACTGTAATCTTGGAAAACACGCTAAACTCTTAAGTTTCAAGATCTAGACTATACTCGCCAAACCACGTCCGTGAGAGTGTTTTATGCAAAGGCCCAAATGGCTCTCGCTGCTGCATCACAAAGTGCAGATTGTAAAGGAGATCCATGCATTTCTAAAGTGAGTTACATGCGATCGAATGCAACCCATCGAAGCTATTAGTCCGTTGGCTATAGGCATGCTGCGGCGGCGGAATGACCTCTTCGAACACCAAGCGAAAGCCAGGGCTCCCTCGACTCACAGTGAGTTCCAATAACTGGCAGTCTACTTTGGTAATGACCGGCGTCTCATCGGGAAGCGAAGACGAACTCCAATCAACCAAAAGTGGGCCACGGATCATCAATCTCGCGTCCTCACGCTGATTCTCCAACGCCAGTGCAAGTTCAATCCGACTAGAATAATTGGGTTTTCCTGGCTGGGAATCGAAGCGAACATGACGTAGCTCGATAAACTCAAGACTCCAACCGGCTCTCGCATACTTCGAGACAAAGGCTCTCCAGTCTGACTCAGAAAGGGCTTCTCCAGAGCTCTGAGCACTCCATTTTTCGAGCCCTTTCACAAGGTCGCTGGAATCGCGCCGCCATTCTCCTTTTAGAACGACACCAAAAACCTGACGAGAAGCATAGTCAAGCTTATCATCGGCCTCCCTAATACCATCCCAAAACTCCGTCAGAACCGATCCTAGTTCCTGTGCCAAGGTCTCTTCAATCCAAAGCGTTTCATCAATCCTAGCCTCTCTTTCGATGAGCACTTGTACTTCATTAGAAAGATTCAGATTGATCGTTTGCCGAGAGGCTTCTTGGATCCGGCCCTCTCCATTCTCTCTTACCAGATACGAAAAAAATATCATCAAAAAGACCAATGGACAGACTACGGCAACAATTCGTCTCCCTCGCCATTCCATAGGCACATATTAACCGATCCATCACCAGAACGCGATTCACTACCGAATCCTTCAGAAACGAGCTCGAAAGGCCGACAGCATTGTCCTGGTGATCTCCAAATAGATCTGGCTAAATCGATCTCGCATACGAATCTTTCGAGCCTCAATTCACTCGAAAAATCATCGTAGTCCACTCGTGGGATTCGCAAACAAGTCAAAAGTAAAATGGGCACTCTTCTGGAACTATCTTCAGAAGACAAGTGGTCATGTACTCAAATTCCTCATTGGAATCACCCTCGCCAGACTCCTGGATCCAGCCCACTTTGGGCTCATCGCGATGGTATCTGTTTTCACCTCCTTCTCAAATCGAGTTATCGGGCTCGGACTCAGCTCGGCACTCATTCAGAAAAAAGAGATTGATGACCTGGACTGCAACACCGTCTTCTACACCAACCTAGCTCTTGCGATTTCATGCTACGCCGTACTTTTCGCTTCGGCCCCCTACATCGCTGAGTTCTACAATGAAGGATCGCTCGTGGCATTGGTAAGAGTTTGCGCCCTTAATCTGATCCTAAACGCGATCTCGGCCATACAATTCACACTCATCTCGAAGGAGCTTAAATTCAAGTCTTCGTTCCGAGTCAGCATTATTTCAGCGATCCTAGGTGGAGCAACAAGCATTGGGCTAGCATACTATGGGTTGGGGGTCTGGGCTCTCGTCGCGGGCACTATCATGACAAACTCGCTCCGCGCGATTCTCCTGCTCAATCACAGGCTATGGCGTCCCACCATGCATTTCTCATTACAACGACTGCAAACACTCCTTCCTTTTGGCGGAAAAGTGACCTTACTAGGAGTCATCGAGGTTTTCTTTTCAAACCTGCACACCATCGTTATCGGACGCCTGTTCAACGCGAGCACACTAGGGTTCTATGCTCGCGCAAACTCGCTCCAACAATTCGCAGCGACTGGAATCACAGAACCCCTACAAGGAGTCATCTTTCCTGCACTGTCAAAAGTTCAAGACAAACCGCAAGAGCTAAAGACAACACACTTCAGGTCTCTTGAAATGACAGTCTTTCTCGTCTTGCCAGCGATGCTGTACCTCTCCATAGAAGCTCATGCAATCGTTTCCGTGTTACTCGGCACGAAATGGCTTCCTGCAGCCCCCCTTCTCCAAATAAGCTGCGGAATTGGCTCCCTACTTCCGATTCGACACCACTGCTCGATGACGTTGAAATCGGTCGGTCGCGTCGGCGAAATCATCAAGCTTCAAACGATTGGGCGAACATTCTCGCTGCTCGCCGTTATCATCACTTACCGTTAC
This sequence comes from uncultured Verrucomicrobiota bacterium, assembly GCA_964342405.1. GTDB lineage: Bacteria > Verrucomicrobiota > Verrucomicrobiia > Limisphaerales > AAA164-E04 > UBA2970. Next base: position 56,318 of record CAYFGX010000044.1, on the reverse strand, counting down.
GGAATAAAGGCCATGATGTTTGGCGAAGTCATTGCCACGGGCATTCTTGTCTCTGTCTTTATTTTCGCTGTCTCCAAACAATTAGAAAGTCACGTTCGGGAGTCCCTCTCCTGTATGGCTCCATATGGTGCGGCTACTCTCGTGAGCGGACTTATCACCCATACCCTAAGGGAGAAACTGGTTCTACCCCACGAGATTGAACTGGTCGCGACCTTCATATCACTTTCGGGGATCTTCCTGGCAGTTGTCTTCCTCGCGAAGACACCACTCAGCCAGGAGTTGACCAGAACGCTCGCAAGTAAAGTTCGACCACGATAAGCCAAAGCCGACCAGAAATCATCACCCTTGTATTCATCCAACAGCCGAACCCTGCTACGCGCTGACATGGTGGGGTTTCACATGAATAGGAAGATGCTCCACTTGACTAAACAACGCCTTAATCTCTAGTTTATCACACCGACTGAACAAGCCCCAGTCCACGAACGCATGGGAGAAATCATATCAAGTGTCAAATCGCGCCTGAAAGGTATTCGCAACCGATTCAGGCAAAAAGCTCGCGCATTAGAAGGCCAAAAGACACTCGATCAAATGATCAGTGATGGCTTACCGGAAACCCTGCGTACGGGCCTATCCCGAATCATCTCTGGGGAAGTGCCGAATGACGCGAAGGCTGCGTTCGGCAGAGTTGAGGGCATTCGCGATCAAATCGCCGCTCGTGGTGATGAGGAAATCCCTATCTACTACTCGCCAAAACCAACAGAGCCTGGAGCGAATGAACGAGACGCGATCAAACCCGGCGAAATCAAGACGTTCACGTGTGAGCATTTGGCGAAGAATACGAGTGTTCCTGCAGACGTCGGTCAAATGATGCACCTGATCGGCAGAGACGCAAAGGCACAGTCCTTCCTAGAACTGGGCTCCTGCGTGGGAATTGGTGCGAGCTACCTGGCTTCCGTCCCTAGCTGCCGGCGAATGGTCTCTATTGAAGGTTCTACCGAGTTATCCAAGATCGCATCGAATTCGGCATTACAGGTCTTCAAGCAAGCTGAGATGCATAACGCGCTGTTCGAAGACGCACTCGACGATCTGCTACCGAGCTTTAATCAGGATCTCGATTTCGCTTGGATTGATGGGCACCATGAACAGCAAGCGACGCTGCACTACTTCGCACGAATCAAACCGCACCTGCGCGACGGTGCGATTGTGGCATTCGACGACATTTACTGGTCGTCTGATATGTTAGCAGCCTGGGATAAACTTCGCCAAACAGATGGTTTTGCCCACGCGATCAATGTAGGCATCTGCGGCATTGGGATCTGGGGAGACGAAAAAAGCGTTCCCCGCCAATGGGATTTGAGTGAATTCGTCAGATCAGGCTCTTGGCAAGCTCAGAAGCCAGCCGGTTGGAAGCAGGATTAGTTCGCGCGCTTCCGATGACTACCCTTGGATTCGAAGAGGATTCTCAGAGCGGCAAGGATACTTAGAATCTCTTGAATTGAAAGGAGAACAGATCACTCCTTGCCCCGCCCTCGATCAGAACACCACGAGTTTCTGCCCGCTTTAGTTTCGAGCCCTGGCGTTCGGATCTCGTTGTTCGCGAAAAAGATCGCTGACGATCGCCTGAGCTCGCAAGTAGCCCGCATGGCCATCCAAATAGACAAAATTGGAACCCTCACTGTGCCGTTTGGCAGCAATTCGGCGCTCACCACTCAACCGGCCACTCCGCTCGTTATAGGGTAAATGCGAGGGAGCCCAAACGTCGTTGAGATTCGTCACGGCACTTGATACCCGGAAACAATCGGTCGCCAGGATCCGTCTTCGTTGTCCCCAATGTGGATTGTGTCGCTCGGCATTTGGAAAGCAGTGATCTTCGAGGGACCGATCTGCTCAGTCCCTACCCTGTCAGTGACACTTGAGAACTTCCAAGCATTGATCACATAGGTAATAATCTGCTTTTCCTTGGGATTACGATTTGGATAGCTTGCACACTTGTAGATTCGGACTCCTCTAAAGTCCTCATCGGTCCCCCCTTCGGGCATGTACGGCATGTAGACAAAAAACCAAGGATACCCGTTGCCTCTGGGAAAAAGTCCGCGACATCACTTCGCAGCGACCGAGTTCATTGATGTAGTATCACACCCTAGTTTCGATTTCGCGCAGCCGCATTCGGGTCTCTCTGCTCGCGAAATAAATCCATCACTACTTCCTGCGCCCGCAAGTAACCAGCATGTCCATCTAAGTAGACAAAATTCGAACCCTGGTTGTGACGCTTCTCCGCAATTCGACGCTGCGAATTCAAACGCCCCGTGGACTCGTTGTAGGGCAAGTGGTTTGGCGCCCACACATCGTTTAAGTCCGTCTGAGCATCCTGATACCCAGTAATGATTGGTCGCCAGTTTCCATCCTCATTGTCGCCCAAATGAATCGTATCACTTGGCATCTGAAACGCCGTAATCTTGGAAGGACCAATCTGCTCGCTACCGACCATATCGGTCGGGTTGGCAAACTTCCAAGCATTGATCACATAAGTGATAATCTGTCGCTCACGAGGATTACGATTCGGATAACTAGGACACTTGTAGATTCTCACACCCCGGAAATCCTCATCAGTTCCACCTTCCGGCATGTAGGGCATGTAAACGAAGAACCAAGGGTACCCGTTACCCCGAGGAATGTAATCCTCGTTCTCGTCTGCATACATCAACATCGCCAACCCCACTTGTTTCAAGTTGTTGATACACGCAATCCCCTTCGCCTTCGCCTTTGCCTTCCCAAGCGCGGGAAGGAGCATGCCGGCCAAAATAGCAATAATTGCGATCACAACCAGAAGCTCGATCAAAGTAAAGCCTCGGCGACTGTGGTTCTTGGTAAGATTCTTCATGATCAACTCAATAAATTTGGCCCCCAGGGTACACAAATTCCCCGGAAGAGCTTACTGCGCTTATGGAACGTTTGAGTTTCTACCGAAATCAGATCTGTTTGTAGAGCAGAAAATAGAAGTTTTTGAGGCGATCAAAGAAGGGAGCTTCCGAGGGGTGAGCACGTAATCAACAAGAGTGGATCGATAACTCGCCTATCCGAGCCGGGGAAACACAGCAATCCATGCGGGCTTCGAACTCGCCATGGATTTAGAGAAATGGACAAGCGGAAGGGGATTCTCTAACCGAGCAAGCATCCTAGCCAACCGGCAGGGATGCTTCCTTGTTCTTTGTCCTGCCAAGATGCCGTTCGCGATCCGCCTACGCCCAATGAAGACACTTTCACTACGGAACCGGAACAGAGGCGCAGTTTCATGCGAGACAAGCTCTCGACTCAACAGCCAAACTTCGATCAGGAGTTCGGAATGGAGCCGCCGCTACGGACATTGTACCCAACAGAGAGGCTCTCACTGTTCCTCGAATACGGCTCTAAAGTAGCGCTCATCAGCCTGATCCGATGGGATTTGAATACTCCTGCTCTCACCACCTAGTCCATGAAATTGGAACTGTTCCGTTCCCTCCACATTTTGCCAAGCGCTATCCTCATCGAGGCTCATCGCCTCAACAAGACGCACTTCTAACGATGGATCAATGACAGCAGGGAAGTGAATCTCAATCCCGAGCGCCGTTCGCACCACGGACATCTCCCAACGATCATTCGCATTGGTCGGGTCCGTTCCCAAACGATACTCTAAGCGATTGTTATAGCCATCGCCATCTACATCCAGGTTCACTTCGGAGCGAGGATCCAAGGCCGAGCCGAAAAAACGCTCCGCCCACATCTCGTAGCCCCCTCGAACCATCGACTGCCCGATCCAACTTCGAATCAAGTCGAGCCCCTGTTCATCAACACGATTCGATCCAAGAGGCGGCATTCGGTCAGAGCCTAGGGAAGCCATGCGCAAGAAGAGTTCTGACGATTGTGGCTCCCCTGGAACAACGACACGACGTCCAGGTTGAACAGAGGGGTTTGCCAATTCCCCGCTCACGATTCCGCTGGCGGAAAAAGCCACCTCTGCTCGAGCATCCCATCGCCCGATCGACGCGCCACCGGGCTGATGGCATTGGCTACAGTTGACGTCCAAATAAGAACGGACCCGATCCTCGATTGCGCTCAAGGGGTCATCGATCGACGCCAACTGTGGCAGTTCAGTTTCAAGATTCGCTTCACTGCCAAAGTAGCCTGCCTCATGGTAAGCCGTTACTTGAGATACTATTCGTTCGGAACCTCCAGAAAAATCGAATACTCGATTCAGCTGCGCGGTGTTGAAGCCTAGTGCCTCGCCACCCTCCCGAGTATGACACTGCAAACACTCGCTTCGACTTGGGTATCGCCATACTTGCCGCCGAATGCCTCCCTCGTCCTCAATCAGGAACACCTCGTTCATACCTTCCTCCGGAACCAAGGATGCGTTCTCTTGGCTGTCATCCCAACGATAGGTTGCCCCATAGATGCCCTGTTCACCTTTCATGATAATCCGAGTTTCAAGACGCCGTTTTGAATCAGGATCTCCCGAACGCATCTCGAGATCAAAGTGCTTCACCCAAAACATACCCTCGGGAAAGCCCCAATTTCCATTTGTGCTAAAGCCAATCGTTTTCTCTACATCGGGCACACTGAACCAACGGCGCTTCTCCGCGCCATCCGACCAAAACGGTGCATTGATCGTGTAGGGAACAATGCCGGGCTGTGGTTCCAAAGATTCGAGGTCCGTAAAAAGCCCCGTGTCTGCCAAAGTCTCCGGCAAGCCCGCTTCCGTCGGCAAATCCGATCCACTCGCCACCAGCCGCCAGATTCGGCTCGAGTTAAAGTCAGCAATCAACACATCGCCATTGCGCGGGTCGGTTCCAAATGCGGAGATACCCGCCTCTCGTCCGATGTTCTCCCAGTCAACGGTGCCGTCTGCATCTCGCCACATTCGCCAAATGTTTCCACTCGCGTAGTCGGCAAAGACATAGTTCCCGTACAAGGCTGAGATGCGCGACCCGCGATAGACAACTCCCCCCGTGATTGAATTGCCTTGGTTGCTCTGGCTCCCTCGAGAATATTCTAAAATCGGGTCCAGGAACGTGACACCCTCTGGCACGCCACTTCTTTCCGGTCCAGCAATAGATCCTTCACGATAGTTCCAGCCGTAGTTCCCCCCCTTCTCGATGATATTCACTTCCTCTCGCCGGTTCTGCCCCACATCCCCTACGTAGAGTTCACCAGTGATTGGATCAAAGGCCATTCGCCAAGGATTCCTCAAGCCAACAGCCCAAAATTCTGTCCGGACAGCGCGGGGAATCAAGCGATCACCATTGAACTCCTCAAAACCAACAAACGGATTGTCCGCGGGCACGGAGTAATTCGCCCGACCGTCGTCATTCAGGGCAATTGCGGGATGGGGGTTGGGCTCCAAATTGCCCAACCGCTTATCCACATCGATTCTTAGGATACCTGCAAAAAAATCGCGATCCAAACGCTGACTGTTCCTCAGCGAATCGTTCGCCGCTCCCTCATCACCCAAGGCCACGTAGAGATATCCGTCCGGACCAAAATGGAGATCACCTCCATTATGGTTTCCGGCATCATCTCTTTGGCTGAAAAGGATGACCTCAGACTCGGCGAGGCCCTCATTCGGGTTCTCCGGGTTGACCTGAAACCGAGACAGTCGATTCGGATCTCCCTCACCCCGCGCGGTATAGAAGACGAAAAAGGTTCCGTTCTCCTGGTAATTGGGATGGAAGGCCAAGCCCAGAATCCCTTGTTCTCCAGAACTGGATTCCACACTGCGCGTCAGAGAAAGAAAGGTTCGGCGCTCAGGATTCTCCAGATCAGGAATCACTCGGATCCGTCCGGGTCGCTCCAAGATGAAAAGCCGATTGGTCTCTCCCGGGGGAGAAACAATCGCGACCGGTTGTGAGAAGGACCGAATCTCAGGGAAGGCGAGCTCGAGCTCATAATCCTTCGCCGGCAGCGAAAGCGGGAGTCGATGAGACGTGTTCGCTTCCCGAACCAAGGGCTGCGCGCTGGCAGTCAAAGCGACCGCGACACAAGCTCCCCATACAAAATACCGTGCAACTCCTGATAGCTTCATTCTAACACTAATTCTCGCTGCGGCTTCGGTGCCCCTAGCACCGCTTCGAGCCGCTCCTCAATCATATCTCTTCGAGGCAATCGATCCAACCACGACTCTGGAATTCCTCTATCTCCTCCCACGCCAAAACAAGCACCCAAAACCCCACCCAGCAGCATTGCCCTACCGCAAGAATCTCCACCGATCCAGATATTGTCGCGAACAGATGCAGCAAAGGAATCCACCCTTCGAAGTTGATGTAGCACGCTCGGCACGCCAAATTTCAACTCGCAACTTAATCCCAGCTTCTTTGTGAACTCAGCGGAGGACACACGTTCATCAACAAACGCCGCATTAAGCTCAGAGGCGATCTCCCGAGGAGCCGCCTGTCGAGCAGCGTCTCGCGCCAACTCGGGACTCGCCGTTAGAATTGCCGACTCCAAGGCCCGCGCACAGACCCAACCATAAGCCACTGCTCGAGCATTATGATTCGTCACGCGCACCGCAGACTCGATGACATCCTTTAATTCCGGATCGCCAACATAACGAGAGACCAACGGCGGCAACTTCGAGATCGCTGGCAACTGTTCATCATTCGCGCCGAAATAGATGCCCTCAGGACTTTCACCCATGGCTTCCTCAGAACTCTCCATCCGATTCAGTGTTTCCCGAGTGGCATGATCGATGTAGCCTTCATATCCTCCCCCGTAGCCAAAGAATTTCTGAAATTGATCTTGGTAGACGGCCTGACTGAAAGAGCCCCCATGTGAGTGAAGGGAATCCAGCATCACGATCGATTGCTCGCCGTATTGAGACAGATCCCCCACGCCCTTCTTCTCATGGGCGAAATAGCCAGAAACTCCCGCATAATCCCCAGAGTCGGGTTGTCGGAAACTCGGTTCTACTGGAGCCAGTTCTCGGATCCGACCTTGGTCATACAGCCAATGAAACCCCAAAGATGCCGCATCCGCAACCAAGGCCCCCAAAACGGCCGCCCGTTGTCTCTCAAACAGTTCAGTCCTCATCTCTTTCTCTCAATCATGAGAGGCTCGCTCAGTGGTTTCATTCCCACCCGAATCGCGTCGCCCCAATATAGCGCCTCTTACTAAAGAAGCGAATTCTCGCCTATGAATACTCGTCAACAGTCCCAGCCTCCCGATACGCCAAAGCCCTGAGGCAGAATGAACTGCCCCAGGGGTGTTAAGTGCTTCGAATTCAGTGCACTACTGAAGAGGACTCGAATCCGTCTCACGCAAGCGGAAGAAACAAGCGTCCCCCATCATTGGCACCAATAGCTTGAATTCACCGGCGGAGGGAGAAACGTAGGTATCACGCGAGTCTTCCTCACTCTCCAAGCTGAAGGGCATTTCTCGCCAATCGCTTAACAGAAGGTTCTCACAGACTTGTAGGCGCACACCAATACCAGGCTCGGCGCTACAATTCAGCTCCACCCCACTCGTTCCATCTGCTCGCCGGATCGATCGAACAGAAATCACCCTCGGCTGCGATTCTGACTCCTGCACGCCGTCCAAGATTCGCACCGGAACAGACGCAGCGAAGACAGTTCCCCGATCAGGAAAACGCCAGAATAGATGGACCGCCGTCGTTCCTCGTCGACGCAACTGGTTCACTCTCTCCTCATCTTCCCCGTTCAGGATCAGATCCACATTGAACCGACGGGATTGGTTCCCGAGCAGTCGGACTCGAGATACCCACTCGTCAGCCGCCTTTACATTGCCTCGCTGAAACTGGATACCACCACTTTCACCAACGGCGATGAGTTCCGCATCAACCCGCTCATCCAATGGGTTTTCGACCACAAGCTCGAGACGTGACGTTCTGCCCACGACGAGGTTTACAATCCCAGGAACAACCTCACCGGTTCCCGCTGGGTCTAGTTGCTTGACAGTCGGATCATGTGGTCGCTCGACCCGGCCGATGCAGAACTCTTTTCGCCCCGTCAACGGATCGACAACACTAATCCCATATTGAGCACACGGGATGTTCACGTTCTGAAGCCGCTCACAGTCAATTTTAACAACCACTTCACGGCATTCGCCCGCTGGCACCACAACCGATCCACTGCTAGGACTAAAATCCGAGCTTGGATCCAAAACTACCGGACAATCCGGCGAAACAGGAGGCAAGGCCACTTCCCAGAGCAATTCCCGATCCTGATTCGATTTGTTGCAGAGCACGACAAGCGCCTGAGCAAATCCCTCATTCGGGCAGCAATAGACCACTTCCGGCAAACGGCAGCAGAAATCCTCCTGCGGTTCGTTATTCTTTTCTGGGGCCTCGAAGCACAGTTCTCGCAAACAGCATTCCTCTAGATCCCTGGTGTGAAACGTCAGTGGCAGTTTGTAGCTATGTCCCGGGACGGCTCCTTGGAGCTCAATACAATAGGTGTCACTTGCACCGGGAGCCAATGGTGGAACCAAAGGAAGATAACCTGGCGTCGCGGTCAAGCCAGCGCCTGGGTCTGCAAGAACGAAGATATGATGCAGATCTGTCGTTCCCAAGTTCGTCACTGAAAAGCAAACTTCGAGGACCGCCGTACCATCGGCTGCGACCGCCTTGCATTCGACACTCCTTGTCTCAAGTGCCACGCATTCGCAATCAGGAAGCTGGACTCGAACCTTCTCAGTGCAGCACTCTCGGAGTTCGCCATTGACAACCGCCAAGAGCGTCACATTGAAACAGGCTTCTCCTCCCGAGACCGCTCCGAACAACTGGATTCCCGAGAGATCAATTGAATCACCATCGCCGAGCGACGGCGACAAAGGAATCTGGTTCGGGAAGACCGCGTCAACACCCGAAACAGGAGTAATCAGAGCCCACTGAGCTTCTTGACCCGATTGATTCGTCAAGGACATCGAAAGCTCATAAGGAGCCCCTTCCTCCCTCGGGCAATCAACCTGAAGTCCCTCTACCACGATGCAACCACAATCGTTGAAAATATCAATCGCCCCAATCAGCGTCTTATCCTGATGCACCGTGTCGTTATCAACATCAATCAGTATGCTGTTCGCCGTTGCAGGTGTATCCGAAGCGTTGCCTCCAGCTGGCACTCTCTGCAGTCCGTAGATGTTTCCATGCAAGATATCACCTGTGGACCACACATTCTCATCGCAGTCACTAGCGACACCACCTGCCGTGAGACCGCCACTGTCACCGATACGGTATTTATTAGTAGGGCTCGCTGTCCATGCACCACTGACTCCCGTATACTCAAGCACTCGTGCTTGATGAACGCCATCCCACCGGTAATAACGCTCAGCCAGAAGCATCGCACCCGAAGGAGTGAAATCGATCGAGGCCACAGGTAACGACCAGTTCGCTGACCCCGGTCTCGGCGGCAGGGTCACCTCAAGTTGGGCAGTCGCGGGAAGGAATTCACCCGTAACCGGATTCAATCCCACAGACCAAATCTCATTGGCATCGAGGGCCGAGGGATGAACTTTGTCTTCCCACCAAACCGCATAGTAAAGGCGCCCGTCGTGGATCTGAACGCCCCACACGCGCCGTCCCAGGGGCGAAAGTGTGTCGATCGTTCCAGGATCAGGAATAGGTGTCATCGAGGCGGCAGTCCGACCATCGATCCCGTGATCATAACTGGTCGGCTCAACGGTCAGAGCAACCGAATCAATGCGATAGATCTTTCCATCCTCGAAGTTGGAAGCATAAACCCAACTCCCACCATCGCTACTCAAGCCATGACAGAGACTCCCCAGCGATGCGTTCCCTGTCCCGGGAATGGTCACAGAAGAAACTGCCCCAGTATCGCCATCGAGCCGATAGACCCCACCGTGTCCCGCCGGCCCCGGAGGGAAGTTCCCATACACAGTGGTGGCACTCACGAAAATATTTCGCGAAGGCGCCCGGTCTAGAGTCACTCCGAACACTTCTCCTAATCGACTAGAAAACCATTCATCTGGACTCCCTTCATTGTGAAACATAAAGCCGGGCGGCGGAAACCAATTGTCACCGAGCACCGCGCCGTTAGCCAGTGGATCGCGAGTATCAATGATCCCAATCACATGATTATTGGGATCGGGGGCAACCGTGTTGTTGCTCGTTCCCGAGAAACAAGTCACCACGAGCTGCCCCGCTTGCATTGGCAACGATGCCTGCGCTTGGAGTGAACCTTTATGAGAGTGTTGACTCGCAAGAAGTATTAAAGCTGTTGCCAGCACCTTTTTTGACCATTGTTGAATAAACATTTTGAGAGTGTGTTGATTTGTGTTTGCGATTTGCGAGAGCCGGCTCGATCACGCAAATTTGATTGAGCACTCGATAAACCTTTCTCAAAAGTGCCAAACAAAACGCGACAGGAGTTGCTGTCCACACACTCATCTCTTGCGATAGCGGGGCTCCCAATGATAGTCTCACCCACCAAATTAGCCTCCTTCACCCATGACAAACCCGAACGCATCCAACAAAACCCGTCAAAGCACCCCAGTCCTTGCCCTTGCTCTCGTGGCTACGATTTTTTCTTCGAATTTTCTTTGGGGAATCGAATCCGAGGTAGGAAAAGCGTTCGAAGCCTTCGAAATTGCAAGCATTGAGAACCGTTCAACAAAAGCGATGGTCCAGGCGGCCAATCGTTTTCTCAAAAACATCGATCCGATATTCACGCCGAAAGCAAAGCTTCCTTTTAACACGCCCGAAAAGGCGGTCTGGAGTAATCTCCCCCCCAACATTGACTATGCAGGGATCCGAATCGCCGACTTGAACGATAGCGAATTGCGGCATCTCGTAACCTTGTTAGCCACATCACTGAGTCCCAACGGATTCGAGAAAGTGAGGGGCATTATGTTGGGCGACGATCTATTAGTACGCGGCGATCAAACCGGTAATAGAATGCTCTTCGGCGCCGACAACTACTGGTTCTTCATTTATGGCAGCCCAGGAGAGGACGAAGCATGGGGCTGGCAGTTCGATGGTCATCACCTCGCCATCAACCTGACAATTGGAAAGGATGAAGTCACGATTTCGCCGTCTTTCATAGGAACCCAACCCGCCGATGTCCAATGGGGGAAAACCTACAAGAGCAGCCCCATGGAGGGAGAAGTAAGCCACGCTTTCGAACTCATCAACAGCCTTTCCCCAGACATGAGAGCAAAAGCAGTCGTCGGTGAACGGCGACAGAACCTCGACGCCGGTCCCGGAGCCGACGACGTGACGCCGTCGCACCAAGGAATAAAAGCCGTCCAATTCAACGAAAATCAAAAATCCATTCTAAACGAATTGATCACCGAATGGACCTCAATCCTTCCACGAAAGTATGCGCAGAAACGACAGAGCGAGATCAATACAAGCCTCGATGAGACTTATTTCGGTTGGTGGGGAAAAACCGAAACTGGAAGCGCAGTCTATTTTCGTGTTCAAGGTCCCAAAGTGCTGATTGAGTTCGCAAACCAAAATCTGGGCGGCGACCCGCTCCAGCACCTACATTCCATTTTTCGTGATCCGAGCAATGACTACGGAAGCCAGTTCAAGTAGGCCGTTCACCTAAGTTTTCATCGAGAACGATGTCGGCAAGCGACTCGACACGTGGATTCCAAGGCCTCATTCGAGGGGCCGTGTCAGTATCCTTGAGCCTCATCGCGATCGCCTGCCAATCGGTCAACAGCCCTTCACCACCGCGACACCCAGCCGCCGTGCCGAATTCTCATGCGCCAGGGGAAGTCGATGATCCGGAGCTTGTGCCGTTTATTGTCCCCGACACGGAATCCCTTCCAGGCCTCGTCCTGGATGATGCCGACGCTGTCCTGGTGGGGGATTGGCAGTATTCAACCCATACACCGCCCTACGTTGGCTACGGCTACCTACACGATCAAAAATCTGGCAAGGGAGAAAAGTCGGTCACCTATCAACCGTATTTTCACCGGGCTGGAACCTACGAGTTGCGAATATCCCATTGCTTCAACATCCGCCGCTCTACCAACACGCTAGTGCAAGTACGCTCAGCGAAGGCTCTAGACGAGTTTCGCATCAATCAACAAGAGATCCCGGAACACAATCGACTTTTTCGAACCATCGGGTACTTCGATTTTAATCAAGGCAGGGATCAGTGGATCAAGATTTCGAACTCGGGAACGGATGGCAAGTATGTGATCGCAGATGCTATCCAATTGATCGAGATTCAGCCCTCACCGTAAAGGCCTTCAACTCCAGCCGTTTCCTTCCCTTCATTCTAAAGAATGGCACGCAGCTTGCCTACATACAGGAATGGAATGTACACAAATCGTCCCAGAGCGAAGCTTCGAGAGTTCTGACAAGAGACACGTAAAATGGCTCATCGGACTTTTATCGTCGGTTTTTCGCAATGCGCCCGCGGAGAACATGGCGAAGCCTCCCGTCAATCATTTGACCCTCGAGCCCAGCTCACCTAAGCTTTCGGCCGCAGATCTCGGAATCCAATCTTAGCCCAATCCGGGTTAACCGAGCCGCGACAAGGAGATTCCACATTGATTAACGTTACATCGCTTACAATTCTCGCTCTTGTGGGGTTTCTCGTCCCGCTTGGAGAATCATTGCGCGCTGCTAGCAATCAGGATCTCTCCAAGACGTCCGCTGCCAACAAGCTCAGCAAAGCAAGCATTACAAGACAGCCCAACGATCCCGTTGATACGGTCCGTGTTAACGGACACCTGGCCCATCGATCACGCTTCCTGGCACAAATCAACCCCGACCAAGCTGGGCCCAGAGTCGCCGCCGATGCATCTGTCTCAGCCCCAGTAAGCTTTCAGTCCTCCTCCGAGCTCGTCGTTTTGCAGATGCCGGTCATTCAGGCCGATCAAGTGGGCAGTTCCAGTGTAGCAGATAGCCACCTCAAGAACTATGGCGACGAACTAGAGCGACTCCAGACCTCGGGCAATTACCTCTATGTAGAGCCAGACTATCTCGTCTCGGCCACAGCCACGCCAACGGACACCTTCTTCACGGACGGTTCGCTCTGGGGACTTCGAAATACCGGCCAAGACAACGGAGTAGCAGGCGCAGACATCAACGCCGTTCCGGCTTGGGATATTACAACCGGCTCAAGTCAGGTCATTGTCGCCGTCATCGATTCGGGAATGCGCACCACTCATCAAGACCTCGCCCCAAACCTCTGGCAGAACCCCGGCGAGATTCCTGGCAACGGGATCGATGATGATGCGAATGGTATCATCGACGACATTCACGGCATCGACGCCATCAACAACACAGGGACGCCGACCGATACAACAAGTCATGGCACCCATGTCGCCGGCACCATCGGCGCCGCCGGCAACGCTGGAGGCCCTCACGTTGGGGTTGCCTGGGATGTTCAACTAATGGGGCTTAAGTTCCTCAGCACTCAGACTGGTTTCACTTCCGACGCCATCGAGTGCATCCATTATGCCATTGCAAAAGGAGCGGACATCATTAACGCAAGTTGGGGGGGCTCGGGTTTCAGTCTATCCCTAAGAAATGCCATCGTCGCAGCCGAGCAAGCGGGCATCTTGTTTGTGGCAGCCGCCGGAAATGACTCGCTCAACAACGACTCTGTCCCACACTACCCATCAAACCATACAGTTCCCAACGTCATATCCGTTGCCGCACTGGATCGCCAAGACGCCCTCGCCTCTTTTTCAAACTTCGGCGCCACCTCAGTCGACCTTGGAGCCCCAGGGCAATCCATTCTTTCTAGCCACGCGCAAGATGATTCGGCCTACGCCTTTAGTTCCGGGACAAGCATGGCAGCCCCGCATGTGGCGGGCGTTGCCGCACTCGTGAAAAGTCAGTTCCCGAACATCACCGTTGCCGATCTCAAGGCCCGCATTCTCAACAGCACCACGCCCGTCAACGCGCTCGCGACCACGACGCTGACCGGAGGCCGGGTAAATGCCCACGGAGCCCTCACAAATACGGGCGACGGCATCCTCGAGTTCCAAATCGGGCTTTCCCAAATCCCGGTCATTGCTGGACGCGAAGTTTCGGTCTTCGTAACGGTGTCTGATACTCTTGCAGTTACGGGCGCCACTGTGACGGCGGAGTTTCTCGACGGTGTGAGCTCGAATCAAGTCAGTGCCGCTGCCCCCGTCACGCTACTCGACAACGGCGTTGCTCCCGACCCAAGCGCGAATGACGGCCAATATGCAGGCGCGGTGCTCGTACCCGCCACCGCCACCGACCCAGCCACATTGAAAGTCACAGCGGACGCTGCCGGCAAAACACCTGGCGAAGTAACCGCTACGGTTGCCGTCATCTCTCCACCTTCCAACGACAGTTTCGCAAACCGGATCCTGATTCCCATCGGATCCACCTCAACCACCGGCACCAATACCGCCGCCTCGCGAGAAACAGGCGAAGCCCTGAATCCTCCCACGGGTTTAGCCACGGGTGGATCAACGGTTTGGTGGACCTGGACCGCCCCATCGACCGGGCCGGCGACCATCCACACGAGTGCCACCAATTTTGATACAACCTTGGCTGTTTACCGCGGAGGGACTCTATCCCTCCTCGGCCTCATTGCTAGCAACGACGATCAGGGAGGCGGAACCGATAGTGGCGTCACATTCCTCGCGACAGCCGGCGTAGAATACCACATTCAAGTCGACGGATTTAACGCGGCCCAAGGTAATTTCACGCTCAATTTCCCCGAGGTCACCGCTGCCACAGGCCATGCTCAAGTCGTCGGCGATCCCAGCGTGACCCACAGCAGAATCGGGGAAGCAGTGACGCTTCATGCCGATGCGACCGGGCAATCCCCTCTCAGTTTCCAATGGTATCTCAACGGCAACCCAATCCCTGGAGCCAGCTCAAAGGCACTCACCATTCCCACCACCTCTATACAGGACCTTGGCGACTACTCTGTCGAAGCATCGAACAGCCTAGGAAACGAATTCAGCCGAACCATACCACTTTCACTCTCCACACCTGGTGCCCCACCTGCTAACGACAACTTCTCCAGCGCCATCGAGTTACCGGGAACAAGCGGATCAGCAGTCAGCGACAACCTGGCGGCGACTGCTGAGTCCGGGGAGCCCAATCACGCAGGCAACTCTGGGGCAAACCCGTCCGTCTGGTGGCGATGGCAGGCCCCCTCCAACGGGGTTCTCAAGCTCCGAACCTTGGGCATCGAGCTCGACACAACGCTCGCTGCCTATACGGGCAACAGTGTCAACGCCCTGGTTCCCGCCGCGAGCAATGACAATGCAAATGCCAGCGCCCCCTTCTTGCAAAGTGAGATCTCTCTCTTAGTTCAAGCGAACCAGACCTATTCCATCGCCGTCTCGGGGGCTGCCGGAGCTACCGGGCCCGTTCGGCTCGACTACCAACACACCCCATTCCTTGAGTCAAACCTCGCCAACAGCAATTTCGAATCCGGCAATCTCCAAGGCTGGCAGGTAACGGATTTTACTAACCCTCAAACACCAGCCGCCTCAACCATCGGCACAACCGTCATCAACCCACTCCTCCCCTTCTCGACCATTACTCCAAGCAGCGGCCATTTTGCCTTCGCGCACGGTTTCGAAGCGCAGACGCCTGGGACGCTTCAAATGACTCAGAATACCACACTCGAACTCGAAGCCCTCAGCCTTCTCGTCGACTACCGCGCTGGATGGACGTTCTCCACCACTTCGCCTCCGACACAACCGAGAACCTTCAAAGTGATCGTCGAACCAACGGGTGGGGGAGCGGCTCTCGTCGACCAAACTCTCCTATCGACAGGACTGAGCAGTCTCGCCAACACAGGCTCGCAAACCGCCATCATCCCGCTCAGTAACCTCTCGAACCAAGACGTGACCATTCGCTTCGAATGGACCGTCCCCGAAGGATCCACGGGCCCCGCATTTTTCGAACTAGACAATCTACGTCTCATTCAAGGATGCGAGAGACGAGACGGCCTCACGTTCTCCATCGCCTCAACGGCTCTTGACCTGAGTACGGGCAATCATTTCCACTCCCTCCCCAGCGAAACCGTTCCCGGCGTGGCAGAGATTGGCCGATTCCAACAGGAAGCCATCCGAGGATTTTCCGAGTTCGACCTCCGCAACAGCCATCTTGCGAGCAACGTCACACTTCACTTCAAGGTACTCACAGCTGGAGGCCAGGTAGGAGGCGTGAATGATTTCCCATTCACCGGAAGCATTGAACTCGATAGCTACAATCCAACCACTCATCACGACCCCGATCTTCAAGAATTCCAAGCGATCTCAACAGGCTCATTACACACACTACAAACGGCAGGCCTGGCGGCAGGCACCCCCATTGAGATCGATATCACGCAAACTTTTAACCAAAGCGTCATCGGTAATCTCGAGTCCATTGGCACCCGTCTACAAGCAAACCCGCTTCCTGCCGAGAACGCCGGCGCCTGGACCTTCGACGATTTCAAGCTCGTGATCGACTGTCGAGTCTTCTTCACGGACGCCCAACTCGAACAAGGCCTGCGCAGCGCACTCGGCATCCCAAGCGCAGTCATCACAACCGCCGACCTAGCGACCCTCACTAGTCTCAGTCTCCCCAACGCTGGCATCGCCAACCTTCAGGGACTGGAATTCGCCGTCAACCTGACATCCTTGGATCTCCAAAGCAATCAACTAACCGATCTCGCTCCAATCGCCAACCTCACTGGATTACAGGATACCGCAAGTCCAGGGCTCCAAGTTCAAGACAACCTCCTCGACATCGCCCCTGGATCCACCCAACGCCAACTCATCAATAGCTTGAGCGCAATCGCCGGGCTTACCGTGGCGTTCCGTCCCCAAAGAATTATCGACACTGACAACGATGGACTGGACGACCGATTCGAACAGCGAATCATCGATGCGAATGCAAGCGACTCGATCGCAAACCTGGGAGATGTCACATCAGCGGGTGATTTTGATGGCGACCAGGAAACGAACCGCGAGGAATTCCTCCGTTTCTCAGACCCAACGGACGGAAACGATTTCGTTCGCCCGGGAGATCTGGACAACGATGGGAACGTGACCATTCTCGACCTCGTGATTCTTCAATCTCACATTTCATCGACATCGCCACTTGAGCCCGACCTCATCTCAACCGCCGACACGAACCTTGACGGGGAGGTCAATCAGGCCGATCAAAGTGATGTCATTAACCACATCCTGTCAGCCCCCTAATTCCTTTCTGGAGTAACGCGTTCTGGTTTTGCGATCATCGGTCATTGAAGTCTGACAGCCCGAAGTAGAGATCTCATTCAGTCAGTAGAACGGTGGCGTAGCAATTGATTGAAACCAATCCCGCTCTCCGGTTGAATACTGTGAGGAAATGAAGATCATAAGAGCCATAGTTGCCCAAAATGCTACCGACCGGAACCGATCGTCCCACCGAGGAGCACAATGGACGATTCTCCTCATGGCACTCACGCTCATCGCCTGTGATGCTCCAGCCCCTCCCGCACCTGTCGAGATTCCTGACTCACCTCCCGAGGCATTCGAAACCATCCTGAACGCACTAGAGAGCAACCAACCTCGAATTCTCTGGGACGCATTACCCCCCAGCTATCAGGAAGATCTTAAAGAACTGCGCACCGTCTTTTGCACCAACATGGATGCAGAGCTATATGACAAGACCTTTGAAATTCTGGGCAACATCGCAAAAGCACTCGACCAGCAGGAAGACTATATTTTCAACAGTCCTATGGCTCTCAACACCCCACTGATTGAATCCTCAATCGGCAATCACTGGAACGAAGTCGTCAATCTGTTGGAGCTCATCGTCACGAGCGACATCTCAACAATCGAGAGTCTACAAGAAGTTGATCCAGCAAGATTTCTGGATTCAACCGGACAGGAATTCTATGAGGATTTGCAGAACCTAACCCGAAAACTCCTGGGACCTGGCAAGATGGGACCCTGGGGTTTTCTGAACCAAGTGATCGACGAAGCTCAGATCGAGTTCATCCCGTCCACCAACAGCTCAGGCGTGATTAAGTTTACCAAATCCGACGGTTCCGTGGAGGAAATCAAGCTCACCGAAGTAGAAGGCCGCTGGATTCCCTCAGGTCTTGCCGATTCATGGGACCAGACCGTTCTTGATACCAGAGCAGGCATGGAGAGATTGAATAGCCCACAGTTTCAACAGATAAAGCCAATCGTGTCACTCGTTTGGTCAACCGTCGATCACACAATCAAAAGGTTGTTGAAGGCTGATAGCCAGAAAGAATTCGACCAAGTCTTGAGCAGTCTGACCTCGGTTGGGGACATGTTTGGCTCGATGGCGAACCCCTTCCAGCTCTCGAATCCCGAGAATGAAGCACCAGCAACAGAGTAAAGGCGGGTTTACCCTGATCGAGCTTCTCGTAGTCGTTGGAGTCATCGGCATTCTCGCCTCCCTTCTCCTGCCGGCATTATCCAAAGCAAAAGAAAAAGCACGGCGCATCAAATGCCTTTCCAACATGCGCCAACTCAGCATGGGGTTGATGATGTACTCGGGAGATTACGAAGATGAACTGCCCCCACGGAACGGAGACAACTGGACTGTGAAGCTTTATCCCTACTACCAAGATGTCTCGATTTTGAAGTGCCCCTCCGACGAAAACGGCTCTCGTCGAAGTTATGTCATCAATGGATGGAACGACTTCTTCGAAACAGCCTTAAGTGAGGAAGACTACGAAATCTACAAAGATTGGAATTGGCCCCACGGGATGAAGTTGACATTGATTCCGTTGCCATCTGAAACAATCACCTTCGGCGAAAAGAAAACCGAATCCCGACATGTCCACATGGACTTCCACCAAGGCACCAGAGGTAACGATTTGGAAGAATTAGAACAGGCTCGACACGGTGGCAGGAAGGACCGACAAGCCGGAAGCTCCAACTACGCCTTCGCAGATGGAAGCGTCCGCGCTCTACAATTTGGAAAATCCATCAGCCCCGTAAACCTTTGGGCCGTAACAGACAAATGGCGCAACGCCCCTCCCGTCCCCTTGGAGACCATCGAGTAAGGCACGTGGTCCGAGGGTCGATACCGAAGGAACCTAGTCGCAGAGAAAGCCTGGATTACGATCCTCAGCAATCCAGCAGGAAGAGGATTCAAGAAGCTATGCGTTTTTACTTCGCCTTCTCCAGAAAACCGCTCCGAACGTGAGGAGGGAAAACACAGCGTAGTAGGTGGCAGGCTCAGGAACGACAGTTATAACTCCGTCCTGCAGCGTCAGAGCGGGAGCATTACTTCCCTGGACAATTGTTGTTTGGTTCAAGAGGTTTGGCTCCTTGAATGAGATGTCAAAATCCCCCAAAGTCCCGGTTGCATTGAGCGTGATTCTCGCCAGTGTGGCCGTCTGCGATGCACTCAAGGTAACGTCACTAAAGCTAAAGGCAGTCTCGGCCTTCGTCCGATCATTCCCCCCCCCAACGGGGGTCTGCCCGTTCCCCTCAAAGAAAAGTCCTGCCCCAACCAAATCGATACTATCAATCGTCGGACCGGATGAAACGCCATCACCAACTTTTACAACAAAAGTGATCCCGGACAGGTCATACTGTATGGCATCATTGTTAACGAGCGCGACGTCAATGACCTGGCCCGCAGCGGCGTTGATGGAAGGCCCTGGCGGAGAAAGTAGGATAGAGGCTCCAGCCCAAACAGATCCCCCAGCCTGAAGGCCTAGAACAACGCCAACAAGAAGAAGAGCCCTCGCAATCTGGCCTCGCAAGGCCATGGCTGCACACGAGCAAGTGTTTCCACCTTCTCCCGATCCAACACCATTAACTAGACCCACACTCATTCTGTTACTGAACATCACGCTTTTTGGTACTAAAGACAACTCCAAACTCTCGATTCACGTTACCATATTGGAAACTACACCGCCACCATCATTCTTTCTCAGCTCTCAACTCCGGTTCGTTATACCGAAAAAAGAGTGCCCTCTGAGAACCTCCTCCGGGCACGGATACATCGACTACCCAATCATCTAATCTCTGGATCCATTCCTCCGGAACGGGCTGCCAAGCTTCTCCATCCAGAGATGAGGCGAAAACAATATTCCCCCTCTCTCCCACTCCTGAGATTCGAAAAGTCAAAACCGACTCGTCAGCAGCAGGCAACCATTGGATTTTTTCAATCTGCCCCCGCCCGGACTGCCAAGCTCCTTCATCAGAAGGAGTCAATTCAAACGATCCAGAGATCATCCTAACAAACCCGTCTCTCCCTAGGAGCGGGAGACTGGACGCTCGCTGAGCCTCAAACCCGCTCTGGCCCACCCCGCTAAGGTCGATCACGTTCAGAGCCTCCGTACCAGCCGCTTGATGGTTAAAAGTGTAGAAAAGGTCCACGATGTTTACGGCCCGATCCCGATCGTGATCATAGACGTTCGAAACCCCAACATTGGCAGCCTGATTATTGAATACGGCGAAAACATCAGCGATGTTCACATTCGCGTCGATTCCGGATCGATCCCCTACTTCGCCCTGCCCGTTACCAAAATAGAAGACGCTATCAGTAGTCAGCCCCGTATCAGAATTCGCCACGACCGAGACTTCTAGCCACGCCCCAGTAATAGCCTCGTTTAGATCTACAACGTCGTCGTCGTTATCGTCCTTCCAAAGCAGAATAATTCTGTCTGTCCCCCCATCTCCCCCCCCTTCTTCAACACTAATACTCAGAGGTGCTTCAGCAAACGACCAACTACTTGGGTCGTCGGTATTCCCTACCTTGAAGGTGAAATCGCTGGCATCGATGTTTCCCGGTTGTGCCAGATTTGCCACGTCGATCATGATCCCGTTGATTCCGCGACTGTAACTGGAGTAGTTGGCAAAGGTCGCCACTCCGCCCGGCAAAAGTGCGACTTTATCTGTCGCAATGGCATCGGCGTCACTCGACGTGTCAAAACTTGAGTTATTGTAGAACAACATTCGGCCCTGAACGACAGCCGGCGGCGTATCTGTGACCGTCACCACACCCGAATCACTACTGTCTGCAGATACCGCCGTAGCACTGGGATCCGCTAGCAAGACGCCGCTTAGACTCACCGTCACCGGCCCCAAAGGAGCCCCTTCAGGAACGCCAAACCCAAGTTGGAGAATGTCCCCACTTGCGATGGTCGTGTTCTGATTCGAGTATAGCAGGATACGGAGTTGACCCGGCGAGAGTTCATTGGACTGAACGACGTGCTCCACCTCAAGGACCGCTCCCTTCTGAACGGCAGCCGAGGTCAATCTGGTTGCGTCAAAATTCACGTCCAATTGCAAACCAACAATCGCTACATCCGAATTCAAAGTGACGGGAATGGTCACCTGATTGCCTGTCACTCCGATGTCTGAGCCGACTGAAATGTCAGTCGCCGCGCTCACCCGCAGGGAGAGCAGCACAAACCACATCGCACATGACCAGTGGAATCTCATCCTCTATTCTCGCTGGATCGGACAGTTCGACCCGAATTTGAACAGCTTAACACAAACAAGCTCATTATTCGAGACGAGACACAGCAAAAACTAGGCCAGTTCACCCCTGAACAGACCTAAGAAAACGGTGTTTTAACGAAGAGAGGGGGAACGGCCTAGCGGGTAGACCTCGAGAGCTCCCTCCTCCGTTCGGCGCGGCAAAGGCGGCAGACGTGTTCGAGTAGGATCTTGCCCGTGGCTCTGGATCTTGTGTGCTTGAAAAAGCGTTTATCTTCTGGCCAAGAGCGAGAGCACCTCCAGCAAATCCTCTCCTGGGGACGGGGATGCGTGTCGAGCAGTCGCAATCGAAGTTTCAAGAGACGATCACGATTGCGTCGAACCATCAGGTTCTCTCTTTCTCCGTGAGGCTCCGCAGCTCGAGCACAACTGCAAACGACACAGATGTGGGAGAAATAGGCCTTGGCTTGAGTCCTCGTTACGCGAAAGAAGGCTGGTAGCAACGGAAACACGTTTTGACAGCCCTGACACTTCCGCAGTGGAATCTCATTGTCTGCTTCATGGATTTGCCGAGCCTGAGCAATCAGGTCAGACCGGCGCCGCTCACGTCGAGCTGCAGCCCGATTTCGAAACGTTTCAACCCACTCCCGACGCTTCTCTCGATTCCGAAATGGAGACTTCTTCAGTCGGATGGCTTCTTTCCACGAAAGACCCAGTCCTCGCTGCTTGAGTAGGTATTTGATCGTCGCAGCGCTAACAGCCCATCGTTCGGCAAACTCTTCGACGGGAGTCTCTCGCCAATTTTTCACCAAATCACGAATACAGGCTTCACGATCCTTACCTCGCCAGGCCTCCGCTTTGTCTGCTTTGACCATCGAGGACCGCGCCGGATCGACAAGCCCCATTCGCTGCATCTGCTTCTGCACGCTCATCGCAGATCGCGCACAAGGCTCTCCGTCTGACCCACTGCCAGTGAAATGCCCCAGACGCTTGA
Source organism: uncultured Verrucomicrobiota bacterium (assembly GCA_964342405.1). Classification (GTDB taxonomy): domain Bacteria; phylum Verrucomicrobiota; class Verrucomicrobiia; order Limisphaerales; family AAA164-E04; genus UBA2970. The sequence continues at coordinate 33,952 of CAYFGX010000044.1, read as the reverse complement.
TTCCCCGCGCGGACAGCCCTTGAGCTACCAGGTGCTTCAAGGCCGCCTTCTCTGCATCGTTCCAAGGAAATCCAGGCATATGCTCTTCGGATAATTCCGCCCACCCACAATTTTGATGCTTTCGCAAAAAAAACAAATCACGGCGAGGAATTATCGGAAAGTATGACACATTTTCGGAACGCTTTGTTACGCCTCAGACAGTTCTTTCGTTCCGATCGAACCCGGAGCCCGTGATTGGCACTTGATCAGTTCGCCTTAGCCCGCCATCTTGCCCTCTTTACGAAATCTATGAACTCAACTGTCGTCATGACCGTCATCGGCCGCGATCAACCGGGCCTCGTTGAAGCTGTGTCTGCCGTTATCGAGAAGCACCGCGGGAATTGGGAAGAGTCTCAAATGGCGCACCTCGCAGGTCAGTTCGCAGGGATTCTAAAGGTCGACCTTCCAAATTCCGCCTTGGCTGATTTCAAGAAAGACTTGGCCACGCTCGAGTCTCAAGGGTTGACGGTCCACGTGACGGAGGAAGGCGCCGCAGAGGATGACTCCGATCAGGGCTCACGGGTTTCTCTCGAGTTGGTGGCTCATGATCAACCCGGGATTGTCCATCGAATCTCTCAAATCCTCGCGACCCAAGGAATCAACGTCGAAACCTTTGAGTCGCATTGTGAATCAGCACCCTGGTCAGGAGAACGCCTGTTCAAAGCTCAAGTTGAGCTCCGAATCCCTGAGGATTCCGCGATTGAATCACTTCGAACCGAGCTTGAAAAAATCGCCGACGAGTTGATGGTCGATTTTAGTCTTCGGCAAGCAGTTTAAGCGGCATCTGCCTTGGTTATAGGTATTTAACATTCAACTCCTAGTAGCCAAAAAGACGGTTCCTCAACGTTTCCAGTGGAACAGAGAACATTCCCGAGGTCTCAAGTGCCACGGAATATCCTTTTAGATGGATGAGTGAGTGCCGTTCGTCTGAGATGCACGGCCTGCTTTAACCACAGATAGCTCGGATGGGCACGGATTGACCAGAAGAATCATTCTCGAAACCTTGTCTCCGTGCCCATCCGAGCTATCTGTGGTTAAAACAACTCCGATCCAATCAAAATGTGGAAGAACCCAAAAAAGACGCTCCCATCATCGAGGAGCGCCTTCCTGAAAGAGTTAAGTTTGCTGCGAAATCAGTAGTTCTCCGCCACAAACTTCTTCGCCCCCAAAACAAAGTCTTTAGGATCCTTCAAATTCGCGTCCGTTTCGATCGCGAGCACTCCATCATAGTCCGCTTCTCGCAGAGCAGCGAAAAGCCCCTTATAGTTGCAATCCCCTTCACCAATCGCTGCAGGCGTTGCCACGTCTCCATTCGGCGTGTTGTTCACTTTCTTATCCTTTAGATGGATGTCAAACACACGGCCTTTGTAGTCCTTGAAAACTTTGCCCGCGTCAAAGCGTGCTGAAGTTACCCAACCGACGTCTAAGCAGACTCCAATTCGCTCATCGCGATGCATGATGAGGTTCCGAACGACAAAGGGATTTCCGTAGGCCGACTTGATACCATGATTGTGAATGGCGATCTTGATATCATATTCCTTCACCAATTCCTCAAGATTATCGAGGATGCGATAGTCTCTCGGCTCCACAACGATCAACTTAATCCCCATAAGCTTGGCAAACTCAAAGAGCTTGCGGTTCTTTCCCTTGTCCATGGAGGTCCCTGCGACACCGAAGGTGTATGCCTTGAGGCCGTGCTTGTCTAAAATGGCCTTCTTCCGCTTGATCTCTTCAACCGGGGCGTTTGGGTTAATGTGACTCCCAATGACTTGAAGGTTCTTGATGCCGTGCTCGGTGCAGAACTTCACAACTTGATCGAAGTTCAGGTTGCGCAGCGTCCATGTTTGGACACCGAGTTTGTAGTCATCTGCCAAGGCTGGCAGCGCGATACTCAGCGCCAATGTTGCTACAAAGCACCGAGCCCAGTTCGTTGTACGAGCAAGAGTTCTCATCATGTTGAATCCGTCAGTTTTTGGTGAACGCCCCATTCCTAAACTAGAGATTTAGCGAAAACGACAAAAATCTGGCGCCCAACTAAACTTCAAATCGTTTGCAAAATCACCAAGCCTCGGCGCCTCATTCGCGAACGCCTCCCAGATCAAGAAGCCGGATGTTCCGAAATCGGTAGCTTGCTTCGCCTCCATGGTGCTGTAGCCCGATCAGGCCACGCCGATGTTTCTTGTCTTGAATGTCCGTGACCCAATGGCCATTGACGGCTATGCGGATTCGATCTCCAAAGCACTCAACTCGATAGTGATCCCAATCCCTTCCAGTCAGACTCCCCTGCTGCCGGCTTTTGAATGCATTGAGATCCTCCGTATCCCGAGGGTTGGGCACTAAAAAGCCACGCCCAGTGTTGTCGTACAGCCCCCCAGAAAACTGCCGCTCTGAACGATCGATCTCAGCTTGGTACCCCAACAACTTCTTATCGCCTTGAAGGCACCGAAAGAAGATTCCAGAGTTCCCACTCGGCACATTCGCTTCCAGTTCCAAAACGAAATCTGCATAGTCCTCTTTCAAAGCGAGCATGAAGTTCCGACTCGACTTCAGTCGGATCTCATCATCCAGAAACTGTGCCTGCCCCCAAGCGAATGGATTCCTCCAAAGCCGCTCTTTGCCCTGACCGCTCAGAGTGATCCAATCTCCCACACTTTCCACAGTTCTCTCGCTGAGCTTCGGAAACAATGGATTCGGCCTCACGACTCGACCTCCGGGCAAGCGGACATGATAGTTCGAATATCGCATCTCTGGTTCCGCAAAATCCGTACTGACAAATTGCGCCCCTGACTTCAGCGCCAACTCCCTTTGCGAGGTGTCGTTCTCGCGCGCGTGCCGGGTTGGAGAATCCGCTCTGGTGCGAACGATAAAGCCGTCCCGAACCGCCTTCTGAATCTTGTCAAAATCGCCCTTTGGGTTGTTGAGCTTCATGAACGCTGCGGCCGGGTGAGTCTCATCAACACTCACAAACAACACTCGTCCTTCCAAACTCGGATGACCGTCAAGGTAGCGGTCTCGAACACTTCCTCCATTATCCAGGGCGAAAAGGACCTTTCCTCTCACCTCATCAAGTAGCGGCCAACCCTGCTCCAAGACCGCCTCTCGCAAAGTCGAACGTTGCCCGCGAACGAGGTCAGGAGTAATCAAGCGGTCGGCAGGAAAGACCGATCGAATCTCTTGATCGATCAGGTCCATCTGCGCGCCATCGAAAGGAACCGGTTTCGTCATACCCGGCGTGCCGCTTGCTTCTTTCACCTCGACGAGGATCGTGATCGGCACGTGACGAGGGTTCACATCTGACCAAGCGCGAATCTGTTTCAAGGCATCCACAAACGTGTAAACCGTAGTACGGTAGTCAAAGTCTGTCACGTGCAGCACTTTAAGCCCTGGAGCATTCAAGTGCCCCTCCGGATCATGCGCCTCCAATTCTCCCAGGTTTGCTAGTTTAACCAAGTTTCGGCCCACCGGGTTGGCGTAGTGCCCGCCCTCAGGGTCTGCGAACACATCCAATTCGATTTGCCGAATTCCAAGTATCGAAAACTGCTCCCAAAGCGGGCGATGGGTGTAGTCAATGGAGGCAGCCAGTCCTTTGCCGCGTTGTTCGATCAAGGACATCATCGCAGGTTCGGGTGCGATATGGTAAGAGTTATGGGTTCCAATCACTTGAATTTGATTGAACCGAACGGAGGCCCCTTCAAGCGAGATCCCCGCAAGAAACAAAGCTATTTGGCCCACGATCACCGGGGACACCTTCTTGGAAAACCACATCCCAAAACTCTATACGGAGCACGTTTCTGCGGCTACGAGAATCTCATGCGGTGAGTTCGGGCGAGTATTGACGAAGCCCGACAATGGAATAATCTCGAGTCATGAACACCCCCTTGCGGATCTTGACGCGATGCCTCTGTTTCGTCGCACTGAGCCCTGGCCTGCTCCAAGCCCAATTCACCTTCCATCAACGCGACGGAGAGATGGACATCAAGCTTGATGACAAGCCGGTCGCAACCTACGTGTGGAACGATCCGAACACCACGCGACCGTATTTCAAACACATCCGCACCACAGACGGTATTCAGGTCTCCCGCAACCTTCCTCTTCAAGCCAGCGACTACCAGGATCACGAAACCTATCACCCAGGTATCTGGTGGGGCCTTGGAGACGTGGGCCAGAATGACTACTGGCGGATGAAGGCGAAGATTGTTGGAGGCGACTTCGTCACCGGCCCAACCGGTGGACGCCAGCGCGCTACATTCGCAGTCAAAAACAAACTCCTCATAGCGGGCTCCACAGAAGTTTTTGTCGAGCAGATCAGTCACTACACTTTCCTCCGCCACAAGGACGGGATACTCCTCGTTGCAGAAAGCACTTTCTTACCAAAAGACGAGGCCTACTGGCTAGGAGACCAGGAAGAAATGGGATTGGCGTTTCGAGTGCAAAGCGACCTCGCGGTCGAGCGCAACCGCCAAAGCCGAATCCTCAACGCCAACGGATCAACAGACTTAAAAACCATACGAACAACTCAATCCGATTGGGCTGACTACAGCGGTCCGTTTCAGAAAAAACACGTCGGCATGATGCTGATGAACGATCCCGCGAACTTTCGTCGCCCGTGGTGGCACGCCGTCAAGAACGGCCTCCTCGTGGCCAACGCTTTCGGAGAAAGCGAACTCAACGGACGCGGAAAGAGACGTGAGAGCAAATTCGTTCCAGCCAGGAGCTCGTTCAAAATGCGATATGGCATTCTCATTCACTCTCACCCGACGCGAGATGAGTTCAATCAGAAGGAAGCCTACGACCAGTTTCTGCAGACCTTGAAGACCATCGATTCTCCCACCGATAAAAAAAAACAACCGCAAGCGAGCCTCCTCCCCCAGGTTCCTGAGGGATTCGCGGTCACTGCCTTTGCTCGGGAGCCCCTCGTCTTTAAACCGACTGCCATCTGCTTCGACGCCCAAGGTCGCCTGACTATCGGCCAAGGCCCCCAATACCCGAAGCACCATGAGAAATCACCGACCGATAGTGTCTACATCCTGATCGACCGCAACGACGACGGGATTGCCGATGAGGCGAAGCAATTCGCGCGCGGCTTCAACAGTGTGCAGGGGCTCGCGTGGAAAGGAAACGACCTCTACGTTGCCAACGCTCCAGAGCTCACAGTCGTTCGCGATCTCGACGGGGATGATGAGGCAGACGAATACGTCATCGTCTACACAGATCTCGGAAACCGAGAACACGCTCTTCACGGTCTCAACTGGGGCCCCGACGGCAAGCTCTACATGTCCAAAGGGAATTCAAAAGGACACAATCAACCGGATAAATTCCCTGGTATCGCTCCGAAACCATTCAGAGAACTCTGGGATGTTGCTCATCCAGCGGGAGCTCCTGATGCTTATCCCCCTCAGACCTACACCAAATACACTTACAAGAAATCCTTCCACGATCCCGGCGATGACTGGGGACGTGAAGGAGGCGTCCTTCGATGTGATCCAATGGGCGCCAATCTCGAAATCGTTTCACGCGGATTCCGCAATCCTTGGGACATCACTCAGGACGACCAATTCAACTGGCTTGGCACGGACAATGACCAAAACCAGGGAGACCGCATCGTCGCTCCGACCTTCGGAAGTCATTTCGGATGGGGGCACCCTTACAGCAACCATTGGACTGGCGAAGACCATCTCCCGACAGCTCCCATTAGCGGTCCGGTCTTTCACGGATCGGGAACGGGCATCATCTTCTATGCTCACGACCAATTCCCTGAGGCCTACCAGAACGCCTTTTTCATCAACGACTGGATGCATGGCACCTTTGTCTATCGCCCCACCTGGGATGGAGCTCTTCGCATGCCCGCAGGCGGAAAGTGGGAACCCTTTGCTCAGCGAGGCGAAGAGATCTACCGGCCGACAGATATGGAATTCGGCCCCGATGGGACCGTGTATGTTTGCGGCTGGGGAGGCGACTACCACTACCAGCTCTCCGAAGACGGAAGCTGGATTTATCGGATTCACTTCGAGGGCAACCCAATCACCCCACGATCCGATTGGTTCAAACAAAAATACCATGTCCCTTATTCCGAATGGACCCTCGGCCAACTGATCGAGGATCTAGATGCCGGCACCTTGCCAATCTGGCGTGTGAACGCTCAGGACGAGATTGTTCGACGTGGACTCACCAATCGTGTCGCCCTGATTGCAGCCCTCGAAAGTTCGGAACTCAGCACCGGACAGACCACGTGGGCCATTTGGGCACTCGGACGCATGGGAGTCGAGGACCCACACATTCAGTCATGGCTTGGACAACTGATCGAGAATGAAGCGCGCGATCCAAACCTCCGAATCCAAGCTCTTAGGATTCACGCCTATTGGGCCAGAACGACTCAAAATCCGAACGCCCTTCCAGCCACGATCGCCAGCCAACTCAAGAATCCTTCCCCCAGAATTCGCCAAGCAGCCATTCAAGCCATCTGGCAAGCTCGTCGAAGCGATCTCTCCAACCAACTCGTCGACTGGTTGCCCTATGAATCAGATCGGCTGAACTTTTATTCGGCCTGGGGTGCCCTGCGGGATTTGATGCCCCTTGAACAACGGAAGGCGCTCCTTCGACACTCACAGCCCGCCGTCCGCCTAGCGGCCCTACTCGGCCTCCTGGAGCGTTTCGATCTCAGCTTGGATGAAGCCCTCAGTCTCGCGGACGCAGACCCAGATCCACAGATCCAGCAATGGATCGGCACCTGGGCACTCAATCCCCTTCCCCCAAAGAAGATGCCCAACGAACAATCGCGAATCGAACAGGAGCAATCGATCGCGGTTCGAGACATCATGAAGCGAATCCAGACAGCTTCCTCAGCTCAACGAAAACAACTGTTCCTGACGATGCTCTCCCGAGCCACCTATGAAGAGCGAGACGAATGGCAAGATCTACTCGGTTTTTACCATTCTCTCAAAACCGACTCTGATCGCGCCCAGGTTCTCCGTCCACTCGCCCGAGAGTCCGAAGCCAAACCGGTGCTCTGGCAGGCCCTCAGCGGTTCAGCTCCCCTTTCACAAGCCGCCATCCAAGGCTTTATCACACTCGCCAACGGGGCACGAGAGTCTGCCACCGATATCGCCAATTACCTCCTCTCGGAGATCAAGGCTGCCCCCAATTCACCTGCCAGCAAGTCAGCAATCGAAGTCCTCGCTCGCTTGAGTTTTGTCCGGGATTGGACCCCGCCTTCACACTGGGCAGAAACTTTCATCGAGCAATTCTCCAGCCTGAAAGACGTCCGCCTCCAAGGCAGGCTCCTTCAGGCGCTTTCTCACGTTAAGGCACCGGAGCTCGCCCAAGCGGACTCCATCGTACAGCTCATCCAAGACTTATCCAACGACCCCGATCCCCGACTTTACGACGGTCTAATCCGGGTGAGCGACAAGCTGGGACTTGAAGTCTCTCTCAGCCCAGAGAGACAAGCCAACGCCAAGGAGGTCACCCGGAGCCTGGCGACCGCAAGCGCTTCTCGAGGGAGAGAACTCTTCTTCAGCGAGACAGGGGCAACGGGCTGCATCAACTGTCACCAGATCCAAGGCCGAGGCAACAACTACGCCCCCGATCTTTCAAGTATTGGAGCTCGGTCGGACACAGCGACTATCATTCGCTCCATTCTCGAACCCAGCGCCACCATCACGGAAGGATTTCAGCTCCAGATGATCGAATCACGCAACTCCACAACCCTTGGCGCTGTTATGGAGGAAACCGCATCTGAACTCGTCATCGTCAGACAAGACGGCACGTCCGAACGAATCGAAAAACAATCGATCACCCGCCGCGAAACCCTGGAGCAATCCATGATGCCTGGAAACTATTCAATGTTGGGCAACGAGCAAATTGCCGATCTGGTTGCCTTTCTGAAAACGTGCCAACATCCTGAGGACCGCTAACCACAGCATTCCACTGCCATTCCTATTCGAAGCATGACGACTGCGCTCGAGGGTGTCTTTCCCGTTTTTCAAACTCCGTTCCATGAAGACGAGTCGATTGACTTTGGCACCTTGGAGCACGAGCTGAATTGGTTGATCAGTCGCGGCGCAAACGGAATTACCATGGCTATGGTATCCGAAACACTTCGGCTCTCGAGTGAAGAACGGGACAAGCTTGCATCCACCACCTGCGCGATTGTCGATGACCGTCTCCCGGTTGTGATCAGTGTCGGCGCTGAATCTACCCACACAGCCATCCGTCACATCCAACACGCAGAAGCCGTTGGAGCCTCCGCTGCCATGGCGATTCCACCGACCAGCGGCGCCTTGAATGACCGCGGACTCCGAGAATACTTTGAAGCCCTTCTCGCCAACTCAACGATCCCGCTGATCGTCCAAGATGCCAGCGCCTATGTCGGGAGAAGCCTGAGCACCAAGTTGCAGTCAGACCTCGTCAATGAATTCGGTCCTGACCGGGTAATCTTCAAGCCCGAAGCGAATCCCGTAGGCCCCAAGCTCAGTGCGCTTCGGGAAGCCACAAAAGGCCAAGCTCGCGTCTTCGAAGGATCAGGAGGGATGGCTCTACTCGACACCTTTCGCCGGGGCATTGTGGGCACCATGCCCGGAGCCGAAATCATCGATGCACAGGTGGCGTTTTGGCGAATGCTCACTGCCGGTGATTTCGAGAGAGCCGCCCATCTGTCGGAAGCCATTATCTCTCTGGTCACACTACAATGCCACAGCCTCGACGGCTTCCTTGCGGTCGAAAAGCATCTACTCGTTCGCCAAGGAGTCTTCCAGAGTGCCCGCCGACGAGGCCCTACGAGCTTTGAACTAGATCCCGAAACAATCGCTGAGGTGGACCGTCGCTACGAACGATTGCAGCAGCTACTCTAGCCCTGAGCACCCAGGCCGATTAACAACGAGTGCTGGTGAATCGCTTTCCACGCCCTACCACCTCACCCCGACAAAACTTTTCACTCCAAATTTAGACAAGTTCAATGACGGCAAACGTTGTGGGTATTACAGATGGAGCCCATGACGCAGCTTGAGAAGATTTACGAACGACACAGTTCGGCTCTCTTTGCGTTCATCCTCAACTTACTGCGTGACGAAGAACTGACCAAAGAGGTCCTGCAAAACCTATTTCGCAAACTGGCAGCCCGCCCCCAGATCCTTGATCGAGCCCATAAAGAACGCCCTTATCTGATGCAGATGGCCCACAACCAGGCCATCGATCTGATTCGAAAGAACCGCACTGCCACCCGATACCACGATCTCTACGGATCAGAACATACGAACCTTTTCGCCCCGACACCGGATCCGGACCTCGCTGCATTCCGAAAGGCACTGAGCGACTCGGTCCAACAACTACCAGAGGAACAACGCATGGTGGTGCACCTCAAGCTCTGGGAACGATTCACTTTCGAGCAGATCGGCACCACACTCGATATTTCCCCTCACACGGCAGCCAGTCGTTATCGCTACGGACTAGACAAACTCCGAACGCTCCTACGTCCCCTTTACAACGAGATCCAATGAAAAACGAATTTGAAGAGAATCTCAGTCAACATCCTTTGCGAGCGATCCCTGACGATTGGAAGCATGAAATCCTTGCCGAACACACCGCTCCCGGATTGCCCGCGACCAAAGCAGGGCTCAACGTATGGGACAAACTAGCTCGCATCATCGATTCAGGGTTCGCTCACCCTAAGCTGTCACTGGGCGCCGCCTGGATCCTGATTCTAGCCCTTCAACTTACCAGCCCAGGGTCACGGCAAACGGAGCTAGCCAGGGAGTCACAAAAACAATCCTGGGAAAATCCCAGCGCAAGACTAGCCGCTATCGAACGCCAATTCTTCAATTTCCCTCCTCGCGCCAATTCAACAGAAAAATCTTCCGCGAAACGACCAAGCTCATCTGGTTCATCGCCAAGAAGCCAAATCAGAACGGCCCCAGAACAACGCATCCTGTAGTGTCATGAGTGAGTCAGATTCAGAATCCAAGCAACAGAAGCAGACGATACGGAATCCAAGACTGGTCCGAAAAGTTTGTGTCACGGCGTTCCTCGCGGGCTGGGCGGTCACCGGGCCCGTCCTCGCGTCAGTCCAAGTTCACTGGTTGAACAGCCTTTACCTCAGCCTCGTGCTGACGCCGTTTCTCACCTGCATCATCCTGAGGGCAATCAAGCTCAAGCGTCACGGATGGCACTTTCTTTCATGGCAAGAAGCCCGTTCACACTATGGATGGCCTATTCTTGCGACCTTCACCACGATTGTGCTGCTCTATTCGCTAGAACATTGGCGCGGTGCCCGGGCCTTCGAACGGTTGAGACAATCGGTCGAAGCATCGGGAGGATCCCTTGAACTCAGTTCCCTCGCTCCCGCCCCGATCGCGGACGATAAGAATCTGTGCGAAACGCCACTCCTAAGAGCCCTCATTCAAGGCAATCACGATGCCAACCTGGCTCTCGGAGACTACCGCGATATCACACCATCAGAAGATCTCACTCGAATCCAGAAGATTGAGCCACCTGCTCGCCCTCCTTTGGAGAGGCCTTTGTGGTTTTCGAATCAAACCACGGATTTCAACTACTGGACACGCCCATCTAAGAGCCAGCGTCGAACCAACCAACAAGAGACAAGCACTACCAATCCCGCGTCGCAACTTCTAAGCGATCTTGAGCCTTACAGCCTCACGCTCGAGGAACTTGCAAAGGAATCGAAGGCGCGCCCAAAGGGAAGATGGAACCTGCCCTACGAGCGGGGCTGGATGATCGAAGCCCTCGTGGGAGCTCGTGATCAAGCCATCAGCTACCTCGTTACCGTTCTATCGCTTCGAAGCTCTGCGTTTTTGGCAATCGGCGACCGTGACGCGGCAGCACAAGATTTGCTTCTCGGATTCCGACTTGCCGAATCGCTCGAAGGTTCACCGTCGTTCTACATTCACATTAGACGGATGGACTTTCTCCTCACGTTGATTCAACCATTCTGGGAAGGGCTGGCACTCCACCGTTGGAGCACCGACCAATTGGAGACCTTCTACACCGCTCTCACGAAAGTGGATCTTCTTCGCGATTCAGTCAGACTGCGAAAGGGGGCTGCACTTGCCCAGATCGATCTATGGGATCAAGTCGACGAGGCATATTCCCTGAAGACACTGATTAATCACTTCGGACAGTTGGCTGACCGAGACGATGGCGCTCGCCTCTGGGTGACGTTACTCTGGCAACTCCACCCCAAGGGGTGGAGCTATCAAAGCAAAGTTTTCACCTACGAGTATTTTTTCCCCGATAGTGAGCTAAAGAAACCCCGGATCCCCGTGAATCCGGTCTGCTCGCTTTTCGTTCTCCCCAAACTGAAGGCGATTGAGTTCGAACTTGAAGATCACTTTCCAACAGCAAATATTGCCATTCAAGAAGCACTTCTCGCGATCGAGCTCGAGAAGTATTATCTCACTGCGGGTCACTACCCTGATTCTCTCGACCTGCTTCCCAAGGAGAGACAAGAGCGGTCTCATCTCATCGACTACCACCCTGGTCCGGTGGATCGCTATCTCTTATCTCCTCAATCCAACCCGTCTCCGTCCGAAGTCTTCCAACGAAACGACAATCAACAGATCGTTCGGGTTGGCTCCGGATATTGGGATTTGGTCTGGCGTTACCCAAAGATCGAGAACGAAAACCGGGAATAGCACTTCGCCAAAGCCACCTCTTTTCCTTTTACAACAACGCCTTCTTTCGTATTGATCCATCAGGCACTATCAGCCCACAATCCGATGGACTAGGGACTCCTGCCTTCCAGTTGACCACACATGACAAGGAGGGAAGAAAAGACTCGATGACAACGACCTATCGACAGCCACTTCTTCCTCGATTGGGATACACAAACGCGGAGGCCGCAATTGAATACCTCACAACGACATTCGGTCTCGTCGAAGCTGGGCGCTATCCACCACAAGGCGAGATTGCCTATGCCGAACTCAGTTTTCATGGTCTCGTCGTACTTTCCATCAGCACCAACCACGAGGCAGCACGTAGTCCGCAGACACTCAAGGACACCAATCTCGAGCTCTTCCTTGATGTCGACGACGTGGACGCACATTGGGAAAAATCGAAGGCATCAGGCGCTGAGATCCTCTCTCCTCCCAAAGACCAATTCTGGGGCGAACGCACCTATACCGTTCGAGACCTAGAGGGCTATCGTTGGATTTTCCGACAGCCCATCAATCCACCTAAAGTGGAAGGATCACCGCAATGAACAGTGAGCCCCCTAAACCAACATCAAATGGTTCGGCTTTACCGATGGGCATCTCGTTTGGAATGTTGATGGGCTTGGTGATCGGGCTCCTAACCGATCACCTGGCATTGGGGATGTGCCTCGGAATGTCCTTTGGCTGCGCGATCGGAGCGGCAATGGATTCTTCCCACTCACAAGCAAGCCCTCCTGGCTCCAAGTCCCCAAACGACCACGACCCCGAAGCAGACTCCTAGGACTTCAAAGCGAGCTTGGATTTAGGCGCGACACTCGCCTTCCCTACTTCGAATACTGAGCCCAAGCTCCAGCAATATCCGCCTGAACCTCATCACCTGCATGAAAAATCAACCGGTGCTTTAGCTTGATCTCTTCTCCTTTGGCGAGTTCAAAATCCCCACTCTCATCCTCTCCCGCAACCTCCTTGAGAGCAAAGGGATTCGCCGTGAAGAGACCGTAAGTTCGAACATGCCATGGCGTCGGGTAACGAAAACTATCAGGATGATTCAGCATGGCGATCCCCATCTTCTTTCCTTCAACGGGACCATTGAAGTCCACCCATGAGGCCCTTTTGCCCCAAGTTGCTTTATCACGGTCGCCGTTGCTGTTTGCGATATGACCACCCTGCCCAGCATCGACACACATACTGTGAGCCACTCGAACACTCAGCCCCGAGTCTTTCTTCCCAACGACGGTGATCTTGTCTTTCGTTCCCTTGAGGACAACTTCGATATCCATAACCCTTGCTCCGTTCGGAGCCACGTGAAAATCGATCCGGCGAGTCTGTTGCATGTATTTCTCGCCACTCGGTGTCAGGTTGTCGCATTCGACGATAAGAGTCGCATGATTCCCTGATGCCTCCGCCTTCACCACGCGAGTGTGTACTTGCCGCCCATTCTTGGCCATCTGCCGTTCATCCACTTTTCCATTCTTCGTGTAGGTGAGACGCTCATGCCAGGTGTTAAATCCACCCGCGTTCTGTAGGCCAAAGCACACGGATCGATGATGGGGGTGGTCTTGCTTTTCACCGGCAACGTCCTGCATTGGAAAAGCACGAGTCATCTTGACCCCGCCGGGACCAATTACAGGCCAGAAATAGCACTTATTGGTTTCTTTGTCAGAAGTGACGTAGCGAGTGAACAACTCGCCATCGATCGAGATCGCGATATCGCCGGAAGCCTCCTGTTCGATTGAAAACTCAGCTGCAGAGGCAGTCAGAGCCACCAAGGAAAATGAGGAAGCCAAGGCAACCGTTAAGAAAGTCGATTTCATCATAGATTTAACCAGGGATTTAATCTCCTACCTTGATCGCGGCCAAGTTCGAAATCAAGCAAGCATTCCCTCCTTGAGAACATATGAAGAGTCGAGTGAAATCAACGCGGAAACCGACTCAAGTCCCCGCGTTCTGACAACCTAGTCCAAGTCTATCACCAGCCGACTACAGCCAGTCCCTCATGACGTCATGGGCAGTCACGCCGTATTCACCCCAAGCCCCCTCAATCAAGGCAAACACAGCTGCCTGTCTCTGTTCATCAAGCTCTTGCGCTCCATTACAGAGAAACAGCAGAAGATCTTGCATCGCCTGTCTGCCCTGCCGCGTGTCCCCCAATAACGCCGCAGCCCTATCTAGCTCTTCAACCTTCATCCTAGTTCTCTCAAAACGCTGAGATCATGGGCAGAAGGCAGTGCGAAAATCTAAACCTATGTTGCCTTCGATAGATCCGATACTCACTCTAATCGAGAACCCTGATCATTGAATCGATCATGATGGGAATGAGGAAATCCGCTGCGAAAAGAAAAGTTGAGAGAAGATGGTGCCCACGACAGGAGTCGAACCTGAACCCTCTTGCGAGGACTAGAACCTGAATCTAGCGCGTCTGCCAATTCCGCCACGTGGGCTCACCAGAGCGAGGATCAATAGAGACAATGAGACTTCTTCGCAAGGGAAAAACCATCGCGAGCACAATTCACGGGATTTCTCCAAGGATTCATCGCCTGCACATACCTGACGACCGCGCAATTCCGTCACGAGACGGGATCCTTTGATATCCCTGCTTCCGGGCAAGAGAAACAAAGTCAGCTTCAATCAAGGGCTTCAATTCCACCACCGGTCACGCGCCACCGATTCAGTCGCCGTCCGAGCTCGCGAGGCCAGTTCTCCTCGGTGCATGTCATGAAGACTTGCCCACGAGCCTGATGCGAGCGTTCAAGGAGAGGCAAGAGTCCAGATCGACGTTTGATATCCAGCTCCCCCATAACATCGTCAATCAGAAGAACCGGGGGCACTCCTACGATGCCGGTCAGAAACTCCGCCTGCGCCATCTTTAAGGAGACCACAATTGAGCGCTTCTGACCTTCACTCCCAAACTGCGCTCCACTCCGTTCGTCCAGCAACAGGTCAACCTCATCCCGATGAGGTCCCACCACAGTCGATCGATACCGGCTTTCGCGAGCTTGAGAACGGTTGAGTTCGACTCGGAAATCTTCTTTGACGTTGGGTTGGTACTGCACCTTCAGATTTTCGGCGTCATTGGAGATGCGCCGATAAGCCAGTCGCGCCAGAGCGGAGATTTTTGGCAAGAGACGACTTCGACGAGCCATAATCTCATTGCCTGTCTTGACGAGCTCATGCGAGAAACCCTCGAGAACTGAAGGGTCCGAGACGGGGCGTTTGAGCAAGGCATTGCGTGAGCGCAGTGTGCGTGCGTATCGTTGCAACAAAGGCAAGTAAGACGATTCCGTCTGCGTAAGGATGAGATCCAAAAAGCGCCTCCGAATCCGCGCGGTACCCTTCACCAACTGGAGATCCTCCGTGCAAAAAACCACGGCACGCAGGCAACCGAGGAATTCACTCAGCGTCTTAACGCCTTCGCGATCCACACGGATCTGTCTCTTGCTCGGAGACCAATAAAGCGAAAGCTCCCTCGTGGCCTCGCCTACCACGGTTCCCCCCACAAAATAACCTGCCTCCCCGTGTCGAATCATCTGCGCCCCACCGACACCACGGAACGACCGAAGAGTCGCCATGAGATAGATGGACTCGAGAATATTGGTCTTTCCCTGGGCGTTGTCGCCAAGAATAAGCTGAAAGCCCGGCTGAAAATCTGTGTCCAAGAACCGATAATTCCGGAACTCGCGTAGGCGCAAATGCGTCAAGTGCACTCCAGCACCTCCCTTCCCTTAGCCTCCATCAAGCCCGACAGTGCACGACTCACTACTTCTGCAGAAAAGCAAACAGATCGCGCAGTTGTTGTTCAGAAAGCGAATCCAACAAACCCTCAGGCATCGCCGATAATCGCGACCGTTCCTGGCCCGCAATGTCTCGCTTGGCAATCGTATTCTCGTTTCCAACCAGGTCTCGCAAAGTGAGGCTATTCGCGTCGAGCCCAGAGATAAACCCTGTCAACACAGTCGACTCCGTATCACCCGTTGACCGGCGAAGCGTGACCGAGACCAACTCAAACTCCTCGCGAACTCCCAAACTGGGATCAATGATTGCGGGCAACAAAAACTCCAGATTGTCACGCTCGTATCCCGTCAACTCCGGCCCGACGGACCTTCCCTTGTCGAATAAACGATGACAACTGCCACAGATCACCTCATAAAGTTCGGCTCCTGTTTCAGGATCCCCCTGACCGCTCCGAAGAATCTCACGAACGGAAGCGATCTTCTTCAGCTTGGTCTCTGCCGGTTGCCGCAGAGTGCCCCAGTGTTTTCGAATCAGCTCCTGACTCAAGGGATCTTCCCGACGTTGCATTACCAGCAGGCTATTGTAGCCAACAACTTCCCGCGGAATATCACCCCGGTCTACAGCCTGCAAGAGGCGCGCGCTCCAAGAAGACCGCCCAGCCAAAACAGATTGAGCCGTATTGGCCAGATCGCCTTCTAAACTCGGTAAGATTCGAATGAGTTCCATCGCAATGGCCTCATCCGAAAACCGGCGCAATGCACTGAGAGCGGCAAGCCGTAACGCCTCATCGTGACGGGCACCTTTCAAGAGTTCCAACAGGAGCGGCCGTGTTTCGAGATCCCCCAACTGGGAAAGGCTTTGAATCAACCGAATGCGTTCGTCCTGATCTTGCCGACCATCAGCGATGAATCGGCGAGCCGCCTGACGCCCCTCGGGGCTTCCAAGGCGAACGGCGAAACCCAGCAAATCAGCATCCAGTGGAAAGTTCTCCCACAAACGTGTTAAGGCCGCATCTAGGGCCGGAGGCAAACGATCGACCTCGCTTCCCCGCAGGGCCAATTCCATCCCCCGAACCAAGCGCTTGGCGTCCTCTACATTGGGCGCCAAGTTTAACAGGCGAGCACAAGTCTCGAGATTCACCTCACTTCGTTCCGCCATGAATCGGCGACCTAGGCGCTCTGCCAAGGTGGAGGCAAAAACCTTTTCTCCCCAAATCGACGGATCATTGAGAAGAGCGACAACCGCTTGCGGCTCCCGTTTGATTTGCGCTTCCATCGCCCACCAGAGCTGCTGAGGAATATAGGCGTCGGACGCAATATCTTCCCGTCCCATCATCTCGCGAACGAGTGGCAAGCCCTGATGCACAGGCAATCGCTGCGCAGTGGCCGCTGCCTGCGAGATGACTTCAAGATGATCTTCCTCCCGAATCTGCGTCACAACCTGATCGAAGACCACCGGCGAAAGAGACTCCTGAGGATCTCCGAGAAACCGCAAGGTCCACATCCGCACATAAGGATCTCGATGGCTCAAGCCTTGAAGTGCGACAGAATCGTCAAAGGCCTCTAATCCCTGAATCGCCCAGAGCGACTCAAGAGCCAGCTGCGCGTCATCCCCTAGCAGGCCACGCTTCAGCTCCTCGATCACAGAATCGGCCTGTCGGTCAATCAAGAGCCGGTGCACGGTTCGCCGCAACCATTGATTGGGACTCTTCAAGAGCATCACCAATTCTCGATTCGACCGCTCGCGCAGATCTTGGGCTTTCTCGGCTTCGACGCCTTCTGCTCGCAGTCGGTAGATTCGGCCACGGTCTCGATCCCAATTGTCACGCGGATCCACATGGGTGATTCGAGCATCGTACCAATCCGAGATATAGATTCCGCCATCCGGCCCCACAGCCGCGTGGACAGGTCGAAACCACTTGTCTTCAGTCTGAATCGGGTTTTCGATTTCCGCCGTTCGGAACGTGCTGCCGTCGGTTTCCACCCGCAACGCATGCACCTTGTTTGCCAGCGAGTTCCCGCCCACAAAATGCCCTTCAAGAGAGGGGATTCGCCCGCTGTTATACAAGACCCATTGATGCACGAGACGCACTTTCTCTCCCTCGATGGGAAGCCCAAAAAAGTGTCCGAAGGTATATGGATTGGTGTGAGGGCCATGCTTTCCAAACGATTTCTGATAGTAACCGCCCTGCACGAAGTAGACCGCTTGAAGATTCCCGTTTGTTCCGGAGTACAGTCGGCCCTTGTCATCAAAGTCCACGCCAAAGGTATTCCAACCGCCTTCGGCAAACAGTTCAAACCGATGGCTCTCAGGATGATAACGCCAGATGTTCTGACCAAAGAACGCATGCCGTTCATCCGATCCTGACAACTCCACTTTGACCCGAGCCGTCACCGTACTCCCCACCGCGCCATAGAGCCAACCATCCGGCCCCCACTTTAGACTGTTCGCAATTGAATGCGTGTCTTCCAATCCGAATCCGGAAAGATGCACAACGGGATCCCCATCCGGCTGATCATCCTGATCTCGATCCGGATAAAACAGAAGGTAGGGCGGATTCATGACCCAGACACCTCCTCGACCAAAAGCAATTGAAGTCGCGAGGTTTAGTCCCTCGACGAACACACCATGCTTGTCGTATTGCCCGTCACCATCTGTGTCTTCGTGAAAGGTGATACGATCTTGGCCGATGAATTTTTTGTGTTCAGGTTTTCGGTAAGGAGGAGGCGGTGGCACCTGATCGAACACTTTCCGGAGGTGGTTATCCCAGGTCAGCAATTCTAGCCCAGCAGGATCTGGGTATTGAATATACTGCACAACCCACAAGCGTCCGCGCTCATCGAAATCGACATAAAGCGGTTGGCGAACGACGGGCTCGTGCAAGACAGTATCAACCGCTAAGCCCTGTCCCAACTGCAACATTCCCCGAGCAGCCTCCGGGTCTTGAGCATCTCCTTTTCCTTCGACATTCGAGTGAACGTTCGTATTGCCTTCGAAACGTTTCATGACTGAATCAATCATGTCGCGACGCCCCGCTTTATCCGCCGCCACAACTCCCCGATGCCCTGCTCGCTCCTCTCCGACCAGGGCGTGATATGCCGCTACTTCCTCTTCAACTGAACTCGAAAGCCATCCTCCCCAAGCAGGTTGGTCCCCTTTCTGAACTAGCCATTGTCCGGTGAGATCTATCGCATCATCCACTCGACTCAGGTGAACCGGGCCCAGTCGAATCCCTCCTTCTCCTGCTTCATCAAAGACACGCCACGAGATAAGATTATACGCACCGAACCGGATCAGATCCGGATCGATCACGTAGGGACGGCGGACACTACTGGCCGGACGGGAAAAGAGTGGAGGCAGCCCCCCGTTAGCACCAATCCGAGTTCCGTTGAAGAAGGCTTGATCAACGTCATCAACGTGTTGCGCCACGAGCAAGAGCCGACTTCCCCGCCAACTCTCGGGCACTTCGACATAGCATCGATACCAGGCAAAACCGTCGTAGTCTTCACTGCCGGTTTCATCACGTAAATCCCATGGTGCCGGTACCGGCATTGGCTCCCATTCAGAAAGATCGGCAGCAAGACTCGATAGCATTCCGGAAGCGGCCACAACCAAAGAATAAAGGAAACGCTGCATACCCGAAAATCTAGGCAACGACCGTGGGCCTGTCATTAACGATTTTTTTACAGAATCACCCTGGCAACGCCGTTCAACGGCCAAAGACCCGTGACCCTCTGCTTTCCAGAAGTGACAAATCGTCCCACTGAAGCACAGCCGTCCCGGTCAAGCTGTCCCAGAAAAAGTTCTGTTGCAGGAGCCGATTTCTCCGACGGCAGCTAGCCTGGTGGCACCTCTCACTCGTTCGCAGTTGGGGGCCAACTTGAACGAACTCAACTGCACGTGGGATTGAGACAAAAAAGGCCGTCGATTCTTACAAATCGACGGCCCAAGTGTTTGCCAAAACTAAACTTTAAAGATGCCCTAGATTCAGGGCCGTGAAGTCAATATCTTGCTTCTTTCCCATCATCTTTCGCAGTCGTTTTAAGGCCATGTTCTGGAGCTGTCGGATACGCTCTCGAGTGACGCCAAATTTAACGCCCACTTCTTCGAGAGTTTTCTCCTTCTCACCATCAAGCCCAAATCGATACCTTAATATCTCCGATTCGCGATCATTCAGCTTCGTCAGAGATTGACTCAACAACTTTAACGAGGCTTGAAGGGCTAGTGCCTGATAAGGGTTATCAGCCTTCTCATCAGCCACCTTCTCTTCGAGTCGAAGACTATCATTGGTGTTGAGCGGTTCATCCAGCGAGACAGTTTGAGCACTGACACGCTTCATGAAAGCCACTTCCTTCTCCGTCTTTCCGAGTTCATCCGCGATCTCGTCATCGGTGGGTTCTCGGCCCAAAATGTCCTGCAATTTTGCAGAAGCGCGCCGCATTCGCGCCAATTTATCCACCATATGGATCGGCAAACGAATGGTCTTGGCTTGATTGCTCAAGCTCCGCCGGATGGATTGCTTGATCCACCACGAGCTGTAGGTCGAAAACTTGGCGCCTTTAGCTGGATCGAACTTATCGACCGCCCGGATCAATCCCAGGTTTCCCTCGTTGATCAAATCCAGCAATGGCAAGCCGTAGCCCTCGTATTCGCGAGCGATCCTCACAACAAGTCGCAGGTTCGCCTTGATGAGTTGGTTGCGCGCTTCCTCGTCACCTTGCTTAATTCGCTCAGCGAGAGCGACTTCTTGCTCAAAGGTCAGAAGCGCCACCTCGCCGATCTCTTTCAAGTAAAGGCTATAGGGTGAGTGATCGCGAGATTGACGGACTGGCGCCGCATCAAGGTCTGGCTCACGCCCAATTGTAATCTTTGGCAATGTCGCCGTCTGCGCGGTTGTCCCCCGACTTCCGCCCCGACGCGTCGGCTCACTCGGACGGCAGCGTTGCGAAACTCTGGTTGTCCCTGGGCGATAGCCGATTGTCCGTAACGACCGCCCCTCTTTTTTCTCTAGTCGATTCACCATTCTCCTCCATTTCCACGATATCTTAGTCCCGTATCAAAACTTTCTCGCCAAGCCTTCAGCCGCTCCCCAAGCCTCTTTCAATCTGGCTCCCCCTAAGCGCCCCTTGGCGTCTTTCTTTCTCTGTTTGACCTTGATGGCCGGAAAACATTCAAAGTTTCCATCGCCCCTAGGCCAACCCTTCTCTCTACACAGACGTTGAAAAGCACAATTTATTCCAACAGACCATCGTTCCGTCCATCTCTCCCCCTCCAGAAGCTTCCACCGCTTGCGGTTCAGTCCAGAGACAACTATGATATGCGGCTCCTCGCTGACGGGGTAAGATGGCGAAGGGCCAACCAAAGGAAATTACGTTGCACAAGGCAGTCACATCCCATTGCAAAAAAGGTGGGCTCTCGATCTGGTCAATCGTCGTTCTTGCGTGCCTTCACGCGATGCTAGCCGGTTCGAGCCATGCTCAGTCGCAAGCCCCCGACGTGGAAAATCTCATGGAACTCAGCTTCGATGAGCTGCTGGAGATCGATACTGAGAAAGTCTACGGAGCCTCTAAATTCGTCCAACCCAGCTCCTCCGCTCCGTCATCGACCACCGTCATCACCGCCGCACAGATCCAACGCTACGGATACCGAACACTTGCGGAGATCCTCAGAAGCGTCAGAGGGTTCTACACCAGCGGAGACCGCAACTATGACTACATTGGTGTCCGAGGTTTTCTCCGCCCCGGAGCCAGCAACTCCCGCCTTCTCTTGCTCATCAATGGGCATCGAATGAATGACAACATCTTCGATGGCGGTTCCTTCGGAACAGATTTCCCAATCGATGTCGACCTCATCGACCGAGTCGAGGTCGTTCGCGGTCCCAGCTCAGCCCTCTACGGCAATTCAGCTTTCTTTGGCGTGATCAATGTGATCACTCGCCAAGCGTTTGATTCTGAGCGGGGCGAGGCGTCGGTCGAGATCGGAAGTTTCGGAACGCACAAGACGCGGTTCACTCTCAGCGACCAATTCGAAAACGGCGTCTCACTACTCCTTTCTGGTTCGTATTTCGACCGACGGGGTCAGGCAAACCTCTACTACCCTGAGTTTGATGACCCAACGACAAACTTCGGAGTCGCTCGCCGACGTGACGGGGACGAGTTCTACAACCTGTTCACCCAACTAACGTATCGTTCGGTCACGATCGATGCGGGTCTCCACGTCCGAGAAAAGGACATCCCCACAGGAGCCTTTGATACGGTTTTTAATCATCCAGGAAATCGAACGGAAGACATCAGCGGATTTGTAAACGCCAAACACATCCACCAATTCAGTGAAGACTCAGAAGTCACTAGCCGATTGACCTACGGTCATTACGACTTCAACGGACAGTACATCTATGAGGACGACGAGACTGGAATCCCAATCATCGTTCCGAATTTCGATCGAGCGCGAGGCCGTTGGTTGATCGCAGAGTCCTATCTCCGACAACAGTTTCTTTCCAAACATCAAGCAATCGGAGGTTTCGAATACCGCTACGACATCCAACAAGACCAGCGAAATCTCGACCGAATGCCCCCCTTCACCTATCTCGATTCTCGCCAAAGTGGAGACGTATGGAGCCCCTACTTGGCACTTGAACTCAACCTGTGCACGAATCTCACGATCAACGCTGGAGTCCGGCACGATCACTACGACAGTTTCGGCGGCACCACAAACCCACGCACAGCCGTGATCTATCAACCCCGTCCCGCCACCACCCTAAAGTATATCTACGGGCAAGCGTTTAGAGCCCCCAATGCCTTTGAACTCTTCTACGGTGACTCCGGCTACACAGCAAAGCCAAATCCAAGCCTGGAGCCAGAAGAAATCATCACCCAAGAGATCGTGTGGGAAGAGCAGATCAACCAGCAGTTCAAGACTGCCTTGTCTGTATTTCAATACGATATTGAGAATCTAATTTCCCAACGAATTGATCCGAGCGATGGATTGCTCATGTACCGCAATGTCGAGGCGCTTCGAGCCCGAGGTATCGAGGGCGAACTCTCCACCCGCACTCGTAAGGGAGTCCAAGGCAGACTCAGCTACGCCTTCCAAGAAAGCGAAGACCTCCGCTCGACGGGCAATATTTTCAACGCCCCATCGCATCTCATCAAAGCGAACGTCATTATTCCGATCTGGAAGGAAAAGGTTAGCCTCGGCTGGGAGACTCTCTACACCAGCGAGCGGACCACCTTTTCCCGAGCAAAAGCCCCCGGATTCTGGCTCAGCAATCTGACGCTCTTTGGTCACGAACTCCGCCCGGGACTGGATGTCTCGGCAAGCGTTTACAATTTGTTCGATCAGCAATTCTTCGACCCCGCAAATCCCGAGCATCTGCAGGATCTCATTGAGCAGGACGGCCGGACGTTTCGATTGAAACTGAGCTATCGCTTCTAAGGCTTTCCCGCAACCGCCTCCAATGAGATTCGACCTCCAGACATCACGATGGAAGAGATGGCCAGCAAGGCTCATCCTTTCACTCATGTTGCTGTGGGGATCGGCGCTTAGTGGACCACGAACGATGGCCCAGGAGCGTGTCAGCACCGTCAATCGACTAGACCTCTACGCCGCCTTTCTCACAAAATTCCCGCATTTCATCCAATGGACCGGTAACGAGAAACGACGGAGCAATGCTCAGATCCGCTTGGGAGTGATCGGAGAGGATTCCTTTTCCGACGAGGCCATCAGGTCCATCGAATCCCAAACCTTCAACGGTTTCCCCATCAAGTTCGTCAAGCTGGCATCGATCTCGGCGATCGATGAAATCGATATGCTGTTCATCCACGCGTCCGAAAGAGAGCGAGTTGAAGAAATAACAAATGCGGCGAAAGGAAAAGGCACTCTCACGTTTGCGGCAATGCCTCGATTCTGCCAACGAGGGGGCATGATCAACTTCGTCAACATAAAGGGAAAGACTCGTTTCGAAATCAATCTGAAACGAGTCACCGCAGAGCGGATCAAGATCAGCACGAAGGTTCTCCGCATGGCACGGATCCGAGAATAGATCCCACTCCGTTGCTTATGACGTTCTCACTTCCCAGACTCACGATACAGAGGAAAATCACGATCCTCATGTTGTCGACTTCTGCTCTGGCACTTCTTCTCGCAATCGGAGCCCTGGTTGCTCTGGACATGATCAATGAACGGAAGCAGATGTTCGATCACCTCGAAACTCATGCCACCTTCATTGCGAACAACAGCACACCAGCCCTTGCGTTCAACCAACATGATCTTGCCTTTGACCTCTTGGAGGCACTCGAGAGCGATCCCGCCATTGCGATCGCCTGCATCTTTAATCAGCAAACCAATCTCATTGCCCATCACGTGAGCGCCACGCTCCCAGACAATCTCACAATTCCTAACAAACTTCACGAACCCGATCCGACCCGCTGGAACTACAACGAAATAACGAAACCAATCATTCTCGGGGAGGAACAGCTCGGATACGTTTACCTGCTCGGCGACTTGAATCTCCTTGAAACGCGCTTCTTCAACATCATCGGAATCGCGTTCTTAGTCCTCCTTTTTGCGTTCGGCGTTGCCATCCTCATCTCGTCGTATCTTCAACAGTTCATCTCCGAGCCGATTATTGACTTAACAAGTGTGGCAAATCACGTCGTCAAATCACGAGACTACACACTCCGGGCCCACAAGCACTCGGAAGACGAGGTGGGCCGATTAATCGAGATTTTCAACGAAATGCTCGCCACCATTGAATCGCGAGAAAGCGCACTCAAGAAGGCACATGACGAGCTCGAGTCTCGGGTCCAAGAAAGAACCAGACGCCTGCAGAAAACCAATGAAGCGCTTCAGAAAGAGATCAGCGAAAGAAAAAAGGCCCGCAGCCAGGTTTCTCAATTGAACTCCAAGCTCATTGAAAGCACTCGTCGGGCTGGCATGGCAGAGGTTGCCTCAGGCGTGCTGCACAACGTCGGCAACGTTCTCAATAGCGTCAACGTGTCTGCAGGGGTGATTCGACACCATATTCAAGCTTCCGAGCTCGATTCCTTCCGTGATATCGTCCGCCTTCTCCAGCAGCATAGAAACCACCTCGCGGAATTCTTCACTCACGACTCTCGGGGACAGAAACTCCCAGACTATCTCGATGCCCTTGTGGCGCACCTAAAGAGCGAGGAAACCACTCTCAGCCAAGAGGTCGAGAGTCTCGTCCTAAATATTGATCACATCAAAGAAATCATCGCCACCCAACAACGTCATGCAGTCGGCATTGGCATCACCGAACGCGTTCGAGTGGACGATATTGTGGATGAAGTGGTGACCCTCTACGCCGAGTCATTAAAGCAGGCAGGCGTCATGATGGTCGCAGAGTATGAGGATGCGCCAGAAATCATCACGGATCGACACAAGGTCATTCAGATTCTAGGCAATCTCGTCATCAACGGTCGAGATGCACTGGCCATGGCGAATCAAGCGAGCAAGCGAATCCACATCAAAACTCAGGTCACAGCCGAGCAACGCATTGCCATCCAGGTCTATGACAATGGAGTCGGCATCAAAAAAGACGATCTACGCTGGATTTTCACCCACGGATTCACGACCAAAAAAGACGGCCACGGCCTAGGACTTCACAGCTGTGCCATCGCAGCACAAGAACTCAGCGGCAACCTTCGCGTCCTCAGCGAAGGAATCAACAAAGGGGCAACTTTTGTTCTGGAGCTCCCGATCGAGTAGGTTACCTTCTCAGCCATGCAAGGTGCGGATCACAAAGAGGGGGATCGAATTATTGTCGTGGATGATTTTCCAGCCATTCACGAGGACTTTAAGAAAATCCTTCAGGGAAAGGATGACCCCCGGGCAATTCTTCGGCAATTTCAGGGAGATATCCTCGGGGAAGATAGTCCCAACGATCCCGGTCCAATCTTTCGAGTCGAGTCAGCATTCCAAGGAGAGGAAGGTCTCGAAATCATTCGCCAGTCCTACCAAGAAGACGACCCGATCATGCTTGCCTTCATCGATGTCAGAATGCCCCCTGGCATGGATGGAATCGAGACGAGCAGCCGCCTACAAAAGGAATTCCCCGAAACCCAAATCGTCATCTGCACGGCATTCAATGATTTCCCTTGGCCCAAGATCGCAAAACAGATGCATCGGGCTGACAACTTTGTGATCCTCAAAAAGCCCTTCGAAAACGTGGAGATCCTCCAACTCGCCCATGCCTTGTGTGCAAAATGGAAACTCGCAAAAAAACTGCGAGAAAGAGTCGCCGATCTTGAAAATCAGCTGGCCGCTTTAAAAGGAAACACCGGGGATTGAGCTCGATTGCAGTCGGGACCTAGCCTCCCCCACAAGGTCGGTCTACTTCTAGGGCTCAATCGCACCGTCTCGACCAGGGCTTCCCCCTCTCACTTCGCTGGCGCGCCAATTCCTGGGATCTCGCCACGCAGCCGGATCCAAGGACGGTCGAGTGAGTTCGAGCGAGTAGCCGCCGCCATCTGTCGAAGGATACCATGCGTCCACATAGTAAACGTTCAGCAGTTCTTCTCCGATCGGTCCTTCTAGGGTAATTTCTCCGCTGGTGTTCGAAAGACTCCCATCGAACTCTCCCGCAATAAATAAATCCCCTGTCGCGTAAGCAGCCTTGAACTCTTTGAGATCATTCACGACTAACACGCGCTCCCCTGGGGCCAGCTCCGTCCGATCGCTATCAGAGAAATCAAAGTCAACCGCACCCGAAAGACTCATCTCTTCCATTTCCACCGGCTCGTCGCTCAAATTCTGTAATTCAATAAATTCTAAATGACTGCCCGCGCGCGGCTTATACATAATCTCGGTGACCGCGATTGGATTCGGTTGAGTCACACAGTACACGGTCGTTTCGTCACTCCATTTTCCATCCGTCAAGATCGCCGCCGTCACAACAGTATCTTTTTCAATCTTAATCGCACCTTCATACAACTTCGCAAAGGGTGAGATTCGGTCATTCACCAATCCGGGGCTGGAATTATTCAAGGTATAGTAAATTTTCGCTCCCGGCACTCGAGTCACCATGGCGAGTTCACAGGGAGGGCTCATACGCCCTGATCGCGCCACCACTTCTGGCGGAGCCAAGAAGCGTCGTTCCAGCCAAGCCGACCGGTCCGCCATCCACTCCTTTAAATCCTCAATCTCCTCCTCCCACTCCTCTGGATTGAGATAACCCCAGCGGCGATGGTTTCTTCCCTGCGCCTCCCGAATCTCGGCTGCCATCTGATCGATCACACGGTGTACATTTTCTAAGCTCCAAACCGTTTCAAGCAGCTCAGCTCCTCTCCGGCGAAACTTGCGAGCATAAGCCGGATCATCCATCAAGAGCTTGCCCCAGTTGTACTCACCTCCCCAAATCCAACCGGTCGGGCGCGCTGCTCTCCCGACCCACTCCTCATCCGTATTGGTTCGCATCGCCCGATCAAAGTCCCAAGTCGGCCCCGCCAGGAGTTTCCCTCCGCGGGGTTTCGTTAGAAAGGTGCTGTAGCGATAGGCATCCGGATTCCTCGTGATCTCCTGGATAAGATGCTGATCAATCCATGCATCCACATCCAGGTATGCCGCATACCCCTTCTGAGGATCGCGAAAATTCCTCCCAGCCAACGAAGCGAGTGCTTCATCCAGATAGCTAGCGAGCCAGGTGGACTGATCATTGCTGATGTCTCTCTCCTTGGGATACACATGCACAAACTGCTGACGCCCCGCTCGAAACCCATCCTCATCAGGTCCCAAACGGTCCACCTTGAAAATATAGCCACCCGACACTTTGTCCCCCTCCTCATTGCGCATCGCAGGTTTCCGTATATCCACTCGGTTCTTCGACCGGCCAATCTTCTCCATCAAGAGATACAAGCCGACGTAGTCTGTCATGTTCACTCGGGAGGAGTCCGACTGCACGAATGCCTCCACAAATCGAGTTCGTACCGCGTACCGTCCCATCTGATTACTGAGCTCGTAGACAAGCGCGTTGCGAATCATTGCCTGATCAAAATTGTAAGGCCCATAAAGAATCCAATCTGAGTCTGCCGGCATCCCCAAGAGGCTGACATCCTCATCCGCCCCAAATTCATCCCGGGTCTCAAATCGGTAGCCCTTCTTGGCCCGGGTGAGCGTGCTCGACCCACGAAGCTTGACCGCTGCTCGAGTGCTCACGGTCGGCTTGCGACTCAATCGCGCTCTTCCGTCCCCACCAACATCGAAGACGCTCAGTTGCATCGGCGAGTAGTCTTCGCCCTCAATAGGTTCTCGAAGGCTATCAAAGACCACGATGGGAAGGTTCGACGAAAAAGCATCCATAGACGACGCCAAGAAGCAATAGTTCTCGTTGGCAACCAAACTCGGATTCTTTTCAGGGTGGAAACTCCGCGCCCGCAAACGTTTACTTCCCGAGATTCTCAGGGCACCCGTGTAGAGAGCTGATTCGCGGTCAGGAAACGAACCATCCAGCGTAAAACGAATCTCCCCCGTCTCTCCTGGAGGCAAAGAGAGCTCGACCCGGACGGGCTTCCGGCAAATTCCCCCCTTCACCGAGATTCGAGGTTTCGCTGCAATGGATGGATACCCCTCCCCGTTGACTTCCTCTGGAGTCGGGTAATCGAAATACACCAAGCGATCGAGTTCCATGCGATTCACTTTCCGCCCAGAAAGCGTAACCTTCATCAACAAGTCAGAATGGGCCCCCTTCGCCAGCATGCTGTGGATCGCCAACATGTTCTTCCCCGGCTTCAAAGCCGCGGCGCTTGCGGCCAATTGTTTCGCGGCAAACATTTCCTCCCGTGGCTCCCAGACCCACTCAAGCGCCCTTGAGTTCCAAGTTCTCCGCCCAGGAACATTCGATTCCGCAAGTGGTTGCCCGTTCAAGTACGCAACAAACCCATCCTTGAAACGAACGTTTAAGCTCAACTCCATACCCCGCTGTGCGGACGAGCCCTGAAAAGAATAGCGAATGAACGCTCCAGCATCCGTGTCCCTGAACAGCATCCCCACATCGGTCCGCAGTTCATCCGCGAATGACGGGTGACGTTTGCGATCGAATCCAACCGGAGAACGGACAGGCGTCCAGTCGTCGTCTCTAAAATCAGTGCGCATCCACGCCCGATCATCGCGGCCATTTGAAGGCACGGTGAAACGCCCAGCGGCTCCATCACCGACAAAAACATGGTCATCAAATCGTTGTTGGAAGCCACAAGAGATGTCTGGGAACTGAGGGATCGACCGGTAATCAAATACGAACGCAGGCGACGACTCCCCTTTGCGAAACAGTTTGATGACATCCCCCTTAGCAGAGAGCCGAAAACTCGAGTGCCACTCCCCTGAGTCCGTGACCGTATCTTTCCCGGAACACCAGATCCTCAAAAACGCTCCGGGAGCTAAATCACGGCTCGGGAGTGTCCAACGTTCTTTACCCTTAACACCCACCACCAATGTCCCACCGCCCAGAGACACAGCCTGATCGGAGTCATTGTAGAGCTCCAACCAGTCGGAGTGGACACCAAATGAATCAGCCTCAATCTCGTGATTACTGGCCAGAATTTCACTGATGACCACAGATGCATCAACTCCTGTCAATGACAGAGCGAGCGCCCCAAAGAAGCCTAAAGACTTTAGTAATAACCTACCGACCATAAATCCTTCCGTATGCACGTGAACTTTCGCCCAACAAGGACAAAGATCCTAAGAAATGCTTTCAGTTGGGTCAAAGCCTAGCTCCCCTTTCGCCTACCGATGTATCCCCCGCGAGCAGCCCTCCCGGCAGCCAGCCACTCTCGATGCTACCTCAATAAAGAGGCGTGTGACGCCCGAAGATCGGCAAAGGAACTGGGACAGAATGAGAGAGCCGAATTACTGACCATCGTGAGAGTGAGAACTGCGGCAGCAGACGCGCGAAGAGAATACCAGCGACCGCCTGAACAAGGCCACTTGGAGCGATACTCTTTGAGAAAACGCCGCCCGCCAGAGGAAAGGATCTGCACTTGTTCTGCAGCTTATCATCACGTAGTTTTCTGCCCAGATATGCAAGACGGGGCAATCCAGTGAATTCCATCCAATTTCCGCGCGAACCCCAAGCGCTTAGACTCGCGCCCAAGCTGTTACAGATTATCGCCATTCTCTTTGCTCTCGGTCCGATCTCAGGCTTTTCGGATTCCAGTTTGATTGCTATCCCAACCGAAATACCCGTTCCCAAAGATCCGGCCAAGAGCTTGCGTTGGAAGGCCCGTCTCGTTGAAAATCTTGAAGAAAAGCTGCCCCGAGATTCTCACCCTGGCTTCTCTCTCGCCCAACAGCACTGCTCGAGTTGCCATCTGACGCCCCTTCCTGAACATGAATCACGCGAGACCTGGCCGTTCGTTCTCAACTGGATGCTGAACTATCTCGGTTACCCAAACCACGGGGGTCTCTTTGATGGCCTCGTTGAGCACCATCTCATCCCAGAAGAGCCCGCGATCAGCGAAACAGACTTACAAACCCTCGCAGAATACTTCCAGATCTATTCCGCGCCTGAGGATGAACACCGAGCACTCAACCAGCGAGATCATCCCCCACTGAGCCAGTTTAAGATGTTTGGGATTCGCTCCGGGATTCCAAGCGGTAGTACCGTGACAATGGTTCACTTCGACGACGAGCGCGACCAGTATTTTTTTGGATGGGGGAACAAGTCGAAACTACGACTTCATGACATCAACGGGAAGCTCTTGATGGAGATTCCAATGAAATCCGAGCCGATCCACTTAGAGACAACTCAAACGGGTTTCCAAGTAACAGGAATCGGGCACTTTCTCCTCCAGGCAAATCTGGGTCACGTCCTCGAAGTTGAAACTGAGGGAGGAAAACTACTCAGGTCAAAAACCCTGATCGAAAACCAAACACGAATGACTCAGGCGCTACGAACCGATCTCAATAACGACCAAATCACGGACCTAGTTCTAGTTGGGTTTGGGGACGGGCTCGAAGGAGAAGTCTCCGTGCGTTGGGGCGACAGTAGCGGAAGTTACGCTGAGAAAACTGTTCTTATCGACTATAGTGGCGGGCTCAACGCTGCCGTTCATGACTTTAACGCTGACGGACTAAAGGATGTGGTTCTACTGACATCTCAACGGCAACAAGAGCTACTGATCTTCATCAACGAGGGAGAGAGAGCTTTCGAACAGAATACGATCCTCAAGAGATTCGCCGGGTTCGGATTCAATCACCTCGCACTCGAAGATTTCAACGATGACGACCAGGTGGATATCCTTCTATGCAATGGGAACAACACCGAAATCGATTTCGCTCCAATCAAACCCTATCATGGAATTCAGATTCTCGAGAATCAAGGCGGGCTCTCGTTCACAAAGAAGTTCGAGTTTCCGCTCTACGGAGCGACCAAGAGTGTGACAGCCGATTTTGATTTGGACGGCGACCTCGATATAGCAACCATCGCATTCTATCCCGATTGGGCGGCAAAACTGCCCACGACGTTTGTTTACCTAGAGAACCGGGGAAGCTATGACTTTCAGCCTTCCACTGTGGAGCAAGCCGACTGGGGGCGCTGGATTTCTATGGCAAGCGGAGACATCGACAATGATGGGTATCCAGACCTTCTGCTCGGAGGGGCCTACTACCCTATCGGCGTGGGGCCGAACGATTCAGCCACATACCGCAGACTCACCCAAAACAAACCAGCCATCGTTCTCTTGAAAAACGTCGGGAATAGCCCAGCGGGCCAGTAAGATATCCAGCAAGCCTCAATTTGGCGGTAAGCAACCTGAGAGAGCCAAGCATCTGCCCGAGTCTTCCCACGCAAACTGGGTAACGAGGCGAGGACGACTACGGATAAATCTCAGACGGTTGTTGCCCCAGCCTGATTCACATCCGATCAAGAATAAGTCGAGACCACCGAGCTTACAAAGAACGCTAGTCTTTCTTTTCTCCAACTTTAACTTCCTTAAGTCGAATGGTGACGATCACCGAGGAATCTTTATCCGGAAGAACACCAGCATTCGCCTGCCAGATATCATCATTCCCGGCACCTGGCCCCACATGGTTGATCATAGAATAAGGATCGGAAATGAGTGAGATTATGTTGCCGGTTACCTGTCCCATGTAGCGCCCATTGAGGATCTCAGACCCGTTATACCGCCATCTCGCGTCCACCAACGGTTTCGGCGCTCCGCTCTCAGTCGTAATCGTCGCAATACCAGCCTCAACCGACAAACTAACATCTTTCGATTGCCAAGAAACAAAGATTTCGATTTCGTCTCCATCAATCCTGCCTTGGTATGGATCCCGAGCGGGTTCCCCTGCCCCAGCAGCATCGACACCAGCCGTTTGAGTTCCCTTTGCTCCAAGCAGTAACATTGCTAC
This sequence comes from uncultured Verrucomicrobiota bacterium, assembly GCA_964342405.1. Lineage (GTDB taxonomy): Bacteria > Verrucomicrobiota > Verrucomicrobiia > Limisphaerales > AAA164-E04 > UBA2970. Next base: position 2,153 of record CAYFGX010000044.1, on the reverse strand, counting down.
ATGGAGGTCCGTTGGTTGAACAGAGGTACGCAGTACACTCTCATGACTGGCACCAAACGCAGTCACCAAGAAATACTCTTGAGGCCCGTCGACCATGTTAACAACGGCCGGGAAACTGACTGACCGATCAGCTTTGATAAGGCGAATTCCTCGCAAGTCGTAGACTCCCGGCGCCACCTCTTTGACAGGGGTGTTCTCGGGGTCAAACTTCGCGTCCTCAGGGAACAAATCCTGAGTCCCATCGGTCGGTTTATCTAGTGCTGACTGCGCCAACAAGACGGAACAAGAAAAAGCGAAGAGACCAGAGGCTATAAGACTTCTAAATTGCATAACGGAATTCAACAGAAAGTAGTCGCAAAGGATTCCAGGTATCGAAGAGCTTAGCAACCATTATCGCCGACATGAGCGCCCACATAACCGTCTCACCCTCACAAAATTCCGACATTGCGATTGAAGAACTGAACTTCTACTGCTATCGATGCATGCCATGAATAAAGCAATCGGGGCCACATTTGTCCTCGCCGTCGCGCTTCTCCTCGTGCTCCTCGCCACTAGAAGTGGGACAAACGCAAGCGGAGATAACGGTGAACAGAATCGTCCGCTTCCTACTGAAACACCAAACCAAGACGCTCGCTCCAATCGACTTGTGAATAGTCTGCCTTCGGCACGAGCCGTCGCCGACCAGCAGAGAGAAGAGGCAGCAAGATTTGAACGGTTTACTGAATTGCCCCCGGAAGAACAGCTAGTAAAAATCACTGAATTGCAAATCGGAGGAGAACTGGATACTGCTCTTGTGGATTTCGCAAAACGGCTAGAGGAATCAAATCCGGCAGAAGCAGATCAAATTATTCAAAGATTCTGGAAACGCTCTACAACACTTAACAGTCGGGCATCCAAGTTCATCACGGCCCTGACAGACATACGCTTCAACAAGGATCGCGAGAGTGCTATCACCTGGGCAGATGCTCTTCCCGCCGAAGCCAGATCAATCGCCTACCGTGCAATCGCCTCTCAATGGACGAACGAGGATTCCGTTGGCGCAACGGAATGGGCGCTTGGAATACCTGACCAGGCCCTCAGAAGCCATATTGTTGATACAATTGGAACGGGCCTCCAAGACTCAAAAGACATAAGAGGTGGTGGCCAATGGGCAGCGAACCTCGCCCAATTCGACGTTGCACCGCAACATGCCGGATTGATTGGTAACCTCTGGGGACGATCTGATCCAGAGGCGGCATTCAACTGGTCAAGTTCCCTCGAAGATCCGGGACCAAAAGGAGAGGCCTTTGCTGGCCTAGCTCAAGCCCTCGCAGACCAGAACCCTGAGGTCGCCAAAGAATGGATTAAAGCTTTCCCTGAAGAGTACGGAATTCAAGAGAACGCAGGACTCAGCGCATTTTACGGACAGCCGTTCGAGTACCCTGAGGAAGTAGACGTCTACATCAATGAATCGTCACAAACAGAGACTACTGAAATCGAGAAATAATCCTCTGAGTAGCCCCCACAATCATCACCAAATTGAAGGCTAAGTGACACATTCCAAGGTTGGTTCCTGGAGGAGCGACCTCCACTTGCGCTATAAGTTGTTAGATTTTCTTTTCTCATCACACTTCGTTGGAACGTCGCAACCGGAGTGACTTCTGATCCACTTTCACTACTCATCACCCACTTCTTGAGGTCATCACGGTTTTCTCCTCCACAGAGATACCCTGTTTCATCGGCCACAACTTATTCACTAACACGGGTTCATCTATCACCCCACACCACTTCAAACGCCTCTCAAGTTTTCTCTCGGGCCTCGCTTACCCGCTTTGGAGATGATCGCTGGCGTGCCACATTACTGTGTTGGCTGTCCGTTACTGACCCCACCCTCAAGTATATCCTGCCTATGTCCGCAGTACGGTCTTTCTGCTATTTTTAAAACTCCCCCATAAAGCCTGTCTAACCAGGTTCGCTTTCCCTATCGTTCATCAACTTCCTAGCACTTCCTTCAGCCCCCACCTTTGGCCAGAGACACCTTTGTGAGCCGGATTCTCTCCCCGTGCGTGATGGCAGGCCGCTCCGTTCAGAGCGACAAGGTGTTTTAGCTCCGCTGGGTATCGGGTAGGAGGTGAGGGATCGCCTCACCGTCCTCCCACACCACCGGACGTACG
>CAYFGX010000043.1:0-69656 GCA_964342405.1 uncultured Verrucomicrobiota bacterium | reverse complement strand
TTCTCCTGCAGGGTCTTCGCATTGGTAGCGGCCCAGTCGGACTCACGTTCCCTCGCCCGTAGCGAGGCAACTTCACCACTCAATTTCATAAGCTCGGCAAGATTATCATTCGATAGGGACACGGCATCACCGCTCTCCCGCAGCCGTACAGACAAACGCCGATTCTCTTCACTCAGAATCCGAACGCCCTAACCCAAATCCTGGTGCTCAGTTGAACCAAGCTCAGGGCGCATTTGTAGCTCGAGCCTCATCCAGCACGACCTGCGCCAACGGCTCTAGGAGCTCGCTTGCGCCAACATCCCGTCCGACCAAAACCCCTTTCTCATTGTCAACTTCGACAGCCGCTGAATTCGAAGTCGGAGCCCCCGCAAGTGCCGTTGAAATCTCTCCGTACATTGAGATCAGGAGCCGAACCGGTCGGTACGCCATGTCAGTGGGATCAAGAAATAAGTGCTCACCGTTCCAGAAAGAGTAAACGCGCAACCCATTTGGATCTTTGAATAATACGTTCCGAAGGAACACTACCCGCGCGGCATCATCCAGAGACCTGATCGCATCAACAACAGGGTCCCCCGGCTTCGCTCGTTCCAGTAACTCCAAAGCCTTTTCCAAATAGGCAATCTCGATCGGATAGTATTCGTTTTTGGCGAGGGGAAGCTGATCCTTAAGGGAACTGATAGTCCGCACGGTAATGTCCAAGCGCCCGTTCGGATTCTTTTCTGAGCGTGGCGAATTGAGAGACGTCCATTGCTGCGAAGGGACAACCCGAACACCGATTTTCTCCAAGCCGGATAGCGCCCATCCGTTCTTCACCGGGTCTAGTCCCATGAGAACATTCTTATCGACGGGAACCAATTCCTCAAGCTTCTGTTGACTCAGTGTTGCGTCGTGGCTCACATGACTCTGCCCTCCACAACCCGACAGGATCGCGCAAGCAACGATTGTGATGAGCAAGAGACTGACTTGGCGGCTATAAATTAAGTTCTTCATGAGATGTCACTAAGCTTCTATTGTGATTTGAAGGAGGCACTAGCGATGGCTAAGGTTCACCGATCGTCACGCACTGGCCACGAACGTCCAAACGTATCCCTAGGCTTGCCCCTGCCAGGCAACGCTTGGTTACTTCGCCATCCGACAAAGGCTAGCAAGAGAAACACGGTAGCTATCTGCACCGCGGGCTCGGGTACCGGAGTAATCATTGTCGTGGTCGGCACAAATGAGACCAGAGGGGTCTGATCACGGTGATCAGCCAAGGTCGAGGGAAATCCACTTCCCGGCAACGTAAGAGTAATCTGGCTATTGTTGTTGAATCCGGGTTCGGTTCCAACCAATCCATCATCGAGCAAGGACACTACGGATCGGCTGTCCCGCGACCACGTAAACGTCTTGAACTCCGCTGTGTCGATCTGCACATCAAACTCCGTCGGATCTCCCGCTGTAAACGCTCCGGACTGATCAACCCCGTTAATCATAAACGAGTCCCACCGGAGCCCCGTGAAGTTCACCGTCCCGGTCCCCTCGGTGTCCGCGAGATTCCCGTCCGAGGTGAACAACCCAGATATAGTGTCACTCCCGTCGGTCACGGAAAACTGCCACATTACCTGTGCCTTCACGGCACCATTCGCACACGCAAACATACCCACCAATAACCATACCATTTTTAACATTTTCATCAGAATACTCATCCTTTCTCCTTAGTAAAATTTAGCGATTTCGATCGAACTTGGGCTTGACGGGCTAACCGCGCCCCGCAAACACCAGGCGAAAGTAGCGTTGTTCCGCATCCGGCCGGACGTCGATTGTGGGGCTATCGCTTTAGCAAGCAACCTCCTCACCCAACAAACCCGGCGGCCGACAATACCGCGACGAAGTATGACCGTCATCAGTAAGCCCACCCCAACAACCGGGATGACATCCCGCGGTTCAGGAACCGCCGTCACTGTCACGAATAATTGAGCCCGCGCCGATACGGTAATGAAACCAACCCCCAACAGAAGCCCGACAATCTGACTCAACTTCCGCACTCGCCACGAATGATTCGGCGCTTTGGTCCTATGCATATGATTGTTACGAATAAAAGTTATCTTAAAGGAACTTTCCCGCCCCCAAACCGTTAGCAAGTTCAAGCCGAAACACCCAATAAAACCCAAGAAACCAATCGCCCTCGCCCACACTACAACTTTCTATCCAACTTCAGCCTCGGCAGAATCCAACTGTTGCTCCGCGCAACAAACCAGCGGACGAGATGGTAATAATAATCCTCGTCATACTTTCTGGATCGCAAATCTAAGTCAGGAATTGGTTTTGAAGCACCTCGGTTCTTCAATTGGCTTTCTAGACTCCACTCGATATAATCCAATAACTCAGTGGGGATCGGTCCTTCCAAAACTGGGAGAGGCCATTCACGCATAGAACCATCATTGGAGCTCGTGTAAAGGTACTCACCTCCAGGAGAAAAATCCAAATGAGTCGTCCCAACGCCATCTCGGAACACTGGCGCAACCAAGTGCCCGGTCTCGAGATCGCGAATCTGCGCCTTTCCCGACCAATCTGAGAATGCGATTTGACCATACCGCGGACGATAAACTACCTGGCTGACGTAGCCGTCGAGCAGAGTAACGCGTTTAGACGACGATTCTGGGCTGCGATCCCAAGTAACCAGACTGAATCCACCGGAATCCGTCTTCGTTCCCGTGGCAGCAACGACAACCCGTCCGTCCTCAATCGGGAGCACTCGACTCACCTTGCCTGAAGCATGGAGAATTTCGGCTGAATCCGCAGGCCTTTCCAACCCCAAGTCGAGCACGACTGCGGCATAGTCCGCCCCTCCCGACACCGCAAGTTTTCCATTATCCGAAACAGCTACGGTCAGTGCCGCATCACGATGTTTATATAACACCTCGGGCTTCTGGGATCCGTATAAGTCGAATCTACGAATAGCACCGTCGTAGCACGAGGTCAGACAAACACCTGAATTGCCGACGAAGGCGATTTGGGACACAGGCCCCGGATGCTCCAGTCGGGCCAAGGGGCGACTCAAGTCGTCCACTTGGTAGACAATGGCCTCGCCACCCGCCGAAGCGGAAGCAAATAGCTTACCATCGGGAGACCCCGCCACGTTAAGAATTGCCCCGGAATGACGAGCGACGCATAGTGGACCATCGTCCATGGCATCGATATCCCATAGCTCTGCCCGGCCGTCGTCAAAGCCCAGAATCACTCGACCATCAAATCCGAGGAATTCAGCCGCCAAGAGATTGCCACGAGCAGGCGTTATTTGTTGGCGATAGAGGGGATCGACCGGGAGAATCGACACCCTTCCCGTCATATTGCCCAGGAGCACCTTTCGCCCCCCTGGCGCTAACGCGAAAAGGTAGATTGGAGCCCCGGTTCCTTGAATATTACATTGGATTCGCTCTAGTCCCACCGGCCATGAAACCACGGAACCTTCATCGGTCCCGACATAGATTCGCTGGTTGGCTTCGCTATAGACAAGTTCCGTAACTCCGCGATTCACGTTCAGCGGCAGTCCCACGGGGGTTCCATGAAAGTAGTCGAAGCATTGAACCTGTCCCTGTCCTGAGGCTGCTAGGATCCCACCGTTTCGTCCTTTGACAACAGCTAGGCCCTTGACAGGCCCATCCAAGGGAGTAGTTGTTTCCCAATTCATTTCGCCCGTATCTGTGTTCCAGCTTCGAACAATGCCATCATTGCACCCGGTGATTAGAGTTCCTCGCTGATCCCAGAATTCAGCACATTCCACCGTCTTCGGGTGGACTAGCCGCGTTTCAGTAAGACTTCCCACCAAGGGCCACGGAAGGCACCAAACGTGACCCTGTTCATTGCTAAGGGCCAATCGCCGTCCGTCTGCGTCGAAGGCCAAACAATGCACCGAACTATCCAACGGCAACTCAAAGGCAGACTCGACAGGACTTTGGAGATCCCAGAACCGCAGCGGGCTCTGATAGGCACCAGATACCAGGATGTCCTCAGTCGGATGAAATTGACACGCAAACGTGAGCTGAGGATAACCCTCATAAGGGAGAACGGCCTTAAACGTATCCAAATCAAAAACCGTGGGCCGACGGGTCGTCCCAGCCGCGGCTACCCAGCGGGCCTGCGAATCAATGGATAGCTGATTGACCACTCCAGGGTGGTCCAATGTTGTCACGAGAGATTCCGGCGAATTTCTGATCTGCCAAACCGAGAGCTTCTCGTTATAGGTTGATGCCCATAGCCTCCCACGCACATTGTCCACCGCCAAAGCTCCGATTGGAGCGGAGTGGTGCAAGGCAGTTTTCCGAAGATCGATGACAGGTCGATTCATTAGGTTGGCCAGGAGTCTGAAACTAGCTAAGCGATTGCTAGGGTTCAGTCTAACGGCTTGGACCAGTTTCAAGAGACCATCGATCACGCTACTCGGGTTGGCCAACGCTGCGTCGCCCAGTAGAAAACTGGATTCGGAGGCAACCAGAGCCAGCTCCGCTTTGCTTGAGATAGCTAGTTCAGCTGACTCGGAGGCCTTGATCGCCATGCGAATACTGACCGCCGTCGCAAGAACGAGAGCAAGCACTATTCCGATTCCTACCATCACAGGTCGTCGATTTCGGACGATTAGTTTTTTCAACCGATACAAGGTCGAGGGCGAAGCAGCTGAGATCGGTTCGTTTCGTCGCGAGCGCTCGATATCCTCCCCAAAGGCGCTGGCCGTTGGGTAACGCAGCGTGCGATCCTTCTCAAGCGCCTTCACCGTGATCGTATCAAGATCACCGATGAGTTTCTTTCTTAACCCAACAGGCGTCTCTCTTCTCGAGTCTGCTACACGCAGCAACTGATCCCGCGAAAATGAATTCAGCCGGCTCGATGGTTTGGGTGGCGCCTTCTCGGCAACCGTTCTCAGCATTTCGGCATAGCTGAGGCGCTGCAGCTCGGAAGTCGCAAATGGGAGCACGCCGGAGAGTAATTCGTACAAAAGGACGCCAAGGGAATAGACATCCGTCCGTGTATCAACATCATGCCCCCGCATGTCGGCCTGTTCCGGACTCATGTAGGCCGGCGTCCCCAAAACCAGAGCCTGCTGGGTTAGCAAAGTGTGCTCGGTCAATTTATGCTTCGTCGCCTTGGCTATCCCAAAGTCGATAACCTTCGCCACCGGCACTCCATGCTGGTGGCACACCAAGACATTCGACGGCTTGATATCTCGATGGATTATCCCCTTCTGATGAGCATGCTGAATCGCCTGACAGACAGACAAAAACAGCTCAAGGCGAGCCCCGAAACCAAGCCTATGCTCATCACAGTAATTCGTTATCGACACCCCTTCGACAAGCTCCATCACGAAAAATGGTCGTCCTGAGTCTGTCGACCCGGCGTCGAAGACCTTGGCGATGTTCGGATGCTCCATCAGAGCCAAGGCCTGCCTCTCGGCCTCGAATCTGGCAACCACCTGCTTGGTATCCATCCCCAACTTGATGATCTTCAGAGCAACCTGACGCTTGACCGGCTCAAATTGTTCAGCCGAATACACAACCCCGAATCCACCTTCACCAAGTTGACGAATCAGTCGGTAACGTCCAATTCGGGTGTTAGGGCCTTCTTGAATCGTCTCGTCTGGCAAGAGTTCATTCGGGCTTTCAAGCGCCGGGGTGCTCATAAAATCTCCGACGGCAAAATGATCATCCAAAAGACGCTCCACCCGAGAACGAAGCTCCAGATCACGCCCACAGGCCTGCTCCAGAAACTCCCTCCGGGTGATCGCATTTGGCTGCTCAAGCGCCGCGAAAAACAGCTCCTTGGCGGAGAGAATATCTGGTTGATCGCTGTCGCTCTTCACAATCCCATCCACCCAATCATGGCGAGATTCTGAGATGGTATTCGCGAGAAAAATCCAATTTTTCAGGCGAGAGCACCAGACCGATCTGAAAGGGCCCCTTTGAGCCACGCTTTTCCAAACTGCCAATGCCGATCCGCTTCATGGATACTAATTCCAACTGCTTCAGCGACTTCCCGATTGGTCATCCCTACGTAGTACCGCAGCCTCACGACCTGGAAGGCTAAAGCATCCTCAATTTCAAGTGCGTCTAGGGCTTCATGGATCGCAATGAATTCATTCGCGGGAACCTTCAGCTCGATCCGAGATTCCAACAACGTTTCGGGCATGACCCCTGCCCCATGTTTCTGAGCCATTTTGCGTCGCGCTTTATCAACCAGAATACGTCGCATTGCCTCAGCGGCAGCTCCAAAAAAATGTGATCGGCCTCGCCATTCTTGTCGTTCCGAAGCCGCGAGCTTAATCCAAGCCTCATGCACCAAGGCCGTTGCCTGGAGCGTTTGTCCGGGTTTCTCCTTAGCCATTTTCGCGGCCGCTAAACTCCGAAGCTCATCATAAACCTTCGGCAGCAAGGCTTCAGCAGAGCCCCCTTCCTCACCATTGATACTTTCAAGAATCTGGGTTAGCTCCGGCATGAGCGGGAGACTAGGTCACGACCGTCTCCAAAATCAAGAAACGAACGACCAAGCACCTAAAATGGCACTCCAAAACTTGCAGAGACTGTGGAACAGAAAGATTCGATTCGACCTATTGATTCATGGCAACTTAAGACTTTCCAATCGCCGCCAATCTTCAATCTATGGGGGCGGCCATCTGTGCTAGTTGCGGGCTTCAGCTAATCGTTCTTGCGCTTCGAAATGCTTCTCCTCCATAAGCGGCATCATGGCTTCGAAGAGTTTTTCGATGGTGTAGTCAGACCGTCCAACCAGGCTGCCGTAACGAGTAGCTTGAAACGCGTCCGTGGGTTGGTACTCGAAATGAGTTTCAGCCCGCATAGCTTCCCCGTAGACCGCGAAGAGCATCTTGAGCCCGTCATACCCCATCAAGTGGTGGGGGTTAAAGAAGAGTAGATCGCGATTCGCGTCGTAGTACGCGAACACCTCCTCAATCCCGTCGACTTTGTTGGGAACCCCACGGTAGTCCCTGGTCATGGGACGGATACGGTGTTCGCCGTTCAGTCGCTTCAACTCCTTGACCACCGGGTCGTTGGAGTTGTAGTCTTCGTGGTAAGCCACAACTCCGTTACCAAATTCAACGTCGAAAAGAAACCATTCCGTAACCTCGCTCGGTTCCTTAGCGATTTCTCTCGCCATGTCCGCATGACTCGCAATGTCGACCGTTGGTCTGGCGTTGAACCAATTCATGTATTGAACGCTTGGTGTGGCCGAGAATCCTAAGGCCCCCTGAGGGGTGTTCCGTTCCCTTCCAGATGGATCCTCCTTGGCCATTCTGATTGTTGACGATTGTATTTCCCCTGTCTCGCCCCCACATCCGATAAGGAATAGGGAGATTGCGATTGCGAACAGGCCGTTGCGAATGAAGCATGAGTTTTTCATGGCAGAGTAAAAATAAACTGAACGCTCAACTATATCAGGACCTGATTGCTTTCCAGTCGCCAGAGGTGCCAAAGCACCTATCCCAGCAATCCGAATGTCACCATCAGGGCAAAAGCCAATAACAGTCCAACTAGATTGGAGATACAATGCTTCATATCGACAAATCACTTCGGGATGACCGCCCCATGTTACCGTTCAAACACTCACCGACTCACGACGCTCTCTAGCCCTTCGACGGTGCATTCCGGAAAATACCAACAATCCCACCGAAGCCATTGCTAGGTAGCTACTTGGTTCAGGCACTGCGCTAATCTGAATATCACTCCATCCTGTTCCCGTCTTCAGCGGCAGCGACGAACCGATAAGAGACTCAAGACTAGCTTTGTCAAAAATCCCCCCCGCCAAATCCGGTGGAAAGAAGTAGCTAACCGGCTGCCCTAGCCCCGTCAAGGTTATCGTCCCGGAACTAGCATCAGCTGCCTGAATAGTGATTCCACCATCCCCATGAATAAAGAGCCCGAAGTGGTCCAGCGTCCCCGACGAAGCTACTCCACCAAAAAAGTTGACGTGCCCCCCACCGGTTGATCCCGTTCCCCAAGAAACAATCGAATCGCCAGTGGAGAATGGCCCCACCAGCTCTCCAGTGTCCTGGCCCGTAATTGTGTAGGTATGATCTACGGTATTAACGGTCATGAAAAGTTGCGCTTCTACGGCACTGTTCATCATGCCAACCACTAAATAGCTTATTACCAGTTTTCTCATAAGAATGGCTTTCCTTTGCACTAAAAACACTGTCATGCCGTAGCATCTCCGCTAAACATTTTCGGCCATGACAATCTTGCTCAACCTTCAATGGCGAGATTTCCGAGTAAACCTCGTGAAGAAAGATCATTTTCTTCTCCACTTCGCGATAGCGGCGGAGAAAACCGCCTTGGACTGTGGCCAACTCGCGCCTTCCCGGATCACGAGGATGCTCTCCCTACCGTGTTGAATCGTCCCCCGTTGGGTGTCACTGAATGACACCGTTTTCCGACCGTGAATCCGTGCCGATCATGTTATCCGTGGTTAAAACAGATCAGCTCCCATGGGGCGCAAGCTGCGAGCTGCCCCCGGCGTGGAAGCAGCCTGAAATTGTGCGTGACGACTTCGCCTTTATCTGGTCGATATAGACCGGAAGCCGACCTGAAGAAGCGACCCGAACAGTATCCTGAAACAAGCATGACTCCCTTGCAGCGCCTATGAATCAAATCCTTCCGGTAATTCCGGTCTCAACCCTCATCGCTTTCGTCGCCACACTGCTCTTGCTCGTTGGCGGCTATGCGCTCTCAATCTCGGCGGGCTTCAAATCCGACAAGGGCAAAGGTCTCCGCTTTTTATTGGTCGTTCCCGTGACAAATCCGCTGGGGCTCGTCGTCCTCCTGAGTCGCGATTTCAAAAAAGCCATCCCGGCCTTGATCATCTATCTGCTGGCTCTCCTAACCTTGCCGGTAAGTGGTGCGATAACCGAACGCACCGAGCGGGCACGACTGCAAAATTACGTCGAAACGGTAAACTCCCAAGGCGTCTCCCTGGATCCCAAGGATTTGGAACCTCCTCCCGTTCCTGCTGAAAAGAACGTCTGGAATCATCCGTTCCTCGAACTCCTCGCAACAGCAGCCACCCATGACGAATCCGGCCAGGAAGCAAGAATGAAATAGGGGTCGGGTCTCGACATTCGACAAATGAATACTTCTCTACCGGAGACTATCCTCTCGCGAAGCTTCCTGAGAAAAGTGCGAATCGCTAGTCAAGGAACAAACCGGCTATTCTACTGATGCTTGGAAGATCTGAAGACAGGGCTAGATGTTGCGGATGTTTAAGAGACAGCTCGCGATGCCTCGGCGCAGGAACAGGTTTAAGGATGGCGGGTCGCTCGTGCTTGCATCCAGGCAACATCGGGGTTGTTCGGTGAAGGAAAATTGTAGGGAGTGACGACACCTCTTCGAAACGGAGCAGCAGTGCGGGCGTCGTTCCATTTCTTGGTCTCTGAATGGCCGTCGGCGAAGGAAAATCCGCCGGAGCCTCCATGGTAGCTGGCTGGAATGTCAACGATTCGATAACTGCTTGGATTATCCGGGTATCCCCCCATGTCGACGACGAACATGGCGTCATTGATGGTGTCTTCGCGTTCGTCAAGGAAGACGAAGGTGTTGGCTGGGCCCGGATCCACGAAGTCAGTTTCTTTCCGATAAATACGCCAGGGACCGGTTGCGTCAGACCAGCCCATGGCCTGTCCTTCACCGCGACCGCCCACCCAGTTCAGCATCGACATGCTCCGCACCCGAGGTTTGATCTCACCGTTGACGTTGACGGTGCTCTTGTCACCGGGACACTTAAAGATTTTCGCGCTGTTGCCGACGTAGGGCCAGATGATGCTTTGCGTCAGATTCGCCTCCGGGTCCCAGTTCTCCCGATTTGCTCCATTGAAGTCCAGCCATCCTCCCATCCACTGATAGGGGCCATGCTTGACGAAGGGAAGATTGCCTTCGCTGTCATCAACGTACAGCTTCCATGCGATCAGTAATTGTCGGTGATTGTTCAAGCACATGATGCCGTGGGCCTTCGACTTCGCCTTGCTGAGTGCGGGAAGCAACATGCCGGCGAGAATCGCGATGATTGCGATGACGACTAGCAACTCGATCAGAGTGAATCCTTTCGAAGTTGTCCGAAAATTCTGGTAAGTGCCTAAGAGCATGCGGTTTTGTCACTCGCAAACGTTGCATTCACATTGACGTTTTGTGACGCTCTGGTGGTTTTCGGGGGCGAGTGTTTCGCTGTGAGTGCGTCTTTGATTGATTCACGGGTAATCATTGGGTGAGGTTCATTGCTTTTGCTTCTTTGAAGAAAAGTTGAATCTGTCGGAGATGCTTCATGTGATCGTCTCCTGTCAAACCGTCGAAACCGATCACGGTAAACTTACCCAAGGAGCAACGGTCCCTTTCGGTAAGGCCACCGGGATGTTCCTTGTGGCTGGTTTGCCTTCGACCGCCTAGGTGCTGAATCAAGTAATCTGCAGTTTCTTTTGTTGAGGCGTAGCTCGGGGTGTGTAGTTGTGTATGCGAAAGGACCATTGTTCGTTCGCCTTTTATCGCGAGTCGGGCGAAGGCTAGGAAGGGGTTGAGATGGTCTGGATTGAGGGTTCGATTCTCAGGCTTTCCAATGAAGCCTGCGTAGAGCGAATCTGCCATGACGAGGGTGTGTATTTGGGATCGGTTTTCAGGTTGTTTCAGTAACTCTCGGACGCCGCCAAAGCCGGCGCTGAAGGATGACAGTGTGAGGTGGTGTCGGTGCAAATTTCTCTCCGGAACAGTCGTTGTCAGGGTTCGTTCGATCTCTTCCAACAAACTCGCGAAGACGTTTGAGTCTTGAAAGTGACGGCGGTAAACACTTGAGAGACCGGGCAGGGTGAGATTGGCCCAAACTGCTTTCGGGTGGGTGGCAGCCAGGTTCGATTCCATCACTTTTCTGGCTCCGTGAAGATGGAGAACCAGATGGTAGCGGCCGTCGGTGAAGTCTGCTGTTGCAGGGATGGAAATAAGCCCGCGCTTCAACGGAATACGAGTGACTCCCTCGGCGGAGATAGAAATGAAGGGCGAAAGTCCTCCCACTAGAAGAACCATATACTGGATTATACGCCTAGCCGGGCCCATCGCCGGAGGATGTCAAGCCTGCTCCTTAGTTGGAAGGGAAATCATCAGTGATAGTCAGGATGCGAAAGTATCTTTCGGGAACGGGTGAAATGGGAATGGAATGGGAAGTGGTTTGCTGCGTGGCCGTGATTTGATGAATCGTGGTCCATTGGTGAGCAGAGATCAGATCGGATGTCTGGAGCTGATACAATCTGCCTGGTTTGGAGTTCCAATTGATGAGCAGCGCAGACGTCTCAGGGTCGAACGCGACCTCAAGCTGGAGCGGGTTTTCACTAGGCGCGGTATTTACGGATCCGGGCGATGGAAAGGTCTGGAGATTGATTCTTTCCGCTGCGTCGGGAGAGCGTCCCTCGCTGGTGTCGGGCACCTGCGGTCCATAGCTGATCGTATCGACCAGACGGCCAGATGGATCGCGGAGCTGAATGATTTCACCGTTTCGGTCGAGTTTGAACGAGGTGTGGAGATCCGCTCCTTGTCCGTTCTGATCGGGTTGAGCATCTGCCCAGACAAGCAAGAAGGCTTTTGGATCTAGCTGGATATCACTCGGAATGATGAACTTTGTCGGTTGATTAGGATCGTCTGTTAGGTACCAGCCTGATAAACGAATCACCTCGTTTCCGGGGTTGAAGAGTTCAAACCAATCATCTGTCTGGTTGTCGGCGGGATCTCGAAAGCGCGTGTTGCTAGCCATCCACTCGTTGATAACAATCTGCGGTTTCATCTGTGCCGTGTTCCCTGCAATTCGGATGGGTAGAGTCGTTGACGCGACAGTTTTGTTTTTGAGAGATATCCCCTGAATGCTGAGATCAGATGTTGCCTGGAGAATGGGGATCTCGAGAGTCCACTCTGAGACGCTCGCCCAGCTTGGTTGAGAGCGAATGCCCCCGACTTCGATCTGATGCACTTCTATGGGCGCCGTTCCCCGAAGCTTGATGGATGGACCTGTAAGGACAGTGTGTGGAGCGGGGGCGGTGATTTCAAAGGAGACCTCAAGTTCTGCTAGCCGAGATTCGAGGTATCTTCTTCTTTCCTCCAACCAGTCGATCAATGGCTGAGGCTCTTCTAGGGCCACTCCTGCGCTGTGAGTGACACGGTTGGCTAGGAGTGCTCGGTGTAGCATGCTCAGTCGCTCACTCACCGCTTGCGTTGTGATGGGCCCTTCTGTCACGGCTTTCACTGTGCGAAAGTATGCTCGTTGAAAGGAGGGGGTCTCATACATTCGGGCGATAATGGGGTCTCGCCTAAATTCACCAAAACGCGCAGGATCTTCGTACATCAAGGGCGATCGCGGATTGAAGCCGTGGCTTGCGCTTGCAAGCATCACCCAATCGATATCCCACATGTATAGTTGCCAGGGGCCAGATTTTGGCTTGTAGGCATACATGTTCTTGCCGATATCAGATCCGTAGGCGTCGAAGTTGACGACGATTTGCTCGATGGCCATCACTCCCATCCATTCTTCAATATCGATCAATCGACCCATTGCATGAATGAAGTCTTGGTCGTTCGTTGTGTTGGCTGCGTCAACAAGTTCGAAAAGCCGAGTGTAGTCGTGGGCTGAAGTGGTCACTGCTCGCTTCAGCCAAAGCCAACGGTAGTGCGCAAGATCCCGGTCACCCCCGGGGGTACGGAAATCTAGCAATTGAGGGTGTCCGGCTACGACTTTGTTCTGGTCGGACGGAAACTCGAACCATTGTTCCGCTTTGTAGAGATCGCCTTGAGAATCGCCCGGTGACCAGCTGGAAACATAGTCGCCGTTGATTTGTTGAGCGTCTTCAAAGACCGTGCCTCGAGCGTTCGAGGTGACTCCGTTGACGTGCAGGTGGATGAATCTACGGTGCGAAAAGGGAAGGCCAGCTTGCTCGGCGATCCAGTAGGCGGTCGGCTCTTGGAGGGCGGTAGGATCTCGGCCGGGCCAGTCCAGCGCCAGTTCCTTGACGCCGAGAAATCGTTGATCCCCCGGAAGAATCAAATTGTAGCCGCAGGGGCGCCCGGCTGGAGAGTTGAACGAGGGTGCGATGTGAGGGCTTCCGGCATAGAGTGCCTGGGCTCCATAGATGATTCGTTCATCGTTGTAGACAAAGGTGACGGGGTGAGGCGAGTTGTCGAGGTTGTGGCCGTTGCGCCAAGCGTTCAGGGTGGCGTCAGTCATCCACATTCGGTAGGTGGGAATCGTCGTGCTGGGCTGGATCTCCCCAAACCGAATATAGCACTCTTGCGATGACGAAGCGCCCGGAAAGCTGGAGCTAGCGGCTGGTGATGCTCCGTCTGTCGAGACGAGAGCGAAGGCAACTAGAGTGCCTTCTGGCTGGCCTGGGATTTGGGTGGAATAAATACCGTCGTCTTCGTGCAGATCTCCTGCGAGTCCAAGATCATTCATCGGTAAACTGATGAAATCTGAAGATCCGTCTAGATGATATCGGAGATCAACACGGCTGATACCGTCGGGATCGCTCACTTGCGCTGTGACGCGGACTGGGGCGTTTGGTGCGGGTAAGACGGGGGCATGAATGACGGAGTGGATCGCAGGCCCAACATTCGTTCTCGAGCGACTGTTGGGGAGGCCGGGCGTTCCCAAAAACTGCGGCAACGCCAGAGAGCCAGCTGCCTCAAGATAGTTTCCTTTCAGTCGAAGAATGAGATCGGGATCGCCAGAGAGCCAACGCCCGCGTGCGCGGAGGGTGATGCGGGAGCCTGGTCGGATGGAACGCCGGAGGGGGAACTCGATCTTGTTCGGACCGGTATTGCCTCGAGCAACGGCCTTGAGATGAAGCGATCGCTCGCCGCTACTTCCTTCGCCGATGTGGAGTTTCGTTTGGCTGTGCGTTCCGAGAGCTTTCCAGATCCTGGAGTCTGTCTCAAATGAAGGATTCACAATTTGGTTCTCTCCGGAATCGGGAAGGAGCTCGAGTTCGTCTAGAAGGCATTCTCCAGATCCGAGCAGGATAACTTCGAGAGCGTTGGCCGTGCCGTTCCCCCTCGCGGCGACTCCAGAATGTTCGATCAGAGTCCACTCGGACTTCGTGGTCTCATCGCTGGCTTCCCAGTTAGCGCCGAGTCGCGGATCGGATTTCAGATCGACGAGCTCCAGGCTACTTCCGTCGCCGTCTGCTAACGAGCTCCAGAGGCCGCCGTCGTGGTAGGTGAGGATGCCCTCCATACTATTGGATTTGCTATTTCGGATTGCGGCTGGCTTTTTGAACCTTAATGTTTCGCCGCGGTTTGACAGCTTGCCGTCGTAGTTCCCCAAGACTTGTTCGGGAGTGAGGTGGGGATAGGTCAGGAAAAGTTTCTCTCGATTCTTTGCAATCACAAGGTAGTGCTTAGGATCGATGTAGCTCCCGGGTTGGAATTCGAACTGAATTCCATCAGCGATTTTCCAGCCGCCCAGGTCGATTCGCTGATCAGAGCGGTTATAGATTTCGATATACTCATCGTCGGAATCCCCGCTGATGGGGTGATACATGAGTTCGCTGACAACGAGATCAAGGAAGGGCCAGGTGGTCTGGAGGCTCTTGGATAAAATTGGCTCGGTCTCGCGGCTTGGTTTCGGCGTCGGGAGCGGCGCGGTTCCTGGTGTGCCCCCGTGTTGAATGCTGGGGGCCCATGCTCTCGGATCGTCCTCGCCAAACGAGGGATGGTTGAGAATCAAGGAAGGACCGTGTCCATCCGCTTGGCTGGGCCAGGGAGGAGCGTCGTCGTAGTTGACTTCGAGCAGGATCGCACCGTTTGGGTGGCGCAGCCGGATTCGCCCGACACCGTTGGACAGCCGCTGTGAGAATCCTCCGAGGATGTTATTGATCGGGTAGGCTTCTTTGAGTGCCTCGGGATGGCTGGCGACCACGAGAAAGTCGCCAGGATGAATTTCTGTATTGTCGGGAAAGGTGTAGTCCCACTCGCCGGAAAGACGATAGCCACTCAGAGGGATTGAGATCAGGCCTGCGTTGTAGAGCTCAATGAACTCTAAGGAATCCGGCTCGGGGCGAGAAGCTGGATGGTACATGATCTCGGAGATGATCAGATCTGTCCGGCGGCTCGATGGGCCCAGTGGGTCGGCGAGGAGCGTGTGCACGAGGGCGAGGAACGCGTGGGCGATCAAGCTCGAGGCATACCGTCTTGGCTTATCGTGCGTCATTGGTTGTGTTGGTAACTTCTGTTAGAGCTAAGCTGTCGGTCGCCTATGGATGCTGCCGAGTGACTGGATTCTGAAGTGCAGTTATCATGCCAGCCAGGCGAAAATGAGAGCCAATGAGTAGGCTGAGATTGGCGGCATTCGCCGAAATTGGGGCTGAAAGGAAAGGGGAAGATTATCTCCCATATGTTGTTACCGGCTTGTAACTTATTTGGTCTCGCTTCATGCAAGTGCCAGGCTGAATAGTGGAGGGATGTTCGGAAGGAATCGATTCGCTCACATTGTGGCAGGCGCGCTCTTGCCATTTCCATTGTTCGTGCTCCTCCCATTACTGGGACAAGAGAGTTCCTCAGATCCAGTAGCGACGGTTTCTGAGGGGCGCGCTAGTATTTCTGGCAGAGTCGGGGAATGGTTTTTCACACCAGATTACGCGCTGCCGGGACCTGATCGGCGAGTGTCTAGCCAGTACCGCCAAACGGAGACACTGCCGACTCTAAATTTCGAGGCCTTACCGGCAGAGCGATTGTTCCTGGGACATCGACCGACGGACCGGCGACGGCGTCTTCTCGATCGCTCTATGTTGCCCGCCGGTCGATTTTCCGCCGAGTTTTGGATTAGCTACCACGTGAACGAACCGGTCGGTGCCATGATGGCTGCGTATGATCCTTCGACTCAGGATCAGCCCCATTGGTGGTTCGGATTCTATCAAGGTGAGGTCTATCTTCAGAAGGGAGGGCTGGTGAATATCGTGCCCGTTATGGAAATAAAAAGCGGCAAGATCGACTACCTTGCGGATTCTTCGGAGTACCAAAAAGGCTTGAAGCGCTACTGGCATCATCTGGTCGCGGTTTTTGATGCGGAGGAGATTCGACTCTTTCATAACGGGGAACTCCGATCCACTGCCTCGATTCCTGAGGGGAATCTTGCTTACTCAGAAGAAACTCAATTCGAGATTGCAGCGTATCTTGATGCGGAGCCCCATATGGAGCTTGCGAACCTTGTGAAGTACGCAGCGGTATATGATCGGCCTTTGGATGCTGAAGAGGTCGCGTCCGCTTATTCGGATCATCGTGACTTGGTAGAGGCAGGCGTGCACTTTCGTGACAAGCTTCACTTCACGACCGGTGCCCCGCATATCGCGATGCCCGGGCTGGATCATATCTACTTGGTTTGGGAGGCGGATCGACCGACGGAAGCGATCATTTCTTGGGGTGAGGCTGACGTGACAGAACATCAGCTCAAACTAGCTGAGAACGGTAAACGAGACCGCAAGGTCCGAATTGATGGGTTGCAGCCAAATCGTTCCTATTTCTATCGGGTTGTCCTCAAGTCGCAGGATGGTCAAACACTTGACTCAGAGGTGCTCCGTTTTCGAACGGCCGTGAGGTCCGGAGATCCTATGACCTTCGCGGCTATCTCGGACACGGAAGCTCGTCCTCATGTGAATGCTCGGCTAGCAGATCTAATGTGGTCGGAGACACCGCACCTGGTGATAAACGTGGGCGATCTTACTGATGGCGGGCGACATGATAATCGAGTGGAATGGACTCACGAATACTTCGCTGCTATGGGGCACTTGATGGCGCGTACGCCTTTCCTCCCGGTGATGGGGAATGGTGAAGACGATTTTGTTTGGTTCGACCGCTATCATCATACCTCGGCACCTGAAATCAGCTACTACAACTACCGCTACGGTGATGTGGAGTTCTTTGTTCTAGATTCTAACCTGGAAAAGCGTGATGTGGATCGACCTGGATTTCGAGGGCGACAGCGTCGTTGGCTCCGAAAGGTGCTCAGTGATTCAACAGCGGTCTGGAAAATCGTGGCCCATCATCATCCGGTGTTGGCGGAGCGGTATCCCAATTTGGTTTCAGACTTCGTGGGGCTCTATGAGGAGTTCGGAGTCGACCTTGTTCTGGTTGGGCATCATCACAACTACTTACGCTCCTGGCCGCTCCGGGGCGACGAACCAGTGACTCGAGCCGAGGGAGGTATCACTTACATTCAGTTAGGTGGCGGCGGGGGCAATCGGTCTTTCCGTCCCACGACACCCGATCTTCGCTGGGAAAAAACCTTTCAAGGCTACGGCTACTCGATGTTCTGGATACTGGGGACCCAGCTCCGCTACGCCATGTATGATGATCGAGGGGCAATGCGGGATTATTTTACGATTGCTAAGTAGTCCATTCGGAATGAACTGATCCGTGAAGTTGCTTGCTTGAGGGAGAACGAGTAGCGGCGTGGCCTAAGGTCGGATTTGAATTCGAAGGCGAATGAAAAACTGGCTATTGGGTTGGATTGGGAACCGCGTGCGGAAGGAACGCCAGTCTGCTCCAGTGTCTGGCTCGGAGATCTCGATCAAATGATCTCGTCTCCAAAATAGGCTCTCGAGGCGTGTGCTCGATTCGGGCTCAATGATGGCGTCTAGAGCCTCCTCATTGGTCTTGAAGCGGAGGAAGAAGTAATCCCCCCGACCCAGATCCGTTTCGATCGTCTCGATGGTCGTTTGGATGGCGTCTCGGCCTGAGCCGGGATCGCGATCACTCGTCCCGAGGGCGTACTCGAGTAGGGCGCTGAGCCCATCCTGATCGATGTCAGCGCTGGGATTTGTAGGGCGTGCCGGAATGAGACTGGGTTCGAGTGAACGCCAGCTAGTTGCAAGATTTAGGTCTGCGCCCGGCTCAGTTCGGGCCAGGACGAGGCTCGCTCCACCACCATCGGGGGCGCTTGGCCAAGGTGCGTTGTCGTCGTATTCGAAATCAATGATTGGTTCCCCTTCGCTATTGTCCAATCGGATGCGTTCGCCGGCATTGGAAAGGGCTCCTTCGTATTGGCCGACAATCGAACGTTGGGCACCGAATGCATCTCGATAGGCGACTTCGGAGCGAACCAGCAGGACTGACTCGCCAGTTGGCAGTGTCGTCCCCTCGGGAAACTGGAATCGAACGCCGTTGACGAATCGAAGTCCGGATAGGTCGATTGCCTGTGTTGGATGTCGATTGGACAGGGTGAGGTATTCGGCATCTTCGTCGAAGGCGGGATGGTAGTGAAGTTCCGAAATCACGAGGTTGTTGGCTGAGGCGGTCTCGCCTAAGAAATACCGGGCGCTTGCTAATGCGCTCCACTCCCCGTTCCGGGAGACTCTCGCTTTGATAGTGGCGGATTCCGTGAGTTGGAATGGTTGGGTGTAGCGAATCCCGTTGATTTGGTTGCCCGGAGTGGAAGTGCTCGTGTCCTTGAGTAAAAGCTCGGGGTAAAGGAGCAGGTCTGAACTTGTCAGGCTCACATTTAGTCCTTGGAATGCTAAAACGTTCGTTCCTGTCCGGAGCGTTTGAAGGTGAGGTGTGAGATCTATCTCGATCGGGTTGACGGCATCGAGGTCAGCGTGACTGTTTGTTGCCGATGAAGTCCATCGTAGGATCAAGGGCGCGTTGGCGGCGGCTATGCGTGTTCCATTGAGAAAGGCTACGAAGCCATCGTCGTAGCGAACTCGCAGAATGAGTCGCGTACCGTTGTTGAGAGTCTGAGGAGTAAATTCGAAAGGGATTCGAACATAGACTGAGGCGGTCTGTTCGCGCATCGACCTGACGTCACTCCGTATCAGGTTGGCGTAGTCCGCCGGACTGGTTTCATAGCCTACTCCGAGTCGACCGGTATCCCAATCCGAGTGATCGAAGTCCGCTGGCGTCCAATCGCGATCTGGGTTCGAACTTGTGGGTACGAGGTAGAACACGGGTGTGTTTTGGTCGATCAGTGGGACCGTGGTGGATTTCGCTTGGACCGTGTTACGGGGATCCGAATCATCCAAGGTGTAGTAGATGGCCTCGCCGGTCCGACCCTGCAATTCGACTCGGATACTTGGCGCCGCACCACTGGCGGGCTGAATGGTGGGAGGATCCAGATCTGGATACAAGTCAACTGCCCTCAGCTCGCGAATGAGACTGTTGCGGTTTGCCGGGTTGTAGATATCCGGCAAGTAGTTTTGGATGACATTCTCGCGTTCAGGCAACCAGGATTGTTCTCGAGTGAAGTAAAAATCGGGACCATTCGGTGCGGGAGGATAGCGGAGGTCCTCGGTATTGTTCGGATTGGAAGGTTGTTGAATTCGATTGCCGTACGGAGTGGACTGCTGAGTATCTCCCCAGCGTGCGGATTCAGCCACTATAGCGAGGTCGATTTCATCTGAGACCGTTTGGTATCTTGCTTGCGATGCGGCTAGGTTAAGTCCTCCCTCTCCATGTAGGTGGTAGTGGACGCGGTCGGCGAAGCGGGACCGGAAGAAGTCCTGACGCCGGAGAAGTTGGAAGAGCTCACCAGGACGGCTGGTATGGCTGCTATTATAGCGCTGCATTTTGTCGTTATCGAGAACGATCTCTTGATCCCAAACGTAGAAGCGGAAAGGCTCATTGGCTCCCGCGTTGCGAGCGGCGTAGCCGTTGTGATGAGGCCAATCCTCAGAGTCGGCATAGAAATGTAGGAGCATGTAATCGATGAAATTATCGATGTCCAAGAGGGCTGCCACTTCTGATTCCGAGGCCTCGTTCGCGCTGGATCGGCGAAGCAGTGAAAACAGTTGAGACCAACCTGGAGACGAGCCGCCGAAATCAGCGATGACCTCCCAATCTTCAGGTTCTCCTCCCTGGTGGTCCGCAAAGAAATCTTCATCAAGGCGTTCGGTCACGTTGTAGATGCCCCAGTAGAGTCCATTGAGGTAGAGATGCACCCAACGGCTGTGACTGGATTGGTGGCCCATGTCGCGCAGAGAAGCCTTCATCCAAACATCGCGAACGTACTGTGAATCGTTCGGGCGATACCGGCTCGGTCCCCAGCTGACGAGTCCCCAGCTATCGGTGAAGGAGGCTCTCAGGACGAGTTTGTTGAAGCGTTCCACGGGCGAATCTGGAAAAAGCGGCGCTTGCAAACGCCCCATGCCCAGGGACTCCTTGAAGGTGAGCCTGAAGGAATGTTTCTGCATACGCCACGGGCGGCGACTCGAGTTGCCGTGGATCTCGATCTCGCAGTTCCCCTGAAAGTTGAGTTCGCCGCTTGGGTCCATCCATTCGATCGAGCAAACTTTCTCCCAGGCGTTGCCTCTGCTCCGCGGGTGGGTGTAGATGCCGCGGGCGCTACCGAAAAGATCCTCTGTGGATAGGGTGACTGAGAGTGAGGGGAGATCGAGCAGCGCTTCGCGAACGCTATAATCGGGCAGGGTGCTGTTGACCACTCGCGGATCCATTTCGTAGTCGGCAACGACGGTGCCTGGCACCTCACTGTCTGTGCCCCAATCACTGGGAAAACCCTCGGGCTGTGCTGGTTGTTTTGCGATTTCATCGAGAAAGAGAAAGGAATGGGTTTGAGGAGTGGCCGGAAGGTAGACGCTTTTGGAGGCGCTGACTCGGAGAATACTGGTGGTGTTGACGGCGATGGGTTCGCGGTAGATCGAACCTCGACTCGAATCTGGATCGGATCCGTCCAATGAGAAACGGATTGTGGCTCCGTCCGTTGGCACCGACATTCGGAGCAAGAAAGGGGCATCGTAGAACCCGCGTTCATGGCTGAGCTGGATCTCGGCGACCTTCCCGGAAAACGAGCGGGCTCCGTTGGCGCTTCCCGGTGTTGGGCGGGGAAAGAAAGCGTCCTTTCCGCTGGGCGATTCCCCGTAGGAAATATCCGTTAGCTGGGAAGGAAACCCGGGGTTCCACTCTTGTAAGACCTCTCCATTCGGTGCGACGAAGGCCAGGTATTCGCCTTCCGCATCAAGGCGAAAGCTTGCATATAGACGTCCTTGATTGTCGGAGGATTGAGCGTCGGCAAGCTGGCCCACTGCAAACACGATCAGGAAATCGCGAGGTGCGATCGTTGTGCGTGGGAACACCCACTTTTGGGGGAGATTCGCTTGATCTGTGAGACTGTAACCGGCCAGGTTGATGGGGGTGTCTGTAGGATTGAACAACTCGATCCAATCCGATCGATTGCCGAATCGATCCACAAGTCCGGCCCGATTTGAAGCGAGGAACTCGGTGATGATTACCTGGGGGCCATCGCCTCGCTGACCTTGCGCGCACGACACGACATAGGTCGCGACAAGCAACGGTATAATGAAACTCCAAATAAAGGGAACGCTGGAACAAACTGTGGAAATGGATCGCTTTTCTGATTGCATTGAGAATCCCTGACGCCTTCAAGATACAGGTCTTGAAGTGGCGAAAGGAAGCAGTAAAAGTGCCGAACCTTGAAGGATTTCGATCCGAAACCAGGGGCACGCTTCTGGTGCTTCATCATTGAGGATGCTAGTCAGAAACCCTGAGGGCCTTGGCAAAGATCATTGAGAGACGAGGCGAAAGAATCGGTTCTGATTAAGCTTTGTATCGACAACGAAGCTTCCAGGCTCTCCCACCGTGAGAGGTAACCAATCGATCAGGTTGGCACTCGCTTCGAGACGAAGAGATTGGGACGGGTGGGTGAGCCATTCGAGTCGTACTGAGTCAGGGGTTTCAGGAATGATCTGGAGGGTGGGAAGAGGTGGAGCCGGCAGTCGTCCCTCGAGGGACCAGATTCGAAGATTTCCTTGGCCTGTTCCTACGGCAAGTGATTGGAGGTCGTGTGAGAAGGCTACCGCGCTGATCCCTTCCGTGAACTCGGTGAAAGTGTGACGGCTGAGGCGTCGTTTCGGTGAAATCTGGAAGACTTCTGCGTCCGAATAGGCCCCGATGGCGAGGAATCTTTGGTCGTCTGAAAAGGCGAAAGAGCGAGTTGTGATGCGGGTCGGATGCTCGAAGATCAACGTGTCGGTTTCCCAGTTCCAGACTTGAGTGCGGTCCTCTCCGTTGATTGCCAGCCATGATCCGTCCGGTGAGAATCTGGGAACGAGGTGGAACTGGAAATCACTCTTGACCTTCTTCTCCCAGAGGATCTCACGGGTGCTCGAATCAAGAACGTAGACCCATCCTTCCGAAGTCATCGCTGCCAAATGGTTGCTTTTAGGTGCAAAGCTGAGTCCTCGGACGAAGCTTTGATTTGGCAGGCTAGTCGTTGTTCGACGCGAAGATCCCGACCAGATTGAGATCCGGCCCTGAGGCATGCCGGCCGCAGCAGTCTGGCCGTCGTCCGAGATGGCGAAGACGTCGGCGAATCCATTGAAACTCGCTTGAAATGAGACTGCGGGCTCGCCTTGACCGTGCTCCCAAATTTCGAGTTTTCCTTGTCCGTTTCTATCAATTGCCCCTAACCAGCGACCATTAGGCGAGAAAGCCGCTCGGGCTTGTAGATTGGGGGCTTGGAGGGTGGTAAAGGAATCGGACTCAATATTAAAAGATCGGGCTGTCGGTTGACCGTTGATCATCTGATTGAGATCGATGATCTGGAGATGTTTATCCGTGGAGTCGAACCGGAGGTGGGCGACTTGACCCAGAGAGACGATCTCTTCTGGTTCCTGATCTGAATCGCTGAATGAGGCGACGGCAAAACTTCGCGCGGACGTCGAATAGACGACGCCAGATTCATCCGGTAAAAAGTCAGCGTAGAAAGGACGGTCGACGAATAAGTCTCCAACCGATTGCTGCATGATCATGTTGGCGTTGTCTATGTCCCATACTTCAAGGCGGTTACTGATGGCAATCATGACCAAGAGCAAATTGCCGGAAGGCGAGAAGCGAATGAACTGAATCAATGGGTCAGGATTTCCCTGCTCGCGAAGGTTGAAGCGAGGAGCTCCTCCACTGATGGGCAGGACTCGTCCGTCGCCGGTAGCAAGGAATTTTCCGTCTTCAGAAAGATCGAATGCTTGCCCCCAGATAGGAGGGAGTGAGGTGATCCGCTCCCACGAATTGGTTGCATAGAGTCGTACTCCCTCGGGGTGTTTGGCGGCTAGCAAGCTTCCGTCCCTAGAGAATTGGATTAGGTGCCATCCGAAACTCCTCGGGATGGAATCTTCGAGTACCGTTTCGCCCGTTTGATTGTCATAGACCCGGAGCTTCTCGTCCAAAGAATAGACAGCGAGGAAGTTGCCGTCGGGCGAGAGCTTTGCCGCCCACGGAATGATACTAAACGCTTCGATATCCTCGTACCTGCGAATTTCCGTTCCGTCGCCGGAACGGAGAACATGAATCGAGGGAACTAAAGATTCGAAATCAATCGCTCGCCAAACGACTGTGAAGAGTGTTTCTCCATCATCTGAGAATTCGTAATCGACGCCTTGATGGGTTCGCAGGTTGAGGGGGCGCACAGGTTCGTTGCCGGGAAGCGTTACCCAGGAACTGCTTGCTGGATCCCCATAGATCAGTTCTTTCCCTCCCGGAGAGACAACCAATCCGGCCACTTGATTCCTGGTTATCTGCTCAGGATCCTCATCGGAGCCTGGTCTCCAAACATAGAGGCCATTGTCTCCCCCCGCTACGAAGGTGCCGGAGACGCGATCGTAGTCAACGTCCCGAACTGTTCCCAGGGATGGAAGCCGAGTTCCTTGAGCGTGCAAGAGTGGTGAGAGAATAATACTCAGCAGCGCAGAGAAGGCGGTTACAAGGCGGAGTCTCGCGTGATATGTCATGGCTGATTGCTTCATTCTACACTATTTCTATCCGCATTGTGCAGGATAAGGTTGCAGGCAAAATCTCAGCGACTTGAGTAAGAGCTATTGGTTTGGGCCGTTAATTCTTAGCGTGTTGCCGGGCTAGCTGAGGCACTTCTCGATCGCGTCCGCGAGGCGGCGGCCGACTTGTGATGTCTTACGAAAGATGACGCGAACCCGGCGAGTCGGTGCGGGTTCGATGGGAACACTCCGGATTCCGGACAGGTTGGTCTCTTTGGTTGTGGCCATTTGGGGGAGAAGAGTGATACCCCCATTTGAACGGACGAGTGCCAGGAGTGTTGCGATGCTGGCCGCGGCGGATTGGCTCTGTTGTGAAACCCCATGCGTGGCGCAAAACCCCACAACTTGTGCGCTCAGGCAGTGGGTGTCCTTGAGGAGCAGCAGTTGATCGCGACCTAGATCTTCGGGAGACACCGACTTCTGCTTGGCTAAGGGATGTCTCGATGGGGCAGCCATCAGAAGGGGTTCATCGAATAGAACGTGCTCATCAAGCAGGGAGTCTTCCAAAGGCGTTGCCAGGATCCCGGCTTCGAGGTCACCGTTGATGACGGCTGGGATGAGTAGTTCGGTGACCTGCTCGTCGAGTGCCAGGCTTGTCTGTGGGTGTTGCTTGCAAAAGGCGGTGTGGAGTTTGCCAAAGAGAAAAGGGGCGATCGTGGGAATGGCGCCCACTCTGATCTTCTCTGGGAATCCGGATTCAAAGTATCGTGCTGTGTCAACGAGCTCTTGTTTGCCTCGCAGGAGTTCATTGGCTCGTCGGACGACCTCCCAACCTGTGTTTGTCACGACCACGCTCCGACTCGTGCGCTCCAGTAGTTGCACGCCAAGTTCACGTTCTAGCTTCTGGAGTTGAAGGCTGAGTGCGCTCTGGCTCACGTGGCAGTCTTCTGCGGCTTTTCCGAAATGGGATAAGCGTGCCACCGCTACAAGATATTCGAGATCTCGAAAAGTCATGGTCTGATTGATTGTTTGTCGATTGATAAAACAAATCAATAATACACATAAGTCAAATTTCACAAATCATTGGGCTTGATGGATGCTAGTGGTGTTCGAGGGAGTTTCGAACCGGTCGACAGTTCTTCGCCAGACTGCTGATTCTGAAAAACGGCGTAAACGGAACGAGAATGAAATTACACAACTTACTGACCCTAGCCATGAGTCTCCATATTTCTGTCCAAGCCTCTGAAGGAACTTCGCCACACAGCTCTCACCCGCCATTCGGAGGAGGAGATCTGTCAAAATGCCCGGTGATGGGACACGTGAGTCCGCCTTCCGCTCGGCATACTGCGGCGGGGGCAAAGTCCAATCGAGATTGGTGGCCCAACCAGTTGAACCTGCAGATTCTTCACCAAAACGCCGCGAAGGGAAATCCAATGGGAGCAGCCTTCGACTATGCGAAGGCTTTCGAGAAACTGGATCTCGAGGCATTGAAGAGAGATCTCGAAAAGCTGATGACGGATTCACAGGACTGGTGGCCCGCGGATTATGGCCACTATGGGCCCTTGTTTATTCGTATGGCTTGGCACAGCGCGGGGACGTACCGAACGGGAGACGGTCGCGGAGGGGCCGGCTATGGGACACAACGATTTGCGCCGCTCAACAGTTGGCCGGACAACGCGAATCTCGACAAGGCTCGGCGTTTGCTTTGGCCGATCAAACAGAAGTACGGAAACCAAATCTCCTGGGCTGATTTGATGGTCCTCACTGGGAACGTGGCACTTGAGTCGATGGGTTTCAAGACTCTCGGATTCGGCGGAGGACGCGCCGATGTGTGGGAACCGCAGGAAGACATTTACTGGGGACCTGAGAGCGAATGGTTGGGAG
This sequence comes from uncultured Verrucomicrobiota bacterium, assembly GCA_964342405.1. Classification (GTDB taxonomy): domain Bacteria; phylum Verrucomicrobiota; class Verrucomicrobiia; order Limisphaerales; family AAA164-E04; genus UBA2970. The sequence continues at coordinate 44,038 of CAYFGX010000043.1, read as the reverse complement.
ACGAGCGATACAGTGGAGAGCGAGATCTGGAGGCGCCCCTGGCAGCCGTTCAGATGGGATTGATCTATGTGAACCCAGAAGGTCTGAACGGTAAGCCCGATCCGCTTGCTTCGGCTCGGGATATTCGGGAAACCTTCGGGCGGATGGGAATGAATGACGAGGAAACTGTGGCCTTGATCGCAGGTGGCCACACCTTTGGCAAGGCGCACGGAGCTGCGAGTGCCGACAACGTTGGAACCGATCCGGAATCGTCCGGATTGGAAGCGCAAGGTTTGGGATGGGCGAACAAGTTTGGGAAGGGGAACGCGGAAGATACAATCACGAGCGGACTCGAAGGAGCGTGGACGTCTACCCCGAGGCAATGGTCTCATGGTTACTTCGAAAACCTCTATGGCTACGAATGGGAACTGACGAAGAGCCCGGCTGGCGCTTGGCAATGGAAACCGACCGACGAGGATGCGTCGGTGGATGTCCCTAATGCCCATGTGAAAGGGAAACGTCATGCGCCCATGATGTTCACGACAGATTTGGCTCTCCGCTTAGATCCGGCTTACGGAAAGATCTCACGGCGTTTCTACGAGAATCCCAAACAGTTTGAAGAAGCGTTTGCCAAGGCTTGGTACAAATTGACCCATCGTGACATGGGCCCTGTTTCCCGATTGTTGGGTCCAGACGTTCCCGAGGCGCAAGTCTGGCAAGACCCCGTTCCAGCCGTTGATCACCGGCTTGTCACTGATCGTGACATTCGTCATCTCAAGAGTCGTATCCTTGATTCTGGCTTGTCGATGGGTCAATTGGTTTCAACCGCTTGGGCCTCGGCATCGACCTATCGAGGAAGCGACCATCGAGGTGGAGCCAATGGGGCCCGCGTTCGCTTGGCTCCACAGAAGGACTGGAAGGTAAATCAGCCCGAGCAACTCGCCCGCGTGTTGAAAACGCTCGAAGCAATTCGAGAGGACTTCAACGACTCTGCTTCTCGTGGAAAACGAGTGTCGTTGGCGGATCTCATTGTGCTGGGAGGGAATGCTGCGATTGAAGAAGCGGCCAAGAAGGCTGGCGTCAAAGTGAAGATTCCCTTCTCTCCCGGTCGTACGGATGCCACGCAGGAAATGACGGATGAGGAGTCCTTTGCCGTGTTGGAACCCAAATCGGACGGGTTTCGCAATTACTTCGCCCACGGAATGGATCGACCGGCGGAGGAATCCTTGGTGGACCGTGCCCAGCTGCTGACGCTCACGGCCCCCGAGATGACGGTTCTGATCGGTGGCTTACGCGTGCTGGACACAAACGTAGGGATTCCCGGTATGGGTGTTTTCACGGATCGCGTTGGGGTATTGAGTAACGACTTCTTTGTCAACTTGCTCGACATGGGTACGGCATGGAAGCGGTCGCCGGTATGCGATCGTTTCTTCGAAGGTCGTGATCGAAGAACCGGCAAACTGAAGTGGACGGCCAGCTCTGTGGACTTGGTCTTCGGCTCAAACTCCCAGCTCAGAGCGATTGCGGAAGTCTATGCGAGTGACGATGCACGCGAGAAGTTTGTGAAAGACTTCGCTGCTGCGTGGAACAAGGTGATGAACCTGGACCGTTCGGGCAATGGAGGAGAGGCGTAGAGATTATGCCTCGGGGGTTATCCTTTAATTGACGTTGCCTGTGCTCAATATGATTGGTGACTTAAGCAAGCTTGGCCTGGGGAGTCACCCCAGGCCAAGCCTTTGTGCGTTCTCTTGGAGAGCGGAAGTAACAAGTTTTAATTTATAACTGTGATCTCGATATTATCGATGAGAAAGGCTCCTCCGAGACTGACTTCTTCCCATGACCCGTTTCCGTCCGGTGCGAAGGAAAACAGAACGTGGACCCCATCGGCTACGTAATCGAACTCAGATGTGTAGTTTTTCCAGTGATTCGTCAGCTCTTTTCGAGCGGACAACTCGTGGCCAGAACTCCATGGCCGTTTAACGTTCAGGTGCTTTGAAGGTCCGGAGATCCACTTGGCATCGAATCTTACGCGAATTCGGCTCCCCGCTTTGATATTCTCATGCTGAATAAAGAGTCCGTGATTGCCAGAGTTGGCCTTCTCGTGGCGAGTTGCGGGAATGGTAACGAGTAACGATCCAGCCGATCCGTGGGCTGTGTCGTGGGTGACGTGGTGGAGGAGGTATGGTTCCCCGCCGAAGGTTGCCGTTGCAGTGGTCCCCGTTGAATCTTGAATCAACCCGGTGGTGTGGATCATGGCCCCGTCACTGGAAGTTTCGAAGTCCCCATTCAGTGCGAGATTCTCGGCGAATAATGGGATTGAGGCCATCGCGATGAATCCGGTGAGCGCGAGGGCCAAACACGACGGGCGCAGAGAGCGGCGAATGCCTGGGAGTGGTTTAAGGGTTGAGACTAGCTTATCTGTATTCATATTCGATCCTTTGTTATTCATCTGATTTCAATCAGAGGGAACTTTCAGGCGCGACAGTTGTTGGACCGTCGCGAGTCCTCATGTTGTTCTTAAGGATCTGGCAGCCTGGGTTGCGTTGTTCTCGCGGAGAATTTGCCCGCCTATTTCGAAGCCCGGCGAACGCCCCTGCCACCTTGTGACGAGGGATGATGTGCGGTCACTCGAGGCGGGCCTCTATTGTTGAAGACGTCAAACCGCAGCTCGATGGTGAAGTTAGGGATGCGCGATTTGTCAGTCTTGAACTCGAATACCGAAGAAGCCACTTTCAAAGTCGTTTGCTGGCCTACTGACCGTAGCCGAAGTGATCTCCCCGCTAGCGGTGACTTCAGATAGAACTTCCCAATCAACGAGGTTCACCGATCGAATCAACTCGTATTTTTGACCGATCGGGCCTCGCCATTTGATCGTGAAAGTGCCTTCCTCGTTGTAGGAGTAAGTGGTGATTTCGATGTCCGTTGGCTCTTCGGAAGGCAAGGACTCATCTTCTACCAGCTCGAGCTTATCCACTGAGAATCTCAGGTCATGTCCGGCCGTTCCGAATTGAGCAAATCCTTGACGAAGCTGAAATGCAGTTAGGTCGAGTGTGGCCGGGAGCTGGCCCGAGTCGAATGCGGTGGCCGTGTTGTCCGTGAGATGGATATTGTAGTCCAGAATGGCATGCTCGCCCAACGAGAAGCTTTGGAATTGCTCTAAGATGTTTCCGAAGCCATCTCCGCTCAGGGCACTCCAGAGCCATTGATCCGTTTGAAAAGCTCCAGATCGATCATTGATGATGATCTGCTCCTGAGGTCCGTCCATCGAGCGGGCTTCAAGGTCTCCGGTTTCCGTGTGGACGGTAAAGGAAGACTCAAGCACAGGATATCGCGGTAGACCCGCGAAGACTGGGGCTGTATTGGGATCGAAAGTCACGATGACGGTGCAGCCATCTCCTGGTTTGGCGGTTTCTCCGAGTGCGGCGTCAACGGATGTCACCTTTCCTGTAAACTTAAAACTAACTGTCTCTGCGGCTACATTGCCCGCGATAAGCCCCGTGGCCATGAGTCCTGCGAGCAAACCGGCGTGTTTCGATCTAATCATGAGGCCTCAAGCTAGAGGAAGGGCGGGCCAGACTTCAATACTTCGCCGTGTCTGGTAGAGAGAATTCTTCGGAACGCATACGTGAACGCCCGTTGTGCCCCGCGATCGAGGCTTTCAGGGGCCTCGTTGTCGAACCGCTCCAAGTTCAGTTCCAAGCTAAGTCTAGTTGGAAGGCGATCTGAGATTCTTGTTCCCAGCGGTCAAATACGAATGAAGAGTTTTCGTCGATACATCCAAAACGTGATGAGCCAGAGGATAATCAGGACGGAGCCGCGCTCGAGCATCGGAACGTAGGCGTCGCCCAGAGAATGAAAAACATCCTGGCCGAAGTGGGTTCTCAGTTGCTTCCGAATGAAGCCACCGCTCAATTGCCAGAGACAGTACATTGTGATGGGATTGAGTCCGACCACGACGAGTGGGAGTACCGAGCGACGGAGTTCCAGCCCATCCACGAGAGCCACGAAGATGGCGAGCATGATCAGGACCCATCCCACGCTGAAAAGCGTCCAGGAGGGAGTCCATATCCGTTTGACAATCGGACAGATGCCAGCCCAAGCGATTAGTTGTCCGATTGTGATCGCTACGAGGCCGGCAAGAACGAGGTTCCGAACTTTGCTCGCGAGACTCAGATCGCTCTTCAAGAGTCTTCCTGCGAAGAGCCCGAACATCATCGTGACCAGAGAGGGTATGAAGTTGAGCGTTTGGTAGCCGCCCCGGTTGAACCTGAATTCTTCCGCGCGGGGAAACAAGTTGAGGAACCAAATATCGAACGTGGCCGCAAAGTTTGTGTTCTTTTCCCAATGGGCAGAAAACCCTTCGAGAAAGGGCCAGGTAGCTGGAACACCGACCGCTTGCCACTCGATGTCTGTAGCCGGGGTTGGTAGTGGATGGAGGGCGAATACGGCCCAGTAGGCAATCAAGATGAGGGCAGCAGTGATCCACTGCGTGCGCGGCTGAGCGAAGGCGATCAGAAACAGTAGTGGGTATCCAAGTCCGATCTGAGCCAGAACATTCGTGTACACCCAATTGGTTTGTTGTCCCCAAGCGGATGAGAGAAAAACCGCGAGTAATACCAGAATGGCTCCGCGCCAGACAGCGTGAGCGAAGAGACCAGAGAATGACTGTCCCCGCGCCTGACGGCTGGCGAGCGACCAGGGCAAGGCAACGCCAACCATGAACATGAAGGCAGGTTGGATTAAATCCCAGAACGTGCATCCTGCCCATGTGGCGTGTTGACACTGCCGTCCAAAGAATTGCCAGGCAGGACTATCCGGAAAGTGTTCGGCGATCTGCGAAGCCCCGAGCCCGGCAGAAGCCATGAGAATCATGATCGTGCCACGAAAGGCGTCGAGTGACATGAGGCGCTCCGGTCTGGCGGTGGGAGATGAGGGCGATTCCATAGGGACGGATTAATTTTCGATTGTGTGTCAGGTGCCCATACCGATATTCAATGATCCTGTCGGCGAAAGTTGCACGTCGACCGTGCCTGGGCAATGCTACAATCAATAGGTCGGGGTCAGATTCGAATCAAGCTGATTGGAGATCGGCACATTGGTTGGACCGCCTTTGTCCTGGCCGATCTAGCGATCGGAGCGGGGCGGTGAGAATCCAAAACCTGAAATTTTATCGAGACTTGAAGTAACTAGAACAGTGAATACGCGACCGACAAGAGAGACAAAACGTTTGAGTATTAAGATATGGCAGCGTGACTACAGAGTCATCAAAGAGCTTGCGAAGGAGGAGGGAGTAACTGCCACGGATTTTATTACCGACTTGGTCAATCGGTTCTGCCACGAGCGCGATTTCGACGGAAAGGTTTCTAGAAAGCGAGACAGTCAGGCTTTTTGAAGAACACTTAAACGTCTCTTCCAGCTTAGTCCAGTAGAGTGCAGGACAGAGCAAACGCCATCCCGTCGTGGAGGCCACGGCGGGATGGCGTTGTTGCTTGAACCTTTCTGCTGTCGAAGACGGGGGCGTTTAGGCCGCCAACTTCCGACGAGCCCATCCGAAACCGATGCAAATCAGCCCCGTCAGAGCAGCGAAAACGCCTGGTTCTGGGACGACGGTGAGTTGGCCGCGAATTTCGCCTGCGCCATTGGTGGCTGTATGGACATTTACGTAGAAATGGCCAGCCAGTAGATCACTCTCATCGACTTGATTGATCGCAACGTTTCCAGAAATTCCGCCGGCGCTTGCACTGGCATTGAGAAAGCCGCTCAAGTCGTATTTGACACCCCCGTTGAGTGTGAATCCGCTTGGGGCGGGGCCCGTTGAGTCATGGATGTGGGCGCCTGTGACGGGACCAGTTAAGTCGGTGAATCCGTTCCCTGAGCCCCAGTCGAGATCGAGACTCAACATGTTTGTATCGGTGTCGTAGCTGATTCCACCGCCTCCAACACCTCCTGATCCTCCACCGGCGACTGCAGGATTCTCGTTGCCCCCAAGGAGACCGTTTCCAGCAACCCCATCTAAGTTGAACATCACGACAGCACCCCATGTGGAGGTGGAAGTAAGCGTAAGGAACAGAACGACGATGATTCGGAGTGACCAGTTCTTCATAGAATTCTCGTGGACTTGTAGTGCTTATCGGATCCGGAGTTAGCATTCTAGGAGTGTCGGATTTCTGCAAGCAAAAATGACAAGTAAGAGGTTGCTGATTGGGTGGATCTGCCTTTTGGAATTATCGATTTGAGCCAAGCCTTCACGATTGGATCCTATCGGTAGGAATCGCTAGGTGGTTGGACGAAAGCGTCGGAATAATCTTCGTTGTAGAAGCGAGTAATAGCCAGAAGCCTGAGTCTGTCGTAGTCTGGGGCAGGCAAACCAAGAAACACTTAGTATGCGAAACTCATTATCGCTCACACTCATCATCTACGTAGGGATTGTTTATGGTCCTTTTGAATCGCTCAAGGGTGCGAGTGGGCTTTTTCGTGATGGCATTGGTGGGGCTGCTTTATCGAAAGCGGGTGCTGTCGTTGCTAGCCCTGCTACCCCTATTGAGTCAATCAGCGCGAACCCGGCTGGTTTGGCCCTGGCAGAAAGTCCATCCGCCGAGCTCAGTATTAGTGCAGGTGTCGGGACTGGGCGTTTCGAGGACGGAGGAGGGAACACGGGCAAGCTTGCGGAACGCGTCGGGGCTCTGGGTGACTTAGGTGTCGTTTATCCTGTCTCGGGTAAAGGCATCGTCATGGGTGTTGCTAGCTACTTCCAGTCTGCTTTGCGAGCCGAGTGGAATCTGTTTGATCCGCCGGGAGGCTTGGATGGGCAGACCAGCCTGGGGAATTTCTCGCAGCGTTCCGAGATCATTCTTCATCGAACAGCCTTTGGACTTGCTGGGAATATCTCTCCTCGGCTCTCGGTTGGAGCATCGGTTGGGCTCGTTTACAATGAGAATCGATTGCGAACGCCCTACATCTTTCAATCGCATCCCCAGTTGCAGGGAATCAAGACGGCTCTTGATTTGGACACCGAGGGCCTTGGCTTCGATGGGAATCTAGGACTCGTCTACCAACTGCGAGATGATCTCACCCTTGGATTTTCCTACGCGCTTCCCATCTCGATTAAAGCGCATGGCGCTGCAAATGGTGACGTGGGAGCACAGTTTCGTTCGCTTGGAGGGGCTTTTGCGGCGGCTGATCCCCTCTTCTCCTATGACGCGAGAGTTAACAATCAGATGCCCCAGATCGTGTCCTGGGGAGTCACTTGGGATCCCGCGCCTCGGTGGCAGGTATCGGGGCAAATGGATTGGTTTGAATGGTCGAATGGCTTTGATGCGCTGGAAGTGCGTTTGAGAAATGGGACCAATGGGGCTATCAACAATTTTGTTGGCGGATCGGCTGCGGATGACGTGGTGCCCTTGAATTGGCAGAATCGGTTCGTCTACCGGCTAGGCGTCGAGCACACCGTGAGTGAAGCGCTTAAGCTTCGGGCAGGATATTCATACGGTCGGAGTCCCGTGCCGAGTCATAGCCTGAATCCGCTCGTAGCGGTGGTATCCGAGCATACCGTAGGCGTTGGGCTCGGTTTCGCGCTGGGGAAGACTTGGGTGGATGTGGGCTATCGGGCACAGATTCCCTCTCGTCGTTCCGTTGGGACCAGTCGCTGGCTTGCGGGAGAACTTGACGGCAGCAGGGTATCCACGGGAGTCCATTGGGTATCCGCATCGGTTCGCTTTGGTTGGTGACTCAGCGGGCTCCTCGCTTTGGTCTTCTCTGGTGCCGCTCTTTGCATTCAAGAGAACCGTCAAGAATCCTTTTCCTTCAGTACGTAATCTAAAGTTCGGACATCGTTTCCCAAGAGTCGACAGGCGCACTATTTGGTCCCCGGAACGCGCTCTCAAATTCAGGACTGGCATTGTTCTCGCTCTGGGGTGGTTCCGTTGAGTATTGACCCCGTTTCAAGGGCATTCACCACACCTCTGGGGCGGCGAATACTCAGCGTTGGAATCGAGAAACCGTGGGCGAACATGAAAGCGGTTCGAGCGCTTGCTCGAAAACCGGTTCAGGACTAGCTTTTCTGGCCGATGATTGCTTGTGCAAGTCAATTGGACTGAGAGAGTTAGAATGTAGCGCCACCGACAGGACAAAGTGACCCGAATCAAACGAAATCCACAAAGCATGAGAGAAAATAAAAGCGTTCCGATCGGCCATTCAATGCTACTCATCTTCACCTGCTGCCTTGCTAGCAGCGTGATGGCGGGTGAGTATTCAATCGGAGAGCGGCCCGTCATAGAGACACATTTGGATCAGTCGGAGTTGGAGAACCACGTTGCGATTCCCGGGGAACGCAGGCGACGGGGGATGCTTCAGAAGCTGCTGAATCATGGAGAGAAACTCTTCGAAGCCCGATTCAACATTCTTGATGGCCAAGGCCGCCCAGCATCGACCGGGACCGGGGCTCCCCGGGTACCTGATCAGCCAGCCTTTATCCGAACTTCTGCTCCGGAGTCGAACTCATGTGCTGGATGTCACAATCAGCCACTGATCGGTGGTGCCGGTGATATTGTTGCGAACGTCTTTGTCTTGGCACAAGCACTGGATCCCGTGACGTTTTCAGTATCTCCCGAGTTTAGCAACGAGCGAAACACTCTCGGAATGTTCGGCGCCGGCCCGATCGAGATGCTTGCCCGAGAGATGTCCTTTGACCTAGGAGCGATCCGTGAGCAAGCGATCTCACAGGCGCAGAGTAGTGGGGACTCCGTCACGCTTCCCCTGATTGCCAAGGGTGTCAGTTTTGGTGATATTACGGCGCATCCGGATGGAAAGATTGATCCCACGGCGATCGAAGGCGTGGACTGGGATCTGATTGTCAAACCTTTCCACCAGAAGGGTGCTGTTGTCTCTATTCGAGAATTCACTAACAACGCCATGAATCATCATCACGGCATGCAATCTGTGGAGAGGTTTGGTGCGGGGACGGATCCTGACGAGGATGGCGTGGTCGATGAGCTAACGGTCGGAGATATCACGGCGACCACGATCTATCAGGCCTTGCTTCCGACTCCGGTTCAGGTGACCGCCCGCAATACTCGGGTCAGGGAAGCCGTTCGACGGGGGCGAAGAACATTCGCTAACATTGGTTGTGCGGAATGTCACTTGCCTTCACTTCGACTCGAGGATCGATTCTTCACCGAACCCAATCCTTTCAATCCTTCGGGCAATCTTTCGCCGGATGATGTGACAAGAATTCTTAGTTTCGACATGACGAAGGACGGACCGGGTCCTCGGATCAAGCGAGATGGACACGGTGCGATCGTGGAGGCTTTCACGGACCTGAAGCGACACAACCTCTGTGATGAAGAGCTGAATTTCTTCTGCAATGAGCAGGTGCCACAGGGCACGCTTGCTGGATTTGCCGACCCTGGTGATTTTACAGTCCCCGTGCAGCCTCGACCTACAGAACAATTCCTGACGCGAAAACTCTGGGACGTTGGAAACTCAGATCCCTATGGGCATCGAGGCGATCTGACGACGCTCACTGAGGCGATCTACTGGCATGGAGGCGACGCGCGGGAATCACGCGATAACTTCATGGATATTAGCCAACAGGAACGAGATGAAATCATCGAGTTCCTCAAGTCACTCCAGGTCTCGATCGGTCGCGGTCGGGCGAATGGAAGGTAGTCTTGCTCTGCCGAATCTCTGATCGGCAGTGAACTTGTCGGGATGTCTACTTAATAAACCGGCTCTCCTACGCTTCGCTAGAGAGCGATAACTTGGGGAGCCGGGCCTTTATTCCGGCTGTGACAGAGTCGTGGATCTCGCCGGGGAAATCTGAAGGCAATTGCTTCTCTACCGTCGAGAGAGCGTCCTGGGCGTGATCAGCGATTTCTTCGATGGCGTCTCGGATCAGTGATTTTGGGATGCCGGCTTTGCCTCCCGTTTGCAAGAAATGACGCGCTTGAATTTCGTCGATGCGGTAGTGCCGTTTGGTGCCGACAGACATGGCGAGTTTCATTTGCTTACGCTCGATCTGGCGTGCTCGTAAGTTCGGCTGCGCGCTCAGAATATCATAGAGCGGGGTGAGAGAGTAAGTCCCGCCCGGTCTCAGGAAGATGCTAAAATTCTTTGCGTGACCGTCTGTGGCCCCGATGAGCCAGAAGAGGATCTGTGCTTTGAGGAAGGTCTTCTGGTCTTCGGAGGGATTGTCGCTGCCTTTGAGTAGATTCAGTAGATCCACCATGCCGGGACCGTGGTCGGCCTGGTATTTTTGAGTGGGGGGAATGGAGAGGGCTTGGCAGCAGTCTTCCTGTGGGAGCCGCAGGAGTCTGCCATCTCGTGTCCAATGTCGATCGAAGCGTTCGATCACGAGTGCTTTGGTGCTCCCGAAGTTTCTGATGGTCGTTTGGTTGACGGCGAGCCCGAATGCCTCGACCAGTTTTAAGCAGTAGAACTCATTTTCGACACTGTTTGAGAAGTCGATGCCATTTGGTAGACGGCCAATCTGGGATTTCAAGATGTGGGAGGTTGGGGTGGTGCCGCGCGGCTTGAGCCAGCGGTCCTCATGCCAGAGTAGCGCTGTTTTCTCCTGAGCGCCTGCGACCGAGATGCGAAAATCATCGTCTCGATTGAGGCCCAGGGGTGCCTGAGCGAGACTCCCGAGGAGTTGTTCAATTTCAGCTTCGTTGATGGGTTCTCCTTCAATGAGGGTCGTGTCTGAAGTGTCATCTGTTTCGTCTGGCAGGAACTGGAGTGCGCCGACGCAGTCACGTCCGATGACGGAAAGGAGGCTGTAGGCATCGGTACCCCGTGCGCCAACCTTTTCGGCAACCCGACGTCGCAGAACATCCGAGTCTGGTAGCAAGTTTTCAAACACAGCTGCTACGGGTGCACCACGGTAACCGTCTTCGCGTAGCGGGAGCGAGAGTGAGACCGGAAAAGCCCGTTCCCAGTTCAGCCAGGCTTCGTGGTAGCGGAACAGGATGGCTCCACTCGATTCTTTCACCAAATGACCGAGCGGACGATTGTTCAAGTAGACCCGCAGCGGGGCGTAATGACGACGACGTCCCATCAGAAGAGGTCCTCGATATCAGAGCTTTGGCCTTTGGATCGGGGACTGACTTGAAATTCAAGATCGAGCGCAGAAAGAAGCGCCAGAATGGTTTCCAGCTTGGTGGCCGGATTGCCATTCTCGATGAGAGAGACCGTTTCCTGTCGCAGACCGGCCTTCTCCCCGAGGACAGTTTGACTCCAGCCGAGCCTCTTTCGCGCTCGGCGAACCAGGCTGCCGATTTGTTTCGGAGTACGTGCTAGATCTGTCACTCACCTCTTATGAGTTAATTCCGTTAATTTGTCAATATAGCATTTAACGCATAAACCAATAATATGTGTTAATGGGCATAAAAATATTTTATCGGTTTTAGCTCATGATCTGAATCATGAGCGATTGAGCTTCCCATCGGCTCATCAACACCGCTCAAGAACGGTGTCGGGTCGTATTACGATTTAAGCCCAGCGAGATCGAGCCGATCTAGTAGGGGAACAGGTGAGATGCCATGGAAGGGATAGTGACCGATGTCGTTGAGGCTCCAAAGCCAGATTCTCTTGATGATCCAGAAGCAATTCGGGAGCAGGTTCTGAGCATTGTCGTGAACCTGCCCGCGATGCGAGGCATCTACTATCAAGTCGTCCGCGAGCTGAATGATTCCAATGGTTCTCTCGACAGCATCGCTGACCTGGTGGCACGGGATCCGGTCCTTACGGGTAAAGTGCTTCAGCTAGCCAACTCTGCCGCCGTGGGTTTATCCCGCCGCGTTCAGAACGCTAAAGAAGCCGTTCTTGCCGTTGGTGGGGAACAAGTGAAGAGCATCGTACTCTTTGTCGAAGCCTTCTCGATTTGCTCGGGCATCCGAGTCAAAAACTTCTCCCCGGAAACCCTCTGGCGTCACTCCACTCGAGTTGCCAAGAGCGCCCGGCAAATCATGCGCGCGCAATCAGGATCACCATCGGATCTGGACACCGCCTTCACGGCCGGTCTCATGCATGACATTGGCAAGCTCCTCCTTATGAGAAACGTCCCTGAACGCTACTTGCGAGCTCTGGACCGGGCAGAATCGGAAAGCGCAGCATCCATGTTGATTGCAGAACGCGAAGAATTCGGCATCACCCACGCGGACGTCGGCGCGATCGTTCTCGGGTCCTGGTCCATCCCAGACGAAATCGTTCAAGCGGTCCGCAGTCACCATGATCCCACTCGACTCAGTCGAGACTCGTTCGGACCTTCTGACGCCGTAGCCGTCGCTAACTGGATGGCTCAGGGGCAGAAACCATGGTCTCAGGAAGCCCGGAGTGAGGACCCCATGACCACTCGAATTCTCGAACTCTGGTCAGAAGATCAGTTAGAGGTGTGGTGCCCGACCAGATAATAGAAGGACAGTCGCATCCATCACCGAAGTAAAAAATTGTGGACGGGCTCAAAGGCATATCGTGAAGGCTGGGCTCGGAATGTTTTGATCCGTAGTCCGGAGATTGGCAGCCGAAGTTGCCAGATCAAGAGGGTTCGAAATCGAGTATCTGGCCCTGGATCGATCTCAGAATGATTGGCCTGTCTGGTTCGCTCTATATTTGCCTGCGTGATTTCTCTCAAGTCGAAGCATGGAAAGGTAGTGGCATGGAGAAGGCGACTCCTGCGAAGTGCATGAGGAGAGTTTTCGCGGGAGTCGCCAGGGGTTGCGGAGGCTCTTGAGTCCTGCCGCAGAGCTGGAGAGGACCTTGTGATCGAATTGTCGAGGACTACGGCCGGGCTACTGGAGGTGCCGATTCAAAACTGTGGTGAACTCGGAAACCCGGGTGACTGTCTCGCCTGGACCCTCTCCGTTTCCTACGAAGACAGTTTGGTAGCACGTACTGCCATCAAGGCTCAAGAGTCTGAAGTCTCTTCCACCGCGAACAAGGATGCCTTCGACCTGATGGGTGCTTTCGTTAAATACCGGGCTTCCGGAATTTCCTCCGTAGGTGTCGAGATTGGCGGAAAAGGATGTCGCTCCCTGGTTATTCGTGACATGGGCGTTGTCGGCATGTTTCAGAGGAAGCCCCGATGGGTGACCCATTACGTAGAGTTTGGTGTATTGACCAATCGCACTGGGTTGTGCGATGGACACGGATTCTCGGTCCGTTATCTCGCGGTCTACCTTGACCAGAGCCCAATCTGGAGCATTCGGATCCAACGGGTCAAATGAGCGTCCTAAGATCTTGACTCCACGATAGAGATCGCTGTTATTCACAACGAGGTATCCGTTGGGATCCGCTGATGAGCCGTCATTGAAATCGAATAGAAAAAATTGGTCAGAGATCGTTGCCGATTGAACGCAGTGGCCAGCCGTCATGAGTAAGTCCTTGCCGACGAAGAACGCAGTGCAGTCGCTGACGACAGGTTGTCCGTGGAACCGTTCGGTGGTGCAAACGAGTGGATCTACGCCGTAGGTCGTGCTCCGAACGAGAGATTGGTTTTTTCCTGGGATAGACGTGATCTTGTTTGCACTGACCACACAGGCGACAGCTCTGGCGTTCTTCAGTTTCGCGTCGAGTGCGACGGTTGATGCTCCGAGCAGAACGAGTGTTTCGCGTTCTTTGGCGAGAGAGCTCATGTCGCGGCGGTCGTCGTTGCCATAGACTCTCTTGAGCCGAACTTGCTGCACTGACAGGAGGGCTGTTGTGCTCTGATTTGAAATCTGTCTGTCTACCGTTTCCTCCGTGGGAGCAATCAAATGGTGGCCGCTAATCGTGCTCAGAGCATTAGGCTGTGATCCGTCGAGGAAAGCCGATTGGTTGCCTCCAAGTTTCTCTAGATTCGTTCGGTCGTGTCTCCGAATCAGTTCCGCTCCGATGCTTGAGATGAATTCGGATGCTTCTGAGGGTAGGCCACTATCAGGCAATGTTCTTGCCTCGGAGTTTGGGTCGAGTGCCCGACTCCTTGGGAACTCGGTAGGAATCCAGTAGAGTCCTTTTAGGTTTTGAGCGTCTTTCGGCTCCTGGAATTCTAACAGCTCTGCCGGGAGGGGAGGGTAGGCTTTCTTGACGCCTTCGATATCGAGCGGTGATAGATCATCGTTTCGTGAAGTGAAACATCGACTCGCTGCACCGTCGAAAAACATCCACGACTCGAAGTCATAGTGCATGATCGAATTGGGATCGTGGGCTGTGGCCTCGTAGGCGTCAGAGTCCTCAAGCTGTCTGAGATTAAAATCAACGGTCGAGCGTGACCAATGATTGGGGGCTCCACCCATAACGGTATACACGCCGGGACGACGGCCGCAGGCATCCACGATGAAGTGTCCGCCGCGATCCAGGGTGGGAACGTAGAAGGCATCGCTCTCCCAACGAAATTCCAGGTCGCATCCGTCAACCGGAGTTTGGTGCTCATGATGAAAACCAAGCGCGTGTCCGAACTCGTGAATGACCGTGCCTCGTTGATCACGACTGAGGGAACCGTTTTCCATCTTCTCCAGATTCATCGAGGCTTCGTTAGGATAGATTACCCTCGGATTCCGGCTGTCCGTACCAACGGTCGACCAGTAGCCGTCCCGTTCAAACGAGATCCTGATATCGGCCTTAAAGGTCCGGTCGTCGCTTGACCAAGTCCGGAAAAGGCCCGCCGAGTCCCTGAAGTCGAATTCAATGTTCGCGTGACGGGTCCATTCATTTGCCGCGTCTTCGATCTCGCCCCGAGCCTTTTCGTTACCGCCGTTGAATGCTACCGTGATGGAGCGATTGTTGGGCCACAGTAGGCTGTTCTCTCGAACTGACTTGGGAAAAAGCCGCAGTGCTTGATGGTTGCGAGCTGCGATCCTTTTTTGGAGCCATTCCGGATAAGCTTCGCGAATCGATGGTGCCTTCGAGGTCTCCGTTGCATTCCTGGCGAGATCCGGAAAGTAGCCTGAGTGTGCCAGGTCTTCTGTATTGGCATCCAGATAGACTCTCGATAGATCACCGACGAGTGAAGCAATAGCTTGGCGTAGATCGGCATTGTTCACGGCCGTTCCGTGATTCCCTCCGGACTCGCATCCGGCATGGCTGTGAATCGCCACAGCCGCGCCCTGGCATCCGTTGATCATTTCGATGACGGGGCTTCCTGAATTTCCTCCGGTCGTGTCGACGGTGTAGCGAAAGTACGAACCATTTCCGGAATGATCGTAGTAGGTGACGGTCGGAGTGTTGCCCCCGTCGTCGGTCTGTTGAGTTTGGTTATCGCGATTGCGATTGCCAGTGGCTCCGGTGGGTGTGTTGTCGATGCCGTACCCGGTAACCCGAATCCGATCAGGGCGACTGGATTGGGAGAGTTGGAAGAATCCCCCTTGGGCCTGACCGGGCAGCTTACCTGTGTTACTGTTTGGACCAATTCGAAATACAGCCCAGTCATGGCCGACTCCGGAATTCTCTGCCATGATGGTGGCTTGCAGGACGGGGTACTGGTTATTTGGATGAGCGGGGGTCGTGCGCCCTCTGGAATCAGATGCCGGAACCTGGAATTCGATGATGTCCATTTTGTCCCCGGCGTGACAGTGTCCGGCAGAAAGCGCGATGTCTTCTTGGATGAGCCACCCCGTGCACCCTACGGGCATAATCCGTCCGACTCTGCGATCTGAACTAGGCTGTCGATCATCCGGGAAACACAGCGATTCGGGGGGGGCGGATTCTAGTGTTTCTGCCGGGGAAATATCGGCGGGAGCTACTGGTGCCCTTAATTCACGCACGTTTTTGGGAAGCGGCAGGCGGTAGACAACCGTTTCTTGATGGTGGAGAATTCGAAGCTTCTTGAGTTCGACATCCGGTGGGGGAGTATTCGTCGGGTGGAGTGTGCTGATGGTTAGCTTCCCGGACGGGAAGAAGGCGCTCTTATCGCCGTAGTTCTCGAGATCGGTGCGGCCCAAACGTTGAAATACCGTGCGGTCTGCTGAGCTGATGAATAGATAGCTGCCTGGTCCGAGTTGGTAACTACCGATATGGACCTGCACGGCAGTTCCATCGGGGATATAGAATGGATTCACAGCGGCAACAACAAGTTCGTCCTTCTGATGCCATCCCATTTGCGAGGCGGCGTCCTTGTAGGCATCGAGCACGGCGCTTTTCGTGCTCTCTGGCACGATCGTTGTTTCGGACCGCGTGATGTCTGTATCGACATATGCCGCCGGTGCTGGTTGTGCCAGCACATGGTTTGGAAGTATCGAACAAAGAGTGGCAAGGAAGATGTAGATCCGCTTCCTTCGGTTTAGTTGATCAATCATGGTTTTGCGTTTAACGGGCTCTTTCTTGTCAATTCGACGGGAGGCACAACTGATAGAGAAGGACCAAACAGAATTGAGATCTCGTTCTCTCGCTTGAGTTCGTCAGTGGCCACGGCCGCCCGCTCAGAAGGATAGGCGTCTTTAGAGGCCGATCCGGGTCAGGCAAGTTCCAGATCTGATCCTCGAAGGCTTGAACCTCGAGGGCGCGGGTGAGGGCGAGGGCGCGATTGGGATCGGAACTGGGCCGTGGTCGCGCTCGGACGTCGAGTGTTCAGTTCCCCGAGCGAGGGTCGGTGAGCGCGAGTTGTCTCTAGAGTCTTTCGGGTGCAGAAACAAGAATTGAAGCCGAGCGTAAACCCTTCAATTGGAGGGTCCTTGACCGGTGGGACTGATTGGGCAAGTTTCGAGGGTGGCATGATGCTCCTCTTCAGCACTTGTTCATTTCGGAGCGCAGTTCACCGGCTCGTTCTCGTCGTCTTTATTCAGCTTGAAGTTCAGGATTTGGCTCTAGTCTTGGGACGAATGAGCTTTCTTTTGTGGGGTTTTTCCCTTCTTGGGATCTGTTGGTCGCTGGATCTTTGGTAGCCCGGCATCTAGTTCCAGTGACAGGGAAGCTTGCACTTGGTTCGTTTCGCTTAGGTTTTTTATTCCCTTGAGATAGCCGTCCAACAGCGGCTTCAGTTCCTTCTGGCGCTGTGTCAATACGGGGTCCGACGTGGGTTTCTTCGGGGCAGGGCGGGGTAGAGTCACATCGAAATAGACCTTGTCATCCAGGGTGTCTGTTTCCCAATGGGACACGACGACGACAGACGCCTTGTTGTTCTTATCGTTAAATTGGTTGAGTTGGGTTGCGTCGGACCACTTCGGAACTTTGGCGATCAACGAAAACTCACTGACGACCTCAAATTCGCAACTGCGACCCGCGATGATGACTTTCTTGATCGTGGGTTTCCCTCCGCTCATGAAACCTTCTCCGATGATCGCGAACAGACTCTCTGAGTGGACGAATCCTCGTTCAGGAGTGATCGCGCTCACATCAAGATCGACCTTTTGGGGGATGGCCGGCTTGGGTTTGGGAGCAGCGGTTACTTTGAGGGCCTTTGGTAACTTTGCGTGCCCCGTGGGACTGAAGACCTCCAGGTCGTGCTCTCCGGGCTTCAGAGTCGTTTTCGGGAGCTTCGCCAGTAGGTAATTGTCCTTTAGCTTGTTGACCACAATGGAGAGTGGCTTTCCCCCGACTGTTGCTGCCAAGATCTGATCATCAGGAGTGGGAACAAAGTTCTCGCCGATCACGTGAAACTCGACGTCCAGAGTGCCCTCGACAACAGTTTTGGGGAAGGATGCGTCGAGGGTCGGGGGCGGGAAACCCGTTAGGGTGAAGGCATTGGAAAGCTTTGTCGTGCCGTCCGACAGAATCGCTTCGAGGTCATATTTCCCGGGCTTCATTCTTGAAACATCGTACGAATTCTCGAACTTAAGATGTAGCTTCGATCGATCCGAATCTTGAAGAATTTTCAAGGGAATGTTTCCCAGCCTGACCTGTTTCACTTCTTGTCCATCCGAGCCAAAGTTGGCTCCGACAACCTCAAATTGAGTATCGTTCTTGAGTTCGGCGAGGCTACTCGGGAGGAGGGCTGTGATTGATGGGCGCTTCACGGGTAAGGGGAAGAAGCGGGGGAGGGGGCGTAGAATACTTTGAAACTGTCTGATCCGTTTATCGAGAGTCGCTTCAAGATAGTTTTTCTCATTGAGTGCGTCGGCTAGTTCCCAGACGGAATCCAAATAGGAGATATTCCGGAGCCGGGAATAGTTGGATTGGCTGCGTCCTTTGATGTGACCGTGTCTCCACCAATCGACAAAACCGCGGTTTGCCCAGTGTCGCTTCTCGGAGCTGATCCACCGCGTTTCAAAGCTGATCGAGAATTTGGACCAGTGATCTTGGAGGTCGTGATCGCCTATGATCACGATGAGCACCGGGATGCTGGAAGCATGGAGAATTCGGCCCGCTTTGCTTCGTTTGTCCTCCGGTTCCTTCAGGGCAGTTAGTGAAGGGTCGAAACGGTAGACTATTTCGCTATTCGTCGTGTTGGGGACGACTACGGGAAGGAATGTGCGTGTGGCCACATCTTGTTGTATCCTTCGGACGAAGCTGTTGATCTGCTTTGCGCTAAGGGACAAGCCTACATCTTTGTAGGTTGCAGCGATGTTTTGAAGGATGGAGAGTTGGGTTCTGAGGCTGTTGCGGAGATCAAGCGATTGCGATTCTGCGAACGGAAATGCTGATAGCACAGTGAGATCTGACACCTTAATCAAGTCTTCGACATAGACCGGCGTTGGTTTTGCGACTCCATTCACTCGATAGTCGCAAACATGATCGAACTGGGAAGCTCCGGCTGCGAATCGTGACCAATCGTATTCTTTTAGAAAGGTTGCGGCATCACGCATCTCTTTTTGGGCCGCATCTCTGCCGCAGAACTTGAGAGATGGATACTTTCCACTCGAGACATATTTCCTTTCAAATGCTTGCCGAATTTCGTCAGGGCCGGTAGCGAGTTCCAATCCCGCATGAATCTCGCAAATATAGCCTTCTCTCGTCCTCCAGCCAGGTGAGACCCCGATCTGTGAAATAGCGAGAAACGCCTGACGGTTTCTAGGGAGTTGAGGGGCTGTCATGAAACTGAGAAGGAGCTCGGAAACTTTATGGGAAGTTCCTATTTTGAGAACGTCTGCCTCTGACGGTTGGAACTCCTTTTTGCTACCGATCAGTTCCTGAAAACCAAGAAACTTGTCCTTGCTAAGAACCTCTTTGGCGTCTGGTGACGCTGAGGCGGGGGTGGCTTCGCCGGCGGCATCAGAGCTATCACTGTCTTCTTGTTCGTTCGATGGTGACGCTTCCGGAGTTTGGGCCGAATCTTCTGATTCTTCTTCGGCCGGTGGTGATGGCGAGGCTTCGGTTCCTGTGCCGGTGGATTCTTGGCTCGGTTCCTCGCTCGTCAGGATCGCATCAAGTAGATCCATGAGTTGGGCCTTGGCCTCATCTGTGTTAAATGGATTGGATGAAGGCGGCTCCTCCGCCGTTCCGTTGGCATCCTTTTTGGTTAGGAGCGCCTCGACGAGTCCCAATATCTGTTCCTTGGGAAGCTTCGGGGAAACCTCGGGGGGGGTTGCTTGTGTGGGTGGGGAGGGAGGATCTTCGGTTGATGGGCCTGGGGTCTTGTTGTCCTCTTCCTCGGTTAAGGCTTTCCTTTGTTTCTTGATCTCGTTGAGGAGTTCGAGCCGCTGGACTTCATTCTGCAGTTTGACGAGTTGATCATTTTGAGCGGTGATTTCAGTAGTGAGATCGGTAGATCGCTCCGTGAAGAGGGCCGCTGCACCTTGGAGGTTTGTTCGTGCTCGATCGATGTAGTCTTCGGTAGGCTTTGTATAGTTCAGGTCGAACCGGTGCCTGCCATCGACCGCGATGTCCTCGATGAGCGTCAGCTCTGACATGCTGGCATAGCCCCATTCTTCAAGGTCTTTTTCAATTGTGTCGAATAGACGGGCAAGCTCCGCATGATAGGGCCGGCCAAGCCTTCTCTCATCTTGCTGGGCTTCGACCTCATCAAGCAAAGCCTGAACCTTGTCGGAGGCACGGGTTGGTAACGTAAACGGGGCGGTCGAAACGACGACTAGGACTATCGATAGTCGCATGAAGAGGCCGGTAGTGTGACAGATATTCGACTTCATAGGGCGCTAAGTGGAATGGTGCCGGAGATAGACTCTTGTCTGATTTCTCAAGGCCCGATATTCCAAATCGATGGAAGAACGAGACTCGAGAGGGAAAGGATCACTGGTTCGAAAAGGGGCCTAGAATTATTGTGTATTTCTTTGTAGCGGCAATTACAATTCTGGCGGGTTTTGCTGAAACTGTCAGATCATCAACGGATTCTCAAGGTACAATTCATTGTTTTGATTGCCGGTGATCTGACAGGCTCGCATTTAGCATACTCGTTTGTTTTACGGGGTAGTTGGGCATGACATGATATTTGTTGGTGGTGCTCCGTCTGGCTGCCCCCTTCTGTGTTGTTCCGCGATTTCTATTCGGCTGGGTTCGATCCTGCTCTCCCCCACTCGTCCGCTAGTATCTGGGAGTCGTCCTATCGTCTGGCCGAGGCGTTCGAAGTGGAATGTGAGATATTGGAATGGTCGACAAAAGCGCCCGAAAATCCGACATTTGAGCCAGCCGATAGTGCTAGTTTCGGCCTTGAAAGCTTGACCTAAGGCGCGAAATGGGAAGTATCTTTGAAAGGCTTTTCAAGGTTTATGAACGGTGAAGATACAGATGGTGATCTTGACGATCCAACTAAGAAAAGGATCGAAGAAGGGCAAGCTGAGGCAGGGAACGGGGATGAGGATGAGTCCGTTGACGGGCCGGAGAATGAATCCTCAGACGCGTCTGAGGCTGAGGAAGAAGAGCTCATGACCTACGATGACGTCCAAGACTGCATGTCAGAATTGTACGCCATTGCGACGGATCTACTAAAGAATGAGAAGGACTGTCATTCTCGGCCAAGTGATCTCATTCAAAGCTTTTTGGTGCGTTACAAAGTTAGCGATCAAGATTGGAGCGAGGTGACATGGAACAATCGCGCTCACTTCTTCAACTGTGCCTATTTGATGATGCGGCGAGGCCTCGTCCGGCGCGCCCGAAAGAGAAATGCCCAACGCAACCCGCCCATTGAGTATCGAGACCCCGCGACCGTGCCCTTGATCGCCGACTTTCCCGATATGACTCCGGATCAAGTCATTGATCTGGATGAAGCGCTTGCCTGGCTTGCGGAGAAAGATTCGGAACTGGCGCTCATTATTCAGCACCACTATTTCGGACGCTTAACTTACGAGAAGGTAGCGGACTTGTTGGAGACATCTCGCAAAACGGTGCAACGAAAACTCTCTCTGGGGCGCGCTCTGCTTAAGAAAAAGTTATTTGGGAACGACGGTGATTGATATGGTCGAGAATGCGCAAAAAACTCCGCGACTCCCGCTGGGCAAGATGGGTTCCCGGTAGGGGAGGGGGGCTTTGTTTCCACGGAGATGGAATTTCCGACGGACGGTGAATGCCAGCGATTCTTCGAGTTAATCGAAGAATTCGACGTGCTGTCGGAGTCGAAGATCCCTTCGGCTATCGAGCGATTGGATGGCGTTGAAGCTCCGATCATCATCGATTTGTTGCGCATCCACTATAGTCACGAGACGGAACCCGATCCTGAGCTGACGGTTGGCACACGGTTAGTCGATCGCTACACAATCGCCGAAAAGTTGGGCGGGGGCGGAATGGGCGTCGTCTACCGGGCGAAGCAGGATCACGTGCAGCGTGATGTGGCCCTCAAAGTGATCCATCCAAAACTAGTCGCGCCCAAACTGGTGGATCGGTTCCGCAAAGAGATTGCCACCCTGGGCAAACTCGAGCACCCGAACATCGTCCACATCTATGATGCCGATCTCCATGGCTGGGACGATCGCAAGCGACCGGGGACGCTCTTCTTCACCATGCAGTTGGTTGAAGGGATCCCGATCCATCAATTCGTTCGGGACAATCAGCTTCCGATTGGTGGGATTCTTGAGCTGCTGATCAAGATCTGCCGAGCAGTGCACGAGGCGCATGAGCAGAAGGTGATTCACCGCGACCTGAAGCCGGATAACATCCTGGTCAGCCCGTCCGGGGAGCCGATTGTATTGGATTTTGGTTTGGCCGCATTAGCTGGGGAGATGATTGGTTGGGAGGAGCAAGGAATCACTGGCTTCTCTGGCACGCCATCTTACATGGCGCCTGAACAGTATAGTGGTTCAGGCCAGGAATTTGGCGATGGGCAGAGCATCGACGTTTACGCATTGGGAATCATTGCATTCGAACTCCTTGCCGGAGCCTCTCCTTACGATTTTCCTGCGGATGCCTCCCGAGCCGAGAGGAGTCGAATTGTCCGAGACGTGCCGCCGCGCCGACTGAGCGAGTTCCTTCCGGATGCCGAAGGGCTGGGGGCCAAAGTGGAAAAGTGTCTCCGCAAGAATCCGGCCGATCGGTATTGGACCGTATCCGGATTCGCCAAAGCGCTGAGCCGCGCCCAGCAGCGGCTTTCCGAAAAGGACCAATTGGTCGAGGCTGTTTGGAGCCCTGAGGCCGGCAAGGTGGTGCCGGGAACCGAGTGGATCCTAGAGCGCAAAATCGGCGAGGGCGGCATCGGTGACGTCTGGGTAGCAGGGCACCCTGTATTCAAGGAAAAGCGGGTCTTTAAACTGTGTGTTGATGAGAACAAGGTTCGATTTCTCAAACGCGAGGCAAGCCTGTTTCGGCTCTTGAAGGAAAAGATCGGGCAACATGATCATTTCGTGCGTCTGCACAATATTTCCCTCGACGAC
This sequence comes from uncultured Verrucomicrobiota bacterium, assembly GCA_964342405.1. Classification (GTDB taxonomy): domain Bacteria; phylum Verrucomicrobiota; class Verrucomicrobiia; order Limisphaerales; family AAA164-E04; genus UBA2970. The sequence goes on along the minus strand of CAYFGX010000043.1, from coordinate 21,398 downwards.
CCACCGTACTTCATTGCGATGGACTATGTTGAGGGGTCGAATCTAGTGAATTGGTCTGAGGAGCAAGGCGGTATTGCTAACGTTCCGATCGAAACACGAATAGAAATCGTTGCCCAGGCCGCCGAGGCCCTTCAGGCAGCGCACGATGGCGGTATACTCCACCGCGATATCAAGCCAGGGAACCTTTTAGTCAAAGGCCGCGGTCCAGGCCCGGATGACGTCCATGTCTATGTCGCGGATTTCGGAATCGGTCAGTTATTGAACAGCGAGGAGCTGTCCAACACGCGGATGGGTTTCACCAGGACGCTGTTCTCACACGATACGGACTCCTATGCGGGGAGCCAGCGGTACATCGCGCCAGAGTTGTTCTCAGCCGGTGATCCGACGGCACGTTCCGACATCTACTCACTGGGAGTCGTTCTTTACCAGTCTCTGGTAGCCGACTTTAGCAAGGCCTTGCCCTTTGATTGGTACGGCGATGTGGAAGACCTTCTCCTGAGGCAGGATCTCGAACAATGCCTGTTTGGAAACCCTGTCCGGCGATTCTCTAGTCCGCAGCAGTTGGCCGATAGCTTACGTCGTCTAGACTCCCGTCGTAGAAGGCATGAATTGGAGGAACAGGCAGCGCGGTCCAGAGAGAAGGCCGCGTACCGGCGTGGTTTGTATAAGGCTGCTGGGATTGCCGGGGTCATCGTGACGTTGATTGGAGGCTTGGCGATCTATGCTTTTACCGAGTCGAATCGAGCAAAGGCTGCGACCGATTTGTCTAAACTGGAGGCCGCCGCCGCGATGCGTAGTTCGCAGCGCTCTGGGAGATCGTTCGGATCTCGCGAGCTTATCGACGATGTGCGAGGGCGGAACCCAGATCATTCTCGGCTCGCACCGGATTATCTCGACAGCATCCGGCTAACCGATCTCGTTCCAGTTCGTCATCCGCTCTTGGACCATAGCACCAGATGTTTGGCCATAGCTCCGTCGTTTCAACATGCCTTGTTGCAGAACGATCGAGGGCTCGAAGTTCTCACGCTGCCTTCGTCTACTTGGGGGCTTGCTTCACCTCCACCTGAATCTGATCTTTCAGCTGCCGTATTCTCCCCTTCTTCGGGCGAGTTGGCTATCTGCTATCAGGCTCAAGAAAAGGGAATATTGCAGTTTTTTGAGATTGCTTCCGGGGAGGTGGTGGCTCAGACAGCGACGGAACAGCGGATTGTTGCGGGGGTGTTCTCGCGGAATGGACAGCAATTTGTAGCTGCGCACGATACCGGTTCGGTATCAGTTTGGGTGAATCAGGAACTGGTTAAGACCTTTGATTCAGGTCGGCTCCCGGTTGAGATAGTGCCATCGGACATCGACCTGGATCCTCTCGGATCAAAGGTTGCGATTGCGTCACTCGATTCGCCTTATCTATTTGTCTGGGATTGGAAAAGTGACGAGTTGAAACGGATATTCCACCCTGGTGCTGTCACTGCTTTGAGCTGGCATCCCTGCGGTAGCCATATTGCGTTGGCGTGCAGCGACGGCTTTGCCTATGTCCACGAAATCGTGGCTAACGGAGTTGCTACGCCGCTAGATTTGCAGCCTATTTCCGTAGGGGACGGGAGACCTCTAGATGTAAGGTTTTCAAATCGAGGTGACCAGTTACTGATCATCACTTCCAGTGGCCAGCTGAGGTGCCAGAATTGGTCTACCGGCGATATCGTAATCACCGAGGTTTCGAACATTGATGAAGGTAGAATCGAAGTATCAGATCGAGGAGATAGGGTAGCAGTTGTATCGCCCTCATCCGTAGAGATGTGGAAGTTCGATCCCGGGCGGGCCTACCGGGAACTAAAACTGGCTCAGACCGGCACAGTGCAGAGCGCCTCATTGGCTCAACTTGCTGACTCGGAGCTTTTCGCTATCGCATTCAATCACGGGATCTACTTCGTCGATATTGCCTACAATCGCCTTCTGGGGCAAATACGCGTACCCGGCGTAGCCAGTCTCGCCTTTGACCGTCATGGGAATCGTCTCTTGGCCAGTAGTATGAATGGTGCCCACCAGTGGGAATTCGCGGCCTCGTCTGGTGAAAAGTTGTCGACCTTGAGACCCCTGACAAACCTACTGCTCCCTGATGCCCTCGGCCAGATGGCGCTGTCGGGAGATGGGAGAGTGGCTGCATTCGTACACACGGACAAGATCTTGATCCCAGCAGAAGGGGCCGATGATCTCTTCGATTTGGTGGAAACTGGTTCTCGAGCCCTCAGTGTCGAGCTGGACGGCACGGGAACCTGGATTGCTTGGAAAGATCTGGAGAATCGGGGGTTCGTTTTCTCTCGTGGTCGAGATGGCGAGCCCACCTCACTTGGTGTTGTCTCAGAACTCACATTTACAGTGGTCGATGGTATCCCGTCTCTGGTGATTGCCGACGACTCGAGAGTAAGATGCCTGAACGTCGGTGTTGTGACAACTCAACCACGATGGGATTGGACAAATAACGGTGGCCGCCCGAGTGCATTGGAAGCTACGGAGACGTTCGTGGTGGTCGGGTTAGATGACGGTGTCCTTGTGGTTCTCGACGTTTCTAACGGCCGAGAGCTTGTTCGACTCCCTACCTCTGGAGTCGCGATCGCTTCCATCGCAATTGATCGTGTTGGAGGGGCTTTGGTCACAGTAAACCGCGAAGGGCGAGTCCATACATGGTTCTTGGATCGATTGGTGTCGGACGGCCCCGAAGCTGTTTTTGGATGGGCCAGTGGGAGTGAATCACGATGGAGCCAGCCGTTAGGAAGTCCCAAGATACTTCAGTTCAAGGTCGCCAACCTGAACGAGAAGATGCAGCCTATACTGAGGCGGCTTGTCGATGCAGGGAGCCGGATTTCAAAGAACCCGGATGATCCCTATGCCTACTACCTGAGAGGCCGGGCCAACCATGATTTAAGACGCTTTAATGCAGCTGCCCTTGATTACGAGCTATGTGCCGAGAAACTTGATGGCACTGAGCCAGACTACGCATCGAGTTTGTATTTTCACTGGGCCAGAACAGCGATCGATGACCCTGAACAGATCTGGAATGTTGAGTTGGCTGCCCTCCGTGTGTCTCACGCAGTTAAGCTTAGCCCACTCGACGGCAACATATTGTTTGTAAGTGCCTTCGCCAGATTCTATTCGGGAGATTACCAGTTGGCATTGTCGGACATTGATCGCTCGATCGCTATTGATAAGGAATCCTTTCCTGACGTTAAGCTTTACTGTCGTGCCGGCTGCCTACTCGGTCTTGGCCTGCGCGAAGAGGCGATTGTCTGCCTCCGGAATGCTCGAGCAGGAGTTCGTCGTGAGGGGAAGTATATGGTGCCCTCGTTCTATAAACTTGTGTCCGATGTTGAATCTCGGTTCAATCGCCAAATTCAGTCTTTTGAAAAGTGAGGGGATTCGGAGGTTTCTTCGTTAGAGGGAAAACCCGGTCTCATATGACAAGAAGAGCATTTGTCAGACTCCGCAATGTCCCTGACCCTTTTTGTTTGTCTTTTGCGCCGATATACATGGCGGCTTCCCTGAAGCTAAGTAACTAATGAAACGCAGTCTCAAGCATTTACTGACGAAATCCCGTGACTGGGAGATCGCGTTGTGTCCCACGACAAACGGTTTTCCGTCAGGTCTAATTGACTGTGACGACCCAGAGGCAAAACGAATTCTAGAGTGTTTAACGTTCTTCTGGGAGTTGAATGTGTGCCTTGCCGAGTGTGATCAAGCCCAGGATGAAAGATCACGTGCGGCTCTCGTCGCAATCTTAGGGAAGAGAGGGGAGCTCGATGTTTCGTTGGCTCGGCATGGTGTATATGTTGAACCGGTGGTTGCGGGTGGGTATGTGACTGACGTCCGTTACACTTCACCTCGGCATCCTTGGAATCCAGAGTACTGCTACCACGTGACAGAAACCATCGATATTGTCCATCGAGATGGCTAACGCAGACGAAGTGCAAAAACTAATTTTCAAATCTGGCCTGCCGCCGGGTGATATTATCATGCTTACTGCGGCAGTGCGGGATCTCCATCGGATCTACCCTGAGCGATTCATGACGGATGTCCGTACTAGCTACCCTGAACTTTGGGAGAACAACCCCTACATTACTCCCCTTAATGAGAACGATCCTACGTGCCGAGTAATAGAGTTTTCATATCCCCTCATTGATCTTTGCAACGATAGTCCGGTTCACTTCCTCGAAGGGTTTTTGGAGTATCTGCGTTTCGAGCTTGGTGTTCCTCTGAAGCCCACCAGCTTTGGTGGAGATATTCACTTGTCTGACACGGAGCGGATATCTCCAGGTCCGATCGAACAGTTGGTTGGCACTGATGTTCCTTACTGGATCATTGTTTCAGGCGGAAAATACGACTTTTCTGTCAAATGGTGGCGTCATGGCCGATACCAGGAAGTTGTTGATCGCTTCGCTGGAAAGATACTGTTTGTGCAGACGGGCCAACCTGGGGCGTTTCACCCTCCGCTCGACGGTGTCATTGATCTACGAGGTAAGACCTCGCTCCGCGAGCTCGTGAGGTTGGTTTACTTCGCGGATGGAGTGCTGTGCCCGATTACCATGCTGATGCACCTCGCTGCAGCGGTTGAAGATCAGCCTGAAACAAGTCGTGCCTGTGTAACAATTGCCGGTGGACGAGAACCGGTCACCTGGCCATCTTACCCGCAGCATCAGTTCCTTCATACCATCGGTGCCCTGCGCTGTTGCGCAACTGGTGGATGTTGGAAAGGGCGGGTCTCTAAGCTAAATGATGGGCACGATAGTGACGATCCTTCCAACTTCTGTGAGAGCGTGACGCCTGATGGCCAACCTCAATGCATGGATATGATTCATGTAAACCAGGTTTGCGAAGCAATCAGCCTGTACTATAGCGGAGATATTCGCCGATTCTGCAACAGCTCGGACCTTGAGGTTAGTAGGGGCCATCTTTCCAGAACCCTCGCGGACCAGTTGCAGGTTCAAACCCGTAGTTTGACGTCTGTGGAAAACGCACAATCCCTAACAACGTAAAAAGGAATCAAGACTATTATGGAAAAACCAATTGAAGATCCACTTTCAGACATTAAGCAAGAGTTGATAGAAGTGTGGATACCCCACAAGGACCTGAAGGTAATGCAAAAGGCCATGGAAGCAGCGCAAGCGGCTGGCGAAGCGCCGGAATCCGCTCCTATCACTGATGAAGTGATCGCCGAACTGGGTGGCAGAGATACGAGTGCATCGGAGGCTGGAATTGGGGACAGTGAGATCGCGAAGGCAATCGTTACATTGAGTAACTCGATGAATGGGATCGGATTGACCTATGCTGTTGCGCGCGCCGTGTACATGAAAGCGTTGTTAGGTTACCTGAACAAACCGAAAGTCGGAGGGGTCAAGAGAATCTGGCCAACTAAGGCAGTTAAGGTGATAAAGGAGGAAGAGGAGCAACTACACCTCTCGGGCTTTCAAATCGGGAAAACAGTAACAAATCCCAAAGGGTACCCTTTGGATGTGAAATTCTCTAGCTCGTCTCACAGTGGCTACCGAGCCACGCTCGAACTTATTCAGAATCTTGTCAGGAACGGGACGCCCGAACTCAGGAAAGAATTCACGGAAATGGCCGCTTCATTCCTTGATGAGAAGGGGGTAGCTACGAAGGACGAACTGTCGAGATTTGATGACATGGTATAGGGAATGAGATTGCTGGCGGTATTCATAGTGCTTGCAAATATTGCGCATGGCGACACAGCCGAGAGCAATTGCCAGCGCAACCTGAAACATTTGTTCTGTGCGCTTGCGGAGTACAAGGAGAAGTATCAGGAGCATCCGAACTCGCTATCGGATTTGCTTCCCGAGTACGTCAGTGATCCCTCGATGTTGATCTGTCCAACGGCACTCGCTCTGCGAGAGAACTCAGCCGGAAACTCAGGCTTCGTCGACACTTCTGATGGTCTGTCCACTTATGCATATGAACTCGGAATGACCGAGTTTATCAAACACAACGGGACCCGCTATACGATCCGTCAATTCAAACACTTGCAACGAGCGGCTCTCGATGATTCAGTGCCGATCATCAGGTGTTTTCGTCACGGGAATCAGGCGATCAACATGCCCTTCTCCGGACGTATTTACCGTGGTCCACGGTACTGGGAATTGGCCTTCACAAATCAGCGAGGAATGCCGTATCTCCTTGACTCACTCCTGTTCAAATACCCGCAGCCGCTGGTGCGTTACTTGCCTCAGCGGGCTGTAGGTGATGCTGCGTGTATCGACCTCTCACTTAACTATAACGCGCTACTCGGGGATGCTTGGTTCGGAACTGCGCATCCTGTGCCTCTGGAGGATGTCAGCCGACAAGCAAGGATGCTGGGTGGCGTCCCGTTTGATGCGCGTGGTGTGGTTCAGGTCGGCAGCCTCATTCCCGGGAATGGGAGTTATCCTTCAAGGGTAACCGTGTCGTTAGGAGCCAAGGTCCGTAGCGTTTACTTCCTCTTGGGCTGTGCCGGTTATGCTTCGGTGGGGACTGAGGTCGGATTAATCGCGACGAAGGTCTCAGATCCCTTGGCTTTAGTTTATGGCAAGAATGTCATTGCGGTCGACGACAGCGGCAATGGCCTTGAAGATCCTGGTGCCGTGCAGCATACCTTTACTCTAGCCGGTAAGACAGAACCCTGCAATCTGACAGTTCTCGAGTTGGAATCCGAGGTTGAGTTTGATCAGGTCGAGTTTGAGGCGCGCGGTACCGGTGCTGCACCCTTCATGCTAGCAATTACCAAAAAATGAATACACCAACTATTCTTGTGGCTGGCTCCGTGATCCGGAATGGCCGCGCCTTTCTCATCGCACCAATGCCAGCCTTTTACAGGAGAGGAGGGGCGAAGCCTGACGGGGGGGTTGGTCCTGGCGAGACGATCTCGGAACTTCGATTCCCAACCCGGATTACGATTTGTTTCGAACAAATTAACACTCGCCCCGAAAGGGTTCGCTGGGAGCTAGATTCGAAGGGGCCGACAATCTTTGTTGATGGGAAGGAGGAGACTTCTGGTGAGATCGATATCGAACCTTCGGGCCGTGCAAGCTTGGTGCTCGAGCCAAGGTATGCTAGTTGTCAGGCTGATGACGTTATTCTCAGTTTCCGGAATCAATCGACAGGTGGACTGGAAACATCGGTCTCGTTTACGGTTTTCTCAGATCTTCGTATGTGGTTCGGCGGTAGGTTTGAGGCCAGGCTGGCAACTGATAACGATAATTACTACGATCCTACCGGCGATCCTGAGTCTGATGATCGTAGTCGGGGGGGGTGGACATGGACCCTGCCGGGGGAGCCGGAATTCTGTTCCAGCGATATAGCCAAGAGCGGAGCCGTTGAGCAGAACGTCACTTCGAATGATGTTGAGACGAGAAGAGGGCTTGGACGTTTGATACGGTTTAACAACCCCCAATTCTTACGTCCTCATGTTGAAGATATCGGTGTTCGTGTTGTGGCAATCGAAGGACGTGTCGGTAGGCAGTCGATGCGATTCGAATGGGGAGATGAAATCTTAGGTGCATTCGTCGATCTGGGACCTCACAGTTATTTTGCTGCCAATCGGGAGTATAAAAGGACCGTTGCTGGCACGATCCCACTGGAGAGGCACGATCCCGGAAGGCAGCCGATTGGTCGGTTTGAGTTCAACGTTCAACTTCCGGGGCACTCAATTCCTTCGATTAAGGGCAGTTCATTTACGAAGGGAGTAAATCATATGCTCGAAACTTCGGTGCCTCATCCCTATGTGGATGATCGTCCGAGGCCACGGGGACGTGGCTTTGGTTACCGGTCTGATCACAATCAGTTAGATCAACAGTTGCGATCTGCATTTGGTATTAAATCTCTACATGATTTTGCAACGGATAGAGCCGGAAAGATCGCGCAGGATTTGGGAGAGAGGATCAAAAAGGGGGAGGCTTCCGGCAACGAGTTTAAGGGGCTTCTAACTCGGTTGAGTCTCCTGTTTGCCAATCTCAGTGATGCTGATGTGCGAAACTATAGAGATCTGTTTGATCCCTACTTCTTGGAGCAAGGTATTTCGGCAGGGAAAGGGGCACCTTCGAATCCATCAGCGTGGGGCGCGAACATTGAGTTTGTCGGGGTCGTGAGCTCGCAAACCGACGAAGTCTGGCGCAGGGAAGAAGATATTGGTAACCCGCCGATCGTGAATCTTCCAAACGGTGTGCACGATGTGGACGCCTCCCCAGTGTTGCGTTACCTAAAACCCTATACGATCCTTTGCAACGAGAGGGCCAACAAATTCGGCTTCAACTTCCGTGCCAACTTCTTCAACTTCCACTCCGATGAACTTTGCGGTCAGGTGGTAGGCTGCATTTACCCCAAGGACGAACCGCAACTTGCGGACCATATCACTGGGTTAGTCTAGTGCCGGGAGACGCCTCCGAGCTTCGCGAAAACCTCCGCGAGCAGGTTGAGTGGGATCCCGTTGATGTTCCCGCTGATGAAATGACCAATTCGGGTGTTTGGCAGGGGCTCTCGACTCATGAAGTCAACCTCATTATAGTCCCGCGACGCGTAGTGTGTAGGTACAGCAAGAAGCTTTCGCGCCCAGTTGAGTGTTGATTGCTCGAGGAATGGCATCCTGAAGTTGGCGAATAACTTTTCAGCGAGATCTAAGAAGGGGCCGTGGCGTTCAGAATCGAGAATGAACCAGCCGGCGTTGAAGTATTCATTGGCAGGGATGCCAATGCGGCGTGCGTCCTCCTGGATGAACGGTTGTGAGTAACGGTCAGTCACGCAAATGAATTCTTCCCGCTCGCAAAACTCCGCCTCGATATCGACCTTCCGTAGAAAGATCATGTCGGAGTCAAAGTACATGATCCTCGATTCGTTCGGGAATTCTTGAAGGAGCTTGAACTTAAGGAGCAGCGGGGATTCAACGTCGTACTTCTCGACGTGCTTGTGATTGAGAATGTGGGTCTCCAGGCCCGTGCGGGAATGGCAGGATTGGGCGGCCAATTCTGCGACTGCCTCGTACTTTTGACCTACGCCAATAGTTACTGCGATCATCGAGATTATAAAAATGCCACGAGCAATCCGCGTTCGCAGCGCTCATCCTGCCGGGAGCTCTCAGTGAAGTGGCGGTGAGGGATTCCCCGAGAGAGCAATAGACGTTCTACGCGATGAAGATTCGGAAAATCGGGGTTGTTGGTGTCGTGAAACGCGATCACGCCGCCCTTGCGCGTAATTCGGAGGTGTTCTTCCTGCCAATCGCCCCAATGATCTGCGTCGGAAAGGATAAAGTCGTATGTGGCATTCGGGGCGTTCGTTACGAACTCTCGCTCGGATGCGTTGATATGCTTAACTCCGCTGAGCTGGACAATCTGGGAAACGATCTCCGGTTCTTGACCACCCCAGTCTGTGTAGTCGTCTACGACCGTCAGAGAGCCTCGAGCGTTGAATTGCATTCCCATGAAGAGGGCTAGGGTCGAGAAACCTGTGCCAAGCCCGAGTTCCAGGATACTAGCCGGCTTACACGAAATGACTAGTGAGTGGATTAAGGCGACATGCGCTACATCGATAGACACATCGTTGCGGTTGATTGCGCCGAGGATCCTGATTGTCTCATGAAGCTGTTTGAGATCTGGATTCATTCTGAACGGGATTTAGATTCTCTAATTGGAGGGTGAGGGCAAGCCAAATCGCTCGATACTTGTATAGAAAAACGAGCGCTGACGGTTTGTTACAAATCTCAGAATAAAGGGAACGGATGCTAAGAGATCCCGCCTGGAGCAATGTGATCGCTAGGACGCTTCTCGCGTCGGTTTTCTGGAATCGTGATACTAGCTTCGAATGCGGTCCGCGTGAGGTATTTGTTTCGTAGACGCTCGAAGGCAGCTTCGGCATCGAAGTGTGAGTAACGTGATTCGCAGTGGCGGTTTGTTGGTCGGTTCATTGCTTCCAATCCTATTGTTTTGATTTAGGTAGGTTCAGGAATGCCAACGGGGTTGATATCGCAGCCGGCCGTCGTGGAGAGTGGCGCTGGATTCGGTAGTGGAGGGTCATGATCCGATGCAATTCTTACTCGGATTGGTGTCGGCTATGAGGTTAGAGACCCGATGGGGAGGAAAATCGCGCCATTCTAATTGAAGGAGTTGAACTGATATTTCTTAACGGGGACTTGCTCGTGCTCCAGTTGAGCACGGCATGTTCAGGTGGGGAATGGGCAGGATCGTGACGAGATCGAGGAATCGAACCAGCATGCACCCGAAAGACCAGCGGCCCGAAGCCCAAAACGAATCAGGGAGATCAGCCCGTGAATTCTAACGAGATGAACGGCGACCAGGGAGAGATGCACGCCAGCCTAGGTCTGGACACGATGGATCGAGACTTGGCGAATCTTTTTCTGAGTCTTCATTCTTCGGATCTGTATCAGAGGGTGAGCGTCGAGCGAGTTGATCGGCCGGTATTGAGGTTGGCCCAGCGTGAATGGCTCCGCGGTATGATCTTCTACCAGGCCTCCTATCGAGACGCGGCCAGGGCTGCGACCTCAATGCTGCCGCAGGGCATGGAAGCGAAAGTGCTGCGAAGTCTCCAACGACTGAATGCCGAGATTCAGGATCACGGGGAAATGGCGTTGCGAGACTATCGGGCTTGTGGTGGCCCTGTTGGTTCGGCCACGAATCAGCAGCCATCCCCGGCGGTGTATGCAGTCTCTTCTGTCTGGTCGTTGGTCGCGAAAGAAGGGGAACCATTCTCTATCCTGGGAGCTTTGTATGCGGCGGATCTAACGACCCGATGGGTCATGGAGTTTCTTTTTGATGATGACTCAGCTTGCGATCGGGAGAGTGCGAAGCGGCTCGACCTCCCACGCTTCTGGAGGCGGCACGGATTGCGGCGTTCTCTGGTCGAACGTGCTGTGCTGCAAAAAGTGGCTCTGAACGATCCGATGTCCTGGAAGTGGATTCACTGCGGGGTTGAGAGAATCCTCCAAGTCTATCCGCTCCCGATTTGTGAAGAGATCGGCCGCGGCCTACTGAAAGATGCGGGCCGAAACTGATCGACATAGCCAACAAGCTGCCCCAGGGGTTGATTCTAAAGCTGGTTTGGGGGCGGGGTTCGTTCTCCGGTGGTCGGTCTGTCGCTACCACGATCCCTTGCTTCGTAGGTGAATCCAGTCGCTTACAATTGAGCGCCCCTAGGAACTGAGTTCGGTGTTGCCACTGCGCTCTTCGATTTTCCTCCTTGATTTCTTAACTCTCAGATTGGGGTGTCAGCCATTTTCGGAAAGAGGATTCTCTCATTTTTTCTGACCCTCTTCCGTCTTGTTATGCGCCGTTGTAGGTGAGGCCGCGAGAGTGAGCGGAGATTAAGTGAAACCCAACTCACTTTTCGAGCAAGCGGACATCGCGGTGGACTGCACCACGGTTCAAAGGTCCGGTCGATAGACGCACACGTGGGCCGGCGTTTTGGAGACAAGAAATGACTGTTGATCACCATTTGGAATGGACGAGATAGCTAAACGGAGATGCCGAGTGAAGTGCGATGTCATTCCTGATCAGTGGATCGTGACCGCGAACTTGAACCCGGGTGGTCGCATACTGTTCGGAGAAACGAGCAAAAGAGTTCCTCATGCAGATGGCAACTTCTGTGGATTCGAATCGAATGTCCACGATGAAGCGGAAGTTGCCTTTCTCTTTTAACCCAATCTCAAATACAAAACCAAAGAAGGAATAGCATGAAAATCCAGAAACCACAGCTTCGATTGAAGCCTGAACTAAAACCATACTTCGTTGTGCTTGCCAGCTTGGCTCTTCTGGCCCAGAGGGTGGAAGCACAAGTAGTTACTCGAGAAAGAGCGAGCTTTGCTCCGCGGAACTTCCAGGTAGCGGAAGAAGTCAAGGCGTCAGATCTTACCAAGATCTTGAACCAAGCGTCTCCTCATCAGAAAGTTGTCGACGAGATTCGGAAGCTGATTGAACCTCTTAGTAAGAAGGCGCATGTGAGTACGGAGCAGGTCTCCAAGATTCTTTCTGACAAGGAGTTGTCTCCCCAGCAAAAGATCGATGGGATCCGGGCTCTGGCTGATTTGCCGCCCAAACAACTGGAGAAGAGCGAACTTGTTTCGATTCTAAACGAGCCGACGGGAAATGGTAAGAAAATTGGCAAGCTCAAGGCTTTGGCTGAGGGCAAGCCGCCCGCGGAGATTAAAGAGCCAGATTCGGGAGTCAGCAAAATCTCAATTGATATTGGTGCCATAAGTCTGAACCCGGTCGTGGTAAAGATACCGGAGATGCCTACTGGCTTTGGTGAACTTGAGAAGAATGGAAGTGAGGGCAAGGCATTTGCCCGAATTGCCTACGAAGATAGATGGGCATGGAATCCGAAGCGGGAGGATGAATTCACTGCTAAGGCCAAGGATACGAAACTTCATCTTAGTGGGCTCAGTGATCTGAAGTATGATTTTAGCAGTAGTCTCGCGTTTTACTCTAATGGAGATTCCAATGAAGCGTCTGCAGCAGCAATTGTTGGAAACTCAGATTTCGCGATAGAAATTGACCAGGACCTGCTCTTCCTGAGAGCTCAGAAGACAGAGGCTATTCCAAATGAGAAAACAGGTGCTATGGAGCGAGTCGTGACCGAGCGAAAATCGCTCGGATTGGGGGTTTCATACGCCGGCGTTACCAATGTGGATACTTTTGATATTCATAACAAAGTATTAGTGGGAACTTCGTTTACTACGGCGTGGAATTTGCATAAGCGTCCAGGCCGCCTGAACATAAAAGTGGGGCCAGCTTGGATCGATACCGTGGAACTCGAGGGAGGCGATTCATCCAGGGTCAAGCTCTCCGCGGATATGAAGACACCGAGATACAGTTTCGAACCGGCTTTCGGTGTTGAAACCCGGTTTTCAATTCCGACGGGTGATTCAGCTAATCTCATGCTGGGGTCGAGCTTCTATGTTCGCGAAGACATTCCGAATAACTGGAATGCCTACATCTCGATGCAGGTCGCAACGGATAAGCTGCTTGGATTCCTTGGGCTCGGTTCAGAATAAACACAATCTGGGTTCCGGATAGTCTCCGGGATCCATTCTGATCAATCGAGGTGTCGAGGGATCGAATGTCCCCACAACAGTGCGGTTCGCCTGTTGTGGGGTTCTTTTTGAACCGGTTCGCTTTCTCTTTCTGAGCTATTGATTCGATTAGGCAAGGTCCATTGAAGCAGCGAAGCCGCCAGCGGGAGGGATTTATTTGGATTCATTGGTATCTGTCAGTCCGGTCTTCCCATTTCTGGAGTGAATCGCTGCTGAATGGAAGAACGCCTCATTGGGCTATTTCATCGAGTTCGACTGCGGTCGGTTCCCAGGAGGTGTTCTTGATCGGGGCTCTCCTTGATAGATGGGGGGCAACTCCGCGATGAGATTTCCGAGAAAAAAATTCTATCAGCTGACCCTCACGCTGGCTCGAATACGCCTATGACTCTGGTGGAGCGCTTTGTCTCCACATGATTCAACTGGGACAGTGTTGGCGGAGAGGATTGCGGGCCGGAAGGCTTGCGCGAGAGTTCGCCTAACCCCTAGGGATCCCAATGGAGAGACTTTCTTCCAGAGGAGCTGGGTAGAAGAGCGATCTCTCATTTACTGATTCGGCAAATAGAAGAAACCATGAACGAAGCACGAAAATTGCAAGCCAAACGTGTGCGGCAAGAAGCCGCAGAACTCGCCTCCAGTCGATCGAACGTCGAACACGAGGCGAATGGAGACGAACAACGCTATGCTCAAGCGAACTATGCGATGTCCTTTACCAAGGGACTCGAGCACAGCAGTAAATCGGGACTGATCAACGACCCGCGCGATTTCGAAGCCTTTCGAAAGGCAATTGATGAGGGTTTTGTCGGGCCGTTTACAAGTGATGTCCCGGTGCCTGAGGAGAAGAAACGGGCCTGGGAAGCGCCCACCGCCGGTGTCGTTTTCGATCTCGAAGGGCCGGATCCGCAGGCGGTCACGATGGCTCCCGCTCCTGCTCTTGGGAGCTTGGAGCTGGCCTATGAGATGGCCGAGGTCTATGAGTTGGCGACGCTGCGGGACGTGCCCTTTGCCGCTTTTGAAGATTGTCCCTCGACGGTCGCGCTTGGTGGCGAGACGGCCGCAAAGATCGAGCAAGATTGCCTTGAGCGGTCATACTGCCGCTTGAACGGCATTGCCAAGCAAGAAGACCAGGTCGATTGGCGGAAACGCAAATTTGACGGGAGAGGTTCGCTTAGCGCTCAGACGGCGTTTCGTGGATCCTCGGTCGGCGTTGAGCTGGGGCCCTATCTGTCGCAGTTTCTCTTGATTGGGAATCCACAGCCTTCACTCGGCGGATCGGAGAAAGGCGTGGAAGATGGAATCATTAGCTACGGTGCCCAGACGATCGATCAACGCGTGCCGGTTGCTGTTCGTGGGCAGGACTTTTTACGGAACAAAGAAGAATGGCTACCTGTCCAAAACGGCGCGGATACCTTCGACCGGGATTCGATCTATGAGGATGTGCCAGCGCGCTTTATTACGACCCCTCGCGATCTGGCGACCTATGTTCACTTCGATGCTCTTTATCAAGCTTATCTAAATGCCTGCATCATCATGCTGGGAATGAACACTCCGTTCGACCCCGCCTTTGCAGCGCTCTCCGGAGTGCAACCCCTTCCCGACGGCGATCCGCGGCAGGCAGGGGGATTTGCACTCTTCGGGGGGCCGCACATCCTGACACTTGTGACCGAAGTTGCCACTCGGGCGTTGAAGGCCGTTCGCTTCCAGAAGTTCAATAATCATATCCGTCTTCGCCCAGAAGCGCTCGCGGGGCGGATCGCCCTCCGGTCAGCGATCGGCGGCGAGTTTCCGATGCTGGGGGCTCAACTTGACACGTTGCATTCAGGGATCAAGGCAAGTGTTGAAGCAGCTGCGCGGATAAAGCAGAGCGACGGTACGAAGACGGACGAAGGGTTTCTGCCGATGGCGTTCCAAGAAGGATCGCCCATGCATCCGGCTTATGGTGCGGGGCATGCAACGGTTGCCGGGGCTTGCGTTACGATCCTCAAGGCCTTCTTCGATACAAGTGCCGTGTTGGTTCGGTGTGCTGAGCAAGATCAGGACTGCAAGCGAGCAGCGGCTCGCGTGGCCTTCATCGCAACAAACACGACGACAGAGAACGGGAAAGGGACTAAGAAGGAAGGCGAGGTTTGCGAAGCGATCGCGTTTGTTCCGAACTCGGATGGCTCTAAGCTAACCGCGACAAACCCAGGAGCGCCTTTGACGGTCGAAGGTGAGCTCAACAAGCTGGCGGCAAACATATCCATTGGTCGCAACATGGGAGGCGTTCACTTTTATTCGGATTACTACGATAGTCTTCGAATGGGTGAGGAGATTGCGATTGGGATGCTTGAGGAGCAGGCACTGTGCTATCCAACCGACAGATTCGTCTTGTCGCTACCCACCTTCGACGGTGAAGTCGTTCGTATCGGTCGACGCTAGGTTGTCCTACTTGAGAGATAGCCGGAATGGCGACGGGGGTGTCGCGCTGTATGAAGCTGATAGCACTTTAGGTGTGAGTCCCGAGCTGAAAGAGTCAAAAGTTAGTCGCCATTCCGATTTTAGCAATGGGGCCGCCTTGCCAACACGAATTTGAGCCTGGAAAGTGTGGGGGCTGAAGCTATTGGAGTTGCGGCCTAGGAGAGCCCAGCATTACCGAATTTTTGGAACAGTTTTTGATCAGAAGGAATGAATCAATGAAAAAGGAAAACAATCTGATGTTTGTAAGAATCCACGCGATCGTCTTGCTATGTACCGTGATGTCATTCTTGTTTGGCCCGGTCGGTTGTACGACGTTGAGAGAGTATCGAGTCGATTCCGAGGAGCCGTTTCCAGGGGTGCGCCAATTGATGGCTGCTTATGGTGGTGTAGATCTTGTTTTTGTTCATGGAATGGGGGGCTACAGTGAGGGTGATCCAGATCAGATAACCGATCATCTAGCCGCTGAGCTGAGCTTGATCGAGAATGTGGCGAATGTCTCGCAGCTTAGTTCTTCCGCTCGTCGACGTGTGTTTGAAGATGCGTCAGGCAACATGAAACTGCGTTCCTACACGCTTCGGTGGAGTGATCTAACTTTCTTTCCCAAAGCAGTGTTGAGATCCACTGACGTCAGTGACGAACGCCTGGCGTTGCACGATCAAGTCAAACAGTCACTGATGAACTCCAACCTAGCGGACGCCGTCATTTACCTCGGCTCGTTCAAGAGTGAGATTCAGGCGCGGGTTCGTTCAGATCTGACGAGCGTCCTAAATGATGCCGGCGGACAGGAGCGCCCAATCGTTCTGGTAAGCTTCAGCCTTGGTAGCAAGATACTTTTAGATGTGGTTGATCAAATGCGGGACGGAGGCGGGGAGGATAAGCGATTGGCAGATACTTTTGCCGATCGATCGAGCGTGTTCTTTATGCTCGCCAATCAAATTCCGCTGCTTGAGTTGGGAGAACTAGAGCCAAGAGGAGTCGCAAAGGAGGCCGCGAGCTCGCCCGTCCAAGATGCCGCCTCGATCTACAAGACGGTAATCAAATTTATGGACCGAAAATCAGCGACCGGCATCAAGAGCCAGCAGTCGTTGGTGAACCTTCCTCCCTTTAAGATCGTAGCCATAAGCGATCCGAACGACTTTTTGAGCTACCCGATTCCCGATGCAATCGCGAATCGATATCCGGATACCTTTGTAAATATAACACTGAGTGTCAGCCAGCGTGGCTACATGATTCCGTTCGTTGGAACAGTGACCAATCCGACTACAGCACACACCGGTTTTGGGCGGCACAAGCGAGTGAGAAGTTTGATTCTTGATGGAACGATAACGAGATAAAGATTATCGAGTTTGGATACGAGTGATTGTCTGAAAGTATGTCTGGCTTCGAGGGATCTTAGGGGCCTGCCTTGAATCACAAACAAAGGAGGCTGGATTGGCCTTTGAGATTGGGTTAACTGGTGCATGACTCACGGCTTACTCTGATGCAGCGGCAAAAACTATCCCAGTTACAGATCGAGATCGAGGCGAACAGATGGAAACTTGTTTTTCTGAGGTGTTAGTTAGATCAGGAACAGCTGGAGGACCGTACTTGAGGGGGAGACGTAGGCCAAATCAGGTACGTGCTTTGTTTGGAAACGGAAGGACCGCTATTGGAATGTCGGGAAAGTTTTAGGGTCTAAGAGGGGGAGAAACTGTCGATCCCCGATCGCTATAGAGATCGCCTGGCGTTTTGAGAAGGGTGTGGTTGAAATTGGATTTGGGCTGATTGAGGCTTATGGAAAAGTTGCGAAGGTTACTGTGTGTCCAGTCTCGGAGTTTGCGGCTGGTTCGTTTTGCGGTTGTGATGATGCATCTTGGGCTCGTGATGCGAGGCGAGACAGTACGGGGAGCTACCGGTTTTCGTAGTCTCAATCTCAAACTCGATGGCGACGGACACCTGGCGGTTGAAGCAATCGATATTGATGGGAAACGAGTCGAATATAGGGATCAGACCATGAACGAAGCGTTGGCTGCTATTAATCGGGTAACCGAACTCACTGCGTCCGTAGAAAAAGAACATGAGGCGGGCGAGCGGTTCAATCTGGCCTTGGAAACGGATCGTTCCGTATCGGAGTTGGCGCGAATGGCCCGAGATGAAAGCGATCTCCCTACGCAGAGGTTGTACTACGAAGCACTGGCTTCGGCAGTCAAAGCTTCGGCGCGACTAGATCACGGTTTCCGGGCAGACCGAAGTAAGATTGACCTGGAGTCGCTGCAAGCAATGGTGGCGTTGTCCGAAGGAATTGTCGCCATTGGGAAACTTGATCCAGTGGGGAATTTCATTTTTCGGGGAACGGGCTTTGTGTTTCAACGATACCTATTGACTTGTGCGCACAATTTTTCGCTCGAATTTGTTCGCGGGGAAGCGGGTGACAAGTTTGGTATTCAGTATATAGGCACGCAACCTCGCGAGGAAGCCACTCGGGTGCATCCGATCGTTGTTTCGCGATCGGATCTCAGCCCTGAACGAGATTTTGCCATGATTGAACTGAAGGGAAAGGTTGGGGACAAGGCTGACGCCGTTCATAAATCCATTTCCCAGTTTTATACTCTCGGCAATTCAACGGATACTCAGCGAGGAGCGGTATTTGGGTTTGGTACCAGGGAAGTGGGTCGATTATTGAAGCTGTTTTGGCTTCCTCCCGGGAGGATTGCTTTCCCGCCGACGATTACCAAACGAGAGCGGCCTGCCGACCCAAATCTGGGCTACGCATTCCGTAGCGAGCTCACTGGCCTGTTGTCCAGTCGAACTAGGTTCTTTCCCAGCAATGAAAGTGAAGACAAGTGGTTTGACGCTGCCTTCTCTCGGATCTGGGATCCGCCCGAAGGGCGATCAGGGTATACTCGCTGTGATGCAAGGACTTGTCGGCTCGTCTATCCTGCGGACCCAAACTCTCGGTTGGCGGAACTTTCTGAGGAACCAGAATTCCAAAGCCAGCCTAGAATCGAATGTTTCGGCGTCGATCTTCCCGGTGAAGGTGGGCTTTCTGGTGCTCCTGTGTTTAAACTCGTCGATGGCCGCCATCGGCTAATTGGGTTCTATGCTGGGCTCTCCGAAAACCCGCTTGGCGTCACATATTCATCACCGACACTCGACAGTTTTAAGAAAGTTCTACCGTTCGACAGATTGTTTGAAGAAATCATCAAGAGGAAACTTAACCTATGAAAAAGCAAGGAGTATTCGTTGTAGTTACATTGGCGTTGGCCATCGGTTGTGCTTCGCCCCGAAGCAATACCCGAAAAGCAGATGAGACCAAGCATGTGGTTATCGTTAGTGACCTTGATCCGAAGCAAAAGCTCGATCACGCCGGACTTGAAGCAATGGCTGTGGATTTGGCTGTCAAGGCAGGTGTTCAACTCGCCAAGCAACTCATCAACACGGAAGCTAAAAAGTATGAAGCGGATTATTCCGCGGAGAAAACAAAGGTCGTAAACGGGTTTAAGCGTCCTGGTGGTGATGGGCTGACCCCCGATTGGGTGGCAGATAAGACTTCGGTACTGTTGTTTATGCGGTCCATCTCGAACCCGCCTAAGCGGCACCAGAATTTACTAACGGTTGATCTGAGTAAAGACGATCATTGGGAGAAAGTTGTAGCGAATGCGGTGGATTTGGTCGGGCCACGTTTGGAAGACGCGGATGCCCTGAGGAAGGCGCTGATCGCTGAGCAGCCTAAGAAAGCTTCCTATCTGACTTTTGCCGCTGTCTTTCTGGTTGAACCTAGCCGTGACCGGGAAAGCGGAGAACAAGTGGGTGGAGGAGAGACTGAGACAATTGATATTTGGATGGCTGGTTACTATTACTCCGCCCTAAAAGCGAAGAAAATTAGAGGCAATATTCCGTTCACGAAGTGGGATGAGGTGGAATCCTTGGTAACTTTCGGGCTTCAGGGGCCTGCCGGTCAAAAACTATATTCGGATGGGCGATATGAGGTCGCTGCGGCCTATCCGCTCGGTGAGGTTAAGTTGCAGGACCGCTGGGTTGCTCTCCCGGATGCAAAGGCTTTGCGAGGACCATTCGCGGTTCCTGGGAGTCAGCTTGTCACCTTCCGTGCAAAGACGCACGAGGCTAGCAAAATGAAAGAGAAGTTGGAAGAACTGGCGGAGAAGGTTGGGGAGCTAACTCCGGAAGATTTGGGTATTAAGAATGATGATGACGAGCAAGATGAGTAAACGGAGGAAAGGTCTGATGCCTAATCGCAGAACCCGGCAGAGATAGCGTGGTAAGTTCGGTCAAGGAGAATCCTTAGTCGGACATGTAATGTAGCTGCTACGTGGAAAACTGACTCACATCGAATGAAGGGGCTTGAATAAGCCGAATTCGAGATATCAAGCAGAAGGGACACGAAACCCAAGTTACTACTGCCTATACCGTGCGTGGTTTAAGGCATAGAAGGCGAATGAATCTCTGAATTCTTCTTGAGTCGTACTTTTGCGCGGCTGAAAGTAGGAATGGAGAGCGGATCAATTAATACGGCGACTAAACTGTAATGGAGTATTTTTCATCGAAACCCTATCGGGATACTGACTCTGGATTTTCGCAGCGGCTGCACCGTCTGACCTATCGGTGCCTTAGACGAATCATGGCGATGGTTGCCATTGTTCTGCCGGTTGTCTTTTTTGTCGCGTAGGGGCAGTCTTTGCTATTGGAGTGTGCCTCTACGCGTATCGGGGGTACAATCGATTGGAGGATTCCTGTTTGTCGTTGGCTGGTCTGTTTCTGTTTGGCGTTGCCTTACTTCCGACCGGGGCGCCGGATTGGCCTCCGCCCTTCAGTGAAAACTGGAAGATGCCGATCGCTCACGGCGTTTGCGCAGTTGCTTTCTTCGCTCTAATTGCTGTCGTTTGCATTTTTGCGCGGAGCCATGGACTCCAGAAAGAGGCCGCGCCGCTGGGAACGTATAACCGGGAGTATGCTCGTTACTACAACGTCGCTGCATCCTTGATGATTGGTATTATTGTTGTTGCCTTTGTTGTTCTTGTTTCTTTTCGCAGATTTCCAGGAACGAGTCTCTTTTGGATTGAGACTGCTGCAATCTGGGTGTTTGCTTGGTACTGGCACCTCAATTGACGTGAGATCCGCGAATTGGAATAGAGGATGGTTATGATTGCTATTCAGATCGCTCTATACTTTCTTGTTCCCCTGTGCATTGTTTTGGGATTGTTCTTTGCAGTCAATCGGAGGGCAGCCGGCGGGAAGTATTTTGACGAAACTGTATCGAACAAGAACCTAACTGATAGGCTGAATGGGTTAACGGATGCCGAGAAAAGAGTGCATCTCTGGGTGACGAGGCGGATCGATAGTTTGTTTCCGGCCGTTTACGCAGCGCTTCTCTCGTCTCTCACCATCTTATCTTCAGGCCCTGAGCGAATTATTTTTGTTTGTCCGGCCCTGTTGGCCGCGGTGGCTGACTATCTCGAGAACAGAACAATCATTGTGGCGCTGGAAACAGGGGTGGTTCCTCGGCTCAAGTCGCTGTTCTCTCTATTGAAATTCGGCTTCCTAGTAATTGCGGTGGTGATTGTTATTGGGGTGGACTACACGAATTCGGGGTAGAAAAAGAATTCGCCGGAGGGGGCGTTGAACTACACTGGGGAGCTCGGAACTTATCTAGAGCCTGTCCCCGTATCCAAGTAAGACTGCAAGTTGATGTATTCTGAGAAAAGTGGACACGGGATTCGGCTATCGAAACCTCACTCTCTGGCAGGTGTTGTTGGTGATCACTCGCCCCCCTTGGAAGTAATCTTTCTCCAGATTATTTCGTTTAGCGGCCGTGCGAGAAACGTATTTCGTAGTGGAGGAGTGTGAGTGGTGGAGGCGGCGGGAGTTGAAC
>CAYFGX010000042.1:0-77562 GCA_964342405.1 uncultured Verrucomicrobiota bacterium | reverse complement strand
GAAACGCTCAACAATAGAGGACTGATCATGTGCCCCCCCACGAACACGCCATTCTTCGCTCATAGAGGAACTGCCACCGGACTCCTTATCGTGGCACTGACGATAAGTGGCATTTTTATTTCCAACCGTATTCACGCTCAAGCACCGAAAGTGTCACTCGTCGCTTTCGCAGGCAGCCAGATCGTCGGTCTCGAGGACAACGAAACTCTCGCGGCATGGAGCTTGGCAAAGGGCATCAACCGGCGTGGTGAAGTCTTCTTTCAAGGAGGAATCAGTGCCAAAGATGCGGAAGGCAACTCTTCGATAGTCGGATCCGGAATTTGGATCGGCAAACCGGGAGCGCTTCAACTCGTCGCCCGCGATGGTCAGGCTCTGCCCGGTGATGATTCGGATCCCATCTTTACCGAAATCCTCAATCTTCGCGCTTTCAACAACCGTGGTGAGGTCGCCTTCTTGTCTCGGATTGGACCAGACATGAGAACGCATGAAGCCACGGCCCTCTTTCATGGCACACCGGGAAATCTTCGCCTGGTCGCGCGAGATGGCCAAGCAGCCCCCGGATTCGAGGAGCAAAACGGACGACTCGAGTTCCAAGCAACTATTCAACGCAACGATCAAACTCGGATTTCCCTCAGTGATACAGGTGCGCTGGCATGGACGGCAAGTGTCACAAGCGGACAAGCTCGCTTTGACATGGGAGTATGGAGAACCCAAAACGAATCCACCGTGCTCATCTCCTCGCCTGTCGCTGGTGTCACTCCCCGATCGTTCTCAGGTCCCAGTCTCGGATCCGACGGCTCGGTAGCCTTCTACCAAGTTGACTCCGTAAGCAAACTCTACCACTGGAAGGATTCGGAACTCACCGAAATCGGTCGAGTCCGAAAAGAACTCGGCGATACGGGAACCGAATGGATGCGCCTGGGATCTCCAACCCACATGAGCGATAACGCGATCATCTTCCCCGCCCGAACCACACCGAGAGGCGAAACGAAAGCAATCCGTACGATTTGGAGATGGAAAGATGGCACATTCCAAGAAATCGCTTCTTCGGGCATGACCTTAGTCCCCGATCAGCTTGTGGCGGATTCCATCAACGCCGAACCCATCCGAGGAGCCGGCCTGCTTACCTACTCGGCCTGTGGAAAACATCCTGTAGACCCAAGTAGGTTCTGTCAGAACGTTCTCCTAACAAACGACGGTACAAATTCTCGTGTCATCGCCTATGAAGGCATGCCATTCCCCAACGAACCCGAAGGGATTGAGATAGTCTTGAACGGAATTCCCGGACTCATCGACAAGCGAACTGTCGTCAACGAATCAGACTCTATCGTGATTCATCTCGGCAAGAAATCTCCAGAAGGAGAAATTCGCCAAGCAATTTATCGAGTCACTGAATCAGGCTACGAGCCGGTAATCAAAGAAGGAGACCTTGTCGATTTCGGGCCGGCAGGAATCGGCACGTCCACACGTTTCCACCTGTTTGCGAACACATCGAGCCTCGAACCATTCCGATCCTTGAACGCGAACGACCAACTGCTCTTATCCGTAAGCACGGAAGAATTCCGAGACGCGTTGGTTGTGGTGAATATCGCCCCCCCGTCCCCGCTTTCAGTCACGGCAAGTGAAGGAACGATCAAATTGGAGTGGAACGGAGAAGGCATCCTCGAATCGGCATCCCAACTCGCTGGACCATGGGTGGAGGCAGAAAATCAAGCCCTAAGCCAAGAACTCAAAACCAACAACCCAACTCACTTCTTCCGCGCCCGAACCTCCGAAGAGTAAATTCCCCTCCCGTTTCTAATTTCTAATTTCTAATTTCTAATTTCCAACCTCAGCCGTCCTCGCCACCACCGACTCTTCAGGCCCATAGGTTGAGATTGAGTCTATCTCTAACCGAAACGAGCCAGGCTTCTTGTCTCCCAACAGGATCCCTAGGCGTCGAACCTTTGAAGCATCGAATGCGACACTAGGGAGAGATCTCCCCCGAAACCCAGCCTTGAATTGATCAAAGGGAAGAAAAACATCCATCCACTTGCCTTTCTCTGTTTCGAACTGAGCACTAAAGGAAACATTCCAGGAACGGAAACGAGCATTCGTATTCAATCTCATTTGATAGGTCCTCCCATCGCCACGAACCCGTAGGACCAAGCCTTCGCGGTCACTGAAATCGTAGGCGACATCGCTCGAACGCACCGATGAGAATCCACCATTGTTCTCCAACGAAAGATCCCCTTCAAACAGCATCGTAGCCTCTTTCGTGAGGGTAAACCTTCCCTGAGATCGTCCACCCATCACGCGATCATCAACAATTCCCCATCGTATCCCATCCGTCGACACCGAGCCGAACTCTTCAATCACATCTCCCACAGTCATGAAGCCTTCGGAAGAAAGCGCATACACGGTTAGAGCGATCCCCACTGATTTTCGAAATCGAATCTTCATCTAACAAAACTTTCCTCAGATTCATCCGAATGCAAAACCCCGTGAAGTTGGGATCGTTTTCTCTAAATCAAAGTATGACAACCGATGCCAGAAAGCTTTGTAGCCATACTCAAGCGAGCGCCCTGCCCCGAGGCCGTGTTCAGGTCATTCCACAAAGCACATGAGGGAAGCATGCCTCCAGCTTTTTTGCGCCAAATCTAATTTTCTTCCCTTGAGAACGTTATTGCTAATTATTCCGTTGCAAAAACGCAACTGAGGTGAGAAAAGATTGAATACAATCCCAGGGCCTCTGTCAGTATAATCAACCAGTGATGAAACTCTCTAATCTTACTCTTGCGCTTTCCTTCCTCGTCACAGCCAACACGGCCAAAGGAGCTGAAAATTCCGAAACAATTACAGCGTTCCATCCTCCCTTTCGAGTTGACGCTCAAGGTGTTCCGATTGACGTGGAAGTAGGGCATGCTGCCCCACTCGTTGTCGACTTCGATGGAGACCAAAAGAACGATTTATTGGTGGGCCAGTTCGGCGGTGGCAAACTCAGAATCTATCGAAATATCGGAACTCAAGAACACCCCGAATTCGGACCGTTCGCCTGGTTTAAGGCCAATCGAAAGACTGGCACCATCCCAGCCAGCTGATGCATCGGCTTTGGTCCGCAGTTCGCGGATCTCGATGGGAATGGCCGGTTGGACATTTTGAGCGGCTCTTGGCCGGGTGAGATCTATTTCTTTTCGCGCCGTCCGAATGGTACCTATGGAGCACCAAAACAGCTTCGCTACGCCTCGGGCTCCAAGATCAAAGTTGGTAGCGCGTCGGCCGTCGCCGTCAGTGACTGGAACCACGATACGCTTCCCGACCTTCTGGTTGGCGACATCGGAGGCTTTGTTCATCTGATCCCCAATAGCGGCTCGCCCAAAAAACCGAGTTTCCAGAAAGCGAAACGGCTTAAAGCCGGGGGACGTGTCATCAAGGTGCCAGGCGGCGACGCGGGTCCTGCTGTGGCAGACTGGGATCAAGACGGGTTACAAGACCTTATTGTTGGGACCGGGAAAGGAGACGTGATTTGGTATCGAAACACACGCAGCCCCTCTGATCCAGAACTCGCCGCAGGGATCCATCTCGTTAAACCGACCGCAGTGAATTCGAATGACGTGCAATCGTTTAACAATCCAACAGGTAGCGGTTCTCGCACGAAACTAAGCATCGCTGATTGGAATCAGGACGGAGAACTCGACTTGATTGTAGGTGACTTCAATTCGATCCGGGTCGGCTCAGGAAGCAAGTACCACGGTTGGGTATGGGTCTACCTCCGTAAATCTGAACGGCAAACAACAACTCCAGATCTCAATTGAGGTCGCGTCCGACGTCAGAATCCAGGCCAGCCAGAAGCCTTTCTCATCGAGAGCAAAACCAAGCGTGCCCGCGACGCCTCGTAGGCCGTTGAAGAACATTTCGCCGCACCATATTTCTCGCCATGTCAACCGTGTGACCATTTCTCATGAACATACCTTCAAATGATAGACGCCCTTGTGCCTTGCTCCTTGTAATGGCCGTCCTGGTTATTGGAATTGGAAGCCAAGCGCCACACGCCAGGGCTCAGACTCCGCCCTCTCTCGATGAGCAAGAGAAGGAGATTGATCGCCAGCAGATGCGACAGATCCACGAAGCCATCATGAGCTACAAGGCAGATCACGATACCCTCCCCGACTGGTTGTCCGATCTCGTTCCCAAATATATTTCCGATGCCCAGCTCCTCGTCTCACCGCGCGAGCGACGCACCGGCATCTCACGGCTGTGGGGTTACGCTGACCCAAAAATTAAAACGTCATACGTCTATGAGTTTAGCGCCAATCAGGCCGGCTCCACCGTCAACCGAAACCGAGATGAACCCATCTCGATGCGCGAATGGAAATCGTTGCAGATGGAAGAATTCGGGCCCGCTATCCCGCTCCTTCGCTGCCATCTCTATCCGAAGGTGCTAAACCTTGCTTATTCAGGTGACGCCTATGAAACCGAGCTCTTTTGGGAAAACGATCCCGCAACACTCGCGCTTGTCGAGAAACTCGGGCCGGGAGATGGAAGCCCAGAGGCCAAATATCTTACTTTGACCGTCCAAACGGCGTCAGGTGAACCAATTCCGAATGTTGACGTAACAGCATCCGAACGCGAGTCGGAGTATTTCCACCTTCCGCCCGTCAAATTCACAACGGACGAGGCAGGAACTTGCCAGGTCCGGCTCGGTCGCGGCATCATCAAGAGCGTCGCCATCGGTTTTCGAGCCGACGGCTACGCGGCCCCCCCAATTCGATTCGAAGGCGGTGAGGGTATCTTCGTTCCGGATCAACACACGGTGACAATGTCTCGGACTACCGTTATCGGTGGACTCGTTGCAGGTCGAGATGGGACCTTGTTGAGCGACGCAGAGATCACAGTAAATGGAACAACTCAAGACGCCGCCGGGCAGTACGTTGAGTTTGAATTCGATAGAATACGATCAGATGCCGCCGGACAATGGCGGAGTTCGCGAGTTCCCCAGGATTTTAGCTCGCTTACATTTGCAGTCTCCCACCCTGAGTTCCGGCCCTCGGAGTACTTTCAAACTGACGAAGATGAAGCAAGTGACGAGGAAGTTTCTCGCCGAGACCTTATCCAGAATGAGGCTCGCTTCGTTTTGGATCCAGGCATATCAATCCGGGGCACAATCAGTTCCCCGTCCGGACACCCCGTTGTTGGGGCCAGGATTACCCTTCAAAACAATGACGAGCCCCCGGCGACCGAGACTCGCCTTAGCCAGCCAGATGGGAGCTACCGCTTTGTCGTCATGGAGGAGAGCCAGTTCAATCTTGTCGTTGAATCGAAGGATTTCTCTCCTCAACACAGAATCATCAACGCGACTGAAGATTTACCGGAACAGAGTTTTGACTTAGCCCCCGGCAGGAAAATCAACGGTCAAGTCACCGATAAAGATGGCAAGCCCATTGATGGGGCCTTCGTCCGAGTGTTGAGCTGGAACGATCTTCCGCTAATCCAATGGTCAACGGAAACCGATCGCGAAGGCCATTTCTCGTGGTCCAACGTCCCTACAGGGATGGTCATTCTCGAAGTGAGCAAAGCAGGATTCAACCAGTCGCAGCTTACTCTAGGCGACAATTCTTCACCCAAGATACTACTCAGCAAGACCTTCTTGCTCACCGGCTCGGTTGTCGACGCCGATACCGGAGAGCCGATCCCTGAATTCACTGTTGTCAGAGGCAGAGCTTGGGGAGGTGGCGCTACCGAGCAAGTCAGCTGGGAATTCCACACCGCCAAAACCGGCCGAGACGGCAGGCTATCCGTTGAACAAGACCCCCGCAGGCCCACGCCTTTCGGCATGAATATCAAATACTTAATTAGTGCCAAGGGTTACCTTCCCGAAACATCCGACACCATCCAAAGCTCTGGCTGGCATAAACTCGACTTCAGGCTTATGAAAGGCCGAGGTCCACACGGGAAAGTGACTCTCCCCGATGGCAGCCCTGCCATTGGAGCGGAAGTCGTGCTTCTCGGCGCAGGCCACAGCCGCCTCGGCGTGAAAGAGCTCATTCAGCGAGGCCCTCCCAATCCGAATACAACCCGAACAGACGAGGATGGCGGCTTCGAACTCCCCGCAGCCATCAAAGATCTGCAAGTCGTCGCAATTCACGAAAAGGGCTTCGCTGAAATTGCGGACTTTGATCCCAATCAAAGTCTTGACCTGCACCTTCAACCCTGGGGGCGAGTCGAAGGCACTTTATTAGCCGGAACGAAACCTTGGGCGAATCAGGAGGTCATGGTCAGCAACCGGCGCCTGGGTAATTCTTCTGGACTCGATCTAGATTTCCAGGTTTTCAAAGTCCGCACCAATGAAGTCGGAGAGTTTTCAATCGACAACGTTCCACCAGGCGAACGACAACTCGTCCTTCTAGTCGAACTGGGTGAAGGACAAAACCGATCTTGGGCTCACAGCCATATTGAACCGATCGACGTTCATGCTGGCAGGCCGACCAAGGTAGTTTACGGTAACAAAGGGCGCCCCATTATCGGGCGGTTTAAATTCGAAACTCCAAACACCGAAGTCGATTGGAACAATGGCCATCGGACGCTTGGCACCAAACAAATTCGCCGCCCACAAGGCCTCTCTCCTGAAGAGTACGAAGAATGGAATCAGAAGCCCGAAGTCATAAAATCACGGCAAGACTACCGCTACTACTCATTCAAGATTGCTGACGACGGCACCTTTCGAATCGAGAACATACCGGCAGGTGAATACATTCTAAGCCTTCACCTCAACAAGCCGGGCGCCGAACGATTTCAATTTCAACCAATCGCATCGCACCGTCAGGATCTAATCATTCCCGCCTTTGACGGCACGGTCTCAGATGAACCCTACGACATCGGCGAAATCACACTGCAAATGCTCCCACTAGAGGCCGGACAGATTCGACGATAGGACAGTCGCTCTTCATGGTCGACACGCTCCTTGAAGCCCGGAAATCCAAGATTGAGAAACGTGACACCACGAACCGATTCGAAGGCGGTTCCCGAATCAAGATAAAGATTGGTACAAGCGGAATCTAGACGGGACCGTGCACTTGAAGCTTCTAGAATCGAGGCAGCGGGAATGGAAACTCGCGCCTAGTTCACCAGCCATCGACTTGGGCGATCACCTCAAATCGAATCAATGAGCAACGACCTAAAATTCTCAGCCTGCGGGACCAATGGATCCCATGCTGGAAGATTCTCTACAGATTCAACCTTGCGCGATCAGGCGCGCAGGGGCAGTTTTAGGGCTCTAAACCAACTTCGCCTTAACCCGCTTGCCTGCAATGCTGGCGCGTTTCATCTTGGTCACGGCCGACTTCGCTTGGTCTGAAGAAATTTCAACCGTGGCGTGCTTTGCCTGAATATCGACAGACCCGAGGGAACTCGCAGGCAAGCCCGTTTCACCCAGAATCGCATCCCGAAGCTTCCCTGCAGTGACGCCAGATTCCTTCCCGATGCTGATGCGCAGTCGAGATCCAGAACCCTTCGCCTTAGGCCCGCTGGAGCTTGGCGTCGCCTTCGGTTCGCTTCCAGTATCACTTGCCCGAGGTTTAGAGGCTGCTGCTGGCTTTCGCTCTTTGGCCCCCAGAGACGGAGGCAGCGAGGCCCCACCCGTTGCGCCTTTTTTGAATCCCCAATCGGTTTCCGCTTTGCTTCGCTGAGACGGCCCTCGGCCTGCAGGTTCGCGCTTCCCTTCCGTTCGAGGCATACGGATCACGGCTCCCATGGCGGGAGAACGATCGGATCGGCTGCGCGGTTCATCTCGAAAGCGGCTTCGGTTGTCGCGCGAGCGCGATCGATCTCCTCGGGCTGGAGGACGTTCATCTCGGGAGCGATACCGGTCCTCTCTCGACCGCCCACGCCCCCCGCGACGATCGTCTCGATCACCGCGATACCCCCGATCGCCACGATTGCCACGATCCCCTCGATCATAGCGTTCACGCCGGCGCTCTTGCTCTGCATAGCGTTCGCTGAGCTCGTCTCGTTGCCCCTTCTTGGCAGCCACCTCGCCATCTTGAAGCTGATGCAACAACGCGGACGCAATATCGGTTGACGTGAACCCCTCTTCCAACAAGCGTTCGACTAGATGGTCCTGAGCCCGGTGTTCTTCGCCCTGGAGCGTTTCACGAACCTTCTTGAGCACGTGGCTGTTTCGAGCCTCATCCACATCCTGAAGACTTGGAACCTTACCCCGCTGAATTCGCATTTTGGTGTAGCGTTCGATGTTCCGAATTTTGAAAATCTCACGGCCCGACACAAACGAGACGGCGATGCCACTTCGGCCAGCGCGACCGGTTCGACCGATCCGATGAACATAGTCCTCAGGGTCGTAAGGAAGATCGTAGTTAAAGACAACTTCGACATCGTCCACATCGATTCCTCGAGCCGCCACATCGGTCGCGACCAAAAACTCCAGACCAGATTTTCGAAACCGATTCATAACGCGGTCTCGTTGTTGCTGGCTCATGTCGCCATGGAGACGATCGGCTTGATAACCCTGGGCAACTAGATGCTCAACCAACTCATCGACCATAGCTTTGGTGTTGCAGAAAATGATACCCAACTTGAGATCATGAACATCGATGAGCCGCGTGAGGAGCTCGACCTTAAATCGTCGGTCGACTTCATAGACCGATTGTTCGACGGTCGGAACCGTCATGGCCTGCTGCTCGATCTTGATGCTCTCCGGATCTTTCGCGAACTTTTCGATTAGATTCCGAATCGGGCGCGGCATCGTGGCCGAGAAGAAGACCGTCTGACGTTCCTCAGGAAGAGCGCTCAAGACCATCTCGATATCCTCGCGGAATCCCATATCCAGCATCACATCAGCCTCATCCAAGATGATGGTGTGAAGATGATCCAAGCTTAGCGAGCCTCGTCGCATGTGATCCATCACACGCCCCGGAGTTCCGATAACGATCTGGGCTCCTTGCCTCAGGCCGGCAAACTGACGTTCGTAGGACTGTCCGCCGTAGATGGGCAAGCACATGATTCCCCGCTTGTAGCAAGCCAGCTTATGCACTTCCTCAGACACCTGGACCGCCAACTCGCGCGTGGGGCACAGGACCAAGACTTGAACCGCCTTCTGCTTAAAGTCCGTCTTCTCAATGGCCGGAATCGCAAAGGCAGCCGTCTTACCGGATCCAGTCTGGGATTGCCCCACCACATCTTTGCCTTCCATCAACACTGGAATGGCAGAGGCTTGGATCGGCGAGGCTTGCTCGAAACCGAGCTTTTTGATGGCTTTTTCGAGTTCTGGGGAAAGACCGAGCTCAGAGAATAAGGTTGGCGTCATTAAAAACGTCAATTCTAATGCGAAATGGTGCCTAGGACTACCGAATTCTAGGTTTTTCTTTTAATCACACCATCGCTCCAAGCCCGAGAGGCCGCACAGGGGCGAAATCGCCCACAGTCCCAGACACATGTCACCGTCACACATTTGTAACATCGGGAAGCTTACTTCCGTCTGTTCCTCTCAACACCACCGCCTATGAAGCTTCACCGATTCATCCTGGGAGTACTCTGCTACTGCCTCACGCCGAGCCTCGCTCACAGTGCTCAACCGAACATCCTCTTCCTATTCACCGACGACCAACGATTCGACTCTTTCGGGGCCATGGGCAATCGGGATGTGAAAACACCCCATATGGACCGACTGATTGAAGGGGGCACGCTCTTCACCCAAGCACACATTCAAGGTTCTATGATCACAGCTACTTGCCTTCCGAGCCGAGCCATGATCATGAGTGGAAAATCGCTTTTTCGCGCCCCCATGCAACTCGATTCGGGACTTCTGATGCCACAGGCCCTCCACCAGGCAGGCTACACGACCTTCGCAACAGGCAAGTGGCACAATGGACAAGAATCCTTTCTTCGGTGCTTTGAGCAGGCTGAGGCCGTCTTCTTTGGTGGCGCCTCGGGCACGCACACCAACGTTCGGCTGAACTACCGCGAAGGTGAGAACATGGTTCCCTACCAGGTACCGGGCGTCCACGCGACAACCCTCTTCGCAGATGCCGCCATCGCGTTTCTAAAGAAACAGGCACATGCGGACACCCCATTCTTCTGCTACGTTCCGTTCACCGCTCCGCACACACCCCACACACCGCCGAGCGAGTACGCGGCCATGTACGATCCGAAGAAAATCAGCCTCCCGCCAAATCACTCCTCGATCATCAGCCAGAGCAATTCCGCTGGCTCAGGGCGGAGATCGGGACGCCAACAAGCCCGAGATCCGCGAGCCCAATATGCAGCTTACTACGGCATGATCTCACACCTGGACCATCACATCGGTCGAATCATCGCATCGCTGGATGAGTTCGGCCATCGCGAGGACACTCTCATCATTCTCGCTACCGACCATGGATATTCATTTGGCAGTCACGGACAGAACAACAAATCCAATGGATACGAACACGGCTCCCGTTCAACGATTGCCTTCAACGGCCCTCAAGTCCCAGCAGGCAAACGAACCCCGGCACTTGCCTACCTCCTTGATCTTTACCCGACCCTGTGTGATTTCGCTGAGATAGACATTCCCGCTGGGCTAGACGGAAAGAGCCTGGCGCCCGTGATCAAAGGAGATCAAGACTCCGTGAGACAGACCCTTTTCACGGCCTTCATGCAAAACCAAAGGACCATTCGCAATGATCGATGGAAACTCTTCTCACGACTCGACGAGGGCCCATTGGAGCTCTTCGATTTGAAAAATGATCCCCACGAATTAAAAAACCTTTCGAACGATCCCCGTCACGCTCCCCTCATCGCGCAACTCAAAAGCCAGTTAGATCACGCCCGCCTTCAAGCTGGGGATTCGGCTCAGCGCGTTCAGGAAATGATGCAAGGCCGCCGGGGAGGACGGAGGGGCCCCAGAGGTCGAGCCCGATAAGCCAAGGCATCAATCCCTATCCATCGAGCCTGATTTTCACTGTATTTCAACGCTTCCACTTGATTCCTCTGAATCGATGATTGAAACTAATTTAGTTTCTCGATGCTGAAAACGGGAATAACCCGACCGTTGTGGCGTCATGCAAACAGCGGTGCAAAAATACGGAGCTAACATGACGAAAAACAATCAAACTATTATCAAGTGGACCCTGGCAGGAAGCTTCGCCGCTTTGATCTGTCTCGGAGCCTACCTCAGCCAAGTTCAGTCGCCTGTGATCGCGGCTGACTCCCAGGAAATCCCGGACGAACCACTGAAAAAGATCGTCAAGCCCGAGAGCGAGTGGAAAAAGCTTCTGACCAGAGAGCAATACCGCGTCGTCCGCAAGAAGGGCACGGAGCGAGCGTTTACGGGCGAATACTGGAACAACAAAGAAAAAGGCACCTACCACTGCGTTGCCTGCGATCTTCCCCTCTTCAGTTCCGAGACAAAATTCAAATCCGGCACGGGTTGGCCGAGTTACTGGAAACCGATCAAGAAAGAGTACGTGGGAGAGAAGTCGGACCGCAGTTTCTTCATGACGCGAACGGAGGTCATCTGTAACCGATGCGATGGCCATCTGGGACATGTCTTCGACGACGGCCCCCGCCCCACTGGCTTGCGCTACTGCATCAATTCAGCGGCCTTAAAGTTCAGAAAGAAGGACACGGCTGAGGCGCCCTCCGAAAAAACCGCTAAGTAAGCCGTCCCTTGCTTAGGACACACAGAAAGGGTTTCACGAGCGGCGCTGTCGAAGACGCTCTTGGCACCAACCCAAATGCTTCCCGTCATTGCAACGCAAGCGAGGGCTCTCAGACAGCTCATGAGAGCGCCCTCGCGACGACTTAAAGCTTCGCTTTTTTCTCCACAACCGGTTTAATCTCAGGCCATGCCTTGGCCTTCAAGAACCACGATACGGCGTCTCGCGGGCTGCTGCTATTTGGCGGGGCTAATTGGACTCGCGGGCATACCATCCCCCCTTTGGGCACAGGAAATTTCCTACCGCCGCGACATCCTCCCCATTCTTGCCGACAATTGTTTTGAATGTCACGGCCCCGACGCGAAACAGCGCGAGGCAGGATTACGCCTCGATATCCGCGAGAACGCTCTCGAACTGACCGACGGACGCGCTGCCATTGTGCCAGAGAAAGTCGGCGAGAGTGAGTTGATTCGTCGTATTCAATCCACCGACCCGGATGAGGTCATGCCGCCGCCGGAATCTAAGAAGGCACTATCGGCTGAACAGATCAAGTCGTTAGGACAGTGGATCCAAGAGGGAGCAGAATATGAACGCCACTGGGCCTTTGAACCGATTCCCCGGCTAAATGCATTCCTGAGCCAAGAACCCCCTGCCAAGGTCATTGATCACTACATCACGGCAGACCTACAGAAACGACAACTGTCCCTGTCCGCACCCGCCTCCCGAGCAGCCTTGATTCGTCGGGCGACCTTTGATCTGACCGGTCTTCCTCCCAAGTGGCAAGAAGTCCAAGCGTTCGTTTTCGATGATGCTCCTAACGCATATGAGCGCGTCATCGACCGCCTACTCGCCTCCCCTGCCTACGGAGAGCGCTGGGGACGTCATTGGCTAGACCTCGCCAGATACGCCGACACGCACGGGGCCAGCGCGATCGGCTTCCAACGCTTCCCTTTTTCCTACACCTACCGGGATTACGTCGTTCAGGCCTTCAATGAAGGCCGGCCCTACAATCGCTTCATTGAAGAGCAAATCGCCGCCGATCAATTGGATCTAGCCCCGAATGACCCAGCCCATGCGGCTCTTGGCTTCCTGACCATCGGGAGACAATTCAGAAATCGTCACGACGTTCTCGATGATCAGATTGATGTGATCACCCGCGGTCTCTTGGGTCTCACGGTCGCCTGCGCGAGATGTCATGATCACAAGTTCGACGCTATTCCCACGAGCGACTACTACTCGCTTCACGCGACACTCGCGAACAGTGATGCCCCTCCCGAACTCCCCCTCGTAGGAAGCCCGGACGTCCCCGACCGTTATCAAGCGGAGCTGGATCGACGAAAAAAGCACCGGGACGACCTGGTGTACGAGCAAGGCGTCATCATGAGGAGTCGACTCCGAATGCAAGTTGGGATGTATTTGGAAGAACTCGTCAAAGGAACCCCGGAACAGGATACGTCGACAACGTTTCTCTCCTACCGCACGGACGAATGGCGGCCCGTCGTACTGGAAAACTGGCGCCGCTATCTCAGAACCTTCGATGAGAGCGATTCCGTGTTCGGACCCTGGCATCGGCTCTCGAAAATCGCCGCAGAGGACTTCAAGGAAGCAACTCAGGACTTGGTTAAGTCGCTCGAAGAAGAGAACGGAGATCCCAAGAAATTCGCTGATGAACACCGTTTT
The DNA here is from genome assembly GCA_964342405.1 of uncultured Verrucomicrobiota bacterium. Lineage (GTDB taxonomy): Bacteria > Verrucomicrobiota > Verrucomicrobiia > Limisphaerales > AAA164-E04 > UBA2970. The sequence continues at coordinate 64,255 of CAYFGX010000042.1, read as the reverse complement.
TCCCAGCGATCGCCCAAATGGAATCCCAGAGTCCTCGAGGAACTTAAGGCTTCCGCTCCGGCATCGATGCTAGAGCTTGCTAGGGCCTATGGACGCATTTTTGAAGCCACACACCGCCGTTGGTTGAGCGAGCTTCTGATCGCTTCGGAGGAGGCGACACCAAGCGGCACGGTCGTTCCAGACGAAGATGCCAAGCATCGAATTATCAACAGCGACATCGAGCGGCAGCTTCGCCATCATCTCTTTGCTCCCGGCACCCCTACTACCCTAGATTTCACCCACCGAAAGAATGTTGGCATGCTGAATCGCGGCGTGACCGGGCCCGTTGGTGGCGCCTACGGTGCGATCGATAGTCTCAACCTAGAACCCCATGCCCCCCCTAGAGCGATGGCTCTGAAAGAGTCAACCACGGAACCAAAGCCAGCGTTCGTCTTCGAACGAGGCAACCCGATTCGACGTGGCGAGCTTGTCCGGGCCCGGTTCCTGAGCGCCCTCTCAAACTCGAGCTCCACCGCCTTCGCAAATGGCCAGCGACGACTCGGTCTGGCCCGGGCCATTGTCGATCCTCAAAACCCTCTCACACGAAGAGTGCTCGTCAACTGGGTCTGGCTCCATCATTTCGGCCAAGGGCTGGTGGCGACGCCAGACGACTTTGGGACGCGGGGCCGAGCCCCCAGCCACCCCGAACTACTGGACTACCTTGCCGAAAAATTTCATCTCGAAGGATGGTCCCTGAAGCGACTCCACAAAGCCATCATGCTCTCCAACACCTACCAGCAATCTGCCCGCGAAGATTCAAAGGCACGAGAGATCGACCCAGAGAATCGATACCTCTGGCGCATGCCAACCCGAAGGCTGGAGATGGAAGCGATGAGAGACTCGCTCCTGTCCGCCAGCGGAGAACTGGATCGCAGAATTGGAGGCCGTCCATTCGAAGAGAAAGACGGGAACGCAGTCCCACGGCGAAGTCTCTATGCCTTCGTAAATCGCGACGTCATCTCCAACCTGGCAAGCACCTTCGACGCCGCCAATCCAAGTACTTGCACGCTTGAACGCCCGGAGACCCTCGTACCGCAGCAAACGCTCTTTGCTCTAAACTCCAAATATGTACAGGAACGCGCGGCGAAATTGATCGAGCTCCCGGCCTTAGCCGCCACGGATGCCCCACGCGCTCGAATACAATTCCTTTACCGGCGCCTGTTCTCTCGCGAACCCACTCCCCAGGAGATCGATCTAGGCATCCAGTATCTTTCAAAAGAGAACATGCAAAAGAGCATCTGGGTGCAATACGCCCATGCCCTTCTGGCTTCCAACGAGTTTCACTTTCTTGACTAGATTGCAATGATGACTGCTCATTTATCACGCCGTCGTTTTCTGTTCCGAAGTGGTCTCGGGATCGGATCCTTGGCCCTGCCTCAGTTGCTTACCAATGCGGCCCTCGGTGGCATCCACTCTCCCGGAAAAGCGAAATCGGTCATTCATGTCTTCCTCAATGGGGGCATGTCCCAGGTAGATACATTCGACCCCAAGGAAGCCTTGACGAAGTGGGGCGGAAAGGAACTCCCCTACGAAAATCTGCAAACGGAGCGTAAAACCGGCGTCGCCTTACCCTCGCCCTTCGAGTTTAGTCGACATGGCCAATGCGGAACTCCCGTCAGCGATCTCTTTCCTCAGCTTTCAAAATGTGTCGACAAGATGGCGGTGATTCGCTCGATGCACGCCGAGCTACCAAGCCATGAGCTTTCATTGATGCTCATGAACTCAGGTCATCAACGATTGGTTCGACCGAGTCTCGGTTCCTGGTTGAATTGGGGCATGGGCTCGGAAAACGAAAACCTTCCGGGTTTCGTCGCGCTCTGTCCCGGAGGCCTTCCAGTCGGAGGAACGAACAACTGGCGATCTGCATTTCTACCCGGGGTTTACCAGGGAGCTTTGATCGACACATCCAAAGAAGATCCCAAAAAGTTAATCGAAAACGTCCGAAACCCATCCATCACCTCCGAGCAGCAGCTTCAGCAGTTCGACCTCCTGCAGAAACTCAACCGCAGACATCTCGCATCCCGAGAAGGAGAACCGGCGTTGGAAGCTCGAATCCAATCGTTCGAGTTGGCTTACCGGATGCAGACCGAAGCGACGGACGCATTCGACATCAGCCAGGAACCGCAGCACATCCAAGACATGTACGGAAAGGGCGCACAGAACCGCCAACTCCTCATGGCGAGGAGACTCATAGAACGAGGAGTACGGTTCGTGCAAGCCTGGCACGGCCCATCGCAGCCATGGGATAGTCATGACAACATCAAGAAGACGCATCGCAACGTCGCAAATCAATGTGACCAAGGTCTGGCGGCACTCGTCAACGACCTAGACCAGCGCGGGCTCCTCGAAGAAACCTTAATCCTCTGCACTGGAGAATTTGGAAGAACGCCCACGGTTGAATTGGGAATCACCGGGGGCGGTGAGACTCTCGGTCGCGACCACAATCACTGGGGCTTCTCTCTGTGGATGGCGGGAGGCGGGATCAAGGGAGGAACAGTCTACGGAGCGACTGATGAGTTCGGGTTCAAAGCAGTTGAGAATCCCGTCTCGATTCACGACTTACACGCGACGATTCTCCACTTGTTGGGCATCGATCATGAACGATTCACTTACCGCCACGCAGGGAGAGATTTTCGGCTGACAGACGTGCACGGGAAAGTCGTTCACCAAATCGTTGCGTAGGCAAAGTCAAGAATTGGATTCTCTCACCAAGGCTTGCCCACACGGCATTTCGATTCAGGCAAAAAAAGCGAGCAAAAGCGGAAGCTGCGCTTCAGCACTCCAAATCCTCTCACAGAAACGGCCGACCGATTTGGAGTGCGAGAGCGAAGCTGTCGCTTTAGCAAATCAACCTCCCGCAAAGACAGGGCGAAACCCTGCTTCTTTGAGGATTTCCGCAACTTGCTCTCGGCGTTCACCCTGGATCTCTATATTCCCATCCTTCACGGTCCCGCCGGTTCCACACGCCTTCTGCATTTTCTTGGCAAGCGCTTCCTTCTCAGGCAGCCCAATTCCGACAAAATTGGTCACAACCGTCACGGTTTTCCCACCGCGATGAGCAGTCTGCCGAATAATGTCCACTCGCCCTCGATTCTTGTTCGGCTTCCCTCGTTTGCTCTCCACGGCCTTCGGAGGAACAACCGCAGGTCCTGCGGGCAGATCGAGTTCCTTGAGCTGGTCTAGTCCACCGAACGGATTGTGAGTCAGCGCTTCTCCTCCACTCGTATCAATTCGCTTCTTCTTTTCCATGGGTTTTCCTCTTACCAATCCGTCGCTTTGTAGTCCTTCAAAAACTTCCCCCAAACATGCTTTCCTGTGTTGAAACCGTCAATGATGGGATCGACGATTCGGGCAGCGCCATCGACAATGTCCAAAGGGGGATGAAATCGATGTTGCTCGGTCTTCCGTAGCGCGACCTCAACCGGGTCCTCATCCGTGACCCATCCGGTATCGACAGAATTCATATGAATTCCATCCGCATGATAATCGGCAGCGGAGGTACGAGTCATCATGTTCAGTGCTGCCTTTGCCATATTGGTATGAGGATGGCGCGTGGTTTTAAACTTGCGGTAGAACTGACCCTCGACTGCTGAAACATTCACGATATGCCGATCCCGCTCCGCACCTTTCATCAGCAGAGGCTTCAAGCGTGCATTCAGGATGTAAGGAGCAATCGCGTTGATCAGTTGAACTTCCATGAGTTCGACTGACGACACTTCGTGCAACAGCAGTCGCCAGGAGTTCCGATCTCTCAGGTCGACCTGCTGCATATCCTGATCGAGTTTCCCGGCCGGAAAGAGATGCTCCTGAACATCGAAATCCTCCGCCACAATGGCTTGCTGTGACAGCGCTGCTGCATGGGTGAGCCCAGCCAGCTCGCCCTCTTCGCGGCGAGCGACTGTCTTGCCGCCAACGCCAATGGCACCTTGCTCACGTAGAGCTTCGTATCGACTCAGCAACGAACCCGCCTCACTCGGCAAGGTGGCTAATGGCCCCAATTCTTGATCCATCATGTGTCGATAGAAATCCGGAGGGCGCCGAACGGTTTGACACGCATTGTTTACGATAAAGTCCAGCCGATCCACAGACTCACCTAGATGCTTACAAAGCCCTTCAACACTCGGTGTGTGCCGCAGGTCAATCCCATAGATGTGCAATCGATCCCGCCAGTTCTCAAAGTCTTCTTCCTTCGAGTATCGCATTGCAGAATCACGCGGAAAGCGTGTCGTTACGATCAAGGTGGCGCCTGCTCGCAAAAGCTTGATTCCAGCTTGATAGCCAATCTTCACTCGCCCCCCCGTTAGGAGCGCGACACGGCCGGACAAATCAGCCGTTTCGCTTCGCTTGCGATAATTGAGTTCGGCGCAACTCGGGCAGAGCTGATCATAGAATTCGTGGAGTTGCGTGTAATCCGACTTGCAGATGTAGCAGTTCTGCGGATCAACCACTTCCCTCGCCTTCTCTTCCGTCTCAACCGCCACAGGCTCGAACGCTTTTGGAGGATAGACGTTCGGTGTTGTGAAAACGGGTTTACTCCGCAAGGCTCGAATTCCACTATGATTGAGGGTCTTCTGATCCTTCGCGATTTTTTCCTTCTTTCGACGTTTGTGGGTCGCTTTATTCAAGAGCCGCCGTTGGCTCACATCCGGACAGTAGATATCGCCAGCAGCTTTTCGAATCCGCATTCGATATTCATGGGACAGCGCGAGAAGCATCGAACGATCTGCCGCCACAGATTCCAACAGATGAGTCGCCTCGATCATCCGCTGCGTGAGCTCCGGATCATCCGTCGACACCGGGCCCTCGTCGAGTAATTCAGAATTGGTATTGCCAGTGGGCATGCGCCGGATTATGCACAACCCCATTCGAGAGTCGAGCGATGCCTGAAAGTCGACGGACAAGTCCTCCCCACTGCCCTTCTCCACATTCCTAGGAAAATCAATACAGCGCAGATTCCCTGAGAAAGACACCACCTATGGGGTCTTCACGAGATTCTCTATCGCGAAATCGACGATGATTGGAAGGTGATCATATTCACCTTTCCTGCCAGCGAAATAGCAGTCGTCGGCCTTCAGCCCAAAGGATGCGAGCGCTTCCTCTTCGAGGGACGCTGTATCAAGCACGAACGAACTGACTGGCCTCAGAACACTATCCGTGAAGAGCACACGATCGAGAGCGCCAGGAGGATACGGCTGCCGATCGTTGCGCCAAGTGTAGAACTCACGACCTCGCCCGTTGATACTCGGGAGGAGATCAGTCAAATCCGTCTCATCCCAATCTGGCGAGAATTCCCCCGAAATGTCCACTTCACTTTCACCCGTAATCAACATTTGCAAGTGTCGTTTCGGATCATCTTCGTTCGATTCGTAGACGTTGAAGTCACCTGCAATCAAAACCGGAGTTCCGGTCGGCAGATTCACCTTTCCGCCGGGCAGACGAAGATCTCGTAGCGCTCGCAAGATCGACTCAGAGTGACGCTCTCGCTTCAATTCGTTTTCACGACCGCTCCGACTTCGATAATGAGTGGTTATCACGAAAAGATCTTGGCCAAATCGATCATCAGGTAAATCAACCAAACACATCGCTTGCCCATAGTGAAATCCCGGCATCTCCGGCAAGGGATGAGGAATCACGAGTTCGCTGGTCTTCATCTTCAATGCATAAGGGCTTGCAATCACGACATCGGCCCCACGATAGACCTGCCACCTTCGATTCGTACCGAGCGGTAGCGTTCGATTGAGCAGCTCGATGACAGCATCCAGCCCCCGCTTCGGCCAAATCTCCTGAAGACAGACGATATCCGGGCGCACAGCTCGCATGATTCGTTCAAACCGCCCTACACGTGCCCCAGCTTCCTCTCCTGCTGGACTGGGCATTGATTTCGGAAACAATGCCCCCGCCTTCACATTCCAACTCAACAGTCGAAACGAATCGTCAACATCGACATCACGGGTATGGCTTCCCAAGGAGAGTGATCGGGGACTTGAGTCATTCTCACCGTGACCATGGATACAAGAGATAAGAACGAAGGCCGCAGCGCCCCAAATCCAGACCGGGAATCTCAGCAAACTCAGGGGCCTTCTGTTTAAATCGTTCCTCACGTTAGTCCTTTTTCAATTGTCGAGCGAACTGATCCAATCGACATATCGGTCAATCCAGCGGTCCGAGGGCAGTCCCTGCGCCCGCATGCCAAACCCGTGATCGCCCGCCGCATAGAGGTGCAGCTCTGCCGGCTTGCCCGCTTCTACCCAGGCACGATAGACATCGATGCACTCGGGTCCTAATGAAAGGCAATCATCCGTCGCTCCCAGAACAAACAAAGGGGGTGCATCGTCGGGCACTCCGTTCCCTATGTTGGACCAGCGATAGACCGGATAGATCAACGCGACAGATTCGGGTCGAGTCAACGTGGAATAATTGTGAGCCACCGAGCAGGCCAAAGATCCCCCCGCTGAGAACCCAAGGATCCCAATCCTGTCTGGCCGAACTTCGTAGTAACTACAATTCTCGCGCACGTGCTCCAGAGCCTTCAAGCCATCCGCCATCGCCCATTGAACCACGGGAGCGACGACAGCATCCAGGTCTGCAACTTTCGCTAATTCTCTCGGAGGATCGCTTGTGTGGGTCTCGAGCAAGCGATACTTCAGAACGAAACAGGTGATACCCTTCTCACAGAGCGCACGAGCGACCTCGAATCCTTCGCTATCCACCGAAAGAGCAAAGAAGCCTCCGCCGGGACAAATCACAACACTTCGTCCCGAGGCCTTCGCGGGATCCGGTCGAAACACCGTCAAACTTGGATCAACGACATTCGCGATCAGACGCGTGTTCCACAAGTTCCGCAGGCTCTCGCACTCATTCTGAGTCCAGGTTTCCGACCCTGGCGCCGGCCCCTCGTAAAGTCGAACAATCTCGTCACGCCCTGGCATTTCGAACACGCTCCTGGATACAAGCTAGAGCCCAACGCTCGTGTTGGCAACCAATGAGGCCAGCACCTTTCTCGTGCCAGAAAACGCCCGGCGACCATGCATGGTACTGAAGTTATCCACCCAAGCAACATCACCATTCTGCCACGGAACATCAAAAGCTAACTCATCCGCGATATCCGCCGACGCCAGTACCGCCTCGCGATCCAAGGGACTCCCATCCCCAAAGCGAATCGCCTTGGTGGGGTCGTTGCGACTGTCTTTCCATCCTTTGAAGGCGGCGATAAGCTGATTGAAGAAGGCTGAGCGCCCACTCGACAGTTGACGCACCGCAGGCAAAACTGGCGTGGTCACACGAAGGCACTCGCCTTCGATCCACTCCCATTCATAGCGAAGTTTCTGAAGCTTCGATTCCGCTTCGCCCTTCGTTTCACTGTTGAGCGTGCTGCGCCAACTTCGTCCCATGCCCGACGATGCGTCATCGCTCGGTGGCATCACATTGGTGTAGCGAAGCCCCTTCGAGCGACAATCATCGACGAATTTCGGAAACTGCCTCTCAAGATGTTCCAGCAGAATATCTGAACGACACAAGGGGGTCGCACCACCCTTCTCAGCCGCCTTCTCACAGAAAAAGAACAGGCTACTCGGAAAGACCGGCGTCTGCGCCATTTCATGGTGCATGTAAATGGTCACATCCGGAGGTGCCTCGTTGGCGGTAAATACTCGATCGGTTCGATTGACTCGAACCGCGTTTGACAGCGAATCCTTGTAACGAAAGTTTGGAACATCCAGGGATTGGATCAGGAGATCAAAATCCAGATCTGTTTTCACCGGGAACCCACGAAACAAGATAGCCCCGTGCTTATCCAAAGCCGACTGCAGTTCAATACGGCTTTGAGCAAACCAGCCGCAGACCTCATCAAGAGTCACGTCCTTTTCAGGACACTCGAGGCAGTTTGGGAAAGCTTCCCCTGTGTGACTCTGCTGCCCATCAATATTAATCGATCGAAACTTCATTCTCTATTCGTAAATGGGGAAGAAAGTATTGAACGCGCCTTCACAGAAATCGCCAGGATCATTGAAGCGGCGGTTTCGATTCAATCCGCTGATTGATCGCATCTCGGCTTCGCTCAGTTCGAAATCATAAAGCGCCAGGTTTTCGCGCAAGCGTTTTTCGTTACTCGATTTCGGCACGACCGCGGTTCCTCGTTGAACCCCCCATCGCAACAGGATCTGAGCAGGAGATCGATGATGCACTGCCGCTACTTCATGAATCAATGAATGGTTCATGAGCGACTCAGACGGATCCGCCATCCCCAAGGAAAAGTAAGACTGAGCCCCCAGCGGAGAGAATGCCGTAACCGCAATTTCCTCTCCCCGGCAATAGCGGAAGAGTTTCTCTTGTGTCAGGAAAGGATGCGACTCGACCTGCAGCACGGCCGGCTTGACTTCAGCATGGTTCAGCAAATCACGGAGTAACGAGCAACCGAAGTTGCACACACCAATTTGCTTTACAAGCCCGGCCTTCACCAGCCCTTCCATGGCAGCCCAAGTCTCTGCGATCGTCACGGGAGCCGTCTCAATTCGAGGAGACTCAGCGCTCGGATCATAAATCCATTCAGGCGGATACCGTTCGTCAAATGGCACATATCGTTGAGCAATTGGGAAGTGTATCAAATAAAGGTCCAAGTAATCGAGCTGGAGGTCTCGTAGACTGCGCTCGACTGCCGGCTGAACATGCTCCTTTGCATGATAGGTATTCCATAGTTTTGAGGTCACCCAAAGATCCTCACGCTTACAGATCCCAGAGGCTAAGGCACGTTGGATTCCTTCACCGGCCTCCGCTTCATTCCCGTAGTCACAAGCGGCATCCAAATGGCGATACCCCATCTTCAGTGCCGTCTCGACGACATCTGCGGTCGTTTCCTTCTCAATTTTCCAGAGGCCAAGACCCACACTGGGAAGGCTCGCACCATTGGTTAAAACCACACTCTGCTCACTCATTGATCTGATTCTTTCCTTTATCGAAGCTCCCATGGCGAACGACAGTCCGCCGATCGAAGAAGTTGGTTCGCCTCCGGATCCCCCACGACTGCTTCCGCTTTAGGGTCCCAATTCAGCGACCGGCCTAAGCGCTGAGAGACATATCCTAGATGCCCGGGCGTAATCGATCGATGACCAATCTCCGCAGAAGCCACGCAAGCCTTTCTCGTGCGAATACACGAAAGGAAATCGTCAATATGATCATTCGATTGAACAACGCGTTTGCTCCCCACTTCAAATGCCTCTTCCGCCCAGGCGGCTTCAGGTGTTTCTAGTTTTCCCCGATTCACATAGATTGTTCCTGCCTCGCCGATAAACGTCGTCCCCATTCGGTTCGAACTTGCGATCGAGCCCTTGATCCCATTGGGATAGTCACACTCAATCTTGAATTCGACCGGCACGTTGTAGATCTTAGATTTGGGATAGGTCCAACCACTTGCCTCGACCCGCACGGGTCCGCCTGAATCAAGGTCTAAGCCCCAGTGGGCAATATCATTGTGATGACCGATCCAATCCATGATATTCCCTCCCCCGTAGGCAAGGTGCCCTCGCCAGAAACGATGATGTCTCGCGCGCATGTAAGGGAGCACGGGGCTCGGTCCGCACCAGAAATTGTAGTTCAACGTTTCGGGCGGATCGACGACTTCAGTGTCTCCCATCGGCTTGGCATAGCCGGCAGGCAAACCCACCTTAACCTCTTTGATGGTTCCCAGGTGCCCGTTTCGGATCAACTCAACAGCCCTTCGAAAGCGCCAATCCGATCGTTGCTGAGATCCGGTTTGAAAGACCCGACCAAACTGCGCCACTTCTCGGTAAAGCAGCTGCCCCTCTAGAAAGGTGTGCGTGACAGGCTTCTCGCAATAGACATCCTTGCCACTTCGAACCGCCGCAAGAGCAATCAAAGCATGCCAGTGATCGGGAGTTGCGACGATCACGGCATCGAGGTCATCACGGGCACATAAATCACGATAGTCTTCATACGAGGCGACCCCCAACTTAGAGGCATTCGCCCCGTCTCGCTTCTCATAAAAACTCTTTACATACTCGGCTGCAGGCTCGCGGCCCATCGCTCTCCCCTTGCCCCACGTGCCGTCTCGGTAATGAAGACGGTCGACGTCACAAACCGCTGCCATTTCAACGCTCGGCTTTCGCATCATCGCCCCCATGACCGCCAGCCCACGGGCCCCGAGACCTACAGCACCTACCCGTATTCGGCTATTCGCGGCGACCGCCCCGTTTAGTCCGAGGGTCTGGCCTGATAGAATCATCGGGCCGCTGACACCAATCCCAATCCGTTTGGCGAACTCTCGCCGATTCAAAGTTTTTGCACTCATAGGTCTCATTACTGACTGACTACGTCACTTGTTCCGGATTCTAAAGCGATTTGATCCTAACGTTTTTCCACCGGCAGACAGCGCCTTTAGGCCATCCCTTACCGCCATGCACCTGCAAACCTATTGAGCCCTTCATTCCTAAACGACTCAGCACATGATCACGATCATAGCCTGGTAGCGTGCAAGTCTCGCCATTGAAATCGCAGATTGGAACGCCATTGATCCAAGTTTGAACTCGTGGGTATCTCCCCTCGCAACGTAGACGAAGCGTATTCCAGTCATCGATCTTCCAAGCCTTCAACCACTCATCCATGGAACAGACCGATTCGTAGACACCCGAGGGCCAGTCCTTTGTTCGGGGATCCACCTTCATATCAAGACCTTTGAGCTGGCCATCATCATCTGTTCTTCCCATGAATCGAAACGGCATCAAGGCAAACGCTCCCTTCATTTCACCACGCAGATGTCCCACGTTGCCATTGTCATGATAGTCCACATAGACTTGGAACCCTTCACCGCCGTCACTACAACGAAAGAAGACGCCACTACAAGGGCCCCAATCGGGTTTCATATCGACGAGCAAGTCAAAGTCTTGAAACGTTCGATCCGAAAGTAGCAATCCACCATTTCCTGAGCCGGGAGGATCCTGCTCCCCCACAATGGCGCCGTCCACAACCCGCCATCGCCCTCCGGTCCCGTGTCCGATCTTTTGAGGGTTAACGTGCCAACCATTTAAAGTATGCCCATCGAAAAGAGATTCATATCCATCAGGGGCATCCGTACACATTGCGGATGCAGGTAGAACGGCAAGTCCTCCAATGATAGCCTGAGAGAATGACCGACGAGACAAACGTTGCGATGTATCCATAACTTGTAAGCCCTTTTCAATCTAGAGTGAGATGGGAGATATAGGTTCGACCTTGCCCGAAACAATTGAGCGACTCGCTGCCAAACACATCTCGACGGACCACGCGCCATCCAGACCGTCAGCATGAACGGGACTTCCATTTTGTATCGCCGCAACCATGGTGGCAACCTGCTCCTCAAGCTCGAAGATCTCCCCTGGGGTTTTATCAATGGCAAAATCTTCCGCCTCTTCGCCCCGCGCTCCCCGAAGCGAAAAAGTAGGATGACGTGTCCGGTCCATCGCACCGCTCCAACTTGCCCACAACGCCCCTTCTGTCCCAGTCACTTTGGCTGTTTGATGATGTTCGAAAGCAGCCAAGGTCTGAGTGATGATCGCATAGCGTCCCCCCTCAAAATGTACCGTCGCGCTGAAATTGTCCTGAAGTTCAGGATGTCCCTCTTGGCGGGAGTTGGCAACGGCGTAGACCCGCTCTGGCTTCCCGCTCTTTTCCAAACACCAACGTGCAAAATCAAAAAAGTGAATCGGTTCTTCCAGAATCCAGTCGCCGACCCGATTGATATCGTATCGCCATCCCTCTGCACCTTGGCGATAAGGCCGACGCGATAGTTCGACCAGCGCATATTTCGGATCCCCAACATAACCTTCGTCGATCAATGCCTTCATTTTCCCCCATAAAGAAGAAAGCCGAAGCTCATGACCTAAGCCCATCTGCAGCCCCTTTTCCTCGGCCAATCGAGTCAAGCTCAAGCAATCCGCCGTCGTCAGCGCCATCGGCTTCTCCAGAAGAAGATGCTTCCCAGCCTCCAAAGTCGCTTGAGCCATTTCAAAGTGCAGAAAGCTCGGCACCACCACAACCAAGGCATCTAGCGATGCATCGCCCACGAGCTGCTTCCAATCCGAGGACACCATTGCTTCCGGAAAGTCCGTCTGCGCACGACGGCAAGAATCGTCAGAACGAGCGCAAACGGCTGCAAGCTCCGCTCCCGAGACCTCGCTAATTGCCCTCGCGTGGCACGTTCCCCAGCCCCCGTAACCTATCACCCCAAATCGAACTCTTGAATCACTCATAGACGCAAGCCCCCGCGACTGAATCCTCGAAGGCGAAGCCCAAAGTCTAGCCCCGTAAAACCACCCACGCAATCAAATGCGTTTCTTCCTTTCACTGATTGAGATGCCATGATCTATTCTTGTCGTCGAAAAAACCACCAACGTAGGACGCAACCTTGCTACTCATTTCCCTTATTAAATAAGTGGCCCTCAGTTCAGTCTACTGGGTCAAGAATCGAGAACTGAAAACAAAGAGAATCCCAATGCCGTCAGCAAACAAGAACTCCGTCACCAAAGCCACCGCTTCACGTCTGTGCTGTCTGGGCATCACCCTCGCGACTCTCTCACTCCAGGCTCAATTCAGCTTCGATTCCTCATTGGAACAGGAGACTGATGATTTGACGATTAGCGGCGACGGACTCACCTTGACAAGAGAATCCTCTCTCCAACAAACCGAGCCCCCAGTCCTTACAGTCCAATTTATTCCCGGAACCGAGCCAAACGCACAGCAGACGCGCTCCAATCTGGGAACCCTGCTGCTTTCTCTCGCTGAAGAAATATCTCATCCCAGCCATTTCTCTACTGACCTACGAATCTCTGGACCGATGTCTTCCCTTAAAAACTCGCTGAAGCTCCAGTTTCGAGTCCCATCTTCTTCATCCGGCCTATCGGCATCCGTCGAACTCCTTACGGCCGACTTTTTCCCTTCCCCAGTTCAAAACAAGCCAACAGAAAGGTTGTCAATCGAGCTCATTCCAATTGGTACGGAACCGAAACAATCAAACAGCAACACAATCTTGCTGAACCCGGGCCAGAACGAATTAACGGTGTTTGGAACGCTCCATACGCTCCCAACACTCTCTGGTGAATTCGAGACCGAATTCGTGAACGCAGAGGGTCCCGCAACGATGAAGATCAAAGGAATAGGAACTTCGAAGGTGGAATGGGGCGATCCCGTTCCACCTCGCACGAAAGCGAATGTATACCAAATTGAGCCCCTACCATTCACCACTCACGCTGAACGGCCTTTCCAACTCGGGAACTTCCATTTCTTCAATTCCACAGTCTACACTGCAAGCCTGATAGAAAAGCTCGAGTTGAAGCTTAGCATATCGATCCCCGAGCTATCGGTAGCTGAATCGATCCATCTACCGATCGATTTTGAAGGCACCACCAACTCTAGCGACGTGATCGCCAGCGCGGACATTGTCAAATTTCCCGATTCAGAGACAGGGACACAGATCCCCAATACAGAATACTACCTATATTTTCGATTTAGTGAGCCAACACTTTCCGGCTTCACCCAGGGCAACGGGCTCGGAGCCTTTGAAGATCAAGAAGCCAGCGCGGAACTATGGGCACTCATCAGCGAACAGCAAGCGCTCTCATCGATTGAAATCTCTCGACGCTTCCAAAGCCAAGCAACCGGCTCGAACATCATCTCGCAAGCCCGCTGGAATAGCACTCAGATCATCCGAAAAACGAACGTCCAATCACTCGATATCCACGACTATAACGGCGACACTAGGAGCGATCTTATCGCAATTGACAGAGGAGGCATCCAGGCTTGGTTAGGATCATCAGGAGAGCAACTTCTGAAGAAAGGCGATAGAACCTTAGCAAGAAACCATGGAGCCACCACATTCGGAGACTTCAACGGTGATGGCAACCGGGACATCGCTCTCCTGGGAGACAAGCTTCTTATCGCATTCAGCAACGGGGACGGAACATTCGATCTTTCGACCCAAGAAATCCCTGGCTCGACGGGAGGAGATCTCGTATCCGCGGACCTTGACGGAGACGAAGATCTGGATTTGGTCGTGGCCCTGTTAGATACGGGCAAACTCGTCACCTATCAAAATCTGGGCACAGGAGAGTTCGAGGTGCGACAATCATCTGAACTTGGTACCCTTGAATCATTCTCCACACTTCTACGTGTCAACATGGCACTCGGAGACTTGGACAATGATGGCGACCCCGATCTCGCAATCGCCCGAATTGATGGAGCTCCCTATGGTTTTGGCTCCTTCGACGAGACAGCTACGGGCGCTGTGTGGCGTAACGATTCTGGACTCCTTACGCGAACCCACCATCAAGTTCATCACACAGCGCCCGTTCCCTTGATTGTAAAAAGCAATTTTGGGGACGATGTCACAATCGAAGATCTCAATGGAGATCGCCTACCGGACATCGTGATTCCATCCTACACCTCATACGACGGCATTGGTGGAATGCTCCGCAATCTAGGAGCGGGAAGCTTTTTCCCAGAGCTCACGCCGTCAATCGGCATCTTCGCATCGAAAATTTTCGCTGGAGATATCAACCATGATGGCTCGCCCGACATCATTGCAAACGGTCACGCCAACCAGGAATCGTTCAACTCCTTCGAGCTCTGGACAAATAGAGATGTCGGAGTCAGCGTTCGGCTCGGAACAGAGCCCGGGTCTTTCGAAAAGGCCCAAATGTTAACGGAAGAACAGCCCACAGCAATCGCGGTGGGGGATCTGAATGAAGACGGCCTCCAAGACATCGCCGTTGCCGGCAGCACCATTAGTCTTTACTTGAGAGACCTGAGTTCTAGTCGCCAGTTTGCAACCGAGGCAACGGAGCCTGTTCACATTGAGGATCCTGTCGTGAGAAATGTGATAAGCCGCAAAGTGGGCAAATCTGCGGGCAATCTCACCCAACTAGACCTTGCAACGATCCGGGACCTTAGCTTTCACCGAAACGGACTCACAGAGCTGAATCTGCCGCCGGGGCTCGTGAATTTAGAATCCATCTCGATTTCGCACAACTCCATCACCGAACTCTACTTACCACCCGACATTACCAAGTTGAAGGCGCTTTACCACACGAACCCATCAGCAGACTACCAAGAGGGGGTCGACAGCCTGACGCTCGGCCCAGGATTTAGAACAATCGAGACCCTTGGACTACTTGGACTCGGGGTTAAGGAAATCCATTTCGAAGCGACTATGCCCAACCTCAAGACCATCGGATTGTGGGGCAACAGGGTTCAAGATGTCACTTTTCTCGCAATGACACCAAACGTTGAAACAATCAACCTGGGCGACAACGGAATCAGCACTCTAACCATCCCCATGGGACCCTCATCTCTTGAAAGCCTCACTTTGAGTTCGAACCCCATAAAGAAGCTCTTCGTGCCAGAGGGATTTGTGGTAAGCAACCTCTACGGTCTTTCTCCCCTACTCGTCGAAGAGTACGTTCCTCAACCGATTGTCCTTCCCCCTTCTCTCGATCCAGACCGAGGTTTGGTGTTCAAGATCATCGCTACTGACGGTCCTGTATCCATCGATCGGTCTACCAATTTGAGAACTTGGACCCCGCACTCCGAGCTTGAAATTCAGAATCAAATAGGGGTTCTTGCGATCCCAATCGACAAAGGCGCCGACAGCTTGTTCTTCAGAGCCTATCGACGCTGATTGAACCTGGAATGAAAGCTACATCAGAAGAATGGATTCGATCGAGAAATCGCTCTACATCTGATGAGACACTGGCTTCTCTGATCCAGCCTCAATCGATCGCACATCGACAGCTTCCAGTTGGATCACGGTCCGATATCTCGGCTCAAGCGAAACGACAAGCTCTAGAGCTCTGGCATTACTTTTAGTGGTGAGACTACTTTCCGATTGGGATAAATTTTATTCTACCACGACCCGGCTCCGACTACGGAAGGGAGACGGCGCTCTCGTTTCAGGTTCCGCCAAGAACCACTTTGCAATTTGAGTGTATCCGTCAGCTTGGTTCGATTCTCTCAATCGGGCCCACAAAGCATGTCGGTCGCTCCGAGGTGATGGTTCCGTGTGAATTCGATCAATCCCGTCTCCGTCCACCGTCTGTCGAATGTGAACCCCTGCGAGTGATTCAGCAAAAGCAGGCCACCACTCCGGAACGACTATCCGACGGTTCGGAGGGATGTCCCACATAGAGTAGGAAGCACCACTCAACACGAGAAGGCGATTCCCCTCCTCCGTGAACTGCGCGAAGCGCGCTTCATCGCCACGAAGACGGATCGAATCTATGAGTCGCACACTGCGGGCGCGATCCCAAATATCAACGGTTCCGCCCGCAGATGAGGCAATCAATCGATCCCCGTTCCGTTCAAAGTCCACGAAATACACCGGCCCTGAATGATCAAGGACAGTGCCTACAAGAGCACCGGTCTTCAAATTCCAGATTTTGGCAGTACTGTCGTGAGAGCCGGTCGCCACAAACCTTCCATCTCCGCTAAAGGCAGCGCTCACAATCGTTAGCGAATGCTCGAACTCTATGCCCTTTCTGAAGTCATCCAATTCATCATCCCAGACTCGAAACGAATCCTTCCCCACAAGAGCAAGCAAGTGATCGTCGGGTTGAAAGTTGGAGTAGATTGACAGCGGGCCAGCGAGGGTTTGAGCAATTTCTTTTCCGGTCTCAAGATCCCAGGCAAACAATCCTCCCCGCCATGAAGACAGGGAAAGACGACGTTCCTCGGCGTCGAATTGAAACCTGACCGGGTTACCTAATCCATGAGGTCGATGAAGTTGCAGTGGCCGTTGATCGAGTTTCTGCGTGGCCCAAACACAGATCGTGTCATCGCTCCAGGCCACAAACTTTCCCCCTGAATGCGAAAAAGCCACCCCTTTGACACGGTCGGGACCGTGGGCCAAAGCCAGTATCACTTTTCCGGTGAGAGCGGATCGAAGGGACAGATTCGAATTGCCCAGGGCGATAACGAATTGTTTCGAGTCCGGAGAAATAGCAACACTGGTTTTCGATATTGCTTCTTCCCGTGGTTGGGAAAAAAGAAGCTGACCGGTCATTGAATCGATCCCGCGCCCACCTGGCCCAATGATTTTTGCCCCATTGGGCGTAAGCGCTGCAAATTGATGGGAAAACTGGGGAACGACTTCATGCTGTATCGGTAGAGCGACGTCCTTTGGTAGCCGCCACTCTTCCACCGACCCATCCGTATTCAAACTAAAGACCCGCTCACCCACGAAGGCACCGTACACACAATAGGGTATGGGTTCACACAGGGCTTGTCCGCTCTGCAGATCCCATACGCGCAAATTCTCGTCACTCCCCACCGACAATAAACGAGCACGATCTTCGTCCATGACAAGCTGGCGGACAGAGGCAAGTGATGGCATTGAGGGCAAGACCATCTCACCAGAATTCGCGTCCCACACTCGGAGAAATCCATCCTCTGAAGCCGACAATACTCGCCCTGGCCCCGTGAACAATACCGCCCGACTTGGAGAATCAGGTGGCAATGGAATCTCGCGAGATTCGATTCGATCCCGATCGACCAAAACGACCTGTCCGTTGAGAAAACTGCACAGAAGCAGACTCCCATCTTCATTCCACTCCAGTTCGCTGATTTGCTTCTGCGGATTCCCTAATTTAATGCGGCTGGTTTCTACCTTCTTCTCAACATCAAAGACAAACACCATTCCATCGCTAGCGCCCAAGGCCAACCATCGCCCATCACGACTCAGGGCAGTTCGGGTGCCATATTCATCAAAACCATCGACAATCGATTTCGGCTGCGGCGCCATAAGCAGTTCTCTATTGTCCAGCGCCCACACTCGTCCCACGGCCGCCATCAATCGGCCATCATCACTGAATGAGGCCCGAATCCCGGTAACACATTCCGGGATGTGCATCTTGGATATCGGACGTTCCCCTGATTCGGTATCGAACCAGTGAATCTCTCCAGAGGTCCATTGGTTATAAACGACAAACGCCACGAGCAGTGTGCCGTCTGGACTAAAAGCCATCCGCCTCGGCACTCGATCAAAGTTCCAACTCCACTGCCAGGCCTGTTTCTCGACATGCCAAAGTCGCACTCGTTCTCCATTCTCAGTGAGAGCTAAGTATGGCCCTGCTGGAGAAGCCGCGAGCCCGCTAAACCGCCCATCCCCTCGTAGCGGAAGCGAAACGGGTAGAGGGATGCGTTCTTGCAAACAGGATGCGGCTATTCTTGCGGCCGCCGGATAATGATCCGGATCATGACGCAGGGCTTGGGCCCAGTTGGCCATAGCCAATCGCAACTCATGCTGATCAAAGTAAAGCATTCCCTGTCGAAAGAATGACTCGGCCAACACCTCAACCGTCCGAGCCTTCTCCGTCTCCGTTTCATCCAGTGATCGCGCCAACCGAACGCTAGACCAGGTTGAAATCCAGGCCACTGCCACAACGGCGAAAAAAGTCATGAGCATGGCAGCGGTCAAAACTCGATTGCGAAGCACCCATTTCTTGACTCTTGCAAAGGTTCCCGACTCGTAGGCCTGAACTATGCGTCCATCGAGATATGCCTGCAGTTCCTCAGCAAGTTCCTCGCAATTCGAATATCGGCAGGCCCGGTCGCGTGCCATCGCTTGCTCACAAATAGCGGTTAATTCGGGCGACACTACACCGCCCTTCGGCAAGGGTTTAGGACTGTCTGATCTCAGCGCATCCACCACGGATTCAGCCGTCGTGGCTTGCCCCGACTCCATATAAGGAGCGTGTCCAGCGAGCAGCTCGTAGAGTACCGCGCCTAGGGCATAGACATCCCCGCGAGGATCAACGGAACGCTCAGCCCCCGTTGCTAACTCTGGGGCCAAGTAGGCAGGGGTCCCAACAATGCTTCCCAATCGCGTCTGGGACCGATCGGGGTTATCAGTCAGTTCTCGAGCAATCGCGATGGTCTGAACGCCCGTTCCCATCGCTGATTGATGCTGTCGAAGGGCCTCGCGGCGGAGAGACTCAAATGCCGTAGCCAAGCCCCAGTCCATGACATAAACCTCTCCCAAAGAGCCCACCATGATATTGCTGGGTTTCAGGTCGCGGTGAGCGATTCCTTTCGAATGGGCAAAGGCAACAGCCTGACAGACTTTGACCAAAACCCCAATAATCCGGGCCTGGTTCCAGCCCGGATGGCCGTCTTGCGAGAGTTGGAAGATCTCCCCCAATTCACGCCCTTTGACGAGACGCATCGTGTAGTAGGCTCGGCCCTTGTCATCAAACCCGATACTGTGAATAGGAACGATTGATGGGTGATCCAACTGAGCCGTGATTTGAGCTTCCTCTAAAAATCTTTCAAAATACCTGACCGCCTCAGGCCCGTCGCCCTCATTCGGTATAAAAAGCATTCTCTTGAGTGCCACATCACGATTCAGCTCAATATCGCGGGCCAGGAGAATCTCTCCCATTCCCCCGGAGGCGATGGAATCACCTAGCTCATATCGTTCGTAGACACTGGCCACGAGTGGATTAAACCAGAGAATCCCTCAAAGGAAAATCTTAGACCGGCCACCTCTTCAAATTGGGGCGCATCTCACTTGATTCGGGGAAGCCCACAGAAGCACTCACGGGAGACGTTTTTGACCACGGATTACTGGATGAAACGGATATTTCTTATTGAAGCACACTCGCAGGGGGACGTTTTCGAAGAAGATGAGATGCGCCCTTCAAATACCTTTAAGAAAAAAAAGAAATTAATCAGAAATGAATTTCCGACTTTTTCGATAGCACATGTAGGAAACGGCCCTATGAGAACGAAAAAGAGAACCATTGCAGCTCAGACTACAGTTGCGGCAGCCATCACTTGCTTCCTTTCGGCAACCACGATTCAAGGTCAAGACGCCTGCTCAGATTCACCATTCGGACAGCGACTTGAAGTTGGAAGTGAGAAAGAGATCTACCTCGGCGGAGTCTATTCCGGCGTGAGAGTGGGTCAGGCATCCCAAGTAAGCTGGAGGTCTCTGGATCTCGATCCATCGGGAAACTTGAAAAACTATCCTACCGGACGAAGCTCAAACATCATCGGCTCCACTCCTTTCCTCTCGACTCATATCGGCGCGACTGGCGATCTCAACGGCGACGGCTATGACGAGTTTATTCAAGGATGGCAAATCGAGGGCAACCAACAATCCCTAAGCCCGACACCTTTTCAACTGGCAACAACCAACTTTGGGAGAACGGGATCACCGACCGACCAAAGCTGGCATACTCACTATCAAATCAGCCAGGCTCAGATTGCCGTAGGACATATTGATGGGAGCATTTCAACAGCCGACACGACCCAGGGAAATCCTATCGATTCCATCGTCCTGGGGGGGCTTGGTGTGTCAGACAATCCGAGCATCTGGGTCCTGTTTGGTAACCAGCAAGGGAACATCGCGGCGTTTCCGGGGAACTCACACGGCGCCTGGAATAGCTTCGACGCTCCCTTTATCGATATCGACATCTTCAAGCTTGATGTTGGGGATGTCGACAGTTCGGGTTCCGACGACATCGCAATGGCCTTGCTCAAAGAGGGTCAAATGTCACTCACGATTCTTGCCTGGGACGAGGACTTCAGCATCTCCACGACCACCGCCTATGCAAACAAGTTAGACACTCTCGCCACGAAGCGTTTCAGCATTGGCCAGAATCCAGCACGCGTCGAACTGGCACTGGCGGACATCGATGGTGATTTCCGCAAAGAGATCATCGTTGCGACCGCAGTCGCCAATAACGATGACCCCGCCCGGAACGAGGATATCATCGTTCGTTCATTCAATGTGAACGGGGAACCCGGAGATCTTCGAATCGACGAAGGACACAGCTGGACTCTCTCAAGCTGGGTCGAAGATGGAACCCGTGGGTTGGCGATGAGCACGGGAGATTTCGATCGCGATCATCTAGAAGAGATCGCCCTGGGTTATTACAACGGAAACACGCGTCATTGGGAACTACTCACCATCGGAGTGGTGCCCGATGAGCCTTCAGATACAAGCCGCCCACCCTCCTCCATGCTCCAGCTTCATGGCCACTTCAACAAAGGCTCGCAACGGATCCCGGATGCCCATGTGGGGAACATCCGACTGGAATCTGAGGATCTCGACCGCGATGGAAAAGCCGATATTCTGATATCCTTCACCGACCGGGCGAACCACTTCTGGGTCCATCGCCTAGAGCAAAGAGATATGGGCTCCGGCATCTTGCTACAACCTATAGGAGAAGCCTATCGATCCACAGATGGCCCATTCCACCATTCGCCAACCCTGGCAATCGGTGATCGAGATAACGATTCAATCTACGCCGACTACTCAAACTCAAGCTTGGGCGTCAGTTGCCTCAGGTCTGATTCTGACGTCCTATCCGCGGTGGCGTTCGTGCCGCCCTACTGGAAAACCCTCCAAGGCGATCTCGCAAAATCGGCCTATATTGGACAATCGAAAGATACCAGCAGCACAGAAGCAACGGGCTTGACTCGTTCAACCTCAAGAGATGTCTCGGGCTATGTGTCTCTGGGCGGCTCCGGTGAAGTGTTAGGTGTTGGGATTGCTGCTACCGCGACGGCCAGTGCAGGTCACGAAGAATCACAGAGCTCAACTCGTGGCACTTCTCTGACCACCAGCGAAGGCGTCGCAAACGGAGCGAGCACGGAAGATGGAGATGAAGCGATCGTTGTTTTCGAGCGGATTTCATCGCGGTGTTTCAACTATCGCCTGGATGCCGAGAATGCCGACGTGGGTGGCGCACTCAGATTCTGCGACACGGATGCCCCCAAGAACGAGAGAGCCAGCCTCGATGGATGGACTCGCTCCCGAGGGCCCGGAAGAAGTGTTCACGGCGCAGGCGCTTCATGGGTTCCCATTGTTCGAGACTGGGCTAGCTTGGCCTTATTCCGCGACGAATTCGTGTCCCAGTCAAGCGTACATCCGACGGGTGGATCACCCGCCTTAGCGGTCAATGGCGATGTCAACGGACACGTCGACGGAGGGGCCATAACAGACAAGCTCCGACTCCCCCTTTACTATTCTCGAACAAAGAAAGAAACCCAACCCTGGTGGCAAGTCGATCTCGGCAGACAGTATCCCATACGCCACGTTCGTTTATGGAATCGAATCGATTCCAAAGAAGACCACCTAAGCGATTTTTGGGTCATGGTCTCGCAGGTACCCTTCGGAGATCGCGAACTCGATTCCATCCTCGCGGACCCGAACGTTGAAGCGTTCCGTTTCTCTGGAGGAAGCCTCCGAGTCGCAGATATCCCGACCGTAAGACGGAAGAATGACACCATTGGACAGTATGTCAGGATCCAGCTCGCCAGCGCCGGCGTTCTGAGCTTAGCCGAAGTTCAGGTGTTTGGTCGACCGCACTCAGATCCAGATCGCTACCCAATAGATTTTCGAGAGAACGACGTTGAAGAAGGATTCCACGAGGTGCGGGTCTACAATCCTTACGCCAAACGTTTTCAATGGATCGATGAACGCGGAACGATCCTTTGGGATGGTCGCTCTACGAATATTCTGAAGAATGAACTCATCAGCAATTCGGGAGGCTCAAGTTTCTGGAGCCGACAAACCGCCACGGAGAAAGCCACCTTTAAGGAAACCACCATTGGTTCGTCCGCTCGATTCGGCGCAGCCCTCGATATTACAGCAGAAACCGACATCCTCGGATTCACAACTTCAGTGGGCGGCGGAGTGGGAGTTGAATTCTCCTCGGCATTCGATGGTTCGGAGTCATCCGAACTATCATGGAGCGAGAGCCTCGAGTTCGGTGGCAGTGTCGCCAATTTCCAGGGCTCTGAGTTTAAACACTGTGAGTATTCTGCCATCCCCTATTCATACGCGGTCACCGACCGCTCGGGCCTTGGATTCACACAGAATTATATGGTCCTGGATTACATCGTGCCGAATGACGTTCTAGATCGCTCAGAGTGGGAACGATATGAATCCTGCCGAGACAACAGCGCTCCTGAGACCAATATTCCTATTCGCCTCAACTCAACCGACTTCACGTTCGATCCAAGCGATGCGAGAACCAGCGTCCTAAAAGGAGGCGCCTCTCAAAGGGAAATTGATCTTATCGATGACATCGTCGCGACCGGCCCGCTACCAGACCTAGGTCGCGGAGATGCCCCTTCAGGCCTTCCATCCGACCACTACTTTTCCTTCGACGGCAGCCAATCAGTCATGGTCAAGAGAACAGACGTCAATGTGGGGCGAATCGACAATGGCTATACGGTGGAAGCTTGGATCAGGTTACCGAAAAACGACCCCAATGCAGGTGGTTACGTCTTCGCCGCCAATGATCCGTATCCCATTTTCGGCTACGACCTGCGGATCGACGCATCGGGACGCCTCTTCACCTCCCTTCTATCCCGGGACGCAATCAGTGCAGATGGGGCCTTCCCGGTCGATGGCCAATGGCACCACCTAGCATCCGTAGCGGATGTGCAAAGCCAGACTCTCACCTATTTTGTAGACGGCCAGTTAAAAGAAACGCTGCCATTTCGAGAAAGGAACACGGTTGCCCTAGAGATATGGACCCGGTCGCTACCCGATCTATTCTATTTTATCGGGGGCAATTGGGGCCTGAAATCTCGAATCACGGGAGCCTCCAAAGATCTCAAAATAATCGGCCAATTCAAGGGCGATATCGATCGGGTTCGCACGTCACCCGTCTCCCTTAGACCGTGGCAACTTGACAACGACCCAGATGGCCGAGGCATCACCCTGCTCAGCTACGACGGTCTAGACGCTCCAAATCTGGAAGCCTTCTACCCGACTCCCCGAGGAAAAGGCACCTTTCCCGAACGCGTCCTCTCACCAAGAGCGACAACATTAGAGAGCTTTGAGATCCGTTCAAATCGACAAGGCATCTCCGGCTCTATTCTTACAGGGTATGTCAAAGCGCCCGAATCCGGAGACTACCGCTTCATGATTCGTTCAAATCGAGAGGCCGAACTTTTTCTTAATCGAAACGGAGAGAATCCAATCGCGGCCCAAAGAATTGCCGATAGCAAATCCAACCAAGGATTCTCAAACCGAATCTATTTGACTGAAGGAGAACGCTACTACATCGAAGCGACCATGCTAGCCACCTCCAGTACGGATTCCTTGTCTGTGGCTTGGCAACGACCAGGGACCAGTCGCCCGGACAATTCCAGTCCCGCAATTTACGGTCGATATCTCCATCCACTCGGCGCAATCCGCCATGCTCTCCGCACGCCACCAAGTCCCGAAGAAGCGAATCTGAACCCGGACAATGACGGTCTTTCAAACCAAGAAGAATTCGAATTGGGCACAGATCCGAACAACGACGATACGGACGGCGACGGTCTAAAAGACAGTGTCGAAACCAATACGGGCGTTTATATTTCACCGCTTGATACTGGAACGGACCCCTTACGTGAAGACACGGATGGGGACCGCATCATTGACAAAGAAGAGACGGCCGACGGAATTTATTTTGCCTGGGAACGAACGGGCACAAACCCACACAAAGTGGATTCAGATGGTGATGACTTCGATGACGGGATCGAACGTCAGAGTTCTACCGACCCGAATGATCCGACCGATTTCCCTGACGCAGGCTCTCGACGCAACAACTTCTTCGCAACGACTCCCGCCTGGATCGATCCAGCTCCGACCGGGAACCCAACCGAGATCGCAGACCCATCGCTCATCGCGTTCTGGAACTTCGATGACAATTCAAATCCCGACGGAGCAACAGATTCGATTAGCAATCTCTATGGGCAGTTCGAGGGAGCGACCTTCAGTGAGAATGCCGCCGGATTTAGCGGACTCATCGGTGATCGAGCCTTGGATCTCAGAAGGGACGAAAGTCCCCGTTTAATGCGAGTCACCAACTCATTCCTCAACGATGCTGCCGAGGTCAACCAGATCACCATTGTGGTAAGACAGAAACTGGACCAGATTAGCAATGCCACGACCTTCCATGGCGTTTCCAACACTTCCACCGGGGGAGGACGTGGACTCTCTGCTCATATCCCCTGGAGCACGAGGGAGATTTTCTTCGATACTGCCGGGTGCTGTAGTCCGGAAGAATCTCGTCTTCAAGGAAGCATTGACTCCTTAGACGATGCACACTACGACCCGAAAGAATGGCACACCTACACGCTTATCAAGAATGGGGACAAGAAATCGATCTGGATTGACGACAAACTGTTTCTTGAAGGCAGCAATACGGCCCCACTGCCCGATGACTTCTCTGAATTCGTGCTTGGCTCATTTGCAAATGGAGCCAACCCAGTGAACGGAGTCATCGATGATGTCGCCATCTTCAAGCGGGCTCTAACAGAGAGCGAAATCGCCTCGATCGCAGACGGCACGAGCCCTCTCGATCTCTTGAAGCAGTCTTCTCCAATCGCCCCCAACACGCCAAACCCTACTCCCCCGGCAGAATCTGACGGCCTGTTAGCCTATTGGGATTTCAATGATTCGTCCCAACCTGAAATCTCACTCGATAGCGTCGAGGGACTCAGCGGCTTATTGGAGGGTGGAGCCGCTTACTCAGCGAACGGGCTTGGTTTTAGCGGAATAGCGAATGATCGAGCCCTGGATCTGGGTGACGATCAGTCAGGGCAGTTGATGCGAGTCCCCGGGAACTTCCTCAATAAGACCGCCAGTAGCAATCAAGCCACCATCGTCATTCGGCAAAAGCTCGATTCGATCGCCGATGCAACGATGTTCTACGGGATATCCAATTCTTCTAGCGGTGAGTCTCGTGGCATCTCCGCACATATTCCATGGGGTAACAGCATCATCTACTTTGATTCAGGTGGCTGCTGCGATCCGGAAGCCCATCGCATCTCCGAATCCATCGATTCATTCGAAGATCCAGAATTCCGCTTCACCGACTGGCATACGTATACCTTCATTAAACAGGGAGATACCAAGACGATCTGGATCGATGACCGACTCTTTTTGGAAGGAACCAACACGGCACCTCTACCGGATGACTTTTCAGAACTCATCATTGGAGCCAACGGAACGGGCGCCGAATCCGTGATTGGCATGGTCGATGATTTTGCAATCTTCGACCGCGCTCTGACTGAGCCGGAGATCCGGGCAATCGTTAGCGGCATCGCCCCCAACGCGCTCGGAGCATCACCTCCACCTTCTACGCCCGGCGAACCCACATCACCAGACCCTATCACGGTAGTCGTACCTCCGACGACATCCCTTGCTCTGACTTTCGACGGCGAAAGGGACTTTGTTAAAATCGATCAAGGACTCATTCCAAGCTCCGGCGATTTCTCGATCGAGCTCTGGTACCGAACTGATTCGACCGCCCTGGGCAGCTTCCGCGAGCTACTCAGCCAGGCGCACGTCACCCGCTCACCTCGGTTCTATCTCGGCATTACACCCGAAGGTGTTCTGCGCGCAGGAGATGCATGGATTGACACTGGAATCATGCTTCCCATGGATAACCAATGGCATCATCTGGCCCTCGTTCGCAGCCAGTCAAATGCGCACATATTCATTGACGGGTTCGAGCAAAAATCCCGGGGATCTGTGTTGCCAAACCCATCTGCAGAGCCTGAGATGATCATCGGAAGACAATTCAATGGTGGCGAATTCTGGAAGGGAGAAATTGATGAGCTCCGAATCTGGTCCGAAGCGCTCTCTGCGGACGCCATCAACCACCGCAAAGATCACCTGTTAAACGGAACCGAAGCTCACCTTATCGCCTACTATCCCTTCAAGGAAGGAACCGGATCGACACGAACAGACAATGCAGCCGCGGGTTCGAGTCCAACGTCAATCGGTACACTCGTCGGAAACCCTCTCTGGGTTACGGGCCCAGCTCTCAAACTTCCGCAGGAGAATCCACTACCTCCCGGAGCCGTGCCTCCAGTAGTCGAATTGCCAGCTCCTAAACCCGATCTCCCCTCCTCGAGCGCAGAATGCCCCATCACAGGGAGCGGAAGTCTTGTAAACTTCTCAAATCCACAAGGCCAAGTGATTGACCAGGAAGGCAACCCAGCCGGGCCAGACGTGATCGGACAAATCTGGGCTGGCCCCACACGGTCTTCACTCAAACCCGTATGCTCACCGATCTCTGTTTTCGGATTTGGTTTCTTCGTTGGAGGAAGCGTTGAACTTCCCTTCGCAGGAACGTCGGCATTCATCCAATTGCGGGCCTGGAGTGGCGCACCCGATCGACTTGCCGCAGACTATATCGGCGAGTCACCCATCGTCCAAATGTCCCTCAATGCTCCCGGCACCCTACTACCACCACCCTCACTACAGACGGAAGGCTTTCAACTCGAAGAGGCCTCCCAACATCAAGAACCTGTTGCGGAACTTCCAGCTCTCGTCGATCCAGAATTGTCCATCTCGATCGACAACTCCGGGGGGCTGAGAGTTGAATGGATCGATTCAGTCCGCCTCCAGCTACAGGCATCAAGCCACCCCGGCGGGCCGTGGCTTCCCGTCTTGACGCCCAATGCAATCCCAGGGAACAGGTCTCCGCTAACGGTCGACATGAACGCAGGTCCGGCCACGCTCAATGTCCCGGGACAAGAGCCCATAGGAGGCAATTCAGTGTTCTTTCGATTGGTCGATCTATTCGCAAACCAGGAGTAAGACACCACGCTCCTAGTCTCCGATGCAGCATTGCCAGGAGCCCTTTTGCGAGACATTCAAGAACGGGCTCCTCTCCTCCATCAGCAGCCGTAATGCATGGAAATCAGCCAATCAAGCCGTCATTTCGAACGATACGTCTGAATAAAGGAGCACTGAATACAAGAATTGAAACTTTTCGCCAAGCGATCAATATGGCATGAAAGGCGCGTTCAACGCCACTCATGTCTATCCATACTGCCAACAACCAACGAGCCGGAGCGTTCCCCACGACGCATTGGAATCTCGTAACTCAGGCAACAGAGGGACAAGCAGAGGAAGCCAATCTGGCCCTCGAAGAGATCTGCAACGTCTACTGGCATCCGATATTCACATATTTAGGAGCCAAAGGATTCTCCAAGCAGGACGCGGAGGATCTGACTCAGGGGTATTTTTCCAGTGTCCTCAGAAGACAATCTCTCCACCACGTTGATTCAGCACGAGGCAAACTTCGAACCTTCTTTCTATCCGATCTGAAGCGTTTCATCGCCGATGAACGACGCCACAATGCGGCCCAGAAACGAGGAGGCAGGGCTCACTTTGAAGCCCTCGACGACTGTATTGAAAAGGAGGCGTTGGTAGTCGAACGTATTGACCCTGAGACACTCTACATGAAAGCCTGGGCGATCACCCTCATCGAACGGGCGACAGCTTCACTCAGGAAAAACTACATCGAATCCGGAAAAGAGAACGTCTTCGACCTGATTGCCGACTATCTCTACGGCAAGAATGAGGGAATCCCTTATCCCGATATTGCCGTTTCACTGAAAACCAGCATCAGCGCTGCTCGCTTGACCGTCTTTCGCCTTCGACAGCGATTCCGCTCTATCCTCGAATCTGAGATCGCCCACACAGTGGAATCAAGCAACCAAGTCGGAGAGGAGATAGACTTTCTCTTTCAGGCTGTGGCGGCAAAACGCTGATCGCCCTCCCTCGCGAATCTGGGACGGTAAACTCTGCGAAGCAGCATCACTGTCAGACAAACTTCTTACAGTTTTACGCCCACCAGATGACTCCCAACCGGATTAGGATAAGCCATGGATTTGAACAATAGACGAACCTTCCTAAAGACTTGCACCGCTGGAACAAGCGCCCTTCTAGCTACGCCCGCTCTTCTTCGCCCCATCGCCGAGCTCGCCACCCCTCTCTCGAAAATCGATTGGATTCAACACCGCCCTGAAATCGATCCCGTCGTAAAACTCATTCGCCAGACCGAACGGCAAGAGTGCATTCCTGTCTTTTCGGAAAAGCTGAAGCGAGATCTTAGCTACGAACAATTCCTCACCGCGCTATTCCTGACCGCATCTGAAACCGGCGACCTTCATCAACTGGCACAGATCAACGCCGCTTACCGTCTGAGCCAGCGATCCAAGATCGAAGACCGACTGATCCCTTTGTTCTGGGCCCTGGATCGAGTCAAGCGAGGCCAAGAAGCTGAAGACAAAAGCTACTTCCTCCAGCGACTCAAGGGACCTCTTCCATCCAGCACCACGGCTCGCACTCAATTCAGGGAAGCGATGCAGGCAGCCGACAAATCGACGGCTGAAAAGGCAATCATCGTGATCGCGAGAACCGAGGGTGTGTTTCGAGCAATCGCCCTGCTGTGGGAACACGCCGTTCGGGATCTTGGCGGCACTCTTGGACACCTTCCCATCGGAGTTGCCAATGGATGGCGAACCTTGCAGACAATTGGATACCAGCACGCGGAACCTTATCTCCGCTACCTAGCAAGGGAAGTTTGCCGAAAGACTCCTGATGAAACCTATGCCGCAAACGAACAGAGACTCAAAGTCTCGCTCCCCCAACTTCCGGCCGACTGGGCGGCGCAAGAGGGGCATCGAGATGTGACACTGGATCTCTATGACATCCTTCGAGCGGGAGAAGCCGAGGCGGCAGGGAAGTTCATCAGTGATTCCCTCGTCAAGAGCACGGCGAAAGCAGGAGCGATCTGGGATGCTATCAGTCTGGCCGCCGCAGATCTTATCTACCGGCATCGGACGGGCGGAAGCGTGATTGGCGGAGCACTTATTCATGCCATCACAGCAACCAACGCGATGCGCTACGGGTTTCGAAATGAAATTGGCGATAAACTCCGCCTGATTCAACTCCTGCAGGCGGCGGGATCAGTCGCGCACGGCTTTATCCACAATGCCCTCAAGGACCAGCGTCTGCGCCGCATCGATTTAGTTCGAGATTTCACGTCCCGCGCCGACTCGAAGCAGACCGCAGTCAAACATTCAGGTGAGCTGTTCGCCGGACTTCCTTTCAAATCAGACTCCTACGACCAGACGAATCCGGAAGAGCGTAAGGCGAGCGACCTCGCTTGCCATCAGGCCTTAGGATTTCTCCGTAGCCCGGCAAATCAACTCGAATTTCTTCAGAATGCCCGATCACTCGTCTGCCGAAAAGCCACCGAAGATCCGCACGACCTCAAGTATCCGATCGCGGCCTTCGAAGATGCTTATCTCGCCTCGACCGAATGGAGACCTTACCTTCTTGCATCCACGCTCCACGCACTCCACGGGGTGAACAGTCCTGATTCAACTGTCTATCTCCAAGTAAAACAGACTCTCTGATAGCCCTGAAAATGGCGAAGCTTCGACTTTAAAAACTCAAATTACGAGAGTCTAGGCGGTCCAGTTCTTGCTAACTCCGGAACACCGAA
This sequence comes from uncultured Verrucomicrobiota bacterium, assembly GCA_964342405.1. GTDB lineage: Bacteria > Verrucomicrobiota > Verrucomicrobiia > Limisphaerales > AAA164-E04 > UBA2970. Next base: position 33,920 of record CAYFGX010000042.1, on the reverse strand, counting down.
TTCCACATTAAGCAAGAGACTAACGCCCAACTATGGCCCATTTCACTTTACTCTCTCTCATCACCTTTTTTGGTGGCGCTCAAGGAATCCTCGTCGCTGTTGCCATCTTGAGAAGCAAGGGGCCAAACAGAATAGCGAACCGGATTCTGGCGACTCTCATCCTCACCATTTCATTCGTGCTTCTCGGAAGCCTGATGAACGTCAATGACCGCGCGCTCGTTCAGCGTTATCCTTTTCTCATTTTCCTCCTCGACATGCCATTGTTTGCATTCGGACCGCTGATTTTTCTCTACGTCAGCAAGCTTTTGACGACAGATGGGACGAGCAATCGAGCCTGGAAACTCCATTTCTTGCCCGCTTTTCTCCACCAATTCCACCTCCTTCGCTACATGCTTGAACCGAACCAACAGACCCTAGAACGACTCGCCACTCGTGACTTTCCAGTCGCCCCATTCGTGATCACATTTGCCGCCTTGCAGATCGCTTACTATCTGATTCAGAGCGCCAAAATCCTGGGCAAGTTTCGAACTGAAGTTGAAAACGAACGCTCCGACCAACCCGTCCTCAACTATCTTTCCGTTTTCCTTTTGGCAATGGGGGCTTGCTGGTTCGCGTGGTTCCTGAGTGGACTGGTGTTTATCTTCCCGTCCGTATCCTTGTTTCAGTTCCTCAAACCCGATGTGGCTTGGATTCTGATGGCCATGACCACAGCCCTGCTGGCGTTCTATGCAATGGCAGAGAAGGAGGCGTTGGCGATAAGTCTGGAAACGAAGAAATATGAAAATTCGTCTCTGTCAACCTCACAGCAAGACGCCCTTTCCGATCGTCTATGCGAGTGGATGCGAACTCAGAAGCCTCACCTAGAGCCGAAGCTCTCTCTCCACACGCTGGCGCGACAGTTGGAGATTCCAAGCAAAGATTTATCCCGAGTCATCAATGAGACCCACGCGATGAATTTCTTCGACTTCGTGAATCGACATCGTATCGATGAGTTCAAACGCCTAGCCACCCGAGAAAGATTGGAGAACGAAACAATCCTCGGGATCGCTTTTGAGGCTGGATTCAACTCAAAATCGACCTTCAACCATTCGTTCAAAAAGCTCACCGGCCTCACGCCCGCTCAATTCCTCAAGTCGGACCAGGCTGCCAATGGTCATTCAGAAGTGATTCCACAAGGAACCTAGCCTTTCCTCAAACAGGCCTTACGTGTCCGATGCGTCAGAATAAGTCCGACTTCATGAAGTCGGACGACGCACACAGGGTTTTCGTGTCAGTCTCGCCACCGTGCCACCAAGAACGTAGGCACGCTCAGAAGACTGAAACAAGAATCACTCACCATGAATCGACAAGACATCACCATTCCTTCCAGATCGGCCCGTCGGCAATTCAACAAAAAGAAACTACCCACCCTTTGCGCCGTCCTCATCTTGACCTGTGCCGTGAGGGCCCAAAGTCACCCAGTCTCTACGATTCATTCCGCATCGGCCGGCATTGGAGATGCCATCGCAGTCGCCCCGAACGGAGATATCTTCGGATGCCCAGGAAGAGGAATTGAGACACTGATCCGCATCACTCCGAGCGGTGAAAGGAGCATCTTCGCGCGAAATCATGGAAGCCCTACCGGAATCGATTTTGATCAGGAAGGCAACGCATACGTTGTGAACTATCGACAGAACAACGTCGTCAAGTTTACCCCTGACGGCGAAGCGAGCGTGGTTGCGTCCGGCCTCAATGGTCCCGCCCACATAGCGATCAATAAAAGGAACGAACTATTCGTTTCCGAATTCGGCGCAAATTTCAGCGGCACGCGACGAACGGTGGTCAAGATTGAGCCAGACGGTACCCTAAGCGATTACGTCGTCGGCCAGGGACTCCAAGATGTGATTGGATTGGTGTTCGATGAGGAAGAAAACCTCTACATTGGCAATTGGCAAACGGGTCGGATTTACAAGAGCACTGGCCTTGGCAACCTGGAACTCTTCGCAGATGTTCGAGGTTCGGTCAATCAGATCGGGTATCATCAAGGCTTTGTCTATGCCCCTTCAAGTGATCGACGAATCTACCGCATTGACCGAAATGGCACCATCCACCACTTCGCCGGAAACCCACGTGCCCGACGTTCAGACAGCCTACTCCGGGAATCGGGTTTCCCGACGCCCAATAGTATCGCCTTCAGTCCAGACGGAACAAAAATCTACGTCAACGACGGCCCCGATGGGGCGCTGAGAAGCCTCTCATTGGTTCACGATTCCGATGGAGACGGCGTCAGCGATGCAAATGAACAGCTTGCCGAGACCGACCCGAGCAATTCAGCGAGTCTCTTCCGAATTGAACTTCAAAACTCTTCCGCAACCGGTCCAACAATGCATTGGCCAGCAAGCGTCGACAGAGTTTACGAGGTTCTCTTCTCGGAGGACCTCAACCATTGGAAGACGATCGCAGAATACACGAGTGAAACCCCGGACATCACCGAGCTGTTTCACAGCCCAATAAACGAAGAACGCCAAGGATTCTTCCGCATCCGAATTCGGTAGCAAGCACCAGTAACGGGGTGAGGATCCATCCTCACCCTGCCCTAAACGCCGAAAACAAAGACTAACTCAAAACGGCAAAGTGGGAACGCGCCCAAAAGGCAACGAACCCACAAAGAAAGGCAGGATTTGCCGGAGACTATTTCCGCTTGCTCAGCTCCTCAACCTTGCGCTGGAGATGCTCCATTTTTTCCTGCATTTCGTCCAGACTCGCGGTGAGCCTGGAGATGTGACCGCGAAGTTTTAGATTCTCCTCGGCTCGGACATCAGCCTCTCGCAACTTGGCTCGCATTTCTTCCCTTCGCTCAAGTTCCAACCGAAGCTTCGCCTCAAGCTTCCTAGCCTGATCGAGCTTCCCAGCGGCAACCAGGTCTTGGATCTGCGCCTTCACTTTTTCAGACGGAAAACTCTCGACAAAACGCTTCTCACGAACGCCCCCTTGTCCTTGGTCCGCATACGGATCCTCAATGCGTTCCATCTCCACTCGTTTCCGATACTCTTTGATTCGCTCTTCATAGGCCGCTTTAGCGCGGTCGATGTCTCGGAGACGGTGATCCTGCTCCTTGGCAAATGCATCCAGATCCTTACGTTCGTGTTCAAAACGTTCCAAGCGTTCTCGCAGTAGTGCCTTCTCACGTCGCTCAGTCTCGACCTGTTCACGCCTTTCTCGTTGTTCCACTTCGCCATCGCTCGGGATGGGTGTGGGCATCGCAACAAGTGTCATCGAGGCTGCTACCAGCCCCACTCCAGTGATCCAACCGGCTACCGTTCGGAGCCAGTGTTTTGATGTTGGTTTTACAATCATAGTTAGTCTTTGTTTGATTTCGTCCTTGTGGGACAAAAAGGGTACTAGACCGGGAGCATCCGTCGTCCGGCCTTGAAAAAGTGTGGCCGCTCGAATGAGCGTTTCTCCGTAAGATGCCTCCGTAGAAGGAGTACTCTTCAGGGCCTGAATGACGGCCCGATCGCAGAGCAACTCCCTCAAGAGCGAGAATCGCCGAGATGCTAGCCAGATCACCGGATTGAACCAGTGCACCATCGCAACCAAGTACGACACCATTCCAATGAGCGCATCCTGACGCTTCACATGACACAGCTCGTGAAGCAAAATGTGTTTCAACTCACATTCATCCATCTGATTCGCCAGGTGTTCAGGAAGCAGAACTTTCGGCCGAACGACACCGAACACGGCTGGCAATCGCATGCGATCGACCGATATCAGATCGACCCTTCTTCGCAGTCCGACTTGTTGTCTGCATTGCTTGAAGAGCGCCTTAACCCGAACATCCGAAACTTCCGGCTGAAGCAGAATCCAATGCCGAAAGCGTGCATAGGCCATCAGCTGCCAGCTCAACAACACACAGAAACCTCCTAGCCAAACAATCGCCAGAACCGACAAAGAACTCACACGGTCCGAACTCGCATGAACACCCGTCGACGCTGCCTCGGATAACGAAACGAGGGGCATCGGAGCAAGCTCGCCTTCAGACACTTGCCCCATTTCAATACTGCCCTTCAAGTAAGGTAGCAGAGAAGCCAGGCTGTAATCGCTCTGCGGAAAATAAGGAACCGTGAGGCGGACGATCACGATGAAGCAAAGGATGTAGAGGGCTGATATCGGCAACCAACGTCGCAAGCATTGGCAGGCTCCCAACAAGCCGAGGATCAGGAAAGTCGCGCCCAGCGACATTTGGAGGACCGCCTCAAAGGCAGGCAGCAGAAAGTCTGTCATTTTGATTTCTTTCGTAGAACTTCCTTCAGCTCGGCAATGTCACTCTCAGAGAGGTCGGTGGTTTCCATGAACCGGGCCAGGAAGGGAATGGCTCTACCGGCAAAGACCCGTTCGATAAATTGGTGACTTTGAGACTCCTCTGCCTCCTGCCGTTCAATCAAAGGTGAAAACACGTATTCACGGCCCGCCTTCTCAAAACCGAGCACCCCCTTATCAGAGAGGCGACGAAGGAGTGTATGAATGGTTTTGGGCTTCCATTCCTGCTGTCCCTCCAAAGCCTCCACCATTTCATTAGCCGTCACTTGGCCCCGATCCCAAATGACTCGCATCAACACCCACTCAGCATCCGAGATGGTTGGCAATTCACGCTTTTTCTTACGCATGTAAGAAATAAATCTTACACGCGTAGGAATTGCAAGTGGAATTTTGCTTTTGTGGTGCAGGCGGCAATCACTCGAATCGAGCTCTCAGAACGTCGACCAAACGAGATTTCTCCACAAATCACTCATCCCCTTCTGCTAGCTTCTCGAATATCTTGCCCGAATGAGCGGACCTTTAGCGGTTTATCTTTACGCCAACGTAAGAAGGATAATATACCATCCTTCTTACCGTCCCAGGCGCATGAGTGCCTGATGGAAGAGTGTTTAGAGGTGAACGAGTCCTGACTCGAGAGAATCCATTTTGAGAATGAAACAAGACCTTCCCACTATCATTTGTTTTCTTGGCGCCCTGAGTGCGGCAGCTGCGACCACAGGCAACTTGGCAGATCCGTCCAAGCACGCTTACGCCAATCCCGAGGGTGGTCGCGAGAACTACACGCTCGCCAACGAGATCGTGAATGAGGCCCGTCTCTATGATTTCTATCAACGGCAAGCAGATTTCTACATGGCCAATCCGGACGAGCTTCCACGAATCATCCCTGCCTACCCGGGACTTGACGCCGGTCTTTACGGACACTGGGGCAAACACAACCAGAATAACCATCAAGACGACCGATGGAACGATATCGAGTCAGGAGAACATCGAACCACCGTCTTTAAACCCGAGGGGGTTTCCATCCTTAAGGGCATCTGCATCCGACTGGGCGCGCAACGCGAACTCTCTGCTTGCTTCGATCCCCTCTCGCTCGCGTATCGGTCTGTATGGACGGGCGGCTTTCTGAAATACCATCCTTTTCGTTGGGGAACATCTCGGGATGTGACTCCAGTCGGTAGAGTTTGGTTCACCGTCCCATCCGCTTCGATGCCGGCGAATAGCAGCTACCTGGGCTTTCGCCGCTTCGGTAGACGGATCGTGTTCGACTACAGCATCGAGGGCGTTGGCATTGCAGATGAACCCTGGGCAACGTCGAATGCCTTCTATCGGCGCGTTGACCTCAAGCAGGCCGCGACTCGCTTGCAGGTTCCATTTCCTTTGGCGAACGGTCTCAAGGCTGTTGTGGTATCCCAAAACAAGGTTGGCGAGGTCGTCGTCAAGAACGGGTCTCTCCTCATCAACGAGGCCCAAGCAGGTGCCAGCGTCATCGTTCGCGTCTCGAGTGACGCTAATCCAAGCGCCGAAACTGAAGCCCTTCGCCTCCTCGCATCTCCAAGAAGCTTAGAACGCCGTTGGAAGGAATCCCTCACAATGCCGGTCACACTCGGCAAGCCTCGCGGTGATTCAGGCTACGTCATCGACACCTTACACGTCCCCTACGACAATCCTTACCAGACAGTCATGCAGCTGACCGGCATCGGCTTTTTGCCCAACGGAGACGCATTGGTCAGCACTCTGTGCGGCGATGTCTGGCGGGTATCCGGAATCGGCCGAGGACTCGAGACGGTCGAGTGGCAACGCTTCGCCACGGGATTCAATCAACCGATCGGGATCCACGTCGACGAAGATGGCATCTTCATTCTGGACCGGGGCCAGATCTATCGCCTTCATGACATCAACAATGACGGAGAAGCCGATCACTATGAGAACTGGGCCAATGACTTTGGGGGCTACGACCGCAGTCACTCCCACACCTTCGGCTTGCACCGTCTAGCCGATGGCTCCTTCAATTTCACTCAACGCGAAAGCATCCTTCGGACCAGTCCGGACAAGCGGACCAGTCTCCAAGCATGGGGCGTTCGAAACTGCATGGGCATTGGCGGCTCCGACGAGTATTTCTGGGTTGCTCCGCAAGAAGGCACCTGGACCCCTGCTTCAGCGATCCTAGAGGTCAATCCAGGCGAGTTCTACGGTCTCCCCACTAAGGATGGAAAAGGCGGCACGATCGCGTCCGCGCTTTGCTACATTCCACGCGGCATCGACAATTCCACCGGTGGCATGTTGGAGATGACGAGCGACAAGTGGGGACCTCTCGCCGGCACGCACATCGGACTCAGCTACGGAGCCAGCGCCCACTACCTCATTCTCCGGGATGACACCGGTCCCCGCCCCCAAGGCGCAGTCGTCCCCTTGGAGGGCGAATTCCTCTCTGGCGTCATACGCGGTGCGTTTCATCCCCTAGATGGTCAACTCTATGCAGTTGGGATGGATGGATGGGGAGACTATTCCGTCAAAGATGGCTGTTTCCATCGAATCCGGTATACCGGTGGTTCCGTCTACAAACCCAAGGGATTTCGAGTTCACGCGAACGGTATTCGTATTGAGTTCGCTACCGAACTCGACCGCAACGAAAACACCAAACTAGGGCGCTATTTTGCCCAGGCTTGGAACTATGAGTATGCCCGACGCTACGGGTCGCCTGAATTCTCAAATGAGGATCCCAACTCGCTCGGGCATGACCTCGTTAATATCCGTTCCATCAAGCTGCTCAAGGACAACAGTCTCTTCGTGGAAATGCCGTCCATGCAACCCGTCATGCAACTACACCTTCGCATGCACCTCAAAGCGGCAGATGGGCACGAGTTCAAGACTGACCTCTTTGCCTCACCGATGTATCCGAGCCAACACTTCACTAGCAACGGTTTGGCAGAACCGCGAAACGACAAGCTCACGACCGTCGCACTCAGAGTCGCCAACGAAGCCGAAGAAACTGAAAGCCCCAACACTTCAGGCGAATTCCTGGAAGGGGCGCGTGAGATCCTTGTCGACGCGGTCGCTGGGCTGCAATACGCCCAAAAGCTGATTGAAGTAGAGGCAGGCGAAGCCCTCGCTTGGAAGCTCAGAAACACCGATGTCATGCCGCATAATCTGGTCCTGGTCGCACCCGAGAGTGCGAGAACAGTCGGAATGGAATCGTTCAAAATGATGAGCGATCCGAGCGCTGGACAGAAGAACTACGTTCCCGATCTCCCGCAAGTGATTGCCCATATTCCCGTCATCAATCCGACCAAGGAACACACCCTCTACCTGCGCGCACCGAAAACGCCTGGCGACTATCCTTACATATGCACATTCCCCGGCCATTGGATGGCCATGCGAGGCATTCTCCGGGTTCGATAGAAGCGATCGATCCCAACTGGAAAGAATTGACACTTCCGAAAAAACTCACCGACGGGAATACTCCAGCAGCAGCCAGGTGAACACGTTAAAGCAGCCCTCAGGCAGTCGCCTGGCTTTACCGCGGATTGTCTGAGCCCGTTGAATTGAGGATGGGATTCCTACGAAACCAATCGAGATCACACCTGAAGACCCTCAAGAATATCCCAAGGACACGAACGGGCTAAAAGGCCAAGCTATCAGAGTAAGACCGAAACCTGTCTGGGATGCGAACGATTGAATCGATTCGACACTGAGATCAGTTTCCGCCCCGAGGATTTCTCGGAGGCCACCTACCGGCGGTTTCTAGGACCACGTCCCCCGCCTCCGCCTCTCCCTCGGCCAAAGAACCCGCCTACCATCCTCATGACAGTACCGGAGATCGAAGCTTCTACTGGAGCTCCATCTTCTTGCGAGGCAGCCGAGAATTGAATCTTACCGTCGAGTGGCTGCATGCCACCTCGACCAAATCCAAATCCTTGACCTTCACGCATCATGCCCCCCATGGCAACCGGAGTTTCGGAGGGAGCGAAGGATTCTTGTGGCACCATCAGCATCAAGGTCACAGTTTCACCATCGGAAGCGCGCTCACCCACCAAGTTGATTGCCGCTTGACGTCCACCGCGGGGAAAGCCAAATCGACCCTCAGAGGCATACACTCCTAGGTTCTTGAAAGCGACCTCCTCACCATCCACAAACACCTTAACGTCTGCCTCGCCCACCGCAGTACCGTCACTCGGAGTATCGTCAAACCACTTGCCCTTGATTGTCCCCTCAACGCTTCCGATCTTGCTAAAATACATCGGCTCGCTTGATTGGTTCTCAACTTCGGGCGAGCCGTCTTTCAGTTCCGCCATGAGTTCGTCTCTGCGAGAGTTGAAGAAGTCTCGAGTTCGCTGCAGGGCGCCACTTAAACCGCCCTGATTCCCGTGAATGGCATCTCCCACGAGCGCTTCAATCCTCTCGCTCTCTTTGATCAACTGTTCCTCGTTCCAAAGGGAATCCAGCAACTCAAGCATCACCTCCCGATAGCGAGTCTGCACCTCGGGGATTTGATAGAGAAGCCCCGCTAGCCGCCCTCTTGATTTCACGGAGCGGGGTCCACCGCGATCCATCATCCCTCGACTCGTAAAGACGGAATCGGCGCCCCATGGCAGGAAGTGAAGTCGGTCCTTGTCGGGGTTAAAATAGACGAAGAAATTGTTCTGATTTCCGGAATACCCATCCCAAAAACCGATCAAACTCTCCACGGCCCAAAACCGAATGAATCGCTCAAGATCCACACACTCCTTCACAGCTGCCAGCAAGGCGTCTCCTTTCAGCTCAAGAGCATCGACGAGTTCTTTCACCTTCCCGCGTCCTGCTTCCTCGGGACCAAACTTGTGCTCAAATCCGGTTTCCCACCCCGGATAGAAATCCACAATCGTTCCCTCAAACATGGTCCCCTTGTCCGTCCCGAAGCCACGCTTCACGAGCGCTTTCCGGGCCGGCTCGACATTGGTGTAGACGCCCAATGACGTTCCATTAACAGAGACCGTCGCATAGCTCGTCTTGGGTGCGACGAGACCCGCTTGATTGAAGAGTGCGTAGGTCATCGTTTGACTGACCAGAGCGCCATCTTGTTTGTTGTTGTTTAGCGTGAGGTTTCGAATACCCGTTTTCGTTCCGTTCTCGTCACGGGCAGGCAGTTTAACCTTGAGGGAAGGACGCTCGTTATCGAGGGAACCGATAAAACCTTTCTTACGAATCTCCGCACCCTTGAACGTGACTCCATTAATGGTCACATCTGCAGAGACATAAGTGAATGGGCTTTCCGCCTTCCCAAGCCGCCGCTCCTCGCCGAGAGCTTGTGGCATGGAGCGAACTTGACGACGCGCCCGATTCCAATCCTCCTCTGCCACCGAAATCTTCACGTCCAGCACCTTTTCCGGATCATAGATCTCCGCAAACTTCAGACTAGCAGCCGACAAAGACGACGAGAGAAGCATCGCAATCGCCGCAATAATGTAACTAGTTCGTAACACTGATGCGCAAATCCGGTATGTGCATTGACTGGTCATTGGCGGGATCGTGTTCCGAAGCCGCGATATCCGTAAAGCCTAAACTCGGGTTCCGTCAGCACTGTTTCGTGACACAAAAAGCAGGAAAAGGCAGAAGGAGGCATGTAATCCGACCATCAAGATCTATCGACTAGTCCCGCGAAAAATCGGGTTCCATCGCCGGATGAGCGAGCCAACTGCCAAACTTGCTAGAAAACGCCCCCGGATCAAACTCTCCACTGTCGATGGTGACGATCTGATTCACAGGTAGTGAAAGGGCTCCATAGAGGGGGGACTGCCCAATCAGCCGCTCAGCCCTAAATTCGGTGGACCTAAAGCGCAATACAGATCGATCCACAAGCTCAACTCTCAACGCTCGCGGATTTTCTGGGTTTCCCTCTTGAGAATGAGAGTCCTCCGCATCACTTTCCTGAGCATCGATCGAAACGACCGCTCTAACCCTCCCTCGAGGAACCACCATTTCCCGCTGCTTCGACTCGAATCGCACATCCTCCTCCCCAACTGAAATCAATCGCCCGCGTTTAATGTCACCATTAAGAGCGAGCATCAAATGAGATGAAGGACGTCCCCGATTGATACGTGGCACGGTGAGCGCTCGGGCCAGCAGCGTCGGGTCCGCAATTACAGCAGCAGGCGACTCGAAGATAGGCCGACGGGTTGGTCGATCCTCCTCGGCGTCTCCCGGAGTTTGGGATTTCATCGGGCCGCGTCGAGAGATTAGTTCCAGAGCTTTGACGAACCTGGCATCCAGACTCGTCCCCCTCAAGAAGGGCGACTCAAAGCGCAGGGACCTGGAATCATACGAAGAGATCCGGCAAGGAATCGCCTCGCCACTGGTCAAGTGCATCACGGAAGGAAAATCCTCGGGATCAAACGCGTAATGAGCACTGAGCGAACCACGATCCCGGTTCACTTGCGACGGAATCCCTTCTGCCAACCGAACGGATTGATCTGCCCCAACAAGACGCCATTCTAAAGGTGATTCGGAATCCCTGAAGGTCAGTTGCCCCCGCAACCTTCCCGTCGGCACACTGAGTGTATCCGAGACCGAATTCAGCGGGCGATAAGAGCCCGACTCCGCAAACTGTAACCGAGTTGCCCCAGCTAGAGAACAGAGGAGTGGGTCCGAAGCAGAGCGCGATTCGAGATGCACGGAATTTTCATCGAACGAAACCAATCGCCCCTGAATGCGGCCTCCATCCGCATAAAATATTTGAATCCCACCAATCCAGGGTTCGAGACGCGCATCTGGATGCACGACCCGATCCACGTCACGCAGATCGATTGCCTGACGCATTCCATCGAGAGCCCTGACCTCCGCCTGACCCGCAGCAACAAAAAGCCTTCCATAGGTCACGGATTCATCGATCAAGTGGACACGCGGCCGATTCCCGTCGAGCTGCTCAGCTGGCGTCCCCCCATCTGCCATCGCGTAGATGCTCACCCGCTGGACGGTCAGATCTCCACCGCGGTTTCGCCAAAGAATCCCCGACTCTCCTGCGTTCAGTTCCACGCCCTCGACACTCGCCAACGAGCGCCCCCCAAAGTCACTGACGCGAAGGATCTTAAGATCTCGAAAATAGGACAAACGCAGCCGGACGTCACTTTGGGCCTCTTCCAGGGTTGTGACTGGCACAAGGCCCGCACCCGTGCTCAACACGAGTCTATCGCCCCGAGTCTCGAGTCGTAGAGGGTGTTCGCCCTCAGCAGAATGGGCATCGCGCCCCAAGCCCATCAAGAACCGAGGCGATCCCCGTGATTCGAGTTCAAGATCCAAGTGAAACGATGGCGGCAGATCCACCTGCCTGAAAAGCCCCGTGTTCTTTAACCGCGTAAACGGAGTCCCGTCCTTTCCTTTCCGCCAGCTCCAACGACGATTCCTTCCCATCAGAGCTTGTTTCGTAAAACCAGGACCACTCCAGAAAAGGCCTAGATCTTTGACGCGGGGCGCCGATAGAAACTCCAAACGCACGCTCGCGACACCTGCCTCGAGGGAGAGTTTTTCCGTGCGCATGATCCGATTGTCAGACGAGAGTAAAAGTTTGCCATCCAGCCAAAACCGAACCGTCCCTCCATGGGCGAACTCGAATTGATACTCGCCATCCTGAGGCACTGTCAGGGCGGCCTCATAACGCACGGCATACTGCTCAAGGCCCTCGGCAACATGCTGATCGATGAATCCGGAAGCCAGGTCTCCTTCGCGAACCAAAGTCTCGACTACGAATTCCCCACCCTCTTTGCCAGAAGCAGATACCGCAAGGTCATGGACTCGGTAGTTCAACTGGGTGAAAGGGCCACTCAACGCCGCGCGCCAGTCGGCAAGCTTGGTTCCCTCAAAGACTTGGTTTGGGTTCTCAACCCGCCGAATCTCAAGCACCGACGATCGACTAATGGCGAGCTCCCCAAAACGGGGACTGAACACGTGAAAGGATTCCTCGTCAGCCCCCTGGATGTCCGCAGTCAGAATGTCACCTGAGACAGTGGTCAATCTAAATTCCCCAGGGTCCTCATACTCTCCTGGGACAAAACGGACCGAGTCAAGCGCTGCGGGATCGATTTCCACCGGCCCCGTGAAAACAGGGGCCTGCCACTTCACGCGACGCCCTTCAGAGGGCAACAGTTGCCCGGTCAAGACATCCCCGTTCTGCCAGACAAGCGTGGCCTCATCGGACGAGACACCGACCGACGCAATCAGCTCCGCATTCTCTGGCTCGAAAAGAACATCATCAATAAACACCTCACCGGAGCCTCCCTTCACGGCTCCCGTAACAAAACGAAACAACAGATGGACGCCATTCGCGCCTTCGGGAGCCACGAGATCGTCGACTCGGACTTTTTCCCAGTCCTTCTTCCCTGCCCGAAAATTTGTCAACCGTTTCCCCCCTTCAGCCAACTCTTCGCCTTCCGCATCCAACCATTGAATCGAATACTGTTGAACGTAGCTAATCCCGAAATCAATCTCCCGCAACCAGAATTCCAGCGCATAGGTCTCGCCCGCCACAATTCCACTCTGGACAGTCTGACTCAAGTGCCCTTCCGACGGCTGAGGCCCGTCGTTTACTAACTTTGAGTGAATGCCAAATCGCCCTGAACGAGCCGCCCGTTCCGACCGTTCTGGAGGGGAATTCGACGTCAGTTCCCAAGCCTCATTCTCAGCATTGATTTCAAAGCCACCGTCGCTCAGAACAGACGGCGCGGGTGGCTTCCGATCAAACGCCCGCGGGAGATTCCCAAGCTCCGCTTGCGGGAACGCAAGGATGCTCGCGCCGGCTAGGAAGGCCAGAACCCCAAGTCGCCCGGCTATCTCCATGCATCGAGTTTTTAAAGTCAGGCTCATCATCGTTCATACACCGGCAGGAGCCGATAATTCAGCGCCAACGCGAGCACCGACATTCCAGTGGCATAGGCCTTTCCGTGCGTACTGCTGAAACTGCCATCCTCCGCCTGCTGCGATTTCAGTTCTTGAATCGTCCGCCGATTCCAAGCCTGCCAAGTCTCAAGGTCGCTCTGAAAAAGGGCCTGCGCCATGTAATAGCGATTGTAGTAAGGGTGGTCGCGGACCGTTTGATCGGATCGACTCTTGATGAATTCCGCAACCGAACGGTATTCGGGAGTATCTTTCCGCTTGGCGATCGCGTAGACCAAGGTGGCGATGGCGGCACGCGTCACACCGTTGCCATGACCGCTCGTAAATTGATAAGAAACACTCCCGTCCTGCATGGTGTTTGCCCGAAAGTACGCCAACGCGTTCTCTATGGCCTCGTTGGGCACTTCGATGCCCGCGTTTCGAGCGCCAAGTAATCCCATCAATACCGTCCCAGAAACCGTCGTGTCAGCATCTTGCGATTCGGGCGAGTAGCGCCAAGCCTTGTGAGGATTGTTTTGCTGCGCAGTGAGCGTACAGCGAACGGACAATTCCAACGCCTGGCCAATCGTGCGTCGTTCCTCAACCGGTACGTTGGTTCCTTCCCAGAGGAGTCGATCATTGACAACTCCATAGGCTTCGGAAAGCGCTAGGCAAGCAAGTCCGTGGTGATACATGGGGCCATGGCCTGGGCCGGACGTCACACCGGTCGTCGGAGATTGATTCAGTATGATATGGCGTAAGGACCGACGCAGTGCATCGGCGTAGGGACCAAAATCCGGATCTTCGCCTGTCGCCAGCAGTGCCATGACACCGATCCCAACCACACCCGAACCCGAAGAAACTCTTCCCGGCCAAGTCCCGTCATCGCGTTGCGTGTTCAACAAGAATCTCACCGCACGCTCGGTAACAAGTCGCGCATCCAAGGGAACTCCCTCGCCATTCCGAACCGAAACAATCTGCCCACTGAGAGGTGAAAAAGCACAGACAACCCCGATCACCACGAGAATAGCACATCGACTCAACCATCTGTTTTTCAAAAACTTCATACCACAAGGTCTACATAGATTTCTTCTACGGGGCTTGGCGCTCCAGCGCATTGAGGTAGGCATCGAGTCCTTGGCGAAATTCTTCTGGAAGCTTACGTCCACTTCTACCCGTTGCCTGCGTTGGCGCCCGGGCTTCCAGTTGAGCACGCCCCGCATCATTACCGAGCCCGATCAGCAACAAGGCCGGTGTCGAGGTGGGTGACGCCTTGACGATCATTGGAGCGTTGGGAACGCGGGATGATTCCAACAGAATCTCGATCACGTCCGTGATGGCCGCAATGGTCACTGGCCCAGTCTCTGGTTTCGCCAACAGGGACGCTGCCTCACCCATCACCTCGGCAGCATGACTGAGTTTTTCTTTCTGCATTGTGATGACCTCATGATCGGCATCCGGAAGTTCGTTGATGCGATCCAGAATCGATCGGGTTTCCACCACAAGCCCCGCTTGATCAGCAGACAAGTCAAGCGCCTTGCTTCGATACGCGCTTAACTCCAACAAGGATCGGGCCTGGTCTAACTCACGCGTTTCTTCGCGCAAATCGACCTCATCACGAATCACTCGCAACACCGCCAAAATCATCTCCGGCGTCAAGCTGGGTTCATCATACATTCCTTCGCCGCCCCCCTCGGGAGCTTGACCAGGATCCACCAACTCCTCGGCCCATCGATCCAATGTATCCGACCAGAACTCCGCCTCGATTGTCGAACCTCCGACTGCGTTCTGCAAAATGGCCTCTGATGACGATTCCAACTCGGTCACCACACCCGAGTCCAACATCTCATCCAGAACCACCGAATACTTTTCCGACGGACGACGAGCAGCGTAGGCCGCCATGTCATCCTGCAGGATCAGGATCTGTTCCGATGAAAACAATTGGTCATCAGCTAGCCTTTTTCGTTGTGACGCTGTTTCCGTTTCCTCGCTAGATAGGCCGAACCCATCCAGCGCACCTAATTTACTCGAGATATCCCACTGCTCACGAGAAGCCATTTTGAGTCGTTTTACGAAAGTACTGTTCTGAAAGCCCATTAGGAGTTCACTGATCTCTCCCGCCAACTCGGCAAAGGAATCGAGAATCGATTGCTGCTCCTTCACAGCCAAAAGCACGAGATCGGTAGTGCTCGAGGCTGACTCTTCTTCCGATTCCTCGGGCGGGTTTCCACTCCCTTTGAGCACCGTCGTGGGAATCCCTGCTCCCCCCTTCACCTGCGCAGCATCGACAGCTTTCTCTGATTCATTGAATCCCGACTCGCTATCCCCCGCACTCGGCGTCGGATTGGCCGGCAAGATACCGGGATCCCCTTCCGCGGGCGTTCCCCGATCGACATTCGTTCCACCACCGGGTGTGTTGGGATCATCAGGACTGAGCTCCAGCCCCTTCAGTTCCTTGCCTTCAGGCCCATACTGCTCTGGTTTTTCCAGGTTGGGCTTCCCGTTCGCCGCTTCACTCTCGTCGGCCTCCGCCTCTGACCCAGGATCTCCTGACGTTGAATTCTCTCTTGGATCTCCTGGCTCAGACGCCTCTCGCGTGGGCTCCTCAGTCGAAGCAGTCAAAGCGGCAGCCTGTGCTAGAAGCTCGGCGATTGAAGGCATCTTCTCCTGGGCCATTGACTCCAGTTCTTGCAACAAATCTGCCCAGTCCTCCAACTGTCGGGCGTCGAACTCTTGGTTCTTGGCAGCCGACTGTAACAACTCCTTTCAGACCTCCACCAAAGTCCCCAGCTTCGCAGCATTCGCTTCCTCAGCATCAGCCTGATCCTGAATCTGTCGCTTCACTTCTGCAGTGTTCAGCGAGGCAGGAGAAAGTTGCCTGAGTGCATCGTTACGTTCATGGAGCTCCAGTTCTTTCTCGTAAACTTCCTGGGCCACGTCGGCCCACTGCCCCATCTGCTCTGTCAACCATTGGAAATGATCTGCGGGATCCAAGACATGGAGACGCAAAGGAGCCGAATATACCCGTTCGCGCCCCGGCAGGTAATCCTCCACGTAGGCGCGAATCTTCAAACTTTGTGGTCGTACTCCCTCTCGAACCGCGGAGAAGGTTCCAGAGACATCCAGTCTTTCGAGAGTCGCCCGGCCACCAGACACGATTTTCTCCCCCGTAGCGGGTTCTGGGTTCATAACCGGATCTTTAGTGCCCTCCCACTCAATGCCCACTTGCCGCACACCAAAATCATCACTCGCAAGAATGCCCATCGGAACGACTTCATCAGGCAAAACCACCTGATTGTTTTTGAAATCGGTAAAGGTCACATTCGGGGCCCGATCCTCTCGAACGCCGATCTCGAGGACTTGAGAACCCCGAGGTGTTAGGCCGAGAGTATCGCGCCAGTTGAGGCGGTGCTCCGATGGCCCCATAACTAACATCGTCTCGCTGGCAATGCTCGCACCGTCGATAGACTGCACTCGACCATCCAGGGTTGCTTGTGACAATTCCCTCGTCGCCTTCGCTCGAAGTTTTACCACGCTCCCTTTCAAGACCGTCAACCGACCTCCACGGGCATCCTCTACCAAAGCTTCGGGCCGCTGCAAATACGACGGCAATTCAATTTCGGCAGATAGCTCATTCAACGCTGGTCGAAGTCGAGGTTTCACCGCGAGCGAGTGCCGCGCATCTCCCACCCGAATAGCAACACGAGCATCCTCCGTCTGCGGGGGGAACTCAAACGAGTAAATGTTGGCCTCAAGTTCAGCTGCAATGGCAGATTGATGACCATACTGAGCAACCGCCTCTGATGGCTTCCACGGTGAAGATTCGCGGAGACGTGTTACAACCTCAAAAGGCTCTCCATAGGGAACGACTAAAGAATCTCGATCGTTCACGAGTTGCGCAAACGTGTACCGCTCGACGAGACGCCAAGGTGTGAGCCAACGCACGAACGCATTGAAACTCGCATCAGGCGCCCACCAGATAAAGACACAGAGAAAGGACAGAAGCACTCCGACCATCCAAGCCCAGAGAACATGTCGCGGACGGGGAATCGCTCGGGACAGATCCCGTCCAGCCATGTCCCTCGCCACTTGATTCATAGCCGCCTCGACCAGTGGGCGACTTGGGGAGTTTTGGTTCGTGCCCCGCACAAGTTCCACGACGCCCAACAGGTGATCACCAAAACGGGGTAATCTTTGCCGAACCAAGCGAGCCACTTGATCAAGGCGCCGGTGGCACCAGACCCAATAGTAAAGCTTGTGGGGAAAGAGAAACACCATCCCAACACTTCCAGCTACCAGCAGAGCAACCCGCACGATCAATGGTGTGTCAAACAACCGATCGATCCCAACGACCAACAAATAGGAGAGCAGTAGCCCGAAGACCGCCGACAGCAACCCCTCTGCGGCCTTAATAAACCACACCCGATTGCGATAACGCACCAAAGGCTCCTGCAGATCGGACGGCAAGGTCAGCGATGGGCTCGGTGAGGTGTTGTTGCTTCCACTCATGCCTGTTGACATCCCTCCCGACTAAACCGCTCCGACGAGTTTGCGGCCCACCCAAAAGAGCCCCATCAGGAAAATCAAAAAACCGCACCAGACTGGATGGGCCCACAGCCGAGTGCGTTCCATCATCCGCTTCGGTTCCGGCAACTGCCGCAGCTCGTCGAAGAGTCGCTCTACCTGCGCCGTTTCGTAGACGGCGCCGCCACTCACGTAGGCAATCTCCTCCAGCACATCCATACGAGCCGGACGCCCGACTCGTTCCCTAACACGGCCCTGAACGGGAAGCTCCACTTCCATCAGAGCCCCGGTATCGCTCGCCGCCTGCAAGCGATAGTTACCCGGCTCGTCGACGACGAAACTTCCGGTGTAGAGTCCCCTTGCATCGACTTCTCCCGCTTTCAACCGAATCCGTCGAGATCCTCCGCTCGGGGCAACAACATCCGCCGTTACCGAAGCCTCGCTCAAGAATCCTCCAAGAGCATCGAGCACATTCACATTCACCGTTACCCGCTCATCCACCTGTGGCCGATCGGGCGAGCAGAACAACCGCATGGACTTTCCCTGAGCCTTCTGTCGTTGGTATGCCATCCATCTCGCAACTTGCCCCCAAAATCGATAGTGATAACGGTCCTCCACCCCCTCGCGCCAACGCCAGGCGCCATCACAGCCCATGAAAAGGACCTTACCGGTTCCGTAGGTCTTCGTCACGATGAGGGGAATTCGCCCAACGGCCGATCTCTCGCGATCGTGCACCGCAAGAACCTCTGTTCCGGCCTTGGCCCGCTGCACAGCGGCATACCAGTGGAACCCAGGCAAGCGTCGCCAGACATCCGCATTGAGAGCTTCGCTATCCGCGAGCTTTGCCAGAAGGCTTCCTCTCCCCGCCTCAGTCAGCGTGAAGTGACCTTTCTCACTTGTTCCGATGCCCTCCGAACGCCCGCGATCGACCACCACCGGATATAGATCCGAGAGCGGTCCATCGATCAGGCTTTCCTGATACCCATAACGGCCTGGGAGGAAAACTAAACCCGATGCTTGAGAACTCACCAACTGTTTCAGATCTCCCACTTGATCCAAGGTCAACTGCGTCGGCGAAACTCCGACGTCGCCCAAGAAAACCACGTCAAATCGGTTGAGCTCACTTACCGACGGGAACTGCTTGATATACGAGCGGCCGCCGCCCACCTTTGAAAGCCCTTGATGAAACAAGAGGCAAGTCACTTCAACACCCGGATCCCGCTCCAACGCATTCCGTAGGTAGCGATACTCCCACCGAGGGTACGATTCTATCACCAACACCCGGAGTTGTTCTTGCCGAACCGATATCGGCCCGCGAATCTCATTGTTCTCCAGAACCCGATCCAACGGATCCTGGGCCATCGACAAGCGCAACTCAAAATCTCCGATCGTGGTCGGTTTCCAGGAGAGACTATCTTCCACTCGCTGCATCGCCGGGACAAATACGGCCTTACGGGCGACCTCCTCCCCATCTGCCTGCAGGCTCACGACAACATCGCGGTCCTGTCCTAAGGCACTTCCGATGGCGAAGGGAATTCGCAGCACCTTTCCGGCGACCGCAAAAGTGGGCGCAGTCATCGTAAGCACCTCCAAGTCAGGCAGAGGCACCCGACTCCCCACTGCCACCGGGTAGATCGGGACCTGGTGCATTCGATACTGCATCGCAGCCTGCGACGGAGACTGGCCAACATTCCAATCCCCGTCTGTAACCACAACAACCCCTTTTAACTCTGCGCCCGAATCAATGACTTTCAAGAGCGCCTCATTCAGATCGGTTCCGCTCTCTTCAGGGGCCTCACTCGAGGCAAAAGACTCGAGGGTGACGGTGTACGGCACCTGGCCCTCAATGGGATCGGGCTTCCATACTCGAAGGTCCTTGAGTCCTTCGATCGCTTCAGCCCGGGTGATCACTTCAGCTTCTCCACTCTCGTTCGGAATCACATCGCGCGTCTGCATACTCCGTGAGCGGTCCCATAGCACCACCAGATTCGGCGCCTGAAGATTGGACGGAAAACGCAGCCACTCTGGCTGACACAGCGTCACCACAACTAAACCTACCAACACAAACCGTAAGAGCTCCAAAGCCCCCACAGCTTTTCGGTATCCACTCCGTCGCCACGCTATCCAGCAAAGCAACGTTGTTACCACCAAACTGATCAGACCGACCGCGGAAGCGATCGGGGTCGGAAACCAAACAATCCCTTCATTGATTGCGGTCAAGCTAACCTCTCCCTCGTTTTTGTCGCCCGTGAACGGTCCGGAACCCCGTCCAACGCGGACTTTGATGGAAGGCATAGAAGCGCTTCCAAGATCAAGGCCCCTGCCATCAGATAGAGAAACCCTCGCCAGACCTCGCTCGCCAGCGAAGACGAATCGGCGATCGACTCGTCGATTCTTTCATACGGCAAACTGGCAAACAACTCATCCACCGCAACTCCAGAGGCTGTCTCCGCAGCATCCTCCTGCGAACTCCGATTGATCGCCACCCAAGCCTCGTCTTGTCGATAGACTCCAGATGTGAAGGGACGTTGAGACGGCAAAGGCGCAGAGACAACGGGAGCGACAGACTCATAATCGGCGAAGGGCAGAGCCTTTGCTTGCTCACTACCTGCCTCAATGTGGCTCGTGGGCGAAAGGGACTCAGCGCCACGCAAGAGCGCGCGTTGGAGCATCACGTAGTAGGCGATCGCGTCGCGTTCCATCGTAGAATACGGAGCGGAGGGCAAGGTCGCACAGAAATACAAACCGCCCGTATCTGTTCCCATTCTCGCCACAAGAATCTGATCCTCGGCCAGACGGGCCAAGGGTGTTAGCGGGGCACTGTTCGGCAATCCATTGAGCCGACAGACTCGATCAACTCGCAAGTCGCTCAGCGGCAGCGGATCTCCGTTCCCCACATGACTCAAGAGATCACCATCGTTTCTCCACCAACTAAGTTTCCGAGCGGACTCCCCCTCCACACCTTGCCAAGCACTCCACTCCACTCCCATGAAACGGTTACCCTGTATTTGCTGAGGAGGAAAAAAGAGAACGACTCGACCGGAGCCGACGAATTTGCGAATCTTCTCCGCGTTAGCACCTTCAGGGAGAGGCGCTTGCCATAGAATCATGGCAGTGTCTTCCCAATCAATCTGATCGGTATCCGAGGGATGAATCCATTCCGCGGACTGCCTGAGAGAAGGCTCCAAAGGCACTCCCAGACTCAAACGGAAGCCCGCCGCCAAACCGCGATCTTCGGAAACTACGACAGCTTTCCGTTCAGGAGCTTCTGCAAACACAAAATAGAACTCGTTGTCTTGCGGATTACTGTCCTCGGGGATCCTCGCCACTCCCCAACCAGAATGAAGCGAAGAATCTAGGGGTATGCGATGTCCCAACAAAGTCGCCTGACCAGAATTCAATTCCATCTCAACCACCGTCCGAACAGCATTGATCTCAATTTCTACGAAGACCTCTCTATCCGTCGCTGCATCGCCGGAGTCATTGGCATCGTCCCTCTCGAGATGCACATCCATCACTAACTCAGCGCCTTCACCAACGGAGCGACGTGAGACATTGCTTAACCGCACGGAAATGTTTCCAGGGGTTGATTCCCCGTAGGCCAACAAGAATTGGTGTACGCCACCCATCTCCCTAAAACTGTTCCGGAGCGAGTCCCATCGGCCTCCCTCGATATCCCATTCCTTCGCCCGCAGATCTGAGCAGATCCAAACATCGGCCCGTCCGACTTCATTAGCCTTTAAATATGCCAAACCTGTTTCCAGCAGCGCCGGAATATCCGAACTAGTCGCCGTCGCTTGAGTCACCGGCAGTTCGAGCAATCCCTCCAGCGAGTCCAACTCTTGTAAGGCATCACTCGCGCTATCGATCAACACCAATTCGCTCCCGTATCCCCGCTGATTCAATAAGCCCACAAGCTTCGTCAGAGCCGCCGAACGCTTGGAGACGCCGGCCTGCATATCCTGGCTCTCCATACTTGCGGATCGATCCAACACGACGAGCGTCACATCAGGCCTGCCCATCCCCAGAACGCTCAACTTCCCACTCACCAAAGGCCGACTGACCGCAAATACCAACGCCAGCACAGCAGCCACCCGGGCAAGCAGGATCATCAAGTAACGAAGTCGGGCCATCCCCTTGTTCATGCTATTCGCCCGTCGCAAGAACATCGTGGCTGCCCACGGAATGGACTGGTGACGATTCCGGTGTACGAGGTGAATCACGACAGGCAGGGCTGCCAAGGGAAGCGCCATAATCATCCAGGGTTGGAGAAAACTCACCGCCGACTCCCCCGCTGGCGTTGTACCTGACGGCCGAGTAAGAGCCGTGACAATACGTCTCCTACAGCATCCCCCAGATTCACGCGCTGATAGTCGACAGAGGTCTCTCGGACGACCGTCGCCAGGTTTTCCAAATACTCATTGGCCGCCTGACGATACTGCCGCCCTACCGATCCAGGATCAGCCATGATCGGCTCGCCTCCCTCCATATCGAGGAAGCGCATTGGTCGATCAAACTCAAAATCTACTTCACTCTGGTCTAGCAGATGGCACACCACCACATCGTGTTTGCGAAATCTGAGGTGTTGAAAACACGAGCGGAGAATCTCGGGTTCGAGCAACAAATCCGAAAACACCACCACGAGCGCCCGTTGCGAGATACTCTCAGCCGCTACGTGCAGGGCTTGATCCAAGCCGGTCTCGCCCTCGGCCCGCATGTTTCCAAGCTGATCGAGTAATAATCGAAGGTGGGCTGCATTTCGGCGTGGACGGATTTCCGTGTGAAAACCTTTGCCTGCGCAGTAGAGCCCCACGGCATCACCCTGCTTGGCCGCCACATAGGCCAGATTGCCTGCCAGCGATTTCATAAGTTGCAGTTTACTGACGCCATTCGCTGAAAACGCCAGCGATCCGCTGGTGTCCACAATCAGGCACAGTCGCAGATTTGTGTCGGCCTCAAACTCACGAATGTAATGCCGATCTGAACGCCCCCAAGCACGCCAGTCCATCCGCCGCAAATCATCGCCCGGCACATATTTTCTGTATTCGGCGAACTCCAGACTGGCCCCCTTCACTGGACTTTTGTGCCGCCCTGAAACACTCCCTAGCATCGGATGGCGGGCATGTAGCCCAAGCCCGGAGAGCCGAGCGACAACTCTGGGATCGATGAAATCGTGCCTAGCTGTGGGTTTACCTGCCACAACGGTCTTATCCCTCTTGTTCGAGTTCGTCGGCCACCCGACTCACGACCTCACGACTATCGATTCCTTCAGACTCCGCTCCAAAGGTGGTCAACACACGATGCATCAACACCGGCTGGGCAACCGCAATCACGTCTTCCTGCCGCACCATGTAGCTCCCTTGCAAGGCCGCCCGCGATTTCGCTCCGAGAATCAAGTACTGCATCGCTCGCGGACCTGCTCCCCACGCGACCAAGGGCTTGAGCCAAGCGGGCGCATCGGAATCTGTCGGCCGAGTACGCCGGACTAGGCGAGCGGCAAACTCGTAGATGTGATCGGAAACAGGGAGGCGCCGAACCAGTTCCTGATACGACTTCACCTTCGCGCCGTTCATCACATGACTCAGCTCGGGCATTGTGTCGCCCGTGGTGAGGCGTCCAATCTGAATCTCCTCTTCCAAACTCGGATAGCCCACATCAATCATGAACATGAAGCGATCCAATTGCGCCTCGGGCAAAGGATAAGTCCCCTCCTGCTCGATTGGGTTCTGAGTCGCCAGCACGAAGAAGGGCTCGTCCAAGCTGTGCGAGTGCCCCGCAGCCGTTACCCGATACTCTTGCATGGCCTCGAGCATCGCTGATTGAGTTTTGGATGGGGCACGATTGATCTCGTCCGCCAGGACGATGTTAGCAAAAACAGGCCCCTTCACGAATTCGAACTCTCTCCGCCCCCCTGCACTTTCATGCAAGATGTCTGTCCCCGTAATATCCATGGGCATCAAATCTGGCGTGAACTGAATTCGGCTAAAGTCAAGATCCAAGGTTTCTGACAGGCGCTTGACCAGCATCGTCTTCGCCAATCCCGGCACCCCCATCAAGAGCGCGTGCCCCCGGGCAAACAAGCAGATGGCCAAGCGCTCAATCACACTCTGTTGCCCCACGATGACGCGGCCCAATTCGGAACACATCTGGTCGTAATCACGCCTCAGCGCATCAATGGCCGCAACATCCTCAGACTGGATCTCAGGTTCCCTATTCGATTCGGTCATGCTCTTCTGTTCTTTCCTGCTGCACTCTCCAGCTATCCGAAAACCGATGGGATTCACGGAATCGAACACCGCCGAGCGTTCCCGCGTTCTCACTTCCCCCAAGACGGTCCTAGTGCCGCATCGCACCTCGCCCTCATTACACGTTTTCTGCGGTGGCGACATCATGCACGCGTGCATGATTCTTGTCAAAACGCGCCCCAACCACCCTCAAGAGCCATTCGTTACAGCTCGTTCATACTACCAGCCCCCAACCTAAGGGGAATTCATCTGACAAAAACTTCGATGGGATTGAATCGACCGAACCTTCAAAACTCAAATCCTCGTAACAAAGTGGCTCGTCTCCGGGTAGACAGTCCTATGAAAAGTCGCACCACTGCATTAATCCCCGCCTATTTGGACAATGTCGCCAAGCTGATCTTGTTCATTGGGACACTGTGGGGAAGCGACCTCGACGGACAAGAGTCCTCACGATTGCCACGTCCGCAAGAGCCAATGGAGCCGCTGCCCTACCGTTCGGAACGTGTCCGTTTCAAGAATACCCAGGCTGGAATTGAGCTCGCAGGCACGCTCACCATTCCCCACACTCATACTCCCAGCCCCGCGATCGTACTCGTCACAGGATCAGGCCCCCAGGATCGGGACGAGACAATTGCCAACCACAAGCCATTCCTGATACTCGCCGATCACCTCACACGGCGCGGCATCGCAGTACTCCGATACGATGATCGAGGAGTTGGGGATTCAGGCGGTGATTTCGAAACGGCGA
This sequence comes from uncultured Verrucomicrobiota bacterium, assembly GCA_964342405.1. GTDB lineage: Bacteria > Verrucomicrobiota > Verrucomicrobiia > Limisphaerales > AAA164-E04 > UBA2970. The sequence continues at coordinate 9,263 of CAYFGX010000042.1, read as the reverse complement.
CAATGTTAGACTTCGTAAGCGACGGAAAAGCCGCCGTTAAGTTTCTGAAGAACCGAACAGATATTGCCCCCAAACGAATCGGGCTCTTGGGCCATAGCGAAGGCGGCATGGTGTTACCCGAGGTGGCAATTGCGTTGCCGGGCGAAGTCAGTTTCTTGGTCCTACTAGCATCACCAGGACTCAATGGCCAAGCGATCTTCTACCTACAGGACGCGGTACAGCAGAGAGCCAGAGGAGATACTGAGGACTCGATCGAAAGAAGCAAGCAGCGCAAAGCACAGATGTTCGCTGTGCTAAAAGATGAACCTGATCTGGATAAGGCCGCCCGCAAGTTACGAAAAACCATGAAATCAATGCGCCTCTTGCCGGAGGAGGCGAAGGCACTCAAAGCGAGCGGAGTAAGCCTCGACACTATCATCAACCAGCAAATCCAGCTTCTGAATAACGATGCTACCCGTTTTTTTCTGAGCTATGATCCCCTCCCCGCATTGAAACAGCTTGAAGTGCCCGTACTCGCACTCACTGGAGAACGCGACCTTCAGGTCCCTCCCAAAGAGAACCTCCCTCTCATCAGAGCTGCCCTCTCTGGGGGAGAGTGCCCACTCTACTCAGTAGCTGAATTGCCGAAACTCAATCACCTCTTCCAAACCTGCGAGAGCGGTCTTCCGGAGGAGTATACCCAGATTCAAGAAACCTTCGCCCCGATGGCTCTCCATAAAATATCGGAATGGATCCCTATGGCTCTCAGCAAAACTTTATTGAAGGAATAGAAAGCAGCCGAACTATTGGTCTATCGAAATCCAGACTGCCTGCCCGCTCCCGGCGCTAGGATGCGCGGTGAGAACACTATCTGCAGTGACCTCGACCGACTCAATCACAACCTCCTTCTGTTCGAGTGGATCCTCTTTGTAGACCCTAGCCGTGAAAGCACCCTCACCAAGAAAATCCAAAGGGATCTTCAACCGGACCCGCTCGTCGACGATCGTTCCCAAAAACCAGTCTCTTCCCTTTCTTCTCGCGACTGTCATGTATCTCCCGATTGAATCATGAACGACCTTGGTGTCATCCCAAGTCGTCGGCATTTCTTTCCAGAACTCTAATTCAGGGAAAGTCCGGCCTTCGTACTGATCCATCTGATCATACCAATGGAGATACTGGAGTGGACTGTAAAAAATGACCCCAAGTGCCAGCTGAAAAGATCGACTCACGACACGACCGTTGAGATAGCACGGCGTGAAGTCTCCAGCGCCGGCAATCATTCGCGCAAACGAAGTGGTCAAGACGTTCTCGGGAGAATTTCCGCGATCGGCTCGTTCCTCATTTCCCAGAATGCCTTCCACGGTGAGAAGGTTGGGGTAAGTTCGCTCAATGCCAGTGAGACGGAAATTATCGTGAATATCGACGACAAGTTGATGCTTCGCAGCGGTCCTGATCGCAGAATAGAGGAACTCCATATCAGACTGGCTTTGCCAGTTCACAAATCCGAACTTCACGCCGCGAATGCCCCAGTCCCGGTAAGTTCTTAGCGTTTTATCCAAATCGTATCGCGACATGGCAATCTTATTGATGTAGCAGATCAGCCCCACTCCCCGTTCAGTTGCGTATTGAATGACGTCGGGTAGATCGATACTCTCGATATACGTTAGCGGGTCCGATTTCTCATCTCTTTCTGGACCATACCAGCCCGCATCATAGTGAACATACTGGTAGTTGTGCTCCTCCGCGTAGTCGACAATCGCCTTTGCACTTGCTGTATCCAATCGACTTCTCCATACCTTGCCAGGCTGAATCCATGAGGTGTCATCCAGAGCGCACGGGGCCGACAAATTCTGCAGCAGATAGTGATTCTCGACCAGTTCCCCCAGGCGATCGGAGACCATGATGACTCTCCAGGGGGTGACCAGCTGTTTTGATACGGAGACATGCCCCCGCCGAAACCGAGTAACCAAACAATTGTTCCTGAGACGGTTCAGTTTCATTGGAGCGTACTGCTCGATGCTTCCAGCTTCCGCGATCGCGATATAGTGGGTTTCGGTTTTCAGCAGCAGGGGTCTGACCGAATGGCCTTTCATTTGCGACAGTGACACTTTCGCATACTTTGCCTGCGGATAGTCATCCCAATACACATCATGGTCGCCTGTGAATTGGAACTCGCTATTCTCCGACTCAATGGTGAGGCCCTCTACACCAGGCTGTTCCGGGATGATATATCGGAAGGCAAGGCCCTCGTTATAGGCTCTAAACACGAGGTCCAGCCTACGCGCCCGCCCTTTTTTCTCCCTCAGCTTCACGATGCGTTCACTGTAAACGTCGGGATAGAAACTTCTCGAACCAACCACTGGTTTCCAGCTTGAATCCCGAGAAGCCGCAAGCACCTCAATCATCTCAAAGCCGCCATCAAACGGATCCCCCGCTAAGCTTAATGAAACTTGCGAGCGGTTCATAATCGGAGTTTCACCATAGTCCACCTGGTAAAAGACCTCCCCATCGACCAAGCTCAGAGTCACGTGGTAATTTCCATCCGGCGAAACAAGAAAGAGTTCGCTGCTCTCCCCCTGCTGCGCCCAACCGTTGATCGATAGCAACATAGTCAAGCCAGTGAGAAGCCTCATCCATTTAACGCTATTCATACCTTCTCCCTACGACGAAGCATGCCCTTGCCGCAATAGAAATCGCAACGCTTCCCTCTAAACCTGTGTTCAGATTCTTCCCATCGATCAACCACTCAGGTCAGTTCGACTCCCGTAGCGAAGGCTGCCCACGAGCAACAACTGCCTTGTTTAGCAGGATCACTCCTATCACCACGCGACCATTCCCGAAAAAAGAAGCTTTATTAGCTCGTGCCCCACACCTCTCATTCCTGCCGGACCTGAAGAATCTCAGACCGACTACGCAACAAGACACGAGGCAACTCGTCGTTGATCGAAATCATGAACGCCGCGAGATGAAGGGGACTACGAGGATCGTACCTATCCTCTTCAAACATCATCTCCAAGTAGTCCAGTAACTGGTCGATTGTCGAGAAATCGAAGCGCACAATCGGGTTCGTGCTTCCGTTCTTTTCCAAGTACATCCAACCACGTTCCTTTGCCAGCAGAAGGCCTACGTGGTCCACCCCCATGATTTTCTGCCGGAGGTCTACATAGTGACACTGAACAATTCTGAGTTTATCAGAAAACACCACTCCGTCTCGCCGCCATAGTCTGACCTTCTTTTCGAACAACTCTGAAAGAGCTCGCTCCGTATTCACATAGTGCCCAGGTATCGAACGCACAGACCGGAGACTCAGTGCAAGACTGGATTCATTGGCTGAGCGAAATGGCAATCGGGTCTGCGCCTCGTAGATCTGCAAAGAAGACAGCAGCGGCGAGCCCACTAGCTGTTCCTGCAAATCGGACCCCGAAACCTCCAAGCGTTGCAAGCCACCCTGAGAATACAACTGAATGGCGCGAAAGTGATTCTGCTCAAAGTCATGCGACACCCGTTCAGCAAAGACTGGCCCCTCCCTCAGAAGTAGCAAAGCTAAGTCAAAGCAAGTGAGCATGTGCCGTTTGGGAAACTTTCTCCAGGACATCAGACTAGGAAACCCTGGAGCACCGAGACCATAAAGCTGTTCCGGAGTCTCAATAGACTCCAGAGCCGCCCCTCCCCAGCTTGTGAGGTCGGTGGGTTGCGGTTCAAATAGTCTATTCTGGCAGGCGACAAGATTGCGGAACCCATCCAGAGCACTCGGCCCACAACCTGCGCGAGCCAAGCGATCAACGGTGTCCTGCAACACCTCCGGCCGATCAAGAAAGTTCAATTGAATCGGATGGCTTTCAGTTCTACCACTGACACAGAAAAGGAGCCCAAGGCTCAATCCGACGGTCAATAATCCAGCCTTGCAATTCCGCCGCAGCCCTCCGTTTTTGCCCCGATCGATCATCATGGTCTTCCTTCCTTTGATCGCCTAGACGAAGGCTTTTCAGTCGAAGTTACACGGTGCTACGCAACGCCAATCAAACGTGCCATTAGAGGATTGATCAGTGCTACGCGTCACCGATTGTGAAGGCAGGCAGAGAGCAATTACCTAGGAATCTGCGACCAGCCCACGATCAAACGAAGCCTCTTGGAACCACCCTAAAGGAGCTAGTGCCGAGAGAGTTTGCCTTCGTCCGATAAGACGAAAAACGATTACCATCCCCACCTTGTGCCGAGCTAAGAGAGAACTTTGGTATTCGCATCCCCTCGTTGCGCATTTATCCAAGACAATTATTCTCATCGTCAGCAAACTCGCCGAAATAATTCAACTCCGATACCTATGAAAATGACGACTTACACAAGAAAACTGAAAACTTGGCTCCCCCTTCTCTCGATCATTATCACGCAGTTCCCTGGAGAGGCACAGGACGCTGCCCTAAAAGCATTGGATGGCACCTGGCTATTCGTGGAGGATCGCACTGAGGGACGGGCCGTCGAGGACGGTGGTGCCCCGATGAACGTCAGATTCACACTGCGAGTCGAGGAAGACGCTGTCATTTACCCAAGATCGCGAGGCGATGAACGCATCACTCTCGATGGTTCCGTCATTGAAAAAACGGAGGATGACGGCTATCTCAAACGATATCGCGGTGAATGGAAGAGTAAGGACGGCTGGCTCGAGTACACCATTGAAACCGTGCGTTTGGCTGATAACGAGCTTGTCGTTGTCAATAAGCGAGTCTTTCGCATAACAGACGAAGGACTACTGGTCTACGTTTTCTCAAACAAATTTGCGAAACAACTGGCTCTCTATCGTCATCCTGAAGACATCAAGTTACCTCCAGCAGCAAAGGCCTCGATCTCAGATTTGGCTTGGTTGACCGGTAACTGGAATGGAACGAGGCGGACTTCGTCCATCGAAGAACGCTGGAGCCCCCCAAAGGGAGCCGCAATGTTGGGTGTTTCAAGGACGGTTAGAGGAGAAAAGATGACTGGATTCGAGTACTTGCGTATCATCGAGCGAGACGAAGGACTGGTCTACGTGGCGCAACCAGGTGGCCGATCAGCAACGGAATTCGTTCTCACAAGGTTGACTCACCGTCGCGTTGAATTCGTCAATCCACGTCACGATTACCCACAACGAAATGTCTACGAACTCTCAGACGACGATACGCTGACTGCCTCGATCGGTTTCGCGATCGGCCGCCTCCAAGGATCCGAATTCAAACGGGAAGGCGAATAGATCGAGCGAGTGACACTCCTCAATTTCAGTTAAGATTCAGCGCCAAGCCCTCGAAGAAGTGAAACGGAAGTATTAACAACAACCTCCTAACCGGGCCAAATCAGCAAGCTCGATCATCTACTGACCGGCACTCAGATACTTGTGCACATGGGAAGGCAGCGGCAGATAGTCACTTTCCCGCACCATCCATCGATCCAACTGAAGCCGCAATTCTCGTTCGATCCCCGAGACAGCTTCACTCCCTGCGAGGTTATTAAGCTGAAACGGATCTTCATCCAAAGCGAACAACTCGAAGACAGGACGCGGAAGCTGAAAAAGGAGCCTCTGATGCAATTCAGAAAGCCGGCCAGCCGATCGCGACGCTTGGATAGCCTTCCAAGCGATTCGATCATTCGCCAACATATCGACGGGAGCAAACGCTCGTTCCGGAATCGCGTTGTAGACGAGGTGATATCGCTCCGTGGTCACCGAACGTAAGAGGTCGAATCCATCAGAGCGATCGATGGGTCCCCAATGCCAGCCTCGTTCGGCAAACACGTAACGCCGCCCATCGAAAGACTGACCTCGAAGCTCCGGCAGAAAACTCACCCCGGTCATTCTATCTATTCGTTCAAGCCCCACGGCCCCGAGAATCGTGGGGGCCAAATCCACTCCACTCACCAACTCATCACTAACACGCCCCGGGGCAATAACTCCCGGCCATCGAATCAATAGTGGAACGTGAATACCTCGAGTCACGAGTGTTCCCTTCCCGCGCAAGAGTGCCTCCCCGTTGTCTCCCATGAATATGACTAGAGTGTTCTGATCCAATTGTCGGCTCTGCAAGGCCGCCAGAATTGTTCCGACACCCCTGTCAAGATCCCGCAACTCCGCCAGATAGCGCGCGTAATCCAAGCGAACCTCAGGAAGATCGGGCCAGTCCGGCGGCAGCACAAGACAGGACGGGTCAATCCCCGAGTGGTCATCTCCAAACGGCCGATGAGGCTGGTTGAATCCGAGATAGAGAAACCATGGCTTTCCTTCAGGGATCGAATCCAACACCGCTCCAACCTTCTCGCCCACTTTCAAGAGCGCAGCTCCACGGGTGGATGCATGTCCTACAAAGTGGTCGAATCGGGATTCGAAGACTTCCCCTTTCATGCCGAGCTCTTCGAGAGTTGCAGAGACGTGAGGTAACCCTTTAACCCGTCCATTCAAATGTTGATGCCGGCCATCAAGCCCCACCCAATAGCCGTTCTCTCTCAACGTGTCCGTGAAGAGCGGCGTATCTGAGCGAGCCGGCTGCGCAAACCGCGTCGCTGACAAACCCACTGGAGATCGCCCGGAAAAGATGGCGATTCGCGAAGGCGCACACTGCGGAGCTGCCGTGTAGGCGCGCTCAAATCGGATTCCTTGTTTCGCCAGAGAATCAAGATTGGGTGTTAATTTGAATCTCTGGCAATTCGCATCACCATAGGCTCCAAGATGAGGATAACTGTGATCGTCAGAGAGAATCAGAAGAATGTTGGGCGGTTTCGGTGCAGCAGCGAGCATTACCGCTCCCAGCAATGTCAAAGTTGCGCTGGCAATGAGTGGTCTCATAGTTGGGTCGTTTCCCAAAGGTAGGCAAATTCAGGACGCAATGCTAGATTCGACGATTGATACTAACAACCACTCCCACCCTCACACGAAGCTTCGATATCAAGCGACTTCTCAACCGCAACGGCCCATTGAATGCCTATTGACATTTGTCGACTAAGAAGCAGATTCAGCCAAAATGAAAGCGAGCGGTTCTGACACAAGCGATCCCGAAAATTCTGACATGATCGCGCATTTGGCGACAGCTGCAGCCAAGACGACACGGCTTCTCGTCCTGATCGTGGGCTTCTTGATTTTCACCTTACAGCCCAACGCGGAGTCGAAGCAGATTCGTGATCACAATCCAGCTTGGGCAGGCGCAAAAGCGAGCGAGAACGAGGAGGTCAGAGAAATTCTGAACCATCATCGTTCAGATAGAATGGCCGTGGAATTCGCTGAGAGATGGGCCGTTTGGATCGTCACATTCTTCGACGGAGAAAACCGTATACTCACGGCCTCCGTAAACCAAGATGGTGAGGTCGTTGAAATCGAGCAAAAGAGACCTCTGAATGAAGCAGACAAGGACGAACGCCGAGAATCGGAGAAACGAAGAGAGAACCTATTGCGTGAGCTGGAATTGGCCCGAGCCACAGGAAACCGAGTCGAGGAGCGAGAGATTTTAGAACTTCTTGAACAACTCGAAGGGGAAACGAACTTGGAGCTCCCGGACGTCAAGCGCCGAGCCGTTGACCTTCACCCCGATGAATCAACCCTGCCAGCCTATGTTCTCAATCTTCCAGAAGACGGGATCCGCCGAATGAAAAGGTCTGTGACAGAAGAGATCAACGTCAGAGGCAAGTTTCGTTTAGAAAACGAGGAGTTTCCAATCGAGATACGCTTGCGAGGCGCTAGCACGCGCCATGCGGTAAAAAAGAGCTATCGATTGAGATTCTTGGATCAAACTCCTTTTCCACGAAAGGTAACACATTTGAAGGCCGAACCGATGGATCACACGATGCAGCAAGAAAAGCTCTCGTGCGACCTCTTCAAGGCTGCAGGATTACCCGTTTCTGAATGTCGCTATGTAAATCTATTCATCAACGGTTCCTACGAGGGCGTCTATTTGGATATCGAACCGATTCGCTCTCCCTTTAAACAAAACAAAGGTCTTGATCCGAGAGGCACTTTGGTCCGAGCCAGCACATTTCAGCATGCAAGCCAGCGCGGGCCCATCGGAACACTTCGCGGGGATGTCGGCAGCCTGGAGAAGCTTCGCGAATTCATAAAACAGTTAAACGCGGTCGGGCGCGACGAGTTCGAATCCTTCGCGAGAACGCACACAGACTGGCCACGCATACGGGATTATATGGCGATGCAGGTCATTTGTCATCGCAGCGAGATCGAGGCCGACGACTACCTATTCTATCGAGCCCCAGATACGAACAAATGGTCATTGATACCTCGAGACCACAACAACGGGAATTTCTCCGTCCTCGCGAATAGAAATCGTATTGCCCCTCCCTCGATCTCAATCTTTCCCCAAACGATTCAAGACATCGGATGGCAACCTGATCACTGGTTCGTTCTCCCCTCCAGAATCTTTAACAACCCGACTTTGCGAAACGACTACTTAGACCGTCTAGAACAGTATACGCACCAACTCCTGCTCTCAGATTTCGCGTCCGAACGGATAGAAGCCAACTTTCAAGAACTTCTGTCAGCGTATCCTCAGGATCCTTACAGAAAGAATTGGCCTCGCCACCACGATCCCTTTCTAAGGTCCGAGGAAGAGTTGAAGAGCTTTGCAGCAAGACACGGAAAGCGCCTTCTCGATCTGATTAAGAGCGAAAGAGAGCGTAGGGAATCCGACTTGAAAATAGGAGCTATCAGCACCCAGGACGGGTTCCATCTAGCCACACTTTACAACCACGGCACCGAACATCTTGCGCTCGACCAATACTCATTGGCGACCAAAGACTCCAACGGACACAACCGAACCGTTCGTTTGTGGGGACAGATCGCGCCGGGCGATCGACAGATTGTCCAGCTGGACCAAGAGACCTTCAATTTCACTGGCGGACTCCTGGCTTTGACAAAATTTAAGAACGGGCTCGAAGACGAGGAGTGGAAGCATAATAGAATTGTGGATTTCACCTACCAGGATCAGAAGAGCTCAGCGAACGCCCAAGGGCCCTAGGCTCGTTTCCATTCCGCCGATCCGATTCACATTCTGATTCCCGAATCGAGATCAGAAGATTCTGACACCTTCGCTCTGACCGCTTGGGGCACCTGAGTAGGCGCCCGCGTTCTCGCTCGATGGTCTCTCTCATTGCAAACCGAGACATGATTGGTAGGCTGTGATTCAGATCACGAACGAAAACAAGATGTAACGGATTACCCAAGCGCCCCGTCACAGACACTCAAGAATTGATGCCAAGAGACTACACAATCATTCTGCGAATCGTGGGAATCGCTATCTTTGCGTTCGGCTTTTCATTGCTCG
>CAYFGX010000041.1:45321-82335 GCA_964342405.1 uncultured Verrucomicrobiota bacterium | reverse complement strand
ATCCCGTCGATCCCGTCGATCCCGTCGATCCCGTCGATCCCGTCGATCCCGTCGATCCCGTCGACGACGGAGGGACTCCAACGCAGGCAGTGGCGATCCCCCCAATTTATGGATTGCCTGCTGATTGCCCCTGCCTTCACGAAGGGAATGGTACTCTCTATCACGTTGGACCAGGAGAAGACTATGAAACTCTAGGAGAAGTGCCATGGCTCAATCTTGGGGCCGGAGACACAGTCATGATCGAGTGGCGAGAAACGCCCTACCGAGAAAAAGTTGGCATTCAGGGCGAAGGCACCGCCGATCAACCGATCCGAATCTGCGGTGTTCGAGGTCCCAATGGAGAGCTGCCTGTCATCGACGGCGAGAACGCGACGACCAGTGCCCAGTTCCAAGGCTTCTTCTCATACTGGCAGTCCAACGGACAATCATTCACCGACGAGTATCTGGCGATGATCTACATCAAGCGAGGGTCTGGACAAGCTTGGGGAACGAAGCCGCGTCACATTGAGATCTTTAATCTCAAAGTCAGCGGCGCTCACCCTGATCATACTTTCACGGATGCTAGCGGGAACGTCCAATCCTATGTCAACGGAAGCGCCGGCATTCGAGCGAACCTGGTTGAGGATCTCGTGGTGAAGGCCACCGAAATTACCGGCAACGGCAATGGGTTCTTCGTGCTTTCCAAAGGATCCGAGGAGGAAGTGTCTCGGAATATTCTTTTCGAGCACAACTACATCCATAGCAACGGAATCATCGGTCATGATCGAGAACACAATATCTACACCCAAGCCGAGGGGATCGTATTCCAATACAACGTGATTGAGAATCCAACCCCGGGGATGATCGGCAGCACGTTGAAGGATCGGAGTGTCGGCACCGTCATTCGGTACAACTGGATCGAAAGCGGCGCACGGCTGCTCGATCTTGTCGACCCTGAGGATAGCTTCAATGTTATTGGTCGCGAGGCGGACACTTATGTCTACGGCAATGTTCTGATCAATGATCACGACCGAAGCCCTTACTCAACGAACATGATTCACTTCGGGGGAGACACCGGATCAACGGACTGGTATCGGCAAAACCTACACTTCTACCACAACACGCTCGTGACCATCAACGCGCGGCGGGATCGTGGATGGAGAACGAGCTACTTCGATCTGGATACCGGCGGGCAGACCGTCTATCTCGCCAACAATATCTTCGATCGACATGGCGACGCCTATCTCTACCTCATGAGGGGTGGAGACGGTCACGCCGTACTCAACGGAGTGAATTGGTTCAACGCCGACTGGGCACCTGCAGAAAACTCGCAATACCACCCCTTCAACGGAACCGTGACCATCAACGGCACTGTCTTGGAAGGACTCGGGACGCCCCTTCAGGATGTCTACCACTACGACTTCCGTCTGAAGCCTAACAGCAGCGTGATCGATTTGGCCACTCCTGTGAATGTACCAAGTGAGTATCAGCCCGATGCCGAATACGACCCTCACTACGAAGGCGTTTTGAGAACGACGGTTGGCAGCGGACTAGACCTTGGAGCTTGGGAATACCGAGACTAGATTCGCACGGGATCCGATTCTGCTTGGATCGGATCCCCTTTTCTTTCCCCCAAAGTCCAGAAACGCAACAGAAAGAAACGCGGCCTCTGATTCCATCAAATCAGCGATCCCAAATACCGAATCTCGGACTCCAGTTCAGCGGGGTCCGAAATGGTATCACTGACTTCAGATCGAAGAATCTTTCGAAAACTCTGGCGCATTCGTTTTACTTCCGTTTTGACCAAATCCTCAGTGCCTCCGAGTTCCTCCGCCAGTTCAGTGTAAGACTTTGGAGAGACGCCGATCAAACACGGACGCAAGAGATTAAATCTCTCAGATTTTTTTCGACTCTCATACAGCTGCCGCAGCTTCAGCAGCGCTCGGTCGAGAACGGTCGAGGCCCAAACACGATCGAAGATCTCCTCTGCATCAGATTGGGTCGCGATCTCATCCTCCACCAAGACTTCGGCATCTTCGACGTCCAGAGAAAGCAGTTTAGCACGCCCTCCCCGCTTCCAGGCTTGTTGGCGATCATATTGGTCCGCCAAGTAATTTTTGGCGGCAGCCATCAGGAACGAACGGAACTTGCCCCGCTCTTGGTCAACCGACTTAAGATAGTCTTTTTCAATCAGGGCCTCAAAGAATCCCTGCGTGTAATCCTCCGCGTCGTGGGGGGAATGGCCGCGGAGCCGAATGAAGTGGTAAACAGGCCTCCAGTAGATGCGACAAAGACGACTCAATGCCTCTCCGGCTTTGAGTCCTCCATTCGCTTGAGCTTCAACAACAACGGTCCACCTCGTTGTCAGAAAAGCTGCCGGTTTCTCGATCACTTCATCCATGTTCACGTCTCGCCGAGAAACTCCAGCGAGCATCAAAAGAGAACAACTAGCACGCCGTTCCCTTTGGGTCACGAACCAAACTCGGACAGCTGCCACCAGAATTCGACGCACTCTCGGCTCGCAGCCAACGCAAAGCGTAGACCGCCTTCCCTCTTGGCATCCACGAGGGGCATTCGATACTCTCTCTGAAACTAGCCGATGGCTTCCGAACCCGAAATCAGATGCTCACAGTGCTCTCGTCCCATTTCAGGACCGAGCCTTTCTGGCATGTGCCGAAGCTGCCGTTCTGCTTTCTTCTCTCTCGCTGAAGAGCCACTCGCTGAAGCAACCGATTCAAACACGAACTCCGGAGGCGTTTGGGAAACGCTGCGCGACAAGCTGCCCGATCATGAGCTTGTCCGTGAGCTAGGCCGCGGAGGGATGGGTTCCGTATTCCTGCTCAGGAATCGACGATTGAATCGCTCCGAAGCCCTCAAAGTCTTGCTCCCAGAACGCTCTGAAGATCCTCGATTTGAAGAACGTTTCCTCAGGGAATCAAGGGTCCTAGCTCAGCTTCGTCATCCGCACATCGTGTCGATGTACGACTGCTCTGAACTCGAGGACAAGTGGTATATCCTCATGGACTACATTGACGGAGGAAGCCTTCGACAAGCAATCCCTGATCCCACCCTCCTCGCAGAGGATCGCATCCGGATCATCTCCGAGATCGCCGAGGCAATGACCTACGCCCACTCGCAAGGAATCATCCACCGGGACATCAATCCCAACAACGTCCTGCTGACCAAGGATCGAGAAGTTCGAATCGTGGATTTCGGACTTTCGAAACAACTCCATACCGGCAACGAAGATCTATCGGTAACCCGCCCCAACGAGGTTATGGGCACCTATTCCTACATGGCGCCGGAACAACACGACGGAGGATGCCAGGGTGATGCCCGATCTGATGTTTACGCCCTGGGAGCCGTCGCCTACGAAGTCCTCGCCCAACGTCTTCCGAGAGGAGTTTTTCCACCCCCGTCAGCAGAGTCAGCATGCTTTCGCCCCTTCGATCGAATCGTCATGCGAGCCCTTGAGCAAGACCCCGATGCTCGATATGCGAATGCCCAAGAATTTCTCGCTGATTGGAAAAGAGCGAGTGAACGCCGCCCGAAAACCAGGTCTTTCTCCGAAGGTCCGTCCAATCCCTTGATAGGAGCCATCCAACACCTACTTTCGCGTCCAGGACGACTTGGATGGGGCGGCGTTGTCGGCCTCGCCCTGGCCATCGCATTGGGCCTACCTAATCCATTTCTAAGTTCGAATAGCAGCGAACATGACTCAACGGCTTTGCCTCCTTCGGAACCCTCCCTACAGGCGTCGCAAGATTTCTTAGTTCCCTCGCTTGAGATGCCGATGAAGTGGATCGCCCCTGGCCAATCCATCCTGGGTGCACACGGGGCTGAGGACTCGGATTCCTCGCCGCCGCTTCCCGTTGAACTCAACTACGGATTCTGGATGGGAGTTTACGAGGTCACACAACTCCAATACGTCCATCACATGGGGAATAACCCCAGCTACTTTGGGCCCAACTATAATGCCAGCGAGGAAGGCACACCGAGCACCTTCGACTGGCGACGTCGACCGGTCGATTCCGTAACCTGGCGGGAAGCCTCCGAATTTTGTCAGCGTCTCACCGAAGAAAGCCGGCGCTCCGGGCTCATTCCAGACAACTACCGTTTTCGCCTGCCAACCGAGATCGAGTGGGAATATGTCTGTCGGGCCGGCGACCTCTCCGTGTCTCGAGACCACTTCAAATCACCGAGTTTTCTTTCCCGAGCCTGGGTCATGGAAGACTTTGGAGATGTGCAGCAGAGCCAAGAAGTCGGAACACGCGAGCCCAACACTTGGGGCATCTATGATCTCTTAGGCAACGTCTCCGAACACTGCTTGAACGGTTGGTGGTACTATCCAGACTACCATGGACAGTCGATTCGGAACTGGATCGATCATGGAGGAGAAGGCGATCGCATCTATCGAGGGGGTTGCTTTGCCCAGCCCGCAGACCGAGCGAATCCCTACAAACGAAGTTCGAACGCGGTCGACGAACGCGATCTCGCTCAAGGGTTTCGAGTCGTCCTCTCAGAAGAGTTTCCATTCGTCACGAACATGCTCAATTCGGAGCTTCCCAACGGCTTCGAGATAGACTCGCTGGGCATCGATATGACATGGATCCCACCCGGGGAATTCATCATGGGTGAGGCGACAGCATCCGGTCCCCGGGGCCCCGCCGTTTCTCCCGAGACCCCCACTCTGATTGAATCCGGGCTCTGGATGGGGATTACCGAAGTGACTACTTTTCAATGGGAACGAGTGGTAGAAGGCGACCTCGACTGGCTACTTCAACAACCGAGTTCTCGACGTGATACGAGAACAGATCTACCGGTGACTGAAATCTCGTGGAATCAAGCCACGAACTTCTGCCATCAACTCACGCACGCCTTAGACCGAGCCGGTCGCCTCCGAGAAGGCTACATCATTCGCCTGCCCACGGAGGCAGAGTGGGAGTGGGCATGCCGTCGCGGACATGGCAATCTCTATCCTTTCGGAGATGACCCTACCATGCTCAGCATTCACTTCGGTGAACGAGCCCGCTTCAAAGACAACAGCAATCAGTCGCCGGGCCCGGTGAGCGCAAAAGGGGCAGGTCAGTCCGGGTTGATGGGCATGTATGGCAATGTGAGGGAGTGGTGTTTGGACTGGAAACACCAGTATACTGGCATCCGACAAACTAACCTCCTTCACCAAGCCAGTCTCACAGTTGACAGCGAGAAAGTCATCCGGGGCGGCGACTTCCTCAGCGAAGCGGCCCTCTGCACGGGCACAGCACGGAGCTTTGCCGCACCCGACTTTCAGAGCAATCGCATTGGATTTCGCATTGTGCTTGCACGCCCAATTGCGTCCGCGATCAATCAAGAATAGGATGCGATCAGAAAACCGAGCTGTCTCTTAGAAGCCTTGGAAGTGCTCCTCAGAGTTTGATCGGCAGAGAGGAGAACCGAATCAGAACAAGTCTCCAAGTGGGCATTCTAACAAACCCGAGTTGACCTGCCGTCACCGAGACCAGCTTTCAAGAAATGAACTCCTCACTCCGGACTCCAAGATCCAAGGCGACCACAAGGAACATCCTGAGAGTGGACCAATCAGTCTACGAGGCTAACGCGTCAAACGAAACGCTAAGGGTACCAACATGGAGTACAATGGAAGGAGCGTCTGGCGAACCCGCTGCAAATCCGAACGAACGAGAAACGACTGCAAATGCCGCGCGCGCCAAAGCCTCCCACCGAATCGGGACCGTTGGCGCAGATGAATCTCTTGGCACACAGTTTCCCAGTCTAACTGCCCTCGTGACCACTCGTACAGGGGCCCAGCAGCGAGCGACGCCCCTTCGAAGGCCAGCGACATCCCGTTACCAGTGATGGGAGGAATGAGGCCCTGGGCGTCTCCGAGACTGAGAGATTCCATCCCGCGGTTTTCCTTCGCATAGTTCAAACCGGCCACACTGGCCAAAGAGTTCGGTATGTATTCAGCTTCTTCAAACCGGCTCGCGAGGGTTTTTGAGAAGACAGCCGCCAGACTTAGCACAGGATTTCGGGAAGTTTGATCAGATACCGCCTCTCGAGGAAGCAAGGCACAGACATTGACCCGGTCGTTCTCGACCCGACAAAGCCCCACATAAGCTCCAGATTCGAGGTGCATCTCAAGATCCGCTCGCAGGGAGATCGAACGAAGATGAAATTTGAGGCCCACCCGATACCCAGACTTTCCTATACCCCGTCGTCGACCGTTCGTGATCACCCAACTCTCTGAGGAGGTCGGCATGCTCTTCCGCGACCGTCGAATCAAGTTCCCGCCGGCCTTCTCAAGGGTTTTGGCCAAAAGCCGATCAAGTGCCCACCGCGAAATACACCAAGCCGCATCTGGCAACTCCACCAAAGACGAGGAACGGCCCTCAACAAAGAACTGTACTTCCCTAGCAACCCGCAACCCAAGACTCCGCAACGGCGTCTCCAAACCCAAATCCGTCAGCAAAGAAACGCCAGCCCCACTAATGAACTCGCCACAAACTTTGTGCCGAGGATAGTCTCCCGCTTCAAACACCGTCACCGGAACATCCCTTTGACGAAGCGCCAAACCGAGCGATAAACCAGCCAATCCGCCCCCAACAATGTTGACCGTCTTCACGAGGATTGTTTGAGTCTAGAGATCTAGCTTCTTGGCCCAGAAATAATGGGAGAACAGACCCATTGGTCGCTCTTGAATCGTCCACTGCCTGTTCCGTGGCCAGAGACGAGTCAATTCGTTCTCGGTGAAGCCCGCTTTAACGGAGATGACCGCATCATGCCGGGTAACATCGTTGCAACCCACCAAGCCGACTCCGTGGGCCGCAAGGAGAGATCGACGGCTCCGTCGCGGCTCACAAGCGGCCAAAGATTCTGAGCAGTTCTGAACGGAGCGAAACAGGCTCTCAATCTCTGCATCTCGAAAGTGATGCAGCACGAGATTCATCAAGCACAGATCAAATCGCTTCCCTTTCTCTGCTCGCTGCAACCAATCGAACAGGTCCTCCTCAACGATCTGCACATTCCAACCATTGGACTCAAAGGCACCCACCACCCCGGCAGAAACACATGGATGGCGGTCCACCAGCACGAGGTCTCTCGCTTCATCCGTACTCGGAAATCGTGACAAGAGCTCGTAGAGCAGCCAACCATCTCCCGATCCGAGTTCAACGACGCGTTGCGGCAAGAAGGCTTGCCGCGAAAAGCCGATCTGATCATCAAATATCGCGGCATGCCGCATTAGACAATTCAAGCGCCTCAGATCTCGACGCGACTGCACAGCTCGAGGATCAGATGGAGGCAAGGCGTCGAGAATCTCCGGTTCTACTCTTCTTCCATTCATAGCCGAACTCTCAACTCGCCTGTTCACGCTTCCCCACTCTCAATAGGGCACCGTGACTCGTGAAGCCCGCACCAAACGAATTCATCCACCACCAACCCGCCTCCGAATTCTCTGAAAGCGCCCGATCCAATACAAACAAGACAAAAGGGCTACTGATGTTCCCGTGTTGATCCAAAATATCCCAACTCTGCTGGAACGCATGATCCGGGAGGGAAAGCTCTTTTGCGATCGAGTTCAATACTTCTCGTCCACCCGCGTGGGTGACCCACTGAGCAATGTCATCCTGCTTCAGCTTCTGCCGATCAAGAACCTGCTCCAACACAGCACGCGCGTGAGCCGCAGCTTTTCCGGGGACTTCTGGCGCCAGAATATTGCGCAGCATGCCATTCTGATGATCGAAACGAAGGAACTCTCGGTCTTCGGCGCAAAGTCTCGAGGAAAAATCAATCCACTCTACGGATCGTTGGCTAGGGATTCTTTCGTCACACAGTACCGCGGCACCTGCTCCATCCCCAAAAAGGCAGGCACTGATGAGCACTCCAGGATCATCGTCCATGAAGAGTGCCGCGCTGCAAACCTCGACGCAAACACTCAAGACCCGCTTGTGTTGTCCTGCTTGAATCAGCGAGTTCGCCGTTCGTAAATTCGGCAACGCTGCTCCGCAACCCTGGCCGACCAAATCGAGAAGTAACGCATCGGGACGCAACCCCAAAGCCTCACTGACATAACTGGTCAATCCCGGGCATAAGTATCCAGTGCAAGTACTAATAATGAGGGCATCAATGTCCTGCGCCTCCAAACCGACTTTAGCTAAGCCATCACTGGCAGCATCCGTCGCCAATCGAGGCGCATGCAGGCTGAATCTTCCGTGCAGGGCATCCGGTGTCAGTTCAAAGGCTTCGGCAAGTGAATCCAAAGCCAAATACCTCGCCGACACACCATTTGAGCCCAAGAGAACCCTCTTCAGGATAGTCTGGGAACGCCGCTGAAGGAGCGAAAACTGAGGACTCGCAGAAATAGCCTCCCAACACTCTTCCTGAGAGTAATGACGGTCCGGAGTTGCTGTTCCAACGCTCGCGACAAACATATTCGGCTGGCCAATTGACGACACTCTACCTCAAGCACAGTCGAATTCAACTCTCCACGAACGTTTCAAGCGCCCAAGGACTCCGAGAAGATCTGAAATGACTTCCAAGACCAGAATACACAATTGCAACGACCTTTCCCACGCCTTCGCAGACCGGGGTCGTGGGAAAGCCAGCAAGGAGCGACTATTCTAGTTGAAGCACAGAGTAGTATCGCTCCTCTGACAGCTGCGCGTCTGTGTCCAGAAGCTCTGTCACATCACTCCCTGCTATGACGGGATCGCCGAGCAGGAGCCAGGATTCCTGATCAATGGAATCACGATACCTCACCTGATAGGAACGGCCAATCTCGCTGGTGAACACAAGGCTTACCGTACCGTCCACAGCAACGCTTACGGAGAGGATCTCGACAGGTTCAACGTCGGCACCGACGCTTCCAGGAGTGGGCCGATCGAAGGTCTGCACGAGATCAGGATTGTCCAGTTGGGGGCGCCCTTCCGAAACATCCGGTTCTTGCTCACCAAACTCAACTTCATCGACAATCAAACCGCCAGGACCATAGAGCCCGATCGACTCACCATTCCCGCTGAGCTTAAAATTAACGTGAAGGTCTGAAGACATCTCGTTCTGCTCCTCTTGCTCATCCGCCCAAACCAGTAACACCTGACCAGGGGCGATGATCGTGCCAACCGGAATCCGATACTTCGTTGGGTCGTTCATTCGATCCGACAGGTAGAATCCACTGAGGTCGATGGCTTGATCCCCCGCATTGTAGAGCTCAAACCAATCGTCAAACTCCATACCCGTGGGATCAGCAGGATCCGAAAGGGTCGTCTCATTCCGAGCCATCCATTCACTAATGAGAATTTCTAATTCGGGCTGAGCATGCGCGTTCTCGCCGCCCAAAGTCGGCAGCAGGAAGGGCTGCAATGTATTCGCTCTCCCGTCAGGAAAGAGCCCGAAGGACGTATCATGCTCACTTTCAGGAATCCGAATCGCATCAAGCAACACGAGCTCGCCACGCGACGGATACAACAGACTGAGATTCGATGTTGAGGAATCGATCTTGAAACCGGCATGAAGCTCATCTGGGCTCGCCTCATCCTCCTCTGCATCCAACCAAACCACGGTGTGAGATCCCGCTTCTATCATACTCCCGTCGGGGAATCGCCACGAGGAGGCAGCCGCAAGATCATCACTCAGTGCAAAACCACTGAGATTAATCGCTTCAGTCCCGCTGTTGAAGATTTCCACCCACGGATCTTGGTCGCCAAATGCATCCATTGGCCCCGAAGTGTTCACAACTTGAAGCTCATTGATTCGCAAAGTAGGAAAGGCGGAAAGGAACGCCCGATTTGAGTTCGGAGCACCGGGGGTGAAAAGAGTCGTCACCACTGGACGCGGCTCAATATCAACGGTCTCAAGCAAGCTGCAATCTCCCAAACCAACACTCAGTCCCACACCCGCCCCGGCGGGAAGGTAACGAAAACTCAACGTATACTCTTCGCCCACCACCAAGCCATCAATCGACTGCGCAATGGCGGTTCCAAGGTCAAAACCACCTACGTCCGCCCGAACCAAGAGGCTCCTCGCGCCAGAATGCTGTTCCGTGTCCACAATCTCGCTTCCTTGGTGGTTCACCGAAACTTGCCAGCTGCCAGCTAGATCCGCTTCAAAATCTCCATTGGTCACCAAGTTGACTCCCACCGCCGCTTCGCTCCCGGCCACGAGCACAACATCATCAATGTAGGCTCGTCCTCCTGGATAATCGCGCTGGAGAAAGAAGCCGCCTTCAATCGTTCCAAACTCAGGATGAATCTGTACTAAGCGCCCAGCCATCTCTAAGCCGTCTTCTGTCAATTCGGCTTCGAGTCGAATCTCGACATCTTCGGGGTTGAAAGTAATAAGTACATTGCTTCCGTTTACCGTCACAGAGTCAAAGGGAACCTCCTGGCCTCCGTCCAACAGGTAGGGAAGAAGGGAACCATCGGGCTGACGATCAAAGCGAAAGGCTACATCGTCTCGGTCGGTTTCCACTTCGACATAGCCCGTCCAGAGACCTTCGATCCCGTCGGACACAACAGACGGCGGATTGCCTGACAGAAAGACCAGTAGATTGTTGTCACCCGCAATGCCCGTAACACTTGCAAAGTTCCATTCCTCTGCATCATCAGGCTCGCCCACCGCACCCCAGTTTGCAATTCGGTCATTGTCGCGGTTCGGGTCGATCAACTGAAGTGACGATCCTTCTCCCGCCGCCAACGAGGGCCAAGGGGCGTTCACTCCATAGGTCACTTCATCAATCAGCTGCTCTTCGCCGCCTTCTTCAGCCTGACGCACCAGTCGTAGCGTTTCACCATTCGGATTGAGACGCCCCGCGTACTCACCGATTACCTGGCGAGCGCTTCCGTAAGTCTCTGCAAACGCAGTCGCGTCAGCCACGATGAGTAGATGCTCCCGCGGAAGGATGACAGCGTCTGGCGAGAACTCATATCCGAGCCCACTCAAGCGGTAACCGGCTAGCGAAAACGCCGTCCGATTGGACGTGTTATGAAGTTCGATATACTCGCCTCCTTCATTCGGGGCTTCGTACATGATCTCGTTGATCACGAGTGAGTCTTCGGGAGTTTCCAGTTCGCCAGAAAACCCAATCTGAATGGCGTCTAGAGCCCCTCTGATGAATTCACCCGACTTGGAAAAGCCTCGCAACCGCAGCGAGTTATCACGCGCCGTCAAAAGGACTTCCAACTCCCACTGATCCGCCGCGATCCACCTCAACGAGTGAGGCACATCATTGACGGTAATCGAGTGTAGATTGATCGGAGCCGTACCCTGCAGCGTCACGAGGTTTTGGTTACTGGTGAATTCAGTCCCACCGTTCGTGGCAATCTGGAACCGGGAATCCACTTGCGAGATCTGCCCCTCCAAGTAGTTTCGACGGGTCGCGATATACCGTTGTCCGCCCCGGAACGATGCGGAGCGAATGCCATTCTCAGCGAGCGCGTCAAAGTTGGCTTCCAGGACGGCGTTGGAAGCTGATTCGCGCAGGGGACCATCTACCGCCTTCTGCATCGCTTGGTAATACATGCGAGTGAAGGGTGGGTGAAAATACATCCGCCGAATCATTGGTTCATTGGTCTGAAACATGTCCGATCGAGCACTGCGCGCATTGGAGTCCAAAGCGAAATCCATATCCCAAATATGGAGTGCCCATTTCCCGTTCACCGGTTTGTAGGCATACATGTTTTTTCCTCGGTCATAGCCGTACGAATCCCAGTTCCCGATGATATGCTCCACCGCAAAAACCCCCAACCAATTCTCCACGTCCACGAGCGCATTCACCTCATCCGTGTATACCTGCGACGTGGGTAAGTTCATGGTGTCAACCAACTGAAAGAGCGAGTCATAGTCATGCGCCGAACCACGGACGGCTCGCTTTCGCCAATTGTAGCGGTAACGAGGCAAGAACTTGTCGCCTTCCGAATCGAGAAAATTCAGCAGGGTCGCATCCCGATTTGATTGCCGAGTGCCGCCCGACGAGAACTCAAACCAGTCTTCGATCTTGTACAGCTCCCCCTCACTGTCTTCCGGATGAAATTGATTCATGACATCCCGATTCGGCTGCTGCACATCTTCATAGACGCGCCCGCGTTTCGTCCCATTAACAAAGAGATGGATGTTGCGTCGTCGGAGATAAGGCACATCCATCTGTTCCGCCATCCAGAACGCCACCTGTTCAAGTTGCAGGGTGGAATCCCGAATGGGCCAATCGAGGACAAAGTCTGCGGCACCCAATACCTGATCGTCCTTTGGCAGGTGTAGGACGTAACCACAGAGATTGCCCCTTGGCCCTGAGTAACTCGGGCTGACCCAGGGGCTCCCGCTGTAGAGCGTACCCGCGTCATGAACCACTCGCTGATTCCCATAGACAAAGGTCGCACCAAGGTCTCCGTTGTGAAGTCTCAAGCGCCGCGTCCATTCTCGCTCTGTTTCGCTCGTGATCCAGATTCGGTATGTCCCGAAGTTGCCGAAGGGCTGTGCTTGGCCAAAGCCCACGAGACATTCTCCGGTGCTGCTGCTCGCGGTGGTAGCCGCTCCGTCGCTTGCCCGAATCACAAAAGCAACCATGGATTCCTCTGCCTGGCCGTCGATCCAAGCCGAATAGATACCATCCCCTGCAATCGCATCCCCCTGCGAACCGTCATCTCGCATCGGACGACTGATCACGGTCTCTTCAGGATCCAGACGATAATCCAGGGAAACATTCCCCACTCCTTGAAGATCCTCCACCCGAGCGGTGACCAGAACGGGCTCACCGGCGCGAGGAAGCACCGGAAAATGGTTCACGGCCTCAATCACCGGCCCTAGGTTGTTAGCAAGCTGACCGTTCGGGAGTCCGGGACTCCCCGTATTGGCGGGAACGTTCATCGTCCCAATAGCCTCCATGTAGTTTCCTTTGGGCCGAAAGAGAATCTCGCGCGAACCTCGCAACCATTTCACTCGCGCCCGAATGGTCGCCATCGTGCCTTCTTCAGCGTAGGGACGACGGAAACGATACCGAATTCGATTGGCTCCATTGTCTCCGCGGGCCGTCGCCTTGATGTGGAGCACGCTGTTCAACTCATCGTCAGCTGAGGCTTCGATGACGGACTGATCATGAGTCCCTTGGAAGAACCAGTCTCGCCGACCATCATCAAACCCGCCATTGGTTAGAAAACTTGTCCCCGCTTGATCTATGAATTCGACATCATCGACCAAGCATTCCCCTGCCCCCTGCATGAAGATCTGGAAATCATCGATATTTCCGATCCCGGCACTCTCCAAACGCGCCGTCGTCTCGACCACTGTCCATTCAGATTTTTCGGCTTCCACGCTGGCAGCCCAGTTTTCTCCGTAGCGGTTATCACTCTTAGGATCCCTCAGTTCCAGGCTACTTCCTCCACCATCCGCCCATTTCCCCCAGCGATCACTGTCTCGATAAGAAACCGCGTCGACCGTCACAAAGAACTGCCCATTCCCTTCGCCTTCAGCGATTTCAGTTTCGGGACGCTGCAGTTCAATGGTCTCTCCGGCATTGCTTAAGCGACCTGAGAAATCCCCGAGAGTGTTGGCTTCATTGAGCTGGGGATGATTCTGCCGCAGCAGGGCTGCATTCTTTGCCACGACGAGAAAACCATTCGCGAGGAGACTGCTTCCGGCGGGAAAATCAAAGCGAATGCCACCCGCCAAACGCCAACCGCTTAGGTCCACAGCTTCACTACCCGCATTGTAGAGCTCAACATATTCCCCATCGGTCAATCCGGAGATGGGGTTGTACATGATTTCATTGATGACTATCGGGGATGTCTCGGGCAGTGAATTTGCGTCACCTGGAGTCCCGTCAGCCAGGGGAACCCATGCCCTGTTGCCATCAGGAAATCGGCCAAAAGTCCGTTGAGGTGCTTGTCCCGCAAATCGAATCGCATCATACACCCTTTGCCCGTCAGCACTTCGAAGGAAGATTTGTTCGCCCGAGGAACTCAACGCAAAGCCCAAGCTTGTTTCGTCAACCACAACAAAGCCACGCGGCTCAATCGTGGTTCCAGGTGGAAACTCAAACTTAGAGAGTGATGGATCATCACTCAGAGAGGCGCCGCAGAGATCAAGGGCCACGTTGCTATGGTTGTAGAGCTCGATGTAATCCACCGCCGGCTCGTCGCTATTCGCGAGGAACTCGTTGATGACAACCGGATCCAGAGGACTTGGAATCACCGGATCAATGCTCCCGGGGGAACCGCCGACTCGACTACTGGCAGACCATGCCTGGGCGTCTCCTTCTCCATAGGAAGGACGGGAAAGAACCAGAGAATGTCCCGTTCCATCCGGAGCAACCGGCCAGGGATCGCGAGTTTGATATTGAGTTTCCAGCAAGATCGCTCCCTGCCGATCAAGCAACTGGATCAAGCCACTGTCATTCGGAAGACTTCCTTCAAAGTTGCCTTCTACGTTCTCAACACCATAAGCACTCCTCACATCATCGCTCGATTTCGCAATCACGATGTAACGTCCGGGCATCAGGCGATAGTCATCGGGAAAGACAAAAGAAACACTACCCGCCAAGCGATACCCGCCCATCTCTCGCGGAACGGCATCGGTGTTCATCAGCTCCACAAACTCGAGATCCAAGCCATCCTCACGGTCGGCGGGATGATACATGATCTCAGTGAAAGCCAGGCCAGAGCGCCTGGAGGAAGGACCGGGAAGCTCGACACTCCTTTCCTGGGCACCGAGAGCGGGATCCACCACGTCCGAATAATCTCGAAACGAAGCCACGGCCACGGTTTCAGAAGAATGACTGTTCACGACCAGTCCGAGCTGAGCAGTCTCGGGCAATTCGATCTCGACGGACTCGACCAAGGTCCAATGCGTGCCGTCAAACCCGGAGTATCCCGAGACTCGACTCCCATCCCGGCGCAGACGCAGCCAGGTGTGCGGGTAGTTAACGCGATGATTTCCCGTCGCTTCCGCTAAAGCATCCAACTCGGTTCGATACTGGGCGAGAATCCCGCTAATCGAAGGCGTCGCCAAGATGCTGAATTGTGGACTCCCCATCTCACTCCCAGCACGAACCATCAAACCAGCCTTGGTCCAAACATCCACGAAGTCCAAGTCGCTCAGCCGCACCCGAACATCAAAATCTCCAACCTTCGCTACGGAATAGAAATAACCTTGGTCTGCACGACCTCCGATACTCTCTCCGGCACCAAAAACGTCGACTCCACCGTCTAGAACTTCAAATCCTCCAGCGAGGCCAGGTTCACCCAAATCAGCCCCCTGGAAACCTAAAGTCTGGGCAGACAATGCCCCGCCCAAACTAGCGAGTGTACTCGCCAGACTCACCAACGCTGTGATCTTTCTGCCCGGAGTGACTCGAAACCGCCCAAATTCCACACTAATCCTCTGCATAATTATTAAGACCAAGAGAGATATAATCCCAGGATGAGACGCACTCACTAACAATCCGGTTCAAAGAATGTAACCAGAATGAAACTAAAAGTGTTTCAATTTTCTCTGAATTGAAACATCGAGACCAGAAAAGCATTCTCCGGAAGCCTGATTCATCGAAGAATCTCATCGCTCGCAAAATGCAGCTTTGTAAATTGATTCAGACAAATCGTTACGAAATCCAAGAGAGCGGACAGTTATAGGGAAATGAAGGACGATCTCGACCTCCTGCGTGAGTACGCTCAGAACGGTTCTCAAGAAGCTTTCCGGGCTCTCGTGAATCGGTATATCCCCCTGGTCTGGGCCACAGCGGCTCGCGTTATGGGAGTCAATCACTCCATAGAAGAAGTGACTCAAGACGCCTTCCTGCTCTTGGCTGAAAAGGCGAAAACTTTGACCGACAAGCAAAACGTAGCGGGATGGCTGCACCGAACCACCTATCTCCTCGCTCTCAATCGCCGGCGATCCGAGAGACGCCGAAACGCCAAACACGAACAATCCGCTCAGCTTATGGCGACACCTACCCACCCAAATGAGACGACACTCTGGCAAGACATCGGGCCCGCGCTTGATGCCTGCATCGCGGCTCTCTCTTCCAGAGAACAATCGCTCCTTTTCTCACGGTTCTTTCAGCAGCATCGTTGGGCTCAGGTTGCGGCCCTTCATCACGTCTCCGAGGGAGCTGCCAAGATGCAAGTTCAACGAACCTTGAAAAAGTTGCGACAGCTGCTCCATCGCAACGGCGTTTCGGTCAGTTCACTTGCCCTCACAACGACCCTTCTAGCAAACTTAGCGCCCCCGGTAGGACCGGAGCAAACGGAGCAGGTCACTCTGAACGTGGTAAGGCAACTTCCATCCACACCAATCACTCCCAACCCGTTTCGGTTAAGTTTTCAAATGGCAGCTGGGCTCATGATCGCCGCACTGATTCCAGCTCTCCTCTGGACAAACAGCTTCAAGAGGTCAGTCCAGAAACCTTCACGGGAAACTGTGAACGCCTCCGCACGGGTGCAAAAACAAGCTCCAGGGCACTTCCTTTCCAGCGTCCGCAATGCTCACCCTCAACGAGCTCAAACCGGGGACATCAGCACAGCCCTCACTGCGCTTCGGAGCGCTATCTTCGATCGAACGCACCTACACGAGGCATCTCTCAAAGCAGTCGAATCAGCCCTTCTACTCTTTGGAGCCCACAGAAAAGAGGCCCTTCCCATTCTGATCGAAGCACTTGAAACACCGCTCGAACCATCGAAGAGAGGCCACGTGCTAACCGATGGCTACTACGTCGGGAAGGAACACTCCCTCGCACTCCATGCATTCACTCTCCTAGGGCCAGACGCAATCGACGCCTTGGACTTCTTACTTGATCGGCTAAACCGAGACGACATCTTTAGACATAGTCGATATCCAAATGTCATCCGCGCCCTCAAGCCCCCCTCATCGATCCTACCGAGATTAACGGCGGCCATGGCGACTCAATTCTACGTTCGCAACGCCATGGGTAGAGATTTGGGACAACTGATCGCCGACCTCGCAGCGACCGATCATCATCTGAGTAAGGCAAGCCAGGAGCAACTAGAGAACTTTCTCAATCAACCGCAACCGAATCTTAGAGTCACGGCCGCCTACACTCTCGCGCTAATGAGGACACCTGAGCGAGAGCGAGTCCGACTGGAACTCGTCTCCCATCTCCTGCCTCACAGGGCAGGACAATCATCACCTCCGCCCATCGTGAACAGCGTCCAAGATTTCATGAAGGGAGTGATGCGTCAAACCGCAGATCAAGGGGATATCGAAGGCAGGCGCAATCTGGCGATTGATGGACTGAGAGCTCTCCAGGATCGATCCGAAAAAACGGTCACGGCCCTTCAGATCATCGCTGAAGAAAGTCAATACCAGAGGACGCGTGCGTCTGCATTCGAAGCTCTGAACGCCGTAAGACCTGAGATTCGAAATCAGATGCCGGCACTCGAATTCTACCTCGCCGATCAATCGGAAGGAACTCGACTCAACGATCTCATCAGCAACAACCAAGCGTCCGAAGCAGATATTAGCGAAGCACTGAACTGGCCTCGTTCTCAGCTCGCAGCCCTCGATGCTATCGAACAACAAGGAACCGAAAACTCATGGGCGATTCCCGTTCTGACAGAACACCTTCTGTCCTCGCCTTCGAGACATAGCGAGGAGATCGTCAAGACCCTTGCCAAGATTGATCCCAAATCGTTGCTAGCAGCCCTTCAAAGCCCTAATTCATCGGCGGTGAGTCGAGCAGGCTCGATCCTCGCCGCGCATGGTCCGGAAGCTCACTGGGCTCTCACAGATTTGAAAGCCGCGCGAGACCGTTCACCCACAACGATTCACAGTATCGAGACCGCCCTTCGTCAAATCGCCCCCAAGGACTACAAGGCACCAATCAGACACAACATTCTCCAGGAGGTCGTCGATCTCTTTCAGCAATCCCAACGCACTGCTTCTGACCAACAACATCAGGCCCTTTGGGAACTTTTGAATCAGTATGGCCCTCTACTCAGCGGACTCCCGAAAGCCGGGGTCACCAAGCTAACCAAGGAACTATCAGCAATCGCACCGCACTTAGGACGTGAACTGCAAGACAGATTGAAAAAGCGATCCTCGACGGAAACCGACCAGCTGACCACGGCAGCAAGCAACTGACAGCCGCATACCACGACTGCGCGAATCGGCCCCATTGGCAGCGGAACCTACTTCAATGCGCTACGGATTGCATCGGCAACTTCCAGCGCCAGTTTCACATTCGCCGCAGGACGAAAATGAACATTGTTTGGCAACAGGAGTTCATCCATCTGCGGCAACGTGAACCCGTGCAAATCATTCACCGTGATTCCGTTCAATTTCATGATCTCTAGCGCCACCGCATTATACTTCGCGGGTTGATCCGCTCGTCGGAGAGGGCCGCCCGGTTTATCGGGATAGGGAGTTGTCGTCGCGAAGACTAGCTTCGCTCCGGTAGCCTTGAGTTTGCCCACAATCGTGGTGAGATTCGACTGATACTCACTGAGGTTCGACTGCTGCGGATCGCTGGGGTTCGTGCTGTTTCGGCCTGTCTGTGGGTGCACATGCTTGAGATCATGGAGACCGAAATTGAAGTGAATCACGTCGAACTTACCGAGGGCTAGCCACTCATCGATCATTTCCACGCCCCGTTTCGTTCCCTCGCAGTTGATCCAACCGCCACCCTTGTTCGGAGGACGGGTGATCTCCACCTCACCATGCATCATCCCTTGCAGCACAGGCGTGTAGCCAAGCGAGATGGAATCTCCGATGATCAGGATTTGCGGCAGCTTCTTGCCATGATGATCGGCCTGCACAGTGTTACCTGCAATCACTGAGAGCGCGATGCAAGTAATGAAGCCGAGAAGGCTTCGTTCCATCATTGTCGACGTCGATTCGCGAAGGGAATTCATCTCGCTACACTACGGCGCAAACCGAGGGGATAGCCAGGCAAATTCCGCTCGAGGCCTTAGTCTTCCACTCGCCGGACTCCCACAATCCCCTAGGTACGCGAAGCCATCCGAACATGAATCAAGGCATCGCCAGATCGATCAGGGTTGTTACCACGGATTCTGAAAATTACCCCGGACCGGACCCCAGCCGGAAACCGAACTGATACATTTCGCGCATCACTCAACTGAACCCGCTTGATGCACCCAAATTCCATCTCAGAGGCCGTCAAATAGACCTCGATGTTCCGATCGCCGCTCGGGCTGAATTCATTGAGCTTCATCTTTTCAACGCTTTCCTCCTTTAGACCGTCCCTCTAGGAGGGCCCTTCATCTTTTCTACCAAGTCCTCGAAGGCAGCAACCAAGTTCCCCGTTCGTTCGCCGGTGAAGGTATAGACGGCGTCGATCCGGTTGATCAACACACGAAACGTAAATCGGCCGCCAAACTCAGGGCACTTCGACAGAACCAGCGAAACACCATCTGCGTCGTTCCACTCCAGCGAAGGAAGCGGTGAGAACGTCAAGACCGGTTCCTTCCCCGCTAAGCCGCCCTCATGGTCAGGCACTTCGAAGTTGGTCTTACCCAAGTTCTGAACCAAGTAATCTCGAATCCTGATGACGAACGCAGCATCTTTAGTCGGGAACTCGATGGTATATTCTCGCGTTTCTAACACGATACCCCAAGCGCCCGAACCGTCATCAACCTTGTGCGCTAGTTCTGCAAAAACATCACCGCTGCTCCCCGTATACTGGATGGTCCATCGACAGCACCCTGAGTAGTCGTTCTCCATCGTCATCGAAATTGGAATAGCGTTCGGACAATGGCAAGAGCGAAAACAGGTTCAACCAGGGAGCAAGCAAGGAGTAAAAACTCGCAAACCACGCCCAAAGCTGTCAGCGTCTCCGCAGCATTCTCACAGCGGCCGTAGCGAACACGATAAGGAGTCTATCTTGAGCAAAACACGCCAAGCATTGGAGCACCAAGAAACCGGCGATGACGCAGACATCGCCCACTTAGTCGACTGCATACTCGTTGATGCAATCGAAGCGGAATCGAGCGATATTCACATCGAACCGTGGGACGAAAGCCTGGTCATTCGTTTCCGTCTGAATGGTGTACTCAAGGAGTTCGAGCATCTTCCTCTCGACCTGTCTGAAAAGATTTCCGCGCGACTGAAAGTCATGGCCAATCTCGTGAACTACGAGACTGAGAAACCCCAAGAAGGCCATGCCCGCGCCGCTGCAGGAGGAGGCGTGGAGCTCCGACTTTCATTCTTTCCCGTCGTCCGAGGAGGGGAAGGTCATTCGTTCTCCCGGGGCGAAAAGATCGTGATTCGAATCTTTGATCCAAAGAGCCGCAGCTTCGACCTCGATCAACTCGGTTTCGACAGCGCGACCTCAGAGTCCATCAAAGATCTATTGAGTCGACCGACCGGACTCTTGCTGTTAACCGGCCCCACTGGTTCGGGCAAGACAACCGCAATCTACGCAGCGCTTTGCCACATTGTTAAGAAATTCGGCTCCAGCATTAGTATTAGTACTGTCGAAGACCCGGTCGAATTCAACCTCCCCCAGATCAGCCAAGCACAGATCAACCACGCCCGAGATTTTACCTACCCCATCGCACTCCGCTCGCTGATGAGGCAGGACCCTCAGGTCATCATGATTGGCGAGATTCGAGATTCAGAAACGGCAGCCATCGCGGTGCAGGCCGGACTCACCGGTCACTTGGTCATTAGCACCATTCACTCCGGGAGCACCGCTGGGGTCTTCGCGCGCATGATCAATATGAAGATCGAGCCCTTTCTACTCGCCTCAAGTATCATCGGCGTGTTGGGCCTTCGCTTGGTTCGCAACAATTGCCCACTATGCACCATGCCCTACCAACCGGACCCAGGCCTGCTCCGCCGTGTTCCTGAAACCTTGTTGGAAGACGCTTCCTGGCGACAAGGCGGAGGATGTAACACGTGCAATCAAACCGGATTTGCCGGTCGGACAGCTCTGGCAGAAATGCTGACGGTGAATGAACCGATTCGAGATGCGATCATGGAAAAAATGCGGACGCGCAAACTTCAAGCGATAGCCCAAGAGCAAGGAATGCAGACCCTATGGGAAACGGGGATGCAACGTGCGACTTCAGGAGAGATCCCGCTAGAAGAAATCCTCCGTTCAGTAACGGAGGATCCTCTTACTTAGAATGTTTTCTGGGCACTTAGGCCACTCTCGAAGAACCCTAGCCTACTGCCAGAGCAGCAGAGGTGATTTCGAGCAACTCGTTCGTGATGCTCGCCTGACGGAGTTTGTTGTATTCCAAGGTCAGGTCCTTGATCATTCCCTTTGCGTTGTCCGTCGCGCTCTTCATAGCGACCATTCGAGCACTGTGCTCACTCGCCTTGGATTCCAAGAGCAGCTGATAGATCTGGTAATTCAGGTAGTGAGGCAAGAGATTCCCTAACACATCTTTCGGAGATGGCTCAAATTGGAATTCCAGAGCACTCTGCTCCAGTTTCTTCTCACTCGACTCACCCTCAATGCCAGCCTCGATACCCGTGATCTCACCGACTGGAAGAAAGGTCTTGCGATCTGGGTGCTGAGTCAGCGTCGACACAAAGTTCGTGAACAAAACGTCGATTTGCTGAACTTCACCCTCCAAATAGAGCTCCTGAAGATACTTCGAAATAGCCCGTGCATCTGCAAAATCAGGAACATCTTTGTAGGTGAACTCCGCGTTCAACTCGCGTTTCGTTCGGGCAATGAACTGAGAGGCCTTGCGACCAACAGAAACAAAGATAGTGGTATCCACATCATCCTTGGAGGCTTCGCGCAAAAGATTCGTGTTTAAACCACCGCAAAGTCCCTTATCCGTACTGATCACCACCAGCACTTTCTTTCCTTTGTCCCGTTTCTCAACCAAGGGATGATTAAACTCACCCGTGTTCGCTGTCACTTCAGCCAACATCTGGTTCATCAACGTCGCATAAGGACGACCTGAGAGCGCAGTCTGTTGAGCACGACGCATCTTAGACGCGGCAACCATCTGCATCGCCTTGGTAATCTGCGCCGTGTTTTTGACGGACTTGATCCGTCGTCGAATGTCGCGTGTGCTAGGCATGGGAAGCTAGAATTCTATTGGTAGCTTTGACCGAACTCTTCAAGCGCACTCTTCACTGCTGCGGTCACCTCATCACTCAATTTCTGTTCTTTGGCAATGAGTGTAATCAAGTCTTGCTTTCGCGTTTGCAGGAAGTCTTGCAACTTCGTTTGATAGTCCTTGATCTTCTCGACGTCGATGGAGTCCATGAACCCGTTCTGAACGGCGTAGAGCACCACCATTTGAACTTCGACAGGAAGTGGGTTGTATTGAGGTTGCTTGAAGACCTCCACGATGCGCTTACCGCGTTCGAGCTGGGCTTGCGTCTTGGCATCAAGATCAGAACCAAACTGAGCGAAGGCAGCCAGTTCTCGATATTGGGCGAGATCCAGCTTGATTCGACCTGCAACCTGCTTCATTCCCTTAATCTGCGCAGCCGAACCCACGCGGGAAACAGAAAGACCCACCGAAATAGCCGGTCGAACACCTTGATAGAACAAATCCGTCTCGAGGTAGACCTGACCATCCGTGATCGAAATCACATTCGTCGGAATGTAGGCCGAAACGTCACCAGCTTGAGTCTCAATGATCGGGAGTGCCGTCAAAGAACCCGCTCCATGGTTTTCGCTCACACGAGCCGATCGTTCCAACAAACGGCTGTGCAAGTAGAAGACATCACCAGGATAAGCTTCACGACCTGAAGGACGTTTCAAAACCAACGACACTTGACGGTAAGCAACGGCGTGCTTGGAAAGATCATCATAAATGATCAACCCGTCCATACCATTGTCCATGAACCACTCACCCATCGCACAACCGGCAAACGGTGCGAGATACTGATTGGTAGCAGAGTCGGAAGCGGAAGCAACCACTACGATGGTGTATTCCAACGCACCTTCGGCCTCAAGTGTGCTGATCACCTGAGCCACGTTCGATTGCTTCTGACCAACAGCAACGTAGATGCTGTAAAGAGGTCGGTGGTCCTTATCACCTCGCTCCTCAGCGGCCTTGTTCAAACGAGCCTGACTGATAATCGTATCGACACCAATCGTGGTTTTCCCGGTTGATCGATCCCCAATGATGAGCTCACGTTGGCCACGGCCAATTGGGATCATTGCATCGACAGCCATGATACCGGTTTGCACCGGCTGAGAAACTGATTTTCGTTTAATGATACCCGGAGCAATCTTCTCGACTGGGTAATTGGTCTCGGCATTGATTGGTCCCTTACCATCCAGGGGTTGTCCCAATGCGTTGACGACGCGGCCCAGCATGGCCTTCCCAACTGGAACCTGCAGGAGCTTGCCGGTGGTCTTGACCTCTTGTCCCTCTTTGATGCCGGTGTAATCACCCAGCACGATCGCACCCACTTCGGTTTCCTCGAGGTTCAGAGCGAGACCCACGATTCCATCACCGAAATCGATCATCTCGTTGAGCATCGCATCCGTCAGACCTTCAATCTTCGCGACACCATCACTGATTTCCCGGACAACACCTACATTCTCACGGGCAACCGACGTCTTGGCACCACTGATCTGAGATTCAATTTCTTGCAATAGATTGCTCATAGCCGATAAGGGACAGAATAAACGTAAACAGTAACAATAAATCTTAATTTTCAGCGAACGAAGTCGCCAAACCATTCAAGCGGGCGCGAACCGAACCATCATAGACGTCGCTACCCACCTTTACCCGGATCCCGCCAATCAATGCAGGATTCTCGGAAAACCGAATCGAAAGCCCCGAACCGTAGTTGAGATTCAATCGTTCGCTGATTTGCGCCTGAAGCGTCGGAGCCAGAGCGACGGACGATTCCACCACCGCGCTTCGACGTTGCGCCTCCAATTTCACGAGACGCGCAAAATGATGCAGGATCGCCAAGTAACCACGGGGTTTCTTCTCCAACACGGAGGAAACCGCCGATCGCACACGGGACTCATCCAATTGATCATTTTGGAAGCAGCTACGGAACAGATTCTTGCCGTCTCGTCGCGCCTGTTTATTGATCTTCATAAGTGGATGCTAACTAAAAGCTGAGCCTCAGGGACGCTGCTAAATTCCTAGGATGAAGACGAAGCCAATTCCCGGTTCGCCTCTTCGACCAAACGAGTCTGATCTTCTGGCGTCAAAACCTTGCCGACCACCTGCGCGGTCGTCTTGACTACCAAACCGCCGATCTCCTGTTTGAGTTCTGCCAGCATTCGCGCATGGTCGGCCTGAGCGGCTTCCCGCGCTTGAGAAATAATTTGTTCGGCTTGAGCAACTGCTTTCTGGCTCTCCTTCTCTTGAACCTGAGCTGCAGCAGCGCGTGCCTCCTCGATCAATTTGTTGGCTTGAGCATTGGCGTCATCCAAAACCTTCTTGCGGGCAGCTTCCGTGCTGGCCAGCTCTTCCTTGATCTTGTCCGCATTCTCCATGCTCTCGGCAATCCGCTGGCGCCGCTCTTCGAGCATGGTCAAGATAGGTTGGTAGGCAAACTTCTTCAGAAGAATCGCGACGACAAAAAGCGCGATCACCTGAGAGATAAAGAGTTCCCAATTGACGCCGAAACGGGTCGTGATGTCGCTCACGACATTGCCGCCTTCCGCCTCAGCGGCCGCCGCAAAGATAACAAACTGATTCATGCAGAACGTAAAAACTGGTCAGGCAGGCATCAAACACTGCCCAACCGATTTCAATCGATATTTTCGGACCGATATAAACCTATGCCAAGAAGATGGCGAAAAAGACGATACCTTCAGCCAGTGCAGCCAAGATGATCGCTTGAGTTCGGATTGCAGCAGCAGCACCTGGGTTTCGACCCGTAGCTTCAGCTGCCTTCATACCAATGAGACCCACACCCACTGCAGAGCCCAACGCTGCCAAACCAACGTGGATGCTGCCCGTAATCTGAGCCAATAGAGGCAATAGTGTCATTTTCTACCTTTTTTCGATGTTTACTTATGTTTTCTGAGTAACTCTCGCTGACTTTGCACGATCAAGTTACCAAATCCTAACTCAAACCCTGAACTCTATTAATGAGCGTGCTCGTCATCATGCTGGCACATCAGGGACGTGAACACAGACATCAACAACGCTAGCACGAGCGCCTGAACAAGCCCCACGAGGAGCTCCAAGAAATAGAACGGCAAGACGAGCAGCCAACCAAACCAGACTCCTCCAAGGTGCATGATCGTCTCCAAGATATTCTCACCGGCAAAAACGTTTCCATACAATCGGAACATCAGCGCAACCGGACGAACTGAGATCGAAACCACTTCAATCAGTCCCACCATCAAGAAAACCAGCGCCAGGAAAATGCCCATCACGGTCGCCCCATGGCCTTTGACAGCAAAAATATGGAAGACAAAACCCTGGATACCATTGGCTTGCAGCGCCCAAACCACCCAGAGAACAAAGAAGCTTAGGGCCATTGCGGCGGTCATGTTCAAATCGGCATTCCCACCGCGAAGAAGCGGCTCAGAAAGGTGAAAGTGACCTGCGGCATCTTCGGTGCCCCAACCAATCGTCCCAAAACCCGGTAAGAGGCCGAACCAGTTGGTGAACAGAACAAAAATGAATACCGTGCCGAAAAACCAGAAAGACTTCTTCACCAGCTCGGCCCCCAGGATGCTCTCAAAGAACCCGTAGAGCTCCTCGATCAACCACTCCCAGAAATTCTGCAGCCCTGAAGGAACCAGCTTTGCGTTCTTGGTCGCCAGCTGCGACATCACAATAATGATCAATGCAACGACCCATGTCACCAGCATCGAATTCGTGACAACGAGCGGCCCCAGTCTAAAGATCGGCACTGCATTAGGCGTTAGGCCGTGATGACCACCTTCCTCAGCATGTCCGTCTGCCCCCTCGGCATGGGCGCCAGCAGCCTCTGCGTGCGCTTCGGCAACTTCAGCGGCACCATGGCTCTCCGCGCCGAACCCGGCAACGGTCACACCGACACAAAATAAAACGATTAGTAGCGATCTTAACGCGAGCATTACGCAAAAATTAACGGTATCAGAAGACACCAAACCGGAGGCGGTCTTATGAACGCCCCATCGAAACGCCCAAAATTTAGGGATCGTGAAATGTTTCACAAGGCTTTTTTGGATTCTTTTTGAACAAATCAGGATATCCCCCCTTTTCGCCTCCCTCCGTCCAGCTCTAGAATTCACTCTTCCTTTCTCAAATGGACTGAAATCAACTTCGTCCGGGGCAATTCGATGATTTGAGCCCATCCAGAAGTCGCGCTGCCATCCCATTGTTACTTTACGGTTCCTCTTTCCGTCTAAGGGGACATGAGTGCCATCATACGTGACGGGCCGGAACCATTCGCAGCGCTGCCAAACAAGCGTCAGAACTGCCCCTACTCATGTCTAACGAGCGGGGCCAACCACCGCGATAACACTTTGCTTTTCGGCATTTTGGCGGTATGACCTACTTAGGTTACTAGAAGGCTCTCTATGGCAAATCCAATCCTCACTTCAAAGCTTGGCCCGATTGCCGAGGCACATGATCGCTTCCAGCTTCGTCGGCACCAGGCCCTGGTTTGGCTTTCAGCAGCGGCTCTGGGAGTCGCGCTCCTGGTTGCTGATCGCCAGGGCATCGTTCTATTCGATTTCCAGCTTCCCGCGCTCATCCTGTTGGCCGTCGGCATCACCACCCTGCTTCGCATCACGGCAGGCTCTCGTCGAACGGATCTTTACGGGCTCGCGAGGCAATTAGAAAAAGAGCATCCCGATCTTCATTCACTCCTCATCACTGCGATCGACGTTGAACCAGACTCGAAGACAGGTGATTTCACTTACCTCCAGAAACGAGTGATCCGAGAAGCCCTGGCAAAGAACCTCCGAAACCCCTGGAATCAACGAGGCAATGAACGTCTTTTCTTCACCCAAGCATTCCATCTCCTCAGTTTCGCCGCTTTCGTGCTCGTCGCCTTCACGCTCGGGACCGCTCCCGAGAGAGAGACTCCCGAACGCAGGCCTGTCTTCTCGGGTGAGATCGATGTCCAACCTGGCAACAAGAACATTGAGCGCGGCAGTAGCGTTGTCGTGACAGCCACCTTCGGAAAGAAGGTCCCTAGCGAAGCAACCCTAGTGCTCCTCCCATCCGACGAACCCAGCCGCCGAATTCCGCTCAAACGAAATTTGGCAGACCCCGTGTTCGGGACGAGCCTGATGTCCGTCAACGCAGACACGAAATACCGAATCGAATACGACGATACCGAGACCGATGATTTCGAGCTTTCTGTCTTCGACTATCCAGCGCTCGCCCAGTCAGACGCTCAGTTGGATTACCCCGACTACACGGAACTTCCCGATCGCGTCATCAAGGACACTCGCCGAATCACGGCTTTGGAAGGCACGGACTTGACCTACTCCCTCGTGCTCAACAAGTCCATCAAGGAAGGACGCCTCGTCGGAAGAGACGGTAGCGTCATCGAACTCGAAGCTGATCCGGGACGAGCAAACACCTACCTCGCCAATCTCGAGCTGCAGGAAAGCAATCGCTACGCGCTTGCCCTGGAGGATGCGGATGGTCGCACAAACAAAGTGAGTGCCGATTTCGTGATTCGCGTGAAGCAAAATCAACTGGCGAACCTAAAGCTCAAATCGCCGGTCGGCGACCAGCGTTTCTCGGCCGTTGAGGAGGTCGAATTCGAAGGTGAGATCTGGGACGACTACGGCATGGGGGCCTACGGCTTCGGCTACGCAATCGCCGGAGGCGAACCCGTGGATATCGAATACGGCGCTAGAGCCGCCGCAAAGGAAAAACTAGATATCCGCCACTTGATGGCTATTGAGGAATTCGACGTCGAGCCCTTATCCCTCATCTCTTACTACCTTTGGGCCGACGACATTGGACCCGATGGCAATGTCAGACGGAACTACAGTGACATGTACTTCGCTTCAATCCGCCCCTACGACGAGATCTTCCGAGAGAATCAAAGCGGCGGGCAACAGAACCAGCAGCAGCAAGGTCAACAAGGGGGAGGCGGCGCAGCTATGGAGCTCGCCGAGCTCCAAAAGGAGATCATCAACGCCACTTGGAATATTCAGCGAAGAGAATCTGGGCGCACGCCATCCTCACAGTTTGCTGAAGATATCGACGTCGTGATTGAATCTCAGTCTGGCGCCATTTCACAACTCGACCAGCTGGGCCAGGGAATCGAAACGGAGTCGGACCGCGTCAAGTTGCAGAGCGCCAAAGAGGCGATGGAGAAAACCATGGACCATCTGGCAGACGCCGCGGGTTCAAACACAACCAAATCACTCCCGGCGGCCATCGGTACGGCCCGAACCGCCTACCACTATATCCTGCAACTTCAGCCGGATGAATTTCAGGTATCGCAGGAACAAGGCGGTGGCGGTGGCGGCGGCAATCGGGCCCAGCAGCAACTCAATCAGCTCGAGATGACGGACGACGCCAATCGCTACGAAACTCAGAGCGAAGCAGCCAGCCAGCAGAGCGAAGAGCAGAACGAGCAACTACAGATTCTCAATCGACTCAAAGAGCTCGCTCGCCGACAACAAGATTTGAACGAACGGCTGCAGGAACTGCAAACCGCGCTGAATGAAGCCGAGACTGAGGAGGAGAAAGACGAGATCGAGCAACAACTCAAACGACTCCAAGACCAACAGCGCGAAATGGTTCAAGACATGGACGAACTCCGCCAGCGAGTCGCCGATCAAGACACTCCAGAGTCCGCTGAAGCCCTCTCGCAGCTGGATGAAATTCGATCCGACGCTCAACAAGCCGCCGAAGCCCTTGAGGACCAACAAGTCTCTCAAGCCCTCGCCTCCGGCACACGAACTCAGCAAGATCTCGAAGAACTCCGCGATGACTACCGCAAAGAGAACTCAGGCCAATTCTCTCAAGCCATGCAGGATCTCCGAGCCCGCGCAAACGAATTGGCCGAGCGACAGGATGCGATCGAGGAAGATCTCGCAGCAGCCAATCGCAATGATCAGAAGTCCCTTGGCGAATCCGAAGAAGCTTCCCGTGTCATGGAGAACGCCTCCAAACAAAAAGAAGAGCTCGAATCCCTTCTCGAAGATATCCGATCGATCAGCGAAGACTCCGAATCATCCGAACCGCTGTTGTCCCGACAACTCTACGAGACCTATCGCAGCACAGATCCGGCACAAATAAACGAGCAACTCGATTACACCTCGCAGCTGGCCCGACTAAACCTGATCGACAAGGCGAAGGAGTTCGAGCAGCAGACTCACGAATCCATCGATGATCTCAAAGATCGAATCGATCGAGCCGCGGAGAGCGTGCTCGGTGATGGAGTCGAGTCCCTCAGGCGAGCACGGCTAGCACTGGACGAGCTCTTGCAAGATGTGGAGTCCGAAATCGCAGCAAACGCTCCGGGGCAAAACGAGGGTAACTCACCCAACGGATCGCCAGGCGAATCAGAACAGGGTGGCGCGGCCACTTCCCAAGAACAACAGGAACGAGAAGAAACCCAGCTCGCAGCCAACGGTCAAGGGCAACAGCCCGGCCAAAGCCAAGAGCCCGGAGATCAAACCGGCCAAGGACAAGGTGAAGGTGAATCGGAGCGTTCCGAAGGCCAAGGCTCCGGCCGAGGCCAAGGGACCGAGTCAGACCAAGAGAACACACAAATGGCCCAGGGCGGGCAAGGACAAGGCAATAGCCCAACCGAACAGGAGGGGCAACAAGGACAAGGCGGGCAAGGAAGAGGAGGCCAGGGAGGCACCCCAAGCGAGGAAGAAAGTGAGTCTCAACAAGCCAATCGCGGCCAAGGACGGCAAGGTGGTGGAAGCGGATCTGGAGGTGGAGGCGGATCGAATTCACTCCGTACTGCCTGGAATATTGGCAACGACGACGGTAATCCTTCCGCGGAAAACGGCGACGGCCGAGGCCCCCTCACGGGCGAAGAATTCGCAGAGTTCTCCGACCAACTACGAGAGGTTGAGGAAATGATTGATGTGCCCGAGTTACAGAACGACGTGGCCGCCGTTCGCGACCGAGCCCGAGCCATGCGGATCGACTATAAACGGAACGGCGTACAGCCTCAATGGGACCTCGTTGAAATGGAGATCGAGAAACCGCTTGCCGAAATCCGAAAACAAGTAGGCGAAGAACTCGCCAAGAGGCTCTCGCGCGAAGCGGTTGTCCCAATCGATCGGGACCCCGTTCCTCAGAAGTATACAGAGCTCGTTCGGCGCTACTACGAGACCCTTGGCGAAGGCGAACAGTAACACATTCTGCACGCCGCCGAGGGCTTCAAACGGAACGCGACTCTAACTGACAGCAGAAGGACGAAGCGGTAGGCCGGAATGGGATGTCGTCACTGCTTCCGAGTTAAGCCGGTCAAATCCGAATCGTCCCAACCGCGCCGGCTGTGATACCGCCACCAGTCCTGCTCGTCATCCATCCGACGTTCCAAAGCAGCATGCCCATCGGCATAGATCAAATTGAGTGCGTCGCGATGGGCTGACAACTTCGGATCCCAGTACGGCATCTCCCAAAAGAGAACCGCGCGGGAAGGCGCCGCCACCGCAGCCGTTCGACGATTGCTCACCGGACGATCTGATTCGTACCCGGAATTATCCTTCTTCAAATAGATGTGATTCCAAACATAAGTCACATGATCATTGTCCGCGTAGAACTCCTCAGTCCAACGAACTGCCGGATCGAATGTCTTGGATCCCGTTGGACAAGCCCACGTGCCCTTCCCTGGATGCGCGTGCCCTGAGGAAGTCTCATGTTCCCCCTCTTCATCTTCCGCCAGCTGATTCTCCCCCACGTAGGGCTCGATCAAAACAGGGACCCATTCGGTGCCACCCGTGTTCCACGAGTTGCCCCAAGCCTTCCCCCAGTTCTTGCTGTGAGGAAAGCGCTCGTCAAAATCTGAAGCATACATCATCACGCCAAGAGCGATCTGCTTCTCATTGTTCAGGCAAACAATCTGATTGGCTTTCAACTTTGCCCGACTCAAAGCCGGCAAAAGCATACCGGCCAGAATCGCGATGATCGCTATCACGACCAGCAATTCGATCAAAGTGAATCCACCCCTATCTCTCCTAACTGTCGTGATCATATCGATTTTCAATTCTTGTTGTAAGATTACATTCAGCGCGGCATTGATTCCGGTCAAGGAGAAGCAGCTACCGCAGCCAGCATTCTCATCGCTTGGGCTGCACACGCATCGTACCCTTCATGATAATCCAATGTCCCGGAAACGTACAGATGTATGGGTAGTCTCCAGGTTCTTCCGGAGCCAGGAAGCGCAAGACCTGTGATGTGTTCTCCTCGAGCATTCGAGTGTGATGAAGGATCTTATTCGTTTCAGGGATAAACTCCTTGCGAACGCCATCCGGTGAACGAGCCATCTCATTGGCAGCAACCCCGACCTCGACAGCAGCACCCGGTTTAACAATCACCAGATTATGAGGTGTCACATCGGGATTGGTGAAGGCCAACTTCACGGGTTGACCGGCTTCGACTGTGAACTCGGTCACTGTGAACAGCATCCGCTCCGGAACCGTACTGACCGTCACGGTTTTCAATCCCTTCTGGTTATCGAAGGCCGCCTCAGTGGCGCTAGGAGTATTGAGCCCCGCCTGTCGTTTCGCCGACTTCCCAAAAGCGGCGTAGAAAGTCGTCAGCTCGGGATAGCGAACAATCTGATCTTCCCCCCGCCAATGCCGAGCCAGTTTCTCGGAACCAAAGGCGGTTGCGATCGCATACTGAAGATGGTTTTCGCCCGGTGCATCGAGGACGGGCAAGACACTCTCAAGCGCTTTGCGGGTCCCGATATAAGAGGCCGCGATCACCGCTTCGAGGCGCACTAAGCCGCTCGCATCAGTAGCCCGCTTACGGAGTGCAGTGTATGGATCACTCATTTGGGTAAAGAGATAGCGAATCTGCCGAGTTGCCGCCGCCCGAGCATGATGAGATTCACACTCCAGCAATTCCTCGAGCAGCGAAACGTTCGACTGATTCAAATAGCGATAGGTCCAAAGCGCCTCAAGCTGATGATGACGATATCGATCGTCAGAAGATGCCAGGCCCTCAACCCAACGATCCAAGACTGGAACTACATCATCCAGCGGCCGCTCCCGTAATTCCCGCTTGGCCCAATAACGATATCGATACTCAGGACGCTCCAGAATCTCGACCAAAGATTCAATGCTGGCTCCAGCGATGGGGAGAGGATCTGACAAGGTCGCGCCCTTCGGAACAATTCGCCAGATGCGCCCAGACTGCCGATCCCGCCGCTCATCCCGCAAGGAGTACTGAGCGTGCCCTTTGATCGGATTGTACCAATCGCACACATACATCGCACCTCGCGGACCAAAGCGCAGGTCGACCGGAATGAAGCTCAAATTGGTCGAGAAGATGAGATCACTCACATATTCCTCTTTGAAGCTATCGCCCTCTTCCACCCACTTGTGAATCTCAATGCGATTGTTTGGCTTGTAGCGAGCTTTCACGAAGCCCCCTTGCATCTCCTCGGGCCAAAAGGAGAAATCAATAAACTCCTGTCCAGCCGTTCCAGAGTAGGCCGGGATTCCCGAGGGCCGTGGATGTTGCGTCGGATACGCCGGATTCGTGGCGTGGAAGGCACTGGCAAAAATGGGGTGACTGGCAACGTGTTGTCCCCAATCGTCAAACGTCACGCCCCAGGGATTGGTATTGGGATAGTTCCCAAAGCAAGTCAACTCCTGCGTCGAGGGGCGGAACCGGAACCAAGCGCTATTGTCGGCTCGAACAGGTCCATAGGGTGTCTCCACCTGACTGTGATGAAAAATGGATTCCCGAAAAAGCAGATCCCCATCTGGCGTCCAAACAAAGTCATGCAGCGCGTGATGCGAGTCTTCGGTCCCAAACCCCGTCAAGAGGCGCCGTCGAAAATCAGCTTTCCCGTCTCCGTCCGTGTCTTTCAGAAAGGTCAGATGGGGCTCCTCTGAGACATAGATCCCTCCGTTCCCCAGCTCAAAACTGAGTGGAATATGGACGTCATCCGCAAAAACGGTACTGCGATCCGCTTTCCCATCCCAATCGGTATCCTCCAAAATCACGATCTTGTCGCGAGGTTCCTGACCGGGATACACGTGCGGATAGGTCGTCGAGCAAGCAACCCAAAGGCGTCCTTTCTCATCCCACCGTATTTGAATCGGGCAAGCAATCTCCGGAAATTCTTCCTCGGAGGCAAAGAGGTTGACGTCAAATCGAGGATCAATCTCAAACGCGCTGAGTTCGTCTGCCGGCGACAACCACTCATTCGCACCTCGGGATTCAGCCGTGGGTGGC
This sequence comes from uncultured Verrucomicrobiota bacterium, assembly GCA_964342405.1. Taxonomy (GTDB): domain Bacteria; phylum Verrucomicrobiota; class Verrucomicrobiia; order Limisphaerales; family AAA164-E04; genus UBA2970. The sequence continues at coordinate 49,108 of CAYFGX010000041.1, read as the reverse complement.
AAGGGAGGCACATTGGAGTCGTCAACAGAACTCGCCACAGAGCGTCCTGCTGCCAGATCCCAGATCATCGCTTCACGATTCTGAACCATGATATCAAAATTCCGCATCGCTGGAAGGAAATCCAAATAACCATACTGCTTATTACGATCGCCGGTGTAGTAGAACGTATTCAAGGGACGATAGCGGTAGAAAAACTGACGGTTCTTATCGACCACCAGCTCTCGGATATCTTCATTCCATTCCGGAACCGGTTGCCCAGGAAAGAGCCCTTCGAAGAGGATTCGGCTCAAGACGCGATACCCACGATCCAACAAATGAACACCATTGAACGTGAGGTTATCGTCCGAGGGAGTCATCGCCTTCTTGGTTCCGGAGAACACATCAACAAAACCGACCGCCTCAGCCTGGGCCACTTCCGCCATGGCTTGAGCATAGCTCTCGATCTGGGCATTATTCAGGCGCGCTGCGGGGACCCCTGGAACATTCTCGTTCGCGGTGGGTGAAACAAGAACGATCTGCGGTCCAGTTTCCCCGTTGTAGGCGTGAGCCTTGAGGTGTTGCAAGAACTGCGATAAGCGCTCTTTAAACTCGGGGATAGCAGCGATTCCAGCAAACGATTCGTTAAAGCCATAGGCAGCCAAAATCACATCAGCCTGCTGGACAGTGAGGTGCTGATCCAAGTCGCCGAAATTCTTTGGCCGCGGGCGCAGATCAATTTCATCCGCTGACCAAGCCAGTGTTCGTATCTGAAGCTTTAAGGCAGGATGATGCTGGTAAAGAAGCGATTCAAGGTACCCAAAGGAGGCCCCGCGATCAAAGAGCGTATTCCCGATCAGAACGACCCGATCCTCGGCTTGCAACCGGAGCGGCAAGGTCGTAATCGTCGGGGCCACCGGTTTAGGTCGGGGAGCCGTGGCCTCAAAAATTGCAAAGCGCTCTAAATCAGGATCTTGGAAAGGGGCTGGTTTCCCGGTTTTACGGTTTTTCGCATCGTTTACTCTCCGAGTGTTGGCCCGTCGGTTTGTAGCCCGCCGATTGGCACGACTACGCTGAGCAACGCGCTTCTCTTGTGCTGCACCGGCAACTGGATCTTGCTGAGCCCGAACTTCCGCCAGCCCCTCAGCGGCCAATGTTCCCGTCCAACCCCCAAAAACCGCAACCGAGAACAATCCAGACAAAGCGACCCGTAAGTACAATAAACGCCGATAACCTAATGCAACCATGGATAAGCGTAAGATAAGAAGAATCCACGCCCAACAACAGCGAAATCCGAGCGAAACTCTCCTTCGAGCTAGCGGGACTCCGTCTCATCAGAGACGACAACACGGGCTCCTCTCCGATAGGTGCAGTAGGAATAAACCCACTGGAGAAAGACGGCGATCTTGTTCCGGAATCCCACGAGAAACACAAGGTGCACGCCCAGCCACGCCAACCATGCTGGTAATCCAGACCACTCCAGTCGGCCCATTTTGGCAACTGCAGCTGATCGCCCAATAGTCGCCATCGTTCCCTTATCCCAATACCGAAACGCAGGTCGATGACCAGAACTGGTATCGCCCGAGATTTCCCTCGCAACGATCCTCCCGACGTGATCGGCCATTTGCATTGCCGCCGGAGAAACCCCCGGAACGGGTTTGCCATGCTGATCTTTGACGGACGCAATGTCTCCGATCGCGAACACTTCCGGATGTTCTGACAGAGCCAACGAAGGCTCCACAACGATTCGCCCCGCCCGATCCAAAGGAACCCCTAATTCCTGCGTCAACGCATTAGCGCCGACTCCAGCAGCCCAAACAATCGTCTCGGCTTCAAGAATCCCACTTTCCAATTCGACACGTCGATCCGAGATGGACAAGACGCGAGTCGCAGTTCTGACCTCGACCCCAAGGCTGGTCAGTTGTTCAACGGCACTGTCAGAGAGTGCCTTGGGCAAGTGTGCCAAGATCCTCGGACCGGCTTCAATCAAGACAACATGCGCCGTCGCCGGATCAATTCGCCTGAACTCTGACTGGAGAACGTGGCGAGACAATTCAGCGAAGGCCCCAGCCAACTCGACTCCCGTCGGCCCACCCCCGACGACGACCACTGTCATCAGGCGTCTCCGTTCATTCGCGTCGGATGATACCTCTGCCTTCTCAAACGCCAACAGTGCCCGGGACCGGATCCTGATCGCGTCCTCCAGCGACTTCAATCCGGGCGCGTAAGCCTCCCACTCCGGATGGCCAAAGTAACTAGTGGCACCTCCAAGAGCGATGATCAGATAGTCGTATCGAAGCGGCCCATCCTTTAGAGTCACTTCCCGACTCGCAAGATCGACCGATTCTACTTCTCCAAGCACGACGGAAGCATTGGCTTGCTCGGCAAGGATCGATCGAATCGGCTGCGCCACTTCCGTTGCTGACAAACCTGCAGTAGCTACCTGATAGAGCAAGGGTTGGAAGAGGTGATGATTCTGTCGATCAACGACAGTGATACGAACGGGCGCATCGCGTAGCGCCTGGCAAGCCCGCAGACCTCCAAACCCCGCTCCAAGGACCAATACGTGAGGTCTTTCTTTGCGATTCATCAGAATTCCGGAGATAGGGTTGCCCCCTACTCCTAGTTACGGGCGGAACCTAGCTGCATCGAGAATGGACCAGAGATGGATGATCCACCCCAAGAAAATAAGCCAAAGACCCGCGGCCAAAACGAAGTGGATCGCTGCCATCAGCAATCGCCCCTGAACCAATTGCCCCAGCCCTGGGATAAAAAAGCTACAAAGGGCCGCTAGAACATTCCCGCCTGATCCTTGTCCTGACATAACATTTACCTAATACACACGAAACTCCCAAAAGGTTACATCAATCCTCCGCGATCTTTCAACCCAGGAGACAGACACCTGAGGGAGGCTCCCCCCAGCGGAAACCACAGCTCACACCCACCAAAGCGCGACACTTAATATCCTTACACGAAGCCATCAAACTTACCTCTTTACTTAAAGAAGTTTTCATACTCTTTTTTTATTACATGAACGCACTCAATCGATTTCTATCATACTCACTCGTCGTTGGAGCCCTACTCACCCAGGCACTAAGCTCTAGAGCGCAGAATCTGATATCAGAGACTTTCACCTATCCCAATGGCAGCCTTACTGAGCTCGGCTCGAACATCTGGCAGCACTCCAGCGGTTCCATGAATCAGATCCAAGTCATCGATCAGGCCATCGTTTTGACCCAAGCCGAAACGGAGGACATTCTCATTGAACTCCCCGCCGATTCCCCTTTCGCCGAGCCAGAGCAAACGCTCTTCGCCGCCTTTGATTTGACCGTCACCGAAGCACCCTCGGGTTTGGGCAATTACTTTGCGCACTTCCGAGGAACCTCATCCTCTAGTTTCCGAGGCCGCCTGTTCATCGTTCCCTCCTCTGGCCTCAACCCAAACCAATACAAACTCGGCGTCGCCAGTGGTAGTAGCAGCGCCACTGACGCGGCAATCGCAGAACCAACTCTCAACTTAAACCAATCGGTCCGAATCGTCCTGCGCTATGACACCAATTCAGCAGAAACAACCCTATGGATCGATCCGACGGCAGAATCGTCTCCGTCAACGACGAGTCAGGACACCCCAACCTTGAGAAACATTACCAGCTTTGCCTTCCGCCAGTCTCGTAGCAGTGGCAACGGAATGGGCACACTTTCGCTCGATAACCTGATGATCGCCACATCTTTCGAAGAAGTCCTTTCAGTCCCTAACGAGCCTAGCGAGCCTAGCGAGCCTAGCGAGCCTAGCGAGCCTAGCGAGCCTAGCG
>CAYFGX010000041.1:0-45221 GCA_964342405.1 uncultured Verrucomicrobiota bacterium | reverse complement strand
AGCCCACCGAGCCCACCGAGCCCACCGAGCCCACCGAGCCCACCGAGCCCACCGAGCCCACCGAACCCACCGAACCCACCGAACTTGAGGGCCTTCAAACCATATTCGTAACTGGACCGGTAAGTCGCAGCGTAGGCGAGGATTCAGGCACCATTTCGATCGAGCTTTCTCGCTCTGAAGAATCCTCCGAAGCTCTATCTGTAGCCGTTAACTACAGCGGGACAGCAGAACATGGGGCGGACTACGCCGAGGCGACAAGGGCGGTCGTATTCTCCGCAAGCGACCTGTCCGCAACTCTCTCCATCGATCTGATCAACGACAGCTCCAGTGAGCAACCAGAGACTCTCATCATGACGTTCTCCGTTACCGGAACCAACTATCAACTCAGTGAAGAAAGCGTCACCGTCACAATTATGGATGACGACCGCCAAGGCATTCTCGTTGCTGAGGATTTTGATCGAATCAACGGCCCCATCACTCTTGATCCAAGCTGGGAAACTCATAGCGGAGCTTCCGAGACCACCGTAGTTCAAGACGGTTCACTGCTTCTCACCGATGCCGCAACCGAGGACGTGCACACGATTCTCCCTGGGGCCCCTTTCCATCCCGATGAGAATCTGACACTCTACGCGGCATTCGACCTCACCCTTCTTGAGTCGCCTTCCGGCGAAGGAAGCTACTTCGCCCACTTCAAAGGAGCATCCAAGACGGCGTTCCGAGGACGCATCTACATCAAGCAAGGCGATGAACCGCAGTCCACGTTCCAACTCGGGATTCTCTCCGGCTCGCTTGATGCCCCCTCCTTCCATTCCAAGCAACTTCAGATCATGAATCCGTACAGAATCGTTGCGAGCTACCAATTGGCAACGGGCCAGAGCCAGCTTTGGATCGATCCAGCAGACGAGGAAGCGCTCTCGTTCTCCAGTCCAGACCAGGCGCAGCCGATCGAGATCACATCATTCGCCTTTCGGCAAACGGGTTCAACCACTGCAGGGATTGGCTCTCACCTGATCGACAATCTCTCCATAGGATCAACGTTCAAACAGGTCCAAGGAGCACAACCCGTTCTCCCCGTCGTCGCCATAACAAACCACACCCCCACAATCAACGAAGCCGACTCCACGCCTGCCTCCTGGACAATCACTCGCAGTGGCGCTCTGGATCAAAGCCTTCCCATTCAAACGGCACTCTCAGGCACAGCGAATCCGCTGGAAGACTTCAATATACTCTTTTCTCCGGAACAGATCGTTTTCGAACCAAACCAGAGTGCTCTCACGCTTCGTCTGTTTCCGGTCGATAATGAAGTGAAGGAAGGTCCGGAATCAGTCGTCCTCAGTATTCTGGACGGACCCGGCTATCACGTGGGTCCTGAGAGTACAGCCGAGATTACCATCAGTGACGACAATGACCTCCCACACGGCCCCGTGGATATCCAAGTAAACGCAGCTGAAATCTGGGCCCAGCTCGTGCCGGGGCAAAGCTACGAACTTCAAGAATCGGACGATCTCGTCCGTTGGGTAAAATCGCTGGACGTGAAAGGCTCTCAACAACCCTTCAGGAGGTCACTAGATCCACAGGAAGCAAATCAGCGGTTTTATCGGCTCGTGCCGCTAAATCCGTGAAAAGGAGAAGCTAAAGTTCAACCTGGAGGCCAATTAAGAGAGCGTCCGCCCAGGATATGGCAGTGAAGATGAGGGACAGATTCTCCTCCATCCCGGCCATTGTTGATGACCAAACGGTAACCATTGTCAGCAAGTCCCAAATCAGCGGCTACAGCACGGGCTTTGATCAACAGATGCCCTAACAAGGCGCTGTCACTATCTTCAGCCTCAGCGATCCTAGGGATCACTTTCTTGGGGATAATCAAGACATGAGTCGGAGCCTGCGGACTGATATCACGAAACGCAATAACCAGGTCGTCTTCGTAGACGATATCGGCAGGTATTTCCCGAGCGATGATCTTTTCAAACAAGGTTTGACTCATCTCTCCGGATTTCTCAGCCCTTGACCACAAGCGAGCAATTGGACACCGCGTGAGCGTCCATGCATTCGCGTAGAAAAGCGACAATCTGATCGTTCAACTTCTGGCATTTGGCACTCCAGCGCTGAGCATGAAGCACGCGCTTGACGCATCCGCGCAAGCCATCAAATCTCAACTCATCAGGCGGATTCTGCAGCAAACGCTTCATCTCTGTCCGCAAACGCTGATACATGGCCAGTTCCAATTCACCATCAGAATCCGGAATCATGTCATTGATGTTCGCATTGCGAACCATTCGCTTCGCTTTATTCATGCTGTGGTTCCCCACCGAGTATCCAAAACCCTGCAATACGTCCTCAAGAACTTCCGAAAATTCTGCGACTGAGACGACATCTCTCCCCTGCTCCTCCTTGAAGTAGTGGAGCACGGCAGCCGCAACATTCTTAACGACTTCTTCACTCATCCAAGAGGCAGCCTCTCCAATGAGTTCGATCGTCACTATTTCAGCCGGGCAGGGGAACTGCTCGCCACTAGACATCTTAATAATCAGGCAATCTGGATGTAACCGTATCATGACTATTTTTCTAGTTTCTGAACTTCTTGCACAAATTCCGTCGCTTCCGCGAATCGCCGATACACGCTCGCGAAGCGAACATATGCCACATCGTCAAGCTCCCGAAGCGCATCCATCACGAACTCCCCAATTTGCATGCTGGGAATCTCGCTCTCGTACCCATCCGTGATCTGGCTCACGATGTGCTCAACAGCCTCTTCCGTCGCTTTCGCGTCAATCGGGCGCTTCTGACACGCCTTCCTAACCCCATTCAGGAGCTTTTCTTTACAGAACTGCTGCCGGTTCCCATCCCGCTTAACAACCATCAGAGCATCGTGCTCGATCTCTTCGTAAGTCGTGAAACGGTGACCACAAGACAAACACTCTCGTCTGCGACGTATGGTAGTCGCTTCGCGAGATCCTCTTGAGTCGATGACTTTATCATCAGGACAGGCGCACTTCGGGCAGCGCATAAACGGGAGCAAATACAGTAAAATGTGTCCCTCAATTTCTAGCACTCTAAATGTTGGGGTGTCAAGGGACCAAAAGCACCCTTTGTGCCAACAAACCAGCGACGGTAAACTGGCACAAAACGGCGGAGCAAAGCGATGAATTCCCGGGGGCACACGGAGAACAGGTTAAATCGGCCTACCCCGCGCAATTCAATCTGCTCCCCCTTTTCCTGCTTGCTACGTTCCGGAAGATCTCTAAGGTCCCGACGGAAAAATCTATTCAGAAAGGATACTCATGGCACGTCCCGTTACATTATTCACCGGTCAGTGGGCCGATCTCACCTGCGAAACGATGGTCCAAAAGGCCAAAGAATTCGGCTACGATGGGCTCGAGCTGGCTTGCTGGGGCGATCACTTTGAAGTCGATAAAGCAGACGCTGCTTACTGCGCAGCCAAGCGGGAGCTCTTGGAGAGCAACGGGATGAAGTATTTTTCGATCTCGACTCACCTCGTTGGGCAAGCGGTGTGCGACAATATCGACGAACGCCACAAGCAAATTCTTCCTGACTACATCTACGGCGATGGCGACCCAGAGGGCGTGCGACAACGAGCCGCAGAGGAAATCAAGAAAACGGCTGTTGCTGCCAAAGAGTTTGGCGTCAAGGTGGTCAACGGATTCACTGGGAGCTCGATCTGGCATCTCGTCTACAGCTTCCCTCCCAACACACCCGGCCAAATCGACAAAGGCTACGAAGACTTCGCCAACCGATGGGGCCCCATCATGGACACCTTCCAAGAAAACGGGATCAAGTTCGGACTGGAGGTTCATCCAACCGAAATCGCGTTCGATATTGCGTCAGCTGAGCGAGCCCTGGAAGCCATCGGAAACCATCCCGCCTTCGGCTTCAACTACGATCCAAGTCACTTTGGATACCAAGGCGTCGACTACGTAAAATTCATCTACAAATTTGCTGATCGGATCAATCACGTTCACATGAAGGATGTTTTCTGGCATGAGCACCCTTGCGATGCGGGTGTGTTCGGCGGCCACACGGATTTCCATCAACCCAACCGTTTCTGGGATTTCAAATCTGTCGGCCGTGGAAAGATCAACTTCGAACTGATCATCCGCGCTTTGAATGATATCGGCTACACCGGCCCTCTCTCCGTAGAATGGGAAGATGGAGGCATGGACCGTGACCATGGAGCCAAAGAGTCCGCTGAATACTGCAAGCGTGTCGACTTTCCGGCTTCCAACATCGTTTTTGACGAACAGTTCGACAAAGAAAAGCAGGCCTAGTCCAGCGGAGGCACCTCGGCAACTCGAGCCTGGGTCAAAAAAGTAGTTTCATTCCCATTAGGGAAGTCAGGCACCAGCCCATTCATTGGAATGAGCTGGTGCTTTTTTATTCGGCCGCAGCCACCCTGCCCAATCTTGAGTAGGTGAATTTCGAATCGACCCGCTGCTCAACTCCCCCCACTTCCAACAGTGAGTAGACCAAGAAATTGACCCGACCTGAATTCGCCTCACGTGCCCTATTCCGCTTCAACGCTTTCGTCGTTTTAAAACCCAAGCGAAGAGACATAGACCTGTCAGGTAAACCCAGCTCGTCGGCTCAGGCACCGCCGTAAATTGAAGCGTTGTGCGTGCGATGTAGCTCGACTGCCCCACCGTTGGAGGGCCGAGAGTGGCCGTATCGTGAACGTTGACATCGCGATGCCAGATCTGAGCGATATACTGATTCCCGGCCGTCAGCGACCCCGCCCCCAAGGTGTGGCTTGTGGTTGCCGTCTGAAATATTTGGTAGGTAATTGTATTCCCTGAACCGATATCCACTACTTGAAACACGTACTCATCTGGATTCAGAGTCGCCGTTGAAAAGCTATTCCAATTGAAAGTGTAGGAGGAAGTCGGATCCACCTGTAAGCTTGCACCGGAGAAATCGGTGGCAAATAACCCCGTAAAGAACGGGACAGCCCCTCCCGTGACCAGTGAAGGGTAATTATCTCCCACTAAGTTGAGCGATGGATTGAAGGTTGCAGGGGCTAGGGTAGAGAACGCGAAATCGTAGATCCCGTTGTTGTAGGCGGCGTCCAGGGCAGCTTGGGTTCCAAAACTCTGTTGGAATGAATACTCTTTGGCCGTCGCATCAAACGTCATCGAAGTTACCGTGCCCCCAGAGTGGGTAATCGTCGCCCCGGCTCCATCAAGCGCCGGAGTTCCAAACGAAGTCACGGGCTGAATGAAGGCTTCCAATTGGAAGCTCGTGTGAACGGTCGGAGCGGACTGGCTCGTTTGTGTGTAGTCGACGGCCTTGTTAACGTCGTAACGTTCGAGGTTGGTCACTGCCCAGGTTTGAAGAGAAACCAACAGTGCCAGGGAACCGATTCTGAATTTCAAGAAGTATCCTATTCTAGCCGCATCACGCTTGGTCAAGCGTTCCTGGAGAGAACACCAAAATCCCTCAAAAGTCAAGAAAACGACCACCAGGCTCGCATCACCACTTAGGACAACAAATATCCCCCACGTCTACGATAGCCCCCGGTAGAAACTTCGCGCAGTCTCGTTAGTAGCCGCAGCCAACACACCCAAGTCAACGCCTTTGACCTCCGCGACGGTCTGAGCAATCTCTTTTACGTATGATGGCTCACATCGTTTGCCCCGGAAGGGAACGGGCGCTAAGTACGGACAGTCTGTCTCGAGCATGAGTTGGTCCAAAGGAGCCGCCGCAACCGTCTCTCGAACTGAAGCAGCATTCTTAAACGTCACAATCCCAGTAAAGCTCACCAAACCTCCCAAGGCGATGATCTGCTGAACTTGCTCGGAGTCGCCCACAAAGCAATGGAAGACCCCGCGGACGCCCTTCTCGGCATACGGCTGCCACTGACGGATGGTATCTGCGTAGGCATCCCTCTGATGGATCACAACGTTGAGCCCCGCTTCAGCGGCGACCTCCAACTGTTGGTCAAAAACGCGCGCTTGGGCCGCGATGTACTGTGCATCATCTTCTTCTGTTTTCTCCGGTGCTTCACTCGGAAGATGATGATAGTCGAGCCCTGTTTCCCCAATGGCGACCACTCGAGGGTGTTTGGCCAGATCACGAAGGGCGGGGCGAAGATCCTCCGGCGCATCCAAAGCCGTGCATGGGTGCCACCCAACGACCGCAAGAACAGCATCGTATCGTTCTGCCAAAGCCACTGACTGCTCACTGCTTTCCAAGTCCGTTCCGATGGTAACGATTCGGTGGATCCCCGCCGCGGCTGCCCTTTCAATGACGGCCTCCAGCTCGTCCTGAAAGTCCGGAAAATCCAGATGGGCATGACTGTCGATGAAGACTGCTTCGTGTGTGCTCATGTTTTTCGCTGCTCGCACGGGGACTCCCAGCAAGAGGCGACCATGCCTCTCCGAAATCTCCCCTTATGCGGGCCCCATCTTTCTACAGAAAATCGGCCTGAACGCACGGACTATTCCCACGAAAAAAGAGCCACAGCGCAAGCTTGACGGAAGGCGATGCGTCCTCATTCTTGGTTTCTATGAAAGCCCTACTCGCCCTCACACGCCTTGGTTTCACCGCCTGGCTATTGGCTCTCAGTCCACTCACCAGCCTCGATGCGCAAGAGAGGCCCAACATCGTCTTTCTCTTCTCTGATGATCATGCTGTCCAGGCAATCAGCGCCTACGGCTCGAAGATCAATCAAACGCCCAGCATCGACCGCATCGCCAATGAAGGGGCCCTCTTTGTGAATTCCTTCTGTGCGAACTCAATCTGCGGCCCGTCCAGAGCCTGCATTCTGACCGGAAAACACAGTCACATAAACGGCTTTCGACGCAACGGAGAACGCTTCGACGGCGACCAAGTCACCTTTCCCAAGCTCCTCCAAACGGCCGGCTACCAAACGGCTTTGATCGGCAAATGGCACCTCGGAACAAATCCAACAGGTTTTCACTACTGGGAGGTCCTGCCCGGTCAGGGAAACTACTACAACCCAGATTTCATCCAAATGGATGGCACGAGAAAACGTTACACGGGTTATTGCACCGACATTATCACCGATCGTGCGATCAAATGGCTGGAAGAGGAGCGTGACAAGTCGAAACCCTTCGTCCTCATGTGCCAACACAAGGCCCCCCACCGCAATTGGTCCCCAGCACCCCGCCATCTATCCATGTTCGATGGCAAAGATGTTCCAGAGCCTGAGTCACTGTTCGATGACTACGCCAATCGCACCCCGCTCCTCAAAGAAAACGAGATGTCCATCAAGAACGATTTCTATTGGGGACACGACGCGAAACTCCATGGCGAGGAGCAGTATCCCGAATACTTTCAGCCGGGCATCAACAATCGTGAGTATCAGCGGATGAATGACGAACAAAAAGCCGCCTGGGACAAGCAGTACGAACCTGAGAACCAAGCCTTTCTCGAGAAGATGAAGCGTGGCGAGATGTCCGAAAAGGATGTCCTTCGCTGGAAATACCAACGCTACATCAAGGACTATCTCCGCACGATCGCTGCCCTAGACGAGAACGTCGGACGGGTTCTCGACTACCTCGATGAAAACAATCTGACTGAGAACACCCTGATCATCTATTCCTCGGACCAGGGATTCTACTTGGGAGAACACGGATGGTATGACAAGCGGTGGATGTTTGAAGAATCATTGAAGATGCCATTCGTAGCTCGCTGGCCGGGGGTGATCACACCCAAGACTCAGACGACAGCATTGATTCAGAACATTGACTACGCCCCTACCTTCCTCGAAGCCGCTGGCGCCGAGATTCCGGCAGACATTCAAGGCCGCAGCCTAATCCCAGTCTTCAAGAACAACTCCCAAGCACCCTCCGGATGGCGGGACGCAATCTACTACGCATACTACGAGAACGACGCCGTTCATGAAGTTCCCATTCATGACGGTGTCCGCACGCAAAGATACAAAGCCATGTTCTTCCCGCGCGGTCGCCAGTGGCAGCTCTTCGACCTCGTTAACGACCCACAGGAAATGCGGAGCGTGCATCAGGAAGCCGCCTACCAACCAATCCTCCACGGACTCCAGCAGCGCTATCGAGATCTCCGGAAATTCTACGACGTCAACACCGCAACCATCCCGATGACACGAGGAGACGAAGACTGGTGGAAACGCCGAAACCAGCACACCAATCAGAATGCTCGCAAAGGAGGCTACGATCTGGCCTTCATCGGCGACTCCATCACCCAAGGGTGGGAAGGCAAAGGTAAAGCAGTCTGGAACGAATTCTACGGCAAGCGGAACGCAATCAACCTCGGTTTCAGCGGAGACCGAACCGAGCACGTGATCTGGCGCCTCACCCGCGGAAATCTCAGCAAGGTCACACCCAAAGTTGCGGTCGTCATGATTGGCACAAACAACACCGGCCACCACCTTCAGGCACCCGAAGAAGTGGCAGCCGGTGTCGAGTCGATCGTCGAAATCATTCAGCAGAAGTCACCCGAATCTAAAATCCTCTTGCTGGGCATTTTTCCTAGAGGACAAAATGCCTTTGATCCAAAACGCCTCAACAACACCGCCATCAATCAAATCATTCGACGATTCGACGATGGCGAACGCGTGCACTACATGGACATCGCGGATTCCTTCCTGGCCAGCGATGGATCTTTGTCGAGGGAGATCATGCCAGATCTGCTTCACCTCAACGAGGAGGGCTACCGACGCTGGGCGACTTCGATCGAGTCCAAACTCAAGGAACTGGGACTTTGACCCAGACCTCGAGGTCAGAGGAAGGCTCGGCGAAAGATCTCGGCTCTATCAAGGCGGAGCAGTAATCACAAGAAAAGGTCGGCATATCACAATTTGAGAGAAGCGGATTCTTGAGAATCGCGCGAGACTCTCTTCGTGCCGCTGCCTTTCAGTCCCAGGATCAGTGTCTTCACGGCCTTAGCCCTGATTCTTGCGGCGATCGCGGTGTCGCTCATCGAACGGGCCTCGTCGGCAGAGTCGCCCTCATCACCCAGCAAGCCTAAGACCGTTCCACCTGTTGTGGCCGCGACCGTGCTGTCCGCAGACCCCCACCTCGACAAGACGCCTCCCCGTCAAACCAAGGGACTCGATCTCATCAAGCTTGGCTGGCGCTACAACTGCATGGAATGTCACAAGACGCTGGAAGCCAAATGGGAAATGGATCGCTTGTGGGTCGAGCACAAGACGGTTCAATTGAACCACGGCAATAACAAGTTCTGCCTCAACTGCCATCACCCTGAAAACCGGAACGCCTTCAAGCATGACGACGGATCTGAGATTCCAGAGCAGAACGTGGTTGCCCTATGTGCTCGATGTCACGGAACCGTTCATCGCGACTGGGAAGCGGGCGTACACGGACGGCAAAACGGCTATTGGGATCGATCCAAAGGAGCGAGAAGCAAACTCACCTGCATTCAATGCCACGATCCCCATAACCCCCGATTTGCAGCCATCGAAAGTCTGACCGCGCCCCATTACCCCAAACGAGCTGCAGCCTCACCCCACCAGGAATCTGAAACCGTCGAATCTCACTCCCATTGACTGCTCATAGCCCCAGCAATCGACAAGTCACACGTCGTACCTTTCTCAAAGGAACGGGGGCGACTATGGCAGGCATCGCCGGCTTAGTCACGGCCTTGAAACCGCTGCTCTCACTCGAGCGCGGTGAAATCACACTGAACGATCTCCTCCAGAAACATTACCAAGAGCTGAGCCCAGAAAACATGGAGCAAATCCTCCGGCGCCTCGAAGCCCAATGCGCTGGAAGCTATGGGGTCACCCCCTCAATCAAGGACACCAAACCCCAAGAGGGCATCCAGTTCGCCTACGCTCTCAGTCTGACCAAGTGCATCGGATGCCGTCGCTGCGCCCATGCCTGCACAGCGGAGAACAATCAGTCCAGAGAGACCGAAGACGATATCGACATGTCCTACATTCGTGTTCTGGAACTCGATAAAGGCTCCATCAACATCGAAGAATCCGATCAATACTACGACGGCGAAGTCCCGCAAAAGGACAAGTATTACATGCCCGTTCAGTGCCACCAATGCCAGGATTCACCCTGCACTAAAGCGTGCCCTGTCGAAGCAACCTGGATGGAACCGGATGGCGTCGTGGTCGTCGACTACAACTGGTGCATCGGATGTCGATACTGCATGGCCGCTTGCCCCTACGATGCTCGCCGCTTCAATTGGAAGAAGCCAACGATCTCTCAAGAAGCCATCAATCCAAATCAAAACTACCTCAGCAACCGGATTCGACCCCAAGGCGTGGTCGAGAAATGCACGTTTTGCCTTCACCGAACTCGGGAAGGAAAATACCCCGCTTGCCTCGAAGTTTGCCCAACGGGTGCTCGAGTTTTCGGCAACCTGCTGGATCCGGAAAGCGAGATCAACTACATCCTCAAAAACAAGCGAGTCTACATCTTGAAAGAGGATGCCGGCACCAATCCTAAGTTTTTTTACTACTTCGATTGACCCAAGATCATGACGCAGGTCCGCCAATATTTGCAGTTTCTGTTCAAGATCTGGTGCCTTTCCTGGGAAGGAAGCTGGCGGTTCTATCTCTGGATGGGATTCCTCACCGTCGTCTCTCTGATTGGCGTTCACGCTTGGGCAGAACAATTCGTTCAGGGGCTTCAAACAACTGGTATGACCGACCAGGTTTCCTGGGGGGCCTACATCGCGAACTTCACCTTTCTCGTGGGTGTTGCCGCAGCCGCGGTGATGCTGGTGATACCTGCTTACATCTACAAGATCGACTCAATGCACAAGGTCGTTCTCTTCGGCGAGCTGATGGCCATTGCGGTCATTGTGATGTGCCTCCTCTTTGTCACGGTAGATCTTGGGAGACCAGATCGGTTTCTTCACCTCATGCCCCCGATCGGCCGCATGAATTGGCCCATCTCGATGTTGAGTTGGGATGTCATCGTACTGAATGGCTACTTGATCCTGAACCTGCACATTTGCGGTTACCTCCTCTACATGAAGTATCTGGGCAAAACACCCACTAAAAAGTTCTACATCCCCTTTGTGTTTATCGCGATTTTCTGGGCCATCAGCATCCACACTGTCACCGCTTTTCTCTACGTTGGACTCGCAGGAAGGCCATTCTGGAACCATCCGATCGTCGCCCCTCGATTCCTCGCTTCAGCCTTTGCCGCGGGCCCTGCCCTTCTGATTCTCAGCTTTCAAATCATCCGCCGAGTAACGGGTTTCTGGATCGGGAACGAGCCATTGCAACTCCTTCGCCGCATCGCCACGATCGCCCTCTTGATCAATGTGTTCTTGTTGGGCTGTGAGCTGTTCGTTGAGTTCTATTCAGGGACCTACCACAGTGTCTCAGCAAAATACCTCTGGCTTGGGCTCCACGGACATGACCGACTCGTGCCCTGGATTTGGACCGCACTGAGCCTCAACCTTTTTGCGCTCTTCGTCCTCATCTCTCCGGCTGCCAGCCGGCTCTGGCTCCTGGATCTCGCGTGCATCGCATTGATCATCGGCATTTGGATCGAGAAAGGAATGGGTCTTATCGTCCCGGGATTCATCCCAACGCCACTGGGACAGATCGTCGAGTACCAACCCTCTTGGAACGAAACCTTGATCTGCCTCGGGATCTGGTCCTTCGGGATCCTGATGTATTCATGGATGCTCCACGTGGCCATCCCAATCATGAAAGGGGAACTCAAAGCGAGCCCCGAAGAACTACCAACCGCGAATCAGTAACCTAGCGTGACAAAAACTATGAAAGTTCTGACCACCCGACTCCTTATCACCGGTATCGCGTTTCTAGCCAGCTTCAGCGCCCAGGCAGCATTTGCTCCGGCGAAAGCCACCGTAGAGAGTAAGGTCTGCGCCAGCTGTCACAAGATGGAGAGTCCGTCAGTCTATGAACAATGGGGTTCGTCAAAACACTTTCGAGCCAACGTCGGCTGTTTTGAATGTCATCATGCCAACGAAGACGACGCCGATGCTTTTGAACACTACGGGAAGTACATTTCCACCATCGTTTCTCCACGAGACTGCGCGCGATGCCATGAGCATGAAGTCAAAGAGTTCAACGAATCCCATCATGCCAAGGGAGGCCGCATTCTGGGCTCCTTAGACAACACCTTGGCGGAGGTCGTGGAAGGCAATAACGCCTTTGTCACCCCTGGCTTTCCGCACGGCAATTCTGCCGCAGCCGTGAACGGTTGCTGGCAATGCCATGGCTCCGAAGTGAAGGTTCTTCCCAACGGAAGACTCGATCCAGCCACCTGGCCTAACACCGGAATCGGGCGCATCAACCCGGACGGATCCGAAGGTTCCTGCACGGCCTGTCATTCCCGCCATGAATTCTCGGCGGCTCAAGCTCGAACACCGGATACCTGCGGAAAATGTCACATGGGCCCCGATCATCCTCAACTCGAGATCTTCAACGAGTCCAAACATGGAATCGCTTACTACGCCAACCTCGAGAAGATGGCTCTCGACAACGAGAAGTGGGTCGTCGGGGAAGACTACAATGCATCGGCAACCTGCGCCACCTGCCATATGAGCGCCACGAAGGATCAGCCGGTTACTCACGACGTCGGACTTCGAATTTCCTGGAACAATCGTCCCGCGATTTCCGTTCGCCCCGAGGTCGCTGACGCCAAGCTAGGTCTGCCTGGAAAAGACATTCCGTGGCAAAAACGACGCGACAACATGGTCAACGTCTGTATCAATTGTCACAACAAAGGCTTCGTGGACGGCTTCTATGTCCAATACGATGCCCTGATCGATCTTTACCACGACAAGTTCGCCAAACCGGGGCTTGCCCTCTACAACGCAGCTCAACCTCTGCTGCGAAAACCGAAGTTCAGCAACAAGATCGATTTTATCTGGTTCGAGCTCTGGCATCACGAAGGCCGACGCGCCCGTCACGGAGCGAGCATGATGGGGCCTGACTACACTCATTGGCATGGGACCTACGAGATCGCGCGAAACTTCTACACGGAGTACATCCCCGAACTTCGCGAACTTGCCGAACACAACGCACATTCACCTGACAGCGAAAAGAAAGCAGCGGCAGAGAAACTCAATACGCTGATTGATTCCACCCTCAACAGCGCGAACCATAAGTGGTATCTCAATAAGATGGATCCGGCCGAGAAGGCCAGACGTGAGGAAGCCTTGAAAGAATTCCAAGGTCGCTACGCAAAATAACCGAGAATGGACAACTTGCTGCAGACAGCCGATGAAATCCGGCGCATGTCGGAGTCGGAGCTGGCCCAGGTCGCCGAGGACGGACTGACAATACGTCTTCGCGAACAAGGCGAGTCAGGGCGTCAATGTTACGGCGGTCTCCAGCCTTCTAACATCGGCACCTTTCTCGAAGATCGAGACCACGTCCGTCACCTGACGCGGCTCGTGATGGAACTAGGGGAGATGGGGATGCACCAATTCGCCCAGCCAGCTTCTGACATCCGAAACCCGGGCGGAATCATGCTTTACATTCGCCCCGCATTAGCCAAGCGGCCGGACTACCTTGTCCGAGCCATTGCCTACATGATTCCCGTAATCAATTACGGAAAAATCATCGAAGACGAGCACTGTATTACTTACGGAGCAGCCCTGTTCGGAGAGTCCCCCGACGAGTTCTACCAATCCATCTGCGAGCTCGCAGATTGGGTCGGCGCCATTGAGTCGTTTCCCGAAAGCAAGAAGAGCAGCATTCCCTGCGGATGCCACTAGCTCCCCTTGGATCAGGCGAGAAGTTCACGAACAGGATGATGCTCCTCAACTCCGGTGAGTCGAAAATCCAAGCCCCGGAACCGGTACGAGAGTCGTGTATGATCCAAACCGAGGCTATGAAGGATGGTTGCCTGCACATCATGAACGTGCACAGGTTTTTCCACTACATGGAAACCGAGCTCGTCCGTCTGGCCCATCTCAAAACCTGCCTTGATCCCTCCACCGGCGAACCACATCGTGAAGGCTTGAGGATGATGATCCCGCCCCTTGCTTCGGCCTAGGGCGGCACTGGCTTCCACCATCGGCGTACGCCCAAATTCGCCGCCCCAAACGACGAGTGTGTCATCTAGCATCCCCCGCTGTTTCAAGTCGCGGATCAAAGCAGCGCAGGCCTGGTCCGTCTGTGCACACTGAGATCGCACGCCGCCCTCGACATTACTGTGGTGATCCCATCCGGCGTGATACAATTGAACGAAGCGGACGCCTCGTTCCGCCAACCTACGGGCGAGCAAACAACTATTCGCAAAGGTCGCCTTCGAGTCCCCCGGCCTGGCTCCATACATCTCGAGTGTCTTGGGATCCTCACCAGATAAGTCCATGAGCTCCGGAGCCCGCGTTTGCATTCTGAAGGCCGTTTCGTAGGCATTGATTCGAGTCTCGATCTCGGGGTCTCCAATCACACCTAAACGCTTTTGATTGAGCCGTCTGATGAGGTCCAAAGAATCGCGTTGCGCCTCGCGATCATAACCCTTGGGATTGGAAACATGCAGGATGGGATCTCCTTGGCTTCGAAAGGGAACACCCTGGTGCGTTCCCGGAAGAAACCCAGAACTCCACAAAGCAGAGCCACCGCTCAGACTTCCCCCGCTCTTGAGCACCACAAAGGAAGGCAAATCATTCGCTTCACTTCCAATTCCGTAACTCAGCCATGACCCCATACTCGGGCGGCCCGGAATACCGCTCCCGGTGTTCACGAACAGCTGGGCAGGGGCATGATTAAAGAGATCGGTATGAACCGAGCGCACCAGAGAGATTTCATCCACTACTTTAGAGAGATGGGGAAGCATTTCGGACAGATGGGCTCCCGTTTGGCCATGCCGCGAGAACTTAAAACGAGGGCCCAACACGGCCGCGTCCGGTTGAATGAAGGCATAGCGTTGTCCCTTCACGACCGAGGGAGGAATCGGCTTTCCCTCCAATTCAGCTAGCTTGGGTTTGTAGTCAAACAACTCAAGCTGACTCGGTGCCCCCACCATGAACAGATAGATGACCCGCTTCGCTTTAGGGGCAAAGTGAGGCGTCAAAGGAGCAGTCGGGCTGACAAATCCCCCGTCACTGGAAGCGATTCCGCGATGACTTTGTGCCAGCAGGCTCGCGAGGGCAATCTTGCCCACGCCGACACCGCAGTCCTGAAAAAACTGACGCCGAGTTCGAAGCTGTAGCGCTCTTTGATTGTCCATCATTCCTCAACAGAAATCTATTTTGTCACGGTCTCATCCAAATTCATGACCGCTCGGGTCAGCATGACCCAAGAAGCCAACTCAGGATCCTTGTTCGAACCATTCAAAAGGTCACTGGCTGATAGGCTACCCGACTTGATTCGCTCGAGCTGCGTCTGCTGAAACTCGAGCATCCACTCTCTTTCAGTCGCCTCCGGTAAGCGCGTCGTCAACCGCAGCACGATCGCATCGACTCGCGCTGCGGCCTCTTCGTAGTCGTCCACAACGTTCTGAGTAAGCGCCCGTACATACTCCAAAAACATCTCATCGTTCAACATCGTGAGAGCCTGTAGCGGGGTATTGCTTCGATTTCGCCGAGCCGTGCAATTCTCCCCACTTGGAGCATCGAAAACAGTGAAGGCCGCAAAGGGAGCCGTCCGTTTACTGAAGGTATAAAGAGAGCGCCGATAGCGATCCGCACCGTCAGAAGCGTTCCAACGATTGTTCCCGTAAGCATAGGCCGTCACAGCTGCCGGCTGGGGAGGTCGCACACTAGGACCAAACATTTGATCAGACATCAGGCCACTTGCCGAAAGGACCGCATCTCTGACCAGTTCTCCCTCCAAGCGAAATCGCGGGCCGCGAGCCAACAAACGATTCTCCGGATCTTCGCGCCACCTTTCTTCGCTGACGGCATTCGACTGTCGATAGGTACGGCTCATCACAATCAGGCGATGCAAACGTTTCATGGACCATCCTTTCTCCATGAAGTCGACCGCCAACCAATCCAAAAGATCGGGGTGAGACGGTGGATTCGATTGCGTTCCAAAATCCCCGCTGGTCTCAAGCAATCCTTTGCCGAAAAAAGCCCGCCAGGCCCGATTCACAGTCACCCGCCCAACCAACGGATTTCGCTCACTGACCAGCCAGCGAGCAAACTCCAAACGGTTATTCGGCAACGGATCGCCATCAGATAGGACCGCAGGGATTCCTGGAGCCACCTCCTCACGGGGGCTCAAATACTCACCTCGGTGATGCCTCACGGAAACCCGCTCATGCCCTGCCGGACGCTCCTGCATAACCATGGTCGTCTTAAACCGGGACAATCCTCGCTCCAAAGGCGCGAGCGACTTTCGGGCCTCAGCAAGCTCTTTGGCCTGACGAATAAAGGCGATTTGCAGCGCCTCGTTCTCCTCATCCGTCCAATCCACGCGCGCCCGACCGAAGGCACTCTCATACTCTTGCGGAATGTCTACAGCTTGACCCAGATGGGACGAAACCGAGATTCGAAAACGACCGAGACTCGCGACGAAGTGCCGCTCGAACAGCATCTCCACTTCCAGCTCAGATGCATCTTCGATCGGCGTCGCAAATTGTAACACAAGCGAATGGGCCTCCCCTTCTCGCCCTGAGGTCGACCACCCTGTCGAACCTTCACGGTCATAAACGTTCTTTGCTTCACCATTGCCGCTGCCGACAGAGATCTTTCCGTAACTACGAGAGCCTCCCGCGAACGCCTGCGCTTGCCCCCCTACCCTCACTTCCATCTCACTGAGGAAAAAGTCACCTTTGCGCCCTTCGTAAAATGCGCGACCGGGTCCTCGAGCGGGTAACCGATCATCGGGGAGCGCATCCAAGCGTAGTGACCAAATCGGGAACTCGACGTTGTCTAAAGGAAAAGTAAGCGTGTAGACATCGCGCTTGGTCGCATCCCCACTGGCAAAAATCGAATCGTCATCCAGGACCTCAAGACGCCCAAGGTTCGTCTCCCAACGACTCGGTCGAAGCGGCGCCCACGAAACGAGCTTCTCACGCACGTCATCCATCCATCCCAAAAAGGCTTCGTGAAAGAGTAAAGTGCGCTGCTCTCGGGTATCCGGCTTCCCTTCCGGCACAGGATATTCTGCCCGCAGGTTTAAGGTTGCTTGCCGCAAGCGATGCTCCTGCTCAGAGCGGTTTCGCTCACTGTCAGCATCTCGCAGAATGAGGTCCGGCTCGTCGGCGTTGTTGAGCAGTGCCATCAAACCGTAGTACTCCGTGTGCGAGATCGGATCATATTTATGGGAATGGCACTGGGCACAACCCGTCGTCAGCCCCATCCAGACCGTACCAGTGGTCGCGACTCGGTCGACCATTGCGTAGAAGCGAAACTCGAGAGGGTCGATTCCACCCTCCTCGTTCAACATCGTGTTGCGATGGAAGCCCGTCGCCACCCGTTGCTCGATCGAGGCCCCCGGCAACATGTCCCCGGCCAGCTGCTCGATCGAGAACTGATCATAAGGCATATCAGCGTTGAGGGCTTGAATCACCCAATCCCGGTAGGGCCAGATCGATCTTTCGCGATCTTTCTCGTAGCCATTGGTGTCGGAGTACCGGGCAAGGTCTAACCAGGAACGAGCCCAGCGTTCACCATAGCGGGGAGAGGCCAGCAAGCGGTCTACCAGCCGCCCATACGCACCCGGACGATCGTCCGATACAAAAGCCTCGGTTTCTTCGGGCGTCGGAAGCACGCCCACGAGATCCAAATACAGTCGCCGAATCACTTCATACGAATCCGCCAAGGGGTTCGCCTCCCAACCCTTCTCTTCTAAACGCGCGAGCACAAAATGGTCGATCTCGTTCACGGCTCCATCGCTTGCCTCCCGCACCGGGACAGGCGCTTTCGTAGGCGGAACAAAGGCCCAATGACGCTCATACACAGCCCCCTCTTTGATCCAATCGCGAATGGCCTGAATCTCATCGGGTGCCAGCGGCTCATGCCGATCTGGAGGCGGCATGCGATCGTCTGGATCCGTCGATTCGATTCGCTGCAAGATTGCCGACTCTTCAGGCTTTCCCGGAGCAATCGCTCTCACTCCGTCCCGCTCCTGTGTCGCGGACTCGAAGACATCCAATCGGAGCTTGGCCTTGCGAGACGACTCATCGGGTCCATGACATTCGAAACAGTTTTGCACCAGAATGGGCCGCACGACGTTCTGGAAACGATCCGCGTCAGCAGCAGCAAGAGAGTATTTCAAGACCCCCCCCCCGCCCATGAAACCACACAGGCTCATGTAGATCCAAGAGACCAACCGGAGATACTGCAAGCGTCCTGACATCATCTTCAGCATGACTATCATACTCGAAAGAATCCAGCTTGGAATCGACGCTTTCACGGAACGCATTCAAAGGTTTCCAGCAGGATTTAAGCAGAACCATAGGCCACAGTGCCACTAAGAGACCATCACCGGCAGCAGATCCGACCTGCGAACGACCAAACCGTGGGAACGCTTCATTTCTATGGGGTAAGGCGAGTTCGATAGAACGGCGAAAAGCACCACAAAACAAGGCCCCCACCCCGCTCTCGCGAGCCAAGAATTCGGTTGACAGTTTGAGCCCCTGAAGGCCTTAATCCCGCACTGTCCATGGCGTAAAAACAGCGGGCCTGTGTACTCAATCGGGTCTGTTCAACGTGTATTAGGCGGAAGACGTATTTCAGCAAATGAGCGACAAAAAGGTAAAGATCGCAGTTGTAGGCCTTGGTTTCGGGGCCGAATTCATCCCCATCCATCAAGCCCATCCCAATGTTGAAATGGTGGGCATTTGCCGCCGAAACGAGGAGGAACTGAATAAAGTAGGCGATCTCTTCAACATTCCCAAGCGCTACACCAGCTACGAGGAGCTGTTGAAGGACCCCGAAATCGACGCTGTTCACATCAATTCCCCTATCCCAGATCACGCTCCACAGTCCCTCAAAGCCTTAAGGGCCGGCAAACACGTCATGTGCACGGTTCCCATGGCAACGACTATCGAGGAGTGCGAAGAACTTTGCAAAGTCGTTGATGAGACGGGACTTAAGTACATGATGGCGGAAACGGTGGTCTATAGCCGCGAATTCCTTTTCATCAAAGAACTCTATGACAAGGGCGAACTCGGCAAACTCCAATACCTTGCCGCTAGCCATCCCCAAGACATGGACGGTTGGCCGTCTTACTGGGAAGAAATGATTCCCATGCACTACGCAACTCACGTAGTGAGTCCTTGCTTGGGTCTCATGGACGGGAAGGCCGAATATGTAAGCTGCTTCGGAAGCGGTACGGTTCGAGACGATATCGCGAACAAGAGCGGCAACAAGTTCGCCGTCGAAACCTGCCACATCAAAGTGAAAGATTCCGATCTCACGGCTCACATTTGGCGCTTCCTCTACGATGTTGCCCGTCAATATCGCGAGAGCATCGACGTCTACGGCAGCAAAAAGAGCTTCGAGTGGACCCTCGTGGAGAATGAGCCCCACATTGTCCACGTCGCCAAGAAACCTGAGCCTGAGATCCCCGAGAAGGTGGAAGTCCCTGACTATGCCCATCTCTTACCGGAGCCGATCCGGAAGTTCACACAGACCATTGAGGACGCCGATCATCTATCATTCGTCCAAGGTGGCGGCCATGGCGGCAGCCACCCACACATGGTACACGAATTCGCTTCGGCCGTTGTCGAAGACAGAGATCCTTGGCCCAACGCTCAAACCGCGGCGAACTGGACCTGCGTCGGCATCTGCGCTCATCAAAGTGCTGAGCAAGGGGGCGCCCGAGTTGATCTCCCATCCTTTACCCACTAAACACTTTCAAGTAACCCAAATAACGAAACTATGAGTAAAGATAGTACTTATTCGGCGGGTGACAAAGTCCTCTTCTGGGGATGTTTTGTTGCCCTCATCACCACTGCGTTCGCGTTTATTACGCGAACCTTCTTGGTCAACACTCCTGATCTCTGGCCAGCGGCCTTTGGTTTGGATGCGGTTCAAGGACAAGAGTTGTTCGGTGCCGGCATCTGGCCCTTTGCAATCAGTATCATCGTCTTCAGCTTGATCATTGATCGAGTTGGCTACAAAACGGCGATGATTTTCAGTTTTGCCTGTTACTCAGCTTACGCGGGACTGGCGTTTATGGCACACGGGGCGGTTACGGGGGTAGAAGGTGAAGCCCTCGCAGACGCCCAGACTAAAGCCTACGGATATCTTTATTGGGGCTCCGTCATATTGGGGCTCGGGAATGGGACAGTGGAAGCGTTTATCAACCCTGTCGTGGCCACCATGTTCCATAAGGAGAAGACCAAGTGGCTGAACATTCTGCACGCTGGTTGGCCGGGTGGTCTCGTGATCGGCGGTTTCTTGACCATTTTCCTGGGTGAACAAGCTGCTAACGACTGGCGAATCCTTATTTATCTCATCGCCATTCCAGCCGTCGTTTTCTTGGTCATGCTGATCAAAGCCAAGTTCCCTGTAAACGAACGCGTTGCGTCTGGAACGACCTACAAGGAAATGCTCGCTGAGTTCGGTTTTGTCGGTGCTTTCCTCGCCAGTGCACTGATCTTTGGCCAATTGGGCCAGGTGTTCGGATGGAGCGCCGGTCTTACCTGGGGAATCATCATCGCAGCCTCAATCGCTTACGGCGTTTACTGTAAGTCTGTCGGACGACCGATTCTCATCTTCCTTTGCTTGATCATGATGCCTCTCGCAACAACCGAGCTCGGCACGGACGGCGCCATCACCGGTATCATGGAAGAGCCCATGAAAGCAGCAGGCAACAACCCGCTCTGGGTGTTGATCTACACCTCGGCTATCATGGCCGTTCTCCGCTTCTGGTTCGCCGGCCCGATCGTCCAAAAGTTGACTCCAATCGGTCTGCTTATCGTCTCGGCAGTGCTCGCAATCTTGGGTCTATTCTTCCTATCCACCGCAACCGGACTGGGAGTGATCTTCGTTTTCGCAACGCTCTACGGTTTTGGAAAAACCTTCTTCTGGCCCACCATGCTGGGTGTCGTCTCTGAGCAATGTCCCAAAGGCGGTGCACTCACCCTGAATGCTATTGCCGGTATCGGTATGTTGACCGTGGGTGTGATCGGCGGACCGCTGATTGGTAAGATGCAGGAAGATTCGGCTAAAGATGCGATCGAAGCCGAAGTCTACAGCAATATTTCCGTGGAAAGCTCTTACATTCTCGGTAGCTACACCGCAGTCGACCCCGCCAAAGTGAGCGCTTTGGGTGAAGAACAAGCCAAAGAAACCAACGAGAAGATCAAAGTTGCCAAGCAAGGTGCTCTGGCCGATATCACGATCTTCCCAATCATTATGTTGGTTGGCTACATTATCCTAGCGCTCTACTTCAAGAGCCGAGGTGGCTACAAGGCAGAGTCGATCATCAACGACGTGCCAACGCCGTCCGAGGGTTAACTCAACTCCCATCATTGACACAAGCAAGGCGACTGGTCACCCAGTCGCCTTTTCTTTTTCTATCGAAGCTTCTCTCGAGGCTTTCGCGTCGCGGGGAATTCCCACGCGCAGACCAAACCTCAACCTTAAAGATCGGCGGGACCGTCCATCCGATCCCCATCCATCTCGTAAATTCCCACTAAATAACCGTTCTCGCGAATCTCGCCAACCTTCAGCGTTCCAAACAGAGTCACAGCTTGATCCATGACGGGCTTCACGCCCTTCCCATCCATGCGCACACTCACCCATTCGTTGATTTTGGGCACGGTGCCATAGCAGCACATTGATTGATCTCGCATGATCAGCATTTCCGTGACGAGGCCTTCCTCAACCTTGAGGGGTAGCATAAATCCTTTAAGAGCGATGGTCTTGTCGTTCAGATTGCGGATTTCTTTTGGAATCTGATCGGACGCCCCCTCGGCCTCGCCCACAACTTCTTGAGTCAGGTCTTCCGGCATTTCGTATTCGAACGAAGCGAGTCGATCAAAAGAGACATCCAAAGCCCCTCCCTCCAATACCGCAATCTCAGCCTCAGCCTCTACAGGCTTCGAGACGTCTTGGTCAATATCAGGAGTCGGGAGTTCAAGGACCTCAAGTTCAGCCTCCGTCGCAGCGTTGGCAGCCAATTCCGTCAGCGAGCCTTTTTCCACCTCGGACGCCACAGTCTCGGCGACGGTTTCGACAAGCTCAGAGGCGAGCTCCCCAGGCTCCGTGGTTTCCACTTCTAGAGGCGGCTCTTCGACCCATTGAGGTTCGACCACCTCTTCCACCCGGGGCGACTCCTGAACGACCTCAGCTACGATCGGTGCCTCAATCGGTTCTCCCTGAACGGCCGCGCTTTCGATTGGTTCTCCTTGCAGCGTCTCGCCAGAATTCGCTGACGGTTGAGACAAATCCGGTTGGCCGCAAGCCACGCCCAGCACGGCCACGCCTAAAGCGCTCGCACTAAAGTTGACACACGTTTTCTTCTTCATGCTTCCATGTATCCTCTCGTTCGCCAATTCGATCAAGTCCTATTCCGCCCCCTCGTTACCCTCTGGATAACGAAACGCCACGTTTTCGAACTGACTCTGCTTGACCGCAATCGCTTCCACAGTCGCGGAGAAAGAACCATTCTCAGCGATCCAATCAGGAGCGACTTCAGCTTGAAAATGCGAGGTATCCCCGACCGTTTCACCGGTCGCACGACTCGGGACAGCTTTCAATTCCCACCGAGGCCCACCCTCAACGGCTACCCCAAACGACTCCGCCGCAATGCGCACAAACTGCTCCATGTGCCCGTCAAGCACGTAGCAGTGAAGCAACCCGGACGCTGCATCCATGACAAACTCGAGATGGTAGAGCTCTTCGCCCAAGACAACTGCAGCTCCCCCATGAGGCGCTACATGAGCATGGCCGTGCACCGCATGAGAATGATCATGTCCGTCATGCTCATCATGCTCGGAGTGGACATGAGCCTGCTGACCGCACGCGCTCAGCAAAACCGACAAAAGGAAAGCGGCAAGGGAAATGGGCAAGGACGAGCCGTCGAAGATCGCAGAGAGTTTTTTCATCATTATGAAACAGGCAAAAGGTTTTCGGCCACATTCGTCCGATACGCTTTGATCGCCGGAACCAAGCCAGCCAAGGCACTCATTCCAACCATGAAAGCCGGGGCCCAAAGCATCACTGGATGCCATTCAGCCACATTCAACACAACCCCCATCTCAGCACGGATCACGGACGCAACCAAAGAAAACACCAACGCATAAACACCATAAGCGATCAACATTCCGATCACGGAGATGGAAACCGCTTCCAAGACGATCGTCCCAACAATCGTTCGTCGGCGGGCACCCAAGGCTCTGAGTATGGCGATGTCACGACGTCGTTCATTCATCGAGTTGTAGATACTTGCCAAGACCGATCCAATGGCAACGACGGCCACCAGGTAGGCAATCAATTCCAAAACTCGATCGAACCAACTGATCTTGGAAAAGAGCTGCGCCATGATCTGCCCGATTGGCCACGCTAAGGTTAAGCGATCCCCTTGCTTGTTATACATCAGATCCAGACGAAATCCTGCCTGCGCCGAACGCAACTTCACCAGAACCGCACTCAAATCGGTCGCCGCCTTGGGATCATGACCACTCATTCGCTGCAAGCCTGCCAAAGGGATCCATATCACTCGATCAGACGGCGTGTTAGACGGCTTCAGAACACCGACCACGACATAGGTCTCCGCATGTTGATTCTTCTCGTCAAAAATCAACCCGTGGTAAGGATGAAAGGTATCTCCGACCCGCAAGCCCAGCTTCTGAGCAACAAAACTGCCCACCACGGCTTCCCTCCGCCCGGGGTCAAAGACACGCCCTCCATTGAACACTTCAAACGACTCTCCGGGACGATACTCAATCTCAGAAAATAGATTCGTCGAAACGCCCACCAAGCGATAACCCCGGTAGTTGTCTCCGACCGCTATCGGAACAGCCGACGCAACACTGGGATTGGAGCGGAGGTCCTCGTAATCTTCCCAAGCCAAATTCCCCGGGGAAGCTTCCACATGGAAAATAGAGTTCAGAACCAACTGCAGTTTGGATCCCCGCGCGCCAAGGACCGCATCAAAGCCAGAGTCAACCCCCGTAAACGTCGCATTCGCCTGGTCCTTAATGGTCCAAACTGAAAGCCAAAGCCCCCCTGCCAACGCAATCGACATGGACGTAATTAGAGTAGACAGTAAGTGCTGCCGCATACTCCGGCGCACAATCAACCAGATCGTCATACGGCTTCCTCCTGATGGCTCGCCTTGTTGATTTCCCTCAGATCCTGGCACTGCTCAAATTGACTCAGGATCTGCTGGTCATGACTGACAAGCAACAAGGCCGCTCCCTTCTCTTCACACGTTTCCCGGATGAGAGCGAGTGATTCACGAGCGTTCTTCGGATCGAGATTCCCCGTGGGTTCATCCGCCAGGACGAGTTGAGGTTGATTCGCAAGCGCCCGGGCAACAGCGACTCGTTGTTGCTGTCCGGTAGAGAGTTGTCGTGGAAAGTGTGCCATCCGATCTTTCAAGCCGACTCTCTCAAGTAAAGATTCGGCGAAGGCACGATCTTGCTTCCCGCTCTTGGAATCTCGTCCAAATGACATTCCCAAAACCACATTTTCGAGACAGGTGAATCCTTGGAGGAGATTGAAGGTCTGAAAGATGTAGCCCAAGTCCGTGGCCCGAACACGATCCCTCTCACCCTCACTGAGTTTGGTGATTTCCGCTGAGCCAATCTTTATCTGCCCAGCGTCAGCCGGAACGATCCCGGCAATAAGATTCAAAAACGTTGTTTTGCCCGAACCGCTTGCACCACTCAGCGCGACCTGCTGTTTTTCCGGCAACTCGAAAGTCGGGACATCCACCACTTGATGCAAGCCTCCCTCCGGTGTTGGGTAGGATTTCTTGAGATCAAAAATGGTTAGTAAGGCCATGATTTGTTTGGCTTAAACTCGAAAGCGGAGGATATTCAACGAACCAAATCGACAATGGTCAATCATTGATGAGCCAGACAACAGCGCCCACTCCCCCCCAAGCTCCGCCCCGAAGCATCACGTTGATTGGACTGGCGGACGTCACACTCTATCTTATCGCTGCAGCCAGCGTCGGCGCCTTCGCGGGCCGCTGGTGGTGGCTGCTCGATCTCACTTCCCACTTTCGACTCCAATACTTCGCGCTGGCTTTGTTTCTGGGAGCGCTCTACGGCATCCGACGCTACAAAGTTCAGACCGGCGTCGCGGCAGGTGTCGCCCTCGTCAATCTTATCGTGCTCCAACCCCATCTCATGACGCAGGGGACCGCAACCGAAAGACAAGGCAGCATCAGAGCCCGCCTGTTGTGGTGGAACATTCAGGCAGCTAATGAGAGAAAGCAGGAAGCGATCGAGTGGATTGGGCAATCGGCAGCCGACATCGTCGCCTTGGGCGAAGTCACGCCGGAATGGGAACAAGCCTTGGAATCCATTCACGAGGCCTATCCTTATCGCTTTGTTGAGGCACGATCGGACAACTTCGGCATCGCCCTCTACAGCCGCGTTCCGCTCTTCAACAGCACGCTCATTTCCCCAAGTGCCGAGGGAGTTCCCAGTATTCGCTCCGAAATCAATCTTCAGGGCCGAGTCGTCACCCTATTCATCACCCATCCAGTCCCTCCAATGGCCAAACGATCCACCACGAGGCGGAACAGGCAACTGGAATGGATTGCGAAACAGGTCGCTCAAGCCTCGTCGCCGGTGCTTCTCGGCGACCTCAACACCACACCTTGGAACCACGCATTCCAAAGCCTCACCAAGCTCAGCGGGCTGCAAAACTCAGCCCCGACATGGACCGGCACCTGGCCTGCCAAGATTCTTCCCCTCCGAATTCCGCTTGATCATTGCCTCACCGGCGAAGGGATGACGGTGCGATCCAAGGAAATCGGCTCGCCCATGGGCTCGGATCATTCCCCTGTCCAAGCGCAACTTGCGTGGTGATAGGTAGCCACCCAAGAGGGGACAGATCGAGTCACAGATTTCTCACCTCGCTAGGAAAAGAAATAAAATATTGAGTCTCGCCGCAGTCCATGCTGACGTTACCCGCATGCAAGCAGACGACTCCCACACAAGATCCATTTGATCGAGTCGACTATGAGTGCTCTTCCACCTACAAACACAGGCGATTCGGCCCTTCCAATGGCCAAACGTCGGCTCATATCTTTGGCGGACGTGTTCCAGGCACCGTTCACGAATTCCCCAAACTGGATGGCCAAATGGGCAGTAAAAACATGCGCACTCTTCGGATCGCGCACGTTGGTATCTGTCGAAGGAGAAGAAAATCTGCAGACGGGCAACGATCCAATGATCATTGTCCTCAATCACAGCCAGAAACTGGAGGCCCTCACCGTACCAGGAATCTTGATCTACCTTCGGGACGGCAAAATGATTCACTTCCTAGCCGACTGGAATTTTTGTCTGGTTCCTGGCGTGTGGCTTTTTTATCATTACGGGCAAGTGATCACGATTGCCCGTAAACCGGCAAAACCTCGATTTTTGAACGTCTTCAAGCCATTATTTACGAGTCGCGAACCCGGATTTGCCCGTGCCCAGACCGCATTGGAGGAAGGGCGTTCCGTGGGAATCTTTCCAGAGGGAACGACGAATCGGCACCCGACCAAACTCTTGAAAGGATTCAGCGGGCCGGCGCAACTTTCTCTCCAGACCCAAGTGCCCATTCTCCCCATCGGAATCCAGTTTCCCGATCACGATAAATCCAAGCCCATTCCCGAATGGATTCCCATGGCGCTGAAGATCGGCCGCCCTATGCAACCTAAGCAAATCGAGGGCAAACCGAAGCTCGAAGAAATTCGCGCTTGGCATCGTCAAATCATGGCTGCGATTGCAGACTTGTCAGGAAAGTCCTGGCAACCCCAGAATCGAAGGAAATAGCAATGTCGCTGGCCAAGCAAATAAATGTGATCCGCGCCACCAGCATGGAAGACCGCCAACTGGCGATCCAAGTGTTGCAGTCGACTTACGTCCACGAGAAGAACTGGATCCAAGACGAAGAGAAGTTTTTCCCCCACTCAGATCTCGAAGCAGAAGATATTTCCTGGTTCGTTGCCTCGAATGACAAGCAGCCGATTGGTGTGCTGCGTGTGATGTACAATCCACCCCTAGAACTCTACAAAGAATACGGGATGCAGGCCTTAGAGAGCGGTCTGGACGTTGAAGCCTTTGTGAAGAACAATCGGATCGCTGAGATCGGGCGATTCGCGGTCGTTCCGGAGTTTCGCAAATTCATCGTTGTTGCGGCAGCCCTCATGCGTGAAGCCAGCCGAGAAACCGTGGCCAACGACTACACCCACTACGTCACCGACATCTTTGAGGGTGAAGTGCACAGTCCGTATGATTTTCACACCCGGGTCATGGGATTCCAACCCGTGGCCACGCATGACGTCGGAGAGCTGAACTGTCCCAATCGACGCATCACTATGGTCCTCGACCTGAAATCTGCCTACCAGCGGATTCAAACCAAGCAGAAATGGATTTATCGCTATCTCACCAAGGACTGGGATGAATCCTTGCACGAGAAGCTTCGGAACGGTTCTCCGAGCTGATTCGTCGACTAGCCTTTTCCTTTGGAGCATTCCACGACCAGCCTGCTAGTGGAATTGAACAAAATCCCCAGCCACTCAGGCCAAGGAACATGAAGGCCCCCTCTACCACCCGCGAGCCCGTGTCGCAGACATTGCGCAAGGTCTTGCTCGATGTGGGTTCTACCGGAGTCTGGCAAGCGGCCGGAAAGATGGCCCAAGTGTTCGGCCTTCTGCACGCCATGGATTGCTTGGGGCTGGACAATGCGGGTATCTCAGGGCGAGTCATGGGGACCGCCATGATCCTTCAAGTCGTCCTCACCTTGGGGATCGATGTCGTCGCGGTGCGGCACATCGCGGCAAAGAGTCAGACACTGGCACACCTCCTACCGGTCATCTTCAGCACCCGCCTCATCCTACACGGCGGAATCGCTGTCCTTTGGACACTCGCCACGATCATCGCCCCACTCAGTTCTGCCGAGACCTTCGCTTGGCTTGTAGGCGGACTCTACTTTCTGGTCATCGGAATGAACTACCAGTGGTATTACCAAGCCACGGAGCGCATGCCCGCATTGTCTCGCATTCAAACGCTGACCACCTTCGCGATCAGCGCGTATTTCCTCCTGGTCTTCAAGCCGGGACAGGCCGCAGGGATGGATCTTCTCGTGTTGGCCATCGGACATGGCGTCGTGACTGCTTGGGTCTGGTTTGAGGTACGGCGGGAAAATAGTGTTCCCATGCTAACGTTCCATTTTCGAAAGGAAGCGATTCAACTTCTCAAAGAAGGTCAGGCCAACTGGTTGTTTGGCGTCGCCTATAATGCACTCACTTTACTTGGAATCCTCCTGATTCCAGAGTTGCTCCCCAAGGAGACCCGAGACACCGAACTGGGCCTTTTCCGATCCAGCAACCAGCTCGCCCTCGCTCTTCAACTCGTGTTGACGTATGTCGGCTATATTTTCTATCCCAAGATCGTGAGTTGGCGGAAACAACAGTTGCCCGACTTTCGACTCCGAGTTCTTGGGCTTGGAGGGATTGTCCTTGTCGTCGGACTGATTGGAAGTCTCGTCATTCATACCTTCGGAGAACCGTTCTTTCAGCTAGCCTATAGCAACAAAGACTTCCATCCCGGATTCAAGATCCTCCCCATTATGGTTCTCGCCAAGTTCATCGGCATGGCGAGTGGCTTCATGACCTGGGGCCTTTTGGCAGAACACAAAGACTGGCTCGCTGTCCGCTGCTGTATTCTCCCTCTCCTCCTCACAACTGCACTCCACGTGGTCTTCGTGCCGGATCATGGTTATATCGCCGCAGGATGGCTCTACGCATTGGGAGAGCTCCTCCTCTTTCTCGCTTGCACGCTTGCGTTCCTCCGCCTCAAACTTTCGTTCAGCACAAAGGCATGAAGAATCCGCTCTCCCAAACTCTCCATTGTTGGCGTTGGTTGAGAGATCTCAAGTCAGAGGGATTCTTCAGCCGGCAAGACGCCTCCCTGCAAGTGGATCGCGTGATCCTTCCCGCTCGCTTCGCCTACCAAGCAGCCGGGAAAAAACTACAGAGGGAAACGCGCATCACACAGGTCAATGAAGGCACCCACCGGATCGATCTTCTCGAAAAAAATCTGCACTTCTATTGGACTGGCCCCGTTGACAACAATCTGTATTTCCTGATCGAGCAAGAATTCAACGAGAGCAACCCTCATTGCTACACAACGTCCCCGATTTCACTCACCCCAGAAAGCATTGTCATCGATGTCGGCGCTTGTGAGGGACTCTTCGCCTTCCGACTCTTGAAAGCAAATCAATGCCGAAAGGTTATCTGCTTCGAGCCACTTCCGGCGATGGCTACCCTGATCGAGCAAGCAGCTGAGGAGCTTGGGATTTCAGATGGACTTGTTGTGGAGACACGCGCGGCGTCCGATTTAAACGGCCCCGTGCGCCTCGTCGCCACAGACAACCCCGATGCTTGCCACATCGAGCCCTGCGATTCCAAACCCGAGAAAGCCGATGCCCAATCGGTTCGGCTCGATGACTACTTGCGAGAGAAAGGGCTCCAACTCAATGAGCACGATCTAATCAAAGTCGATGCGGAAGGAGCCGATCTATCGGTGATTGAAGGAGCATCAGAATCGATCAAAAAATACCGACCGCAGATAGCCGTCACCACCTATCACGATGACAGCCATGTTTCTGCCATCAGTCAGAAACTCAAAGCGCTGAACCCTGACTACCGTTTTCGTCTCAAGGGTTTCTCCCACTGGACCACACGACCAAGGCCGGTTCTGCTCCAAGCATCCAATACGAGGGCGTAGGATTGCTCCCTACAATCCTGTTTCCGCGGAGTACAGAGATCAAAATATCTGCCCTTACCGGCAAGGCAATACACAGAACCTCACTCCCAAGCTCTCCCTACGAATCACTGCAATCGTCCTGCTGTTTCCGCATCCTTAGCGGCAAGGCCCCTACTCCATGGCTTCAGCCCCAGCAGGCCGCACCATCAACGGTAGATCGCGGGAATCTTCTTGCCCGATGACGGCGTCAATCTCTTGCAGTTCTGGTGCTCGCCAGATTGAAATCTTTCCACCACCAACTTCGCGTCCCAGCAACGATTCGTCAGGGGAAAAGGCGACTCGGTTGTGATAGTTATTGAGGCCAGATCCGGGGAGAGTGATAAGAGGAGAGCCCGTCTCCATGTCCCAAATATTGACCGAGTGTGGTCCTGAACTCGTACCAACAAGTCGACGGCCATCCTTCGAAAAAGTCGACTCACGATATCCAAGCGGCGCCCCGGCGTAGCGACGGGTGAGACTAGCAAGGCCCGTCTTTGCATCGAGTGAGAATTGCGACAAGTATCCCGGGGAATGCGCTATCACAAAATGAGGCCCTTCCGGCGAAAAGTCATAAGCCCATCCGAACCGTCCTCCCAGTCCCACCTGAGAGACTCTCTTTCCATCGTTCGTAAAGACCTCAAGTCTCAAATTACCTCCCTCAGGCCGAACAAGCCCCCAAGATCTGCCATCGCCGAGATCGTGGAGCCGCAAGAGACGCCCATGGTCCGCTGGCAACTTTAAGCGCAAGCGTGACTCCGTAGCATTCGAAAGATCCCAAACCTCGACTTCTTTAGTATCGGGCAGTCTAACATGAAAATGACTCAGGGATCCGAACAGGAAACTCCCATCGATCTTCCCTGGGCCGATCTCTCTTATGAGTTCCCCTGAAACGAGATCACGAATCAGTCGCCGCCCATCCGGCAGACGGGCCGTCACAAGCACTCGTCCGCGCTCACCTAAGGGCATCGCTGCCTCCCATCCTGCTTCAGGAAACGTCAAACGCTCGCGCCGGGAAAAATTCTGGCCGGTCAGTTTCCACATTTTACTCTTGGGCATCGCAAGATCCATTGAGTAAATCTCGTTGCTTGGACCAAAGCGCCACCACTTAACCCCAACGGGCCTGCCCTCTGCTGACTCACCAAAAGACAAATCGAGTCGAGCCCGAGTATCGGAATCGTCCATTGACCAAAGCTTTGCCGTTCCATCCTTGGAGACCGTGATGAAGTCACGTTCATTCGGGTGCACGGCTAAATCACGGACTTCCCAATCGTGCCCTCTGAGGACCCGTTCAGTACTGGGCACTGTTTCAGATAGATCCCACACCCGAATGGTCTGATCGGCACTACACGAGAGGAGCTTTCTACCCTGATCGACAAGCTCCAATCGCGCCACCCAGCTCGTATGTCCCCGTAAACTTTGCCGCAGGTCTCCCGTTTCAAAGTCGAGCTCCAAGATATCCCCCTTGGACATGCCCAACCCCGCAAAGACCGCATTCCGTTCCTCACAAATCGCAACCGAAAGGATAGGGCCGTCGAAGTTCGCTGTACCCCATCGGATCTTCTTCTCTTCCCAATCCAAGCGAACGAGAACGCGTCGACCGCCATATTCCGGAGATCGCCCCGCCGTCACGAGAACCTTACGATCCCAGTCTACGGCAAGCCTGCTCCCCAATTCCGACGAACCAAAAGTCAATGGCAACCCGCGCCATTCGTCCTGAAGCGTTGAAGAAGGCCACTGCCACCAAGTAAGTCTCGCCCCACTTTCCGAGCTTGTGCAAATCAGCAACTCATCTCCAGACGGCGAAAAACCAAACCACCTGATTGCCACATCCCCAAGCGGCAATCTCGCACGCTCCAGGCCACCTTCCAATCCGGAGACAACCAAATCGTTCTTGGCATCACAATAGGCAAGCAGACGCCCATCCGGTGAAAACGTCATTCCACTCGCCACACCACCCCAAGCGGTGGACAAATCTCGCTCGTGTTCCTCGCGTTCCAGGTTCCACAGAGACACACGACGATCCATACCGGTCAAAGCCATCCATTCTCCAGTCGGAGAAATCGCCACACGCGTCAGAATATGCGGTAACCGAACCAGGTTTTTCTTGTGGTCGCCACGAGTAATCGACCACAAGTATCGCCACTCCCACCCTCGAATGTCGTTCTCACCTTCCTTCGGGATATGGCGCCCCAGCAATTCCCGAGCTTGCCCCAGATTGTTCTGCTCCAAATGTCGCTGCACCATGTTCATATCCGCGGCATAAGCACGTCTCCGCTCCGCGTCGGCAAATTCCAAGGCATCCGCTTCTGATTGGGCCGCCTCCTCCTGCGCCTCTACGGCCAGGAGACGCGCGGCCTCAGCACCGGCTCTCAATGATTCCGCCCGATCACGCTGCTTGGTGGCTTCCTCCTTGGCTAAGTTGGCCCGATACGCCTGCCAAGTGCTGAAGAAAGCGGCGATCACGATCAAAACAAGCACGCTCGCGGTCGCTTGAACAAACTGCCGATTCCGCTGGTAAAACTTGAGCACTTGATAGCCAAAGGTGGGAGCGACCGCCGTGACGGGTTCATCCCTTAAGAATCGCCGGACATCCGCAGCCAAGCCATTGGTGGTCTCATACCGACGGGTTCGGTCCTTCTCGAGCGCCTTCATCACAATGAGATCCAGATCCCCTTGGATCTTCCCAGAAAGCTTGCCCGGCTCGACTTTCCGGTATTTCGCGATCTGAGTTCTCTCTGCCCTCCCAAGAGTGCCAACGCGGGTGGAAGGGTTGGGCGGCTCGACCTCCCGAATCCTTCGTTTTATCTCTTCGTAGCCTCCACTCAAGAGCTCCTTCCCGTCTAGCGGCGTCTTGCCCGTGAGCAATTCGTAAAGCAACACGCCCAGTGAATAGACGTCACTTCGTGTATCGATATCGAGTCCGCTCATCTCCGCCTGTTCTGGACTCATGTAGGCGGGCGTACCGATGAACTGGCTGTATTGCGTGAAAACGGTTTTCTCGGTCAGCTCTTGTTGGGTCGCTTTCGCGATGCCGAAATCGATTACTTTGCAAACAGGTTCTCCATCATGAAGCGTGACCATGATATTGGACGGTTTGATGTCTCGATGAATGATACCTTTTTGATGGGCATGCTGAATGGCTTGACAGACGGGTATGAAGAGTTGAAGTCGCTCTTCCGTGGTAAGATGGTTCTCATCACAGTACTGCGTGATGGGGATCCCCTTGACCAGTTCCATGACAAAGTAAGGCCGCCCCGTATCGGTCGCCCCCGCATCAAATACTTTAGCGATGTTGAGGTGATCCATCATCGCCAGCGCCTGACGTTCCGCTTCGAAACGCCCCACCACCTGTTTGGTGTCCATTCCCAACTTGATGATTTTCAGGGCGACCCGGCGTTTCACTGGGGTCTTTTGCTCCGCCATGTAGACCACGCCAAAACCCCCTTCCCCAATTTTCTGGAGAAGTTTATATCTTCCAATGATATCACCCGGGCCTTCACTCATCTTTACGGCATCCTCCCAGGTAACGTCCCGATCCACCGCCACCTGCTGCAACAGACTATCGGCAGCGAAGTGCTCCTCAAGCAACTGATCCACTTTGTGACGCAACGCCGGATATTTCCCGCAGGCTCCGTCCAAAAATGCCAGTCGTTCTTCGGGTGAACCCTTCTCCAAAGCTGCAAAAAAGATCTCTTTCTCGTTCATTACATGTTCCCTTCACACCCACAGCGCGATTTCCCCGACCAGATCACGCCAGAAAAATGCAACAAACTGAGATTCCACAATCGTGTCGCCTGGAAAACCGAGTAGAACTGGGAAAAAACGAACCTAATTCCGCTTGATCGCTCGCTTCAACCAAGCACGTGCGTACGCCCACTGGCGGTCCGCCGTCCGCGGACTCATGTCCATGATTTCAGCAATTTCCGGAATCGTGCAGCCGACAAAGTAGCGAAGCTTCACGAGTTCGGCCGCTTGAGGGTCCTCCACAGATAAAACTTCGAGAGCCTCATCCACGGCCAGCAGTTCTTCGTCTGGGACTGCCACCTCGATTTGAGATTCTCGAAGCAGCTCTCTGATGGGATCTGAGCCGCGCTTCAATCGGCCTTTGGCTCGAGCTCGCTCAATCAAGATGCGTCGCATGGCTTCGGCGGCTGCCGCGAAAAACTGGGCCCGACTTGCCCATTCCTCTCGCGACTCTGCAGCCAAACGCATCCAAGCCTCATGCACCAAAGCAGTGGCCTGTAGCGTCTGGCCTCCACCCTCACGCGCTAAACGGGAGGCGGCGAGCCGACGCAATTCGTCATAGACGAGGGGCAGGAGATTTGAGGAGGAGAGCATTTCTGCACCCAGAGGGGACTTAATACTCTCGCTATCAGTGTGATGATTCACCTTCGAAATTGATAGGTTTCGTTAGCTAGTCACCAGCAAGTATGAAGCGCAGGACATCAACGGGATTCTCCCCGGTGAGCTTCGTAGTAGGATCTCAGGATAGCATTGATTCTGCTGTGATATCCTTTGCCCTGACTTTTCAGCCAGTCCAAAACGTCAGAATCCAAGCGAACCGTCAATTGCTGCTTACTCGGAGGCTCAACGACCGTCGCATTCTTCCAGAAGTTCTGATCAATCTTTGGAATATCACTATCATCAATATCTTCGTCCGCACGCCCGGACAACTCAGCTACTCGCTTCTCGGATATTGATAGCTCCTTAAGTGATTTGCGAACAGTACTCATGATACTCTTTCCGTTCTATTCGATGGGCTAACCTAGCAGAGATCATCCGAATTCTGTGATCTCTCAACGTATGTACGACAACAACAACGACCTGGTCTACCAACTGGCCAATCGAAATCGTCCTCACTTCCCCGTAGTTCCTACGATCATCAGTCTTGGACAGTGTCACTCCGGAAAAAATCAAAGCCGCCTCCTCGAAAGCAATCCCATGCTTCTCAAGGTTACTCTTGTTCTTCTCGTCATCCCACTCGAACTCCAAAGCTAACAACCCTTTCGCGGAAACTCAAGTAACTACATTTTGTAACTACAACTCCAAAAACTCGAAATCACAGCCCACAGTCTCCTTCAATTCCCACACATGCAGAATGAAGAATACGCAACACTTAACAAACCTTAAGACTTCTTACAACCAAAGAAACTCCCCTGCAAAGCTCCAGAGATGTTGAGTATAGGAAGAAAACTGTCCCTTCAGAAGAGAAAGGAGCCACCAACTCAACATTCCCTCCCAGTGTTAGCGGATACACAGTTCAATCAGCGACTCGACTCTTCAAATCTATTCCTGCGCCAAGATTCGATAGACTTTTGTTCGATTGATTCCGAGAAGATCTGCTGCTTTGGATACGTTGCCCTCAGCTTGTGCCAGCGCCCGGCGTACGATCGCGACTTGGGCTTGCTCCAGGTTCAGCGGCAACGAATCGCCTCCACATCCATTCTCGCTGCTGTTGCTTGCGTGAGCGACGATCGCTTTTTCACTCAATAGGTGCAGGTGATGAACCTCGATAGGATTCCCGGCACTTTCAATCAGCGCCCGTTCCATGATGCTTTTCAATTCTCTCACATTTCCCGGAAAGTGATAATCCAACAAAGCTTGCTGGGCCTCACCGGTCAGTCGAGGAACAGGGACATTCACTTCGGCAGCACTTCGCGTGAGAAAATGATGCGCCAAAAGTTCGACGTCTTCATGCCTCTCCCGCAACGGCTTCACTTGGAACTCATAAGATGCTACCCGAAAATACAAATCCTCTCTGAACTGCCCGTCTTGGATCCGCGTCCGAAGGTCCACATTGGTCGCCGAGAGCAAACGCACATCAACCCGCCGCTCTCGGCTCGCTCCCACGGGTAAGAACGAGCCATCCTCCAACGTTCGCAAGAGCTTCGCTTGCATCGTCAAAGGCATATCCCCAATCTCATCCAAGAAGAGCGTACCTCCATCTGCCAATTCAAAATACCCCTGTCGCTGAGTCGTCGCGCCTGTGAACGCTCCTTTGGTATGACCGAAGAAAAGCGACTCAGCCAGTTCACCTGGGATGGCTGCACAGTTGACGGCAATAAACGGTTTTCCCTGTCGGCGACCGCTGTGATGGAGTGCCCTCGCCACCAACTCCTTTCCAGTTCCGCTTTCTCCCCGGATCAAGACACTCGTTGTATCGGTGTTCTGCAGCTTCCGTATCTCGGTAATGACCTCGCGCATGGCCGAGCTTCGCCCAATGAATCCGTCCAAGCCCCAACGCTCTGCTTCCTGATCCCCGATCAGCGAAAGGGTCGCATCCGCTCGCTGCAGCGAGTTTTCAGCTCGCTCCCGCATTGCCATTTCTTCCCGCAATCGAGCGTTCATTTCTTCTAGCTCACGATTCTTGTGAGTCACCGCTCGAGTCAGGCGATAATTCGTCAAGTGCGTCCGCGCGCGAGCCAGAACTTCCTCCGCCTTGAAGGGCTTGGTGATAAAGTCGACCGCGCCCACGCGAAATCCCTGAACCAAGGCCTCTGAGTTATCGTTCGCCGTGATGAAGATCACTGGGATTCCACGAGTTGCCTCCGAGTTCAAGAGACGTCGGCAAACTTCGAATCCATCAATCCCCGGCATCATGAGATCCAACAGGATCAACTCGGGAGGGTTCGCCGAGGCAACCTTGAGCGCCACTTCTCCATTCGGAGCGATCGAGATACGACAGCCCTCAGGCTCCAGAGTATCCGTCAGGAGCTCACGGTTCTCAGCGATGTCATCAACGATGAGCACCTTGGCATCACGCAATGGATTGGATTCGCTCATGCCTCGACAACCGTCGTTCCCAAGCTTCGGCGCTTCGCGTCAACCCATGCTGCGTTGAAAACGGACCCGTAGATGCGATTTCGCACCCGCAAAGAGTCCTCTTCACAGCGCACGATTCCCGTTAGATGAAGCTGATTAATCACGTCGTTCGTTTCATCATCGGCAACAACGCCATCCGTCGCAATTATTTCATACAAATCTAAGAATCGATCCAAATAAGCTCCACTCCCCAAGAATCTTTCTCGAGCGAAGATCAAATTGTCATCTCGCTCCATCGCGCGCGAGGACAAGAACAACTGCTGACAGATCTCATCAACGGCTTCACTTGCCGGCTGATGAGACGACGCATTCACGTCGACCGAATCTGCCAATGCGCGACAAATTCGCTGAGTCAAATACGGATGCCCTGCCGTCCAGTGAAACACCCGTTCCAGACTCGATGCCGCCCAAAGCGGGGAATAGCCTGCGGATTCCAATCCCTGCCGCAGTGGTGCTGCATCCTCCAACTGAAAATCTTGCAGGGGAATCCGTCTCCCCAAGTTGAAGGGCGTCATCGCAGAATCTTCGATCAAATCGGCGGGCGTCGCAACGCCGAGCAGACAGAAGGTCAGACGCTGGAATTCTGGATCCTCACTTCTTCGGTTGTAGCATTCCCGAATCGCACCAAAGAATTCGTCCGTTGAAAAAGGCAGACTCCGAACAACATCCAATTCATCGATAAAGATCACAATCGGTTCGCTTCGTTGGACCAGGACGACCTCACGAATTGCGGCAAAAAAGCGCTGCACCGGATTCAAGCGCTCGTGCCCCAACCAATAGTCATCCAAAGCATCTTCCAAGCCCACGCGTCGCCCTACCCGCGAGAGGAGACCGTCATACCATTGCTCGACCGTCAGATTCTGTCCCAAAGCCGTAAGATCAACCGTGGCCACACGCACACCGTTTCGAGCCAAACGATTCGAGGTGCGGGCCATGAGGGACGATTTCCCCATCTGGCGAGACGTGAGAACGTAGCAGAGTTCCCCTCGCGACAAACCATCGAACAAAGATCGATCTGCCTGTCGCTCGACGTAGCATCGTGCATCATGACGTAACGTTCCTGCGACATGGAATGTGTTTGGATCTCCTTCCACAACTGTAGCCAAGTTTTGTTCCGCATGCTGTCGGCGACTGATCTCAGCGCGATATTGCTCATTCAGCACAACGAGCTCGCGATTCTGCCGGTT
The DNA here is from genome assembly GCA_964342405.1 of uncultured Verrucomicrobiota bacterium. Classification (GTDB taxonomy): domain Bacteria; phylum Verrucomicrobiota; class Verrucomicrobiia; order Limisphaerales; family AAA164-E04; genus UBA2970. The sequence goes on along the minus strand of CAYFGX010000041.1, from coordinate 7,414 downwards.
CAGCTCTCGTGCCATTCGATACAGCCGCAAGTGAGTCTCGGCACGTCGCAGGACTTCCTTCGCTTTGAACGGTTTCGAAACAAAGTCGACGGCGCCCACCTCGAAACACTCCACCACCGTTTCGGTATCGCTATTGGCAGTGATAAAGATGATGGGAATCTCCGCAGTTGCAGGCTGCCGCTTGAGACGCCGACAGACCTCCATGCCGTTGATTCCCGGCATCAACAAGTCCAAGAGGATCAAGTCTGGAGCCACCTTCTCGATGATCTTCAAGGCCACCTCGCCACTAGGGGCAGCCGAAATCCGATATCCCTCAGGCTCTAAGGTCTGAGTCAGGACATCACGATTCTCTGCAACATCATCCACAATCAGAATTCGCACATCCTGCATGGGAGCCCGTACGCCGTCGGCAGGGATCCGGAAATCAGAGGCCTTCATACTTGAGATCAGAGAGAGAGTGTCAGGAGACTCATGAGACTTCACGCGAGAACTTCCTTTAGCCTTTTGCACACACCACCATCTCCTCGATAAGGCCCACAAGTGAACCCATATCCCCCGCCTTGGTGAGACGCCTTAGATAATCGACCTCGAGTCCTGCTTTCGGATTGAGCTGTTCTAGCTCGGAAAGATGCTCACGCATCTCAGTCGTGGAATACATCTCGGCTGCCGACAGAAGCTTCGCCTTCAAGTCTGAAGAGATCTCCACTTTAGACATCGCCACAGATTCTTCAGAGACCATGGGAGTTCCAGAGGCGTCTGCAACCTCAAACTCCACCCCCAGCAAACGCCCCATGCACTCACACACCTCTTCCAACCGAAAAGGCTTGGAAATGAACTCGGAGAAACCCGCATCCAGGAAACGCTCTTGCTCGTGCCGCAGCACAGAAGCTGAAATGGCCACCAACTTGATCTGATCCAATCCATGTCGAAGCGCAATCTCGCGGGCAACCTCAGTTCCATCGAGATCCGGCATTCGGATATCCAAAAAGACGATATCAGGCAACGATTCACCCAGTTGATCTAGGGCCGCCTGTCCCCTGTCGGCGACGACTACGTCGACTCCAATCCCCCGCAAGAGTTGCGAGAGGACCTCACGATTCTGTTCCACATCATCGACGACCAAAGCCTTCACAGAGCACGCTTCCTTGAGGCGCAGTATTTCGCCATCTTGAGTTTTCGATCGAACCTTGATCGATTCCGAAGCCCTCGGCAACGAGAGGTCAAAATAGAATCGAGCCCCCCGGCCAGGTGACGACTCAAGCTCAAGTTCGGATCCCATGAGTTCTATCTGTCGTTTACTGATGGCCAGTCCCAAGCCCGTTCCACCCGTCTTCAATCCAGCAAGAGACTGCTGGAACGGCTGAAAGATGGATTCCCTTTCTTCGGCAGACACACCCGGACCGGTATCCTCAATCTCAAAGCGATAAACCGCCTCATTCCCGGCAGGGGACACTTTCAATCGAACACGACCATGCTCAGTAAACTTCACAGCGTTCCCAACAAGATTGATGAGGACTTGTCGTAACTTCCCGTCGTCGCCTCGGACTGCAATAGGCTGCTTACCGATTCCGTCGACCACCCATTCAAGATCCTTCTCAGAGCAGCGACCCCGAAACATGGCCTCCAGACCACTCATCAATTCATTCAAATCGAAGTCCGACTCATGCAAATCCATCCGACCCGCCTCGATTTTTGAGAGATCCAAGATGTCATTAATCATCGACAACAGGTGATCCCCGCTTTTTTCGATCGTGTTCACCGAAGAACGAAAACGATCCGGCAATTCGCGATCCCGCTTCAGGATTTGTGAGTAGCCCAGAATGGCATTCATCGGCGTTCGGATCTCATGGCTCATGTTCGCTAGAAACAGACTCTTAGCCTGGTTCGCTTGATCAGCCGTCTCCTTGGCTTCCTTCAAGGCAGCATTCTGACGTTCGATTTCCTGACGCGCTTGTTCGGCCGATTCACGCGCGGCACGTTCCTGTTTGAGAATGTCTTCGCGGAGTTGTTCTGTCTCCCTCTTCCTACGGACGACCATCGATCGGGCCACAAAAGCCCATCCCACAAGCCCAAGTCCGCCGAAGGCCATCGGCGTCACAATCCAAGCATTAGCAAACCAAGGCGTCACCACGCTCAAGTAGGCGCGAGCCGGCGGCGAGAGGTTTAAGTCCTGATCGATGCTCTGAACGAAGAAGGTGAACTCACCAGACTCGTCTCCATACCAATCGAACTTATCTCGCTGGGTAACCGGCAACCACCCGCTATCATCGTTCGCCGGTGGCTCCTCGATTCTCCCCGGCCAGATGCCACAGCGATACTGTCTCTGTTCCGGGGCAGATCGATAGTCGATCGCTTGGAACTGAAAAGAGGCGTGGTGACCTTCGTGCATGGTCGAATTTCCCTCAACTGGCTGGGGAATATTGTCGACCTGCAAGGTGAGCTGTGGTTTGAAGGTTTCAAGGTTCTGGACTCGATATCGAACCAACCCATTGTCACTGCCCATCCAAATTGTTCCATCCGAACTCTCAGCGAGAACAGAATACCGAGCGCTGGACCATCCATAGGTGGAGTTAATCCGCGTCCATATTCCGTCCCGTTCTCGATAAACGCCACTGTCGGCTGAGACCCAGAGGCTCCCGTCACTCGCTCTCAGTAGGCTCTGAACGTCACCCCGTGGCTCAATCTGTCCGGGATCCTGGCCAAGCGCTTGGAAGACTTCGGTTGCCGGGTCAAAGCGAACGATTCCGATATCAGTACCAAAGTAGAGCTGCCCATCCGCCCCCTCTTCCATACATTCGACCCGATTCGAGATCAGCCCCCCATTCGTATTCTCAACGCTGAACAACCGAGGCTGATAGGTTCCATCCTCAGCCCGTCGAACCCGCACAACGCCACGGCGCTCCGAGGTGAACCAAACATCGTCTTGCCAAATGCCGTGTAGCCAGTATCGCCCCGGCAAGTTCACCTCCACCCTCTTAACTTCTGTGTCCGGATTGTCGAGTTCACTCAGCGGCACGACTCTCAGACCTTTATTGGTAAACCACAATTGCCCTCGTGAATCCAAGGCTGCCCCATTGGTTTCCCAACCGACAATTAGTCCTCCCCCCTTCGATATGGCCGGCGGGGAGTAGAACGGCGCTTCCCCTCGGGCTGCACGAGCCGGATCGTAATACTGGGCAGTGTTCTTTTTCGAATGCCCACTAATCCATAGTCCACCTCGCTCATCGACCCACTCGGCACGGGGTAGCATCACATCAAGACCATGGTCTTGAGTCATGCGAGTGAAAGGGTTCTCTCCTGGCCCGGCCGCATCCGCACGAAAACGGGCAAGGTAAGCCGTATCCAGCACTCGACGATAGTTTCCCGATCCCATGGACCCGGAAACCCATAGCGAACCATCTGGGGAGGGCTCCATTTGAAAGACGGCATTGACTGGCAGACCATCGGCCGTTTGAAACAGCTCCGATGACTGATCATCGTAACGTAGCAGACCCCCATCCGTCGTCACCCAAAGAGCCCCGTCTACCCCCCGAGCAATATTCCAAATAATTTCTTCACCTCGCAACGGCGTTTCCATTCGCACCATGGTCTGCTTAGCCGGATTGAATCGGTAGATCTCACCGATCACCGTCCCCACCCAAATCGTTCCGTCCGAATCCATGCCAATAGCCGAGGGAACGGGGAGTGCCTCCCCGAACTCTGAGTAAAGTAGCCTCAGCATTTGTTCACCTTCAACACTGCGTGCCAAGACTGCGTCATTAGACGAAAACCACAACCCGCCATCGCCATCAACAGCCAAAGTATGACTGTATCGAGAGCGTGAGAGACTCCTGCCGACGGAAAAACCTCCCGCTCCAGAGCTAACCCGATAAACCCCATCATCATCCCCGATAGTCCAAACAACGCCCTGCTGATCAACCGCTAAAGGACTGCTTCTCGTCCACCACTCGTGACCTCCCACAACCCCAGGCCAGGCGATTTCTTCGAGCTGACCATCCGCGTACCGAGATAGCCCAAAATTGGTACGAAACCAGACTGCTCCACCTGCCCCTCGCTCAATGTCGAATACCCTCCCTTTGGTCATACCATTTTCGCCACTAGGAAACGTGCGAATCACTCGTCTCTGAATAGGGTCAAACTCCACCGCTTCCTTTTCCGATCCGAACCACAACATCCCATTGGGAGCCAGTGACAAACAAAAAGCCGAGTGATTCAAGAGGCCTTCCAAGTCCGCATAAGATTCAAAACTCTTCCCGTCGAAGCTGGCCAATCCGCCCCGCGTTGCCAGCCAAAGCATTCCATCGGGAGCAAACTGGAGGTCATACACCTGACTATTCGGCAATCCGTTCATCGCCCCCCAACGCTGCCAAATGCCCTTCCGAAAAGGACTCAGCTGGAAATCGACTGTTTTCGTTTCGCCCGGAATCGCTTCGATGGGTCCTCCTGGATGAGCATACAGCTGATCAGGCAAATGAAGTCGGACCTCGTAGGAACCGGGGCGAATGAAACCGATTTCATATTCCCCCCTAACATCCGTCCATCTCGCCTTTCTCAGCTTCGGCGTGGCCAGCGATTGGGGTTCCGGCAACGGAGCGCCAGCATCCACCACGTGAACCAATACGCCCGCCAACGGAGAACCATCAAAAGCAACGACACGCCCTTGAATGGAAGCGTTGGGTTTCAGCGTGAGCGAAATCTCGGTCTCACCCGGCGCCACAGGAACGTCCACAGCCCAAGCGCTTGCTTCCAGGCCTCGCGCTTCGACCTCGAACGATTCAAAATCACCTGCTCTGAAAGCAAGCCGGAAGCGGCCCTCCTCATAAGTGCGCACCTCACCGATCCGTCCCTTTTCGACCGGATGAAAATCCACATTTCCCCCACTGCTTAGGATAACCTTGATCTTGGGAATGCCACGACCGTTCTTGTCGAGCACAGCACCCGTGACCACGGAAATCGGATTAACGGCTTCCCCTGAAATCTGGGCCAGCTCTTCAGTCGAACGGGGTGCCCGTTCCACCACAATGTCTGCCCTCACGTCGGCGTCACCGAAACTGCCATCCGCCGCTTCATTTCGTCCCGGATCGCCGGGGTCATCGAAACGGTAAACCGCTCTAAGTCCGGGCTCATCCCCGTTCAACCGTTCGAACAAGGAGTCGGCAATCTCGTTTGGCGACCGGGCATAGTCCCAAACACGAAAACGATCTATCATACCGAGGCTGCCGTCGTCAGAGTCAGATTCGTGGACTCCGATGGTAAATTCAGTGATGGCGCCCCCAGTAAATGCAATCTCCTCAACTGATCTTTCCGCGATCAGTAATCCGTCTAAGTAGAGCTGGTGCGCTTGCCCCCCAGTCACCACAGCAGCCACATGCATCCATCGATCTGCAAGCAGAACACCCTGAACCTCTATACCGAATTCCTCCTGCTTTGTGAACATGAGCTTCGCAGGCTCACCAGCCACAAGCGTCACGCCGAGATCACGCTCCGCATGACTAAACTCGAACAAGTGGAGATGACTGTCGTTCTTGCTCCATTTAAACCAAGTCTCGACCGTAAGCGTTTCCACTCCGGCAAACACCTCATCGGGAACCGTAGCCGCATTCGAGCCCTCGACCACAGCCAACACACGATTCAGCTGTTCCGTTGACGACCGGGGCGTCGTTTCGACCTGCGCCAGGCAGTTACCCAAGACAGCCATTGCCGCCATCAGAATCAAAACTCTGTGTTCCAATCTGGTTTCCAGTCGCACTAGATCTTTCATACTGGAACTCCTATTGCAAAGTCCATGCCATCGTCGCTCAGAAGCCATTAGGCGTTCTATTGGAAATACTTACAAGCAATCGACCGAATCTATCTCTCAGCAAAACCCGTTCAAACCGTTCACATATGAACACCTCGAACAAGGATTGCGAGGCACGCTCAACGACAGTCGAGCAAGAACAATGCGTATACGCGTCGCAAGGTCACGCCCAGACGTTCTCAACCGGATCCGGGCACTCTGAGGCGTGAAGAGAGATCAGGGGCGAAGGCACTGAAATGCCGACGATTCAGGGTAAATATCTCGTCGGCATTGACTTTTCGGGCTGCCGCCAAATGCAGGGCGTCGTAGACACCACCCCCACGAATGCCGTTTTCTTCAGCTTCAGACAACATACGAAAGGTCTCCTTCGCTGTAAGAGAGACGACGGTCATCCGCTTCACGATATTGTGCCGTGGTTCATCTGCGACAAAGGCAGCAATGAGGACGGACGTGTCGAGATAAACCTTCGTCATCGATGCCCCGAATCTCGTTCCTCTCGATCTGCGTTCAGTGCATCCACCACATCAATGGGCTTTCCCGTTGCCGGAATGACCAGCAAACCATTTGCCTCCGAGATTTCTGGCTCAGGAGAATCCGCAATGGGTGTCAACTCCATCCGATCACCTACAGCAACCAACTCCAATCGACTTCCCCCAACCAAGTTAAATCGCTCCCGGAGCGCCTTCGGTAGCACGACTCGCCCCGCACTATCCATTGAAATGGATCTTTTCATACCATTTAAATACTATTCAAGTGGTTACGAATCAATCAGACAGTTCAAATCTCCGGAAACCAACACGCTCGAAACTTTCATACACGAAGACCTCGAACAAATATTGCGAAGCAAACTTACTACTGATCCCACGGCTCAGAAGTCTTTCCACTTACCTTGACAGACAACAATTGGGCTTCAAAATCGTATCACAATGAGAACCGCCACGGTAAGAGATCTCAGAAATCGATTCACCGAGCTTCTCGACTACATTGAGGCGGGCGAGGAGATCGCCATCATTCGTCGTGGAAAGTCCATCGCTCGGCTCGTTCCAGAGCTTCCAAATCCGGATGTCACCGTCAATTGGAATGAAATCCTCCGTAAGAACCGCAGTATGAGGTAGGGAGAGCGTCCTCGCGAGCCGCCGTCCCATGAAATGGGCCGGAATCCCTCGTCACGCAAATAAAGGAGATAGGCCTTTTTTTTGACCTTTCGTCTCTCGGCTAGAACGGTTCGCGAGGACGCTCACCCCACCTTGGAGCAGCCTCCCTTCGCTATGGGAACATCCGGAATCACTAGCTCGTTCCATTCGTTTTGTTGAGTAACCTTTTGACATCTTACATGTAGCAGGTGCCGTGGAACTTAAGGTCGAGGTCTTACTAACGTTTGACGCCAATCAGGAAGTTCTCGCGAAGTCTCAAGGACTTTAAGTTCCGGCGATGCGATAGTTGGCCCCATTCGGATCAGGCTCGATCCAACGGGAGTGTCGGGCCTTAGAATTACCCGCCCAATAAGCAAGAGAGCCGAGGCGTAGGCCTCGGCTCTCAAAAGATTAAAATGTCTCCCGGGGCGACGCTAAAACTCGGCGTTCACCGGCCCTTCGGCCGTAAACGGCCCCGGCA
>CAYFGX010000040.1:0-83281 GCA_964342405.1 uncultured Verrucomicrobiota bacterium | reverse complement strand
CGCATTTGGATGCGAGTGTAGCTCAGTTGGTAGAGCGTCACCTTGCCAAGGTGAATGTCGAGAGTTCGAATCTCTTCACTCGCTCCATTTTTTTGTACTGATCCCCTGAACGAAGGTACCGCTCCCTTCACCGCCTATCCGCCCACCTCTAATTTCAATTGGATGAAGTCTCATTCGCGGGCTAAACTCCAGATATGATCATCAGACAGGCATTCAGGTTTGGTATCGTCTTCAGCCTCTTGATCGCCTCCAACGCTGTCAGCGCGACGCATCACGGAGCGAACACGATGTTTCCTGGCAAAGAGTGGGTGTCGATGAGCCCACAATCTCAGGGCGTCGATGCAGAGAAACTCGCTCAAGCCGTCGAGTTTCTAAAATCTCACTCGGGAAAGGATGGAGTCTCAGAGCTGATGATTATCCGCAATGGTTACTCGATTTGGCGGGGCCCTGAAGTCACCAAGGTCCATGGCATCTGGTCCGGAACCAAATCATTCGTCAGCACCTGCCTCGGCCTGCTCATTGAAGACGATCGATGCCAGCTCTCCACTCGAGCGGCAGACTGGGTTCCTGAAATGAGAACGGCCTACCCCGAGGTCACGCTTCAACATTTCACGACCATGACCTCGGGCTATCGCGCCCAGGGAGATGAACCGCGAGACGGCTACACTCACGGACCTAGCAGGACTCCATTCCTGCCTGCGCCGACTCCCCTCTTTGCGCCAGGCTCCCACTTCGCTTACTGGGATTCGGCGATGAATCAGTTCAGCCATGTCCTCACCCATATCGCCAAGCAGCCGCTTGAGAATCTCTTTCAAAAGCGCATCGCAGATCCTATTCAGATGAATCCAGACCGCTGGCGCTGGGGCGCTTTCGAATCTGAGACAGGCAGTCGCATCAACGGAGGGGCAGGCAACAACAGCAATCACGTTTTCATTTCAGCCAGCGAGATGGCACGCTTCGGTTGGCTGTTTCTCAATCAAGGTCGCTGGAACGGGCAACAGCTCATCGCCTCCCATTGGGTCGAGCAGGCGACGAGCGTTCAAGTCGCCCCCACAGTCCCCCTCGGACACACGGAAAGCGGCATCACCGGCCCCGGAGTTTACGGCTTTAACTGGTGGCGAAATGGACGCCATCCTGATGGCACCCGAAAATGGCCCGGTGCACCCGCCAGCACTTTCGCCGCGAGCGGCTACAACAACAACGATCTCTTCGTGATTCCAAACTGGAACATGGTCGTGGTGCGACTCGGCCTCGACCAAGGAGACCATAAGATCAGCGACGAAGAATACGGCCAGTTCCTCGCCATGATCGGCAATGCAATCGATGACACCACGCTCTCCGGAGAGGCTCGAGCCTGGCACCCGATCACGCTGAGTTTCCGGGGCCCTGAAGCAAAGGAAATCGACTCGGAGATAAATCCATTTCTCGACTATCGTCTTGCCGTCGAATTCACCGGACCGGACCAATCCACATTCACGGTCCCCGGCTACTTTGACGGTAATGGAAAGGGCGAGAACGGCAGAATCTGGAAAGTGCGCTTCACACCCCACACCGACGGGCAATGGCATTACAAAGCACATTTTCACGGCGGCGCCCAAATCGCGATCAACCTCAATCTCAAGCACGGTAAGCCCCTAGCCTTTCACGGAACGACTGGGAGTTTTAACATTGCCCCTCGCAACCCGGATGCCCGTGGGTTCCACCGCTGGGGCCGACTTGAATACACAGGTGAGCACTACCTCAAGTTTCGCGACGGTCCCTACTGGATTCGTGGGGGAACCGACTCACCCGAGAACTTCCTCGCTTTCTCCGGTTTCGACAACACGCCAGCCAGCCATCGTTATACCGCCCATGAAGACGACTGGCTTCCCGGCGATCCCGATTGGAATCAGGGTCAGGGACGAGCCATCATCGGAGCGCTCAACTCTCTCGCCAAACAGAACGTCAATAGTCTCTACTTCCTAACCATGAACATTGGTGGCGATGGAGGGGATGTCTGGCCATGGGCCGGAAATCCCAATCCAAAAGGCAGCTCAGAAAATGACAATCTTCACTTTGATCTCAGCAAGCTTCAGCAATGGAACCAAGTGTTTGAACATGCGCAGCGGCGAGGGATCTTTCTCCACTTCGTGTTCAATGAGGCGGAACGAGCCAACAAGACTGAGTTGGACAACGGAGAGCTAGGCGTGGAGCGCAAACTCTACTACCGCGAGATGGTTGCTCGTTTTGGACACCACCTCGCGCTCGAATGGAACCTCTGCGAGGAATACAATATCCAGTTCGAATTTGGAGCCAACCGCATCCGAGCTTTTGCGGACTATATCCAGCAACTAGATCCGTATGATCATCCGATCACTGTCCACTCGGCGGGTGATCCCGAAAAAGAACTCGCCTTTACCTTCGGAGACTCGCGCTTCAGCCTGACCTCCGTTCAGCTCAATCAACGCCGCATCGACACCCTGGTCGAATCCCTGCGTAAGAGCACAGCACGTCGAGGGCGTCCTCTACCGATCTCAATGGACGAATTCACCGTGGACGTCGGCCAGGAAAAATCTTGGCTCCCTGCCGACCGCTCAGATCTCCATCGAAAAACCAAACTTTGGCCCACTTACTTTTCGGGTGGCATGATCGAATTCATTCTCGAGGACCTCCTGCAAGTAGAGTCCTTCAAGACGCCAGAACGAGCAGCCCTCTGGGAATACACTGCCATTGCACGCCACTTTATGGAAGATCACCTTCCGTTCTGGAAGATGCAACCCGCCGACGAGAAAGTCCTCGGCGAGACAACAATGACGGTCGGCTTAGGAGACGGCAAGACCTTCGAACTGGGAGCGCAAGTCTTCGATTTGCCCGGAGTCGTGACAACGATCTACTATCCGAACGCGTTCCAACTCGGCCGGATTGACCTCTCGGACTTCAGTGGTCGGCTTAGAATGCGCTGGTTCAATCCCAGGACGGGAGCCTTCGAGGGACAGGAACAACGGCTGACTGGCGGGTTCCCATTCTCTCCCAATCGCCCTCCTCGCAATGAGAAGGAAGACTGGGTGATGTTGATCCAAAAGATGTAAACCTAGCACCAGCCCCTCACGAGGCACGCTGTTCAAAGAACTCGTGACATCACACCGCCATCCACCGTGAGGCAGGTTCCAGTGATGTAGCTACCAGCGTCACTGGCCAGGAGCAGAACCGGGCCAGCGATTTCGGTTGGGTCTCCCCATCGTCCCATCGCCGTGCGGTCCGCGAATCCTTGCTGCTGCTCCTTGTTCAGCAGGCTCTTAGGTAAGTCTGTCAAGAAGGGACCGGGAGCAATGCTGTTTACCGTGACGTTGAAGGGCCCGAGATCAAGAGCCGTCGCATACGTCAGCCCCAGAATGCCTGCCTTCGAACTCGAGTAGATTCCCCGGCCTTCCTTGCCTCCCAGGCCCAGGACAGAGGAGAGGTGGATGATCCGCCCCCATCGACGCTCTTTCATTCCCGGCACCAAAGCCCTCGTGAGACGCATGATGTTGGTGAGATTCAGTTCCATGATTCGATCCCAGTCCTCGTCCTTGATCTCATCAATCGGTTGAGGGCAATTCGAGCCAGCGTTGTTCACGAGAATATCAACTTTCCCAAAGTGCCCAGCAGCTGCCTCAGCAAGTCGATCAACCGCAGAGCGTTGCGCCAGGTCACACACCTCATAAACGATCTTATCGCGATCCCCATCGGCAATATCCTGACAGGCCGCCTTCAACTCGTTCTCATGCCGACTGCAAATCACCACTTGCGCGCCCGCTTCAACAAGAATGCGAGCCATCTCACGTCCAAGCCCCTTGCTTCCTCCAGTGACAAGTGCCACCTTCCCACTCAAATCGAATCGTTCTTTCAGCATCACTTTTCCTGGTAATCTCTGTTCTATGGACGTCTGGACTGCTCGGCGATCTCCTTGGCAAAATACGTAATGATCAGGTCCGCCCCAGATCGTTTGATCGCGAGCACGGACTCCTCCCGCGTCCGTTCATACTCCAACCATCCCAACTTTGCAGCCGCATGCACCTGAGAGAACTCACCCGAGACTTGGTAAGCAACCAGAGGCAGATCCGACGTCTGCCGGAGGCGGGTCAGAATATCGAGATAAGCTCCGGCTGGTTTCACCATGAGAAGATCCGCGCCTTCATCCTCATCTAGTAAGGCATCGCGAACGGCTTCCCGCGCATTCGCAGGATTCATTTGATAGGTTCCTTTATCCAAGTAAGCTTTTCCTCCCGCTTTCTTGCTCCCAATCGCATCTCGAAATGGGCCGTAGTAAGCTGAGTTGAACTTGGCTGAATAGGCAAGAATAGCGACTGAAGTCAGCTCAGCTTGATCTAAAGCCTCACGGATCGCACCCACCCGTCCATCCATCATATCAGACGGAGCCACCCAATCGCAACCAGCCTCCCCCAAGACGACCGACATCTGGGCAAGAATGGAGACGGTGGGATCATTCTCAACATCGGTCTCGTCCTCAGACAAAAGTCCATCATGCCCGTGACTGGTATACGGGTCCAAGGCCACATCGCAAATAACCACGAGGCCCGGAATCTCACGCTTGATTTCGCGAACAAGCTTTGGAATCAAGCCATCAGGATTCAGAGCCTCTGAACCCTGGGGATCTTTCAGGTCAGGTGACGTGCAGGGAAACAAGGCGACCGCCTTGATTCCAAGATCAAACAGGGCCCGACATTCGTCGATCGCCATCGAGGGCGAATACCGAAAGATACTCGGCATGGATTCAATGGGTTCCGGCTCAGTGAGCCCCGGTTTAACGAACATCGGCATGATCAAGTCATCCACGGTGACTCGACATTCTTGGATCAGATCACGAACCACAGCCGTTCTCCGAAGCCGTCGCATTCGCACTGGAATTTGGGGAGTTTCAGGTAAGTCCATTTTCGATCCCCCAAAACTGAACGACTTCCCAAATTATTCAAGAAAGTCTGTAAGGTATCCGAGATTGGCGAACACTAATGAAGACAAGAAAGGGAGTGGAGAACACCGAGCACGACGTCCCATTCTAAGGAATTGAAATCATGGAAACAGAGAAAACAGATTCACACGAAATTAAATCGATCGCGATCCCATTGGCAATTTCCCTCGGAACTAGTATCGGAATCACCACAGGCATCGTCATCGGCATCCAACGAGATCAAATCGGGCTCGGAGTCGCCTTCGGCATGATGATCGGCTCCAGCCTTGGTCTTATCATCGGGATCATCGCGTCAAGCAAGCGCTAGGTTCGGCGACGGTGAGCCTGATAGACTAGTAGGCCGCCTCAAGAATCTCTAAGAGCCCCGCTTCCGTTGGCGTTCGGGCATTGAGGTCCATCAAGCGCTTAATACCAAATGCCTTCGAGGCAAACCCAGGCAACTGCGCACGCTGACCGCCGATATCTCTGATTCGATTCGGAATTCCGATGGCCTGACGAAGCGCAACGACCTTTTGAATCGCGAGCCCTGCTGCTTCGGCATCCGCAACTCCCTCAGAATCGCCTCCCAGCCACTCAAAAACCCGAGCAAGCTTTGAAGTCGCGTGTTCCCGATTGTATTCCATCACGTACGGCAACAGCAGTCCGTTGCCCGCGCCATGAGAACAATGCAACTCGACCCCCATCGGATATTCCAGGGCATGAACAACAGCCACCGCACCGTTGGAAAATGCGAGCCCGGCCAAGCTCGCGGCGAGAGCCATTCCGTCTCGAGCGGCTTGATTGTCGGGCTGAAGCACGGCCGTCTCCAAGTGCTCTCCGACAAGACGAATCGCACGTTCGGCCATGAGATCGCCCATCGGGTTGCTCCCGGAATAAGGAATGGCTTGGTCGTTCGGAACGGAGACACAGCGAGAATCCAGGGCGGTGTATCCCTCGATTGCATGGGTCAACGCATCAATACCGCTATCGGCCGTCACCTGCTTGGGACAAGCGTCCGTCAAAGCCGGATCAACGAGGGCCAAGCTTGGACGAAGATGAGGGCTCAACGTACTCATCTTCAATCCCGTGTCGAGATCTGTAAGCACAGCAGCATGGGACACCTCACTGCCTGTCCCCGCTGTCGTAGGAATACATATCAAGGGCAATACTGGCCCCGGAACCTGATCAAAGTGGAAATAGTCTCGCGGATGGCCCCCATGTTGCAGCAAGACAGATAAGATCTTTGCCAAATCCATATTGCTCCCCCCTCCGAGCCCAATAACGGCGTCTACATTCTCTGATTCGGCAAAACGATAACCATTCTCAGCCACTGCGATGGATGGCTCAGCTTCGCCTCCGCCAAACACCACCACTTCGACGCCCGCCTCGACAAGCGGCACACGAACCCGTTCGGTATAGCCTAGCGCATCGAGATTCTCATCCGTCACCACAAGCACTCGTTTAAGCCCCCGATGTACGACCATGCTACCAAGGTGCGGCAGCGCGTTCCGACCGAAGACAAACTGTTGTGCCGAGAAGAAACTCCAATAATCACGCATCTTTAGAAGCCTAGTCCGATGCCGATCAAGCGGTCAAACTTTGGAGCTCCCAGAATAATCGCATGGGGCAGATCCCTCCGAATTCGACAGCACTTCGCAGGAGTCCAAAATGGCTATCAAACTCTCCCAATCGCCAGAGGCAACCAGACTCAAACAACGTTCCGCAAGCCCCTCGTGCCCCGTTCTTCCTAGCTCTCGAAAGGCTTCACTGAGCTCCGTGCGACGATACTGCTGAGCGAGCATCTTCAGTTGATCGAGGGTCTGTTTCTCCAACGCATACGGTTCATCGACACCGGACACCGCCCCCTGCTCATCCTCGGCGGATTTCACAAGTCTATCCCCCATGAAACGCGCGATCAGTTGGGTAAGCTCTCCAGCATCCACCGGTTTACTAATGAAGCCGTCAAACCCACTCTTGAGACATAGTTCCTGCTCATGCCGATACGCAGAGGCCGTGACGGCAACCAGCGGAACTTTGCTCCAGCGATCCACGCCGCGAATTCTTTCCAAGACTTCATATCCATTCATCCCCGGCATACGAAGGTCCAACAAGACCAGAGAAGGAATCGAGGAATGAAGTCGCTCAAGCGCGCTGAGTCCGTCCTCTGCCTCAACGACACTTGCCCCCATCGGGGTGAGCAGCATCCGGAGCAAGAGCCGATTGTCCGGATTATCATCAACCACCAAAACCTCTGCATCATCGCTCACCACCGCGGACTTCATTTGAGAGTCAGTAGGCTTCGAAGCCAGATCCGCCGTTCTCCGTCTCTCCACGACAGACAAAGGCACTTCAAACACAAACAATGATCCTTGTCCCTCCCCCGACTCGACGGAAAGTCTCCCCTTCATCAATCGAACCAATCGATGAGCGATGGCAAGCCCCAGTCCTGTCCCCCCTTTCTCTTTCCCCATCCGGCCCTGAACAAAGGAACCGAAAATCGCTTCCCGGTCTTCCTGCGAGATCCCTCGGCCTGAATCCCGAACCTCGAAACGAACCCAGCGCAAGCCCGACAAGGGCTCACTTGATTGGGCACTTAGATTCTCAGCTACCCGATCAGTTACATCCAACGAGACGAAGCCCGATTCGGTGAACTTGATAGCATTGCCCAACAGATTGAACAGGATCTGCTTGATTCGCTTGAGATCCCCCTTGAACAAGGCATGGTCGATGCGATCGCTCGCGCTCTTCCACTGCAAAGACTTTTTCACACATCGAGGCTCATGAACTTCAGCAACTTCTCCGATCAGCGAATGAAGATCAAAAACCTCATACTCGAGCTCCATTGTTCCGGATTCAATCTTTGAGAAGTCCAACAGATCATTCACGAGCTCGAGTAAGTATCGACTACTACGGTCAACCGATGCAGCCAATTGTAGGCGTTTGGCACGTTTAAGGTTCGGATCACTAAAGAAGCGCGAGAAGCCAACGATCGCATTCATCGGCGTTCGAATTTCATGACTGATGTTGGCCAGGAATTGACTCTTGGCTCGATTGGCAGACTCGGCCGCCTCTCGTGCCTGATCGGCCTCCTCCCGAGCCTTAATCAGAGACGTGTTGTGCTCCAGAGTTCGACGTACCAACTCCGATCTCGCCTGATTTCGTTGACGGCCTCTCTGAACCGCGAACCCAAGCGACGAAAGGGCAATGAAACCTCCCAGCGTCATCGCAATACGTTGCAACCAGACAGTGTAGGGATAGACCACGGCAAAACTCATCCGAGCAATCTCCGGGCTTGGATTCAGATCACGATCCAAAGCGAGCACCTCCAACTCATAGTCGCCGGCGGGCAACGCATCAAACGACACCCGCGAAGTCGAGGTGGGCAGCCACTCGCCCCCCTCTCCCGCAAGGCGATAAACGTACCGCATTTGCTGTGCGGAGGTGGAAGTTGAATAGCTCTGTAACTCAAACGACACCGAATCCCCGGCGAAGGCCTGTCGCTCTCCGGCTCCACCGCCTCCATTTTGACTTTCAATCATTCGAACCCGAAGCTGCGGCGAGTTTAACGCCGGGGTATAGACAACCGCTCCAGAATAGGTCGCTACCAAAATCGAGCCGTTCTCAAGCTCGACCAAATCACTAATCTTACCGCTAGGCAAGCCGTCGGACACTCCCAACGAAACGACAGTCCGGCCTTCAATTCGGTTCAAGCCGTTCTTCGTTCCAACCCAGGTTCTCCCGAGACTATCATGAAGCATACAAGTGATCTCGACGTCAGAGAGACCCTGCTCAACGGTAAAGTGCTCAACCTTCCCAAGACCGGGATTTCCTTCATACCGATACACCCCAGAGCCCCCTGTCCCGACCCAAAAGCGGCTCGATTCAGTACTCACGCAAAGCTCCCGCAACAAGCCTGCCGATAGTTCGTCGAGATCTACTCTCTCAACAAACCCTCCTTCATTCCAAACAGACAAGGCAGATGAGGAGGAGACCCAAAGGTTCCCATCTGAGTTCAACTGAAGAGCCAGAACGTGTTCACCAATACTCCTGGATCCAGCAGGCCGCAGGTCCACCTGCTCCCAATCCGGAGCCGAATAGCGAAACAGCCCGTCGCTCGTCCCAACCCAAAGCTGCCTGTCCACGGACAACACCATGGCAGTCACAGCACCTTGCGGGGCCCGAGGGTCCGTTTTCCAATGACGCAAGTCCCCAGACTCACTCAGATGGCCCACCCCGACGTCAGTACCGATCCATACACCACCCACACCATCGTTCTCTAGTGCAGTAATCTGATCACTGAGTAACCTTTGCTCAGTCGACCACACGCTCATCGGCGAGCTTGCGCCGTCGCGAACCCGAACCAACCCGCTCGATGCCGTTCCAAACAACCAATCCCGGTCTCGCAGACGAACTGCCGACGTGATTCGCCGGGCATCGCTCGGCAACGGAACACGTTCGACGTTGTTATTCCTAAAGCAGGCGACTCCATCATAGGTCGAAGCGACCCAGACTTGATCATGCGAGCTACAAACGACGCGGTCCACACTAGAGAATTCGAGACCTAACTCATTCCCTGAAAGAACCTCCCCGTTGCTTCCGATCTGAAACACATCACTGGTCCCAACGGCCCAAAGACTTCCGTGAGCCCCCAGCTCCAGCTCGACAATGCTATCGCCTAAGCTTGCGATTGCCGCAACCTGGACCTCCTCCAGAGCTCCAGCGTCATCGTATTTCATGATCCGCCCCCCTTTGGCATTCACGTAAATGCGATTAAATGAATCAACCGTTAAACTTCCATAAGATGCCCGAAGCAGTGTTCGGTCTTGCTCCCATCCCGGCACTTCTTCCAGCCGACCATCAAAATAGCGATGAAGGCGATTGCTGGGCCCCGCAATCCATACACTCCCCTGCGAGCTAATGACGATTGACTCGGCACCTGCAATTCTGTAGCCGCCCACCGTTTCGAGGAGTTGGAATCGTTCTTCCCGAAAACAAGCACCTCCCAACATCCCCACAAACCATACAGCTCCATCATCGGCCACAAACAACTCGTCCATGCGCAGGAGAATGGGATCTAGATCAGCGAAGTCAGTGAGGTGGCCTCCCTCAAATCGAAAGACGCCTCGGTTCGAATCCACAATCCAAAGTCGTCCCAAATGATCAAACTCCATTTGATCAAAGTGAAGTCCATTGGTCTCGAGGAGCGGATAGTGGACGTATTCAAAACCGTCATAGTGAAACAAGCCAATATTCGATCCAAACCACAACTCCTCGTCCGCATCGATCGCGACTGCCGTCACCAAGATCCCAGGATAGAGCTCCCGCAGATCCACGGCCAACCATTCACCCATCCCCCCCCAGGACAAGGCTTGTTTCACCACAGGGGACGCAGCAAGGAGGGGCACACTATGCCCCTCATGACTATCGAGAGTGAGCTCGATCGAACGGGCTGCACTCGTAGCCTCAATCTGAATCTGATCGGGCGAGGCCGCCAAGGTAGAGTAGTCACCCACTGGCAAGAGCCGTTCGAACCTGCCCTCCTCATCCGCCACAATCATGATTGGAGGCCAGTCCGGATGCTTCACTGACCGAAGATGGACGAAATCTCTCAGCAGCGGCCCCCAAGCCCCCCGAACGCCGATTCGTCCCGAAACAGTTTCCAATCGCTCGGAATTCCCGAGCAAGAACAAGTCTCCATACGCCTTGCGCTCATAACGCCCAACACCTCGCCCCCAGAGATAGTCCGAGGCGGTTCCATCTTGGTCGACGTCGTAAAACTCAAAGTCCACACCGGCGTGTACACCGGGGCGTAAGACGGCTTTCCCCTTGCTCAAGGCAGCAATATCAAGTCGCATCTCCACCCACCAAACGCTATCCGTTGAACGGTGAGCAATCGTGGCAATTTCACCGACTGGGTTCCAGCCGGACATGATTCGGTCCATCCAGCCGGTGAAGTCTTGTCTGATGTGAAAGTAGTAGTTGAAAGTTTCTTCACCAGGATCTCCGTCGACCATCGGCCCAAGATCGAGGGAAAGCCCCAGTCGATCTTGAAACTCTGGAGCAGATGCCACTCGCGGTGACTTCGAGTTATCATGCACCTCAAACCCAAAATAGATCGCTTGGGCATCCGAATCATACGCGACTTGAAAAGAGAAAAAGCCGTCATCGGGCCCCGTCGGATAGTCAAAATGTTGAACCGTCCGAACCCATTGCCGATCGATCCCTTCCGGCCAATCGCCGAGATCACCATCGACCACGATTCCTTCGGCGGGAATGGCAAAACTGAAGGCTCCGTTGTCCGCCTCAACCCGGACTCGGAAAAAAATACCGAGTAGCATGGCCCCAACGAGGAGGATCACCAAGCGCACCATCCTAAGACTTGATCCTATCACGATTTAACATTCACACCACACTCCGACAGAGAGAATCCAGTCTCCGGAAATCAGCAGCCGCGTCGATTCTTTCATCAAAACGGACTTTTGACATCCTATCAATCTCGAATCCATAGAGATTTGCCTTCTCGTGCGCTCATAACTCACCTACGGTTAGCAACTCTTTTTGATTAGAGTCCAATATGAGTATCACTCGAATCTTCGCCTTTTGCAGCCTGATCCTCGGCACCTCGTCATGTGGCCAAGCCAACGACCGAGGCCCCATTCAATCCACCAATCCCGGCCAACAATCCGCAGTCGAGGGCGAGCAAAGCAGTTCCGAGATCAAATGGATGTATCAAGACTTCACGGATTGGGAGAGAGCCTGCAAGGACCTTCCAACGAACCGTTCCTTTAGTGGAAGACTCCCATCGACTTACAAAACTCCTCTAACGGCACAGGAATTTGACAAAGCTCTCGACGCGGCCTTTGTCCACATCAAGTCGAGCCATCTCGCCGAAACAAACCGCTGGGTCGGAGCCCCCCTTGATTCCGCATCCTTCTTCGATACCACACGAGTTTATGTCGAAGGAAAAGGGCTTCTCTTCAGCCCCTTCGCCCAAAAGCACACTGTGGAGGCGGGAACGAAACTGCTCATCCACGGAGACTTCCACGGAGATATCCATTCCCTCAACGGTCTCATCTCGGAATGGAACAAGCAGGGGATTTTGAAAGGATTCAAATTGTCTCGCCCAGCGACCGAGTTTCTCTTTCTCGGAGATTACACCGATCGGGGCGCGTACGGAGCCGAGGTCATCTACACCCTACTCCGGCTCAAAATGGCAAATCCGGATCGGGTCCAACTCGTCCGCGGGAATCACGAGGATCTTTCACTAACCGCTCGCTACGGATTCTTCGCTGAGCTCGTGGGCAAATTCGGTCGAGATTACGATCTCAGAAAACCACTTCGCCTCTACGATTTCCTTCCCGTCGTGCTTTACCTTGGCAGCAACAACAACTTCGTTCAATGCAACCACGGAGGCATGGAACCGGGATTCAGTCCCATAGAGCTTCTCAAATCGCCCCAAGGGACCGCCTTCCAGCTTCTGGGCGAGCTCAAACAAAAGACCTACCTGGAAAGTCATCCCGATTTCTTGGCCGGCCTAGACTCACGTTCGCGACAACAATACTCGTCGATGCTGCGCGATTTTCGCCCCAACAGCCCAGTCGATCCCGTCACGCTAGGGTTCATGTGGAATGACTTCTCGATCGTCGCCGAACAACCAACCTTGTCCTACAATCCAGGGCGAGCCTGGGTCTATGGGCAAGCAAGTACGCAACACATCCTCAAACATGCCAGCACGGAAACTCACCGCGTGCGAGCCGTGATTCGAGCTCACCAGCATTCCAGCTTGATCGATCCGATGATGCGCCGGCTTGTTGCCTGCCGAGGCGTTCACCGTCATTGGCAGGATCGAGACAATGCACCCCTACTCAATGCAGATCCTCGGCAACTAGAGACCATCCTCGAAAGCCAGCCAAAGCGAAAGCTACCGGACGGTTCTGTCTTCACCTTCAACGTGGCCCCAGACAGTAGCTACGGCGTCGGTTGCAACTTTGACTTCGACACCTACGCCGAGCTCGATACGGCCGAGGATTTCAGTGCCTGGACGCTGACCGTCCACAATCTTCGTAGTAATAAGTGGTGAGGCGCTCACCGTAAGTCGAGGCTTCGAACACGAGCAATAACATCACGGCATAAGGAATTGACAATTTTACTTTGTATTGCAAAGTTATTTTCAATGATTCAATTCAGTTCATTTGCCAAAGTCGGGGCTATCCTTTCATTCACCCTCAATTTCATTCCTGCCATCTGGCTTCTCTCTCGAGCAGATCTCCGACAAGAGCCCATCGCCGGCATTCTCGCCCTGGCTCTGCTTAGTAGCGCGATCTTCATGGGGCTTCTCCTCTGGTTCCTTGGCGAAAGATTAGGATCTCGATCCTAAACGCAGAGCCAGCTTTTGATGGACGACTTGGGCTTGAGCGCCCTATCGTTGGGCCATGCTCTATTACGAGAAGGTCGATGCTTCGGACGGGACACAGGATGCGTTGATGATCGTGCTACATGGCCTCGGCGATAGCATCGAGGGTTATCGCTGGCTCCCTTCCATGCTCAAGCTCCCCTGGCTCAATTACGCTCTCGTCAATGCACCGGACGATTACTTCGGCGGCTTCTCGTGGTATGACATTCAAGGAGACGCCCACCCCGGAGTCGTCAGAAGTCGAAAACTTTTGTTTGAACTCCTGGATCATTTCCGGACTCAACCTTATCAGCACATCTTCATGTTCGGATTTTCGCAAGGCTGCCTCATGACTTGGGAAATCGGGATGCGTTACCCTCATCCACTAGCAGGTTGTATCGGAATTAGCGGCTACCTCCACCAACCAGCAGCCCTCCTCGCCGAGGCTACCGAGGAAGCAAAAAAGCGCTCATTCTTAATCACGCACGGACATCACGACCCAATGATCCCGATCAAACCCGTCCGGATGGAAGTGGAGAAGATGCAACGAAATGGAATCCAAGCAGAATGGCACGAGTTCGCTAAGGAGCATACGATCGCGGGAGAAGACGAACTCAAGGTCATTCGCGACTTTGTGACCAATCAACGCCCCCAAAAAAACAAGGACTGAGTTTCGGGGCATATATTTTGCTGCTATGTTGAGGTAATGATACACAATGGTGTGAATCTCGGCAGATCCCAAAAGATCATCCTGAGTCTCTGTCTATGGCTCGGTACAATCGCTCAACTGATCGCAGCAGTTCCCTCGATCAGCTCTTTCGCCCCGCCCCAAGGTCCCCCAGGGACACCGGTTCAGATTCGCGGCACGGGGTTCGACTCCACTTCAGACGTTCTCATCGGTACAGAGCGGGCGGTTTTCCAGATTCTCTCGAGCGAATTGATCCTGGCCACCGTCCCGCGAGAGGCGAGCACTGGAGTGATCCAGATTGTCACAGCACAAGGCATCGCCGTCAGCAGCGCCCCCTTCGTCGGAGCCCCCTTCATTGAGGAGCTCAACCCCGAGTTTGGCGCTCCCGGCGAGCCCGTGATTATCTTCGGACGAAATCTTGGCAACGCAACCGACGTTCAATTCGACGACGTAAGCGCCAGTTTCTTGATTCTCGGCGAGACTCAGCTTCGGGCTATTGTCCCGGATCTCACGGGACTGAAGTCGATCAAAGTCACGACTCCGGTCGGCGAAGCGACCAGCGAGATTGAGTTCGAGGCGACTGGGCGAGTGCCATTCGTCCGAGAGTTCATGCCGGAATTCGCTCCACCGGGAACAACCGTCACAGTGAATGGCAAGAACTTCACCGGCACGACCGAGTTTCGCTTCGGCACCCTATCGGCTCCCTTCGTCGTCACCGCGGATACCCAAATACAGCTCACCATTCCGCCGAACGCATCCTCGGGCCCCGTCACGCTCCGGAATAGTTTTGGGGAGAGCACCAGTAGAGTCTCTTTCCGTGTCCTAGGCACCAGCCCATTCGTCGAAGAAATCATTCCCGATGTCGCCAGCCCCGGGGAGCTCATCACACTTGAAGGCATAAACTTCGTAGGCACAACCGCCATCTTGTTTGGGGAAGCTTCAGCAGATTTTACCGTGACCGCTGACACTCAAATCCAAGTCACAGTTCCTGATGGAGCTGAAACAGGTCCTCCCACCTTCGAATCCGTCAATGGAGATTCGCAGAGTGAGGTCCTGTTCACGCTGAACACCCCGGCTCCGTTTATTGAAGATTTTGAGCCGCTTGCTGTCCGTTCCGGGCAGCTGGTCCGGATCAACGGACGCAACTTCAATAGCGTCACCTCCGTGCTCGTCGGGGAAGAAGCCGTCGAGTTCGCGGTTGTTGCCGATAATCAGATCAGCCTGACCGCGCCCCTTGATCCGACAAGCTCACGAATCACGCTCACCAATCCAGGCGGCATCACGAGCTCTGAGGACCTCCTGGTCGTGACCGGTCCCGAACCCAGAATCAGCGAGCTGGATCCCGGAGCGGGCATTCCCGGCGACCTCATCATGATCGAGGGCGGCAACTTTTCAACAACCACAAACGTCTGGTTCGGAACGCTTTCGGCAGAGTTCTCAATTATTTCTGACGACCAGCTGCAAGCAGTCGTCCCGAATCAGGCCGTCACAGGCACGGTCTCTGTCGCAAACCCGGGAGGGCAAGCCGTAAGCCCCGAGCTGTTCTTCTTACCCGCTCGAATCGATGCCCTCGAGCCAGCGATCGCCACGCCGGGAGAGAGAGTGACCTTGACCGGAGTGAATTTCACGGGCGCAACGGAAGTACAGTTCGGAACCGTCTCCGCTTCCCTCATCAACGTATCCGCGGATTCAATCGAGGTGGAAGTGCCAAGCGAAGCCCGTTCTGGATCGGTAGCCGTTACAAATCCCGCCGGCATCACAGGATCGTTGGAAGAGTTTGTTCTGCAGCCTCTACTCGAGACTTTTTCCCCTGTAGCGGGTCCCGTCGGGGCTGAGGTCGTCATCACGGGTAGAGGGTTCACAGAAATCACGGTCGTACAGTTCGGTGGGGTCAACGCGAGTTTCGAGGTTCGCTCAAGCACCGAAATTCTCACCCGCGTTCCCGCCAACAGCCCGAGTGGCCCGCTTCGGATCGCCAGTCCCACACGCGCGTCTACTAGCCTCGAATCATTCTCCGTCGTCGAGTCGGCAGATCTTGAGCTCGACACCGAATTGCTGGCAGATTCGCTGGTGTGGCAAGAGCCCTACGGCATCCGTGCAACCGTTTCAAACCAAGGTCCTTCAACCGTCGCCAACGGTCGTATCTCAATCTCCTTGCCACCCAGTTCTTCGATTCAAAATCAAATAAACTCCCACGGAGCATGCGAGTTTGCCAATGGCGTCCTCGAATGCACGATCGTAAACCTCTCAGCGGGCCAGAGTGCCCAAATCGAAGTCCAGATTCTTCCATTGGCATACGGATCATTCGAAAGCGAGATTCGGCTCACAAGCCCCCTTTTCGACCCAAGCCCGGAAGGCTATACCCAGTCGCTTACACTCGATATTACCGGCCCCACCCCAGAGCTGAGCATCACCCGAAACGAAGAGGGACTAGGACAGGTGACATGGCCAAAAGCCGCACTAGACTACGTTTTGGAAACAACACAAAGTCTCGCATCTCCGATTGAATGGAGCCTCGTCGCTCCTCCTCACACAGATCTAAATGATCGTTGGGGAATCACAATCCCCTCAGAGGAAAAGCAAGGATACTTCCAGCTACGACCTCAGCCCCCTGCAACAAGCACTCCTAGCGAGTAAGCAAACGGTAGTATCCACGGCTCGACGCGGGACCGAGGTTCACGCGGATGACATTCGTTTGCGCCAATCGCTTGACATCCCATACCTCTTCCCAATCTCCCGTTTCGAGATCGTCAGTCGTTTCGATCACGTAAGCTTGCCCCACTTGACCTTGAAAGGACAAGCTCACCCCTTCATCAGAAGCCGTCATTCCTTCGATGACAAAGCGGCTCGCTGCATCCAGTGGATCTGTGCCCGCCATAAACTCGAGCCGGTTGCTCACGCCATCTTGATCCAAGTCAGTCGCCCCGTCTTCCAAACTCTCAGGATTCAAACCAAATAAAAGCTCCCACGAATCTCGAATGAGATCCCCATCTCGATCCATAAAGTTCTCTTTCCCTCGGGTCGACTGATTCACGAAGGCTACAAATTCCTCTCCCCCGTCTGGAACCGCACCTTCCGAAATCCCTCGAGCCTGTTCTCCGAAGTTCACGGCATCGATCAATTGGCCCTCGGACGAATAGATCCCAATGGATTCGCCACCGGCTGAGAGCCGAAAATCTACATGAGCAGCTCCACGCTGTGGTTCCCCATCCGCCTCGAATACGAGATAGGCGAAGATTCCCGCCCCAATGAACGACAGAGGCGGCAGCGGATTCTGCCCGACCACTGCCAGATCATCCGTCAGATACATGCCGCTGATTTCAACCGGGCGATCTTGTGAATTGAAGATCTCAAACCAATCCGAACCGCGCTCCGGCTGAGCCATCCACTCGTTGATTCTCAAGCCCTCGACGGTTCCAAGGCTGACAGATTGATTCGTCATCCCCGGAGTCAAAATTCCCAAGCCCCAGCCCCCCGACTGCAGATCCCGACTCAAAGACCAACCGGGAGCAGCCAGACCGAACTCAATCTGGTCGACAAGGACACGCTGAGAATCTTGCGACTGAAAAAGATACACAGCATCTCCATCTGCCTTGAGACCAAACCCAGTGTTTGACTCACTCGCTTGAAGGGCAGCGTCGAACTGAATCACAAGGAAACTGGAGGCCTCCACTACGGCCGACGCCGGGAACTCCCACCGGCCTGGCTCCTCAAGGTTGTCCGACAAACTATAGCCCTCCAAAGCGATCGCTTCAGACGAGGGGTTATACAATTCAACCCAATCCGGAAAGGTCGCATTTGCACCTGGATCAGATCGATTGTCAGAGACAATCTCATTCAGGACAATCGACAGGTTTCCTGATTGGGAAGTAGCCCCCCGTCCTGGGCTAGGCGACCCATTGACTCGAAGTTCCGAGCCACCTGGGGGCACCCGTTCCATCGAGATTCCTGGTCGCTGATAGCTGTAAGCGACCTGGTTCAACGCTTTCCCCGAGGCATCCAACAAGCCAATAAACCCCTGTTCATCGGCGAGCGTGAAATCGAGTCGATCGGGGCCTCCCGCGTCTCCATTGTCAGCATAGAGAGCAACAAACTCGCCCGCGCCAATATAGCTCAACAGGGGAAACCGCGAAGTCTTCCACCCGAGAGTCGGTTCACTGGAAATCGCAGCCCCACCGAGATGAACTGGAAACGAGCTCGAGTTGAAGAGCTCAACAAAATCGGCGTCCTCTCTCAGTGGAGATGCCAACCATTCATTGATACTCAGCGCACTCAGCTGCCCCAATCGCGAAATCTGATTAGGCATCATCGGAGTCGCCTCCCCAAGGCTCCAAGCGCCAGAGGCTACTCGACTCAAGGAATAATCCTCCAATTGGCGCCC
Organism: uncultured Verrucomicrobiota bacterium; assembly: GCA_964342405.1. GTDB lineage: Bacteria > Verrucomicrobiota > Verrucomicrobiia > Limisphaerales > AAA164-E04 > UBA2970. Next base: position 64,893 of record CAYFGX010000040.1, on the reverse strand, counting down.
AAACTCAACCGAGTCAACCAAGGCTTCGCCCTGCGAGAAGCGCTGACGGAGATAGATGCCTCCGCCCTCACCCGAAACACGAAAATCTGCATGGAACCCAGTAGCTTCCAGTTGGCGGTCGGCATAGACCAACACGAACTCACCCGGGTCCAGTACAGTGTCGGAAGGAAACACAAACTTGTTAGGCCTGTCCCGATCATCCGACAACTGCATTCGGCTCAAATCAAAAGGTCGATCGCTCACATTGAGTAATTCAACATAGTCAGGAAACAAACCGTCCACTGTGTGAGCAGAGTCATTCCTGGCCAAAACTTCATTGATCCGAATCCCTGGCAATTGGGGATTTACAAACCAAGTTCGGGACTTCGCGATATCAGTTTCTGATTGCCACGTGCCCGCGATATTCTGCCCAATCACCTCCACCTGATAGGGGCCGATATTGAGTTCATTCAGGACAATAGGCTGGTCCATCGAACTCGCTTCGCTCCACTCTCCACCGTTGACCCGGTAACGGTAAGCCTGCATGGCCACCCCCTGAACAAACAGAGTAGCCGCTCGACTGGGAGTCAGCGAAGCGGGTTCACCGCTGATGCGTAGTCGCCGTCCGACAAAGGCGCCGAGATCAAGCCCATTGGCACCCGCCGCAATCGCAGGAGACTCCAACTGCAACCGGAAATCCAAGATCGGATGTTCAAAGAGAGGATCCAGGAACAGATTACCGTTTCCAAACTCAGCCTCCGGAGGGAAAATCAGAGAATTCTCAAGCACCGGCACCAAATCGGGATTCAAGCCTTGGGCGATCCCCAAGTGCCGGAAAACTGGACTGTCGACAATAATACTCCGACGAAGCTCAAGTGAGTCGGGTGGAAACGTACCTCGTTGCACCTCCGAGAAATTCACCGTCCCTAACTGAGAACGAACAAAAGTATTGTGCTCAGCAACTGCCACGGCTCCTTCCTTCATCAGAAGAGCATGCTCGTTGTCGGAGAAGACATTCCTTACCAGCGTAAGATCTGAAGGTCGCCCCTCGTAGAGTCCAGTCGATACCGCGTGGGCATCCCCAGTGCCCGCATTGGCCTTCCGGAAGTTCCGAAACTCATTGCCATCAATCAGTGCCGCCGCTCCGTCCAGATCCAATCCATCATCGGGCCCACCTACAAAGACATTATCTACGATCTCAAGTATCGAATTGGGACGCCGGCCTCCGGAGAAATCCACAATATCTCCGCCGCTAGCCGTCGTACCAAACTCGTTCCCATCCAATATCCAGAAGCCTCCCTCCGGCACTCCAAACCCGGTGATCAACTCCCCGCCGACTGCATCAGGCAAGACACTATCCGCGAGCCTGAGAGAAGAGTTTTCCGTATGAAGATAGGAATCATAGGCACCAATCCATCGCAGTCCCTCCATCGAAACAACCGAGTCTTTGATAGAGATGGTGGGCGCTTCCGACCACTCAATCGTCACGTGATGCAATTCATTGGTCTCTTGTCCGCCCAAGAACTGAACGCCCCCCCAACGGTTTGTTTCGCGACGATTTCGCGATAGTAAGATCCGCTGATCGGGTGTTCCTTGCGCTCTCAACTGCCCTTCGACAATCAGCCCGGCTCCCCGATTGAACTCAATACTGGTCCCAGGCTCAATCGTGAGTGTCACACCCTCAGGAACACGGAGATCCCGGTCAACGACAATGGGACTGGCTTCAGCAAGCCAACGCGCATCTTGCGCGAGTTCGCCACCGGTAACCCGCGTCCCTTCACCCGGACGAAAGACATTAATGATTCGTCGTTCAGGTTCATGGTCTCTGCTTCGCGCCTCAACGACGATCTGGTTGACACCAAAGTGCAACGGCACATCAACAATTTCCCAGCGACCTGACCAGACTTCAAAGTGCGCTTTCTGCCCATTAACCCAAACCGAATCCACATCGACCGGATCAGCCGCTCCCTTCAATGATAGCAGGCCACTGTCTTCCAGGTAATAGCGCAGCCACTGGGGCTCGGCGAAGGGCCGGTCAACCTCGATCGTAAGAGGAGCTTGACTCTCGCCCACCACAAAATCTCGCCTTGCAGCCGCTGCCTCCTTCAATCTCGAGACCTCCTCCTCGCTTACCCAGCCTTTCAGGGCCGTGTTGAGCTGCTCCTCAAGTATCTCGGGAGAAAATAAAGTATCCGCCAACTCCCGAAGCCGCGCGTGATATCGCCTAGCCAGCGCAGGGTGCTTGAGGAATCGATCCGGAACGGGATTGGCAGCCGCTCGGAACAAGGGTGCCGTCCTTGCCCCGGAGTGTCCCAGCCAGAGTGAATCCAAATCGTAGGCAATCAGATAGGATTTCGAATCCGTCGCATTGGTAAAAAGGGCATAATCGCCCGCGCCACCGTTTGCAAAGCTCGTTTCAAAATTAGCGAGCAGCGTATCCACGGCAAAGTAACTGATCCAACGATCCAGATCAGCAAGCTCCCCGATTGCCTCCACATAATTGTCATCGGAGCTCTGCTCCAGCCGGCGCGTAAGCTCGATCAAGTCGGACCAATCATCTCGCTCCCGATTACTTGCCTTGGAATAGAAGCCCGGCTGACGATAAGCGTCCGCGTCTGGCCCCAAGTACTCAAGATTCCCATTCCCTGAAGGGCGATACAGATTCCCATCCAAATTAAGAGGGAACTGACGCTCCACAAAAGCATCCCCCAGGGCTTCTAGTTCCACGTAGCGACCAAACTGAGGCGCCCCTTCCCTTGCCAAGCTCTGTCCGTTTTCCAAAAATCTCACCGGCCGAGCCGCTGCAGCAGGCACGCCAGCCATCCGAAAGAAGCGACTCCCGAGAATCTGCGAAGGCACGTTGAATGCATTGAGGATCACGGCGGTTCGCCCCTTCCACCGTTCATCGCTCGCGAAATTGATCCGCCGATTCTTTACCGGCTCTCCCCTGGATGTACTCCCCCGTAGTCGAAGTCCAACGAGGTAGCGAACTTCAACCTCGGCCCCTTGTCGGCTGATAAAGGTAGCGTTCATTTGGGCATCGCTACTCGCGTTCCAAGGTAATCTCCCTATGGCATCCAGTTCCTCCCGCTCAGACTCACTCGTCACGACTCGTAGTAAGGGCTCGTCAAGCGGGTACTCTTTGTTATCCACCTGAAAAAGCCCGAGCGGCGCGAGATCGATCGAGTCCGCCTCAAAGCGAGGCCAGATCGATTCGTTTCCAGTCGAATCGACTGCTCGAATAAAGAACGAAACGATAGATTGATCCGGAAACGGCGGCAATTGAACCGCAAACACTCGATCCCCTACTCCTGCATCCCCGTGCATTCCATCGTCCCAAAGCATCGCCTCTCGGAATGTTTCATCGGATTGGCTTCGGTAGAACAGCTGAACGCTCGCGCCTGCGAGATTCTCGTCTCTAACCTGAACGCGAACCGTCACAGAATCAGATGAATTTGGAACAGGCGGGAAATGCGAAACATCTGACAGCAGCGGAGGGCCATCCGACAGATACACCGAATTCGCAGCCCCTGGGCTTCCTCCAATACTCTGGCTCGCTCTCCAATTCGCGCCCTGGTTGTTGCTCAAACTCGGCGCCACGAGCGCCAACGAATGCCCGCCCCCATCGTGTGCATTAGACCACTCCCAACCTCGGTATCCATTGTCAGCCTCTCCCCTCACGCGTACACTCCACGCTCCCTCGTCAGCGTAGCTTACCCTGTCTACTTGATCTCCTCGCGCATTGATCAATCGAATCGTCTCGGATTGATTGCTCAGACGTCCTGACCATCCTCCTAGGCCATTGGAAATCTGGGGCTGAGCGCTCATGAGCTGATTGAGATCAGCTGCGATCACCAGGTAATCTCCCGGCTGCAACTGGTAAGAGTCGATTTCAAACTCGATCCCTTCAGTCAGTCGCCAGCCACTTAGATCCACCGCCGTGAGCCCCCGATTGTAAAGCTCAATAAACTCGTCTCTTGGGTCGCCACTCGCAGGATGATAATGAATCTCATTAATCACGATCTCACCATCCAGATCTGAAGCCTTCTGTTCGTTCGCAAGCACGACGATATCATCCAGACGAATCTTCGGACCACGGCCACGGTTTGCGGCCTCATCGAGACCAAAGTATCCCCAGCGCAATTCCACATACTCCTGGTCCAGCAGTTCCAAGGGGAGAGGAATCTGAGAAAACCGCTTCGGTTTCGTCCCTTCCTCAGGCGAACGAAAGACCAATTCAGACGCCGGAACATGGTTGAACTCCAAATACGGACCAGACCTCGCGAGCCGATACTGGGGCCGGATCCCATAGTCTACCTCCCCCACTGAGCGAACTTCAGCAGTCCAAGAAAAACTCCCGGAGAAAACTCCACGAGTATCGAGCGAGACAGTCACCGCATCCGCAAATCCGCTAACCCCCGGGGAATCCTCCGCGTTGAAGAAGGCAACGCCCTTATACCCCAGGGCTTCGAAGCCGGACCCTTGATTTAGATCAAGGGGGCCAGTCCAGGGACTCTGCTCTAAGCCGTCCGAAAGAATCCCCGCATCCTCTCGAGCCGTCAGCCCTACTGCAAAGGACTCTTGGTTCAGGGAACCAGAGAGTGCCTGAAATCCGAAGGGCCGGTCGGCTAGAGGATGAGCAGCCGCTGCATGCCCAGCAGGGTTTACTTCGAAAGTGGCGCTCAGCTGCATCCCTTCCGTCAACACCACCTGACGTCTCGCCTCGACTCCGTTTCCGTCAGACCAGGCAAGAAAGCGATAGCCTGGCTCCGAGACAGCCTCAATCGTCACGACTCGACCACTCGAAAAGACGCCTCGGAATTGCGAAGCCTGATTAGCACCAACGTCGAGCCCATTGACGAGAATTCGTCCCTCATCGAGATTCGGTAAATCCAGGACAAATTCGACCGGCGCACCAAGTCCAAATGAATCTCGCAAATGGGTTCGCACAATTTCAGGTCGTACCGCCGCGAATTCTTTGGCAATCCCCACATACTCCTTCCACTGCTCCACCGAATCAAAGGACACAAACCCCAGCGACTCTGATCCCCCCCACCTCGCGATATGTCGCTCGATTTCAGGATCCAATTCTCGCTCCAGCGATTCGATTGCACGCAGAACATTCGTGGTCGAATAGGTCGTATTCAGCAGATCCTCAAATCGATGGACGAAGCGGTCTCGCAAAGCAGCATTCTGAAAAAGTCGTTGCGTGATATAGGGAACCCATGGTGCACGCGGCGCCGGATCCCCGGTCCCTAAGACCGCTGCAAGGGTATTGGTATCAGCTCCCGTATGGCGAATGTTGAATCCCCCGTCTAGATCAAAAGGAATCCAACGCCACAGTCCTTCAGCCCCTTTCTCTCGCCAATAGACGACATTGTTTTCTGGCCAGTCGGTATTATCGATAAAGATCTGAGTCACCAGATAGTCGAAGAAGTTCTTCAGATCGATCATCCTTCCGATCTCTTCACCAAAATGATCTGTCCGAGGATCGGTCTCCTGCAGGAAAAGCAACAAGCGATTGAAATCATCGACATCGCCGTTGATCACTCGAGGATCGTCTCCTTCCAGAAGATCGAAATCGCTGAGCGGTAGATTATGGTTACCGGCCACAAAGTGTTCGTTGAGCCGCTCTCGCAGATTGTAGATCCCCCAGTACTCACCGTTCAAATAAGTATGGACTGGCTGATACGCTTGATGATCTAGGCCAAGCGAGGCAGCAAGGCGCTGCGTGAAGGCATCGCGAAACAGCGTTCGAACCCAATCATTACCAGAGTTCCGCAATAACAACTGCTTGAACTCAGGAATCGCTTTCTCATCGAAAACTCGATGCTCAAATCGGTTGTTCCCGTATCGATTCCGAGCAATCAACGCGAGGGACTTCTGAGGGGCCGCCCTTGACCAACCTCCATGAATCTTAACTCCCGCAGTTTGCTGCAACCTTAAGACGCCGTCCTTGCCGAAGAGCTCCACGGATACGGGCCGCTCCCACTCGCGCCAGAAATTGGCCCCAAAATAAGGCAGATGCGGACTGGCATTCGGCCCCGTCAGATAGATTCCACGATCCAATCCTATCAGATTCTCCGGTTCCGTGGTTAAGGCGATCCGGGGAAACGTTGAGGGGCTGCCAATGAGATAAGTCTGCGTCACGACCCGGCTGGGCACATATCCAGGTGCGAAGGCTGCAAATCGTAAAGACACCGAGAATTCCAAGACGAGTGGAGACGTCACGACCGGGGAATCGTTGCTTGGCTCACTGCCATTGGTCGTATAGCGCACAACGGCTCCCTCCATCCCTACAGTCGCTGATAGGCGTTGTCCCGGACCGTAGCTTCCGGCAGGGATCGAGATCTCTGGAGTCGGCACAACTCCGAGAAAGGTATCTCCCTGATTGAGACTGCCTGGCGTGGGCTGATTGAAGACACGCCACTCAAGGGATGGGTTCACACCCTGCTGCGCCCTCCCGAGGGAATGATCTGCCTTCATTTCGGGTATGGCTACGGCATCGACGAGATTGGCTGCGGAATCAAAAAGCGAGAGCGTCTCCGTCCCTGGCTGGAGTTTAAAGTTCGAGTGGAGAAATGACGCCGGCAATCGCCATTTGGAGTTCAGATACGCTTGGACGTCGGCAATCTCAGAAGCATTGAGAACTCGATCGAAGAACAGCACCTCCCCAACGCCACCATGCCACAAGCGATCCGTGACAAAACGATCCGAGGCCAAGAGGTTGGCCCTCAATCCCAAGGAACTGAGAATCACTATCTGACTCATCCCATCGGGCATTCGAACCTTGGTCGGATCAACAATCGTGCCATCCACGATGGTGAGCCCCTGTTGGATCGCACCTGTGTGTTTGGCAGCAAAGAGGCGGCTGTCTCGCCCACGATGGAAATCAAAATGCCGATCATGGCCAAGGAGAGGTCGTGAACTGTTGGTTGCCTCCGGGGCTTCAAACCCCACCCAAAACAGTGTCTGAATGTTTCCCTGCTCTGGAAACCCGAGAAGGTCATTGTCCCCATCAAACTCGACCACCGGGAAATTCTCCGGTCGATAGCTCCCAAGCTGAGGCATCAATGCCGTGTCGCCCTGCGAGGCATGGTTTTCATTTCCACTCTTATCCAACCAAAACTTCACCTTGCCTTCTTCGATGATCAAGGTGGAAGAATCCATCGCATCCAGCCAAAAAGTAAGACCAGGAACGGAACTCGGATCAATCTGCTGATTCCCTCCACGGTCTGCCACAGAACGGCGATCCTTTCCGGAACAAAACACGACCAAGGCTTCACCCGGAAGAAGCTCCACCGAAGGGAGCGCCCATTTTCGGGGAGCAAGAGAGTCATCGCTCAAAAATAGTCCCTGCAGCGAAGCAGCGCTGTCCCCTATATTCTGTATCTCAGCCCAATCAGGAAAATCACCATCCTCATCGGCCAAGGATTGAAGGTTCTCGGGCATCACCTCGGAAAGGACCAGTTGTGCGCCTCCAGCACATTGAAATTGGAGAAGAAGGAAGCCCAGCAAGCAGGCGAATCCACAACCGACGATACATTTCGATAACCTCATGATAACCCACCCGCAGGAAGCAATACTGCTACCAAAAAGCCACTGAACCGTCAATTAAGCCCAGATCACGCGAAATACAAACCGGTTTACCCGGAGGCCAACCATCCCTTCACAACTTCAACAACGAGCCACTCGATTCGGAGCTCCCGCCGGGGAAGCAAGGGAGGCTAGGATGCGCCCCCCTTAGCAGCGACGACCTCAATCACACAAAAACAGGCCACCAAATTAGCAAAAAAGCATTGCATTGACCCATGCACGCTCTAAGAAGAAGGCGTGGCAGCCACGAGTATTGAGAGCAGTATCCGATTCAACCAGATTTTCTGGTTCGGCGTGATTGGATTGGCCGCGCTTTTTACGGGCTTCTACCTTGCCTCAAGCAAATTCACCCTTGCACTCGTCGCGGTGACCTTCGGGTGGCTCGTACTGCTGCCTTACCACGCTAAGCTTGCAGCCTATCTGTCGATCACGACGTTTAGCTCCGCACTGATTCTTCCTTACTTTCCGGGAAGGCCGTATATGTGGGAATTCGCCGCGTTTTTGGCCTGGTCTGGTTTGATTATTACGGTGTCACTCCGCCGCTACGCCCCCGACGCTGCTCATTACATTCGCGAAAACAAATGGCTCTTCATCGGCGTGATCCTTTACTGCGCGGTCCTGCTCGTCACCATGATGGAACGAGGCTTCGGGCTTCGTATTATGGGAACCGATCAAATGGGCGGGCGATTCTATTTTCAGCAGCTGATGTGTGCCATATTCCCCGTGCTCTTTGTCTTGGTTCGCTTCAACGAGAATACACTGCTTAAGCTCTACTACCTCCAGTGTATTCTGACCCTCACGTTCCTGGTATCCGACTTTGCCTTCTCATTTGGTGGCGGGGGATTGTGGGGATTGCTCCAGTTCTTTGAGCTCCCCGGAGATGCAGCCAACTTCGAGCGGCAAGCACAGCAGTTCGGTATCCGCCGTTTTCAATCTCTCAGTGTGGTTGGCCAGGGGCTCATGCTCCTCATTCTAGTCTTTCACAAACTCGAGGATTTCTTCACTCACAAGGCTATTTACCTCGTCCCCATGGCGGCCGGCGTCTTCGGGTTCGGCCTTCTGTCTGGCCATCGCTATCTGTCGCTGATTCTGATTATCGCCATCATCTTTATTGCCTACACCCAACGATTCTACTCCATCAAGAATGTGCTGATGACCTTAGCTGCCATGGGCGCGGTGCTGCTACCCCTGATCCTTTACGCCCACAAACTGCCGCTCTCAGCCCAACGAGCCCTCTCATACATTCCGGGAATTCGAATCGATCATCACGCCCGAATCGACGGTTCAGCGACCCTAGAAACACGACGAATCCTAAGAAAAGTGGGTTTCCAGATGATCCCGCAGTATTTCTGGATTGGACGCGGCTTTATGATGCCGGCAAGGGATCTCTCCCATATCTGGGATCCGACCTACATCACGACCCATGTAAACCAAGGGAAATTCTACAATGGATTCATTGGTTTGATGGTCAACACGGGTATTTTCGGTACGCTGGCTATGCTTATCTTTCTAGGAGCAGGAACCTGGATTGCTTACTCAGTCATGGCCCACTTGCGCCTCTACGGCTCCGACGATTGGTTTTCACGTATGAGTTGTATCGTCGCAAGTGTTTGGATGGCCAATATCAGTGCGTTTCTCTTCTTCCACGGAGACAGTGAGTTCGCGATGAAGACCTTTTCACTTCAGGCGGGCCTGCTTATCGCGTGCAAACGATGCCTTGACTACCGCCTCGAGAGCACCGATTCCGAGGAGGAAAACGAAGAGACAGCGGACGATAACTCCCCGCAACCCGATCGCCGCATTCAACCAGCATTCTAGGAAGCGTCACGACGGAGGAGTCCCTGCTCTCCACTCAGTTCAACGCGGCGAGGCCCGTAAGACGACGATCGAGTAATCAGGGCGTCTCTTCGATTGATCGAAGCTTTCTCGCGGGAATGTTCCCCCAAATCTCGGATGGAGGGACGTTTTTCGTCACCACGCTGCCGGCTGCGATGATGGCGTGGTCACCTATGGAGCATCCGGGCAAAACCGTCACGCCCGCACCGAGCCAGACATTCGTCCCGATATGGACTCCGTGCCGTTTTGCATCCCACGGCAAATCTCGGTAAATCGCACCCGCTCGGAACTCATGGTTTGCAGCAATTAGCGAAACATGCTGCGCAATGATGCAGTTCTCGCCAATGGATACTTCTCCCCCACAGGCCCGAATATTGCAGCCCGAACCAACCTGAGTGCGTTTCCCAATTACGAGCCGTCCTCGAATCTTACTCAATTCCGGGCGAGACAGGACCGCAAGCTCAGTAAAAGCACCAATATGAACCTCTTCACCAATCCGAATCTGAGAAACATCATCGTAGTCCCAAACAACCGGGTGATTCGAGCGCATCCCAGGATTTCGTCGCTCGACTTGCCATGAACGCCACAAACGAGAGCACGATGTGCGGAGGATCTGTATCATATGACCAAGGCAGATTCTCATCCGATCCTCGCAAAGAGGCAACCCCGCAGTCTTCTATCCAATAACCGCACTCATCTCCCAAGCCGGAACCCCTTTCCTAGACTGGTAATCGTACCAACTTTCTGGCATGATTCCCGAGACCTGGGTCACGCCAGACAGATTTGAAACGACTACTGGACGCCCTCGCGGATCTACTACGCGAAGTTCGCCGCGAGAAGCACTCGATACGAAGCGTGCTTCTCGAAGGAGTCTTCTGGCGACTCTTCATCATCGAGGCCATCATCATCATCTGGTCGATCGTTGATCTTTGGATCACCGAGGAACCCACGCTAGGAGAATTACTCCGTCACGGCCTCAGGCTCGGCATTTTGTCGACCCTCGCTCTCGCGTTTATTGTGATCACGCTCGGAAGTTTTCTTGCAAAGCGAATCATCGCTCCAATGGAGAGAATCGCCGACGCGAACCGACAGCTTCGCAGCAAGGAACAAACGGCCATGGAAATCTCAGTTTCGGCCGACGCTCCCAAAGAGATTCAGGAAATCATCGCCTCTCGAACCCACATGCTCCGCTCGATTTTCCAGGTTTCAGACGAGCGCCTAAAGATGGTTCAATTCCTGCGCGATACCTTTGGACGCTATTACTCCGACAAGATCTTGGATGAAATCCTCGATCCCAAAGAGCCCCAAAAGCTTGGCGGCAAACGCGAGACCCTCACCATGCTGATGTCGGATATCCGCGGCTTCACAACGCTCTCACAATCGCTACCACCGGAGGAACTCGTCAAACTCCTGAACCGATACCTGGGCGAAATGACCGAAATCATTCTCCGCTATGACGGTATCATCGACGAGTTCATCGGGGATGCCATTCTGGCGTTCTTCGGTATGAATGAGCACGAAAAAGATCACGCCTCACGAGCTGCAGCCTGCGCGATATCGATGCAAAACGCCCTAGTGAAGCTCACGCAAGAACTCGAAGCGGAGGGATACCCTCGAATTGAGATGGGCATTGGGATCAACACGGGAAGTGTTATCGTCGGCAATATCGGATCCCCAGCTCGAATGAAGTTTGGTATTGTCGGGGCAGCGATCAACGCCACCGCTCGAATTGAATCGAATACGATTGGGGGGCAAATCCTGATCGGTCACTCAACCTACGAATTGATTCAATCTCAGGCTCAAACCGAGTTTAAGAACGCTCTTCACGCTAAGGGAATGCGGGATCCAATCGAGATCTACTCCCTAGTGGGACTCGATACAAGCCCCCCCCTGCAACTCGAACGAGTCACCGGACCGGCGGCCACCATCGAATTTCCGGTCGAGTTTGACTACTGGGAAGTTCGCGAGAAAGAAATCATTGGCGATGCCATGCACGGTCAAGCGAGATGGGCCAACTCACAGGCATTTCGTGCCGAGCTTCAGGAAGATATCCGCCCGATGACAAACGTGCGAATCAGGATAAACAGCAAATTTAAAGACCACACCTTCAATGATATTTACGCAAAGGTCGTCTTCGAATCCACTGATACATCCAAGAAGTTTCCAATGCTTCGTATCACCGCGATGACCCCAGGCGATCGCACCTTCATGAATGGATTACTCGACGACGCGACCCAACTGAGAGCGACCATCCCTGGAGCTACTTCCGGTAAGAACTAGCCTCGCTCGGCACCCAAAGGGTTCCCCCCTCACTTGGCCGCCCGTCTCGAGGACTTCTTCTTCGCCCTCTTCGCCGACTTCTTGGGGGTCGACTTGCGTCCTCCACCCGCTTTGAGAGCACCCCGGATCGTTTTCTCATCACGCTCGACTCGTCTGGGAAAGACTTTCACCAACTCCTCCGGGGACACGAGCGCGTTATCAAGTAAGAATCGAGCGTATCGCCGCATGGGCAGAAAATCTCCCGGCGCAACCTTCGCTTCCAGTTGCTGCTCACTGAGCCCCTGCTCGATAGCCGTCTGCATCTCGGGGCTAATCGCTAAGATCTCGTAGAGACCAACACGCCCCTTGCTGCCGGTATTCAGACAATTGCTGCAACCTTCGGATCGCCAAACTGTTGGGGTCTCCCGACTACTGCACACACCGATCTGCCGCAAACGTTCAGTCGTTTCTTTGTCAGCCTTTCGCTTCGAGGAGCATGCATAGCAAAGTTTTGGCACCAAGCGCTGACTGATCACCCCTGTGAGACAAGAGGCGATCAAATAATTCGGAATCCCTTGCTGGCGAAGGCGAGTGATGGTCTCAAACGCATCATTGGTATGCAGACTCGACATCACGAAGTGACCGGTCAGAGCAGCCTCAAAGGCAATCTCCATCGATTCATGATCTCTCATCTCCCCCAGGAGAATCAGATTCGGATCTTGCCGCAAAAGACTCCTCAACACTTTGCTGAAGGTCAATCCAAGAGGCTCGTTCACCTGAACCTGAGTCGCGCCATTAAACTCGTATTCAACCGGATCTTCGACCGTCACAAGCTTCACCGTCGGATCATCTTCGAGGCGAGCTTGAATCCCCGCGTACAACGTGGTGGTCTTCCCGGAACCGGTCGGGCCAGTCGCCAATACAAGTCCTCCTGGGTGCATGAACTGCTCCCGCACCCACTCTGCGATCGGCTCTGAGAGCACCAAGGACTCCAACTTGAGGCTTCGGTTCTGAGGATCCAGAAATCGCATAACGACCGACTCACCACGCGGCGTTGGCAAGCACGACACCCGTAAATCAATCAATCGATCGCCGAATCCAATTCGCATGGAGCCGTCTTGCGGGAGGCGCCGTTCCGTAATGTTCAGATCGCAAAGCACTTTGATCCGAGAAACGATCGGACGGAACTCCATGGGCTCGAGGGGCGGCGCTAAGTCAACCAGTCGCCCATCGATCCGAGCTCTGACCCGGACTCCATCGGGCCCCGGTTCGTAGTGGAGATCACTCGCTCCCGCATCGATGGCACCGCGAACGTGTTGATCGAAGATTTGAACCACTTCGGGAGAATCTTCCGATTCAAAGCTCTCCACTCCCAGTTCATAAGAAATACTCAACCGGGATCCACCGTCGGCCACCGCCAATTCCCCCGCCAAGTCACGCAATTGTTCGTCCCTGAAGAGCTCGAATTCCGGTTTAGCAATGCAAACCCACTCGACTCCATAGAGCTTCAGAAAAGACAATACCGTGTTGCGAGCAATCAAGTCCGTGGGCTCCACCATGCCAATCTTTACAATATTGCCATCACGACTGAGAGGGAGTACTTCATACTGAAGAATCACCTTCAGCGGAAGGAGCTGGACAATCTCCGCGGTGATCTCTTGAGCAGCGATATGCTCTAGGGGAATCTGACGAGCTTTGGTGGAGGCATTGAGGCGATGAGCCAGGGTACGAGCCAAGGCCAAACCTCCCTTTTGATTTTTCTCCAAGAAATCGACGAAACGACGATGTTCCCAAGCCCAAGTCACGCCATCAGACACACATCGAATCGATGCCGACCGGGGCTCACCGGTGAGGACTCCAATTTCGCCAAAGATCTCCCCGGGTTTAAGCTGACTCAGAGGTCTTTCAATCTTCATGATGTGATCCCAGAGATACACATCAAACTCACCAGATTGAATAATCTGAAAATCCTCGCTCGGATCTCCCTGATCGAAAACGGTTTCGCCTCGCTTAAAGCGCTTCTTGGTCGAGAGACCAATCAGCTTCTTGATCTGTTCCTTGGAAAGCCCTGCGAAGAGATCAATCTGGCTGAGCCAATCTTTAGTCACCGATTTTGCAGGCATAGTTGTGTGGAAGAGTGTTCCGGTACGTTGTGGATCCTCAGCGTTTTAGATCGTATCCCTTGGGCCGTCAAGCAAGGTCCAAGAACTTCGGGCGCTCGTCACTGCTCTGAGGCCCTTGATTCCTTTATGTAATTCGCTACTTGTTGCTCCAAGACCGCCATGGTGACACCGCCATTCTTCAGAATCGTATCGTGAAAAGATCGCAAATCGAACCGTTCTCCGAGTGCCTTCTCTGCCTCCGCCCTCAGGCGCCAGATTGTGAGTTCTCCCATCTTGTAGCTGAGAGCCTGCCCTGGCCATGAGATGTAGCGGTCAATCTCGGTCTCGATGTTATGGCGCGAGAGAGCCGAGTTTTCGACCAATAGAGCAACGGCCTGATCGCGGCTCCAGCCCAGGTAGTGGATTCCTGTATCCACCACGAGACGCCCTGCTCGCCACATTTCATAAGTCAAGCGACCGAATTCCTCATAGGCAGTTCGGTAGACGCCCATTTCTTTACCCAACTTTTCGGCGTAGAGGGCCCATCCTTCCCCGAAAGCATTCGGGTAAAAGTGCTGTCGAAACTCTGGCAAGCCCTCAATCTCTTGCGCCAACGCGATTTGAAGATGATGCCCGGGAACAGCTTCGTGTAGGGTCAAAGCTGGCAAAGCGTAGAGAGGGCGCTTCTCTAACGCGTAGGTATTCACCCAGTAATAGCCACCCCGATCTCCTCCAGGCACTCCTGGAGAATATCTTCCGGTCGTGTAGTTCGGCGCGAGGTGATCTGGCACCGCTTCAACCCCATAGGGCATTCTTGGTAGCCGACCGAAATACGCTGGAAGTATTCCATCGATTCGTTTGGATAGCCACGAAGCTTCCTTCAACAACTCTTCAGCTGACGAGGCATAGAACTGCTCATCCGATCTGAGAAACTGGAGAAACTGAGAGAATCCGTTTTCATAGCCGATCGATTCGATGACAACTTCCATCTCTCGACGAATTCGCGCTACCTCAGCCAAACCAATCTCATGCACCTGCTCTGGTTCAAGGTCTAGAGTTGTGAAGTAGCTCACGAGAAACCGATAATACTCTTTCCCCTCGGACAACTCCGATAAACCGATACTCTCCCGACACTTCGGCGTGTAGTCATCGGACACAAAATCAGCAAGACTTCGAAAGGCTGGAAGCACGACATCTCTTACCGCAACTTCAGCTCTCCGTAAAAAGTTTGCCCGCTTGGAGTCCGGCAATCGATGAACTTGAGTCGCGAAAGGTGTATACAGAGGATGTGCCTCGACCGGCCCCTCGCCCAAGCCCTTCAGAATTTCACCCACGCCAACCATGACAATTCGAGGCATGGTGAACCCGCTCTCCAACCCTCTCACCATCCAGTCCTGGTTCTGCATCAAATAAACCGGAATGGCATGAAGCCTCTCAACGTAACGTTCAAACCCAGCCTGATCTCGCAATGGCATGCGGGAAAATGCATAGGTAAGAGTTGAGTAAAATCCGGTGTCACTCGTAAACGGAATCCGGGCGGTACCAAACTCATAGCGTTTCAAACGGCTCTGGAGGTCAAACTCAAACAAAGCTCCACTGATTCGACCCTGCGGAGAGAGCCCCTCCCGGTCGATGCCCTGAAGTTGCCGCAACCATTCTTGATTCTTTTCGTAACGTCGCTTGGCAGCCTCAGGGGAGAGATCTGGTAACCGGTCGTCATATTCCGAATGCCCAGCCAAAGTCGCCTCGAGAGGATCTTCTCGCAGGCGGTCGGCCCACTCAGCCGATAGCAGACTTGCAAGTCGATCACTCTCCGAGCCCTCAACACTGTGAAAACAGAGCACTAGGAACACGGACAAAAAACTTCGCGTCATGCACATAATCGATACTTTCTGCCTTACTCTCGCTACGAAACAATCAGCGCCGAGGAGTGGGGTCGACCACCTCGATCGAGAGCTTCCTTCACAGCCCAACTCATCGATGCACCGTCTACTGGCTTCTTGAGGATCACCGATACGCCCGCCGCAGTCGCTTGTTGATGAATCGAGGGATCGCCGTAACCGGTCAGGAGAATCACTGGAAGCTCCCCTCGGATCGAGCGAACTCGGCTCGCAAACTCAATCCCATTCGCGCCCGGCATTGTCAAATCGGTCATGATCAAATCGAACGCGTCAGGATCGGTTTCGAACACGTGTTGGGCTTCCACTGGATCCGTGAAGACACTCAGTCGGTAGTTCAATTGACGCATTCGTTTCTCGATTGATTTGGCAACGGATTCTTCGTCATCGACAAATAGAATTCTTTGTCCAGCCCCCTTTGCGGTTTCTGTTTCTGTCCCACTCACTCTCACGGAATGAGCGATTAGATCTTCATCGTCAGCAATGGGGAAAAACAGCTCCACTTTGGTCCCGTGGTCCACCTGACTCTCAAGGCGCATTCCCCCTCCGCAGCTCTTCACTATTCCATTCACAACCGTCAACCCCAGGCCGCTCCCCTCCCCTGCACCCTTTGTAGAGTAGAACGGTTCGGTCGCTCTCCTGAGCGCAACCGCATCCATCCCGCGACCGCTGTCTGCCACCTGAATCCGGACGTATGATCCTGCAGGCAATTTATTTCCGCCCATGGCGATCTCAGAATCAAACCGATGCAAATTGAGCTGAATAAGAATCTTACCACGACCCTCGATCGCCGCTGCAGCATTGGAGCATAAGTTCAAGAAAACCTGATGAAACTGCGTCCCGCTTCCCAACACTTTTGGAAGGTTTGGCTCTACATCAGTGTTCAAATCAATACTCGAAGGGATCACCGGTCGAATGAGTTTTTCGGCATCTGCAAGGATCGCTCCCAATGCAAGGGGTTCCGTCTTTCGGTTCTCGGTACGGCTGAAATTCTGAATTCGACCAATCAAATCCCGAGCCCGCTCGCCAGATAGCCGGATGTCTTCCAAACACTCCTGAACCTCCTCGTGATCCTTGGTCATGGCCGTTACAACTTCGGTATTCGTCATGATGCTGGAAAGAATATTATTGAAGTCATGGGCAACTCCACGGGCAAGCGTTCCCAAGGCCTCCATCTTCTGTGCATCTCTCACTTGGATCTGCAATCGAGATTGCTCTGCCTCGGCCTTCCGCTCAGCAGTCACATCGCGAAAACCCCAGACCCGACCCGAAGGCTTACCATCGACGTATTGAGGTTTCGAAAACCGCTCAAATATCCGACCATCCCTAAATCGAATCACATCGGCACCTTCACTCTCAACATCCTGGTAGAGCTCGTTGATGCGATCCAAGAAGCCCGATGGATCTTCCAGTTGCTCCACAACAAAAGACACCACCTGCCGGTCGCTCATCGAATGCATCACTGATTCGCTTAACCCCCACATTTCGAGGAAACGTTGATTATATCGCGTGATGCGCTGATCGAGATCTACCACGAGAATTCCGTCGGTCGTCGACTCAATCGTGGCTTCGAGCAATGAGACTGAATCACTCAACTGAAGCATCCGCCTGCGACGCTCCGTCACATCCTCGCAGGCCACGAGCAGGTAATCCTGCCCCTGATCATTTGTAACGAATTGCACTGTATTCTGAACCCAGATAGCAAATCCGTTCTTATGCCGATATCGAACCTCGCACACCTCTTCTCCGTGATTCCCCTCGAGGAGCTGAGCCAATACGCGATCACAATCATCGCGATCACCTGGCTCGACCAAGGCCTCGACTGACATCCCCTTCAACTCCTCGGCACCATAACCTACCAGTTCACAAAATTTTCGATTCACCATCACGTGTCGACGATCCAATGAGACCTGAGACAGAGCACAGGGAGCCGCTTCAAACAGAATCTTCAGCTGGTCTGCGCTGGCCTGCACGCGCTCCTCCGCTTGTTCTCGAACCTTCACTTCGTGCACCAGCTCCTGCCGCCGTTTCGCTGAAACGATGATCAAAGAAATTAGACTGAGCACAACACAGTAGATTGCCGTCTTTTCCACCGAGTTATCAACGATGCGCGAGAAATTCCTTGAAGACATCCCCAAGAGATCAGCGCCAAATTGATGGATCGTTTCGATTTCGAAAGCGCGAGTCAAAACGAACAAACAGAGTCCAACGAAGATCAGAACAAACGAAAACCGATCTGCCTTATAACGAACAAGAAGCCAGGAAAAGACCCCTATCCCGATGAAGGTAGCCAAGGCCTTCAAGCCAAAGCGAAGCGGCATGTCCGGCAAACCATAGGCACGGAGAATGGACTCCAGCACGAAGCACCCCAAGCTCAGCACTATCAATGCCGTAAAAAAACGGCGATCATTCTCGTAGCCAAGATTCATGCAACTTGATTCGGACGCGTTCGAAAATCAGACTCTGCCCCCACGACCCTGGGTGACTCACGAGCCCCTCTACTACTCAATGACTCGAATCACCCGGTTGGCTTGAAAGCGCCGCTGATACATGTCGTGAGTCTCGACTTCAATCACGTAGACCCCAGGCTTCGCCACCTCTGGAAGAGGCGCCTTCCAAAGATGATAGGAAGTCTCCGGGGCATTCAGAGCAGGCTCGTTAGGAGCGATTTCCTGCTCACGAACTCGAGTCTGGACATAATTCGGATCGTGCCCTTGCGTTGCAGTCATGCCCACCCAGTCGGTAGCCCCCCTGAAGCGAAAACGCACCTCGGATTTCTCCGAACCGGCAAACACGTTCACATACAGTTCGGTCTCCATCAACTTGCCCACTTCGACCTCTTCAGGTGCCATAATACTCATTTGGTAACTAGCTGGCTGGCGAGCTGCCTTAAAGTCAAACGTAGCCTCATGACCATCGAAGGTTAGAACGGAATATCCATTCGGAGCTCCATCCCGCATCGTCGTGTGTGGGATTCCAGTCTCATCCTTAAAACCCTTCCACCAAGAACCGCTAACCGTTACATTGACAATATGGTGGTGTGGCCGTTTTCCCATCCAACCGTCCTCCTCACCAATGAATTGATGCGCTTGCCAATGGGTGTGCCCCGAGAGCGACAAGGAATAAGGTCGGTCTTCGATCAAACGGTAGAGCTCGTGGCGGTTGCCAACGTTCCCTAGAGGGATGTGCATCGACAACACCACAAGTTGGCCCTTTGGGACTGAGCGAAGATCATTGGCGACAAACTGAATCTGGGCAGCATCCAAACCACCTCGATACGACTCACCTGGACCAAGCCACTCGACATTATCCAAAACAATAAAATGGACCTTGCCATAATCGAATGAGTAGTAGTTAGGACCGAAAAAGCGATGGAAGGTCTCGTCGGAGTACCGGTCATTCGCGGCATCCATATTGAGATCATGGTTTCCGATCACATTGTACCAGGGAACTCCGATCAGACCAATGGTTGCATTGTAGTTATCGAAAAGTGAAAGATCATCAAAGAGAATGTCTCCCAAGGTGACACCAAAACGAGCATCCGTCCCAATCAATTCCTCCACAACATCATGAGCGATGTAGTCTAGCTCCTTCTGATCTCTCGGCTGAGGGTCACCAAAGAAAACGACTTTAAATCGATCCGGCTCGGCCTGTGGATACAATGGAAAGTCTATTTGTTCCGGAAGCGGCCCCGTCGGCGAAACGCCGGGATACTTCGATTCGGGAGAGCCGTTGGGTTTGTGAATATAATAGAAGCGAGGGAGCTGGTCTTCAGTTACAGGCGTCATCCAGCCGCTTGGCTTGATCACAAAAATGACATCGTCGTCCGTGACCTCCAATCGCCACTTACCCGCCGCATCGGTCGTTACGATGTCCCTCCCATTTGAGACCCTCACACCCGGCAGAGCCGATTCCGCAGCGTCGAATTGTTCATTGCGGTTCGCATCGTGAAACACATGACCTTGTGCCCAGTCGGCCGCATTAGCGACGTTACCCAAGAGACTCACGACCAGGGCAAATCCGCGAAGCAACCTATTCGTTGGTAATTCCCCAAACATCATTCGAGTCAATCTATCGAAGTGCGAGCCAAGCGGCGAGTACGGATTCACGGATCCGACGCTCAATTCTTAATCCGAATGATCGAAAGAGGGTTGCGTCTCAATCGCAGCAAATCAAGAATCTACCTCTCGACGCACACACACGATTGAACTAAGTTTGGAGCGAAAATGACGCCGCAGCTCAGAATCATCCTGCTCGCGATTGCCATCTATGGAGTCGGGCTGCTGATCTATTTTTACTGGCAAACAACCCGCGACCGATTCTACGAGAACAGAGAGGAACGCAGACGGAAGCGAACCTTCAAGAGCGCTGGCCAGTTTGTCCGAAAGTCTTCTGGTTCGAGCGATCAGGATGATGGGACTCCTCCGAATTCCGACGATTGAGAGTCGTTCAATCCGGCTGATTGGACACACCCTGCACAGCTGCCGATTCTTCATCCTTCGGACAGAGTGGGAATAATCGATTCCTGACCGCATCCCAATTTGCGAACGAGTGACGATGTTCTAGGGTCTCTCCGAGGCACGACTCCAAATCCGATCCTTAGATGGAAACTCAGACGGAAGAGGAGAGAATTTGGCCTCAGACCTGCTAGATTCAACCCTGGGCTGATATGAAACGATTCGCAAGACTACGCACGCTCGCACTAAGGGTTGGATTCATGATAGTCGCTAGCTTCGCGCCGCTCGCCACCCAAGCGAGCATCACCAGCCAAGTCTCAGACGATGGACGTCGAGTACTGGCCCAGTGCAAACCCGAGACAACTCACACAGAAGTCTTGGAATGGTGCCAGAGCCATGCTCTGGATGTACAGACGAGCTACGATAGCAGCCATGGCCTCGAATACATCCAGGTACCAGCCGGGGTCTCGCTTGAAAATACCATCCGGGAATGCGAAATCAGCGGGCTTTTCGAATTCGCTGAGCCGGATTATCTCCTTTCGGCCTCCCTCACACCAAACGATCGCGGTCTAACTACCGGGCAAACCTGGGGACTTGTTAATACGGGACAACAGCGCGGTTTGCCCGATGCGGACATCGACGCGCCTGAAGCATGGGCGATCCGGAGTTCGGCGGAAGACGTCGTCGTTGCGGTCATCGACAGCGGAATACGCTATACCCACGAAGACCTCGAAGCAAATCTCTGGCAAAACTCCGCTGAGATTCCAGACAACGGAATCGATGACGATCGGAACAGTGTCGTCGATGACCGCTACGGCTACAACGCTGTGAATCACAGCGGCGATCCTTGGGATGATGACGGTCACGGTACTTCCGTTTCGGGAGTGATTGGCGCTGTGGGTGACAATCGAGTCGGCACCACAGGAGTCGCTTGGAAGGTTCAGTTAATGGCTCTGAAGTTCCTTGACTCCGATGGGCAAGGAAGAACGTCGGATGCAATTTCCTGCATCGACTATGCGCTGCTTCATGGAGCCCAAGTCATCAATGCTTCCTGGGGCGGCAACGGACGTTCTCGCTCGCTTGAGAGAGCGATTCGGAGAGCCCAAGCCCGAAATGTGCTCTTTGTGACGGCTGCAGGCAATGACGGCGCAAATATCGACAGAGCACCAGACTATCCGGCGAGTTACCGTCTCTCCAATGTCATCACCGTCGGGGCGAGCACGCGAACAGACCGACCGAGCTCAGCCTCGAATTTCGGGATGGATACCGTGGACCTATTTGCACCAGGATCGCAGATCTACACCTGCAGCGCGTCAAGCGATCGCGCCTATGGATTCTCCAGCGGGACCTCCCTTGCCGCGCCTTTCGTAACGGGCGCCATCTCATTGATGATCGCCGCCGACCCGACGTTGAGCTCATTCGAGCTTACCGAAGCACTCCTCGGATCCGTCGATCAGCTGACGAGTCTCGATGGACTTGCCATCTCAGAAGGCAGGCTAAATCTCGCGAAAGCTCTCTCTCTCGTCTCACCTGAATCGACGCAAGTATCACCACGCCTGGGCATTCGCCATGAGGGCGCAGACATCCACCTTGATCTGCAAGCAAGTCCGAACCAAGCGTTTCTACTGGAGGCAAGCGATGATCTCTCAAACTGGCGAGGAATCCTGCGAATGCAGGCAAATAGCGCCGGAGAAACCACTACGACGGTCTCGCAAACTGCCGATCAGCCATCCCGTTTCTTTCGAGTTCGTCCCCTCAATTAACGAACGCCCATCGTCCGCTCCCGTGGCGAGCGAGATTTCTCGAACTTTCTGGGGATGAAGAGTGATCGGGGCCTCGATCCAACCTGCTCGAGACCCCGGCGCATGAGACCTGTCAGTGTATTCCTTGTTATCCTCTACACTGCCGAGCCTACATTGAAGTATACGAACGAAATTCTTGGATCTTACAAAGATGTCGTAAAAATATTCATTTTTTCTACCTCCCGCTTCTGAAATCGCTCTGTGGCATTCCAAAATCTCCCCACGCCCGCCAAAAAAGAAAAATGCAATCATTTGTATTCCAACAACTTACGACCACAAAACCAAACCCACCCCATGTTCCCACTCAAGATTAGCCCATGAAGGACCAATCGAGATTTTGAACCAAGATAGTTTGTGATTCTACAGTGATGCAAAGCTGGGATTGGGCAAAAAACCTTCTCTTAGTAGCGGCCCTGATCTATCGTCCCGCCAAATCCTAGTAGCGAGTTTTCATGAGCACACAGAACGACGAAACGCCCGATATTAGCTCAAAACCCAATCGACTCATGTCTCTCGACGCACTGCGGGGATTCGACATGTTCTGGATCGTCGGCGCGGAGGAAATCGTTAGCACCCTTGCCAAAACGGAATCGTCCCCCTGGGCAAAAGCGATTACGGAACAACTATCTCACAAAGCATGGGAGGGCTTTGCATTCTATGACCTCATCTTCCCACTCTTTATCTTTATTGCAGGCATCTCGCTGGTTTTCTCGATCGGACATTCTCTGGAGGCGCACGGAAGAGCACGGACGATCCGACGGGTCTTTTTTCGCTCCTTGATCCTCTACATCCTCGGCATTTTCTATTACGGCGGGCTTGCCGATGGACTCGACCAGGTCCGCCTCCTGGGGGTGCTCCAAAGGATCGCAATCTGTTATTTTTTCGCGAGCCTGGCCTACTGCTTCCTCGCCACCCGTGGGCGCATTATTCTATGTGCCAGCATCCTGGTAGGCTACTGGGCTCTCCTGAACTTCGTTCCTGTTCCCGAACATGGGGCGGGTAATTTTGAAGAAGGGAAGAATCTGACCAACTATGTCGACGAACACTACCTCCCTGGACGCAAATGGAACGGCACCCATGATCCGGAAGGCCTCTTGAGTACCGTCCCCGCGATCGCAACCTGCCTCCTCGGAGTCTTTGCCGGCAGCCTTCTCCGAAGCACCTCGCTCAAAGATGCACTCAAAGTGATCTATCTCTTGACCGCGGGAATTGCCCTCACAGCACTCGGCTATCTCTGGGGCATGCAGTTTCCTATCATCAAGAATCTATGGACCTCTTCATTTGCCCTCGTGGCAGCCGGCTACAGTTGCCTCCTCATGGCCGTGTTCTACTTGGTGATTGAGATTATCGGTTTCAGAATCTGGGCCAATCCGCTCGTATGGATTGGCGTGAACCCCATCACAATCTACCTTGCACAGAAGCTGCTCGATTTCGAGAACATCGCAAATCGCCTGGGCGGCGGCCCCATCAAGGCAAGCCTCGGAGACCACGGTGAGCTGCTGATTCTCGCAATCATCCTAGCACTGAATCTCCTCTTTGTTCGCTACCTCTACCGCAAACAAGTCTTCCTCAGGGTCTAGAACTGGGCACAGCCCCATCACCCCATTCGCGAAGGACGCCTGGTTCTTTTCATTCTCGAGCGCCAGCAGGAAGATGCTCGTAGAGATATCGGGTCAAGAGACCGTAGAGATGAGGAGTCGTATTCACACCTTCCCTGATCGAATGTGTTCGATTCGGATACGCCATCATCGTGAACGGTTTATTGAGCGCGATGAGCTCATCGATTAGCACTTCAGCTCCCTGGTAGTGAACGTTGTCATCCCCCGTGCCATGCACAATCAAGAGATCGCCTTCCAACTGATGAGCGAAATGGATGGGTGAACCATCCCGGAATCCGTTGACATTGTCCTTCGGCAAGCCCATGTAACGCTCCTGGTAAATCGTGTCGTAGTAGCGTTGATTAGGCACAGGAGCGACGGACATCCCGACCGAATAGCGTTCGGGGTATTTGAACATCATATTGAGAGTCATTGAGCCGCCTCCACTCCACCCCCAGATTCCCACTCGCTCCGGATCCAAGTACGGGCGATCATCTAGAATTCGATCCAAGGCGGCAGCCTGTTCCTTCGGAGCCAAAATTCCAATCTGTCGATAGACAACCTTCCGCCACTCTCTCCCTCTTGGGGCGGGCGTCCCCCGATTGTCGATACTCACGACGAAGTATCCCTGCTGAGTATGCATCAAGTGCCAGAGATAGCGAGAACCACCCCATCGATCCATCACCGTTTGCCCCGCTGGCTCACCATAAACAAAAACAAGAAGCGGATACTTTTTGTTCGGGTCAAACTCAGGCGGAGACATGATCCACGCATCCAGCTCCAAGCCCTCCTCAATCGGCACTCGAAAAAACTCCACGGGTTGCCGGGCCAGTTTCTCCACCGCTGATCGCAACTCAGAATTATCTGAGAGCCCTCTGAGAACTTGATGCCCCGGTAAGCTCACGAGATCTCGAATCAAAGGCTGATTTGCTGAAGAGAACGAGTGAATCGCATACCGCCCGTCAGGAGACGCCTGATAGCTATGGACACCGGCTTGTCCCTTGGGACTGACACGGCGGGCGGCACCCCCTTGAAGGCTCACTTCATAAAGGTATCGCTGAGTCGGATTCTCGGGTGAAGCAATAAAATAGACGCGTCCATTTTCTTCATCCAAGCCCTCTAGTTGAATCACGTCATACTCTCCCGGAGTGAGCAGCTTAAAGGTCTCACCCGAACGATCCCCCAAGTAGAGATGACGCCAACCATCACGCTCACTCAGCCATAAGAAATGATTCCCATCTTCTAACCATCGCAGTGGCTTCACTTCTTCCAACCACGCAGCATCGCGATCCGTCAACACCGTCTCAACCGTCCTCGCTTCAGGATCTCCCACCATCAAACGATTGGTATTTTGGAGTCGGTTCAACTGCTGAAGCACGAGTTGCTTCGCATCATCGGTCCAATTCAGGTAAGCGATGTAATGGTCACGAGAATCTCCCGGGACTGCCATCCAACGTGTCTTCCCACCGCCGGCAGAAACGACCCCAACCCGACAGGCCGAATTCTTTTCGCCGACTTTCGGATAGGGAATTGGAATCAACTTTGGATACAAGCCGTCCAGGTGGTCGATCAAATGAAAGATACCAACCCCCTCGGTATTGATCTGCCAATAGGCAATACGTGTGCCATCCGGACTCCAACGGTATCCATCTCGCAAGCGAAACTCCTCTTCGTAAACCCAATCGAAAGTACCATTGATGAGGTGATCCGATCCGTCGTCGGTAAGCTGCACAATGCTTCCCTCTTTCCAATCTTCGACAAAAATGTTCCGCTCGTGAACGTAGGCTACCCGATGATCCACCGGAGAGAATTTGGCAAACATGAGAGTCGAAGGGAGGGCCTTGCCTCCAAGCTGGCGCAATTCGTGACTCGTCACATCGAAGACCCAATAGTCTCCCCGAGTCTTCGCACGCCAAACTCGCTGGCTATTGGTGTAGATCAACAGATACGCACCGTCGTGCGACCAGGCGTAATCTTCAATCACGAGTGGCGTGTTCTCACCTCCCGGAATCAAGTGCCTCGAGGCCACTAAGATCCGCCCTTCAGGGTCTTCAGGTGAGTAGAATACGAGGTCCTTGCCCCCAGCACTGCCCGCAGAATCTTCGACAATCACGTAACCACTACTATCCGGCATCCAGCGAGCAGGGCCAAAAGGCTCTTCATCGAACTCGTCTCCCTCAAAAATCCGTTCAATGGTAAGTTCTGAGGCAGCATGATCATCGGCCCAAAGAAAACCCAGGCAGCCGACCATGAACATACCAGCGAGAAAACGGCCCCCGTGAAAAAGACGGCAGAAGCCAAGAAGAGAAACAAAAAACAAAGAAAACGCTTTCATGAATCGAGAGCGATCAGCCCCGAGAAAATGCCGTGACCGACCGACTGGACCCGATACTACGTGCAACCGATCTGCTGTCAATGACGCCCCGGATCCACAATGCCTCAACCGATCCCGCTTCTAATCTCTCGCCTCCACCGCGCTTCGAGATTGTTTGTTTAGAATTCCACGCCTAAGATCCGTTCCGTCAATTATGGATTCGCCGAAGAATACTCTCCTCACGCTGCAATACAGCATCGGATCAGTCCTATTCGCACTCCTGATCTTCCCCTATCTGGTCGCAGCTGAGGCGCAAGGACTGGTTTTTGTCTCCGCTGCCAAAGACCGCTCCATTCTGGCCTACCGGCAATCGAACCTGGACGGATCGCTATCTCTGCTCACATCCAATCCAATCGATGCGGAACCTGGCTACCTGGTCGCTAACGAAAGAGGCACGCGGCTTTTTGCAGCCCTCCGTTCAAGTGGCGAGATCACGACGTTTCGAATCGACAACCAAACAGGAAAACTCACCCTCACCTCAAGAATCCAAGCAGGAGCAGATCCCGCCTACCTGGCACTCGACCACACAGAGTCATTCCTGCTATCGGCCTTCTACCGAGCAGGTAAAGTTGGCATTCACGCACTCAACCCGGCAGGCCAAATCAGCCTGCAAGGGTCTGAATGGACTCCGACAAACCTCACCGCCCACGCCATTCAAACGGATCCTAGCAATCAGTGGGCGCTGGTCCCCCATACTCGACCAAACGCGATCTATATCTTTCGATTCAATCCGGAAACAGGAGACCTGCTAAGCGGGGCACCGCCCCTGCTCCATACTGGTTCGTTCACCGGCCCGCGGCACCTCCAATTCCATCCGAACCTTGACCGGGTCTACTTCGACAATGAACAAGGCAGCTCAGTCAGCGCCTTCGCTTTCCGCCCGGAAGTCGGACAGTTAAGTCACTTGCAAACCCTTTCCACCCGTGCCTCGGGAGCCAAAGGCAAGAACACTTGCGCCGATTTGGAGCTCAGTCCGGACGGCCGGTTTCTCTATGCCTCCAATCGCGGTGACAATAGCATCGCGGCATTTCAAGTGGACGAGTCAAACGGCAAACTCAAGCCAATCGGACAGTTTCCGACTGAAGCCATTCCAAGATCATTTGCGATCAGCCCCTCAGGAAAGTGGCTCATTGCGGCCGGACAAGCGTCCAACCACCTCCAAGTCTACGAGTTGAAGGCCGAGAACGGGCAATTGATTCCACGACACCGTCTCGCAACAGGAATGCGACCGTGGGCAGTTCTTGCCCTATCGCAACTCGCTCACTAGCTGATATCCCTAGAAGGCGGCCGCACAACTCAAAGCAGATCAACGCGAGACTAGAAAATTAACGGGACTCTTAGGGATGGTCGACGAGCAATTCATTCGAAATCTGGGCATCATCATTATTGCTGCGGCCGTCTTCGGACTTATCGCCCGGCAATTGCGTGTTCCCACCATTGTCGGCTACCTGATTTCTGGAGTGATTCTTGGTCCGGTCACTCAAGTGGTGGGAAACGCACAATCCGTCACACTGATTTCTGAAGTTGGAATTGTGCTGTTGCTGTTTCTGGTCGGACTTGAACTGGATCTAAAAAAGATTCGCGACCTCGGTAAAGTCGCCCTCCTCTGCGGCACGGGGCAAATCGCGGTTACCCTCGTACTGAGCCTCGGCTGTTGTTTGGCCCTCGGATTCGAACTTCAGACAGCTCTCGTCATGAGCGCTGCGCTCACCTTCAGTAGCACAGTGGTTGTGGTCAAAGTTCTGGCTGAGAAAAAAGAGCTCGATTCCTTGCATGGACGCATCGGGATCGGTGTGCTGTTGGTTCAGGATCTAGTCGCCATTCTTCTCCTCACCATTCTTGCAGGGATCGAGAAAGACGTCGCTTTCTCGCTAAGCGACACTTTCTGGAAAACCATCAATGCCGTCGGCGGCATGATAACCCTGCTGGTCATCGCACTTGTCGCTTCACGCTACTTGCTCCTGCGCCTCCTCACCTGGGCAGCCACTTATCCTGGCATGCTTTTTATATGGAGTCTCTGCTGGTGTTTCGTTCTCGTTCAGATTGCCCACTTATTTCACTTATCACACGAAATCGGGGCCTTCATGGCGGGAGTCAGCCTCGCCCAACTTCCCTTCAACCACGAGCTGGGAAGGCGCGTCAATCCACTGATGAACTTCTTCATCGCAGTCTTCTTTACCTCGCTCGGAATCAATCTCAACCTAGACCTCCCTTCCCGCTACTGGTTCACCGCTGCCGCCCTCACGGTTTTCGTCCTGGTTGGAAAGTTCGGCATCGTCATGTTGACAACCAGCAGGCTCAAGATTGATGAAAAGTCGGGCTGGTTCTCGGGCACCTTGCTCTGTCAGATCAGCGAGTTTTCACTCATCTTCGCATCCCTTGCTTTCGCCAAGGGCCTGATCGATGAGAATATCCTCTCCGTAATCGGTTTGGTAGGACTATCGACGATCTCGCTCTCAGCCTATGCCATTCAATACAAAGCGATGCTCTATCGCATTGCAAAGAATCGAGGACTTACACGCCTTTTTCGCGCGCAAGAGACGGCGTCTCCGCCCGAGGCTTCTCAGCTTCTCAGCCAGCATGTGGTCCTCATCGGAGTCAATTCTCTTGGCGTCCAAATCGTCGAAGCCTTGGTCGAAATGGGAGAGACCGTTTTGGCCGTCGACACCAACCCGCAACGCTTGAGCCAACTCAAGTGTCGCACCCTCGTGGGAAACGCCGAAGATTGGGCGGTCCTCGAGGAGGCCAATCTTCCCCAAGCAAAGCTCCTTGTCTCGGCACTGCATATCGAGGACACGAACGATCTGCTCGCCTACCGATGCCGTCAACTGCATGTGCCTTGCGCCATTCATGCTGTCGACCTGGAAGAAACCAACAACTTGCTCGAAATGGACGTCACCTACCTCATGATTCCTAAGGTCGATGGAATCAAGCTTCAGAACCAGAAGCTAGGTGAACTTGGAATTCTGCCCGGATGACAGAAATCACCGCACTCCTCTTGATCGCGGCAACCGGGTTTGGGATCGCCCGTCGATTCGGAATTCCAGTGATTCCCTTTTTGCTTTTTGGGGGCATTACCCTCTCCACCTTCGTCTCACGCGACAACGCGGTTGATCTCCAGCGAGCACTGGAGCTTGGCTTGACCTTTCTGGTGTTCGCCTCAGGCATCGAACTCAATCCGCAGCGCTTTGGAAATCAAAAGAAAGCAGTCATGTGTGTCGGCTTCGTTCAGTTCATGGCAGCGGGCGTGCTCGGCTTTCTGGTTGCCCGGGCCCTCGGATTCGACGCAAAGCCGGCACTCTATTTGGCCTTTGCCCTCTCCACCAGCTCCACCCTCGTCGTCGTTCGACTACTGAGCCAAGGACGACAAATGGCCGAACCGTTCGGGCGCCTCGTTGTCGGCGTGCTCTTATTCCAAGACCTGCTGATGATCCTACTGATCATTCTCATCGCGCGACTGCCCCACGGCCCCATCGCGGTCGCCTACGGAGTCGCGAGCACAGCAGTCCTCGGCTGTCTCGCACTCGCGAGTCAAAGGTGGTTCGTTCCCTGGTTCACGCTGCGCCGGAACCTCGAGAGTGAGATTCTGCTTCTCGTGATACTCGCCCAGCTGTTCTTCTTTACCGGCCTCGCTAATCTCTTGCAGCTACCCACGGTCGCGGGTGCCTTCGCAGCCGGGCTCGCCCTGTCATCCTTCCCCGTAAACGGGGTTGTCCGGGCCTTGCTTTCATCGCTCAACGACTTCTTCCTCGCCATTTTCTTCACCGCATTGGGAGCATTTGTGGGAATCCCAGAAGACCCGGTCATCCTCATCAAGGGAATTGTCTTGGGGCTCGTCCTCATTGCAATCTCACCTCCAATTGTCGCTGCCGTGGCGGAACACTTTGGCCTTTCATCGCGGAATGCCATCGAGGCAGGTGTTCTCCTGGCGCAAAGCAGCGAATTTTCTCTCGTGCTGGGTATCACGGGCCACATTACCCTCGGTGAGATCTCTCGTGACGTTCTCGCCACCATCGCCTGGGTCGCAGCCTTCACCATGACCATCACGCCTCTGCTCACAAATGACCGGCTGACTCGACTCATTCTTCACTTTCATCCCGGCCGCCGAAGATCAAGGGCGCCCATGGACATCAAAGACCACATTCTGGTGCTAGGTTTCGGAACGGGCGGGATGTGGGTGATCAAACCACTGATTGCCGCCGGACACACCGTTCTCGTAGTGGATGATGACCCGGTCGTGATCGATCATTTGAACCAAGCGAAAATTCCCTGTTTGCGCGGAGATGGTTCCGACATCCATCTGCTCGAAGAGGCGGGAATTGAGCGAGCGAAACTTGTGATTTCATCCATGCGTCGTCCCAGCGAGGCAAACACCGTGCTTCGATTCGCAACGAAACTTCCAATCATCGTACGAGTCTTTGAGAACCGGGACGCCCATGAAATCTCGAAGCGCGGCGGAACCCCGATTCTGAACTCCGATGCCGCCGCGGTGAAATTCATCGAGTGGTTTCAAAAGACGGGTCGAGCCACGCAATAATCCGGACCGGCAAACGCATTTTTTTCGATTGCGCCATTGAGATTTCCGAAGCTTGGCGGATACTTTCTATATGGATCCGAGATTCTTCCATATCCTCCACCTCTTAGGCATCATCATCCTTGTTGGCTCGACCTTCGCAGCGTTCGCCAATCCCACCCCTCTGCTCCGTCGCAAAGTGCTGACGGCATCGGGAGTCGCCAGCCTGGTGACGGTGGTGGCCGGTTTCGGCCTTGCAGGGCTACTGAAATACGGTTTCCCCACTTGGATCATTATTAAGATTGTCTGTTGGCTCGGCCTCTCAGCCATCACGGGAATGATCTTCCGCAACCCGAAAAAGATTCCCGCCTACGCCGCAGCCACAATGGCCCTGCTCATCGTGGCACTCTATATGGTCTACTTCCGCCCTTTTTCGTAATCAACACAGAGCGCCCGAGAGCCATCCGTCACGATGCGAAGACTTGTCGATCGAGCAAGCAGCCGCAATCGAGACCGGATCGGGCCCTAAATTCTTATCTGCTATGTTGTCGAGACTGAAGAAGCGCGGATTCAAGGTCGCTGATGACAACCTGACACGGCAACTCTATGCCACAGATGGATCCATCTATCAGATCGTTCCGCAGGGGGTCTTTTTCCCTCGATCAGCCAAGGAGGCTGCAGATTTTCTGAAAGCCAGCCTCGACGACAACATCGCAATCACCCCCCGGGGAGCTGGGACCGGACTCGTAGGTGGGGCCTTGGGTGACGGTGTCGTGATGGATTTCGCACGACACAATAACCAGATCCTCGATTTTGATCCGGATCTGAAAACCGTCCGTGTTGGCCCTGGCGTGGTCTTGGACCAGTTGAACCGCTTTCTTCGCCCCTTAGGCTACACCTTTGGTCCCGATGTGGCCACAAGCTCGCGGGCCACAATCGGAGGCATGATCGGAAACAACTCGTCCGGAGCCAGAGTTCCCCGCTACGGAACCACCTCAGATCATATCCATAGCCTGAGTTTAGTCACTCGGGACGGAAAACTCATCCACACCCAGAAGGATTCGTCATCGCTCTCCGACCAAGCCACGCTTGTGAGCAAGCTGACTAGCCAGAATTGCGATCCACTCAAGCAAATTCGCGAGAGCCCAATCAAGAAACGATGGCCCGGCTACGCCCTCCACTCATGGCCCTCTCAAGGGAGCAACTGGCCTGCCCTATTCTGTGGGAGCGAGGGCACCTTGGCGGGTATTGTCGAGGCCGAGCTCAAGGTCGTTCCACTACCAAAAGAGAAAGGACTCGGCCTCATTCATTTCGACAATATCTCGGATGCGATGCAGGCGAGTGTAACCTTGCAGTCCCTAGATCCTGCCGCTATCGAGCACATTGATCGCATCCTCCTCGATCAAACCCGAGGTCAACTCAACTTCCAAGCCGCCCGCGATTTTCTGGACCTAGACCAGCGCCCTAGCGAGTCGATCCTCATTGTAGAATTCGATTCCGACATCGGAGACAAACTAGAACAGCTTCGCAAACTCAGACTGGGCAAGCGATCACAAGTCGCTGTTACGACGGATGAGATGGGACTTGTTTGGTCGCTCCGAAAGGCGGGACTCAGCCTGCTCACAGGTTGCCCAGGCTCAGCCAAACCCACTACCGGCATCGAAGACGCGGCGCTGCCCCCGGACGAACTTCCGGAATACGTCAGCGTCTTACAGAAACTTCTGACCTCACTTCGCCTCGAAGCCTGCTTCTACGGCCACGCTGCCTCAGGGCTGCTCCATGTTCGCCCTGTCATTGATTTCCAATCACCCACTGACTTGCAACGATTCCGCAAGCTCGCTCAGGAAGTCAGCTCGCTTGTGAAAGAATTCAAGGGATCACTCGCTGCCGAACATGGCGTTGGCATTGCTCGTGCCGAGTTCATGTCTGAGCACGTCGAGCCCAATCTTCTGAAGGCAATGAGAGAGATCAAGCAGAGCTTCGACCCTCGGAACCTCCTGAATCCAGGGAAGATCTTCGGGGGACCTAGCATTGCCATCGATCAAAATCTCCGAACAAGTCCCAGGGACGATAGTGAGCTGAGTTTCACTCCTCAGATTAAATACGCAGCCAAGGACCACTCCTTCTCAGCTCATCTCAACCAATGCAACGGATGCGGAGGATGCCGTAAGCAGACCGCCACCATGTGTCCGACCTACATCGCGACGGGCGATGAGAGCATGTCGACAAGGGGAAGAGCCAACCTCATCCGAGCAGCCATCGACCGACGAACCCCCGATTCCGAGTCGCCTTTGAATTCCGCAGAGATTGATCAGGCTCTATCGAACTGCCTGTCCTGTCGAGCGTGTGCCACCGAGTGCCCCTCAAATGTCAACTTAGCTCTCCTGAAAGCAGAACTGCTCAATGCCCGTTACCAGGAGACCGGGATTCCCCTTCTCGCCAGAATCATCAGCGAGGCCCACATCGTGGGCCGACTGGGAACTCAGTTTCCAGGACTGAGCAACTACTTGATTCGACAGAACTGGGTTCGGAAACTCATAGACGCTCACTTGGGATTATCAGACCAGCGACCGTTGCCACCCTTCGCTCAGCAGAGGTTCGATCACTGGTTTCAGGCGCGTCGCTCCACGGCTAAGAAGAAGAATCCAAAAGTGATCCTGTGGGACGATACCTTCACACGATACTACGAACCCCAGATCGGCAAATCAGCTGTGCTCCTGCTAGAAAAACTGGGATACGAGGTCTCGCTCCTACAACAACGGACGTGTTGTGGTCGGCCCGCCATGAGCCAGGGTAACCTGGGTCGAGCGAAAGCGTTCGGGCGTCACAATGTTGATATGCTGAACGGCTCCGATGAGCAATCCCCCATCCTGTTTCTGGAACCCTCCTGCTTTTCAATGTTCAAGGAAGACTACCTTGAACTGGGCATTCCGAAAACAGAGGGCATCAGCGAACGGTGTCTACTCATAGAGGACTTTCTCCAGCGGGAATGTTCAGCCGAACTGAGACAGCTTCTCCCCCCAGTTGAACAACCTGTTGCCATCCACCTACATTGTCACGCCAAGGCCCTTATCCCAAAACAACCTTTGATCGAGGCAATCACGGAGAATTTTCCCCAGACCACCTTCCTTGACCAGGGCTGCTGTGGGATGGCGGGAGCTTTCGGTGCTTTAAGCGAGAAATACGATCTCTCCCGCCAGATCGCAGCTCCGCTCGTAGCACAAATCGAGTCCATGCCCCCAGAAACCATCGTAGTCGCCGCCGGGACGAGTTGCCGTCAGCAAGTCTCTCATCTCTCATCACGGGTCGCAAAGCACCCCATCGAGCTCCTTTTTTCACAAATTTCAGGGCCTTCCGACTGAATCCCCCCCCCTAAAACAGACTTATCTTAAATTCGACACAAATACTCTAAAACCGACTTCACAGCATCCGTTTTGTCGATATACTGCGTTCAATGTCGCCCACGCTGCATCGACAATCGATCCTGGAATCTGAAAACCAGATTCTCGCAGCTGTGGCTCAAGGAACCCCCACAAGGGTTGTCCTAAATAAGATTGTCGAGACACTTGAGGCGATTTCCGGGGATGTCTTGGGTTCCATCCTTGGATTAAGGGCCGAGACTCGCCAACTCCACATCCTATCTGCTCCCAGTCTTCCGAAAGGCTACAATGAGGCCATTGAAGGTCTCGTCATCGGCGACGGCGTCGGGTCATGCGGAACGGCTGCCTTCCGCGGCACGCCAATCGTCGTCGAAGATATTCTTCAGCATCCCTTCTGGAAGGATTTTAAAGACGTGGCCTCTGAGCACGGACTCCGCGCCTGCTGGTCCACTCCGATTCTATCGAGTCGCCAAGAGGTTCTCGGCACCTTTGCCTGTTACTACCGGGAGCCAAAGCTGCCCACAGATCTCGAATGGGAATTGATCAGTCGCCTGGGACACCTAGCTGCCATCGCAATTGAGCGGGAATCGAACCAAGCTCAACGACAATCGAAACCCCATCTCGACCAGATCATCGTCGAAAACGCCGCAGTTGCGATTCTCATCGTTTCCAAGGAAGGAAAGATCGTTAGATCCAACCCACAATGCAGCCGCCTTCTCGGTTTCAACTCTACGGAGCTGAGGGGCAAAGACTCCCACGAGCTGCTTGCTGATCAGGCGGACGTGTCGGGGTTGTTCTCCAGTGCGCCCCCCATCACCGGCACCACCCAACGAGTCGAACAGACTCTTGTTACAAGGTCTGGGGACCACCTCGACGCAGAGCTTCACATCACGAAGCTAGCAGACGAAAGCCTCCTGATATTAGCCAACGACCAAGGTCAACGACCTTCCACGGAGGCCTCGCAACACAAGAATCCGCCGACGGTCTTATTGGAAAAGTTGGCAGCCGCAGTAGCTGAACAGATCAACCAACCCCTAGCCTCGATCGCGGGCCATCGAGACCTCATCGCCAGCCAATTGCCGAACCACCCCGATTTCGCGGCAATCTGTCAATCATCGCTCCATCAGATTTCGATCGCAACGCAACAAGCAGCCGAAGTAACAGGTCAACTCTTGGCCTTTGCCAAGCAGTCCTCGCCCCATTCCAAGAACCTCGACATCACCGAGCTTTTCAGTAGTGCTTTACTCACGCTTCGCCAGAATCTTGGTTCCGACGCCTCCATCGATCTCCGTATCAAACCGGGAGTAAAGGGTGTTTGGGCGGACCCGGACGCGCTCTCCAAAGTTCTCCTGCTACTCGCCCTGTCGGGAAGAACCAGCGAGAGCCCGGCTCAAGAGTTTATCCTTTCAGCCGAGAAGTCTGATCAACCCAATCGAGTCATCGTAACCCTCAAGCATACGCGCTCCGACTTCACGGAGCAGGATGAGAGGAATCTCTTTGAACCGTTCAGAGACCCTTTGGACGAAGGCTTTTCAAGCGGTTTGGACCTGG
Organism: uncultured Verrucomicrobiota bacterium; assembly: GCA_964342405.1. Classification (GTDB taxonomy): domain Bacteria; phylum Verrucomicrobiota; class Verrucomicrobiia; order Limisphaerales; family AAA164-E04; genus UBA2970. The sequence continues at coordinate 29,548 of CAYFGX010000040.1, read as the reverse complement.
CAACCGTTCGGAGTATGGTCGCACAGATGCAGGGAACCATCAGTGCTTCAATCACTCCCCATCAATCCGTCACCTTCAAACTAGGACTCCCGACGGAACCGTTACAAGGAGAGCAGCCCGAACCAGCGAATTCATCCGAAGCTGCTCCGATTAAGGACTCCATTCTCATCTGCGAAGACAATGAAGCCATCCGGCTCGCGGTGGAGGGATTGCTTAGAGCAAGTGGATTTGATGTTCTCGTGGCCGCCAACGCCGAGGAAGCCCTGGAAATCACATCGGATTCAACGCAACCGCCAGCCGTTCTCGTCAGCGATATCCGAATGCCCGGACTGGATGGAAAAGAGCTTTCCCTGAAACTCAGGGAGTCCTATCCGAATCTACAAATCATTCTCATCTCGGGGCACACGGGAGGGCTGGTCACCGACGAGTGGCTTCGGCGAGAAAAGATCGCTTTTCTCGCGAAACCCTTCTCTCATCAAGCCCTTATCCAAGCGGTCAGCAAAGCCTACAACGACTATCAGCAACTCGTCAGGCCGACCGAAGCGAACTAACGGGAGCACCTTTTTTCCGATCGTGACGGGCCAGATCCCCCTTGACTCCAGGTTGCTTCTCCTTCACACATGACGCCAGAAGAAGCAACACCTTGGGATCATAAAAAAACAGATTTAAGCTCCCCCTTCAAGAAGCTGCACCATCCACATGCAAACGCTCCTGTTCGTCGTTAAGATCAAAAATCGCGCCATGATGAGTCGAATCATCTGCGGAGCCTTTGTGGGGATCGTTGCGCTCTGGATCTTACCAACCGTTTATCGTGGCTTTAGGGATGGTCCAAGAAGTAACAGTTGGCCTAAAGTGGAAGGAATTGTTCAAGACCACAAGATCGTTCCCATTGACCGCGAGGGAGCCGGTGCCCGACTGGGGTTGCGACTCGTCTACCAGTATGAGGTTGATGGAAACCAATACACGGGTTCAAAAATCAATGTTGCCGGAACCATGGTCGTACTTCACGGAGAACTCGCACAAGAACTGCAGCAAAGAGCGGAGGCAGACTTTCCTCGGGGCAGTTCCATCGACATCTTCTACGACCCAGCAAGTCCATCGGACGCCGTGCTGGTCACCGGAATCGTACCGACCACCTACTGGCAGCTTTTATTCGTGATTTTCATTGTGTCTGCCTACGTCTATTTCATCTACACAAGCGATCGAAAAAAAGCGTCATCGCTATCGAGCACGGAACCAGCCGAATCCGTCGAGTAAAGGATTCACAGCCGGTATCGTCTGTCGAACGCCCTTTTTATAACGTACACGTACAAAAAAAGGCTCTCCTACTGCTTTTTCCGCTAGAATTCTGCTGTGCAAGCGAATGCACACTTTTCAAATCCATTCAAACCCTTATAGTCAAGCCAACCCAAACCCGTGCGGCGAACCTACGGACAACTGTATTCTGCTTATGCAACGACGAGAAAAGAATTTTGGCATCAAGGGCTTCACACTGATTGAGCTTCTAGTGGTGATCGCGATTATTGCGATCCTGGCGGGGATGCTGCTCCCCGCTCTTTCGAAGGCGAAGTCCAAGGCGAAGGCGACTCACTGCATCTCCAACTTGAAACAGTGGGGTATCATCTGGGTCCTCTATGCAGATGATAACGAGGGCAATTTCAGCAGCGGTGAAGGTGCGTGGGCCCGAGGCGAATGGATTCGAGCCTTGGCGCGGCACTACCGTGAAAAACCACAATTGCTTTTCTGTCCTGACGCCAGTTTCCGACGGGGAACGGGGAGCACTCGAACAGAGATTAAGAAACCCATCGACACGCCGGAAAGCCAACTGCAATCCTACGGAGGCGCCCATACCGGCTACAACTTCCCGGATTTTACCGGCGATCAAGTGAACAATGGTCGGATCACCGCCAGTTACGGAAGCAATAACTGGATCTACAAGGCCAAGGCAGCGATCCAGGGCCGAGCACAAGCCGACCACTGGGGGTCCTTCAATGTGCCGTCGGCTCCAACCGAGATTCCCCTCTTCTCTGACATGATGTGGCGCGGTGGAGGACCGGACCACCGGAATGGGACCAAAGACGCCGCCCCCGCCTACAACGGCGAGTGGTCTGGAGCCGGAGCCGAATCTAAGCACTTTGCCTTCATGAGGCACAACAAGGGCATCAACATGCTATTCTTTGACAATTCGGTCCGAGCAACCCGATCACCAAAAGAAATCTGGACCTTCAAGTGGCATCGCACCTATGCGCAGGTGGGACGAGATCGCGACAAAAAATTTCCGACTTGGATGCCCTAAATCTCTCTGTTTTCCTCTTGTTCGTGCGAAAAGGAGCTACGCTGGTGGCTCCTTTTCTGTTCCCGACAAGTGAAACATACAGGCATCTTCGTCCCGCACCTGCTAGAATACGGTCGGGATACCGCAATTGGAGGTTTGCATTTCACCCCTGGTTGGGATAAATAACCGCCGTCTTTCGTCACGAAATACAACCCTAGGATGCCTAAATCGCCTAAAAAGCACCTAAACATCTCGGGCTCTGGAGTGACCATTCAACCGTGGAACCACTTCCACGGCGGGTTACGAAACCATGAAGACACAGAATTTCTGAAGCAGAAGAAGTAAAAGCGAATATCATGTCACTTGCACCACCGAAAAAGATTCGACTAACCAACAGCATCTTCCTCACCGGCACAGCACTCCTGACCGTCACCGCGGTCCCGGCCTACATCTGGGCCTATGGCCTCGACTGGTTCCAAGTGGCCTTGTTCTTCTCCTTCTTCATTGCTACCGGACTCAGCATCACGCTCGGCTACCACCGGCTCTTCTCTCACCTCTCCTTCAAAGCGAAATGGCCGGTTAAATTCTCCACTCTTGTCTTTGGGGCGGCTACCTTCGAGAACTCCGCACTCTGCTGGTGCTCAGATCACCGCGCGCATCACAAGCACGTTGATCACGACCAAGATCCCTACAATATCAACAATGGCTTCTTCCACGCTCACATGGGCTGGATCATGTTCAAACATCAGCCCTCTACCGACTTTGAAAATGTCAAAGATTTGGCGCAGGACCGCCTCGTGATGTGGCAACATCGGAATTACGTCGCCATTGCACTCGTCGCCAGCTTCCTTATTCCAACGCTCCTCGGTTTTCTCTGGAACGGTTGGGTTGGCGCTCTGGGTGCATTCTTGATCGGGGGAGTCGCCCGCGTCGTGGCCGTTCACCACATGACCTTCTGCATCAACTCGTTTTGCCACTACCTCGGCAGCCAACCCTATTCGACGAAGCACTCCGCCCGCGATAGCGCAATTATGGCCTTGTTCACCTTCGGCGAGGGATACCACAACTTCCATCACGAATTCCAGTCCGACTACCGCAACGGCGTTAAAGCGTGGCAATTCGACCCGACTAAGTGGACCATCTGGGCTTTGTCCAAACTCGGGCTCGCTTCAGATCTTCGACGGGTTCCCGAGGAGCGAATCCTCCGAGCGGAAATTCACCAACACCAGCAGGCCATCACCGAACGTATCGACAACCACTCATTGGTTCTGCCGGAATCCCTCCAAACCCTCTGGCAATCTGCTCATGATAGCGTTCAAGAAGCCGTTTCAAACTGGGAAGAGCAAAAGAAGCAGTACAAGGAAGCAGCCCGAAAACAAGTTCAGGAGTCTGGCAAAAAACTAGATGAGCTCCGAACCCACGTTTCCGAGGCAACGCAGCAGCTGAAAGTCGCCCTAGAAGAGTGGCGGGAAGCGCAACGCGAGATTCATCAACAACTCTCGGTCCTCGCAAACGCAGGCGCAGCCGCTTAATTCAGCAGCTCTCCATTCCACTACTTTCAAAGCCGGAGTCACCCTCCGGCTTTTTTGTTTCCCATCTCAGGCTTCGGAACGCTGAGCAATAGACCGCCCGGCCAGGAAACCAGTCGTCCAAGCTGCTTGAAAATTGAATCCTCCCGTCAGCGCGTCGATATCAAGGATCTCTCCGGCAAAGTAGAGCCCAGTCACCAGTTTGCTCTCCATGTTTTTGAACTGAACCTCCGAAAGACACACCCCGCCACAAGTCACAAACTCTTCCTTGTTCATGCTTTTACCGATCACTTCAAAGCGTCCCGCGGTAAGCTCGATCGTGAGAGCTCTCAACTGGGCGCTGGAGACTCGCGCCCAGTTCTCCTTCTGACGAATCCCGGCAGCCGCGACCAATCGCTCCCACAAACGCCGAGGAATGCTCCACAGGGGCGTCGATTTGACAAGTTTCCGGGAACTGGACCGGCGCATCGAGTCGAGCTCTTCACTCACCTTTTGGATCTGAGATTCGCCCGTCCAATTCATGCGTATCGCAAACCGGTAGCCACGCTCTTGCATCCGCCGAGCCCCCCAGGAAGAAAGCTTCAAGACTGCAGGCCCACTCACTCCCCAATGAGTCACCAACAGAGGGCCGTCAGCCTTTAAGTCACCCCCCTCGACCTCGACTAAGACGGACGGAACAGCTAGGCCTGCTAGGTCTTTGAGTCGGGCATCCTTGAGATGAAAGGTAAACAGAGAAGGAGCCAGCGGCTCAATTCGGTGTCCGAGAGCCCTGATTTGATCCGTCAGTCCTCCCCTCTTTAGTCCACCTGTTGCCAGGAGCAAGGATCGAGCTCGGAATCCCCTTGAGGTGTTCGTTTGCAACTCAAATCCTACCTGGGTCGTCGAAATGGACTTTACTCCAACGGAAGTCTGAATCTCGACTCCATGCCGCTTCGCCTCATGTCTCAAGCAGTCGACGATGGAGCGTGAATCGTCAGACACAGGAAATACTCGCCCATCTTCCTCCTCTTTCAGAGCGACTCCATTTCCCTCAAACCATTCCATTGTCTCCACCGGAGACCACGTATGAAAGGGGCCCAATAGTTCCTTCCCCCCACGTGGATAGTAGCCAATCAAATCGCGGGGATCGAAGCAGGCATGGGTTACATTGCAACGTCCCCCGCCCGAAACTCTCACTTTGCTGAGCACTTGGCTCGAGCGCTCCAGGATCAAAACGCGTGCTCCCGGGCGCCGTTCGGCACAAGTCACCGCAGCGAAAAACCCTGCCGCACCTCCCCCGACAATGATGGCGTCATAGATTGGCAACGCTCCATTCTTCAAGAGAATCTCCCCATGTATCTCGTCCACCACTTGCACATTGTTTACCCCATCCAGCTTAAGGGGCGTCATCGAAAGCGACAGGAAAATCAAGTCTGCGTGCAACTCGCTGAGGGAGTTTTAACTTGCCATCACAACTCGATGCTTTTGTCTAGCGCAATGCTCCATCGAGTTCTCATCGCTATCACAGCCGCCAGCCTCATTTTGTCTCTTCAAGCCGATGGCCCTGCTGACAATCAAGCGGAATCAGTTCGCCCCATTCCACCGATCGGCGTCGCCATCTCTGACGATGAGCGCCAATCACTTGAGGACGCTCTGAAGGCTCTTGATCGAGAAATCGCTCAGACCCAAAAAAGCCTCTCTGGCCAAACCGACCTTCTCGCATTTCTTCCCGATATTGAGATCTTTCGCAAGGCCGTTCGCGTCGCGCTCGACTACAATGAGTTCTATAAGCCCCAGTCCGAGATTCCCGCAGCCAAGCAAATGATCGAATTGGGTATCCGGCGAGCCAAATCCCTACAACAAGGCGAAGTGCCCTGGAACCAATCGAGAGGGCTCATCGTGAGAGCCTACCGCTCTCGCATCGATGGATCGGTTCAACCTTATGGCCTGGTCATTCCCGAAGAAATGAACCTCCCCTCACCCAAGCCAGTGAGGCTCGACACCTGGTTTCATGGCCGAGGAGAAAAACTCACCGAACTCAGTTTCCTTCAACAGCGACTCAACTCCCCCGGCCAGTTCACCCCCGATAACACCCTTGTTCTCCATCTCTACGGTCGATACTGCAACGCCAACAAATTTGCCGGAGAAGTGGATCTCTTCGAAGCCCTTGAAGACGTGAAGAAACATTACAATATAGATGAAAATCGAATCATCGTCAGAGGGTTCTCCATGGGAGGAGCCGCCTGCTGGCAATTCGCAACCCATTTCGCGGGTCTCTGGGCCGGGGCCGCCCCCGGGGCTGGCTTCTCGGAAACACCTGAGTTTCTCCGCTTCTTTCAGAAGGAAACGCTGACGCCCACCTGGTATGAGAAAAAGCTCTGGCACTGGTACGACGCCACCTCCTACGCCCTGAATCTCTACAACTGCCCGACCGTAGCCTACAGCGGCGCTATCGATCGACAAAAGCAAGCCGCCGACATCATGGGCACCGCTCTAAACAACGAGGGCATGTCCCTCACTCACATCATTGGTCCTGATACGGGCCATAAGTATCACCCAGATTCCAAATCCCAAATCAATCACCTCATCGACAAGATCGCAGCAAAAGGACGAAATCCCATTCCCCCAACCGTCAAGTTTGTGACCTATACGCTCCGCTACTCCAAAATGTTGTGGATCGAACTTCAAGGACTCGAAGAACACTGGGAGCGAGCACAAATTGAAGCGACGATTACCGATTCAAAAACCGTTACGATTCAAACCAAGAACATCCATGCATTCAGCATCAACATGGGCCCAGGACTCTGCCCCCTCGATACCACTCAACAGCCCACAGTGATCATCGATGGAATCGCCCTCAGACCTGACCGCCCCCTGACAGACCGGTCCTGGAATCCTCATTTCGAGAAAAGCAATGGCGCCTGGAAGACCGTATCCGACGAAGGAATGTCCGAGCTGAAGAAACGCCCCGGCCTACAGGGCCCCATTGATGACGCCTTCATGGACAGCTTCTTGATGGTACTCCCCAGCGGCAACGCCTTCAACAAGGCCGTCGAGGCATGGAGCACGTCCGAGCAGCAACACGCCATCACCCATTGGCGTAACCACTTTCGAGGCACTCCCAGAATAAAACTCGACACCCAAATCACTCCCACTGACATCCAGAGCCACAATCTCATTCTCTGGGGTGATCCCCGCAGCAATACCGTGATGAAGAAGGTTGCGGCAGAGCTCCCCATTCGGTGGACTGAAACCGAGGTGCAAACTCACGACCGAATTTACCCAACCGACGAATTCATACCCGTGATGATTTACCCAAACCCCATGAATCCGTCTCGATACATCGTGATCAATAGCGGATTCACATTCCGAGAGTATGATCATTTAAACAACGCTCGCCAGGTCGCCAAACTTCCCGACTGGGCAATCGTCGATATCACTTCCCCAGTCACCTCCCGCTCCCCAGGGAAAATCGCTGATGCAGGATTCTTCAATGAGAGGTGGGAACTTCAAGAGCGCGAGGAATAGTCATCAATCCTCAATCCAATCAGGCACGAAACTTGCCCTCAACGCTGTGTGGAACAGTATCTTGATGGTGTCATGGACAAGGGCATTCAACAAAATAAGGCAAAGCTGCGAGTGCCAGGTTCAGGGATCTCATTTCCATCCAAAACGACACAATGCAGGCTGACGCTAGCCATCGCTGCGTTAGCCATCGCGATCACCGCCCCTCCCTCTGAAGCGAGCCAAAGCTCTACGGAACCAGAGCGAACGCTTGGGGACGGAATCCTCCGTGCCTACGCCATTTCGCCCTCCAGGCGCTTGGTCGCGTCGGTCGGTAGCGGGGGGACCTTTCTTTGGTCGCTCACCACCGGCGAATTGCTTGAGACCTTCCCTCACGGAAAGGATCTCCTCTACGGTGTAACCTTTTCAGATGATTCAAACCGCATTATCTCGGTGGGCGCATCGCGGACAACGGTTCGGGAGATTGATTCCCCAACAACTCCGACATCATTTCCGGGAGGCAACGGTCACTCGGTCTCCTTTTCTCAATCGAGGGAGATCATGGTGCTGCGAAAAGGAGACTCTATCGAAGCGTGGAATACGAAAAATGGAGATCAACTGGCAGCCCTGAACCATCCACAAGTCCGGGCCCTGAGCGTGGACTCCGGTGGGACCCGAGTGATCACCGTTGGCGCCGACAGTCGAGCCGTGCTCTGGGATCTGAACAGCCAACAACCCATTCATACTCTTCCCCATCCCGAGCCACTCTTTGAGGCAGGGTTTTCTCCCGATGCCTCAAGAATGATCATCGGGGCTCGAACAGATATCTGGATCTGGGATACGAACTCAGGCCAGCTCTTGAATCACCTCACGGACACCCGCAGCGGGGATTTAGCTGCTGACAATGCCCAGCTGGCCACCAAAGGCGCCGATCGAAACGCCCATCTTTGGATTCTCGATCCGCTGACAGAACTCTTCGCCCTTAGAGGAAATACCGCCCCACTGGAGAGCGTTCTCTTCAGTCCAGGTGATCAGTGGATCGTTGGCGAAGGGCGAGAGAACACCTTCCTTTGGAATCCTCAAACTGGAATACTAGAAAACGAAATCAGTGCGATCCGCCCCCGATTCTCTCCGGATGGCTCGCTCTTCCTCGCCCGTCAAGAGGCCGGCACCTTCGAGCTGTGGGAAAGTTTTCCGACCGGAAGAATCCGGAGTTTCGAAGGGCACACGAGCCCCCGAATCGCCGCGACATTCTCACCTAACGGAGAGCAGATCGCTGTTCTCAACGAAACCTCGATCAGACTCTACACTCAAGATTCGGACAGCCCGTTGGTGTTTGATACGGTTCCAGAGACTCTCAACACCATCGCATTCTCTCCCAGCGGAGATCGAATCTTGAGCGCCGGGGAAGACGGCGGTCTGACCATATGGAGCACCCAAACTGGCGAGCTTCTTCACTCCCGAAGCCTCGCGTTCCCCGCGGCTGTAGCGGGCTTCGTTTCGCCTAGCGATAGAGTCTTAGTGATCCGGTCCGATGAAGCCTCAGCCGTATGGAATTCCGACTTAAGCGAGCAAGTGTATTCGATCGAGCATCACGACTCGGACCTTGCAGCCTTCAGTGTTGACCCTGCCTCAGAGCAACTGGCAACCGCTGATGAGTCCGGCTCACTGATCATCACTCAACTGGATTCTGGCGCGATTTCTCGGTCGTTCCAAATCCAAGAACCGATCATGACCCTGGCCTTCACGCCCGATGGCGAATCGATATTTGTGGGCACCGTTGCCGGCCCTTCCTACCTATTCAACATCGCCAGCGGACAGCTGATCCGACAAATCGAAACGGGGCCTGCCTGGGATTCACGGATTTCACCAGACGGATCCACCCTCCTGATCGCTGGCGCTACGAGCTGGGACCTGCAATCCGGCGAACAAAAACACACATTTAAGATCGACGACCGCCAGGGTGCCAATGCGGACGGGATTGCGATTTCTCCCGACGGCCGATTTATCGCCGGCACAGGATCCGTCTTCGATGCCTCGGCGAAAGTCTGGCAGGCTACGACAGGCCGGCTCGTTGCAAGCTTTGACCGCCATGAGGGCGTGGCTACATCTATTGAGTTTTTCCCAGACAGCATGTCTCTCATGACAACCGCCAGCGATGGCCGAGTCATGATCTGGAAGATACCAAACCAAGCCTCAATCCATATCGAACGAGAAGCGGCTTCCGTCAAAGTGACTTGGGATCAAGGCACACTCGAAACGTCACCCTCTCCGGTAGGACCCTGGCTTGCTACCCGCGAACAGGTCTCACCCGCCCGAATTGCCACGAGCGATAAGCAGCAATTCTTCCGTGTCGCCCCCTAGGCGCCCTCGAATCATCTTCCCCGTCAATCGTGGTCACTCGCAAAGGTTCGCAAAAAACACTTGATTGAGCATACTGTATATACTACATATACACACCATAACAATGAACAAGGACAACATAGCATTCCAAATCGGCCCGATTTCGCCTGCTGTCTCTGGTCCCTTGTATCAACAGATTGTCAGCGGCTTTAAACGAGAGATCGGAGAAGCTCGCCTTACCGGGGGAACTCCGCTGCCGTCATTTCGCCTGCTCGCTGAGCAACTGCTCGTGAGTGTCATCACCGTTAAGCGTGCCTACGAGGAATTGGAGCGAGAAGGAATCATCTATCGTCGCCAAGGAATCGGGACTTTCGTATCGGAGGACGGTTACGACAAGAGTCGAGCTAGCAAGCTCGGAAACGCGGAAAACCTCATCGTTCAAGCGATTCAAGATGCTCTAGAGTCGGGCCTCAGCGCCAAAGAGATCGAACAATTCATTCGTCGTATCACCCAACAAAAACTCAACCAGAAGTAAGTAATGAGTCAAAACGCGATCGAAATCAAAAGCTTAAGAAAAAGCTTTTCCAAGTTTCATCTCGGCCCCCTGGATCTCAAGGTTCCCACGGGAGCCATATACGGCTTCGTGGGGCCCAACGGAGCCGGAAAAACCACGACTCTCGATCTCCTGTTTGGAATGGGAAGGCGAGACGGAGGATCCATGCAGCTGCTCGGTCTGGATTCTGAGTCCGACGAAGTGGCCATCAAACAGCGCGTCGCTTACGTCAGCCCTGATCTAAACTACCAGGTCTGGAACAAAGTGAAGCATGCCATCCAGTTTATCAGCGGATTCTACCCCACGTGGGACCAGGCCTACTGTGACGATCTCCTCCGTCGTTTCAAAATCGATGCAGGCGAACGCATCACCGCTCTCTCTTTCGGCAACAAGATCAAACTGTCACTCGTGCTCGCTCTCTCGCGGCATCCGGAACTCTTGATTCTCGATGAACCAACGGTCGGACTGGACGCCCTTTCCAAGCGGGAGGTTTTTTCGCAACTTCTCACTCTGATGCAGGACGAGCAACACACAGTCCTCGTCTCCTCTCACAACTTAGCCGACCTCGAACGCTTCACTGACCATGTTGGTATCATCAACGAAGGACAGATGATTCTAGAGGGCAGAACGGACGAAATACTCGCTTCCCATCAGCAATTCGATTTCAACCTTTCCGGCGAGCTCCCACACGGAGGACGGATTGTCAGTCAGGAGGGAACCCGCTACCGAGTGATCACCAATGATCCTTCAAACTACCGACAAGCCCTCGAGAGCAATCGAGCCACCCAGATCAACCAAGTTGCCTTGAGCCTCGAAGAACTCTTCGTCGGCCTTGTGGAGGAGAACGCACTATGAACCAAGCACTCATTCTCGACCATCTGCGCCGAAGAGGCATCTGGATCGGCATCATCAGTCTGGCCCATCTCGCCCTCTGCATCGGACAGATTCTTTCTCCCAGACACACCCTCGCCACCCCCATCTTGCTCCTATTTGCCGGTCCTGTTTTCCTATCAATGGATCTCGGGAAAGGCCTCGCACGGGCTCAGATGCTCCTCCCCATCGATCGCAAGACAATCGCTCGAACCTGGTGGGGTATCGGGGTTGGTTTGCCAACCGTTTTGTCCATCGTCCTATTCTTGCTCGCGGCCGCCCTCGCTCCGATCTGGGCCTCTGAAGCGAGTGGCAGTCAAGCAGCCTCCGCTTTGCCAAGGCTATTGGTGAACACCATCCTCGTCTTCTCCACTCTGAGCATCTCTTTCTTCGCCCTCACAGGATTACCTGTGAACGCCGAGGAAGCGAAAAAGTGGTCAGGCAAAAGCGGATTCTTCGGAGCTCTCTGGGGACTGAGCATCGGGGGTTCTATGCTACTGGCCAATTTTCTGAGAGAGGATTCCAGTCAGCTTGTGGAGAACAGCGCCTACATCCTGGCGACCGGTCTCGGATTCTCGATCTGGGGATACGCCCGCACAGAGAATATGCTCGCGGCACGCTCAACAGGAAGACCGCTCGAACAAAATAAGCCCGGTCGCCTCGACAAACCACTGTTCGAGATCAACACACGAACGACAGGCTTCAGTCAACTCACCCAAACAACGATCGCTCACGTTCTCGGCTTTGGAATCTTCTTCCTCGTCTCAGTAATCGCAATTCAATGGCTACTGCTCGACGCATGGAGCCCTACCGGCTCAGGTCGTGGCATCGACCGAACCCGTCATATTCTCGAGGGACAAGCGGCCATCTTCATGGCCATGCCCCTCTTCTTTACCGCCTCGAAACTCACGGCAGCTCGTGTCTTTCGCACTCTTCCCCTCACTGCAAAGCAACTCTCCAATCAACTCTTCAGGCTGGTGGCCATTTTGCTAATCATCCAGTCATCCTGCGCCGGACTTCTCGCCTTCATTGCAGCGGGCGGGCATGAGTCGGTTAGACTATTCTGCTTCTACTTTTTTATTGGCGGAATCGCCTCCTTCAGTATTCCCGTCGTTCTGCGATGGGGGTTCAGGCCGCTCACGTTCGCTCTCCTGATGCCCATCTTTGGTATCAGTCCCCTAGTCAATCTCTGGATTCCGGAGGCTGCCCAACCTCTCCTGCTTATCAGTCTAGCGCTTGGCTTCGGATTCCTGGCCAAATACTTAACCGAAAGAGTCTTCGTTACGTCCTCGGAAGCATATCGAAATATCCATCAGAACTGGATGAACCCAAGTATCTACGGCCGAGGCTAAGCTGCAGACCAACCGCCTGCTTCCCCTTCAGTAAGCATCGTGATAGCATCGTCCTATGATTCTTTCCGCCAGAAGAGCCCGTTCACTCGCAGGTTCTGTCACAGCAGTCGCGGTTCTTCTCTTCGACCCGGCAAGCACGGTCTCAGCACAATCTTCCGTCCATCAAGCGTTTGAGATCGACGGCGTTTACTCATCCCGAAATCGCATTGCGACTAACCAGAACGGAGCCATTCTCACCGTGGGATCGAGTTTCGGTGTTTTTAAGGCCGCCGCACGATCATTCACGCCCGAAGGTGTAGCGCTAGCTGACGCGTGGGAGCTCAATACCACCCCACAGAACAGCTTCAACCTACGCCCTGACGTGACCGCCCTAGACGATTCAAGCTTCCTTATCATCTGGGACCAGAACTCGTCGGTTCATGGACAGATCTTCGCGACAACCGGCCTCCCAAGCGGTCCAGCATTCAAAATCAACGATACCGATCAAAGCGATAACTCTCCCCGAGTCACAACCAACTCCAAGGGGCAAGCAGGGATCGTGTGGTCCTTCAACAACTTCGGATCTCGAGGGCTCAAAGGGAGGCTCTTGAATCAAGATCGCTCCTTCACAGGTCCTCCCTTTCCTATCCTAGGCGGGCTTCAAAACCAAACGGATCGCGAGGCTGTTCTACGAGAAGACGGATCTCTGGCGATTTGCTGGACTGCCGAGGCAAGCGACGGCACCAGTTGGATCGAGGCCGCCCTTTACAATCAGGACGGAACACAAGAAACGAGACACCTCGTAGACAGCGCATCGACAAGCAATGACAGCAGCGTGAGATCGCCTGATATCGGATGTGATCTCCATGGCAACGTGACGATCACCTGGAACAAGCTCAAGGATGATGGTGTGTCTCATGTCATGGCGCAGCGATTTGATCCGGACCTACTTCCCCTCGGAGAGCCTGTCTCAATCCCAAACGCAGGTTCACGTCCCCGTTTCTCCACTTCGTCGACTGATCCTGCAGGGAGAACAGTCGTTGCCTGGCTGGATGAAGATCGAAATGAAATCCACTACACAAAATCGGATCCAGGACCGCTTGAATTCGGGATGAACGTTCAAATTGCGGCGGGAGACGACACCTTGCTCACTCTCTCTGAGATCGAACTTGATCACGAGGGGCGAATCGCAATTGCTTGGGGACGCCAAGGTGAGAACAGCTGGATTACGCCACAGCAGATTCCGGCACTGCCGCTTCCTGAAGCCAACTCACCGTTTGTGCTCTGGCAACAAGCGCAAGCGCCAGGGCTTGACCTAGCTCCCCTTGCAGATGCCGATCACGATGGATTGTCCTCACTCATGGAGTTCGCCTTCGGCACGCCGCCCGGAATACCAGACAGGATGACTTCCCTTGTTGAGATCCAAGTTCAAGAGGGAGCCGCGACGCTCACAGCCAGACTTCGTTCTGAGGCCGTAGAGAGGCTCTCACTAGAAGTATCAGAAACCCTGAAAGACTGGCAGCCCGCTTCCAAGGTTCCTGGATATGACGTTCAATCAAGACCTCTCGAGGATGGATTTCACTCTTTCGAATTCTCGATCCCTCAGGAACTCGTCCAATTCTTTCGGTTCCAAGCGACTCAATAAGCAAAACCGAGAGTCACGAACCCACGCTGTTCTCAAGCGGCCCCTTCATGACTGGCGAGATGCCGCGATTGCCGCTTGAGCGTTCCCCGGCTCGCCGAGGCGGGCTGGCCCTGCGGAGCTTTATCGAGATAGGGCCGTAACTCCATTGGGTAGTCACTGCGCCCAGATCGCTGATAGTCTCGCCACATCAATTCAGTGACCCGGTGAGGATCCAGGCCTTTCTCTTCGGTTAAGAAACGGAAGACGAAACCCACTAGCTTCGTGAGTGCGATCCCATGTCGTCGCCTAGCCGCAGCATAGAGCCAATCGCTAAACTCAAGGAATGATTCGAAGGGAGATGCTCCTCCATCCCAAATCAAGCAGATGGATTCAACAAAGTTCCCGCTGTTGCCCACCAAATCCCAATAGCGAGCAAATCGCCTCATCCGCTGCATCAAAGCAAAATCGATCAATCGATTCTGTAAAATCTCGTACGGCGGCGTCTCGTCGTACAGCATCTCGTGCTCGTCATCGTGCCGCACGATCGGCGTGCCCCGCAGGCGTTTTAATATCCCCACTTGAATCTCCTGAGGACGCAACTGAATAAGACGGTCAAAGCCCCTACCGAAACTCTCTACATCCTCACCAGGCAACCCAACGATCAGGTCAGCATGAATATGAACGCCGGTTTCCTCCCGTAGAAACGTAAAGTTATCGCTTAGCTTGCCGTAGTTCTGCCGCCGGCTGATATTCTTTGACGTCTCTTCATCAAAGGTCTGAATCCCAACTTCAAACTGCAGAACCCCTGCTGGGAACCGAGCGATGATCTCACGCAGCCCAGAGGGCAAACGATCCGGAATCATTTCGAAATGCAGAAACAGACCCGGCCGCAGACGCTCGAGGAAGAACTCTAAGATGGCACGACTGGACCGCAGATTCAGGTTGAAGGTTCGGTCCACGAACTTGAAGTGCTGGACTCCTTTTTCATAAAGCGTGTTAAGCGCCGCCATGAAGGTTTCTTGGGGAAACTGTCGAACGGGTATATCCAAAGAAGACAGACAGAATTCACAGGTAAAGGGACATCCGCGAGACGCCTCGACATAAACAATACGATTGTCGATATCGTCCTGAGAATAGAGCTCATAGGGCAAGGCAAGCTCCGCGAGATCGGGCACGGGAGAGGGAATCAGTTTTTGGGAAGCACCGCCTTCTACAAGGATCTCCCGACATGTGCGGGCAAAGGTCAAATCCGCTTCACCAGTAATCAGAACATCGGCTAGAGATGCGAGCTCTTGCCCCTCGATTTCATAGCTGACTTCGGGCCCACCCAAAACGATCTGAATCTCGGGGGCCAATTTCTTGAGACATTTCACCACCCCCAGCGTTTGAGACACATTCCATATGTAAACCCCAAACCCCACGATCTTGGGACGTCGCATCAAGAGCTGCTCGACGATTGGAAAAGTCCGCTGCCCGATTTCGAACTCTAAGATCTCAGCCCGTTGTTGAAGATCCCCTAGATTGGCATAGAGATACCGCAACCCAAACGCAGCATGAATATACTTCGCATTGAGCGTCGCCAGGATGATCTCAGAACCCGCCATCACCGAGGAACCTAAAACAATCGTGCCAGCTTGCCAGGTTAATTCGGCACGAGTTATGAGCCTGAATCTTGCTGCAAACGGGGTTAATTGATTGCCTCATGCCAAAAACTGGACTACACAGCCTGAGCAGCAAACCGGGAGGGGCATTCGGCACTCGAGAACAAGAATTGAAGAAGCACCTCACGCAGTCACGCCAGATTCTCACCCATGGAGAAAGACTCTAGAAACCCCCATCCCGCTCCTCGCCAACGCCGGAAGCGGGACTCATCAAAAGGGATCCTCTTTCATCTCTGGCCCTTCAATCAGCTCCATCGCCTAGGCGATATCGACAATCGGGGTCTACTCACGCTGATTACTATCGGCCTGGTGCCGATGCTGCTCTATACGCTCGTCGCGGGCACCGTAGACCGCTCGTTTATCTTCTTCCTGACCGCTC
Organism: uncultured Verrucomicrobiota bacterium; assembly: GCA_964342405.1. Taxonomy (GTDB): domain Bacteria; phylum Verrucomicrobiota; class Verrucomicrobiia; order Limisphaerales; family AAA164-E04; genus UBA2970. The sequence goes on along the minus strand of CAYFGX010000040.1, from coordinate 13,500 downwards.
TGTATTTCTCGGTCCTGTGGGCGATCCTCTTCTACCACGTTTTTCCGGCACCCAATATTCGCATTGGGACGTCTGTCTACTGTTTCATCGGGACTGGGCTTGTCTCGGTCAGCCTTCTCGTCGGCTTTTTCAAACTGCCCTTTGCGTCGCTACCCATCGATTGGCTCAACGCGGAGTTACCCGTTATTCGGGCGTTCGCATTCTTCTTTTGGGTGGCGATCCCAGAGGAGCTCTGCAAGCTCCTCATGGTCTATGTTCTTTCGAAACGATCCGAGACCTATCTTCCACGTTCCCTTGCTTACTACGGAATGATCTGCGGGCTCGGTTTTGGGATTTACGAAGGATTAGACTACCAACTCGAACGAAATGCCGCTTTCGCTGAATCTGAGGTCGAATACCTGTTCCTCAATCTGCTCCGCCTGACGTCTATCCCCGTGCTTCACGCGGTCTGGACTGGGATCGCCAGTTTCCTGCTCGGATTCGCCTTCCTCTACCCACGCCGACGCTGGACACTCACCCTGGTCGCCCTCAGTGTGCCTTCACTCCTACATGCCCTCTTCAACACTTTCAATGGCACCCTCACAAGTCTTGGTCTCAGTCTTCTCAGCGTTCTGATGCTCATCCTTTATCTGGCTAAGCACGACGCCTTTGACATCTATCTCGGGCGAGAAGCCCATCTCCATGAGACGCGCACACCTCGGCCTAATGAGTGAAGGCATAGAGCAAAATGTTGATTCCGAGGGCATAGGTTGATACTGAAAACCGATCAAAGTACTCCCGGTCCTCTCCCTCTCGCTCCCATCCATCGGCGATGTCCGTGTTGTGGGTCGCCACCGCTAGCATTCTCCCCGACTGATTGAACAATCCTCTCAAGTGAACCTGCGAGAGGTCCGCCGCCCCACCGTTGGGCCATCGATGGACTTGCGGCGGGTCATAGGGCAAGCCAGTCATTTCAAAAAACAAACGAGCCGGCACCTGGGGACACTCGCCCAGGGGATAGACCATATTCAAGAGCGTATGGTCCTGGGGTAGGTCTTGCCACTTCCACTCGCGAGACACCGCTCGAAAGTTGCGCTCCAGATTGTCCCACTCAGCTGCCCCCCAGAAGTCATCGATCCACACAAAACCGCCTTGTTCCAGATAGTGCCTCAGCGCAGCCATTTCGTCATCAGAGAGCCGTTGCCAACCAACGTCGCTCATGAAAACGAATGGATGATCTGCAAGTCGTGGATCCGTGAGTTTGAGGCTCAGGGGTTGGGAAGCAGGGATCAACGATGTGAGCTCAGTTAGTCGATACAGGAAGTTCAGCTCTGCTCGCGGGAAATCCGTTTCCCAGCGCTGCCAAATCCTTCCTTCGTACGCATACCAAGCCTCGCCCTCTCCCCCTGTGCTGTCGTATTCGACACGAACCATGCGGAAGTGATCGTTCGTCGCGTAACTGGACTCATTAGTCGTCCCATCCGCGACGGTGCGCGGAATCACGAGCATCACGACGCACCATGCGAGTCTTTCAACTGACGCTCGCAAGCTCCATTGCGATACCAGCGAAGGGTTCATACATAGTCCTCAAGGACAGGGGGCTTGCGCCCCTCAAGCAGTGCTAAGGTCGCCCAATGTAGTTTGGGTTCGGCCGCGGCAACTTCGCTCCCATGGCTTCCAGTTCACGCATCAGATCAGCCTCTAAACTCGCAACAAGCTTCGGGCGAGCAGCCGCTAAGTCATTCGATTCGCTCAGGTCATCGCCGAGATGAAAGAGCTCCCGCTTGCCTTCATAGAACTTTATGAGCTTCCAATCGCCCTGCCGAATGATGCTGTAGGGACCGGGCTCGTGGCGGTAGTGAGGAAAGTGCCAAATCAAATTCCGCTCAGGGATGGACTTCGTTCCACCCGACGTAAGATGAGGAATCAAATCGACACCATCAATCGCCTGATCCTGATCCCGATCCACTCCCGCCACATTCAAGAAAGAGGGAAAGACATCGATCGAGCAAACCGGAACATTTGATATCGTCTTGGCGGGGATATTGTTTGGCCAATGCACAATGAACGGAACGCGAATCCCTCCCTCATAGGCATACCCTTTTCCTGATCGCAGGGGCGCGTTGTCTGTCGGGCTTCCCTTGCGATCCAAGCCTCCGTTGTCAGAGGTGAATAGGATCAGCGTCTGATCCGCGATTCCAAGTTCGTCCAAAGTGGCTAGTATTCGCCCGGTCGAACGATCGACCGATTCCACCATCGCGGCATACTTCGCATTCGTTTCCGTTTTCCCATCCCGCCGATAGGCGCCGGCAGCTTCAGCTTCCGCTTGAATTGGCGTGTGAACCGCGTAATGAGCCAAGTGCAGGAAAAAGGGCTGATCTTGAGACCTTCGAATAAACGCAACCGCTTCGTCAGCTTCGCGATCCGTCAAATACTGCCCTTTTTTCTTTCCCGGCAAGAACGGAATCCCTGCCCGAATCATGGGATGCTTGTGCTTCGGTTGCTGATAGGGATCGAAGTAAGAGGGAGGTTGCCCGTAGTCGCAGCCACCGTAGTTTTCATCGTATCCTTGCCCTGCCGGATACCACGCCTCGTCACCCAAATGCCATTTGCCGATGTGCGCTGAACGATAGCCTCTTTCTTTCAAGACTTCGGCAATCGTGTGTTCTTCATGCTCCATCCAAAATGGATTCGGAGGGCAAAGAAGTCTCCGATTCTTTCCCCCTACATATTCCGACGGGTTCTGTTCTGGTGTTCCGATTCCTCCTCGTTGGAACCGCGACCGAATCCAGTCCGTCACCCCTGTCCGCCCCGGATAACGCCCCGTTTGAATCGCAGCCCGCGTTGGCGAACACACGGCACAGGCGGCATAGGCATTGGTAAACCTCATCCCCTCCTTTGCTAAGCGGTCGATGTGCGGGGTCCGGTAATAGTCGCTCCCCTGGCAAGAGAGATCCATCCAGCCAAGGTCATCCACCAAAATGAGGATGATATTCGTAGGGCGTTCACCCTGAACGGACACAGCCCACAGAACCAGGAATGCGAGAACCATTCGGCAACATTTTACGCTCATAAGCTCACCCTGCCTGAAGATCGAAAAGACAACAAGTCCCCGCCGAAGCCTAGACTCCTCTCCCGCTACAAGGCCTAGCAACAAAACGTTCAAAGAAACTTTTTTTTAAAAACTTCACATTTTTCGAAACATGAATGGCAATTATGACGTATACTGATACGGAGACTGGGACGCGCACGGAAGACCGCCAAGGTGTCATACCGAATTTTCTTCGGTTCTTTCTTCTCATCATCCCGCAAATCCAGCTCCTCCTCATTACCCCCACACAACACCCTTGGCAGCGCGTGCCTCCACTCCTAGCGCATGGTTTCGAATTCAGCTCGAAACGAATCATGGGCAGATCACAAAACATCTTCGTGGCCGCTTTTCTCTACCTAAGAAGTTGAAAGACTCTCGCTCCTCTGCCGATCCAAACCCCGGGCAGACTCCCCGATACTGGTAGAATAGCGGCAAACCTCTGTCGCCAATGCGTGCTCCCCCAACTTGAAGCACACGATTAACCTTCCGGCGTAATCGTTGAACTGGTTGGGAGAGATGATGGAGTCGGTGGCGGCGGGGGCGGAAGAGGTGGGGGTTCAATGGAAGCACTCGTAGGAGGCTGTGGGAGATCAGGGATCTCAATCGAACGTGTCTCGAGCGCTTGTCGCAGAGCTCCGACAGTGAAGATGAGCGGATACAGTTTTTCGTAGTACCACAACTTGGCAAAATAAAATCCGATTGGACTGGCCGTGCTCACGGTACCATTTTCCACTTTTGCCACCAGCCATTGAAGTCCCTTGTTCGCAGCCGCGTCCATCCAGCGTTCGTCGATACTGGGATCTTTCAGACCTTGCCGAATACAAACCAAGAGAGCCTCCGTCGCGAGCGCCGTTTCCTCTACGGTGGACGGCGTATCAAATCCGCCCCCCCAACCGCCATCATCGTTCTGATTCAAGATAAACCAGTGAATGGCTTGCACCATCGCCCCCAAAGCCTGCTTCCGAAACTTTTCTGGCAATTCCGCCAAAGCCACGACAACCCGAGACGTGCCATAGGTGGGATTTTCATCATTCGCTACCGCTTGATTCCCGAACCAGAGCGGGCACCAGGTACCGTCACCGCGTTGAACCTTGAGCAGATAGGCCAAGGCTCGTTTGAGCCCGCGCTTCGCTCGGTATTGATCGTTCGGCATGAGTTTGGGCAACCACTGCGTCCAAGCTCGGATCGCATGTGCCGTAATGTCTGGACTGCTCCGATCAAAAGGCAAATGCCCCCATCCCTTACAGAACGTCGGGATGCCTCCATCAACGTTTTGCAATCGATACAGCCAGTTGCTCCCGCCCTTCCCCACTCGTCGCTCGGCATCCTCGTCCGACCAAAAGTGAGACAGCGCGACCAGCGCCCCTGAAGTGTCATCTGCATCTGGAACGCCACCAGGAAGCGGAGTCCATCCCCACGCCCCGGGCTCAGCCTGGGTGTACGGATGCCGCTTCAAGGTTTGCTGATTCGAAATCCAACGTTGCAGTTGTTTTCGGTCGGGGTTCGGCAACTGGTCCATCACAGACCGCCCCAAGGCATTCACAGAAAGTGTGCTGACCCACGTCGCCAAATTGGTATCGATCGCCCAACTCCCATCCGGTCGGACAGAGTGCGTGATGAACTCAACCGCTTTCAGGGTAACGGAATGCCCAGCGAGCCGACTCGAGGCTAAGCTCATCGCCACAAAACTCGTGAGGGGCGTTGCTTCCAAAAAACCACCATTTACCGGCTGAATGGACGCCAGAATGGCCATGCATTTCGGCTTTAGAGCCGCGCGAGCCCCTCGCAGAATGGGACTCCGAGAGGGTAAGTGCGTATGCCGCGCAACCCCAATGGCAATCAAAGCCGGCAAAGCGTAACTCACGACAGGGAGTTTGAGAGCCGCATACCAATCCCGGGGAAATGCTGCCAATTCAAAGGGAAGCGCCTTGACCCATTGCCAAGCTTGTCGCCCTTGCCCCAGTCGCCCCGTCAAAGCCGCCATCGTGAGAATAGGGACCGAAAAGGTCCGATCCTTCCCGTAGCGCGCAGTGACCGCTTCTGAAATCTGCTTCGGATCCAGGCCACCCGCGTGCCGCCTGAGCCATTCTTCGGCCTTCTTCTCGGCTTCCAGTCGAGACTGATCCTCTGGATCTCCTAGGGCAAGCGCAGACCAACAGAGCACCGTCGTACTGATATTACTCTCGCTTCGGTCCGTATCGCCCCAGCCACCATCGTCGTTGGCATGCTCAATGATCCACTCAAGGCCCCGTAACACCATGGCGCGATAGCGAGGCACGTCAGCGGACAAAGCTCGATCCACCATCGTGAGCGCCGTAATCGCCGTGGCGGTCGACAAGGGACTGCTGCTCAACTCACCTTCCCAGTGCCGATTCGCCGTTCTTTCCGCCAACAGGGAGTCTCTCGCTGTCGAGTAGGCCGCTATGATTCGTTGGCTATCCATTGTGTTTTTGAGCGATCCCACCATTAGACCGATTCCAGACCAAAAGGGTTACGCAATCAACTCTACTCGTCACGCTGCCGCTCAGGAAGGATGGCGCACGCCCCTTTGCATCCAAAAATCCGGCTCAGGAGGTGCCGGTTTCGGCTGATCCATTGGTAAACGATCTCAGCCACCCAAATGACGCCGGGAATCCAGAGAATCAAGGACAAAGGAACCAACACGGGCATTCTCAAGCCCACAAAGCGGATACATCGAGCCCCTCGGTGGATCTTCCCGTCGATGGCCAAGCAATGGATAGCCTCCAAGAGATCCTCGCGGGAGATGTTCGGGGCCAGGCCTCTGGATCTCGCATCCGCGATCGGCACGAAGGACACCACGTTGAACCAATCCAACCAGGTCAACATCTGCTTTTGGAACGTACAGAGAGGGCAGTCACCGTCGTATAAGACAATGTGCGTCTTTGAGCCATTTGCCGTCTTATTCATCGCATCACTCTCCTAATCTGTCACCCATTCGTCGCTCGCAGGCACTAGTCTCCGATCGGATCCCGAAAAACGCCACCAAAAAGCCGCCCCAGCCGCACCAAGTGAGTAAGCCAAGACGTCCCCCATATCTCCCACAGCATGGGAAAACAGCAACGGCCCCAATCCCTCAGCCAACAAAGCCCAAACGACCAGATGACCTAAAATTTCCGCACCCGATGGATGGGCATAGCGCTCTCGCCACCCCAACAGGGCGTGCACCCACAAAACCCAAGGCAAAGCGCAAGGAATCAACAGCAAATCGTTAAAATGGGCACGCATCAAAGGAACACCGACGCCTTCCCGCAACCACAACGAGTGTAAGAGATAAAGGAGACAACATCCCAAGCAGAAGGGATCGAATCCGTAGCGAAACCGCGAGATCAAAGCAAAGCAACCATGACCAAGCCCAGGACCACAGCCAACAATAGTTTACCTAAGAACACCATCACGCCCGCAAATGTAGATCATGCCCCCCTCCGACGGAAACCCCAAAAAAAATAACGTCGCCACTTCGATTTGCACCTGCAGCCCACCCTCATTGAGATCGCGAGCGGCCGCTAATGAGTGCGCTTTCCCAACAAGGCAGGGGCGTCCCCCTCTCTATCGGGGAACAAATTCTGTCACACGCTTTTTAAGGCGGATTCCAAAAAAACGCTTGCGCGCTAGCTCAAGTGGTTGGTAACCGTTCCGTGCATCAACATGGGCAAATCACTGGTCATCGCGGAGAAACCATCAGTCGCTTCAGACATCGCCAAGGCTTTAGGCGGTTGCACGAAGAAGGATGACTATTTTGAAAACGACGACTACGTCGTCTCGTCTGCTGTCGGGCATCTCCTCGAAATTACCGTTCCGCCCGAATCAGAGGTGAAGCGCGGGAAATGGACCTTTGCCCAGCTGCCACACATTCCGCCACATTTCGATCTCAAGCCCATCTCCAAGACGGAGTCACGGCTCAAACTGCTCAAGCGGCTGATCAAGCGAAAGGACGTAGACGACATCATCAACGCCTGTGATGCCGGCCGTGAAGGAGAGCTCATCTTTCGCTACATCGTGCAGCATGCCAAGGCGAAGAAGCCGATTAAGCGACTCTGGCTTCAGTCCATGACCAAGAGCGCCATTCAAGGGGGCTTCACGAAGCTCCGTGATGACGAATCCCTTCAGCCGCTGGCAAACGCGGCCATGTGTCGCTCGGAATCAGACTGGCTCGTCGGAATCAATGGCACCCGAGCCATGACTGCCTTCAACTCCAAATCAGGTGGTTTTCAGCTCACAACCGTGGGCCGCGTCCAGACCCCCACCTTGACCATCCTCGTCGAACGAGAGGAAAAGATTAAGAAATTCAAGGAACGTAAGTACTGGGAAGTTCATGCCACCTTCCAGGCTAAGGCAGGCACCTACGAGGGACGTTGGTTCGACGAGAGATTCGACAAATCTAAGAAGGAAAAAGACGCTGACCTCCGACCCGAACGCATTTGGGAACACGAGAAAGCTCTCGAACTCGTTAAACAGTGCCAAGGGCAGATCGGTATCGCTACCGAAGAAACCAAGCCCAGCCGCCAACAGTCCCCTCTGCTTTACGACCTAACGAGCCTGCAACGAGAGGCCAACTCACGATTCAGCCTGCCTGCAGCCCGAACCCTCCAAATCGCTCAGGCACTCTACGAACGTCATAAGCTCATCACCTACCCTCGAACCGATGCACGGGCATTGCCAGAGGATTATCTGGGTACCGTCCACGAGACGCTTAAGGCCTTCGAAGGGTCGAGCTACGAAACGTTCTCAAACACAATCATCGAGAACAGCTGGGTGAAGCCCAACAAGCGAATCTTTAACAACGCAAAAATCTCTGATCACTTTGCGATCATTCCGACCTCCCTCGGACCAAAGAAGAAGCTTAACGACGACGAGCAGAAGCTCTACGACATGATCACTCGTCGCTTCCTCGCAATTTTTTACCCAGCCGCCGAGTTTCTTCTAACAACTCGCACGACACGAGTCCTCGAACAGCCTTTTAAAACCGAAGGTAAAGTACTCGTCAGCCCCGGCTGGCTGACCGTCTACGGGAAGCAGAATCAAGACGATGGGAAACCCAATATCACTCCTATCGAGCCGAACGAAGAGGTGAATACCAACGAGGTCACGCCTGAGGAATTCGTTACCAAACCACCCCCTCGTTACTCTGAAGCCACCTTGCTCAGCGCCATGGAAGGAGCTGGAAAACTGGTTGATGACGAAGAACTTAGAGCCGCCATGAGCGCCAAGGGACTCGGCACTCCTGCTACTCGAGCCGCCATCATCGATGGATTGCTAAAAGAGAAATACATCATTCGCAACGTCCGCGAGCTTCAACCCACCGCCAAAGCCTTTTCACTCATCACGCTCCTCAGAGGACTCAACATCCCCGAGCTCTGCTCCCCTGAGCTCACGGGTAACTGGGAGTATGAGCTGAACCAAATCGAACAAGGCAATCTTCATCGCGACGAGTTCATGGCCAAGATTCGGACCATGACCGAGTCAATGGTGGAAAAAGCAAAGAGCTACGAGAGCGATACCGTTCCCGGGGATTTTGACACTTTGAAAACCCCGTGCCCCAAATGTGGCAAGGGGACCATCAAAGAGACTTACAAGACTTACCAATGTGATGCCTGTGATTTCTCACTTTGGAAGATCGTTTCGGGCCGCCAGTTCGAGCCCTTTGAAATCGAAGAACTCCTCACCAAACGAACCCTCGGCCCCTTGCAAGGTTTCCGCAGCAAACAAGGATGGCCTTTCGCCGCGATCATCAATCTGACAGATGAGTTCAAGGCCGAATTCGACTTCGGTAAAAAGGATGAGGAAGAAGAGGAAGAGGAAGTTGACTTCACGGGCAAGGAAGCCTTGGGCGATTGCCCGAAGTGTAAAGCCAAAGTCTACGACAGCGGCATGAACTACATCTGCGAGAAGTCTGTCGGGGCCGGAAAATCCTGCGATTTCCGCACCGGAAAGATCATTCTCCAAAGGGAGATCGAATCCACCCAGGTGAAGAAGCTTTTAGAGAACGGTAAAACCGACCTTATCGAGCGCTTTATTTCCAAAAAGACAGGCCGAGCCTTCAAAGCGTTTCTCGTACTCGGCAAAGACGGGAAAGTCGGGTTTGAATTTGAACCCAGAACGTCGAAGAAAAAGTCCGCGAAGAAAAAATCTGCCAGCGGTCCCGCGCCAAAGATTGATCTCAGCGGGAAAGAAAACATCGGGAAGTGCCCACGATGTGGCGGTGGTGTTTTCGATACCGAGGATGAATATATCTGCGAAAACACGCAGAAAGACGAAAAGCCCTGCAAGTTTAAGTCCGGCAAGATCATCCTACAGCAGCCCGTAGAGCGCGAACAGATGGTCAAGCTCCTCAAAGACGGGAAGACGGACATGCTCGACAAATTCGTCTCACGCAGAGGGTTCCCTTTTACGGCTGCTTTGATCCTCGAATCGTCAGGAAAAGTCGGTTTCGAGTTCGCCCCCCGAGACAACGAAGGCGAATAAGGCCAAGAAGCTCTTTCTAAGCTATTCCGATAAAACCGGAACGCCACCACAAAACAATTACTTCACCGTCCTACAGTCAGTCGTGAGAGAGGATCTCTTGCGTCCCCAATCTTAGCACCGGAATCGAGCGTTCACCATGAGATCTAAGTTCACTTTCTCCCTCCTCTTGCTCCTCGCTACCATCAAAGCTATCCCGGCAACTCAAGCTGCTGAGCGCCCCAATATCGTGATCATCTTTACGGACGATCACGCCCAACATGCAATCAGCGCCTATGGCTCCACCATTAATCAAACGCCACATATCGACCGACTTGCCGAGGAGGGCGTAAAATTCAATCAGAGCTTTGTCGGCAACGCCATCTGCGGGCCTTCCCGGGCAACGCTCTTAACCGGCCTTCATTCGCACGCCAACGGCCAAACCAGCAACCGCTCTCCCTTTCGAGATGAACTCCCCACATTCGCCAAAACCCTTCAGGCGAACGGATACGATACGGCGATGATCGGCAAATGGCACATTTCCACCAAACCGAACGGTTTCGACCATTGGGCGATCAAACGGGGTGGCTACTTCAACAGCCGGTTCGAGACGAACACAGGAATGGAGAAATCTCACGGCCACGTCACCGACGTCATCACCCAGCGCTCCCTGGACTGGATCAAACAGCGCCCCGATCCGGACAACCCTTTCATGGTTTGGATCTCCCATTCGGCCGTCCACCGAGTTTGGGCTCCCGCGTTGAGGCACTTGGATCGCTACGCGGACACGACGATTGCAGAACCAAAAACCCTCTTTGACACCTACACAGGCAAAGCACCGGGAGCTGCAACCGCTCAAATGACGATCGCGCGCGACCTGTTTCCAGCCTACGATTTGATGTTGCCCGTGACCGGGAAAGGCATCCTCGACAACGCAGCCAAAGGACAGCTCGCCGCACTCACCCCGGAACAACGCCGGATCTGGGACGCCGCTTTCGTCCCGCGCAATGAGGCCTTCGCCAAACAGAATCTCGAGGGAGACGCGCTCACTCGTTGGAACTATCAACGCTACATGAAGAACTATCTTCGTTGCGTGGATGGCCTCGACGAAAGTGTCGGAACCGTCCGCTCCTTCCTCAAAGAGAACGGGCTCTCTGAAAACACCATCGTGGTCTACACATCAGATCAAGGCTTCTTCCTGGGAGATCACGGCTGGTATGACAAGCGCTGGATGTATGAAGAATCCTTCCGCACTCCATTGATCATCCATTGGCCAGGCGTGACCGAAGGTGGGCGTTCGACCGACGCACTCGTTCAAAACATCGATCTCGCCCCAACCTTCCTAGAAATGGCGGCAATCGGCTCTCACGCAACGATGCACGGCAAAAGCCTCGTCCCCCTCCTGAAAGGAGAAACACCCAAAGACTGGCGCGATTCCCTCTACTACCACTACCAAATGATCGAGCCCCAATCACGCACCAGCCATCTGGTGGCACGTCACTACGGCGTTCGAACGGAGCACCACAAACTCATCTATTTCTACGATTTCGATCAATGGGAACTCTACGATCTCATCAGCGACCCCAATGAAGTGCTCAACCAATATGAGAATCCTCACTACCAGGGCATCGTCGCGGACTTGAAGACCCAGCTTACCACCCTACGAGATCAATACGACGACCAAACCGGCAAAGAGTTCTAGAACCTCGTTCTCGGGAAGTTCAAAGCACACACCCCCAACAGAGGCAGTGCCCACCGAGTAAACCGTGGAATCCTGTAATCCGCGGTTAAGACCCTTCCCAAACTTCTCCCTTTCAACCGGCGCGGCTTTTCGTTTATAACGCGCGGCTCGCGAAGATGCTGAACATATTCTCCAAGAACGCCGATGCAGCGGACGAACACGAACCCGGACCATTCGGGCCCTACCGCCTGATCGAGCTGATCAATACCGGAGGGATGGCAGACCTCTGGCAAGCAACGAATCCTGAAGGACAAACCGTCGCCGTCCGCAAGCTGCTTCCCAAGCTACGCCGCGACAGCACCGCCAAAAAGCGTTTCGTAAAGGGATGTGAAGTCCTCGAAGAAGTGCACGAGCACGAATACATCGTCCACTACGTCGAACACGGCAAGATCAAGGGCATCCCCTTCATGGCGATGGAATACGTGGAAGGGGCCAACCTCAAGGAATGGATGGCCAATCCCAGCGAAGAACTGAGCCAATACATCGGCAACATCCTCATCGACATGGGCGAGGCCCTGGAACACGTCCACGACTGCGGCTACATGCACCTTGATTTCAAGCCAGAGAATGTCCTCGTATCGTCCAACTGGAACGTTCGCCTCGTCGACTTCGATCTCGCCTTAGACCGCCCCGAGAACCCAACCAAGCTCGCCAAGAACCCGGGCACACCTGCCTACATGTCTCCCGAACAACTTCAACGTGAGCCTGTGGACCACCGAGCGGATATCTTCGCCTACGGCGTGTCCGTTTATGAAATTCTCACCGGACAGAAGCCCTTTGCGGGAGCAAACCCTGCCGAAATCCTTCGCAAACAATTGAATCGCTCAGATTTTATTCCCCCTCGACAGATCAACGAAGGCATTCCCATCGGGGTTGAAAAGACGATTCTGAAAAGCCTCGAAACCGACCCAACCAAGCGCCACGGACTTCTGAGCGTCATGCTCCACGACCTCCGCACGGCACTCTACGTCTAGGCCTGAGGAGGCGCCAAACAAGCCTCCAGAAACCGTGAATTCAATGTAATCCGCGGTTTAAAAAGAATTTACTTGCGGCCGGTCCCAAAAACCAGTGTCATGGCCGTCCACGCGGGGAGAGATGGCTGAGTGGTCGAAAGCAACGGTTTGCTAAACCGTCGATGGGTGATTAGCCTATCCGCGGGTTCGAATCCCGCTCTCTCCGCCACTTTTTTCTCACTCACGGACACGAGTCCAATTCCCAATCTTTGATCAAGACCCGCTCGCCCATTCAACTGGGATGGAATTGAGAATTCCTTGTTCGGAGGGGCCTTGTCATTCCAATTAAAGGCCAAAATCATACTAGGCTATGAACCAAGGGCGTCTACAGTTGGAGGACAACTGAAATCGTTGATGCGACTCTAACGAACCCTCCCACCAAAATCTTCTCCAGATAGCCTAAGAATTCTATGTTTTTCCGCCTTCAGGGGCTCTTCCTTCTCGTAGGAGCGAATCTCGCGGCTTCGGGCCAAGAATCGGCGTCGATAGCACCCCCTCCTGTTCCATCAGCACAACACTTTCGGGATGCGTTCCAAATCATCCAATCGCTTCAGCACCCTGATGCCCAAAAGTTGGGCACTTGCACAGCCGGGGGTTGCTGGGCTTACACAACTCTCCTCACGGACTCAACCGCCGAGCTCACGCGGCAATTGGAATCCGCGATCAAGCTCACGATTCAAGGAGTCAATGGGGGGGATTTGGGGTCACGTCTCGACATTCAACATTTTGGCTGTGCGCTTGTAAATTCGACGAGCTTGCGGTTGGTCTTTCAGTTTCTTCTCATACCGTCTGATACCAACACTAACAGCTGAATAGTCCAGCCCACCAAGCGCATCTCCTAGCTCTCTCAGTGTTTGGCCCGCCCTATGTCGAGCCAACAACAGCACCAACCATTTGCCTTCGTCTCCGTGCCGTCGAAGCCAGTTCTCTCTAGGCTCCTTCTTCACCTCTTCGACTGCCGATAGGATTGTTTCCAAACTCAACTTCTGAGCTAACTTTCTCCGCCCGACGTTCTCGCGGTGCTTCCTTTTCCCGAATCGCCGTTTTAGCGCATCCAAGAACGCCGCATTGCCTAGTGCAACTTCCTCTCGAGCCCTTTCAATCGCAGACTCATCAGTACCTCGCTTCAGTCTCTCCCGGACCCGTTTCCGATAGCCGCTCTGCTGCTCCTTTTTCGTTTTCCCGAAACTGCCCAGAATCCTACTGCTCTTCAACCA
>CAYFGX010000039.1:0-83670 GCA_964342405.1 uncultured Verrucomicrobiota bacterium | reverse complement strand
GGTGAGCTCAATCCCCGAACCGAGTAGCATCATATTGATTTCATTCGGTGGAATTGTCTTGGTTCTGAGAGGTTCGCTTAATCGGCGAATCCAACCGATAACGAACACTCGAACTCTGAGCTTTCGGAACTTGGGAGACACGTTGCCTTACTGATCCTCTCTTGTGTGTTATGAAGAAACCTACCGTCCCTGAGTCACACAGATAGTCCATTAGCGAAGACAGGGCCGAGAGATTACGCCGAGCCGTGGACACACCCAAGGGGGACACTGCTCTCCAGTGGTCTCGGGTTAACACTTTCCGATGAAAGTATTAACCCATAACCCCATGATGAGAGTTTAAACGATGGTTGCAGGCTCAACTGACAATCCAGATGCGGCATTTTCCGGGTCATCGCGAGTACGACATATCTCGGGTTGCTGAGAACGTCGAAGTCCTCCTACACCTCCCCGGATACGATGCTTCGACTGTGGGTTGAAGGTGGAATGGTCATGGCGGATTGAACTCGCAGCGGGGCAGGTGTTAGGAGCGACGCCTTGTTAGCTCCTTAGTTTTGTTATACGCGGATAGCGCCAGTTCCAGTGGAATAACGGTGCCTGTGTGTCGTTCTGGAGTTGCTGTAAGAGGGCGACGAAATACTTCTCATTCGTTTCGATGTTCCGTTTCAGAATCTCCACGTCCGTATCGGTAAGTGAGAATTCGATTCCGGTCTGGGTCAAAGACACCTTAGTTGGGGAACTGATCTCAAAAATGGCCGGTATACTTTCCGGCATTCCACGGAAATTCACGGGCCCAAATCCGCTTCAAATCGTCGAATTCCTTAGAGCCATTGACCGCTTCTGCTGAAAATTCTCCCTTCTTCAAGTCAAAATGGGCCTGTTCGGAAATTGCGTTGATTGCGGGCTGAGTGGATTCTCCGAAAGTCCGATCTTGAAAGCGGACGAACTTCTCGTAAGGGCTCTGGGGTCGCGTCTGGACAGGCAACAGTTTGTTCTTCGACCAGCGATTCAGACTTTTCTCAGGAAGCCTTGCGAGAGGATAGTCTTCTTTAAAGAAGTATTGAGTGGGCGAATGGTGAGGTGTGCCCCCCCCCATCCCCCAGTGACCAACCGCTGGTGTGGCCTGGTTGGTGTGCTTTTCCTAGTTCTGCCATGGGGTTCATCTGTGACTGGGATTCTAAGCTGACTGAAAAGGAATAAGACAAGGCTCAGTGTCCTTGTCGGTTGTAAGAAGATCTCGAATCCACTCCGCTTGGTTCGAGAATGAAGGGGGCGTGAAGGGGATTTCGCTTTGGGTTGGGCGTGATTGGCAAGCGGTGCTAGCGAAAAGGCCAAATGCGTCGGGAGAAAGCGAGAGCAAGCTCTCGCACTCCATGGAGCGCGCCGGCTTGCCGGCGCCATTGGCCGATATTACACGGTTGGCTGCCTTCCGTTTATAGGTGAAGCAAGGAGCGCACAAAGTGAAATCTCTAGTTCGCTGGGAAGGTGACGGATTTGGCTTGGCCCGGCCCGACGGAAACCGGGGTTTTGCGGACGTGCCGGCCAATCATACTCCCGGGCTCGCTGCCGTAGGGCTCGAGGCGAACCAGGTTCACACTCCAACGCCCAGGTGGAACGTGGGTCATGGTGAAAGATCCGGAATCATCCCGCTTAAGGCTGGGTTTGACCTGCACGAAGTTCCAGAAACTAGGTTGCTTTTTGGGAGAGTCGAAACCGAGTTTTCGGAGGACGTTTTGAAAGAATGATGGTTGCGGTGCTGGCTTGGGGAGGGGCGCAAGCGAGTGGATGCCGAGGTTCAGTTCTCGTTCCTTCGTCGAGGTGATTTGTCCTTGGATGGTTGACCAGGCTTGGAGCCGCAACTCGACTGGACCGTCCTGCGGCTGTGGGTCCTTTATGGCTAAATATCCTGTGGGATGGGTGATTATGATGGGGAAAGATCTTTCGGATGCGGGGAACTGGAAGCGCCCTTCGATGTCGGCCGTTTCATGTTCATGGTCTCTGAAGGAATCCTCGCGAAAGGATCCATTTTGAATGAAGACCAGATAGGGGCGGTCGTTGTTGGGCCACGTTTTCGTTTGCAGCACTTGGGCGCCGATGGCGGCGTCCCCTTCTGGGGTTAGGATTCGTCCCCCGAATCCAGATCCTTTTGTGAGATAGCATTGAATTTCGGAATCAAATGCACCATCGACTTCGATTGATTCTGGAATATAGCCCTCGGCATCGACTAAGAGGTGGGCGCGGCCGCTTCGTTTGGCGACGGTAAAAGGGCGTTGGGAGTCCCAGTTCTGTTTCTGGTAGAGGTGCCAGATGGGGTTGTCTCCTCCTTCGAAAAGCCAGCCCGGCGTGATCTGAATATTCTCGAGCCGTTGTTTTGTCTCTGAATCGTAGGCTTGAACGATGACCGAGGCGGCTTGGTCGGAGCGTTCTAATGCCTCGATCCCTCTCAGCGGACGTCGGGTGACGACTTCCTTGCCGGTGAAGTTGGGGCGACGGAGCGGCCAATCGTCCCACTGACCGGGTTCCATGAGAAAGGCTAAATCGCTCCGGGATTGCGTCAGCGTGGCGAGCAGTTCGCCCCGGTTGAGGCTGCTGAAACTGCGATTGCGAGCAGCGATGCGATAGCCGGGAACTTTAACCGTGACTCGGATTTCTCCCGCATGCAATCCGGTAAGATGGAAGCTGCCATCAGGGGGAAGGGGGACACTTCGTAAGTTCCAAACCTTGTCGTGGCTCAGCATGAGTACGGAATCTGAAGGGATGGGACTTCCGTCGCTGGTTTCTACTCTTCCTGAAATCGACAGGCCTTCTCTTATAGAGAGGTCTTCAATCCGTTCATCCTCCTGATCCCTCAGCGGGCCGACTCTTCTGAGCGGCGTCATGCCAAGCTCTTCGATTGATTCTGACGAGGCCGTCACGTAGTAGACGAGTTTGGGAGGCAGGTTGAAGAAAGTGAACTCACCTTTCTCGTTCGTCTTGGTTGAACTGCGGGTGAAGTTTGATCGTGTGCCTCGCTGGACGGAAGCGATTTCGATCTTCTTGTTGGCCAGGCCTTTGCCTTCGAGAAGGAGGCGTCCGGTGACGCTGGCACCGCGAGGAAGCCGGAAGCTTTGATCCGCTTTGGCTGGGGGCACGTTGTAGAATTCCTGATTGGCGTAGTTCCTCGCCTTGACTCGAAGGTGCACTGATTCGAGAGGCTGATTCGCGACGAGGATGAACTGACCCCTCTCGTCACTGACGGCTAGAGGCGTTTCCATCAGTCCTCGAAGGCTACCGAATCTTTCTGTCTTTTCGGTGGCATTGCCAATGACGGTTACGATGGCGTTCTCGATTGGTTCTCCCTCAGTGTCGACGACGGAGCCGGTGACAATGTGGTCCGGCGTGACCTGCTCCATGTTCAGGGGTGACAGGGGAATTGTAACGGCCCCTTCTGCGGGATCGATTTTGGGCAAGAACTGTGCGATGAAGCCATCGCCCGCTGCGAGGAGCTCGAAGGTCAGGCGAGGATCAAGATTGGGAATTTGGAAATTGCCGTCAGCATCTGTGTAGGCCGCCTTGCCGCAGTCGATATAGCATGACGGGCACAAATAGGCGGGGCCCGATTTTGGTGTGGCGGTGGAGATGGACACGCGGATGCCCGCTAGGCCGGTACCCTTTAGATCTGCGACCCGTCCGCGCAAGGTTGGATGCTGCGTGTCTGCTGACAGGCTGAGGACGGTCAGTAGGATTGTATAGAGGGTGGCAATTAGTCGCTGAAATCTGTGCTTCATAATCCAGTAGGCGCAGTTCGAAACATGGACTCTTCTTCCTTCTCGGAAAAGTTAGAAATTTGAAATGAGAAATGAGAAATGAGAAAAGTTTGCCCTCGGGCGATGACAAGTGGAGTTTGAAGTGAGATCTAAGGGGCACTATTTCAGTGCGCGATCTTCGGTGATCCTTCCATCCAGGAGACGAATGGTTCGATGAGTTCGTTGTGCGAGTTGTTCGTCGTGAGTGACCAGAATGATTGTACGGCCCTCGGCGTGGAGCTTCTCGAGGAGTTGAATGATCTCTTTACCTGACTGCGAGTCTAGATTGCCGGTGGGTTCGTCAGCCAGTAGGAGAGGCGCTTCATTGGCGAGAGCTCGGGCAATGGCGACTCGCTGTTGTTGGCCGCCGGAAAGTTCGGAAGGGCGGTGGTTCATTCGGTCTTCCAAACCGACTTGCTCTAGAAGTCTTTTGGCGCGTTGGTGACGAGCTGCGGAGTCTTTGCCGGCGAAGCGGAGCGGGAGTGCGACGTTCTCTAAGGCGGTGGCTCGTGGTAAGAGATGAAAACGTTGGAAGACGAATCCGATGGAACGATTGCGAACGTCGGCCAGGCCGTTTCGGTCGAGTTGATGAACTGCCGTTCCCTCAAGCCGATACGTGCCTTGGGTTGGCTTATCGAGGCACCCGAGAATCTGAAGGAGTGTCGATTTGCCCGAACCTGATGGGCCGAGGATCGAGACGTATTCGCCTTTGGCAATCTCGAGATCGACAGACTTCAGGGCCCGAACCTGGCCTGTCTCTTTCCCATAGGTTTTCTGGACGTCTGAAAGTTGAATGAGCATGGCGTGGGGCAGTTCTGGCTTATTCGTGAAGGATACTGACGGGTTCCATGGCGGCAGCTCTTCTTGCAGGCCAGTAGGCTGCGATACATCCCGCAATTCCGAGGAGAGAGGAGATGGCGATCGCCGAGAGGAATGGAATCTCCGGGTAACCGAGGAAGCCTCGTGCCTCTGGATCGAGCGGTGCGGATCGCATGGCCCAGATGAGGAGGGAACTGATCGAGACGCCAATGCCTCCGCCGACGATTGTGATGAGCACGCCTTCAGTCAATTTGTCCCATAGAATGGCTGCTGGGCGTGCCCCCAAGGCCATCTGGATCCCGATTTCTCGTTTTCGCTCTTCCACCATGACATACATGACATTGGCGACACTGACCATGGACACGATGAATCCCAATAGCGTGACGATTCCAAGGAGGACCTGGGTGCTGTCAATGATGTTGTAGACTCGGCGTTGGATGTCCACATGATTAAAATGTTGAATCGCTTTTCGGTCCGCGGGATCGAATTGATGCCGCTCTCCCAGGGCGGCATAGACTTCATTGATGAGTGTTTGGTCTTGGTTTAGATCAGCAATCCAAATGATGAGGTAGTTCACCCAGCGATAACCTCGGAGCGCTTTGAATGTTGTCGAGGGAATGAGGATCTTTGACTTGTCCATCCCTTCGTAGTTCGAGAGCGTGGTCTTGGGGCGCAAGACACCGATGACCGTGAAGGGTGATCCGAACAGTTCGATACTCTTGCCAACAGGGTTTTCGGATCCGAAGACCCGAGCTTTCACTTCGTCTCCGATAAAAGCAACTCGTCGGCGTTCGGTGATATCGCGTTCGTTGATGAAGCGACCACCGGGTTGAGAGGGGAAGTATCTCATCTCAGCATAGATGGGGTCGACGCCATGGACGCGGACGTTTGTTTGCAGCCCATCATACTCCAGAGCGGCGCTGTGGGCCATGTACTCCACGCTGATCCCCTTGATGCCTTTGATCCGTTCCTGAAGAAAAGTCGCGTCCTCCGCTTTCAAACGAATCGGCTGCCCTGCTGGTCGACCTTTCCAGGGGCGAGTCGTCGTGCCGTTGAAGAGGCGAAGAATCTCGACTCCGGAGTTCTTGGTGGCCTCCTTCATCGCGCGATCAAAACCGTTTCCGCAGCCGAGCACGGTTGTGAGGCTGAGCACGCCCCAGATGACGCCCAAGGTCACGAGGATGAACCGGCTGCGATCAGCGGCAATCTCCCTCAGGTGTTCCGTGAGTCGGTTCATCTTACTCCTCAGAAAGAATGATCGCTGGTTCGACGTCGGACGCTCGCCGAGCCGGAATGTAGCCGGCGAGGAGGCCAACGAGCACGAGAAACAGGAGCGTTCCCACCGTTAGCGCGGTTGACACCGCGGGGTTGCCAATCTCTGCGGTTGCAGGCGTGTCTTTCACGCCAAAGATGATGGCGAACGCGAGGAGGATACCGATGCCACCACCGGTGGCGACAATGGCCAGGGTCTGTCCCAAGACTTGCTTAAGGATGACGGATGGTTGCGCCCCGACGGCCATTTGAATCGCGATTTCTCGTGTCTGCTGCTTCACCCGAATGTACATCAGATTGGCGACACCGATGCCTCCGATGAGCAAAGTGAGGGTGCCAGATCCGGCGAGGATCGTGTTGAAGCCGAGGAAGAAATATCTGAAGAGCTTAGCGTCCTCCGTGGTGTCCCAGAGATTGATCGCGACGCGGTCTCGGGGATCGAACTGGTAGAGGCGACCCAGAACCTCGAAGACTTGGTCCACGGCGCGTTTGTGAACGGCTGGGCTTTTTGCGCGGAAGACGAAATCCGAGATATAGGTTCGATTGAAGAGTTGAGCGTGGGTTGTCGCGGGGAGATAGACGCGGTTTTCATCCAGGCCCCCGTAGTCGCTGTCTTGAAGCTTTGGTTTGAGAACGCCCACCACTTTGAATGGCATGCCACGGATCTTGAGGTTCCGCCCAATGGCGGACTGATTGCCGAAGATGTCCTCCTTGATCTGATTTCCTAAAAAGACAACTCGGCGGCGCTGGGTGATGTCATTTGCATTGAGAAACCGGCCTCCCGCTTGCGGAATCATCGTTCGAAGCTCAGCGAAACTGGGGTAGACACCGGACAGCCTGATGGCGTGAATATTGCCCTCGTATTGCAAGGTGTCGTAGTCCTGATACTCGGCACTAACGGAGTGCAGATGAGGAATCTGCCGCGGGAGCTGCATGATATCTTCGGCTCGCACGCGGAGTGGGCGGCCTTTTGGAAGGCCGGCAAAAGAGCGAGTCGTTGTTTGGGGCCAAGCGATCACGAGACTTTGTCCCAAAGCCTTGGCGCGCTCTTGAAGATTGAGCTCGAGGCCGCGCCCAAATGAAAGGAGTAAGACCAGAGAAAAGGTGCCCCAGGCGATGCCGAAGAGCGTCGATAAGGTTCGAAAACGTTGTTGCCACAGGGCGTGGCAGAATTCGGCGATTTCAGATGAAAGAGTCACGCCGTTGTTTAATTTCGTTCGAGGAGCTCATCCGCTTCGCTCAGACCCTCAGTGACTTCCACCAGGAGCCCGTCGCTTAAGCCTAGTGTGACGGGGATCTCAGACGGCACCTTGCCTTGACTGCTCTTTATGACGTAGGTTTTTTCGCCCTCAAAGCGAACCAATCGTTCAGGAATCACGAGGACGTTATCGCGGCGGTCCATCTCGATTTCGGCAATCGCAGAGTAGCCAGATCGCAAGGTGAACGAGTCGTCCTTGTCGAGTTTGATTCGTACGTCAAAAACCGAGGCGTTGTTGACCTCTTTTGATTTGAGACCAATCTCGATGAGCTCGCCGGTCAGTGTTTTTCCTGGGACCGCACCCAGTCGAATATTCGCGCGCATCCCTTCCTTGAGCTTGGCGACATCGATCTCGTCGACGCTGCCGAGAAAAAGCGTGTCATCAAGGTCAGCCATAATGAGGAGCACGGAGCCCGACCCAAATGAGCTCGACGCGACGACGGGAGCTCCCTCGCGGGAAACGATCTCGAGCACATGACCATCGACGGGGGCGAGCACGTTAAAATTGATCGATCTTCCGTCTGCCTCGGTTTTGCCCTGCTTGAGCAGGTTGAGTTGCTCGGTGACTTGTTGACGATTCAGTTCGGCTTGCCGCTTTTGGCGCTGCAAGTTCTCTTCGCCGGTGAGCCAACGGGAAAAAACAGCGGCTGGGTGAGTGCCTTCGAGGAACTCGTCCGCGTTGGCGACTCCGTCGTTGGCCAGTTTAAGAGAACGCTCGGCTTCGATGAGGTCTCGCGAGGTAATCACAGGTCGGACCTCCGCTACCGGTGTTCCTTGCGTGACCCTCTGTCCGAGTTCAACGAAGCGCTTCGTCAGAATGCCTCCATTAACTGATTTTACGGGTACTTCATTTTTGACGGTGATCTTGCCGGTGGCGATCGCCTTGCGAACGATGGACCCTCTTTGAACGGTGTAAGACGAGGCTCCATCACGGTCGTTTGAATCGGGCTTCGACAGGATAGCGCCGACCGCGACGAGGGCAATGAGACCGACAAGCAAAATGACGTGTTTTCTGTTCATGAACAAAATGTATCTCCGTGCCCGTTACGAATCGCAGGGCCTGGAATCGAATTATGGAGACTGACGATAACCCTTGCTACACAAGGGGAGCCAAAAGTGTGTCAATTTTTTCGTAGCCGCATGGGAAGCGGACCCCCTCAGGCGTTGCTCCGGCTTCTATGAGTGATGCGACAGACTGTTCAGAGCGCAATTCTGTCCAATAGGAATTCACGCTGGCTTCGACGGCGAGGTGTAGAGGCGTTCTGCGTTTGCTGTCCACTTTGTGAATGTCGGCTCCATTCTCCAAGAGGAAACTGACGGTTTCGTGGCGAGCCCGCCAGGCGGCAACATGCAGGGGGGTCGAATCTAGTGTGATATCGAAATAAGGGTCGCCGAGTTGATGAGAGGAGTTGATCTCGCAGCCAAGGCCAAGGAGGAGTTGAATTCCTCCGGTATTGCCGTTTCCCGCAAACTCCGAGAGGAAAAAACCTCCCCGGTCTTTGATTGCTTGGACGCTGTCGGGATATTGGCTCGCGAGTTCTTTTGTCCTATGGCGATCTCCGATGGCACATGTGCTCAAGATCTGTTCTTTGGCTTCGAGGTGAGGGGTGAATCCGCCTTCTGCGAATGATTGAATCACGTCCCCCCGTCCATAGGTGGCTGCCACGGTGTGAGCGTTTCCATCGTTTCCAGGTAAACCGGGTTCTGCTCCATGTTGGAGGAGGAGCTCGACGATGGATCGGTGGTTGCCTCGCACAATGGCACTTTGCAAAGCAGTTTTCCCCCACATACCTTGCAGGTTTGGATCTACTCCTTGTTCGAGGAGCCACTTGATTGCTCGGCCGTCATGAAAATCAATCTTTCGCAGAAGAAGCGTTGCGATGCTGGATTCATTGAGCTTGCCGCTTTGAAACACGGCCTCGAAGGCTCCGTTCTCGTAGCCCTCAGGGGCATGGTAGGGGGTTTCGCCGTCGTTGGGATCGGCTCCGTGTTTCAATAGCAGGCGTGTGAGCGCTTCGTGATGAGCGATTCCAGCAGCAGCGTAGAGAACGCTCTCGAAGATTGGTTCGGGAGAATGCTGTTCTTGAAAGAATCCTGTGTTCGGATCAGCGCCAGCCTGAAGCAGCGTTTCAGCCGTTGCGATAAAATCTGACTCTGCAAGCGGACTTCGGAGAAAGTGGGAGTAACACAAGTAGGTGAGGGGATCCCAATCCCGGGGACCACCCTTCTGCTTCGCTAGCGACGGAGCATCGCGGAGAATGTTCTGAACCGCTTCGACGTGTCCCAGAGCAGAGGCTAAAAAAATAGAATCTTCTGCTGCTTCCCACGCGGACGGAACAACTTCTGGAGCAATGCGTTGATCGGATGCCGCCTCTGATCCCAGGCGAATACAGGCAGAATCGATGAATGTGTCGTTTGGCTTCACGCTGAAGATTGAGACTAGAGGGGAGCGGATTTAATGCCAAACTTGTTTTGTGAGTGTTTGAAGCACGGAGTTTGATCACGCCGTTCATTTGCAGCTAAAGGAGTTTGCGGCACCGGGTTTTGAGCGGTGCCGCAGCTGATGATTCGATTTTCCGGGTCCTTATCGACGTTCGTCGCCGGGGAGAGCCAGATGAACGCTTTCGAGCCCGCCGTCGCGCATCTGTGCGCCCAGTCGCGATGAGCTGAGTGTCTGAACACTACCATCTCCAAGTACGACGTTTCCTTTGAGGTTGTGGATATTGTGATCGAATTGCGGTGCTGGGGTTGGAAGTGGAACAGGTTGATTCCTGGATGCTCGCATTCGGAATCTTAGGATGGCACCTTTGCTGATATCGGGGCGATTGGCGTTGGTGATGTTGCGGTCTCCGGAAAGAAGGGATTGAGGAAGGGTTTCATCAGCATCCAATCCGACGAAGTAGGAGATGTTCTGATTGCGGTAGAAGCCCTCCAGGCCAGATTGAGGAGATTGCCGATTGGTGATCCAGGTGTTGGCTTCGATGCGACCAAGGCCGTCGCTGGGACAGATGAGAATCTTGGGGGTGGAGAGCTCGTTCGATAGAGACAGAAAATGTCGCCATGTTTGACTCATCCCCGTGTTTCGTTGGGCTGCTTCGGCGGAACCTCCCTGGGCAAAGGGGACCTGCATCGGGAAGAGGTCATCGTTATCAGTCGCGAATATTCGGAATGAAAGGCCGACGTTGCGAAGATTGTTGACGCACTTAATGCGCAATGCGCGTTGTTTGGCTTTGGCAAGCGCAGGAAGAAGCATCCCTGCCAGGATCGCGATGATCGCGATCACGACGAGGAGCTCGATCAAGGTGAAGGCTTTTGCTTTGGGGTGATTTGTTGGGCTATTCATAACACGTGTCGTCTTGGATTTGTTCTTAGTGAATTGCTGGCCCACGTGAGAAAGGTAGCTGCAGAGTGTGTGAGAACTGTGTGGAAGAGATCGTTTGTTGTGAAGTTTTGTGAAGGCGTTTGGTCGTGAAGAAAACCAAGTGACTTTCTTGGCCAATAAATCGTGCAACTTGGAAGTGCGGCTTGAATCCTGCTAGCTATTAAGGGCCAGCGTGGAGAGAAAACAGTATGATGAAAACTCTGCGTCCCTTACCCAACATCGCCTCAATCCACAGCGATTCTCGGTATCAAGAGAGTCTCTGGGCCGTCGACAACCAGATATTCCTGTTTCGTTTATCCGAACGGCAATCGCTGAACGGTAATCCCCTTTTTAATCCGAAAGTTCGGTATCGATAGCCCCTCCGAGGTGCTGAGAATATTCGGGCTCTGGTGTGCGCTCGCTCTGTCTTGGCTTCCTGCTCATGACAGCGAGTCGTTAAACGGAGGCGATCCCCCAATGAGGCTAAAGTCCTTATGTCGTGCTGGGGCGGTGTGACGCCTCACTGAAAACTGATGACTGGTTAGTTTGTTTAGGAACGCACCTTAGAAAGGTCGTCGTCATTGTGGTGAGTAAACGGTCTCTACTCGTGATTCGCGGGCATTCCTACTTCAGTGCTCTCGAAACGAACACGGAAAGTCTTGCTGGCTTTGGCATCGAAACAGCAGCCGACTTCA
This sequence comes from uncultured Verrucomicrobiota bacterium, assembly GCA_964342405.1. Taxonomy (GTDB): domain Bacteria; phylum Verrucomicrobiota; class Verrucomicrobiia; order Limisphaerales; family AAA164-E04; genus UBA2970. The sequence continues at coordinate 72,483 of CAYFGX010000039.1, read as the reverse complement.
AATCTGCTGTTCGTAAATTGGTGGAGACGCGCTTTGTTGGCGTGTTGCTCGATCTTGTTCAGCCTGAGAAAGACGGACTCGAATTGCTGCTGTGTCTGCGGCGAAACTATCGCTTGCCTATCCTCGCATTTGCACAGACGTCCCAGGAGGCAGATCGGATCTTCGCCTATGAGATGGGAGCAGATGACTTTCTCTCCACATTGGTCAGTCGGCGGGAGTTGGCGGCTCGAGTTCAGTCCGTGATCTCTCGGGCGACGATGACTAGCCTGCAACATTCGGAGAGGGCCGATCTCTCATTTGTACAGGATCTTCAGATTGACGTGCGTTCGCGACGGGCGCTCAAAGGAGGAATTGTACTGCAACTCACGAGTCTCGAGTTTGATCTGTTGGCTATTCTGATTCGAAGAGCGGGTAGGGTATCTTCGCGCGAAAGTCTTCTCAATGCCTTATCCGATGGAGACTACTCTGTCTTGGAACGCACGATCGATGTGCACATCGCCTCTTTGCGTCGGAAGTTGGGTGATGAATCAAAGAATCCAAAGTATATCCGCACTGTAAGGGGTATTGGTTACCAAATGATAGATTCAGATCCGGTGCTTCTAAGAGGTCAAGTCTTGTCCGATGGATGATTGAACTACGAAAACGCTGGAACCCAAAGACTCTCAGAACAGCGGCCAATCAACGGGGATAGCTGAAATACTTCTGTTTGAGTGTGATTGAAACACGACTCATTGCCTCTGTTTTCGCCTTTTAAGATCTTTTTGTTTGCTCTGAAAAACAGATGAATACTTATTCTATGCAACCTCGGTCCGGAGAATCTGCTATAAGTGAGCATGGCGCGTGCTGGGGTGCATAATATAGATATGAAAAACCTAAAACGAATCATTGGAAAAACTGCAATGGCCGCTATTGCCACAGGAATGCTCTATGGCACAACCGCAAAGGCTGCTCCCGATGAAGTCAGCTGCCCCTCGGGCCAGTTCGCTTGTATCGTGATGCCTCCTTACGAGCTTTACCATTGCTGTCCTGATACTTGCTACGACTGTTCGGATCCTGATCGGGATGGGAGGTATCAGTGTAACTGCGCTCTTCCTTGTATCATTTGTCACATATTTGGCTGAGATCGAGCAAAGAAAAATCAAGGCCAGATCCCATTGAGAATGGGGCTGGCTGCTTGATGTCTGGTGATATGAAACTCAGAAAATGTGTGTTGTGGGGGCTGATGCTTCTCCCTGTCTTTCTCCTCATAGTGGGGCTTCTTTTGTCTGCCGTCTTTTACGAGCAGTATATGAATCGAATTTCCAGTAGGTGGGGGGATTTTGGCTTTGTGGAAGTCTCGGAGATTGACAAAGAGGGAATCGTCGGTGCGATAAGTGACAGAACTGGGGAAGGAGTGCTAACGCGAGAGGAAGCATCTGCACTGGCTGAAACCTTAGTTCGCTGGGTGCGTGCTCAGGATATTGGCACTGTAGAGGCTTTCCGAGCTTTTCGTGAGTATGGAATCGTTGGGACGGATGTCGTAGTGAGTGAAGCCCTTGGTTTCTACTACGCCCAGTTCTTGAACGGTTATGAGTGTGCCAACTCCGGGGAGGATTTGGCAAAGGGGCAAAGGGGGCGGGACATTGTTGACGTCCTTTATGATGCGCACGTCAAGGAACATGAGCTGATATACAATGGGAAGCGTCTTTGCTTGTCGTGTGTTGAGCGAGTTTCGTTGAGCTCGCTGGAAATTCAGGTGGGAGACAAAGTTGCGAGGCCACTCAATGAGTTGATGAACGGTGAAGACCGACTAAGTCTTGAATCGTTCACGGGTGTCTTCGAAGCAGTGGGGGATTTTAGGCATTACCTGACAGGGTTAGTGGCTCGGTCCAAGACCGCCAATGTGAGCTTTCTAATGGGTTCAGGGGAAGCCAATCGAAACGCATACAAATGCGGAATGCAGCTGCTATGGTTGCCGAAGAAACAGGCCTGGTTTCCGATCGAACTGATGATCGGGTATCCAGGCGAGAGAATGCCGATGGAGGCCTTCTTGTTCTAGTTGATGACAATGAATTCGGGAGTGTGAAGATGAATGACTATGATATGACCGAAGATCCGAGTTGGTATCGGATGAGTGCGACTATTTTGTATGTTGGGGGGATTGCGAAGGTGTTTTCTGCCATCTATCTGCAGTTGGCGGATACGGGACTCAATGTGTTTTTGCTTAAGCCGGGAGTGTTGATTGCGATTGGAATCTACGAGTTCTTGCTGGCTCGATTGCTACTGAGGGTACGTAGCTTTTCCATCACGAAGCTGATTCTGACGTTTTGGACCGGTACGGCCTTTCTTGCGACTCATATGTTTCTCTATTCACTCAAGATTGGTGGATGCCCGTGTTTGGGAATTTTCGGGGGAACGGGAGGGGTATTAACGGGATTACTGAATGGAGTCGTTGTTTGCGCCGCTGTGTACATTTTTGCCGGTTCGTTCTATTATTTCAGAAAGGAAATACAGGCGTGAGGGAGGGGGATGTTTTCTTTGGGGGAAGGATCGAAGTGCTCAGCCGGGGCTTTACACTGATTGAGCTGCTCACGGTTATCGCGATTATCGGAATTCTGTCGTCTATGTTTTTGCCGGCCCTCTCGCATGCGAAATCGAGTGCGAAGAGAATCTCTTGCGTGAACAATGTTCGTCAATTGGCGTTGGCCACTCTGATGTATGCTGATGACGATCGATATGGGAGTATGAGTGGCCGAACCGCGGTAACAGATCAGGATGTGAATTGGTTGCTTCCCTATGTTGGGGCGACTGAGGTGTTTAGCTGTCCGGCGACAAAGAACGTGATTCGCCCCAAGAAGGGGCGAAATCTTTGGACGGGGCAGGACGGTCTGGCTGATTTAATGGTGCTTGCGAGTACTCGGCTTGAAGGCCCCGGTTCGAGCTATATCGGGTATGGTTTCTTTGCCGAGTATTCGAAGCCTGGAATGACGATTCCCCTGAACGGGAGGCGATTGCGGATTCCATACCTGCGGCGAACACTTCACAACATCGCCGCTTATCGTCGAACGAGTCCTGCTTTCGGAATGAAAGGCCGAGTCGTTGGTCCTTCGGAACACTGGATTTTTTTAGATAATAATCATACAGGGAAGAGTTTTCACCCAGACCATCTGGACAACCATGGATCTGATGGAGGCAACGTAGGATTCGGCGACGGACACGTAGAATGGATTAAAGAGTCCGAGTATGTCTTTCGTCAGGAGCTCTCGATGGATTCAAACGCGGAGGAGTGATGGTAGAGTGGCGGGACTGTGATGCGTCTCCTTGTCCAGGCGTTAGAGGCCGGCGATTTAGGTGAGGATTCAGAGTATGTCTTCTCTGTTTATATTTGGGACTCCCGGAAATGTAGGCGGTGCGGCAACGAAGATCCTTCATCTCGTTCGATTATTGCACTGTTCCTTCGAAATCACTGTCGTCCCGTCTCATATCAGTTTCAGGAAAGACCGGAAAATTCAACGCGCCCTGGCTGCGTTGAATGTGCGTTACAAGATGTTCAACGAACTACCCAAGAAACTGGACGGAGTTGGCTTGGCCATTTGCGAGCTGCATTTCTTCTCCTCTGGTTTAGCCCAGCGGGTGAAAGAACGGGGGTTACGACTCGTCTGGTCCAATGAGATGATGTGGGCATTTAAAGGGGAGGAGGAGGCAGCGAACTCTGGGCTAATCGATCGTGTTTTGTGGGTCTCGGAATTCCAGTCGAGAGCATTCGAGGCAATCTATGCGGGCGTGCCTGGAGTCTTCACGGGGAACTATATCGATCCGGATGACTTTTGCTTGCGAGATCGGAGGAACCCAATGTTTACGATTGGTCGCCTATCACGCGATGATAAGGACAAATATCCGCTCAACTTTCCGGCTTTCTATGAAGAATTGCTTCCGCGGGACACAGTCTTTCGGGTGATGGCATGGAGCTCTAAACTCGCTCAGAGATATCGGTGGCATCGCTTCGATAAGCGTTGGACCTTTTACAAATCCGACGCGATTTCGAGTGTGCAGTTTTTGCATTCTCTCGATCTCTTTGTTTATCCCTTGGGACATCGGGTTCAAGAGTCTTGGGGACGGTCTGTCGTTGAGGCGATGCTGACAGGGTGCGTGCCGCTCGTCCCAAGTGGACATCAGTTTCACAAGCTGATGTGCCATGGTGAGAGTGGTTTTATCTGTGGCCCATTCGAAGAATGGGCAGAACATGCGGTCAGGCTCCGCTGTGATTATGCATTCAGGAAAAGAATCGCGAGGGCGAGCTCGGAGTTTGCTCGGGAAGAGCTGTGCTCTCCCGAGCGTCATCGGAGAGTTTGGGAGAATGCGCTGACGTTTTGACTGAGACTGGCCTAGTGGTCATGAGTTTAGGCTACCCTGATTACTGTTATTGGTCACTCGCCACAGGGGAGAGTGAAGTGAAGGCGATGACTCGTTGTCTTGAGACAGCTCGCGAGGCTGGAGTTCATCGGACGTTTCATGTTCTTAGTGATCGTGGGATCGATGGCTGTGAATGTTATGACGCGATGGATGTGGAACGGAACGATGGCCTGGAGAAGATGGTGTGTCTTAAAGCGGCGATGAGCCGGCTTACATTTGAGTATTTTGTGTGGGTCGAGCCTAGGACGGTGTTTCGAAGAGAGCCTGTGGATCTCTGCTCACTGCTCAGGCGGTCCCCTCTACATGTTCCTTTGAGCCTCACTTGGCCGGGACGCGATCTTGGGCTCGAAGCAAGTAAAGATGAAATCTGTGCGGCGGAATTCATGAGCGCTTCAGGCGTTTTGGGAAGACCCTATTTCGGATACTCTCAATTCTGGATTATCCATCGTGATGCGATCGATCTTGTCTCGAATACCGTCGTCGATTTCTGGAGAAGAGGGAAGGATCAAGGACTTCGCGGAGGGATTGACTTAGCGCTGGCGTTTGCGATGCAACTTTTTTGCGCTGATCGCCGTGAGCACCTTTGGGAGCGTCATCCTGAATACTGGTGCCCTCGCCGAGATCATGTAGAGCGAACCAGTGACCATATTGATCGAGCAGCGATCGTTGATCCCGTAGAGGATGACGATCTTAGGATCACTTGAACTCTGAAAAGATCATTCTCTGGGAAGCTGGTCGAAATTGATTGCGGGAGCTTCGCTGTTACGCGGTGCGAGTTTGAAGACCGTGCCTGGTTTTGCGGAGCTTGAAAAGAAGCCACAGTTTCGAAGGAAGAAATGCGTCCCCTCGCTCCCGCCTCCAAAGTCAAGTCGGTGTCGGCCGTTGCCTGTTGCATCGACGGAGAAGCGTGCTTCGGTGCATTTGTGCCATTGTGAATCCGTGTCGGCAACCCAGACGTTGCCATAGGAAGCGCGGCGCCCAATATGGCCGTAGCCGGGAGAGAAGCTCTCCAAGAATGAATGGAAGCCACGAAGGTAGGTCGACGTCTTTGGTCGACGAAAGCTTGCGATAAGGTGCCACTCTGATTTTTGTTTGTCGCCGAACCAAGACGTGTAGACGGTGTTCCCTTCAGAATCCGGTTTGATCTCTGTCAGGAATCGGTATGTCTTGCCAGATTGCCATGGGTAGATGAGATAGCTTTGTCCGCCGGATCCCTCGTTTCCAAACTTTCCGACGTGAACGTCGGAGCCGCTCGCAAGTGTGACGATCCGCTGGTCTGGTGGAATGTCATTTGGGTTGTCCGTTCTAAAAGGACTCCAGATCGAGAACAGAACTCTTCTTTCCGTTGGCCGGTTGACTTGAAAACCAAAGTATCCTTCTCCGAATCCGTTTGCCATAAAGAAAGAGCCGATCGGATCTTGGTGCTCAGGAACGGTCACTTCCGAATAGGCCCATTGGAGATCTTTTTTATTCGGGACCTTGTAACGAAGGTGAACGGACGGGCCTCTTCTGCCCCAGTAAAACATATTGCCTTTGTTTGACCGGACGTAGTCGAGCTCAAGATTGGTGGATTCAGATGAGACGATCAGCTCCTTCATTTCGGCATATACGGGACCTGAGCGGCGGATTCCTTGAATGTCAACTCGCACATAACCTGGCTCTGTCACATGGACATACCCGATGCTGTGGTTCTTGAGACTCTGGCTATCAATGGATAATCTGAATTGTTGATTTCCGACGCGGGCTTCGAGCTCTGAAAGGCCCGATGAGACGCGAGCGTTCAGTGATACTTGAAGCGGGCCAGCCTGGCTGACGTGGAAGAAAGTGGAGTAAACGCTCGTTGCTTCGGCCCAGGAAATCATCCCGGTGCGACGGGAAGCATCCCGTCCCTGATTGGGCTGTTGGCGAAAGGTGTTACCAGCCATCGGAATGGACCATTCCGCGGCAGTGAGCGTTGCGCTGACGAAGATGACACTCGCGAGGAGTGAGAAGAGCCCAAGGCGGATGACGGAAGGAAGCGACATTCTGTAGCCCTCGCTTTGTTGCTTATCGGAGTGAATCTTTCTTAGCATAGCCTTCAAGAGGGGAGCTTAGCGGTTGATGCCACGAATGGAATCAACATTATGCTCGGCGAGTTTCACGGTGGATTTCCGCTGATTTATTCAAGTGAAGTCTTAATAAGATCGGCGAATGCGGGGTTTCCTTTTGCTGTCTCGGTCTTGATCTCTTCGAGGGAGAATCGCGGAGTGATATGAGCAGGGCAGTTCCAATCAAAAGCCTCGATCTTAAAACGAACGATCCGCTCTACTTTCGCTCGGTAATCGGGTAATCGCATTTGTTCCGCGAGTTCTGGCTCCTCGCTGACGTCGAACACCTCACTTGTGGCCCATAGCTTCAGTCGTTGACGGGTTGGGTAGTCGATGAGGAAGAGCATGGCCTTCCTAGCAGCGTTCAGGTTGCCGGTGCTGATGTATTGGCGGTTTCCGCGAAAATCGGCGAAGGCAAGATGTCGTTGATCAAGGACTTTGAAGAAGCCAACTGGCCCCCCGCGAAACTGCATGTATGGCCATCCGTTTTCACCAACGGTGGATAGGTAGAAACTGTCCCGGGATTGAATAAACGCTACCTCTGCCGGGCCAAGTATGAACCGATCAGGGTCCTCCTCAGAATCTGCGTAATTGAGTCTCGAGCCGTATTGTGTTTGGGCGCGTTTGACGCTCGGAGTGAAAGTGAAGGTGGCGAAATTCTGTCCCATGTCAGGCCTTTCTTGTCATGTGTCTTGATCGGTTGTTCGTTTCATTGGAGTGAAGGTGATCATGGGGATTCTACGGAGCGATCCCAGCGAAACTTCCTCTCGGTCTCTTCTATCGGGAGATCGTTGATACTCGCTTCTCTTCTCCGCATGAGTCCTTCAGAATCGAATTCCCACATTTCGTTTCCGTGAGCTCGATACCACTGTCCACTCTCATCGTGAAACTCGTACTCGAATCGCACTGCGATGCGGTTCTCATCAAAACACCAGAGCTCTTTCTTGAGTCGATAGTCCAACTCTCGATTCCACTTGCGCTGGAGAAAGTCTCTCACCGCGGTCCGTCCCTTGAGGAATTCAGACCGATTGCGCCATTCGGTATCTTCGGTATAGGCAAGGGACACACGTTCAGGGTCTCGGGTATTCCAGGCGTCCTCGGCAGCTTGGACCTTCAAGCGGGCTGTTTCTTTTGTGAACGGTGGGATGGGTGGTCTCATATGATGTTTTTTGGTTTTAGGATTATGGAGCGACCGGTCGGTCGTATTGGGGTTAAAAAAAATCTAACTCCGTCCTGACAGAATCGTTTTCACCTCTTTGGAAGCTGCGATGATCGGCCATACGTCACGAAAATTCTGGGCCTCTACGAGGGCCCCTTCGAAAAGGAGAAAAATAACTTTTGCTTTCTGACTTACCAGAGCGGTGCCTTGGCTTTTGTAGTGTTCGCCGACTAAAGATGAGATGGTGTCAAAGAGTCTCTGCTTGTGAGACTCAATCTCGTGCCGCATCGGGTTGTCCGGGGCGGGCAGCTCGGAGAGGGTATTGAGAAATGCACATCCTCTGAACTCGCTTTCCGTCATCCAGGATTCCAGGAAGTCAAATACGCGAAGCAGTTTGCCCTTTGGGCTTGCTGACTTTTCCATTGAGGCATGAAGCCACTGCATCCAGTCCTGATGCCGCTTTTGAAGCCAAGCGATGCCGATTTCTTCCTTGGAGCTGAAATGGGAGTAAAAAGTTCCCTTCGCAATCCCAGCCGCCTCAATGATCTGCTTAATGCCAGTGGCTCCGAAGCCCTGCTGGTAGAAAAGGGTAGAGGCAATCTCGACGAGTTGATCTCGCTTGCTGATTTGTTTACCCGTCTCTTCCATAGATAGGAATATGACGCGACCGGTCGGTCGGGTCAAACTTTTTCTCGGATTTGTTTCCATTGATTCTTGATCGGTGTGGAGTAGATTTGTGGTAACTAAAATGAGTGAAGTCTCAGATGTTGAAGTGCCGATATTTTTCTACGATGCCGAATGTGGTATATGTGATCGGTCAGTGGCGTTCTTGCTCAAGCATTCACCCTCTGAGAACCTCCTGTTTGCACCATTACAGTCAGAGTTTGGGAAGGCGACGTTAGCCGAGCGAGGGATTGTGGATCCTGAAATGCGGGCCGCCTATTTTTGCGATTCTTCTGGTGCTGTGGCCAAGAGCACTGCAGTCCTGAAAGGGTTGGCTCGATGTCGGCAACCGTTTTCCATCCTGTCCCTGCTTCGGTTCATTCCTGAAGGGATCCGAGACTTTTTCTATGATCTCGTCGCTCGAAACCGATATCGCATTCCGTGGTTAAAGAAGCCTGTCTGTCGAATCCTCACCCCGGAGGAGCGAGCCCGTATTCTGGGAGCTAGCTAAGGCTTTTTCCGAGCTTTACGTGTTTGGATGATGTTCTCTCTGGACGTGGTGTAGCTAGAATCTTTCGCTTCATGCTTGCTCTGACTCGCGTTTGGTGCAGTTGGCTTTGCAAACTGAGAACGAATCCGGCGATCGATTTCCCTTTTCTTTCCGAGCACGGAATTCATGCTTTGTGTAATTGATTGAGGGTTGTTTGGTGATGAAGAGTAACTGTTTGATTCTTACTTTGATGGGGCTTGGCTGTGTCGGAACATTGTGCGCAGGCGAATATGTAATTGAAGATTTTGAAGCCGGAGACTATGCGCGGTGGACGGTGAGTGGAAATGCGTTTGGTACTGCTCCTGCACAGGGGAAAATAGGAGCGCAGCAGGAAGTGGTTGGCTATCTCGGTCGAGGACTGGTGAATACCTTTTTAGATGAAGACCGAAGCACTGGGAGTCTCACCTCATCAGAGTTTGCGATCACTGAAAAGTATCTCAATTTTTTGATCGGGGGAGGAAATCATCCCGGGGCGACAGGAATTGAATTGCGGATCGGGGGCGAGGTGGTGCGTTCTTCGACGGGACGAGATGATGAGCGGCTCCAGTGGGAATCGTGGGACGTTGCTGAATTTTCGGGAGAGAAGGGCGTGCTTCGAATCTACGATGAGCACCAAGGAGGCTACGGGCACATCAATATCGACCACATCGTTCTTTCTTCCCGTCCTCGTCGTCACGCGGATATTGGGCGCTTATCGGACTATCGGAAGTCCTCAGATTACTACCGTGAAACCTATCGGCCTCAGTTTCATTTCACGCCTGAGATCAATTGGATGAACGATCCGAACGGGATGGTGTACTTCGGGGGAGAGTATCATTTGTTTTACCAGCACAACCCGCATGGCAATGAGTGGGGCCACATGACGTGGGGGCACACCGTGAGTCGGGACATGGTGCATTGGAAACATCTGCCGTTGGCGATTCATGAGGAGTATGGGGTGATGATCTTTTCGGGAAGTGCCGTTGTCGATTGGCGTAATTCGAGTGGGTTTGGAAAAGGGAGTGAGCCGCCCTTGGTGGCCATTTACACCGGGCATGGGCATGGGAAGCAAACGCAGGACATTGCCTACAGTAATGATCGAGGGCGAACTTGGACCAAGTATGCTGGGAACCCGGTGATCGATTTGAATGAGAAGAATTTTCGAGATCCAAAGGTCTTCTGGCATGAGCCGAGTAACCAATGGGTCATGGTTGTCTCGATGGCGAATGATCTTTACGTTCAATTCTATGGATCGTCGAACTTGAAGGAATGGACACTTTTGAGTCGGTTTGGTCCGGCAGGAGCTTCTAAGAAACCCAACTGGGAATGCCCGGATCTGTTCGAGCTTCCGATCGAGGGTGAGCCAGGCGAAACCCGCTGGGTGCTCGAAGTGGATATGGGGAACCATGCCGTTGCGGGTGGCTCTGGAGGAGAGTACTTCATCGGCCAGTTCGATGGAAAGAGCTTCTTGCCCGAGCATCCGGTGAACCAAGTTAATTGGGTTGACTACGGTCGAGATTTCTATGCCCCGGTGTCCTGGTCCGACGTCCCTGAGTCAGACGGACGACGCTTGTGGTTGGCGTGGATGAATAACTGGGAGACTGCGCTCCTTCCTACTCACCCCTGGCGGAGTGCGATGTCCTTGCCTCGGTCGATCGCTTTACGCCGCACTTCCGAGGGATTGAGGTTGGTGCAGCATCCTGTCAAAGAGCTTCAGTCGCTGCGTGGTGAAAAAGTAGGATTGGACCGTCGTTTATTGTCCCCTGGAACGACACCATTGAATGAGTTTGGGATTCGAGGCAACCAAGTTGAAATCATTGCCGAGTTTCAGGTGATGGCGGGCAGGCGGTTTGGGTTCAGAGTGAGCAAAGGGGATAGCGAACAGACCCTCGTGGGCTATGATGTTGAAACGGAGTCGATGTTTGTTGACCGGACAGAGTCGGGCGAAGCAAGCTTCCATCCCGCTTTTGCAGGGAAACACTCGGGGCCGCTCCCGGCCGAAGACGGCCTGGTTCGGCTCCATTTATTTGTGGACACGTCTTCGGTGGAAGTCTTTGGAAACGATGGCTACACGGTGATTACAGATCGGATATTTCCAGATCCCGATAGTCAGGCTATCGAACTGTTCTCGGACGGAGGATCCACTTTGTTGCGGTCGATGGAGTTTTGGCCCTTGAGTTCCGTTTGGAATGGTGACCGGCGATGATGCGAGCGCAATCTACTGGGTTTTCGATTCAGAATTGAGAGTGGACTTTGGGAAGGAATGACTGTGAAGACGTTGTATTTGGTTCGGCATGCGAAATCAAGTTGGGCAAACTTGTCTGGAGGGGATCATGCGCGCCCACTCAATGAGCGAGGAAGGGCTAACGCCCCAGCGATGGCAGAGCGTCTCAGGTTGAGAGGCGTGAAACTTGACCGCCTTATTACGTCGTCTGCCCAACGCGCCAAAGAAACGGGACGCTTTCTCGCGAAGGGGCTGCGGGTAGAGTCGCCCCAGGTTGAAGAAGAGGATGAACTCTACGGAGCTGATGTTGCCGATTGGATTCGTCTCATTCAAAAGCTCAACGAGTCTTGGCAAACCGTGATGATGATTGGGCACAATCCGACGTTGACCGAGTTGGCTCATGAGTTCGGAAGGACCGATATCTTGAACGTCCCGACGTGCGGGGTTTTGGAGTGTCAGTTTGAGGGAGAATTTTGGGGCAACTTTGGGGATCAATTGAGAGAACTGAAGGTTCGGTTTGATTTTCCAAAAAATACGGGCGAACCATTCTAGTCCGGCTGGAATGGAGGTCTGGCTATTCGACCGCAAAGTCACGAAGCGGAAGCAAGGGAAAGCGTGATGCCTAGTTTAGCCGCAGGCTTTGACGGCGCGATTCAAAAAGCGAAAAGCTCAGGACAATGTCCAGGCCTGGTCGCATGCTCTAACTGTTCTATGCCAAGGTAGTTCTGCTGAATGGACGAGCTTGTTGAAAACGTTCTACTTACGAGCAACGATTAGCGCTAATAGGAATTTCTGGGCTCGCTGATACGTCGTGGGTTGATAAGGCCTGCGCCTCGACCTAGTATCGAGCTCCATGTTGGTTTTGAGGCAGATGTCCCGTTTCGTGGTTTTACTCTTGTTTGCTGGAGTAAACTTTCTGATCCCAGGTGTTGATCTCTGTGCTCAATTCCGCGTGCAGCCTTACCTCCAAAGTCCGGCTGTTGATGGAATTCGAGTGACTTGGTTTTCCGAGGTAGACCGCCCTGGGCACCTCTTCCTAGCTCATGCCGAATTCTCAAAACCAAGGCGCTTTAGGTCTGATCCTGTGTTCGTGCCTGAGTTGGCGTATTCCGCTTTGGAAGAACAACAACGTGGAGGCTATCCGGATATGTTCGCCAATGCGAACTACAAGCATCAGGTCGTTCTTTCCGGTCTCGAGCCGGGAGAGTCCTATTTGTATATCGTGGTGCAGGGTGCCGCCCGATTCAATGGAAGCTTCAAAGTCCCACCTTCGAAGGAATCAGGCGAACGAGTGCGGTTGATTGTGTTGGCAGATTCTGAGACGGATCCAGATGGACGGAATCAAGCCGTGCTTTGGGGGGATCTTTCCGATCTGACCTATGTGAAAGCCCCGGGTGGTGAGTCCCGGTCGAATCGCTTGTCGAAGAATGACAGAGGTTTAGCAAAGTATGTCGCTTCCCAACAAGTGGGCCTTGCGCGTAACGTGCGAGCGATACAAGGTCGGAAACCAGATCTGATTCTGTTTCCCGGAGATCTAGTGCAGGGTGGGGGGTATCAACGCGCTTGGGATGAGTTTTTCCGTCATTTTTCTGGGCGTCTGAGTAATGTGCTTGGGCACCACCCCATTTTGCCCGCTTTAGGCAATTGGGAAAACTACGGAGCAAGAAATGGGGACTATGCCCCGGATGCGGTTCTTGCTGCTCGTCAAAAGTACAGGTCTTATTTCGATCTACCTTCGAACGGTAATCGCGATCATCAGGACTTATACTATCGTGTCGACTATGGGCCCGTGACCGTCCTCACGATGGATACTTCCAATGGCTTGCCCGATAATACTGACGCAGATACCAACTCGTTCATAAGCGCGGAGACCTATCCTGGTCGGGATCTGCCTGATTTCAATCAAGGCTCTGATCAGTGGTTGTGGATGATGAGGCAACTTGAGGATGCCTATCGGGCGGGGCAAATCATTTTTGTGCAATTTCACCATCCTCCCTTTTCTTCCGGGCGGCATGGTTACCGGTTTACCTCGAGTGCTCCCCGCCGAGACGGGCAGTCTGGATATCCGCTCAGAAAGTATGCTCCGTATTTTGAGCAGTTTGGAGTCGTCGCTGTGTTCTCGGGGCACAGCGAGCTTTTCGAGCGTTCAGTGTATCGTGGTGTACACTACTACGATGTTGGGGTTGCGGGCGATGGTTTGAGAAGCCCTGAACCTTCGCGCTATGCGCAAGAGAACAATCCTTACAGTGTTTGGATGGCTCACCGAGATGAGCCGGAAATGTGGGAGAATGGTCGATTGGTGTCTGGGGGGAAGCACTATGGCCATCTTGAAGTGAATGTAACGAGATCTTCGGGCACCAGCTATCGGATAGAGTTGGTGCCGGTACATGTGTTTCCAGTCATGGATGCGGATCTACGAGTCAGGGAATGGCAGCGGCGAGTCTATAACGACACGGTGATCGAGGAGGTGGATGTCTCCGAACGATCCTCAGAGTTCTAGTCCGGGGACGAAACGTTCCCAAGCGTCGTCGGCGTGTCCGAAAGAAAACTCTGTGGGGTGTAGGATCTCGGCCAAAATCTCTGCGGACTCAACCAGTCTGGGGCCGGGGCGATTGAAATAGGCGTTGCCATCCACCGCGTAGACCTTCCCTTCCTGGACTGCGCGGAGGTCTGCCCAGCTCGGGAGTTTGGCCAGCGCGAGCATTTCCTTCTTTGTTCGAGCAAGATCGAAGCCGCAAGGTGTGACGATAATGTAGTCAGGATCCGCTGCCATTAGCTGGTCTTCAGTCAACCAGTCTGAATGTTGCCCTGTGGTTCCCAGAAGATTCTGACCCCCAGCAATGTCAACCAGTTCAGGAACCCAGTTTCCAGCTGCCATCATGGGGGCCGTCCACTCGATCATGGCGACTCTGGGGCGGGGAAGCGAAGCTGTTCGCTGGTAGATCGTTTCGAGACGGGCCTTGAGCGAATCGACGAGTGTTTCACCTGTCTCGATTACTCCAATGGCCTGACTTACGTTTCGAATATCCTGCCAAACCTCGTTTAGTATGCTTGGCTCCAGGACGAGAACTTCAGCGTCAATGCCCAGGTCTTGGGCGACGAACTTCTGAACATCAGCCAAACTGACAGCACAAACGTCACACTGTGTTTGTGTGACGATGAAGTCGGGGCGAGCTTCTCGAAGGAGATGCTCATGGATGCCGTAGAGGGACAAACCTTTAGACAGCCGGTTTTTGACATCTTCATCGATCCGATCACTCGGTGCGGTGGAATCGACGTGGGCGAAGGTGATCTCGGGAACGGACCGAATCTCCGACGGAAAGTCGCACTCGTGTGACCTTCCGACAATGGAGGAAGAGAGGCCGAGACCGTGAACAATCTCCGTCGCGCTGGGCAAAAGGCAGACGATTCGCGGGGCGTCCACAAGTTGCTTTTGGTTGTCAGAAATCATTCAGTGCTCGTGTCTCAAGATGCGGCTAGCGTCGAGCGACGGAGACTTTGACGCTGTTCCCATCGATGACGCGCCTCGAGTGCCAGATAGAACGCTGCTGAGTAGAGGAGAGTGCTCAGCCAGGTGTTCTTGAAGAATGGCACCGCGTTGACGTAGCACTGGACCAGGCTCGACCATGAAAGCGGGTAGAAGGCCATCCAGGAGGCGAGGTTCGTTGCGAGGAAGAAGGCAAGCGACGCTGCGAGTGAACCAAGAAGTGTTGTTTGCCAATTACTGACGGCCCGGACACGATTCGAAATCATGGCGGTTCCGAGGACCGTGCCATATACGAAGACGTTTACGAGGACGATCTTAGGTAGTATCGCGGCACCAGATTGCGGAAGAATCTGGGTGAAAATGAGGGGAAGATCAATCGCGAGCATCGAAACAGCCACAAGGCCCAGAGAAGAGAATCGCCCGGGGAGTTGGCGGCCAGCGAACAGAGCAATAGCGAGTAGGGGGGTGAAGTTGTTCGGGTGAGGCAAGAGGCGGCTCGCCGTCGCGAGTGCGACGAGAACGAAGATAAACAAGATGTGATTCTTTTGATTCATGAGAGAGATGGTTGTTTAAGGAATGAGTTGATGCTTCGGAATCCGAGCGAGGTTCATGTGGGGCAGACGTGGGTCGAGTGTGCCCGGGGAAGGATCGACTCGCTCGATGTGTCCGTCGATAAAGGCGACCTCGGCTCGGCCGTGATGTCGAAAGTGTCCGTTCGCGTAGGCGGAGCCGCCATCGCTGATGTAGTAGAACTCCTCCACCATGGGGTTGTCCGGACTCGCGGGCGCTTGGAAATCGTTGATCTGAGCAGCGTCAGCAAACAGAGCGATTTGGGATGGGCGTCGAAGTTGAGAGACGACGATTGATGGCTCGTCAAGTCTAGGAACTCCGGCTCCGCTAGATGATAAATGGAGGTTGTATCCGTAGCCGAAAGAAGCGCTCGCCGCCTTCAGTTTGTACCGAGCGCTTTGATAGTTGAACGAAGGGCACTGCTCAATCCCCCCGCTTCCGAGGTGAGGCCAAAGCGAACCCTGCGTGGGATCGAATCGTCTGCTGCCCTCAACTCCGCTTTGCAGCCAGCCGAACCAATAGACCATCCCATTCCCGTTGCGTTCTCTCAGGTAAGGGAATGTGCGTTGTTCGTTATTGTCCCAGTAACCAGAGGCCGCGAGCCCCAGCTGACGAAGGTTACTGACGCAATGGATCCGTTTTGCGGCAGACTTCGCTTTGGCCACGCTGGGGAGGAGTAGCCCGCTCAAGACGGCGATGATCGCGATGACTACTAAGGCCTCGATGAGTGTAAAGGCTCGGGTCGACGCGTTCATAAGCTTTCGGCCCGAAGGCGGAAGAATCCGATGGGGCCGGCTTTTTCAATTCGCCATTGAGCTGTTCCGGTTTCGCTTGGGCTTTGATGTTGTAGGGTCATCCAATTTGTCAGGTCCGTGGATTGCTCGAGCCAATACCGCTGGCCGACAAAGGCTTCAAACTCGAGAACGATCTCTGAATCTGTGACTTGGATCCCAGCGATGCTTGGGGCGGAATCGGCACTGACGCTGATGTTGTCCAGAAATCCCCGCGCTTGGATCGAGCCGGCGAACTCGGGAGGAGATTGGCCTTCATCGCTGTAGCTCGAAATGGCGAAGGTGTCGACTTCGAGTGAGGTGAACCCCCCTTCCAGAGGGTTGCCGAAGATGTCATCAAGACTGGCGTCCATAATCGGGCCGAACGGAATTCCATTCGCAGTCATCGTGGTTGCAAGGATGCCAGCTTCGGCATCGTATTGCATACGAACGTGATAGTCCGTGCCGGTGCTCAGCTCGAGCGGGAAGCTATTTTGGAAGGCCCATTGATTATCTTGCGAAATGAGTCCTGATGAGACAGTCGCCCCGAATCCTGAGTCCGGTAAGTAATTCCACTCGACGACTCCTTTTGGTCCATGGACAGAGTCGATCCCGGTGCCGCGGAAGTAGTCGGTGCGGGTGGCTTGGGCGAGGTTGACGAGGCCGATCGCGATTGGAAAGGTGAAGGCTTTGTTTTCTGTGGTTCCGATCTCAATCGACTCAAATGTAAGATCGAACGCGATCGTGAAATCTTCAGTGACGTCGATCGTTTTCCCAAGCGGGTGTGCGAAGTAACTGTTTGGACGTGAGGAGTCCCATTGGGCAATCAGTCTCTGAGCCTCCGCATCCCAGGAGAAGAGAGACGCGTCACCAAGAGGCTCCCAACCATTCTGGAGTGGGTCGCTATCGAAAGTCTCCGTGACAAGTTGGCTTCCGTGACTCTCCGTTGGTTGAGTCGCGGCGAGTGCGTCGATTTCAGATCGGCCCGAGATGACCTCGACGCGAACGAAGCGGATTTCGGTGAGCTCCGGTGGCGTGCCATCTTCGGATTGTGCCCATGCGAGATCGTAACCCGTGCCGCCAGCTCCATGGCGATAGAGGGCTCTGATACCGTTGAGATCAGCTCCTGCAAAATCCTCACTGGAATGTTCAGGTGCGACCGGGATCCCAGCGCGACCGCTCCCATCGCTTGGGAAGTAGTGATCAACGATTGGAGCCGCAGCAGGATTCAGAGGGTAGTAAGTTTCGTTGTCCGAACTGACCGAGACCCGTGTGCTTCCCGTGTTCTGGCCAAAGAGGGTGCCATCCGTGATGCCACCTCCCGAGAAATTTCCGTTGGTAATGGAAAAACCCGCGCTACCGTAGATGATGAAGTCGAGGCCGAATGGATTTCCAGGATGGTTGAAGATGGGCGGATCAAATTCAAAAATGGCCATTCCGCCCTCGCCGATGGAAAGGAGCTGCTCCCCGAGATAGGGAGGAGAAAAGGGGGTGACTGGGCCTCCGAAATCTCCAGGGGTCACAGCCGACGGGGCGCCGAGAGCGGCAATGGTGTTCGTATAACCGAGGCCAGTAGCAAAGTCTGTAGCGAAATCGGTTCCCGCCTGATAGGCCGGAACGCGATCGGCGAAGGGATCGGGTTGAGCGAATGTTGTGAGCGAGCTCGAGGCTGCGATCACGAGTGATAGGATCGTTTTCTTAATTTTCATGGGCTGATCTCTCCATTCCTGTGAATGGTGTTTTGATGTTTTCGAGACCAGCGCGGTGGGATGAAAAAAGCCTTCATCCCCACGACAATTCGAGAATGAAGGCTAGTAAAATAGCAGGTTCTCAGATGCAGAACACACCCGTGTTCTGACCTGGCCTCATCCTTCCCTTTGACGGAGAAGTGCACGGCAGAGCCGTCCTGACGAGAGCAAATCCAACCGATATCCTGATTGAGGGCTCGTAACCTTGCTCCAACCTTCCCGGCGTTAACCAGTGGTATTGTAGGAGTTCGTGGCCCAACACAGTGGCGCAACCATCCCCGAATCTCACGGGGTTCCCTGACATTGAATTGCTTTCTTCGGCGATCTTTTGGAGCGCCGAGTTTTCAAAGAGCACTGGGAAAGTAACAAACGGCTATCTTGATGCAAGCACTATGAAGTTGCAGAAAAATTCCAGTCGCTCTCCGGGGAAGCTTCTGGCGTTCTTTTAGTAGTGGCAGAGGGGGCGGGTGATTGAGACGAGATTCTGAAATTCCTAAGCGAGGATTTCTCGAATTACACTGCCTCCAACGTCCGTAAGGCGAAAATCTCGACCGTTGTGGCGGTAGGTGAGCTTTTCGTGATCCATTCCCATACAGTGGAGGAGCGTGGCATGGAAGTCGTTGATGTGAACCTTGTTTTCGATAGCTCGAAATCCGAACTCATCGGACGCTCCGTAGGTCACGCCGCCTTTTGTTCCCCCGCCAGCAAGCCAGGCCGTGAAGCAGTGAGGGTTGTGGTCTCGCCCGGGTTTCTTGGCTTTCTGAGCAATTGGAAGACGGCCGAACTCTCCGGCACAGACGACCAGGGTCTCTTCCAGCATGCCTCGTTGTTCCAGGTCTTGCAGGAGTCCGGCGATGGGTTGATCAGTTTCCCTCGCAAAGCCTTGGTGGTTTCCGTGGATATCGTTGTGCCCGTCCCAGCTTCGTTGGTTTTCGTTGCCACCTGAGTAGATCTGAATGAAGCGGACCCCACGTTCGACCAAGCGTCGTGCCATGAGGCACTGAACTCCAAAGTGTCGGCAATGTTCTTGGTCTAATCCGTAGAGCGATTGAATCGATTCAGGCTCGGACTGAATATTGAGTGCATCGGGCGCGGCGATCTGCATGCCGTAAGCAAGCTCATAACTTCGGATGCGAGCATTGAGATCGGTCTCGTTGGGGTAGTTTTTTGAAAAAGCGTTGTTAATGGACTCGAGGAAGTCGAGCTGGCTTCTCTGACGTTCGGCAGAAACGTTGGGCAGGCGGTTGAGATGGCTGATCGGATCGCCTTTCGGCCTCAGCCAAGTCCCTTGGAATATCCCGGGAAGGAATCCAGCGCTCCAGTTCGATGCGTGACCCTTGGGGAGCCCCCGGTCCTTTGGGTCGGACATGACGATGAAGCTTGGGAGGTTCTGGCTCTCGCTCCCGAGTCCGTAGGTGACCCATGAGCCGACGCATGGAAAACCCATTCGTGGAAGACCAGAGTTCATCATGAAGAGGGCGGGACTGTGATTGTTGGATTCGCTATAGCCCGAATGGATAAAGGCCATCTTGTCAACGTGCGCTCCGAGATGTGGGAAGATTTCAGAAACCATTTTTCCGCTCTGCCCTCGGGGTGAGAATGTGAAAGGCGAAGGCATGAGTCCGCCAACGGCGTTGGCGAAGAATCCGGTAAATCGATCAAAACCCTCCAGGCTTTGACCTTCTCGTTTAGCGAGTTCTGGCTTGTAGTCCCAAGTGTCGACCTGACTCTGGCCGCCGTTCATGAAGAGCCAAATAATTCGTTTGGCTTTCCCTGGGAAATGGGCCGCACGCGGAGCCATCGGCGCGCTCAATGGAGTTGGAGAGGACTGCGTGCTGGCGGGTTGAGCGAGCAGTTCGTCATCGTTTAGGAGTTGGGCGAGGCCGAGGAGTCCGAAGCCAGCTCCGCTTCGTTTGAGAAAGTCTCGACGGGCTAATGTTTCCGCTTCTGGGTTCATCGGGGTTTCAGCGTTGGTAAAGGAATTCGTTCGACATCAGAAGTCCGTGGGCCAGGTCGTGGAAGGCCTCGTGCGGTGTTGTTTCGGATGACTTTGCTTGCTGCTCGAGGAATTGTTGGCAGCGGGTGAGCTCCGTAGGGGTGGCTGGTCGGTTGTAGGTCAGATTGTAGATGCGTTGGATGATTTCGCCTGCCTGCCCGCTGGCAACTTCGCTTCGAGCCCGCGCTACCAAGCGCTTCGCATACATGCGAATTGTCGGGCTATTCATCAAGGTCAGACCTTGAGGTGCGATGCTCGTCGATGCTCGTTTCCCGATGCTGACCATCGGTTCTGGAAAATCGAAAAGAAGAAGGAAGGGCGTCAATTGGCTTCGCTTAACAAAGAAGTAGATACTTCTTCGAGGCATGTTTGGGTCCAGGGAGCCAGGGCCGAAAGGGGTAGAGTCGAGCATGCCGCTGGCTCCGAGCATAGAATCTCTAATCGCTTCAGCTTCGAGACGACGAGCAGGGAATCGCCAAAGAAGAGTGTTGTCTGGATCCTTTTTCCGTGTCTCCGGGACGGGGCGAGAACTCTGGCGATAGGTCGCGCTCGTCACGATGGTCCTCTGGATTGATTTCAGGTTCCACCCTCTCTGGATAAGTTCCTTCGCCAGCCAATCTAACAGTCTCGGATGGGTCGGTTTCGATCCTTGCGTGCCGAAATCGTTTGGAGTTGAGACAAGACCGGTTCCGAAATGATGTTGCCAGAGTCGATTGACGATAACCCGAGCTGCGAGTCTACCGCCGCCGCGGTCTGGGTCGGTGATCCATTTGGCGAGTTGTGAACGGCTTCCGGCTGTCAGATGGCTGGTATTGCTCTCATGCTTGAGCATGCTTAGAAATCCCGGTTCAGCCTTTTTCCCCTTTTTGTTCACATCGCCCCTTTTGAGGATGAATGTCGAGGGGAAGAAGTGAGGATACCCTCGTCCATCGGCTGCGTGCTTCATCGGTTTGCCTCCGTCGGTGCTGATCATTGCTGTCATGTTCTGGCCAAGATCGGAGGTCAATTCGACTTCGGTGCGGATTGTTTTTGTGAAGGTTGCTGCGAGGCGGTAGTAGTCTTCAGTGGGGATAGGATCGAACTTGTGATCGTGGCAACGGGCGCATCCTATTGAGAGTGCGAGCATGGCGGTGCCCGTTGTGCTGACCATATCGTCGAGCTCGTCATAGCGGGCTGACTCGAACTCCTTTTCTGTAAGTTGAGTGGGAAACACTCCGGCCCCGAGAAAGCCCGTGGCCGCCTTGGCGAGTGGGTTTTCGGCAAGGAGTTGATCACCGGCGAGTTGCCATTCGAGGAACGTGTTGAAGGGGAGATTGAGATTAAAGGCTTGGATTACGAAATCTCGGTACGGATAGGCGTGGGGGCGATCGGAATCGTGTTCGAAGCCGCTGCTCTCTGCGAAGCGGACCACGTCTAACCAGTGCCGAGCCCAACGTTCGCCATAGGCCGGGGAAGCCAGGAGTTCCTCAACTTTTCGGGCGTAACGGTGGGGAGAAGCATCGAACAAGTAATCGTTCGTCTCCTCGGGGGAGGGGAGCAGTCCCAGGAGATCAAGATAGAGTCTTCGAAGAAGAATCCGGTCCTCTGCTTGTTTCTGAGGGATCACGCCGATCTGCTCGAGCTTCCCCCGGATGAATGAGTCGACTTGATTTCGGTCCCATTGCGAGGCGAGGGGGGCTTCTCGGAGGGATGTCTGAAAGGGTTGGATCGACCATAGAGCCTTGGCTGACCCCGTGCGCGGATCTGCCGCATCCAGTGTCAGGCCCCAAAGGCTTGAGATTGCCCAAAGGCACAGAGATGCGAGAACAGCTTTCATGGAGTCCTGAAAACCTAGCTGATCAGGCAAGGAGACTCAACTGGGGATTATGCTCGGCGGGGTAGCCGTTGGAGAGCTGGCGATGGGTTTCGCGCGCTAACTTCTGAAGTTTTCGAAAGCCAGCTCGATCGGAAAGTCTTCTGCCTTGAGCATCGTGATAATCTTCTGGAGATCATCCCGAGACTTCCCGGTCACGCGCACGAGATCTCCCTGAATGGCAGCCGTGACTTTCAACTTTGTGGCCCGAATCTTGGCGCTGATATCCTTGGCATGATTGCCTGGAATTCCCTGTTGGAACGTGATGCTTTGGCGGGCGTGCCCTAGCGGTGAGACATCCAAACCGCCCTGCTCGACGTTTTTGAGGCTGATGCCGCGCTTGGCCAGCTTGGCGATGACGACTTCGTAGAGAGCTTGAATTCGATGCTGATCCTTTGCACTCAGTTTGATCTCCTCGTTCGTGAGTTCGATTTGGGCGTCACTGCCTTTGAAGTCATAGCGAGTCGATACCTCCTTTTGGGCTTGGCTGACCGCGTTCTTGGCTTCCATTGCTTCGACTTTTGAGACGATATCAAACGATGGCATGGGGAGAACTATGACGTTTTCTGTGAGGCTCTTCAATCGGTGAATGAGGCGTTCCAAGTGCTTCTTGGGCAATCGGGCTCAGAATTTTGGGGGATTTCATCTTGCTCCTCAGCCGAGCCTGAGGCTAGATTGAGTCGTCAGGGCCCATGGAGTGTGGACTTACGAACCCCGCCAGGGCAGGAATGCAGCAACGGTAGTTTGCTCCGCATTTGCCATGGTCACCCTGGCATTTTTCTCCCCCTTTCCGCGGTTTTATCCCCCTTATCAGCATGGTTTGCTGGTTCTTCCGCTCCTTGGTTGCATCCCTGAGGATGGCCCGTTAGGATCTCGGCTTTACGATTCATGGCCTATCAAGTCATAGCGCGAAAGTATCGCCCACAGCGATTTGAGGATGTGGTTGGACAAGACCACGTCACTCGAACTTTGTCGCATGCGATCGAGATGAATCGTATTGCCCACGCCTATTTGTTTTGTGGTCCTAGAGGGACCGGGAAGACGACTTTGGCCCGTATTTTCGCTAAATGCCTGAACTGCATTGATGGTCCGAGCGTGACTTTCGCGGAGGATGACGAGCGTTGTGTCGAAATCGCTGAGGGCCGCTCGCTTGACGTGCTGGAGATTGATGGAGCCAGTAACCGGGGTATTGAAGAAATCCGGGAGCTGAGGGAAACCGTTCGATATGCACCTGCTTCTTCCAAGTTTAAGATCTACATCATCGATGAGGTCCACATGCTGACGAAGGAAGCCTTCAATGCTTTGCTCAAAACGTTGGAGGAGCCTCCTGAGCACGCGAAATTCATGTTCGCAACGACGGAACCCGAGAAAGTCCTTCCCACCATCCTTTCCAGGTGCCAACGCTTTGATCTCCGCCGTATCCCGAGCGCATTGATCGAGGAGCACCTGTTGAAGATCGCCTCGTTGGAGGGAGTCACGGTTGAGGAAGCGGCGGTCCAAGCCGTAGCTCGAGGGGCGGATGGAGGGATGCGCGATGCGGAATCAACGCTTGATCAGCTGATTAGTTTTTGTGGGGAAACGATCGTTGAGTCTGATGTTTTGTCCATGTTTGGAATGGCCTCGCGGGACCAAGTCTTGCAGTTATCCAAGGGATTGGTTGCCGGCGACCGTATTGCCGTCCTTCATTTGGTCGATCAGTTGACAAGTGAGGGGAAGGAGTTGGGCCGTTTATTGAGCGACTTGCTGAGGTTCTTTCGCAACCTCCTGCTGTTCCAGCTCTCCAAGGAAGACAGCGAATTGATTCAAGCCTCGGAATCCGAAATGAGTCTTCTTCGCGAGCTCAGTGAGCAGGTATCGGCCGATCGATTGTCGAGATTGCTTGAGATCCTATCGGACTGCGATTACCGAATGAAGGGCGCCTCGGCCAAGAGAATCTTTTTTGAAGTCGCCTTGTTTAAGGGGATGGAGGCATTGCAGGCGATGCCCCTGAACGACGTGCTGAAGCAGTTGAAGAACCTGAAAGATGGGCAAGGAGAGATTCCTTCCGCTGCCGTGCCGCCGGCTCCTCCGAGCCCCAAGACGACGCCCGAGCCTGCTGCTTCACCTGCACTTGAACGTCCAACGAAATCGCAAGCGCCTTCCGCGCCTCCAGCAGCGCCCCCGTCAGCGCCTCCCGCAGCGCCTCCAGTGGAGTCGAAGATCGTGCCGATGCCGGAAGAGTCCACTCCTGCCCCGTCTCCAAAAGTTGAGGGAGACGTGAAGAAGCTGTGGCCGAATGTATTGGCTGAGATCGAAGAAAAAAGCCCATTCACGCACAGCTACTTGAAAGTTGCGAGGCCCTTGGGAATGGAGGGGCGATTGATCACCATCGGGTTCCCGCCGCAAGCTCGTGATCATATTTCGTTGTTGGAAGGCGGGAAAAATAAAGCCATGCTCGCGACCGCCTTTGGTGAGTGTGGTCTCGCGGATTGTAAACTTCAATTCGTTGAAGCGCCTGAACTTGCTAAGGTATTTGAGGAACAGAAGGCTGAGGAAGCCGCTGCACCGCCCAAACCGGCGCGGACTCGCGAACCCGAGGGTAAAAGCGCTGAGAACCGGGTAGTTGAACCCGACGCGGTTGACTTGGAAGAATTTCGGAACGATCCCTTGATCAAGGAAGCCCTTGAGATTTTCAAGGGGCAGATTGTTCAAACCGGGAGAAGCTCCTAGAGAGTGAGCATAGAAAATACGTAACAGAGGAAGGTCTTATGTCGAGTATCGGAAAATTAATGAAGCAGGCCACGCGCATTCAAAAGGACATGGAAGAAGCGCAGGCCGCCTTGGCGAATAAAACGGTTGAGTCAACGAGTGGCGGGGGTGCAATCAAGGTGGTCGCGAAATGTGACGGCACTTTGGATTCGATCAAAGTGGATCCGCAGGCTGTGAACTCGGAGGATATTGGCTTGCTGGAAGATTTGATTTTGACGGCAGTGAACACTGCCTTGAACCAAGCCAAGGAAGTGTCCAACGATGAGATGGGGAAATTGACCTCTGGTCTGAAAATCCCCGGCTTGATGGGCTAAGGCAGACGGCGTGGCGCAGGCGGTTCGCCATGAATTGCGATTCGATTCAGGAAGGTAACCGGGCTTGTGGCTGAGCTTCCTCCTCCTATTCAAGCTCTGAAGGCTGCCCTCGGGCGTTTGCCTGGAATCGGACCTCGTTCGGCGGAGCGTCTTGCCCTACATGTTGTGCAGGCCGATTCTGCCTGGGTAAAGGACCTTGCTTCCGCTCTGGTTACGGCCAAGGAACGAATCAGTTTTTGTCAAACCTGTGGGGCTTTGACTGAGTCCCAACCGTGTGAACTTTGTGAGGATCCGCGTCGAGATCCTTCCGTGCTCTGCGTGGTTGAACGGCCGGTCGATGTGATCTCGCTCGAGAAGTCCAACGCTTTTCGAGGGAGGTACCACGTCTTGGGGGGGCAGATCTCACCCTTGAATGGGATCGGTCCTGAGGACTTGCGAATTGCCGAGCTGGAATCGCGAATCGGGACTCCAGATGTCAAAGAGCTGGTGATTGCTCTGGGATCGGATGTCGAAGGAGATGCGACGAGCTACTACCTGGCGGAACGCTTCAAATCTCACTCAGTCCGGATCACACGATTAGCTCATGGATTGCCTGTTGGCGGGGGACTTGAGTTTGCTGATGAGCTCACCATTGGGCGAGCTTTGGAAGGACGACGAGCTTTGGATGTAGACGAGAGTGGTGAGTAAGAAGGGATATCGATGAGTGTGCCGAAGGCGGTTGTTTTTGACTTGGGGAAGGTCCTGCTGGAATTTGATTTTCAGATCTTTGCTAGAAATCTGAGTGCGCAGTCAGAGATGAGCGCTGATGACATCATGGAGAAAGTCGTCGGCTCGGATGTTCTGGTGGAGTACGAGTATGGTAGAACAAGCTCTGAAGACTTCTATCGCCAAGTCAAGGAGCTAAGCGGTTACACGGGCGACTATGGTAATTTTGAGAATCTTTTTGGTGAGATCTTTACCGAAATTCCCGAGATGGTCGCCCTTCAGCGACAGTTACGAGGAAGCGGAATACCCTGCTATATCTTTTCTAACACCAACGAGATTGCCATACGAATTGTCCGCCGGCAGTTTGAGTTTTTTGCGAACTTTGACGGGTATGTTTATTCCTACGAGCATCTCGCAATGAAACCGGAAGCTTCCCTCTATAAAGTCGTCGAAGAGGTGGTTGGGAAAACCGGGCAGGACCTTGTCTTCATTGACGACAAGGGTGAGAACATTCAGGCTGCGAAAGAGCAGGGGTGGCACGGCATTGTTCATCAGCAACCGGATGAGACCCGAAGGCAGCTTACGGATCTGGGTTTCGATCTGGCCTAGTTCCTCTTCTATCAAGGATGGGGAATGAGGGCTCATCAAGGTGAAGCAATCGAGTTGCGAGGTCGTTGAGGGCGACGCGAGTTTCGTGAAAGCTCTCCGCCAAGTGCTCAAACACTTCACGTAGTTCATATTTTTCTGCCAGACGATGTTCACTTGCGCCGCGGTAGAAGCGAGGGGCCAGAGATTCGTAGAATTCTAGACTAGGTGCTCCCGTCCGGTCCGTGCGTTTTCGGAGCCAGTCTTCCTGAATGCCCGTGTGAAAGAGGAGGCGATTAGCAATGTGGGCTTTTCTTTCGAATGAGTCTCGGCTGCTTGCGTTCTGTAGGTTATCCATCCAAGCGTCCAGCCCTAGTTCGTGTTTTTGCGAGTTGTGGGCCTCCTTCGAGCTCGGACTCAACCGGGTAAATTCCGTGAGAAGTTCGGCTACATAGTCAGCGACGTTCTCATCATCGATCCCTCTCTTCTTCAGAACTCGCCGGACGGTGACATAGAAAAAGAGGTGTAGAGAAATAGGCAGATTGTTCGGGGTGTCAATGATGGCCTCGTAGAGGGCCTCGCTGTCCAACAACAGCCCACGGGTCTCTAGATCGGTGAACAAGCCTTGAATCGCCTGGCGTTGTTCGGGGCATTGCTCAAGAGTTTCGATCAGGAATGCAATATCCTGGGGAGTAAACTGAATCCGACAGTTCGCCTGTATCACTTTCATATGTCCCCTTCGTGTTACGGCGAGAAACCGTTTCTCGCAGCAGTCTGAGTGAAGCATAGTTGGTGCCATTGACGCAGAGAATGACCTGGCGGAGCTAGGTATCCACAGGATCGAGATCTGGGTCGAGGGAATGGCCGCAGCGATAGCAATGTTCTGCAATGTCGAGATGTCCTTCGGCAGCGCAGTTCGGGCAACTTCGGGTTGTGGTCGACATTTCTTGCCGCGTGAGCTCGGCGGTGACGATTCCGGTCGGAACGGCGATGATTCCATACCCAAGAATCATGACGATCGAAGCGAGGAACTGACCGAGAGGCGTTTGCGGCGACAAGTCCCCATAGCCCACCGTAGTGAGTGTGACGATAGCCCAATAAATGCCCTTTGGGATACTTGTAAATCCACCTTCCTCACCCTCGATCAGATACATGAGCGAGCCAATGATGGTCACGAGGACGACGACAGTCGATACGAAGACAACAATTTTGGGTCGGCTCGCTCTCAGCGCTCGCATGATGGTTCTCGATCCCTCGAGGTACTGCACGAGTTTAAGGATGCGAAAGATTCGCAGCACTCGCAGGAGACGAACCACGACCAAGAACTCGGCTCCGGAGTAAACTAAGCTCAAGTAAGTTGGGAGAATCGCGGCGAGATCCACGATTCCGTAGAAGCTTCTCGCATAGTAGGCGGGCGAACGAACGGACCAGAGTCGAAGCAAGTATTCGATGGTAAACAGAATAGTGAAGGCCCATTCGATGGCTCGGAAGGTTGCCTGAAATCGAAGGTGAAGGTAGGCCACGCTGTCCAGGCATACGGCTATGACGCTCGTGGTTATAGAGACGATCAGCAGCACGTCGAAGGCTTTACCCGCTGGGGTGTCCGCCTCGAATATGATGAGTCGACAGAGTTCTCTCAGACTCATCTTTTCGTTATTCCTGGGCATGGTCGGCGTTTTCTTCGGCGTGACTCACAGCGCAAGGCTACGGATTGGTTCGAGGGGCGCTACGACGGGGATACTAGGTGTCTTTGCTGGAGTTGGGTTGCCCCGGGTTCATGATGCTTTCTAACTGGTTGCGAAACTCATAGCGATAGCGGGGTGTAATGACAAAGTCGCGGCGCATTCCAGTCCGTTTTCGGATCACGAGAATTCGGTGGCGAGGGCGCCAGGTATTGGCCCAGTTTTCTGCGGCAAACTTCCTCCGCTTTGAGACCGATTCGATGTTTCGGATCGAAACCCGTCGTACGCAGATTCCCATCCAGGTCACTTCAAGGCAATCTTTCCGAATGCGATAATCGTAGAAGTGCCGATGCCAGGCGTAAATGATTCCGAGGATGAGGAAACCGGCGATACCAATGAAAAGTTTTTCCATCAGAGCTGCAGTTCTGAAGATTGGCCTAACCAGAGGAGAACAATGGGAATCACGAGGCCGAGCAATAGTGATACCCAGATGGGCCATTGCTTTCGACTGGTTTTGAAAGCGAGGAAGAGACCGAGGAGAATAGTGAGAATCAACGCAATCGACATCGTGATCACGAGATACTGGAACAGTTGGGGAGAGTACGTCTCACCAGATTCGGTGGGGAACACCTGGTCCACGTGAATCGAGGTAAGCTTCTCGCGCCATCCGCCGCCTTCTCCGATGCCCTTGTTTCGGTTCGTGCTAACCGTTTGATACCATCCTGTGCCGATGAAGAGCAGCAGCAATGGACTGAAGAAGCAGCCGAGATAGAGATGAAGCTTGCGCAGGAACTTCATGATTCATGGCGAGCGTAACCTTCGGGGCTCGCCGTGTTATTGCTTTGCTGGGATCTTGATTACCTGTCCCGGCTGGAGTCGCCTTGGATCAAGCCCGGGATTGGCTCGCAGAATATCGTTTGCCGAGATCATGTGTCCTTGTTCCCGATATTTCTGAGCGATCCCAGAAATCGTGTAGTCCGGCTCGATTGTGATCTCGTAGACGGGGCCTGTGTAGGGTTCGAGCGCGGGCTTGGGGGTTTTTGCAATCGGTTGCTTTGGAGCCGGGGCGGGCCGGTTGGCGATTTTCTTCAGCTCGGAGAGAATCTTTTTGTTATCTGCAAGACGTTTGTTCTCCACGATTTGAATTTCTTGTGTGACCTTCTTGCTGAGAGAGTCGAGTTGCTCAGTGGTTACGTTGTCGGCCTGTTGCTCGTTTAAGGACTTGATGGCTCTCTGGAGCTGACTTTCGAGTCGTTCGATTCGCTGCTGGAGAACGACATTGGCTGACTGGAGATCCTCGACAACCGTGTAGAGGCGTCGATAGCGCTCCTCGGCTTGCTGTTGAGCGATATACGCAGCGGCCTGAGCAGAGCGGTCTTGAGCCCGTAGCTGTGCCGTCATTCCGAAGGCAAGGAGGGTGAGAAGCACGGAACCAAGTCCGGTTCTTAATCTTTGGTGCGAGCGCATGATTTTACGATAGGCCGGGTTGGGTTGGGCTTCAAGGTGGAATCGAGCTTCTGATTGCTGTGTTGAGGGATAATGACTCGTAAGTGAAAAAAACACTGAATCGATCCGCGTTCCAAAGGGAAAACTCATGCGATTTACTGACTCTGGATGTCGTGCGCTCAACTCCGGGACCGGAGAAAGGCGAATGCTATCAGTGCCACAATTTGAATAGCGACTATGCCCCAAAACCACTTCTGAAACTCTTTTTTAGCCCGCTTGTGGCGGAACGTTTGTTGGCCGGCATAACTTCCGATACTTCCTCCAATGAGCGCGAGAGCATGAAGGCAGGTTTCGGGAATTCGGGCTTTGGAGTTTTTCGCCTGTCTTTTGTCCCAACCAAAGCAGGCAAATGTGATGGCTGAAATTGAAACGAGATAGGCTGTCCAGACTGGCATGCCCCAAGCCGCTAACGCACCGCTCGCCACGATTGCGACTCCGACGCAGTAGAGAAAGGTGGATTGGCTAAGATTTCGAACACGAGGCATGGGATTTCAACGATGGGCCTGGAGCTGGTCCGAGCCTTACTTTGGGGAGGCGATTTCCAGACCGTGCTCCGCTTTGAGGATCTCGATAAGCTCCGCGGCGCCCCGATCCCAGGCTGAAACGAGTTGCTCAATCATCCCTGGAATAGCCGTCAATGATGAGTTCGCACATGCTGCCTCAATGTCTGCTGCGAGCTGAGCAGCTTCAAGGAGTCCGTAGACTTGATTGAGTGATTTGAAGGAGTGGGCACTGCGCTTGAGTTCCTCGATTTGTTGGTTTGCCCAATTTGACTCAATTTCAGCGAGAGAGGCTGGGCTCTCTGAGATAAAGGATTGTGTTAGATCCAGAACAGGTTCGGCCCCAAGGTCTTCCATCAATTCTTGGACTTTTTCCCTGATGGCGGCACGGGTTTGTTCGTGGTTTGAGTTCAGAGCCATAGCGGTTTGCCGCCTACGCTAGCTTGTTTGCTTGGATTCGCAAGGCATTGCGAGCGTGCCGAAGAATGGACGAAAACCGGCTCCAGAAGTCGACTCGCTTGCTTTCTTGCCGGCCAGGAGTCGAAAAGGGGGCGGTTTCTGGCTAGGCAGCAGCAGATTGACTCCAGCCAGAAAGACGCTGCTCGTCGTCTGCCAATGGGGTGTCCGGGTGTTTTGTGAAGGGGTGGGCTGTCTCGTAATTCCGCTCAATGAGATCATAGATGTCTCGGGAGTAGTGAACCGGCCCGGTTTGTCCCATTGTTCTCACGCGGAACGCCTCATCTTTCCATGACTCGAGTGCGTGTTTGAACACTTGGCCTTCCATCGGGAGGTGGAGGACGAGCTGTTCTGACATGAGTTCCGGGAAGTGTTCTCGATCGATATCTTTGATTTGATTGATGTTGAGAGCAATGATGGGGCGTTTCATCCAAGCAGCGGCGTTAAGTGCTTGAATATCAGTGCTTTCTGGGTCGATAGGTGAGTCCCCGACGATCACAACGACGTAGTCAGAGTTGACTACATTATCTACGAGGTCTGTTTGTTGCTGTCGTCCACCTGTGTCTCTTGAGGTGTCCGGGAAATCAGCGCTTGTCCACGGATTAATGGCGACATCATTGAGATGCAACCACTGCAGCAACTCCTGATACAAAGCAGTATCTGCTTCGTGGTTGAGACTGAAAAATACTCGTTTCTCGGAGTTCATTGGCGCACTTGTCTAGTCTGATTAGTCAACCTTTGGTGACTTAATCTGCCTCAAGCTTGCCAGAATGGCTATTGGCGTGAATACGTACAAGTACTTAATTTCTCCGTGCCCGCAATTTACACAATCCGGGGCCCTTATGTGCTGTTTTGGGGATGAGATTGTTGAATTCGCAGTGAATGGGGGGGGCGCCGAAGGGGTAGGAGAGAGCCAGCGGGGACTTGGACTACTCCCAGCCCAAGCCCCCGAAGGCAAATGGAAGACCTAAACAAGATGCCGTAGTTTCGTTACTCGGCCTGTAGCGACCCATTCGGCAACGAAGATATCTCCATTGTGGTCAAAGCAGGCGTCGTGAGGGTGAATGAACTTACCGGCTACCCATTTCTCCGGCGTTTGGCGAAGTTTTCGGTTGTCCTTCAGAACCTGTTCGCGCCAATCCGGATCTTCTCCGAGGTGAGCAACAACCTCATTTTTCTCGTTCAGTAGCGTGATTCGTGCGCTGAGGTCGGGAACAAGCATCATTTTGCCGTGAGTATCGATGTTTGCCGGTAGTATCATGCCGTCGAGAGTCGATAGGTGTCGTCCGCCAAGGGTGAACCATTGCAGGCGAGCGTTCGCTCGGTCGGCGACTGCGACACTGGGAGTTCGTCCTTCTCGATCATCGAACCAGATTCCGTGGGGGAGCTGAAACTCTCCATCGCCCTTACCGGGTTTTCCGAAAGAGAACACCCAGTCTCCGTCTTTGTTGTAGCGATGGATTGTCCAGGCGCCGTAGCCGTCCGCGAGATAAAAGCCTCCGTCGGGATGGAAGGCGAAGTTTGTAGGCATGAACCGATCTCGTCCCCAGACCTTCTCGGGATTTTTGGCCTCGCCAGGTGCGTAGTGATTGGATCGCATTGGGGCTCTTTTCTCCCAAACGGTTTCGCCACTTAGAGTCAATTTGGCGAAAAGTTTGAGCTGCTGATAGGCTGTGACGTAAAGGAACTCCTCACCGTCTTCTTCTCGCACTTCGAGTCCGTGGCCGCCACCCTGGAATTGCTTGCCGAAGGAGCGGACGTAGCGGCCGTGGGGATCGAAAACGAAAATAGAGGGGTGATCTTTGAGCTGTGCCTGTCCCTCGTGGATGACGTAGAGGAATCCGTTCTTGTCGACAGCAACGTTATGCGTTGTTTGCCAGGTGAATTGACTCGGTAGTTTGGCCCAATGGTGGATGACTTCGTAACGATAGTCTCCCTGCCCAACGACCGGGAGGGTGTCCGCCTTGGTTTGGGTAAGGATTTGAGGGAAAGCAATGATGGCAGCGCCCCCTGTTGTGAGGAAACGACGTCGATCAATAGACTGGTTTGATTTCATATGGTTGATTCAACACGGACGTACAGAACAAAATGGGTTTGAGATATTGAACCTAGGCTTAGAGTGAATGACAAGCTGAGGTTCGGGGAGATTCTTTATGCGGCGTTAGGATAACGATGAGGCGGGGAGTCAATTATTGCGTTGACTTGACGAAAGGCGCAGTGCTAGCGTGCCGCCCAATGCTGAATTTGCAAAACACTCTCCTGCTACTTACCGGCGGGCTGCTCCTAAGCAGTCCGGCAGTCGGGTGTTAGTGAATTGCTCAGAATTTTCAAACCCCACTGCCTCTTAGCTGGCGGTGGGGTTTTCTTGTTTCTGAGCCCTACAGTGATTGGATACAGAAAATAAATGCGATCGAAAACATGAAGAATAAACGCGTTCAAATATTCGATACCACCTTACGTGATGGCGAACAGTGCCCTGGAGCCTCGATGAATCTTCGTGAGAAGCTCGAGGTGGCACGCCAGCTTGAGCGACTCAAGGTGGATATCATTGAGGCGGGATTTCCAGTGATCAGTGACGGTGACTTCACGGCTGTGGAGACGATCGCTAAAGAACTGAAGGGACCAACCATTGCCGGCTTAGCTCGTTGCGTGACGGGGGATATTGACGCTGCGGGCGCGGCTGTGAAACCGGCCGGCAAGCGGGGACGAATTCACGTATTTCTGGCAACCTCGAAGATCCACCGCGAATTCAAACTGGGGAAAGCGGAAGACGAAATCGTTCGGCTTGCCGTCAAAGGAGTGAAGCACGCGAAATCCTATGTGGATGACGTGGAGTTCTCACCTGAAGATGCTTCACGGACGGAACCAGACTTCCTGGTAAAGGTTTGCCAGGCAGCGGTTGATGCGGGAGCAACTACTGTCAATATTCCGGATACGGTCGGTTGGGCTGTTCCAAGTGAATTCGAAGCACTGATTGCAGAGTTGTACGAGTCTGTGACCGCCTTCCAAACCGGGCAGGCCGTGATTAGCGTGCACTGTCATAACGATCTTGGTTTGGCTGTTGCGAACTCCCTGGCGGCCGTTAGAGCCGGAGCACGCCAGGTGGAGTGCACGATGAACGGTATCGGAGAGCGAGCAGGTAATGCTGCACTGGAAGAGATCGTGATGGCCTTGAATACGCGAAAGGATGTATTCCGCGGATTCAAGTGTGGCGTAAATTCCAAAGAAATTGTGAGGACCTCTCGGCTTGTGGCCCGAATGTCAGGTTTGAACGTGCAGCGAAGCAAGGCGATTGTGGGGGAGAATGCGTTTGCCCACAGTAGCGGCATTCACCAGGATGGCATTCTCAAGAAACGAGAGACCTACGAGATTGTCGACCCGGTCAAAGTTGGCTGGGGAAAAACCGAACTGCCCCTAACAAAACACAGTGGTCGAGCTGCAGTATCTTCCCGGTTGAAGCATCTGGGTTTTAAGATGACCGATGAGGATGTGAACGCGATCTTTGCGCGATTCAAGGAAATCGGCGACAAGAAGAAGTTTGTCTACGATGATGACTTGGCCGCCCTTGTTGAGGGACACATCACCGTAGTTCCTGAGACCTGGGTGCTCGATTATTTAAGCGTCTCCAGTGGCTCCTCTACAGTGCCCACTGCCACGGTTCGACTCACGAAGGCTGCTGCCAAGAAAAACCAGAAACCGGTGGTGCTGGAGGATGCAGGGGTTGGGGATGGTCCGGTCGATGCCGCGTTGAAGGCGATCGATCGCCTCACTGATGTTCGTGGGCGCTTGAAGGATTATTCACTGCGTGGGGTCTCACAGGGTAAGGATGCGCTGGGTGAGGTAACGATCAAAGCTGACTTCGGGGATGGCGAGTTGGTAACGGGACGGGGAGCGAGTACCGATATTATCGAAGCGAGTGCCCGAGCCTATCTCAATGCTGTAAATCGCTTTCTGAACACCGACAAGCGATCGACCGCTAAGAAGAAAAAGAAAGCGCGCCGATAGTTGGTTCGGGCTCCTCTTTTTTGATCAGCCTGCCATTCCGCTATGCGGGTGGCAGGTTTTTTTGCGCTCAGAGCATAGGCGGCTTTATGGATTTATCGAAAGAACCGTTTGCCAATCTTGGGTGCGATGAAGTGTGCGGGTGTATCGCACAAGCTGTTCGTCCGCTTGATTTAACGTGAGATCGTGAGTTTGAGAACAGGCGGCAAGGGCCTCATGGAGATGCCAAATCTTGGAGACGTTTAAGTAGTCTGGCCCCTCTCGGTGATTCTCGGGAAGTCGAGTGAGCTCGAGGCGATCAATCGAGTCGTGGAAGAGCGAGGCGTAGAGTGCGTTGACCGCCATGTTACCGGTCGCCTCGACCCTCAGTTTGAATCGACCCATCGAGGGAATGGCACGGACGCCCTGGGCGGCTCGGATGATATCGTATACGCGCATTGAATCCAGCGTCTCCCCAAGGAGCATGAACCGTCGGCGGACCTGTGTGTTGGTCATCGTTCCTCCTTCCCATGTTGTCGGACCGACTCCTCGGGGGGCAATCCAGGCGAACGCCTTCTTGGGCTGGTCTTGAGGGGCGAAACGTGGCCACGTGTTTGATTGAATAGCTGCCTGAAAGGCTTGGTGAAACTCATTGCCGTTTAGCTCGTCTAATACCGTCAGTACCAACTCTTCAACGAGATCGGATCGGTCTGGTATGAGTACATAGAGTGGCAGTTGGATTCGTTGCTGGACGTTGATGGCGTAGAGGCTGAGCGTGGCTCCCGGGATTGAGTGATTGAGGGTGTTTCTTGTGACGGGGGGACGCTCGAACTGCGGCCAGCTACGAAAGGATTTTTCCCTCAAGCTTTGCAGCCACTGCATTTTCTGGTCATCCCAGTCGGTAGCGTTCGCTGGTGGAGGACGGAGCGGAGCGGGCGGGACAAAGGTCTCTTGGATCGATTGATTAATGGCATCTTCCGGAAATTCTTGGAAGACGTAGAGGTCCTGGTTGGAAAACCGTTTTTGAGCAGGGATGTCGATCAAGGGTTGGGACTGCTTTAGAAACCGGTTGAACCAACGGAATGTGGGAACCTGGAGATCTTGGGTGTCTTTGTGTGGTCCTTCTGTGATAAGGAGGCCCAGTTGATCACTCGCGTCGTAAAGTTCATAAATTTTTCGAACCTCGGAATGGAGTCGAATGACACCATCTAGTGGGAAGATGGAATCTTTGTCCGTGTTTGCGATGAGTAGGGGGCGGGGTGCCACCAATGCGGCGATTTTGGGAAAGTCCCATCGGTAGGTGTTCACCATGAACATGCAGTCGCAATGTCCGTCGACCACGCCATCAACGACTTGGTTTTGTAGGTCTGTCATGCCGGCGACGGGCACGACCACTTTGATTCGTTCATCGATCACCGCAGTCCACCAACTGTAGACACCCCCGCCGGATCGGCCCGTAATCCCGATGCGATCCATATCGACTTCTCGGCGCGTCGCCAGGTAGTCGAGTGCTCGGATGCTGTTCCAAGCTTCGATTCCAGCAGAGGTATAGCCGCGAGAGTTCCACCACCACATTCCGTACTGATAGGTTCCGTGATGGATGCCTTCGATCTCACCTCGGTGAATTGTATCGATGATCAGACAGGCGTAGCCATGCTGTGCGAACCAGATGCCGTGGTGTTGGTAGGGGACCTTGTTCCCGAAACTTCGGTCACCTTCCTTGGCGATTGCGTGCCCGCAGACATAGAGAACCGTCGGAAGGGGAGCGTGGACATCCTTGGGGAGATAGAGATTCGCCGTGACGTAGAGGCCAGGGAGAGATTGGAAATGGAGTTTTTCTACTCGAATGTCTTCCTGTTCGATGTGGCCCGTAACCACTGGTTCGAGTGGTGTGCGATCTGGCCAAGGATTTAACCCAAGCATCTCCCGAAGTTCCTCCTGGAGTTGAGGACGTGAGGTCTGCCAGTTTTCAAGACTTCGGTAGGGAGCGAGGCATTGGGAGCGCAGTTCTGCCGTTCGTCTCTCGAAGTAATCGTTCACCATTCGTTCGCCCGGTGGGACATTCGAAGACTGAGTCCATCCAGAATCGGATGCTAGAACGGTGAGGGTAAGAAATAGAACGAGTGATCTCATCATGGACGCTTTGGGAGGCTAGCATTCGTCGGCTAACGTGCAAATGCCGAAACACATCGGATGATTCTTCGCGAAGACACCTGGGCAGGCTGATCCCGAGCGAACGGATCAGGTTGCGGGAATAAACTTTTGGAAAAAGAGAGCGGCCACGAAAAGGCCGCACATTGCGAGTGACCAAGTCAAGTCGACGAGTCCGAGCGCCATCAAATCCACGAGTACGATACCGGCCAAGAGATGGGAAACTGCAAAGCCGATTTTTGGTGGATGGACCCAGTAGATTTGGCGCAAGCAATGTAAGACCCACACGACGTAGACTCCGATAAGGATCAATCCGGATTGGCGAAATGGGCCATCATTGACGAGGAACGCGAGAATGGCCGGAACCGCCAGCAGAACGCAGGGCCAAAAAGCGATGAGGCCGCCCGTGCTTTCTCGTCGTGCGACATAGCTCAACCCGATGATGTAGGCGGAGAGAGCAATCGCACTCCAGAGAGCGATGCCGGTGATTCCTGTGTGACCGGTTGAGGCAACCGCCAAGAAGAGCGCAAATCGACAAAGTGACATCAGAATCGGGGAATAGCTGACGGCTTTGTGGAGGGCGTTGTAAACTAGGATTGTGCTGCCTAGTAAAAGCGACAACGAGAGCGGAACACGGCTGATGAGAGAGAAGCAGATAATCCCGATGAGTAACTGGCCGAATCCAAGAATCCAGACCGTTCGCTCGCTGATAGCGCCTGAAGGAATCGGTCGCTCTTTGCGGAACTGAAGGTCAAACCCAGTGTCGAAGGCGTCGTTGAGATACATCCCTCCCAAGTAGAAGAGCGTTGCTCCAATCATTATCGGGAAGAGATCTGGCCAAGGGCCGCCGCCACCCAGAACGTAAGCGACGAAGCAGTTGGACCACACTGTTGGAAGATTTGATGCTCGGCCCAAGACGAGAAGGGCGCGAAAGAGAGACATTCGATTGGGTTCCGAACTGGACATCAGGTCCGTAAAAAAGCGGATCTGGAACACAATTGCAACTCCTTGACGCTGAAACTCCGGCTTGTCTCTGATACGTTCGATTCAA
The DNA here is from genome assembly GCA_964342405.1 of uncultured Verrucomicrobiota bacterium. Lineage (GTDB taxonomy): Bacteria > Verrucomicrobiota > Verrucomicrobiia > Limisphaerales > AAA164-E04 > UBA2970. The sequence goes on along the minus strand of CAYFGX010000039.1, from coordinate 35,327 downwards.
TCTCTGGCTATCCGCGTGACTCTAATCGGTCTAGGCGGTATGAATAGGCCATGCCGTTCTTAGATTTATCAGATGTCGAAACTCGTGACTTGTTGCCAGGCTTTCAGGTGAAGTTTGTTCATTCTGAAGCGATGACGTTTGCACATTGGGATATTCAGTCAGGCGCCATGCTGCCCGAGCATTCTCATCCCCATGAGCAGGTGTGTAACGTGATTGAGGGTGAGTTTGAATTGACGATTGATGGTGTTAGTCGTGTGTTGGGACCGGGAGGGGTGGGAATCATTCCATCGAATGCGGTCCATTCGGGCAAGGCGGTTTCGGATTGCCACGTGATCGATGTGTTTTACCCGATTCGCGAGGACTATCAGTAGGATAGTGTCGGGGGGCAGAATACTGTGTTCTCGAGGGTTGAAGCGAGAGCGTGACCACTCGAGAAGGGGTGCACAGAGCATCCCTGGCTTGTCTAACTGAATCCAAGTAGGTAAGGGTGTGGCTGGTTCGTGAAAGTTTCGATAGTGCAATCCAGTTCCAACCTTGACGGTTCGTCGTTCAGTGGACAGATGATCGTGAGGGGACTGTTGTCGCGTGGCTGTGAGGTCAATATGTCGCTCGGGAGTGATGGGCCCTGGCGAGAACGGATCAGCGCTGATTGCCCCGTTGATGTGGTGCCGCACAAAAACTGGTTAAGGCGTCAGCAAGTATGGAGATTTTTTAAGGATCTTTTTGCGGAGCATCGTTCTGCGGGTGGATTCGAGAAGGTATTCGCTCAAAATAGACCCGACTTGGTCTATCTGAATTCGCTCGTTTGTTATGCTCCTGCGGTCGCTGCCCGGCGGTTGGGGATTCCAGTCATTTGGCACATCCGAGAACTCTTCTCCGATGTGGGAGGAGAGATGACCTGGCCGAATTGGATCCCCAAGCAGGTCGTCCGTCGCCGGATTGTATCTTTGGCTGATCGGCTGATTGTGAATTCTGAAGCCGTAAGGTGTAATGTTTTTGGGGAGGAGGGTGTGCCTCGTCCTGTTGTGATTCCAAATGGTGTTGGCGAGGTTTTTTTTCGGAACACATGTGAGAAATCTGAAGCTCGTGAAGGCTTCGGGTTGCCGCTGGATCAACCAGTTGTGGGCGTGCCTGCTACGTTTCGTCCGATGAAAGGGCATGAGTTCTTCGTTCGTTCCGTGCCCAAAGTTCTAGAGCGTGTACCTCATTGCACTTTCGCATTCACAGGAGCGATTGATTCTCCTTTTGCCCGATCATTGCAGGAACAGATCCAGGCTCAGCCATTCTCAGATCGCATCGTCTTCACAGGGGTGATCCAGGATATGCCTCAATTCTATCGAGCCTGCGACGTTTGTTGCGTGCCTTCGTCTTCAGAACCTTTTGGGCGGACGGCGATTGAATGTATGGCGTCCGGAGTTCCCCTCGTCGCTAGTGCCGTTGGGGGGCTAAAAGAGATCGTACAACATGAACAGAACGGACTATTGGTGGAATACGGGGATGTCTGCTCTTTGGCAGATTCCGTTGTGTTGCTGTTGATGGACTCCCTTGTGCGGGAACGCTTGGTGTCTCGGGCCCTTCAAGACGCAGTAGAAAATTATTCTGCCTCTGTATACACTGATCGCGTGATCGGAGTAATCAACGATGTGCTTCGGCCTCACTCGAAGAGCGTTTAGGAGCCGAGTCTCGGTGCGAGGTGCGGTTCTTGGTATGTTTCTCGTTGGCGTGCGAATCGCGGAAATCTGCTCAGAATTTGGTGTGCAAAATGATTAAGAATGTTTCGAGGGCAGAGGCCTCGGTCTGGAGGCATCGATTGGCCAGTGGCTTCATTGGCTCGGCATGGCTTCTTGTCTTGAGTTTATCCGGAAGCATCGTCGCTATTTCTGAAGACTCCAATGCGAGTCATGCCTTTTATTCTCGGGCTGTGATTCAGGAGGTCCAACTCGAAATACCGAATGCGGAGAGGGAGCGCCTTTATGCTGCTTTGCCCCAGCGAGTCTATGTTAGGGGGACCTTTCGGTGGAACGACACGCTCGTTGAGAACGTGGGCATCCGTTTCAAGGGAAATAGCTCATCGCATCCCGATCAACCCTTCAAGCGAAGCTATCTCATTAAATTCAATGAGTTTGAGAAGGGACAACGCTTCCTGGGAATGAGGCGCGTCGCTCTCGATAATGCGATTCAGTTTGGGGGGCTATTCAGCGAGATTTTGATCACCGATATTCTCAGAGCTCTAGGCAATTGGGCCCCCCGGGCGAACTATTCCCGGCTCTCTGTGAATGGAGAGTATCAAGGCGTGTATGTAAATGTAGAACGTATTGACAAGTCTTTCGTCTCGCGGCGCTACGGAAAACCACGGGGGGCGTTGTTTAAAGGTGAGGGTGGTCCCGGCGTGAATCTCGCTTCCGCGGGAAGCGACCCGCACATCTACCGAAAAACTTTCGAACCGAAAACGGAGGCTGCAGAATCGGCTTACGATGAGTTGTCCCGCTTGCTTGAGCTGGTCTCAGCCGAGATGAAGCCTTCGGATCCTGAAACGTTGCGGCGCCTATTCTTTTGGGACGAGTTCGTTCGAACGATCGCCGTCATGCTGCTTTCTGGCGCATTCGATCAATTGACGGGGTGGAACCCACATAATTTCTACCTCTACCAAACTGTAGGGGAGAAACGATGGCACTATATTCCTTCGGATCTCGATGTGGGGTTTGCCGATCAAGCTTTTGGTCGAATTCCGGTCATTGATGGATGGAATGCAGCGTGGCCCATTGCAGGTGGTCCCCCGCGTCCGGTGTTGGAGAAGCTGTTGTATCATCCCACGCTGCTATCTGAGTATCGAAGCGAGGCTGACCGAATTCTGGAAGAGTATTTTCGTCCGGAGCTTCTACACTCGAAAATTGATCGTCTCTACTCGTTGATTGCGGAGGATCTAAAATCCGATCCGTTTCCTACAAGACGAGCAACGGTTCCGTCCGATCGGAACTATGATGACGTTGTTCGATCAATGAAGGCCTTCATCGTAAAACGCTACGAGACGGCACGTCGTCAATTGGATCAGCCAGGGGAGCGTCCGCCCACCCCGACTCAAGCCAAGCCCACTCGGGAGCAGAATTCCAAGCAAGTGCCGCGCCCGGGAATCAGGCCCGGTGCTCCGACGGATTTACGCGTTACTTCGCGAAGCGGGAATCTGATTCGGCTAGAGTGGAATGACAATGCTGTCGGGGAAGTTGCTCACGTGGTTCAGCGTACTGATGGGCAAGACCAGGAGCTCTTCTGGAATCATATAGGTCGTTCGATGCCGAATGCGATCGAAGCGGTCGACGACCGCTTCGATGATCAAAAAACATATGCTTATCGAGTCTACGCTGTCTTCCCAAGCCCTGAAGGTCCGGTCGGAACAGCTGTCTCAAATGTAGCGATTTCGAGACCTTAGCGTTAGGTTCGCTCGCAGGCTGACTGCGAGCGAATGACCAAGGCCTTATTCGACCACGGCAACTTGGACTGTTTTGGGTTGTGCCAGAAGTCTGGCAGATTCTTTGAGCACGAAATCGATATTCATGAAGGGCTCGTAGCTGATGTCTTGCCATCGCACCAGTCCGTCTCCGTCAATCAGATAGGTGCCATGCAATGCGGTGTCTTCGAAATCATCGAACGCGCGGTAAGCCTTGAATACATCCAACTTATCATTCGCGAGAAGCGGAAAGGCGAGATCGCCAAGGAGTTCACTTTTAGTGAGTGATGCTTCGAGTTCAGGAAGCGACTCTGTGCTGATTGCGACGACGGAGATTCCTTGTTCTTCGAATTCAGTGATCTTGGGTTCGATGGCGTTCAATTGCTCGACGCAGTGAGCACAGCCATAACCGAGATAGAAGACGAGTAGGACGGGCTTGCCTTTGAAGTCGGACAAGGCGAGATAATCTCCCTTTGCCGTTTTGAGTTTCCAATCGGGTGCACTGGAAGGTTGCCAGCGAAATGGGCCCAGCGAGTCCAGCTCGGGACGTTGTCCGACGTCCGCGGGCGTGTGATAGGGTTGTTTCCATTCCTGTGGAATGCCGAGATCGGATGCGAGCTTGGTGATGCGTTGGAAGATTGGGAGATCAAGATCGATGAATCCCGATTGTGACTGCAGTTCCTGGAACGTCTGAGTGGCCTCTTCGAGTTTTCCAGTCGCGTGGAAGATTTCGACGGCACTCGCCAGGACATTAACCTGATTGGTCGCTGATTCCTTGGCTTTTTCGATTAGTTCGATTGCTTTCTCTGAGTCTCCCAATTTGAGGTGAATCTGTGCTAATCGCTCTCTCGGGATTCTCTTGGTTTTTGAGAGGTGCTCTTTGGCGGATTCTGGCCGGTCTTCAAGAATCGCGATGTAGGTATCCAGTTCTGCGATAGCTGAACGCACGTTTCCGATCGAGCCGCTGTGTCGAATCATGGCTTGAGCCATTGCTTCGGCAACTTCTTTGGACTGTTTCTTGTCTTCCTGAGCCTTTTCTTCTGCTTTGTCTGCGGCTTCAATTCTCTCAATTTTTTTTGCTTGAAGTAGATCCTCTAGAGGAGCCTTGGCCGCCTTAATAGCCTCCTTGTCATGCTGATGGTAACCAGCGAGGCCGAGTGCCAGTTGTCGTTGAATCTGGTCGTAGTCCACCTCAGTGGGTTCCAAGTAGACCGTTTTGCTTAGTTTGATCAGCTCATCCCAAAGTTCGTAGCGAACGAGGGTTTCCATCAGTCGTGTTCGGCCATAGGAAGAACTACGACCTCTCTTTGATACGAGGTTGTATTTTGGATGTCTTGGGAGCTCGATCATGTTCTTCGCGAGATCGATGGCGTCGTGAGCCCGACCCAGGTGGTTCAAGTTCCGAATGAGCCACTCGTTATTGTGGGCGAAATTGTGAATCTGGTCGGGAAGAACTCGATCTCTCATCATGTGAGCATGATCGACTCGGGCAGAAGCTTCCTGTTGCCAAGCTGCGTCCGCGTATCGATGTAACCGCGAAAAGATGTGGCCCGGCATGTGCCACATGTGAGCGATCCCGGGAGAGCTCTGTCCGCATCGGGCGGCAGACGTCACGGCTCGTTCTGCCTTCTCTCGGTCCCAGAGGTGAATGCGGTAGTGATGAGCAGGGTGCATCGGGTTCACATCAAAGACTTGCTGAATCAAGGAGCTTACTGCCTGATGGGACCCGATGGGATGGTGCCGATTATTTTGGTAGATCGTGACCGCTAGAAATGCCTTTGCTTCGATGTCATCTGGGTATTGGTAGACGATTTCCTCGAGGTCGCGTATTAGCTTGCGGCTTCTTTTCTTGGCATCTTTTTCGTCTCCGAGAAGGAAGTGTTCGAGACTTTCAATCCAAAGGGCCTCGCGGGGAGAGACTGATTCTTTTCGGTCAACAGCTTCTTGAATGAAATCCTTGGCGCGATCTCGGTTGTTGATATTGGCCATGGTCATTCCCCAATAGGCCATCGCACAGTCGGGCTCGAGTGCCGCGACTTGCCGGAACGTGCGTTCTGCCTCGAGGTACCAAAAACCGTGAAGTTGCCCGATGCCCTGATCGAAATAGGCTTGGGTTTCATTCGATATCGTGGTGATGGGAAAGTGAACGTTCCCCGTATTGCCCATAAGGTAGGCTGCCTGTCGGGGACCCTCATTGAAGGCCTCCCCGTGAGCCGAATGGCCCGCTAAGAGTTCGTCTTTATCGCTTTCTGCGACCGATGATTCTTCAGGTTCAGCTGCCTGAATAGGTGATAGTGAGATTCCAAGCGAGGCGCCGAAGACAAGCCAGAGATTTCCAAGTTTCATAATGTACGATCGAATGGACCTAGTCTATGCGAGTCTAGGCTAGGCTAACAAGTTACACTTTTTGTTGGTTCGACCTCACATCATTGGGACCGGTGAGGACTTAATGAAGTTTTTCGTCTATGAATCCGGGCATTGTGGGGATTCACATTCTCGCTGTAGCCCGATTGAAGGCGAGAGGCGGTAACCTGGCTTCATGTGAGTTGTGAGCAGGTGCAGAAAGGGAAGGGGCTACGCAGGGGCAAGCGTAGTCTAGTGATTGAAAAGAAACTCTTTCGTATTGATGAGCGCCCAGATGATGTCCTCGTAGGCGTGGCGAATGGGATCAATGTTGTTTTCTTCGCCTTGGTTTGTGGCCGTTGTCAGTTGCTTTTGGTTTAGATAGGATAAGGCGGTGTTGAGTTCGTCGGGCGAGGGGTGTCGACTGAACGCCATCAGATAGAGTTCATCGATCTTCTCCTCGTGAGAACGATGCTCATCTTGTGCGACGAGGGCTGCGCGGCCGCTATCTGCGGCAAGTTTTTCTTGGATGCTCTTGGAGTTGAGAAGATGCAGGCTCTGGGCAAGGCTGGCTTCCTGGGATCGCTCGCATTCGCATGAGCTCGAACTGTCCGGTCGACCGAACACCGAGAGGAAATAATGACTGCTATTGAAGCTGTTGTTGGGGAGCTCAATTGCCCGAGTTCCTTCCGGCAGGCCACTGAAACTGACGTTTGCTCCGAGGAGCTGGTGAACGGAATCGTAAAGGACCTCTGCCATGAGTCTCTTGGGGTAAAACCGTGAATAGAGTTGCTTGTCAATTCCGTTGTGTTGGTTCGGAATGGCGCTCAGTTGATAGACCTTTGATTGGCAGATTGTGCGAATCAGGTTTTTGAGGTCATACCCTGACTCGATAAAGTGAGTTGCCAAGGCGTCCAGAAGTTCGGGATGAGTCGGTGGGTTTGTTGCTCGCATATCGTCCTCGGGATCAACGATGCCTCGGCCGAAGAAATGCTTCCAATAGCGGTTGACGAGTGATTTCGCGAAGAACGGGTTTTCGTCGTTGGTCATCCAACGGGCTAGTTGAATCCTTGGATCGATGGCGGTACGTATCGTGGAAGGTGCCTCTCCGAGGCCTGCCGGTTTGACGTTCTTTTCCGTTTTGATGTTCTTGGTTTGAGCTTGGCCGGGGCGATGGAAAATGACTTCTTCGCCGGGGCGGTTTCCGGAGGCGCGACCAACGCGGGAAAAGAAGGCTGCCAGGCTGTAGTAGTCGTGCTGACTCCATTTCTCGAAGGGATGATGATGGCACTGGGCGCATTGAAGGCGGAGACCTAGGAATAGCTGGGCGGTGTCTTCAACTTGTTCGTTTAACTGTCTGACTTGACGATACCAGGCTACAGGAGGGTTCTCGGTGATATCTCCTGAAGCTGTCAGAATGGACTTCACGAAGTCGTCGTAGGGCATGTTCTGATCCATGCTCTCGCGGATCCAATCGTGGAAAAGGTAGGTTCCGCGCTTCTCGGTGGCTCGGTTCTGTTTGTTTCTCAGCAGGGCGCTCCACTTATTTGCGAAAAGGGCACTGTAGCCAGTGTCGTTGAGTAGGGTATCAATTCTGTCGCTACGTTTGTTTGGATCTGAATCTCGCAGGAAGTTTTTAGCTTCACTTGCTGTCGGCAGTCGTCCGGCTATGTCGAGGGTGACACGACGCAGAAAGGTGGCATCGTCTGCGACCCTTGAGGGGGGCATTCCGACGGACTTCAGCTTGTTGAAGACCAGCTCATCGATGAAATTCTGAGTAGGTGGCAAATCGCGAACAGGAGCTCCCAGAGGGATAGTCGCACGGAAGACAGCTACCTGTGCTTGGAAGCGCAGCATGACCGCGACTTCTCCGGGCTGATCGTTAAGTTGAACCAAACCTTGTTCGCTCACCTCAGCCATTGCCTTCACATTGGGCTCATAGAGCGTGCTACGCGTGACGTCTTTCTGACTCCCATCGGTGTAGTGAGCCACAACTCGAAGTTGCTGGGTGTCGCGGAGCTTCATTAATCGTTGCTTGGGAAAAACCTCGATCTCTTTGACGTATGGATCATCCTTCTTGCCATACGGCATTCCCTGCTGGATCCATCGGCGAATGAGTGCGTAGTCAACCGAGTCTTTCTCTAGTCTTTTGCCACCGCCGTGAGGGACCTCAGCGATGGCTTTTCTCAACAGGAGACTGTGATCGGGAGCCGCGGGAAAAAGACGACGTCCCCTCGATTCCATGACCAAATGTTCGTAGTCTTCGTTGGGTTCGAAACCGAGTAACGAAAGGCGGAAACCGTTTTGACCACTTGACTTCCCATGACAACCGCCTCCATTGCATCCTGTTTTTGTGAAGATCGGAACGATTTCATTGGCAAAGTTGATGGGAGAATCTTCTTCGAAATTCTCAACTCGGATGGCGAGCTCTGAGCGAAGGCCACTCGGATGGGTTGCTGTGAGCGTTGTTTGGCCGTTGCGGATTGCTTGAAGCCATCCGGTTTCATCGACGGACACGACGCCCGCGGGACTTGAGCTATAGCTGACCTGCGAGCTTAGGTCGCGGAGCCGTTCTTGGCGGTAGATCCCGGACACGAGGAGTTGCCGGCGATCGTCAGCTCCAGAAATGATGAGTGTCTTATTGGGGGCGAGTGCTTTCGCCATGTGAATATGAATCGTCTGTGGCAGTTCCCAACTTCCTTCCGCTGCTGCGTTGGCCGTGGAAATAAAACTGGCAAGTGTCACGGGCAGAGCAATGCCAACGGAAACTGCTTTGAGTATAGAGAGCCAAGGAGTCATGGGACGACAGGGTTGGATAGAGTCTGCTCGCAAACGATTGCGTGCGATCGCACGCGCCTTTCGGTGTTAAAGAGTCGGGACGCCCTTCGGCTTCGCCTCCCAGCCGATTTCGTGCCGATAGCGTGTCCCGGTTTCGCGCGCTGACTTAGATCGTTCAGAGCCGAAATATTGAGAGCGAATGTGAGATGATTCTGATGAAACCCCACACTTTGATCTGAGATTTTGTGCCGTGGAATCGGCCGATCTATGGAAACGATGCTTTGCATGAGGCTAGACCAACTCAGGCATAGGTTGGCAGCCAGGTTCGACCAAGAACTGGGGCCGACCAGAAAGGTCGGGGACCGTGGTCTTGTTGATGTCGATACCCAAGTTGTGATAGAGCGTGGCAAAGACTTCGCCGAAACGCACAGGACGATCATCGGCTTCGCCTCCAAGCCTATCGGTTGATCCGATAACTTGGCCGTGTTTCATGTTGCCGCCGGCCAACAGGGCGCAAGAAACTCTTGGCCAATGGTCTCGACCGGCGTCTTTGTTGATGGTCGGCGTACGGCCGAACTCACCCCAGACGACAACCGAAACGTCCTTGTCCATTCCTCTCTGCTTCAGATCTTGAACGAGGGCTGTGACGCCTTGGTCCAGAAGGGGCATGTCCTCTCGGCCGCGCTTGAAGTTCCGGCCGTGCCAATCCCATCGGCTGAAGGCCAAAGTCACGCATCGTGCTCCCGCTTCGACCAGGCGTCTCGCTATAAGGAAATGCTCTAGGTTCTTGGGACCGCCGTCGGCTCGATTCTTAGGGTCGCCCTTGCCGTACTGTCCTCTCAGGCGAGGGTCTTCTCGGCTCACATCCAGCGCTTCTGCCAGTTTGCTCGACGTCAGGATGCCGAATGCTTGCTGCCCGAATGTATCCAAGCTGGCCACGGCGCCGCTGGAGTCTATATCGCGTCGGAAACGGTCAAAGCTCTTAAGCAAGTGTTGGCGGTCGTTGAGCCGGTCGAGTGTGACTCCATTAAGAGTCATGTCTTCCCGGCCGAATCCGTTGGGCTGAAACGGTGCATGGGAAGGCCCTAAGAACCCGGGTTTCCCTGGATTGGCCCAGCGCATCTCTCCCATCTTCGGAGCAAGTCCAACGAATGGCGGTATTTCTGGAGTCACTGCTCCTTCGAGTTTGGAGAGAACAGCTCCCATCGAGGGCCAACCGCCGGCGGGCGGTTTCGGACGTCTAAGAGAGCGACCGGTCATGCACTGATAAGCATCATGATCTGGGTCGGCCCCCACGATGGAGCGAATGATCGAGAGTTCGTCCATCATTCTCGCCATTTTGGGAAAGAGTTCGCAGATCTGAATTCCCGGCACCTTGGTCGAGATAGGCTTGAACTCACCGCGAACCTCGGAGGGAGCATCCATCTTCAGGTCAAACATATCCTGGTGTGGTGGGCCGCCAGGAAGAAAAATCATGATAACCGCTTTGTGTGAGCGACCATTTCCCGAGCTTGAATCGGCGCGAAGCAGATCAGGGAGAGCCATTCCCCCTAAACCAAGGCCACCGATTTTTAGGAAATTTCGACGAGAAACGCCATCGCAGAACCGTGATGCTTGTCCAGGTATTGTGAGCATGGCTAATCAAAGCTAGAGCCCACCCCTCCGGGCCCGTTAGTGCTGTTAGATCGAAACTCTCGGAAATCCTGGTCTTTGTCAAGGCAGGGACTGGAGCTTCCAGCGGCTCTCATTCTTCTCCATTCCGACGTGAAACAACTTTTCGCTGCCGCTGATTCTACGATGGAACGGGAGTGAAGACTACCAATGCTCTTCAGGAACGAGGTTGTTCTGTTTTAGCAACTTGGCGAGTTCCCACGCGAGAACTCCGTTACCTGCCTCGTTGATATGTGAGTGGTTCTGCGGGAGCTCGAACGCAGGGTTGTTAAGCGCCAGCGAGGTGTCGAGATGCAAGATTTCTGATTCTTTGGCCATCGCGATCAGTTCGGGGATCGAGCTGGCGAGCATGTAAGCGCTCCCGTGTTGCTCCACTTCTTCAGCCGTGGCTCGGATTATTGCTCCTCCCAGGCTGTGGAGCTCCCTTAGGAACGCGGGGTCTTCGTTGTCCCGTAGATATTGATTGTATTCGACATCTGCGGGGTTTTCCCGGAATCGTACGAGAATCCGTTCCCAAAAGTAGAGACCTGTTCGATACGTGGTAGAATTCATTTGTAGCCAATTGTGAGTGTTCTCGACAATCTGCGGCATGCTATTTTTGTTGGGGACGGGCGTGTTCTGAATGATCAGTTCGCCGTCCTGTAGAATGAAATGTGGCTTCTCTTTTGACCACCGTCGGGAATGCATGTGGCGATGTGCCTTGTAGTGTGGAACGAAGGAGATCACGAGGTCTGGCTGAAAACGTTGCCCCTTTTTACGATAAATCAGCAATTCCTGATCGACTCCGTACCCGCTCACTCCGAGATTGACGACTTCTACGTTCTTGAAATAGCCGGGTAAAAGGTGTGAGAAGTGTTTCTCGATGGGGACGCCGTAACCGTAGGTTTGAGAGTCTCCGAGGAGCAAGATCCGGAATGTGCCGGGAGTCCTCTCATACGGAATCAGAGGGCCGCGCAGGCCCTTCGAATTCACCTTATACTCGACCGTGAGGTCGAAACGATCCGAAGAAGCGATCGCGCCCGGCTTTGGGCACCAGCCCAAATCAGGGTCGTACTGTCCGATGCCCAGCGGTAGGACTGGCATGGGACTGATGTTGGGCATGAACAGTCGAAGTGTCCCCTCGATTAAGCCGACACACAGGCCTAGGAGGACGAGAGAGAAAACGATCTTTTTTCGAGAACTCATACTATTGTTGTTGCTCTCGGGAATCATCGCGGTGAGCGACCAGACACTCTCGAATCTTCACCGCAATGTCAAACTCTGGCCCTGATCATTCCAAGTTGAGTGAGCGTGTGGGTTTGCCGGAGCCGGTCGGAGAGAATGTTTGGCGGTCGGTGCCTGCGAATCTATGGGCGAGAGGGGCGTCATGACGGTCGGATCTTGACTCGTTGAATCGATCGGTTGAACGTCGTGGTTCACATGTTCTCAGTAAAATTCAGATCGGCAAATGAGTCGTTCGCCAAGTCGACCGGAAAGGGATGCTCAGGGATCTGGATCACTGTAATGATGCTCATTGTCGGACCCGTTGATACAGTGATGTCCGCTTCATTAAGGCAAAAAGGGGACACGCGTTTGCCTGATTGGTTGAGGTTCTCCGGGGAGATGAGAACCCGTGTCAGCGGTCTGAGTGAACAGTTTCGGGCGCAGTATTCAGGGAGCGACCAGGTGTTCGCCACCCGGGCCTTGTTGAGAACAGAGCTAGATATATACACTTTGACCTTGGGCGGAGAACTGCAGGATTCACGGCACTTCTTTGATGATGCGGATTCGCCTTTGAACACGGGGATGGTCAACACATGGGAGCCCCTGCAGGCTTATTTGCGTTGGGATGTCGGGGCCTATTTGGCGAGGCCCGAGCATTGGAGTTTGACGATTGGTCGGCAAACACTCGACCTTGGAAGCCGTCGGCTCGTTGCTCGGAATCGCTTCCGCAACACTATCAATGGCTTTAACGGTATCAAAGGTGAGTGGCGGGGGCAGGCCGGGAGGGAGTTGGTAGGGTTTTACTTCTTGCCAGTGGAACGAAGGCCCGGCGATCGAGAGTCGTTGAATTCACTGGACAGTCAGCTCGACGACGAAGATGTTCGCGATGCGTTTTGGGGAGTCTCGTATCGAACTCCCTTCAACTGGCTGGATGCCTTTGTTCAGGGTTATTTCTTCGGCTTGGACGAGGAGGATAGACCCGGGCGTCCATCGCGAGATCGCGAACTTTTTACCACTGGAGTCAGAGTTCTTCGGCAGCCGAAACCTGGAGCTTGGGATTTTGATCTTGAGTCTGTGTGGCAGTTCGGAGCCTCGCGATCTTCTCGTCGAGTCGACGATACACAGTCCCTAAATCATGAAGCGCAATTCTATCATGCGAGTTTGGCCTACACCTTGGATATGCCATGGAAACCCCGGTTGGGACTGCAGTATGACTATGCTTCGGGGGATCGATCAGCGACGGACTCCGAGAACAATCGATTTGATACTTTATTTGGTGCGCGTCGTTTTGAGCATGGGCCGACCGGGATTTATGGCGCCTTCGCTCGAAGCAATATTCAATCCCCTGGCTACCGCGTGATTCTGAATCCGGCCCCCGGTTGGGAAATGATGGCGTCGCATCGCTTTTATTGGCTGGCGTCTTCAACCGATGCATGGACAACGAGCGGTCTTCGGGATCCTTCGGGTGAGGCGGGCAACTCCCTGGGACAACAGCTTGAGTTTCGAGTGCGTTGGGACGGGGCGATAGAGAAGCTTCGACTTGAAGCAGGAGTGGCTTGGTTATTCGCCGGTTCTTTTGTCGAGAGTGCTCCAAATCGAACGACGCAGGGCGACTCTCGGTTTGGCTACCTTCAGGCTACTCTTTCTTTCTAAACGTTCCGATCCGAAGCTCGCTCTTGTCACACGCTGGCGAAGGAAACTGTGACGATTGAGGCGTGCCTGAGTGGCCAAGGCATGAGTGTCCCCGAAAAGGGGGCCAACCGGATGAGTGAGCTTGAGGACTAGATCGCATCGAGTACGCCGGTCGAATCGCCGAGTCGATTCAGATCGTCGATTCCCATTTTTTTGCCCAGTCCGAGGAGGAGGTTGGACATGGGAACGGAGTCGTAGCGTTGAAACCTCCCAGAACGTAGCGTGCCTCCACCGCTTCCTGCTACAGCGATAGGGAGGTTTACGTGAGTGTGACGATTTCCATCAGAGTTGCCACTGCCGTCGGTTTAGAGAGGCTCGTCGAGGGCTTTGACGGGAGGGGTGTGATCTGTCGTGTCGCTTCATTGTCGATTGACCCTTTCAGTAGGTGATTTCATGGCGAGTTCTCTGCTAGCGTGATGGTCTGGAGCATGCATTCGTTGGAATGGGATTGAAAGCACAATGCCTTGAATGAGCGTTCGGAGTGTGTCTGGTTTGCGATCGAGCTCGTCCACCAGTCGGTCGATCACTTCGATGTCGTTCGGCTCCAAACCTCGAGCCAGAGCGTAGGTCAAGAGCTTCTCCGTGAGACAACGATAAAAGTCTTCGCGACGATCCGTGGTGAGGATCAGCTTGAGTTCGGCGATGTTCTCGAATGCTTCCCCAGTAATCAGCTTGCCCGTCGCATCAATGGGCTGTTCGAGCTCTTGTTCGCGCCACATGCCCATTGCGTTGAAGTGCTCCAGGCTAAATCCCAGTGGGTCCATGCGATTGTGACACGAGCGGCATAGGGGGCTTTCTCGGTGCATCGCGAGCGCTTCTCTCAAGGTTGGTTCCTCTCCGTTTGCTTCGGCCTCCTCGAGATCGGGAACGTCCGCCGGTGGCGGGGGTGGGGGAGTGGCGAGGATGTTTTCCAGGATAAAGAGGCCTCTCTTTACAGGGGATGTTCGGGTGGGGTTTGACGTGACGACAAGCGTTGTTCCCTGCGTGAGAATTCCTCCTCTCACATGGTTTTCAGGTAGAACGACCCGCCGCATCTCGGATCCTTCAACGCCTTCGATTTGATAGTGTTTCGCGAGACTTTCATTGAGGAACGTGTAGTTGCTATCAAGTAGTTCAAGAATGGAGCGGTCTGCTTCCAATATGTAGCGGAAGGATTCCTCGGTTTCGCGACGCATGGCTTGTCGGAGTTGCGAGTTGAGCTCGACTCGTGGCCTTCGAAAGATCTTGCGCACCTCCTTGCGTAACTCTTCCAGTTCCCTGTCTTCTGCTGGACTTCGCTCTTCAGCGGGTTTTCGAACGAGTGTGAAATAGCGGGTTCGCATCTGCGTGACCTTCGGATCCTCTTTCGTCTCCCGGCCAATGACCGCGCGGGCGTTGATTGGAACGCTCTCTACATTCCGTGATTGAAGCCATTGGCCGACGAAATTCTTCACGAACGCTCCCGCTTTTGGATCTGCGAGCATGCGATCGACCTGAGGGAGGAGTTGTTCTCGGAGTTTACCCCTCGCTGCCAATGAGAAGAGTTCTGCATCTGGCATCGATGACCAGAGGAAGTAGGAGAGGCGTGAGGCGAGACTGAATTCGTCAATGAGGGGAAACTCGGTCTCCTTGTGCGAAGGGGCGGGATAGTCAATTCGAAGCAAGAAGCGGGGCGAAGTCAGGGCTGCGACCATCGCCTGTGCGATCCCGTCCTGGAAGGACTTGTCGGGCTGTTGGAAAGTATCGACCGCAACTTGGAGTAGTCTGTTGACGGTGGATTCAAGCGGTGGGCGTCGGAAGGCTCGCGTGACGAACTGCTCAATAACTTCCTTCGCGTAGTTGAGGCGCTCTGCGCTCTCAACGGGGATATCGTCGCGTGAATAGAAAAGGTCGTAGCGCTCGGGGCGAATCCACTCAGATTCCTCCATCGGGCCTCGGAGCCGAACCTGGTGAATCTCAAAGTAGATTTGTTCATCTTGATTTTCCGTGGGGACGGTGGACTCGAGTTTGATTGTGATCGAATGGGCTCCTTCGGGAGCCTCAACTCGGAATACATCGTGAAACTTGTCGCTGGGGCGCCATGCGTGTTCGGTGGTCTTGAGCGTCTGGTCGTTCCAGAAGAAATCGACACGGCACTCTCCTGGATCAAAATTAAAGGCCCCATCGACTTCAGTGTGGAAGTGGATTTCGTAGGTGCCGGGTCGCTTGAGTTGAAACTCTCGCTTCACTTGTTGGCTCTTGCTGAATGGAAGGCGGCGCCCGTTAGCTGTCTGGTCGGCGGTCCAGAATTCGGAGCCTGGGGAGACCTGTTCTGCTGGAACTCGAAGGCTCAGCGGAACCGCCTCGGCCACGATGGCCCTAGCGGCCGAAAAGTATTTCTCTGCAAGCATGGGAGAGATCGAGAGGACAGATCCGATGTGGTCGAAACCGTAGCCCGAATCGTCGGGAGGGAATTCTACCGCAGTGTCGAACTCGATACCCATTAATTCGCGGATTGAGTTGCGAAATTCAAAGCGGTTGAGGCGGCGAGGGTTCGAAGGTCCCGGATCGAGTTTCTTAGGGTCAATTCCGAGAGCCGAATACTTGATCCACATTTCCAACTCGGCGAACTCCTCGGCTGTTGGGCGGGGCTTCACATGTGGTGGCATGAGGTTGGCCCGGAGGTTCTTGAGCACGCGATGCCAGAGCGCGGCATCTTCGGGGGCCGGGGATATTTCGTCCAACGCTACTTGTCCCTCGTAAGAACCATCCCCGTGACAGTCGTAGCAGTATTCAATCAGAATTGGCTCAATCTGATCTTGGAACGTCCCAGCAATTCCTTGTGAGAAGAAACAAGCTGAAATCCAGAGCACGGTCAGCTTTGAGCCGAGACCAGTGGATTGATGATGGTGGGAGTTCATAGGGTTACAAGAGTAGTGACCTACTGAACTGCAGAACGGTTACGACTCTCCGTGGGGACTTTGTGAACCCTGAATGGTGCAAGACAGGTCTCGCAGGGTGCCGTCGTTGTGTCCCTTATCCGATAGGAATAGGATATTCAGGTAGACTTACTCTGGAAGGCTTTGATACGCTTCGAAAGTTCCCAAAAGTTCAGCAGTGCGCTTGTGTACGCGTGACGTGAGGAAAAGCTATGATGAAGATCAGACAGAGAATGAGATGTTTCGGGGTTGTATGTGCGGGGATGATGTTGGCGCAGTCCCTGGCGGGGCAATCGCTTCGGGATGGGTTGGAGGTCTATCTGACCTTTGACGAGGGCGCAGGCAATGTAGCCAACGACGCATCGGGAAACGATCGCGAGATGGTGCCTGCGGACAATCTTTTTCCTGGAGCAGTGGTTGATTGGTCCGGAGGCAAGTTCGGAGGATCTGCTAAATTCAATCGCGAATACATGCTGCATTCTCCCTTCGAGTATTACGGAATTGGTGATGACAACCCGAGAACGGTTTCTTTTTGGATTAAGACTGAGTGGCAAGCAGCCAACTCGAGTGCCATTGGTGCCTTGGTGGGGTGGGGCGTGAACTCTGCTCGTCAACGGATTCACGTGAAGATGAATGGGGGTACGGATGACGATGGAAACGTCGTGCAGTTTATCCGCACGGAGAATCAGGGAGGCAATAACTTCGGGCAGACATTGCCGATTAACGATGGTGAGTGGCACCACATCATTTCCGTATTCGATCCGGATGTGGACTCGAACGGAGATGGCGTGTTTGCAGCCGTGGGAGATTTTGATCACTACGTGGATACCGAACTAGAAACCAAGGCTGGCGGCGTAGGCAATCCTGTGGAGACCAATATCAATCCCGATGAAGGAGCGGTTCCTTTAACCTTGGGTGGAGGCTACTTTCCGAACATTGATAACGCTCGGCTCTCTGAGGCCAGGATTGATGAGTTTCGCTTATACAGCCGAGCGCTGAGCGTTGCCGAGATTACGGCGCTCTTCAATGGGGAGGACGTAGACGGGCCACCGAGCGTCGAGATTCTGAGCGATATCGAGGGGGCAGAACTGGTTGATGCCACTCAACCGATCGAGTTCGTTGTAAGGCCTCAGGGCGATGCGAGCGTCGATGCGAGCGGGGTGTCCTTGATTCTCAATGGGGTGGACCGCAGTGCAGATCTAGAAATTGAAACAGGTCCTGACGGACTCAGCGGTCGATTCAATGGATTGAAAGAAAACGTGGTCTATCAAGGCCGCATCGGCGCGACGGATAGCCTAGGTAGAACCTTCTCGTTCGACTTCGATTTCGATACCATCTCGGAAGACAACTTCACCATTGAGGCTGAGGACTTTAATTTTGGAGGAGGGAAATTTATCGATAACCCGACGCTTTGTCGCACGCCTGGCGGGTCCAATACTTGCTACTTTGACCAAGTGAGCGAGCCGGGAGTGGACGCCAGCGATTCCATAGATGATGATCGTCCCTCGGACAGTGATGACGATTTTATCACCTTCACTGACAGCGCCTATCGCTTTGGACCAGGCGTCATTCGAGAAGAGGAAGTCGATACTTGGGTCTCGGGTGACCGAGTGCGGAGCAAGTTCTCAGAGGCAGGCGATGAGGAGATCGTAGACTTTGATGTCGAGCGTGTTTCAACGGGTGAGTGGCTCAACTACACTAGGACCTTTGAGAGTGGAACGTATCAGATCATCCTGCGCGCCCGATCTCGCGCTGCCCAAGCTTTTGAGTTGGGACTCGTCGAGAATGGCGAAGTCACGAAGCTAGGGGATCTGAACACCGAGGGGTCGGGGGGGGCTTATCGATTTACGCAGTTGAGAGATGCTGATGGAGCCTTGGCAACGGTTGAGTTGTCGGGAGAAACGACCTTGCGACTGACGGCCGCTGAGGCGGACGAGAACGTCGAGCTTAACTACTTGATGTTCATTCCGTTCGACCCGAGCACAGTGGTGACGCCTCCAGTGATTCCGGTGCCGCCTCTGCCGCCAATTCCTGGCGGTGGCGGAACTCCTGGGGCAATCTCGGGTATCGCGTTGAATGAAGACGGTTCCGTGACGATAGAGTTCACTGGGTCGCTCCAGGGCGCTGCGAGTGTTGAGGGGCCTTATGAACCTGTATCGGGTGCGGTTTCGCCCTTCACCATTTCGGCTGGCGAGGGAGGGGCGGAGCGCTTTTACATTGCTAGATAGATCTTTCCAGGTCTGGACGCTGGGAGCCTCTTGTTATCGAGAGGCTCCTTTTTTTAGGAGAAAGAGCTTTCGGAGCCTCTCGCATCGGTGTGGGAGGGTGAGTTCCTTGCTGATTCCGCGGGCCTGGTCTGATGCCTGGCTACGAGATAATCTCCTTTGCGACTGTGCCGTGAACGTCGGTGAGGCGGAAGTTCCGACCGGCGTAACGGTAAGTGAGTCGTTCGTGATCGAGACCGAGTAGATGGAGGATCGTGGCGTGCCAATCATGAATGTGGAGACGCCCTTCGACTGCTTCATAACCATGCTCATCCGTTGCCCCGTAACTGAAGCCTCCCTTGACGCCGCCACCGGCCATCCAAGTGGTGTAACCTTTGTTGTTGTGATCTCGCCCGTTGCCTCCCTGGGCATGGGGTGTTCGCCCAAACTCTCCCGCCCAGATAATGAGGGTGTCTTTGAGTAGGTCCCGCTGTTTGAGATCGGTGAGAAGGCCCGCGATAGGTTGATCGATTTCCTGGCACTTGGTGGGGAGGTTTTCTCGAAGGTTTCGGTGGTGATCCCAATTTCCGTTGGTGAGCTCAATGAAACGGACGCCCGACTCCACCATTCTTCTTGCCATGAGACATTGGGTGCCGAAGCCGTCTGTCGCCGTGTTCCCAATGCCGTAGAGTGATTTGGTGGCTTCGGATTCGCCTGACAGGTCGAGAAGCTGGGGCATGGTTCGCTGCATCCGGAAGGCGAGTTCAAAGGACTGAATCACGCCCTCCACCTGAGGTTGATGCTCGTCTCTCTGTAGCTTGTTGCGATTGAGGTTCTGGATGAGATCGAGTTGACTTCGCTGAGATGTTGGGGGTAGGAGAGGGTTCTTGATATTCGGAAAAGGGGCGCTATTCCCACCACGTCGACCTCCAGGCGTACCCACCTTGGTTCCTTGGTACACGGCCGGAAGGAAGCCACTTCCGAAATTAATAGAGCTCCGATTTGAACCGAGGACAATAAACCCAGGAAGGTCGGTGTTCTCTGTGCCCAATCCATAAAGAGTCCAGGCTCCCATCGAGGGTCTCACGAACTGAAAGCTTCCGGTATGGGTTTGGAGACTAGCCTGGCTATGATTCGGTTGATCGCAGTGCATCCCTCGCAAGAGACAGAGTTCGTCTGCATGTTGACTTACGTTGGGGAAGAGATTTGAAATCCAAAGGCCACTGTCACCGTGTGGGGAGAAATCCCATGGAGAGCCGAGTAGTTGAGGCCCGTATTTTCCTTTCTTACCGTTGTCAGAAGTAAGCTGAGGTTTGTGGTCGAAGGTGTCGACGTGGGACGGTGCGCCGCCCATTGAAAGGAAGATCACATGCTTGGCTCGCGGCTGGAAATGAGGCTGTTTAGGGGCGAGCGGGTTCGGTTGAGAATCGGCCAGCGCTTGTTCAGTGGCCATGGCGGCGAAGGCGATGGAACCGAGTCCATGCGAGAGTTGCTGTAGCGCTTGTCGGCGGTTGATCAGAGGTTTCATGTTCAAGGGCCTTGGAGTTTAATTGATTTGGCGGAATTCGGCGCTGGCCAACAGACTCTGGCAGAATACCGCCAGCGCTTGTTCTTCGGCTGTCATTTGCGGGAGTGGAGCGGCGGCAGGGGAGAATGGACCTCCTCTACGGCCCCGTCCCCCACGGCTGGAGGCGCCTTGCATTCCTCTTCGTCCTGGTTGTATTGAATTTGGAGGGAGTGATGAGTTTTGATCAGATCCGCGGCGACGATTCAGAGCTGGCCTTTGAGCTTCGTAACCGGCGCGGCGTCCGCCTCTTCTCCCTCTTTGAAGTTGTCGCCGTGGTGGGGAAGATTGCTGTGTCGGTTCATAATGTGCGAAGAAATGTGCGACGGCCTCTCGGTCAGCCTGATCAGGTTCGCGGCCATAGCATAGTTGGAAAGCGTGGCTCACCTGC
Source organism: uncultured Verrucomicrobiota bacterium (assembly GCA_964342405.1). Classification (GTDB taxonomy): domain Bacteria; phylum Verrucomicrobiota; class Verrucomicrobiia; order Limisphaerales; family AAA164-E04; genus UBA2970. Next base: position 15,139 of record CAYFGX010000039.1, on the reverse strand, counting down.
GAATTCCTATCAGGAAATCGTTGATGCAGTTTCCTGGCCATTGCGACGGCCTCACCCAATACGTGGGGGCTGTTCATTAGGTAGAGGGATTGTGCGGGGACGTTGGTGGGTTCTCGTTCTGGATCAGACAGGTTTGGGTCAGCGAAATCGAAGAGCCCTAAGGCTTCGGGAAGATCATCGCGAAGCATCGGAAGGTAGACTGCCCGATAGCGAGAGTCGGAGGAAAGTCGGCCTTGATTGAATCCCCGACCGACTCGTGTGTCACCCACGGTAGCGATTTGCGAGCCGTACGGGCGGTCGAGATCAAGGCCGGACCCGAGGGCCAGGAGGCTATCGTGAAGAACCTCTGCATCCATTGGACGTGGATTCATTCGCCATAGCCACTGGTTATCAGGATCTTTCTCAAAGTTTGACCGATTGAAACGGGAACTTCGTTGGTATGCTTCTGAGAGGACGATGGCTCGAATTGTTTTTTTAATCGACCAGTTCTGCCTCACGAATTGAGCCGCAAGATGATCGAGAAGTTTCGGGTGGGTAGGGGCTTGGCCTGTGGTTCCCCAATTGTTGGGGGAGCGAACTAGGCCTTTTCCGAAGAGCTTAAGCCAGACGCGATTCACCATGACTCGAGCGGTCAATGGATTGTCCGGTGACGTAAGCCAGTCGGCGAGTTCCTGTCGCCCGCTTTGGCCAGGCTTGATTTTGGCGGGGCCGCCTCCTGGAAGGACTTGAGGGAAGCCGCGGCGAACAGTCTGTGCGGGTTTCTCGACTTCTCCGCGAAGCAAGACTGCCGTATCTCCCACTTGACCTCGATCTTGAACGGCCATGGCTGTTGTGATCGGGGTGCCGTCGGATTCAATTTGCTCCAACTTAGCCTCAATCTCGGCGATGCGCCGACGGATAGCCGCTAGTTGTTGTTGGGAGGCGTTTTCGTTCCCTCGGGCATTGCGTCTTGCTTGTAGGAGCTGGATACGTTGTTGTCGCAGTTGGTTGATTTCCGCCTGCGAGTATTTGTTTTCCGCGACCCTGGGGTCTTCGATTGGCAATTCTAGGAGTCGGGTTGCTCGTTTGTTTTGGGCAGAGCGGACGGTGCCGAAAAGGGTGTCCGTACTGAGGAAGATTCCTGCCAAGGCGTAGTAATCGGTCGTTGGGATGGGATCGTTCTTGTGGTCATGACAGCGGGCACAGGAAACCGTGAGACCGAGAATTGCCTGACTCATCGTGTCGATTTGCTCGTCGGCGACGTCCATTCGGTGTTGCCGCGGGTTCGCTTCATTGAGGCTCTTGGTGCCGATCGCGAGAAAGCCGGTTGCGATCAGGTTTTCCTGCCAATCGGCGTCCGAGTCAACGGGAAGCAGATCTCCCGCGATTTGTTCTCTGATAATCTGATCGTAGGGTTTGTCAGCGTTGAATGAGTCGAAGACGTAGTCGCGATACCGCCAGGCTTGCGGGTAGGTCACGTTCACATCCTTGCCGGTCGATTCAGCATACCGGGCAATGTCCAACCAGTGTCGGCCCCATCGTTCGCCGAACTGGGGGCGGGCCAGCAAGTCGTCAACCTTTGCCTCCAGGGTCGCTCGCCGATCTTGTTTCCATGCGGCCTCAAAATTGGTGACTTCGGCCGGACTCGGGAGGAGGCCAATGAGATCGTGAGATAGTCTTCTCAGCAGAACGCTGGGTTCTGCGGGCGGAGCGGGGCTGAGTGAGGTTTCGCTTAGTCGGTTTGAAACGAGTGAATCAATGCTGGTTCCGGGTGTTGTGACCGGTGCTTGGAAGGCCCAGTGCTTTCGTCCCGCTTCTAAATCGACAGTCGAAGCGACTGTTATCTGCTCCCGTGAACGTGGATCCGGAGCCCCCATTTTTAGCCACTCTTTAAAGCGATCCACGACCTCGGAAGGCATCTTCTGCTTGGGGGGCATTTCTAGGTCCATCCAGTTGATGGCTTCCCAGAAGAGCGATTCTTGATAGCTCGATCCTGCCAGGATATTGCCGTTATCGCCACCTTGTAACATGCCTTCTCGAGTGTCGAGCAAGAGCCCCCCACGAGTTTTGCCGGTCTCTTCAGAATGACAGTCATAACAATACTGGACCAAGGCGGGGCGGATTTGGTTTTCGAAGAAGGCCTCCTCTTTTGCGGATAACTTTGTCTCGGCAATCAAGCCCGAGCAACGGGCAAGAAAGAGTGCCAGGAGCCAGATGCGAGTCGTTGAGGGTGAGTTCATTTTCATGCTTACTAAATGAAATGGGCTTGTCGTGGGGAGCTGTCATCCGTGTTATCCCTCATGGGGCCGACTGGCGATCGCGAGCTCGAGAGAAGGCCCGCGCGCGTCGAGAATGACCCGGATGAGATCAGACGAGAATCTCGGTGAGGCAAGGTCGAGGCGTAGCGTCTTCCGGTCTTGACTGAGTTCAATGCGATCACCGACGGGACGACCATTCAGGTTGAGCTCACGACGTGGGTGTTCCTCTCCAGCGGGCATTCGCGAGAATCTCCTTGCGCTCGCTTTCAGTTCTTCATGTTGAGTGATAATGCCAAGAATCGGGCTCGCGAATGTGATCTCTCCAATCAATCGCTGAACATCGTCCCGGATCCGTGGCTCACGGGGTTGGTAGTGCAGAATCAATGATCTCACGACTTGCTCTGTGGGAAGCTCCGTGGGTGTCAATTGAGCCTCTTGAGTGTATTCCCCGGGTTGTGAGATGTTGACTGCAAGGGGCTTATTGAGCGTGCCAATGTAGCCTTCCTGTCTGACGAAGATGTGTCGATCACTGCGTGCAAACCGCAGTCTCCGCCACGGTGGAATCAACCTGAAGGCCCCGGATGAATGTTCGATGCCGGAGGAAATAGGCCAGTGTTTTTCGAAGGGGCTAGGATCAAAGGTCATCGGGGTCGGGTTTTGGTTTGAGCCGATACGGACGGCTTGGCCTTCGCCGATTGATTGCACAATATCCGAGCCTCGTTTCGCGACGGTTACCTCTCCTGAGAACACGCTGACTTCGGATGCCCCACTTGGATCAAGTTCGAGACCGAAGGCAGTGCCAAGATCTGTAATCTCGGCCGTTGGTGTCTCAACGGTGAATCCCTCCGCACCGGGTGGTACGCTCGCCGTGAGTTGCCCCTCGGAAAGGCGAGTCGTCTCTGCAGATAGAATTTCGTAGCGGGCAGGTCCTTGAAGGGTGACCTCCACACCCGTGTCAAACTGGAGTCGAACGAGGCCCGTCCTGAGAGAGATTCCCTCGGAGCCGAGACGTTGTCCCCTTTGAGGCGATTCGGTCGATGTAAATTCCGCGTTGTTCAAATGGGCAAGCGTCGCATAGGTGGACGGGATTGCTGCACTGCGATTCTCTTGAGAATTGGGTGGTGCGAGCCAGTAGATGATGCTCAGTGTCAGAGCGACAAGAGCCGCGAGTTGATAGTGCCAATTCTGATGTTGAAGTGATCGCACTCGATCAAGGGGAACGGGGGAAGCGTCTGTGTATTCTGATTCTTGATCCGAGAAGGAATCCCCGTATTTGAGCTCATGCTGGAGGCGGTCATGGAGCATGACAGACTTGGCGAATTGTTGAGCGTTCTCCGGGCGCTCTTTGATCCAAGAGGCTAGCTTCAGCCGTTCTTCTTTAGATACCGTGTCGTCGAGATAAGCGTGGATCAAGTCGTTCATGGCGATCCTAGAGTCAGGCGTGTTCTGCGGCTGCTTTGATTTCGATGCACGATCGAAGTTGCTCCCGAATTCGTTGCAGTGCTTTGCGGACAGCTGTCCCGGGAAGCTTTAAGGTTTCGCTGATAGCTGCGGGTTTCAGGTCGTCTTGATATCGCAGTTCACATAGTTTTCGTCCTTTGGGATCGAGCTTCTTGAGGCAGTCTTTAAGGTATTCGAGTTCCCTGGATTCGCTCCTGGGAAGCTCGGCGAATGCGGATTCGAGAGCCTTCACGGTATCTGGATCGAAAACGCTAAGGTCTTTCTGACGTTTGCGCAGATAGCTTCGAAACTGATTTCGAGCAACACCTAAAGCCCATTGATTGAAGGGCCGTTTCGGATCGTAAGAATCAAAAGACTCGAAGACGGCGACGGCAATGTCCTGGAGCAAATCATCGCGGTCCCTAAAATCTCGGACAACGGATGTGACGAATGCCGAAACCTTGGGCTGAGCGTGTGTCCAGAGGCGTGTTACCTGCTTTGTTCGTTCGTCGATCGGGCTTGTCATTCCGTTCCTTTTCCTTTCCTTAGCAGATTGCTGCATTTTGTGACTTCGAATTCTAGGTTTTTGTGAAGACCAATCGGTCTCTCTGGAGGCTTGCCTTTGAGGTTCCGTTGACAATGTGAAGTCCCTTGGATTCCGAGTCTGTTGCCTTCGGGGTTGTATTAATCCGAAGCGGACTGTAGACGGGGGACATGCGAATGATGCTCAAAGCGACGTTCCCACTTTTGATCGGCCTTCTGATCAGTGAAAGAGTTGATGGCTCGAGTCCGGATGAAATTCAACGCCAGTATGCGTCGGTAGCCCAACGAATCATCGATCGAGCAATTGATAGTCAGGAGGGTTTTGATCGCTTGGCGTTCATGTGCGACCGTTTCGGGGCTCGGTTCAGTGGTTCTCCGCAGCTCGAGCAAGCTATTGATTGGTGTTTGAAAACGATGCGATCCGACGGACTTGAGGAGGTTCGAGGTGAGGAAGTGAAGGTGCCGCACTGGGTTCGGGGGGAGGAATCGGTCACGATGCTTGAGCCGCGTCGGCATCCTTGCCCGATGCTGGGGCTGGGTGGAAGCGTGGGGACTCCAGAGGAGGGAGTTGAGGCGGAGGTCATCGTTGTGAGGGATTTTGACGAGCTTGAACGAGCCAAGGCTCGGATTCCCGGGAAGATCGTTCTGTTTAATGCCCCTTTTACAGAGTACGGCAAGACCGTGGTTTTTCGGTCGAGAGGGGCCATCGAAGCCGCGAAGCTCGGCGCCGTTGCAAGTTTGATTCGATCCGTGGGGCCTTTCTCGATGCAAACGCCTCACACAGGTGCGATGGGATACGATGATTCCGTGCGGAAGATTCCCCATGCGGCGATTACTTCGGAAGATGCCGAGATGATGCAGCGTCTCCAAGATCGAGGAGAGCGGATCGTGGTGTCCTTGAAGATGGAAGCTCAGACACTCGCTCCGGTCTCCTCGCGAAACGTGATTGCCGAATGGCGGGGCAGAGAACAACCGGAGGAGATCGTTGTGGTTAGCGGGCACATCGATTCTTGGGATGTCGGTCAGGGAGCCATGGACGATGGCGGAGGCTGTTTGGCGGCCTGGGAAGCGGTCCGTTTACTCAAGGAGTTGAATCTCCGGCCGAGACGTACGATTCGAATCGCGCTCTGGACCAATGAGGAAAATGGAATGGCTGGTGTGAAAGGCTATCGCAAGGCCCACAAGGAGGAGCTCGAGCGGCACGTGTTGGCTATGGAATCGGATGCCGGTGTATTCGAGCCGCAAGGCTTTAGTTTCACTGGGAGTGAAAAAGCAATGCCCTACTTCGAATCCGTCGTTCAACTATTAAAGCCTCTCGGAGACTTGAAGATGAAGTGGGGAGCAGGGGTTTCAGACATCATGTATCTTCTGCAAGAAGGTGTGCCTGTGATGGGGGTGGATGTCGACCGTGAGAAATATTTTTGGTATCATCATACTTCTTCAGATACGATTGACAAACTGGACCGCAGCGAATTCAACCGATGCGTGGCGGCTTACGCTGTCATGGCCTACATTGTTGCCGATATGCCTGTCCGAGTTCCTCGTTAGTGGCGGGGCACTAGAGCTAGGACACTGCCTCATTTGTCGCTGATCTCGGAACGAGGCTCCATCCGAGGAATGCCAATCCGATTGCAATGAGGGGCGTGAGGAGGTTCAGGAAGCAGTAGGGCAGATATGCGAGGGGTGCCACGGTGAGCGTTTGGGCCATAAATGCTCCACAGGTATTCCATGAGACCAGCGGCGAACTGAGCGTTCCAGCGTCTTCGAGTGTTCGAGAGAGGTTCTTGGCATGTAGACCTCGTTGTTCGTAGGCCTCTCGGTACATTCTGCCCGGTACGATGATTGAGAGATATTGGTCGGGGGCGACAATATTCATCCCCACGCATGTCCCAACTGTAGCCACTACCAAGGAGCCAGTGGAGCGCGCAAGTTTGAGGATTGAGTTAGCGATCGCTTTGAGGAATCCGCAACGTTCCATCGTGCCGCCGAAGCTGAGCGCACAAAGGACCAGTGAGACGGTATACATCATCGAGTCGAGTCCTCCCCTCGTTAAGAGTTCATCGACGGTCGAATTCCCGGTGTCTGCCGTATAGCCGCCTTGGGAGATGTCAATAATTCCTACCAGCGGAATATCCTGGAAGCCCATCGCGAGGAGTGCCCCAATGACAGCGGCTCCGAGGAGAGCGGGAAGAGCTGGTAGTCGGAATACGACCATTCCGACGATAAGGAAGGGGGGAAGGAGCAGGGCCGGATTCATGTTGAAAGATTGCGCGAGCGTGGATCGGATGGCCTCGATGGATTCGCTACTTGATTCTCCTGAAAAGCCTCGAAGTCCAAGAATAGTGTAAAGAATGAGAGCAATCAGAAGGGCCGGGACCGTTGTGTAAAGCATGTGGCGAATGTGTTCGAATAATTCGGAACCCGCTACGGCCGGTGCGAGGTTGGTTGAGTCTGAGAGCGGAGACATCTTATCTCCAAAATAGGCGCCTGAAATGATTGCTCCGGCCACCATGGGCAGTGGGACCCCGAGTCCCTCTCCTACGCCGATGAGGGCAATTCCGACGGTCCCTGCCGTTGTCCAGGAGCTTCCTGTAGCTAAGGAGACAACGGAGCAAATGAGGCAAGTCGCAACGAGAAAGTAGCTCGGGTGCATGAATTGCAAACCGTAGTAAATCATGACGGGAACGATTCCGCTGGCAATCCAAGTGCCGATCATGATCCCAATCACACAGAGGATCAGAATCGCTTTCATGCCGATAGAGATTCCGTCGACAATGCCTCCTTCGATTTCTTTCCATTTGGTCCCGGCTTTCAATCCCGTGAGGGCTGCGACTGCGGCGGCCAGAATCAAGGGAATGTGCGGGGCCCACTCAGACGCTCCGTGAAGGGCAGCGTTTCCCCCGATGAGCACGATCAGCGCAGCAATAGGAATCAGAGCGAAAACCAGTGGGGCTTCCTTCGGTGAGGTCGGCTCGTCGGACGTCATATTCAAAGGACAGCAAAACTAGCGGGTGGGCGGCAAGTAAATTGCCTCAACCGCAATGGTGGTGGAACCGCTCTTGGGTGAAGCCTGAGGCGCCTTGGCCGCGTTAGGACGGAGAAGACTCAGTGGTCTTCTTCAGGTTTCTGAAGTCGAATCCCGTAGAGTTTACCCCGCTTTCGTAGGCCGTCGCGGAGGTAGAGCACTCCATCAGAATAGGCCGGATTGCTCCAAGTTTTACCGCAAACTTGCACCCGGCCCAGTTCTATGAATTCATTTGGATCAGCGGCAAAAAGCACGATCTCACCCGTGTCAGTCAAGGCCAGTATACGGTCGTTTGAAACGATGAAGGACGCGTGGGCTTGTTCGGCAGAGGTAAAGATATAACCCTGTTGAGACCATTGTTGCTCGCCCGTTGCGATATCCACGCAGATGAGATCTTTTTGCGGTCCGAGGCCGTAGAGATAGCCGCCAACTCTGACCGGGCTAGAAAAATTGATGGCGCTGACTTTGCTCTGCCACGCTCGTGTGTGTATCGCCTGCTGGTCTTTTTGGGTTGTGCGGGTCGCTATGAGCCCTTCCTCGACGGACGAGATGACGACCAAGCCTTGATAAACCAAAGGAGTGGTGACGTGACGGCCAAAAGGTGTCGAGACGGGGAATCGCCAATAGAGCTGGCCATTCGATGGGTTCAGACTCATGAATCCTTCGACGGTATAGCAAAAGAGCTGGTCGATACCGCCCACGTTTGCTCGAACGGGAGGAGCGTAGCCTGCTCGGTCGTTTTGGGATTTCCAGATGAGCCCGCCAGTATATTTGTTGAGGCAAACAACACTCGCCCCTGAGGTGCCACCTGCGCAGGCGATGAGCCGATCTCCGTCGATCAACGGGGATCCGTTGTTGCCGTGACGTGCGGCACCTTGAACATTTCCTTTTTCACCGACGAATGTGGCGCCGTAATCTTCATCATAATTCCGCTGCCACAGCAGACGGCCGGAAGCCGTATCTAGGCATTGGAGCTCCCCGCGACACGAGACGGCGTATAGGCGGTCTCCGTCGACTTGGGGTGTATTTCGCGGACCGGGGAGTCCCTGGCCGTCCTTGAACGTCTTGTCGACCGCATGAGACCAGATGGTTCTTTGAGTCTTGAGATCAATGGCCGCGATCGTTTCGTCGCCCTGCTGGTTGTCGAATACGTAGAGACGGCCTTGAGAGACGACGGGTGAAGCGAAACCTCCTCCGAGCGGAATCTTCAGGGTGATTTCAGGGTCCTCCGGAAGGCTGCGAATGGGGGCTTCGTCAATGGCGAGATGTCCATCGCCCGTTGGCCCTCTCCATTTTGGCCAGTCGGCAGCCGAGCAAGCCTGCGGCGAGCCAAGTCCGAAAATGCTGATGCAAGCGACCCAGGTGAGGGAAAATACTCGAATGACCAATCGAGGCACAGGCATTCAGTGGGGCTGACGGATTTCTAGCGGCGAGGACCGTTTTGAAGACTCTCTCTTCGAATCGCGGCGAACTCGGAATTCGATTGCCACGAAGGAGTGGCTTCTTCTTGTCCAACGCGATAGATCACGCGAGCCAGGAGTCGAAGATCTTCGACGGCTCCAGCCAGATTCCAATCGGGTTTTACCTCGTCGGAAACCTTGTGGTAGTCATTCTCCCGGTATTCTCGTCGTTTTTTTGGTCCGTAGTTGCTGGCTCGTCCAAGGTATTCGATTCCCGCATTGAGAAAGAGGGCGGGGACACCTTTTTTTGCGAATTGAAAGTGGTCAGATCGGTAGAAGTATCCTTTTTCTGATTCGGGGTCTCCTTTCACCGTTCGTTTTTGAATACGAGCTGACTGCTCGACCAGAGTGTCGAGCGTGGATTGTCCTTTTCCGATCACCACGACATCGCGAGTAGGCCCCCATTGGTTCAAGCCATCGATGTTGATGTTCGCGACTGTTCTGGACATGGGAACGAAGGGGTTTTCGGCGTAGTGTTTTGCCCCTAGGAGGCCTTGTTCTTCACCGGTGGTTGCGAGGAATAGAATCGAGCGACTGATTGGGCGATTGAGGCCAGCGAACATTTCGGCCAGCTCGAGAAGCCCAGCGACGCCGGAAGCGTTGTCCAAGGCGCCATTGAAGATTTGGTCGCCTTCGAGCTTTTGATTGCGGCCGATGTGATCCCAGTGCGCGGTGACGACGATGTGTTGTCCTCTACGGTGTGATTTTGAGCCTTCCACTTTCGCGATCACGTTCTTCGATGTGATCTCACGAACGGTATTCTTGAAATTGAAGGATACTTTAGCACGGAGCGGAATGGGGGCGAAATCACGGCTCAAGGCGCGTTGCTTGAGGGCCTCGAAATCGTAGCCGAGGGTAGCAAACATTGATTGAGCGCGATCGTAGCTGAACCAAGCAGCAGCAGGAACGTCTCCGGAGTTTCCATCGGTTGATTTGAGACTGAAGTTTTCTCTTCCCCAGCTATTAACGACAACGAAGTAGGGATATCCGGCCGGCCCGGTTTCGTGGACGAGAATAACGGCCTCGGCCCCGAGTTTTGCCGCCATCTCGAGCTTGTAGGTCCAACGCCCGTAGTAAGTCATCTCCTTGCCCTTGAAATACCGAAGGTCGAGTTTGGATGGGTCGCCAGGATGGGGAACCTGGGGGTCGTTCACCAACATCACGAGCGTTCGTCCCTTCAGATTGGCTCCTTTGTAGTCATCCCAGCGATGCTCCGGGGCCTGAACACCGTAACCTACAAAAATTAAGCTGCTTTCCTTTACCTCGACCGTCGGGTCTGGGCGGCTCGTCCATGCAACGTAGTCTTGAGGGAACGTGAGGGATTGTTTTTTCCCTTTCAGAATCAGTTCGGCATTGGTCTGAGATTTTATACCGACCATCGGAACCTCCTGGGTATAAGTACCATTGGGGTTGCCGGGCTCGAGGCCGAATCGCATGAATTGGCCGATGAGATAGTCGACAGTGAGATCCTCGCCGATCCCGCCCGGTCCGCGTCCCTCGTAGTCATCCGATGCGAGTAGTTCAATGTGATCCAGGAGATCTTCGCTTTTGATGCTGTCCATTCCCGATCGGAGATTGTTGAAAGGAGCCTGTTGCGCGTGGGCGCCGGGGAGCTTCACGCCGAGGATCAAGACGAGCCCGAGGATGAGCCAATTGTTTGCGGGTGTGTTCATTGCTGAAGGCAAGCTAAAGCTTAAAGGCTCGGATTCTGCAAGTTCGTTTTGGGTGGTTGGAGGGGAGGATAATCCGAACGGAGGAAAAATCGAAGGTTGAACTGGTTGAGGGATTCTTGGCAGAAACATTGAATGGCACGACGTCAAATTCTCAGCATTTCAGTTGTCGGAAAGGATCGCACGGGGGTCGTGGCGGCGACGACCAAGCTCTTGTTCGAGATGGGTGCCAATATTGAAGCGCTTGAGGAGCAAGTGACTCGCGGTCAGTTCTCGATGGCCATTCAGGCATCCTGGGCAGGCGAGGACTGGAATCCTGGGCCGGTTCGGGAGGGGCTCAAGCGTCTGGGTAAGGATCTGGGGATGGATATTAGGTCCCGCCAATATGCGGCTGGCGGGAATCAGCGCTTTGCGATTTTTGTCTCCAAGGAAGATCATGCGCTTCGAGGAATTCTGGAGGCTGTTGCTACAAAGCAAATAAAAGCGGAGCCGGTTGTCGTGATTTCGAATCACGAGTCATTGCGGTCGATCGCGCAGAAAGCTCAGCTTCCGTTTCGCCGGGTTGATTGGACCCTGCGAAAGCAGGCTGAGGAGAAAGCACTCAAGCTGACGGAAGAATTTGAGGTTGATTTCGTGGTTTTGGCCCGTTTTATGAAGATCCTTTCCCCTCAGTTCGTTTGGTACTTCAAGAACAAGATCATCAATATTCACCCTTCACTGCTTCCGAGCTTTCCTGGACCGCATGCCTATCGGCAAGCGTACGAGCATGGAGTCAAGATCGCGGGGGTGACCGCCCATTTTGTGAACATGCACCTTGATGAGGGCCCCATCATCGCTCAGAGTAGTTTCGATGTGAAACGGGGGATGACGCTGAAGGAGATCGTCAAAACGGGCCAAAAGCATGAGACAAAGACGCTGATCAAGGCGATTCGCCTCTATTTGAGTCAGCGCTTAGACGTTCATTGGGGAACGGTTAAAGAGGTCTGATTTGGACTGTGAGGGGCGCGTTTTCTCCTTTGAGTCGTCAAGATATGGATCTGCGAGGTTTTATCGGTCTCTCCCTTGACACTGTTTAACAAACTACGTAGCGTTTCGTCCTTCTACTGAGGCGACATGGTTCGCCAGCGGGGATTTGTCGACTGATGGGAAGCAGAGGCCCTGCGAATGTAAGAGTCAATTTTTGGACATGAATAAAGGCAAGATTGTACAGGTTATTGGACCGGTGGTAGACGTTGAGTTTTCAGACGAGTTACCAGCGATCTACAATGCGTTGAATGTTGAGTTCAGTCTCGATGATCAACCCGTCAAGCTTGTTTTGGAGGTGCAGCAGCATCTCGGAGACAACTGGGTTCGAGCTGTTGCCATGTCCTCAACTGAGGGTCTGAAGCGTGGTTTTGACGTTGCAGACACCGGCGCTCCCATTTCCATGCCCGTTGGGCAGGGTGTGATGGGACGGGTTTTCGATGTGACGGGTCAGCCCGTCGATGAGCGTGGGCCCGTTGAAGCTGAGGCCTACAACCCGATCCACCGTCAAGCGCCTTCACTCATGGATCAAGCCACATCTCCTCAGATTCTGACCACAGGAATTAAGGTCATCGATCTGATCTGCCCCTTCTTGAAGGGTGGTAAGGTTGGGGCCTTCGGTGGTGCCGGAGTCGGTAAGACGGTTGTCATCATGGAGCTTATTAATAACATCGCAAAGCTCCATGGTGGTGTGTCTGTGTTCGCAGGTGTGGGTGAACGAACTCGCGAAGGAAATGATCTTTATGCGGAAATGTCCGAGGCAGGCGTGATCAACCAGGAGAAGCTGAGCGATTCTAAGATCGCCTTGGTATATGGTCAGATGAACGAGCCACCTGGTGCTCGTTTGCGCGTGGCTCTATCTGGGTTGGCGATCACGGAGTACTTCCGAGACGAGAAGAATCAAGACGTGTTGCTCTTCGTGGATAATATCTTCCGTTTCTCTCAGGCTGGATCAGAGGTTTCAGCACTCCTGGGTCGAACCCCGAGTGCAGTGGGTTATCAGCCCACTTTGGCGGCTGAAATGGGTGATTTGCAGGAACGAATTACGTCTACCAAGAAGGGCTCGATTACCTCCTTCCAGGCCGTCTATGTGCCGGCTGACGATTTGACGGATCCTGCACCTGCAACGACGTTTGCTCACTTGGACGCGACGATCGTTCTAGAACGTTCGATCGCTGAGTTGGGTATCTACCCAGCAGTGGATCCGTTGGCTTCAAACTCACGAGCGCTGACGCCGGACATCGTTGGTGAGGAGCACTACAAGGTCGCTCGTGGTGTTCAGGTTGTGCTGCAGCGCTACAAAGATTTGCAGGATATCATCGCCATTTTGGGTATGGATGAGCTCTCTCCGGAAGACAAACTTACCGTGTTCCGTGCTCGAAAGATTCAACGATTCTTGAGTCAGCCATTTACCGTGGCGGAAGTCTTTACCGGATTCCCAGGGAAGCAGGTGGACGTGGCTGACACCGTCCGAGCGTTCAAAGAGATCCTTGATGGCAAACATGATGATGTGCCGGAAGGGAATTTCTACATGAAGGGCGCGATCGAGGATATCTACGCGGACAAGGATTAGGTCCTAGCTGAATCCTGAACTCAGTTGAGACTATGGCGAAAACACTGCGACTAGAAATTGTCACCCCCGAGGCGAAGACCTACTCGGAGGATGTTGATATGGTCAATCTTCCTGGTTCGGAAGGGGACTTAGGGATTTATCCTGACCACGTGCCCTTTATGACGCAGATTGCCGCTGGCGAGATTGGCGTCTCGAGCAATGGTGATCAGCAGTTTTTGGCTGTAGGTGACGGTTTTGTCGAAGTGACGGGTGAGAAGGTAGCCGTGCTCACAGACATGGCCGTGAAGGAGTCTGACATTGATGAGCAGGCTGCGGAGGAAGCTCGAAAACGAGCCGAAGCTCGGCTTCAAGAGAAACTCTCTGACGAAGAGTTGGCTTCTGTGAACGCCGCCCTAGCCCATTCACTGGCCCAGTTGAAAGTCAAGCGGCGTAACCGTCACTAGGCGTTCTCAACCTACTGTTACTTTTTTCAAGCCACCTCGTGAGAGGTGGCTGTTTTTTTACCGAATCAAGGTTTGCAACGGTTTGGGGTGCCCCGATGCTGCCGATCAAACAGGCCTTGCCGGATTCTCTAATTGAGCTTCAGAAAATTCGCGAGGAGCTCTTTTCCGTGCTCTGTGAGAATGCTCTCCGGATGAAACTGGACACCCCAGATTGGATGCTCCCGATGTCGCAAGCCCATGATCTCTCCTTCTTCCGTCTCCGCAGTGATCTCAAGGCACTCCGGCAATGAATCCCGGTTTACGACGAGTGAGTGATAGCGGGTGGCTGTGAATGGATTTGGCAAGCCATTGAAGAGGTCCTGACCGTCGTGTTTAACGGGTGAAGTCTTGCCGTGCATCATGCGGTAGTTGACTTCAACCTCGGCATTGAAGGAGTGGGCGATGCACTGATGCCCCAGGCAGACTCCAAGAATGGGGAGCTTTCCACTGAATGCTTTGATGATGGCGTTGGATTGTCCTGCTTCTCTTGGCGTGCAGGGGCCCGGAGAAATCAACAAACGACTGGGATTCAGTTCGCGGACTTGCTCGACCGTGATTTCATCGTTTCTGACGACCTTCATGTCCGTCTTCATCTCTCCCAAGTATTGGACGAGATTGTAGGTAAACGAATCGTAGTTATCGACGACGAGCATCATAGCGCTGGGAAAGATTAGTGGAAGCGGCGGCAATTTGAAATCAAGAATTGCAAAGGAACGACACCTGAGTTGGCGAGTAATTCAACGAGCAGCTTGGTGGATTCCAATGAGCTGCTTCAAGAGCTTCGGCATATCTTTCGTGGGAATCATGTTGGGGCCATCGCTGAGAGCCTTATCCGGAGTGGGGTGGGTTTCAATGAAAAGGCCATTGGCTCCAGCTGCAACTGCAGACTTCGCGAGAGTGGGGGCAAACTGTCGTTGGCCGCTTGATTTATCTCCGCCTGCTCCCGGTAGCTGGACCGAGTGTGTGGCGTCGAATACCACGGGGCAACCAAGTGTTTTCATGATGGGGATGGAACGCATATCCGCAACAAGGTTATTGTATCCGAATGATGTCCCTCGCTCTGTGAGGATCACTTGCTTGTTGCCGAACCCGTGCAACTTATTGACGACGTTGCTCATTTCCGTCGGCGAAGCGAACTGTCCTTTCTTGACGTTCACGATGCGTCCGGTTTTTGCTGCGGCCTGAAGGAGATCCGTTTGCCGCGAAAGGAAGGCAGGTATTTGAAGGATATCGACCACTTTCCCGGCCAGCTCAGCATCAGATTCGGAATGGATGTCCGTCAGGACGGGAACGTTGTATTTGGTTTTTACTCGGTCGAGAATCTCGAGGCCTGCCTGTATTCCGGGCCCTCTAAACGACTTTGCAGACGAGCGGTTCGCTTTGTCATAGCTTGCTTTGAAGACGTAGGGGATGTTGAATCGCGAGCTCAGCCGAGTCAGGCGACTTGCGATTTCGAGGCAAAGTGCCTCATTTTCGATCACGCACGGACCGGCGAAGAGGAAGAGCGAAGATTTCTTGCTCAGGGATCTCCAGAGCGTGTTGGATCGCGATTTCGACATGGAGATGTCTGATACCGCTATTTCGTGAAAATAGCGACGATTTCTTGAGAAACAGTGAACGCTAGTTGATGCGTGAGAAGTGAGAAGTGAGAAGTGAGAAGTGAGAAGTGAGAAGTGAGAAGTGAGA
>CAYFGX010000038.1:0-88495 GCA_964342405.1 uncultured Verrucomicrobiota bacterium | reverse complement strand
AAAGGAATGGTCTATGATCTCTTGGACAAGCGAGAGGTCAGCGGCGAGGTGATCTACGATGAGGAGATCATGCTCACCAACAATACTCATGCCAGACGAGTGACGGCATGGGTGGAGGTTGACGGAAAACGCCGTAAGATGACCTTTCTGACCAATTATCTCAAATGGAGCGCCGCGACCGTATGCGAACTCTACAAGGCCAGGTGGCAGATCGAGGTTTTCTTTAAACAGATCAAGCAAACGCTCAAGCTCGGAGACTTTCTGGGGCACTCAGCCAACGGCGTCCGTTGGCAGGTATGGACCGCCTTGCTGGTCTACGTCTAGTTGCGCTTTATCAGTCGCCTCAGCCAATGGACTCATAGCTTCATTCGGTTATACGCGATCACTCGCACCTCACTTTGGAAGCGAATGGATCTACTTGGATACTTGCAGCAACTCTGTGGGACAGCAGGTGGCCACTTTCGGCATCTCGCCAGACCTGAACTGGCCTATTTTGCCGGTTTTTAGAAAATCCTATGGGACAGCAGGCGGGAGCCATTCGAAACAAAGGCACCACCGAAGGCCATTAGCAGAAAAAGTTTAAATCTCGAATCTCAATACTCCAACAGTTTCATTGGGATTTCGAAGCACTTTGCCCGCTCAAGATTCGCTATGGGACGCTAGTGATTCTCATCGGGCTTGAGGACAAGGGTCGGAATGTAAAGGCCACCCTTATACTTTCCTGAGTAAACATAGGCTTCCTGGACCTTCGCATCCACACCCGCGATGTGGCTGTTGTAGATGAGGTTGAACGGCTCAGCGGGTTTGCGTTGGGCAAATGCCGCTGAACACAGAAAAAGGATGCAGGGAAAGCAGGCAAACCGGAGTAATTTGTGAACGGATTGATGCATAATTATCATGGTTTTGAAAAATGTTTAGATTATTTCTCAGCCGTCATACGCACAAAGAAGTCGATGACACGCGTGTTATATCGGGCAGACTCTTCTTCAGAATTCGGGGGCTTACCAATTGCATGGTCGGTTTCGGGCCACTCGGTTTCTACATAGTAGCCGTTCTCTTCCAAGATTTGGGCAAACCGCTTCCCAAACTCCCATCTACGATCGAGGGTGCCGCACATGACCAGAAAAGGAATTTTTTCAGCACCGGGTTGAGCTTTCAGGCCGGCCAGCTTGACACCCAACCTCTGATTCTCCCGTTCATGGTTGATTAGATACGCATCCACTTCTTCGTGAGGCAGCTCAACGGGATTCTCACCTCGCCTGCCCGTCATCAGATAGCGACCATCGGGCGTTGTCCAGGAGCCAGAAGAATAGGGTGCCGCAGCATGAACCCATTCAGGGTTTTGCAAGGTAAACCGATGACCAACACCTGCACCCGCGGAATGCCCGGTGATTAAAATCTTATCGCGGAGCTTATACTTCGATCTTACTTCGCGAATCACCTTTTTCAGATAGTCTCCATTTCCCGTGCCAGAAAAGTTATTCTTAAATCCTCCTGTGCGGATGACGATAGCGTCCAGTCCTCGTTCACTGGCCAATTGATCCAGTCCCGGGGGGCCGTATAGTTGGAGCAACGGCCAATACGTTTTATCCGGATCGAAGTTACTCGGCAGATACACGTCATAGTGCCACTCACGTCCATCGTGCTGAATGGCGAACCGAATAGCTCCATCTGGAATGGAGGGAGGTTTAGAGCACCCGGCAATTAGTAGTCCCAGGATTGGAAGAAAAGAAAGCGTCCTAGTTATTAGTAGTGTATTCATGAGATTTACTCATTTTCGAGCAATAGCTTCATCAATTCAACCGCTCCCACCTCACCCTTGGTTTTGAGAATGTCGCGCAGAGTGTTGTCGCCTATTTCGAAAACAAGGCCTTCGGCTCGGTGATCAACATACATATACCCGGTAGAACCGCGATAGTTTTCTACCGAGGTGAACGCCTTGATGATGGACTCGAATTGGGGGATAGCCAACCTAAAGTTTTCCAACCAATCACTTCCACTTGGCAGTGGAAACCCCGAATGGCAACCTGATAGCGGGCATGAAGTGGTTCTTGGGAACCTACACCGCGAGGTTCAATAGGCGGCATCAGGTTTTTGGCCATTTGTTCAGTGGGCGGTACAAGTCGCTGATAGTGGACGGTAGTGAGGGGGATCAACCTTTGGCAAGATGCTCCGTGAACGAATGGCAGAACGAGTGGGAGCGAACCATTTTGGTGATATTCGGCGAGAGAGCCGTGAAGCAAAGGCGAAGCGTATTGTGCAGGAGGAACTCAGATCAATTGGATGGAGCACGGAAGATCTGGAAAGGACGAGAAAGGGGGATGCAGAAAAGGTCAGGATAGCTCACCGAGTGAGGGAGACAACGACTGTAAGTTTGGAATGGATCGGAAAGCGGCTGAGAATGGGGACCGTCAACTACCTGAACAACTGCCTGTACTTGTGGCGACAAGGTTGATTGAAAAGATGAAATAATAGGAACCGACCCTATGCCCGACTATGTCAACGGAACTGAGGCAATCGATGGAGAAAGTGTTCCAAGAAGATCCGCAAGCATGTAAAAGGACTGGAACCTTACTCCTGGCGAAATCTAGCTCCTGATCGTCCCGTCGGGCATCATCGTATTGTCAAAAACGATTCCTGCCTGGTTCGGATCAAATCCTTTAGCCCCCAAAAGGGCGGCCCCGCTGAGATCGCCCCCCTCCATGTCGGCCTCACTCAGAATGGCCTCGGTGAGATCGACGTTCTTGAAACTGCAGCTCGCCGGAGTTCCCGCCTCGAACGGCTCTGACATTAAAAACCGGTAAGGGACCTAAATGACATTCCACAAACTGATCGCCATTTTCCACATACCAAGTGCGATCGACGAAATGACAACTGGACGGATGGAACTTTACGTCAATGACCCGATTCCATGTCCAATGCCGACCATCTCGACTGATAAAAGACCAGCCACCACCGTCCCATGCAACCCAATGGCCTCCCATTCGTTCAAGAGAGCCGAGGTCCTTTGCAACATGGACAACCTCTTGCCGTCATCTTCTCATCGACCACTGAATACTACAATTCGCCACTAACAGCCACTCAGACCAACGATTCACCACTATCTACCATTATTTACCACCACGAGGGTTCGATTCCCTTCACCCGCTCCAGACAAAGAGACCGCGGCTTCCTGGTGCCGCAGCTCAATCTCGGATCAAGAGCCGTTCAACCGTTACTTTTTGGCACATCTCGAGTCATTAGATGAGGAATGCATCGCTGCCCTGAATTTCGCAGCGGGCGCGCCCAAGTTTCAAACGACACAAAGAATTGCAAATCACACGACAGTCGGCCATTTTGTGCCGCGGATTACCCTTCAACGAATGATTTCAAAGCTTAAACAGCTACTCGAAGACCAAAACCGCCGAAAATACCTTGTCTTCGGACTCTTTGCCATCGGCGGCAGCCTCATCGTCGGCGCCATCGCGTTGCTCAGCGGGGGACTCAGTAGCAATCAACAAAACCTCATCTGGTACACCGTGCAAAAAGGGGATCTCCCAATCAAAGTCACGGAGCGAGGCAATCTCGAAAGCCAAGAGAACGTCGACGTCATGTGTATGGTCGATGACGTGTCGGGGGACGAAATTCACGGAACGCCAATCGTCTGGGTCATTCCCAACGGCTCGGCGGTCAAAAAGGGAGATCTCCTTCTCGAACTCGATGCTGCCTCGCAAATTGAAAGGCTCGACCGCCAGATTCTCGAAACGAACCGCGCTCGATCGGCAAAAACAAAAGCTGAGATCCAGTACCAAAACCGAATTACCCAGAATGAAACGCTCTACAAAGAAGGTCAGCTGAAGGTCGAGCTCGCCCGCATCGCACTGGAACAATACGAGGACGAACAAGGAGGTACCTTCCAAATCAGTCTCCAAGATGTCGAGCTGCTAATCCAAGAAGCAGAGGCAAGCCGTCTCATCGAGCAAACCAACCTCGATGGTGTGAAACAGCTCTACAACCTGGGTTACCGAAGCCAAGGAGAGTTGGCCGAAGCAAGACTCCAATCGATGAGATCGAATCGGCAACTCGCTTCTGCCATCGCCAAGCGACGCGAACTACTCGAATACGAATACAAAAAGCAGAAGATGGAGCTCGAAGGCAAGCTCGCCTCAGCACAGCGCGCTCTCTTGCAAATCGAGAGAGACAACGAGGCCCTCCTCGACCGAGAGCGGGCTGAACTTGAAGAGATGACCCAAGACTTCAAGAAAGAGTCCGAACGTCTCGAACGCTATAAAGAGTTCATCGAAAACTGTAAAATCTACGCTCCTCAAGACGGTTTAGTGGCCTACGCAAACCGCGGACGCTACTCCTACATGAAGATCGAGCCGGGCTCCAACCTACGATTCCGGCAAAAGATCCTCACCCTCCCCAATCTTTCCAAGATGCAGATCAAAACAGCCATCCATGAATCTGTTCTGGATCAAGTACATACCGGGCAGAAAGCAACGATCAAAATCGACGCACTCCCGAATTCCGTCTACCAAGGCGAAGTGCGTTCCGTGGCAGTCTTACCCGACCAAGGCAACTACATGAGTTCAGACACCAAGGTTTACGAAACGATTGTCGTTGTGGACGAGGAAGTCACGATGATCAAACCGGGGATGACAGCCGTGGTCGAAATTCACATCGACCATCTCACGGACGTGCTCACCGTCCCTATTCAAGCCATCGTCCAAATTAAGGATCAAACCTGGGTCTACGTCGATCGAAACGGCCAGGTGGAACGGCAGGATATTGAGCTGGGCCGCACGAACGAGAAGTTTGTTGAGATCACCCAAGGATTAGCTGCCGGCGACCGGATCGTGTTGAATCCGATGGCGATCATCGACGAAGCCGCCGCCGAGGCCAGTGAAAACTCCGCTGGCGCCTCATCGGCAGAATCAAACTCCGATGAGTAGTTTGCTCTCGGTCTTAATCTTCACCTTTCGCAATCTCAAGCAACACAAGTTGCGGAGCTTCCTCACCGTGCTCGGCACGATCCTCGGCGTGGCTTCCGTGATCTCCATGCTCGCGGTCGGAGAAGGGTCGAAACAACTCGCTATCGAACAGATTCGTAGCCTGGGCGCAGCCAATGTGATCATTCGGAGTGTCAAACCGGACGACAGCAACAAAGAGGAAGAAGATACCAGCAGCAGCGGCGCAACAGCCACTCAGGAAAAGACCAGCCGAGTCTTGGAATACGGCCTCAAGTATCGTGATCTAGACCTTCTTGCCTCAACCCTCCCCATCGTCGAAAAAGCAGTACCTCTCGCACTCGTGAGACGGAACGCCCAACAAGGAAGATTTCGAATCACCAACGCTCGCATCCTTGGAACGATCCCGGACTACCTGGAAGTCAAGAGCCTGAACATTCGACGAGGCCGCTTTCTCACTGCAATCGATCTCGACACTACAGCCAACGTCGCCGTCCTCGGCGCTGGAGCGGCACGCAATCTTTTCAGCTATGAGGATCCGTTAGAAAAAACCGTGTTCCTAGGCACCCAGGCTTATCGAATCGTCGGCATCCTCGACAACCAATCCAGTGGCGTTGAAACGCCCGGCGCCGTGGGACAGCAGGATATGAACAAGGATATCTACATTCCCCTCTCCGCCGCTCAGCGACGCTTCGGCGAGCTGCAAATGATTGTCCGCGCTGGAAGCCGTGATTACGAGCGCACTCAACTCAGCGAGATTACGCTCACCGTCACCGACGAGAATCTGGTCAGCCAAACCGCCGCGATGGCTCGGAAGCTCCTGGAAAAGCATCATCCTAAAAAGGATTTCGAAATCAAAGTCCCTCTCGAGCTCATGCGCCAGGCTGAGCGTCAGAAACGAATCTGGAATATCGTCCTCAGCTCCATCGCTGGGATTTCCCTGCTCGTCGGCGGCGTCGGGATCATGAACATCATGTTGGCTACAGTCACCGAACGCACGAAAGAGATCGGCATTCGACGAGCGCTTGGCGCCAAGCGACGTGATATCACGCTTCAATTCCTAGTGGAGACTACGGTCCTCTCGGGAACCGGCGGCTTGATGGGGGTCATCGTTGGACTCGCATTGGGAACCGTCGTCACTCTCACATCGGATATCCAAACGGTATTTCGACTCTGGGCAGTTCTCCTTTCCTTCGGAATTTCAGTCTGCATTGGAATTGTCTTCGGCCTGTATCCGGCTCGTCGGGCTTCGTTGCTGGACCCCATTCAAGCCTTACGCCATGAGTAATCAGCCCTCACTTGTGTCCCGTCTGCTTTCCCCGGCGTGCCTCCTTCTTGCGCTCGTGAGTCTCTTCTTCGCTTTCGCACTCCTCGCCCGCGGCAACCCGGAGCCCAACATGGCTTTGCACCAAGCTCGCATGGGAGACGATCAGCAACACAAGAAACGCCTCGAGGGACAATTGACACGTGAACGCTGGGTGCGACGCGCCATGATCGGAGGATTGTTCGCCTCCTCTGGGGCCTTCTTCCTGGCAAGCTTCTTGACCCTCAATCCAGCCCGCTCAGACGAGTAAGGGGCTACTCGGATTCCACAGCGCTCTCGCC
The DNA here is from genome assembly GCA_964342405.1 of uncultured Verrucomicrobiota bacterium. Classification (GTDB taxonomy): domain Bacteria; phylum Verrucomicrobiota; class Verrucomicrobiia; order Limisphaerales; family AAA164-E04; genus UBA2970. The sequence goes on along the minus strand of CAYFGX010000038.1, from coordinate 81,941 downwards.
CGGCAGCGGTTGATCGACCAAGCGCTTGAGCATCTTGGATACCTTGAGGAATGGCGGGATGTCGCCGTAGGTGGGGCCCGCACTCTCCGGATAGAGCAGATTGCGAACCGGCTGAAAATCTGGGTCGTTGATGTGGGGCCAGAAGCCCAATTCGTCCAATTGCATCGATTCCAGATCTAACGCAAATCGCGCATCGGCGATGATGTAGCGAATGCGAAAGTTTGCCACGTTAATCAGGGACTGACGCAAGTCCTGCAGTGCATCCACTAGATCCACCCCACGAACACCGGGCACGCCCAGAGCCAACTGCAGGCGAATGCTGGTCACCTGCTCCGCGGCCAGCGCGGCACGCGTCACGCTGATCGGATACTGCAAACGCGTTTGCGCCATGTCTCGCATCCGATTGCGAATATCGAGCTTGATTCGATCCTCGAAAGCCATCAGCTCACGCCGCTGGGATTGATAGCGAATCAAAGAATTCCGATAGTTATTGCGCTGCTGAATCCGATTAATCGGTAGATCGAGCGACAGGCCGATACGCGTCTGACTTTCCTCATCGCTGAAATTGAAGGGTTTGTTGTCCCGTGTGGTCATGGCGTGAGCCGCATTCAAATTTAAAACCGTCTTAAGATCATCCGCCGCTAACTTGATGTTTCTCCAGTCGTCCGCCAGGCGGCCCCGCTCGTTCATCAAATCCAACCGCTGCACCAGGGCAGTCGCCATCGCATCGTCCATCTGAATGTTGATCGGCAAGAGACCAGTCTCGGTCTGCGCCAGCCATTCATCCGTTTGCTCGAGAAGCTGTCGAGAGGAAGCTATGGTCTTCCCGAGGAGCTCTGCTTCGCTGGGTTGATCGCTCGTGTCTCCCAACAAGCTCTGCAACGAAGCCTTCAGGGCCTTCGCACGCTCTCCGATTCCAAGCGCCTGGGATAGCAGCGCATCGAGGTTTTCTCGAACCGGGTCTTTCAAGACAACATCGAGTTCCACATAGAGGGCCTTCATTGCCTCTCTCAAATCGTCAAGAGTCTCCTGAATGGAGTCGATCTCGCTCGGAGCCACGGAACGCTTGCCCGCCAGACGAATCATCGTCACGACCTGATTGAGAGTGGCTTCATTCAAGGCAGCATTCCCCTGGAACCGCATGATAATCGGGTTTCGAGTCGCTGTGGCCTCGCCGGCGGCTAAATCAACCTCAGCCTGCTGTACACTCAAGGATGCCGTTCCGACCTGAAATTCAGCCAACTGCAACTCGAGTCCGGTCGTGTCCGTCCCACTCAAACCCATCTTCCGTCGGAGTTCAAACCACTCAAGGAGTCGTTCGATGAGGAAGATATTAGCATTCACAAGATCATTCCGATCCGGATTCGGATTTGCCAAGCGATCCTCAACCCTGCTCTGCCAGCGACGCACCCTGCCCCCTGCGACTTCAATCTCGTCTAAGACCGTCAGTTGACCCAGTTCACCAAGATCAATATTGAGGGACGTCTCGGTTGGGACACCCAGTGCCAACTTGAGTTCATCCAAGCTTTGTTCTAGTCCGTTCCAGGTGGATATCAAACCACTTCGCCCAGACAACATGCTCTGTTCGAACTGATCGACCGCCACTTGATTCGGTGCATTCTTGACCCCGGCGCGCACTTCCGCTCTCGCCTGCTCGAAGGTTCGGATGACTGAAAAATAATTCTGCGATTCGATCTCAACACTTCGGTAAGTCTGCAGCAAAGAATAGTAACGCGAGGCTAAGCCTTCGAAGAAGGTCTTGCGGAATCGAGCATAGTCCCTCGCGGCATAAACCAGATCGCGCTCAGCCTGAATGAGTGGGTTCAACCGGACATCTCGCTGCAAGAGAGACTGGTTCAACTCGAAGAGAAAACTCGAACCAATGTCCGTCGTAAATCCGTCAGGGCCATCAAAACGAAGCACCACATCATTCGCAAGACGGGCAAGGAGACTCCCTCCCGTCGGCAAGCTTTGGTTCACCTGCGCGGTCGACCCCACTGCGACGGAGTTCTCGGACGAGCCGTCGCTCCGAGTCTGAGACGCCGTGCCATCCGACCTCAAACCGTTGGGAGCAAATCGGGGACGATAGTTAAATCGCTCCCGGGTCAGTGACAGAGCCGCTCGGTAGAGCTGCTCTTTTTGACTTTGATACTCACGGCTTTCAATCAGGGCCAACTGAATAATCGACTTCAAAGAGAGCCGTTTCGATTGATCGATCAAGCTCTGGGGTGGACCTTCTCCATACCGTTTTTGATACTCTTCACGAACGCTGAGAAACTCCATCATTCGCCCCAGACATCCATCCGGCAACGACTCCCAATAAGTCTTGGGAATCGGTTGAACCGTCAGGCCACCGATCCGAGTTTCGGCCGGTGTTGAATCAGTCGACTTCGGCGCTGCTTCGCTCGCCTCCAGAGTCCCTGATTCCTTCGATTGGGGGCCTTCGCTTACAATCTCATTCAACACGGGAAGTTCATAAGCATAGAGATTGGGACCAGGGTTCGGCAGCGCGGGATCGTTCGGATCACTGGAATCAGCAATCCGAGATCGTTTGTCCGGTTGTATGGAAAACCCCTTTTCGGTCGCCCAGGGCCGATTGGACGCCCGGTCCTTGATCAGATCATATGTTTCCCGATCTGCGCTAGCCCGATAATGCCCGCGCGCGCATCCAGAAAGCTGGGCGAACAAGCCGGCTACCAGCAAGAATCGAACAACATCACCCCCGAGAGACCTTTTTCCCCGCCGGCGAGAAAGGCACTCACCAACGCATCGACACACCGCATTGAACATGAATGGATCCCATCATCCGATTACTATCCCGAAGGTCAAGCCAGACTGTCGATCTCTGCCTACAAGATTCGCTAAGCCCCGTGAGAACTGCTGACACCTCTTACCCTGCGTGATACATGAGCAACAACGACCACCAGGGATATCCCCCACTCCGTCTTCAGGCTCAGATCGAACAAGGGCGTCCTGCACCACAGCCCTTTCCATCTTGAGCGGGCTGTCATCGACCATGTTGTCAGGTTCGGCTGGTTGCCATTGAGCAAAAGCCGATTCAAAAACATAAGAATCGAGCCCCAGAGCCTGATTCCCCATCTGAGATCACGAGCCTCTCAATTCCGACTCTCACTGGAATAGCTCTTCCAGAGTTCAGCGATCTTTTTTCTGTCCAGGTCGCCCGCGTAGACAACCAGTCGATATCGTTCCACGGTTGTTTCATCTTTCCCTAAAGACCAATCACCAAGGATTTGCCGGGAAGGGCCAACGCCCAATTGCGTATCAACTCTCCACGGAGTTGACGACGCCACATTGGCAGGGTGATCCAGGATGGCGATGTGTCCCCAGTCTTCGATGCCAGAGATGGCCATTCCAACATCCACCCAATCGGCTCGACGACCATCTGCCTCGTCACTATTTTTTTGACCGGCCGAATTGATTGCGGCCCCTGCGATCCCCTTGCTCCAAGGCATTCTCAAGAACAATCCGCCAACAAAGAATTTTTCAACTTTCACCTCCGTCAACCCTTTGCCCTGCCATTCCAAGTCGAGCAAAAGGAAACCATCCTCTGCCGAGAGAGACCAAGTCTGCGTTTCACGTAGGATGCCATCGCCACGCTCATCAATTAGATCATAGACCGTTTCCCAAGCCACTGTATCGCCGGTTTTTTTGATGATTCTCAATGATTGGTGTCGGTAATAATCCCCCGAGTAATTCATGAAAAAGTCCCTGTCATTCACCTTTTTTAATCCCCAGTAAATCCCGGTTTGATGCAAATGATGATCCGGGTGAATCTCGGTTATCACGCCATTGCCGTCCGGTGTCCTAACCGGGTGCAAATACGGTCGCATACCCTTCTTTGCATTTTGGACCACCACCGGAAAGCGCACGCCCGCCTTTAAAACTTTCAGCACACCGGAATCTCCATCCAGCTGTACTTCAAACGGCTGCCCCCGGATTTCCGCAGAGACAAAAGCGGATAGGATACAGAAACTCGTCAACAGAGCTTTTTTCATTAGCGAGATTGTATACAACCGCGGGGAGACGCTCAAAGGAGAACGGTCGGGTTTTTGTTCAGGTTCGAGTTGTAGAAGCGAGGCGATACAGATGGCAACAAACGAGCGAATGAGCCGCATCGTTCACCAATGATCTTCTCTCTGCCAAATCGGTTTTCCACGATAGATGTTCCCCACTTCATATCGCGCACTCGGGATCACCGCTGTCTCCATGATTGCTTCTATTTGACGAACAACATCGGGATGTTTGGCCGACAGATCATTCTCCTCACCGAGGTCAACAGCTAGATTGTAGAGCTGAACCTGACTCCTTATCCCATGGCGAATCCCTTTCCAATTCGCCACTCGAACAGCCTGATCATAGCGGCCCCGCGTGTGGCCGTAGTCCCAATACAAATAATCATGCTGCTTCTTCAATGGTCGCCCAAGGAAGGCGTTCCATACCGAGATTCCATCAAGGCCCAAAGGCACTTCAACCCCGGCCACTTCCGCCAGGGTTGGGAGCATGTCCCAAAAGGTGATCACTTCGTCGCTCTCAGAATTCTTCGGAAGAACGCTTTCCCAGCAGGCGATGAAGGGCACGCGAATACCCCCTTCAAAGAGCGTCCGCTTGGAACCACGCAGCGGCCCATTGTTATCCAGCTCTTTCAGAAGCTCTGTACCCAGTGGCCCTTGATCGCTCGTAAAGATAATGAGTGTCTTGTCGGTGAGGCCAAGCGACTCAATACGATCAACAATTCGTCCGACATCTCGATCTAGGCGATGGACCATGGAACCATATTTCTTGGCCGCAGAGCTCCAATCCTCATTCGCGTAGGGTCCCAGGTTCGGAACCGTCAAACGATCTTCATCCTCACTTGAATCTGAAAAATGCGGAACCGTGTAAGCCACATACAGAAAGAATGGCTGCTCAGAAAGCTCAGCGATAAACGCCAAAGCTCGTTCTGTCATGGCATCATGACTGTAGACTTTTCGGGTCGTGCTGTTACCAGGGAAGGCAGCGCGGTCATCCGGCGATGTGCTATCATCCAAATACTCGGGATAGTAGTAGTGCGCATGGTCCTGATTCTGATACCCGAACCACACGTCAAAGCCCTGCGCCGTCGCATCTCCTTCCGTCCCCGGATCTCCCAGACTCCATTTTCCGATGCCCCCTGTCCGATAACCAGCGCTTTTCAGTACTTCCGCCAAGGTCAGATCATCTGCACGCAAATACGAATGGTAGTGTGGCACGTTGTCACGCGCCGGCGTATGCCCACCGTGTAACCCTGTCATTAAAACACTTCGGGAGGGTGTGCAGACAGGTCCCCCTGCGTAAGCCTGAGTGAACCAGACACCTCGTTTGGCTAAGGCGTCAATGTTCGGAGTTCGTAGTCGAGTTTGACCATAGCACCCGAGATCTCCATACCCTAAGTCATCCGCCATCACGAATACGATGTTGGGCCGTGAGTTCCTTGCGAACGAAGTGGCATGGAGGGGAAGCTGGAGACACAAGAGAGCGACAAACGTAAGTTTGCCTCCAACCAAAAATCCAAATAGACGCTTCATTTGCCAGCCAACGTTTCCAGCTTCATTTCCAAATTTGGCAAAAACCTCGAATAGCGGTCTTTGTCCACGACGTTCACCGTCTCAAGCGAATCCTCGTCGTGATCATAAAGTTCACGCGCAATCACGCTCCTGGACTCAAAATCTCGCCACTCCGTATACCGAAACCGATCCGTGCGCAGCGAGTATCCCATGACTTTCGGACGCTTTCCACGAGGGTAGTTGGGTCTTGGGGTCTGGGTCAAAACCGCTGACTTAAAATCAGCCGATGGATCCTCCAGGAGCCGGACGAGCGACGCTCCCTGAAGCTCGTGAGGAGCCTTCAATTCACAAAGATCCAGCAAGCTTGGATAGAGATCGAGTAACTCCACCAAGGCCCGAGTCCGCTTCCCCGATCGCTGCCCGGGGAGTGAGATAATAAGCGGCACGGCTGCGTCCAATTCAAAAGCAGTCGTTTTTCTCGTCAAACCATGCTCTCCCAAATGAAGGCCGTGATCAGACCAGAATACAATGACCGTGTTTTCACGCAGCTCGAGCGATTCGAGCTCAGTCAAAATCTTCCCAACCTGAGCATCCACGTAACTGATCGCAGCAAGATGACCGTGATGCATCTCGCGCAAGGCATCCGGATTAGAGGCACCATCATACCGCGAACTCGTCAACGCAATCTCAGGGACATCTTTCGGTGGGTTCAAATGTGAGGGCATGGGGATGGCCTCTCTCCTATACCGATCCCAATATTTCTTGGGAGCATTGAACGGCGTATGAGGTTTCCAAAAGCCTACAGCCAAAAAGAAGGGTTCCTCCCTCCGCTTGAGCAAGCGCAGGGCTTCTACCGCTTTCGCCGCGACACGACCATCGTAGTATGCCTCATCCGGCACATCACGGCATTCGATTCCGCCGGCACCTGAGGCCAGGTTCGGAGGGAGTTCACCCGAGACTACAGGCAGATCATTTCCGTGAGTTGCGTAGTGGAGGAACTCCGGTTGGCTCCAAGAAACACGGTCCCCGCGCCATTCATCTTGACGCCAATTATGAAAGATTTTGCCCACGCACTGTGTCTCGTACCCCTCGTCCTTGAACGCCTGAGGCAAAGTGACCACATTCGGAGAATGCTGACGAAAATGGGTGTATAGATCCCAGACCCGTAGGGTATCGGGACGCAGTCCGGTCAGGAGAGAGGCTCGTGACGGATTACAAACCGTCTGCTGACAATAGGCCCGTTCAAACAAAGTTCCCGTCTCTGCTAAGCGATCAATGTTCGGAGAAAGAACATGCTTGCTACCGTAGCATCCCAGTTCTACCCGAAGATCATCTACAGCAATAAAGAGAACATTCGGCCTCGCCGCGCGGCTGAGGTAAAGCGACCAGAAAATGCCAAGAAAAACTAGGAGGACGGGTGGACAGGCTTTCCGTGCTCGAGCCTCTCTTGCCAGCCAAAGCTGGCCAGCTGCTGACTCCGTTACATGCATGACTTCAAATCTTTACTCCGTCCGATGACAGAGCCTTATCGCTTGCGCAAATCTAAGCATTTCATCTCCCGCTCGTCGCGAATAATCAGCAGGCCCATTGATATGGCAAGAGGGGCCCATTGTTTTCGGTCTCCCCGCTCATGATTGAACGGATTCGCCACCGCGAGTTGCCGGTAACCCTCCGGTGAGGGCGCCACGAGGTAAAGTTTCCCGTTGTAACTGTCGCGAATAATAAGTTTCCCATCCGCCAGGATCATCGAGCCTCGACCGAACATCGGTTCCCCTCCCGTGTTCCAACGCGCCACTCCGTTCGCCGAGACACAGTGCAAACCAATTTCAGGCCACAGAGCTCTGTTCTTTAAAGTGGCATTCTCATGCGCCAAAAAATAGATATGGCCCTCATAGACAATGGGCGGACAGATCTGTGATCCCCACTTGAAGTTATTCAACACCCGGATGTCGGTGTTCTGTTCTCCCTCAAACCCCAACAACTGAGCTCCAGCTTCGTAGCCGCCCGTTACGAAGAGCTTCTTCGACTCAACCACGATCGGAGGTGGGATTGGAATCGCCATCGGAAACCCCGTATATCTCCAGAGAACCCGTCCCGTCCTTGGGTCCAATCCCGCGACGCTAGACGCTCCATTCCCTTTCGGCTCCTCGGGAGTCTCATTCGAAATATACAGAATCTGGTCTTGCCCAAGAAACCTCCGAACAATTGGCGTTGAGAGGCTCCCGTGAAGACCCGACGTTTTCCAAACGACCTCACCCGTCGCTGCACTCAGAGCCACCACGGAAGCTTCTTCGGCATCCACAGAAATGATCACGAGCCCCTCATACGCTTGAGGGTGAATCGAGTAGCCCACTTGCAAGGGTGTGGCCCCAAACTCTCTGATGAGATCGACAGACCAACGAAGCGAGAGATCATTTCGATTCCAGCCACACACCACGCCCATGGGCCCCGCTGTGAAGACAGACTGCTGGGTCACAGTCGGAACGCTTCGCGAGCCTGGGAAGTTCACTCGCCCCCTGGACACCACCTCACCGTTGGCCAGCAGCTCACCGCTCATGAGATCACGCACCAGAAGCACATCCTTTTCACTATCCACCCGATCAAGTAGATAGACCTTCCCGTCGACAATCGATGCGCCGCCATGTCCGGGGTTTAGCTCAGCAGACCAAAGAACCGGCGGCCCACTTTCAGGCCACGACTCTGCCAAGGATGTTTCATCGTAGGAGATTGAATCCCGCATTGGCCCAAGATATCCGGGCCAATCGGAGCTTGCCGCGAAGGTGAATGAGAAGGCTCCTACAAGGACAGATAGACCTACAAAATAACAACGAAACTTCGCCCATTGGGGATGAGATTGGAGGAGCATGATCATCACGCCGCATGCTATTGCGGTCGCCCTTCTAGCTCAATCACGAAGCTGAGAGGCCCGATTGGCGAATCTAGAATCCACCAATCGGGCCCTTTCTTCCCAATCCCGTTTCACAAAGCGGTGCCCTCAATATTCTGAAGATTGCAAGAGAAGTTTCCCCGTAGATCATCGGGCCACTTTCTCACTCACGAAATCACTGAGCTTCCTGCCTGTGTCGCACGCGATAGAACTGATGATTGGATTCGGCATTCGGACTAAACCGCAGCACGCCGCCGGTGTTCAACGTTGTCGAATCAATCAGCGTCCAATTCTCGAAGTCAGCCGAGCCTTGGAGCTCATAGGTATTTCCACCCGAGCCATACCATTCAAGATTCAGCCCGCCCTCGCCTGCTGACATTTTCACGGCGCTGGGCAACTCGCTGAGATCTGGAATCTGGAAGATGGCACCCAGGTTAATGTTGCCATGATTGGCCGGATCCTGAAGGCTCCCGTCGTACCCACCAGGATTCAGGTTTGATGCCGTGTCATCCGGGGGGAACAAGATGAGTGTCTGAAGATACTCAACAATCTTTCGTTGCTCATCGTCTGACAGCGCAGCAAACGCATCGGCTTGAGCCTGCGCCTCGCCCCCATGTCGCAAGATCACTTCAGTCAGGTTAATGCTTCTTCCATCGTGCCCATAAGGCGCAGTGGAACCAACGCCCCAAAGGGGTTCCGTCATCAGTTGCGTCGTTACAGAACCATCAAAGTTGCGTTCATGAAACGCATCTCCAAGATCATGTCGCTTGAAGTCTGTGAAGATATTCTCCACTTCGAATGTCTTACCTTCAGGCAAAGTCAGCGGGTAATCGTCCCCATCCTCAACCATCATCCACCGCGTAGCAGCGGTCGCGAAGAGGCGGTTGATTTTTCCTTTCACCGGATCAAACACCGTTTCGACATCGGCTAGTCTTCGGTCGTGTTCGATCGTGAAGTTCTGAATATGGCAACTCGTACAACCGATTTCCTTCATTCTCACAAGCCCTTCTTCCGTTCGTGAGGTCTGCCTCCCGATTCCTGGTTTGAAGTAATTCAGCAGATAGAACTCCATGAAATCGACCAAGGCCGGATCGACCTCATCGACTACGCCGTCGCCATCCGGATCTACCGAAGCCCCCACAGCAGGCGGCGCCGGAAACGAATCTTGCTCCCCATCAAGCACCATCCCCGAGGGCGTCGTCACAACCCCACCGGCGGCTGCAACGGCCAAATCGGGATCATAGGCCTGCAAACCCATTTCATCCTTGAAGGCTCCAATAATGAACTCCCTCATCGCGAATGAGCTTCCTTGAGCAAAGAACGGCTTCACCCGAAGATCGGGATCCAGACCTTCAAGCTGAGACACGTCCAAAACACCAGCCCCATCGACCGAGAGAGTCCCGAAGGACACACCTTTTGCTGTCAAAGTGGTGCTAGCGCCTGAACCCGATTCTTTCGCCTGCTCCACCAAGGCGTCCCGCTGACTGCGAAGGGACCGGGTCATCTCATCTGCAATCATTTCCTGGAGCCCGAGCCCAAACAAATGCGGTGCATCTCGGCTATCCGGTCGGGTTGTGACAACGCCTCCAAAACCCGCCGAACCCTTGGGACGCCCATGGCAGCCGGCACAACTATCCGAAATCCCCGCTCCGAAAGCGGGATTCGCAGAGATATCGCCGACTGAGTGGGCCGTTACCCGTGGGCCAAGCCCTTGTGCCGCTGTGAACTTTCGTTGAAACAGTTGCCTCCCCCGACGCACGGCTCTGGCAGGATCTCGCTTGATCAGATACTGTGAGGACAAGGGCATATTCACATTCCCTCGCCCCGCACCGATTTGTTCGGCTAGGGATTCGGAAATCGCTCCCAAGGGAACGGCTTTACCGATCTGGCTTTCATCGACAAGTTGCGCCCTGGCTCCAAAAAGAAAACCGGTCAAAGCGCTACAGAAAAGGATTCTAGTTTTGAGTGTCATCATGTTGGTTGCTGTTAAGTGTGGTTGCTGGTGTGTCCGGGCGTCACTGAGCCTCAAATCGAGATGTACGGCACAAGTGACCGAACCACTGGCAGTTTTTTCTCATCTTCATCTAATCAGCAGAAGAAACGCCTAGGTCATTCCTCAGATGTAGTAGTTCTACGATTCCAACTGGCACACCGGGAGCAAGGTGATTGACCCATGTCACGCTCTGCTCCAAACTATCCTGATTCATCCAAGCCCAGCATCATCCTCCGGCAAACATGCCATTCTCTAAACCACCCCAACTCAGTCAGCTCCAGCTCACACGTTTTTTTGAGCTCTGCTTCTTCCTCTCCGGCTTGGCAGTGCTGCTTGCAGAAGAGAGCTCGGCGGCAGATCGAGATAGCATAAGGATCGCACTTTTCACCGACCCTCATTTCACTGAGGGTCGACTGAAACAAACCACCCCGCGAATGCCGCAACTGGCGCAAGATGCAAACCATCGGATTCCGGACATCGACTTTGCAATGGGACTCGGGGACGAGGTACATGATCACGCTGCCTGGATTGGAGTTTGGAAGCGCGAGTTGCAGAGTCATCTCAACCTACCCTATCTCTTCTCGCTGGGAGATCACGATGTCGTGGACTACTATTGGAAGGACCAGCCCAAGTCCGACTTCCCTTACAAAGTGCTCACCGGATTCATGAGAGAATCAGAGTTGACCACGCCATCCTACGCGATGCTTCGCTCCAACATTCTATTTCTGGTCATCGGGGACAAAGGCCCCATCCTCAAGATTCACGAATCGCAGAAGCGATGGATCGAGCACATGGTGCAGCAGCATCGAGACAAGACGACCGTGCTCGTCTCGCACGCCGCAATCAGAGGAACCACAACAGCGTCGGGCCGACACTGGGGCTTTCGCCATTCGGAGATGTGGTGGTGGGAGTTATTCCATAAGAATCCCCAGATCATGGCCTACCTTCATGGAGACGGTCATGCCCTCAGTTACTACGCTGGGAGCATCAACAATCAACAAGGCTACGCGGGCACCAATGGCGACTGGGGCCATGACATTGCGTTCATAGAACCCGGTGGCCACAGCTTGTTGCGAGACAAGCACAACCGAAATCAGTTCATCGTCCTAGACATCGATCAGCAAGGATTGAGAACTCGAGCCTGGCGCAACGAAGCGACCGGAGACTGGGTCGATGTATACAATCACGAATTCATCGTTCAAAACGGCACAAGCTATGATCCCGAGGCAAGAGACTGGTACAGCTTTCCTCTATTCTTTCAAGGAGGTGAGACCCAGATCCTGAGTAACGATCTCGTCCCCTTCGGCCCGATCAGCTTGCAACTCTGTGGCGTGGCGCCCTACAGCTTGTTCAACAATCCGGAGATCCATGCCGGACACCCAAAGAACAAGCAGGTTTCTGGATTTGAGGACACGCACGTGAAAGCCTTTCTTCCCGATGAACATGCCTTCGTTGCTCACGGTCCGGCTCAACTCGGTTTTCCCGACAAACACACGGGCAACGAAAAAGGCGGCAAGAGTGGGCAGATCAAACATTTTCTTCTCCACGGCTCCACACCTCAAGTGGTTCCAGGCGCAGCCTACAGGATCAAAATCGTTGCAAAGAGCCGGAGTGGCCACGGCCAGCTTGCTGTTCGCATGAGCACTTCGGATTGGAGCACACACTCGCAGTATTCCACGCTAGCTGGAAGCGAGCGCGCCGTTGTCAAAGGATCTGTGGGATCAGAATACACGACCCTGACTGGCACCTACACGGCTCCTGTTCATGCCGATGCTTGGTTCCTTCAAGGAAGCATCGATCTCCAGAGTGACACAGAGTATACCATCGACGCGTTCCGAATCTATCGAGTGACTACAGACTCGCTCACACGAAACTTCAGCCTTTCGCTCAACGGAATTCAATACAGCGCGAAGAATGCCTTAAAGCCAGGCGAGTCTGAGAACTTTCCCGTCCTTCCAAGGAATCTCACCAATGCCGAAGGCAAGCTTCACTTCCGCGCTAACATCGAGGGAAATCAACAAGGCATCGCTCGCCTCATTTTTAAAGCGCCCCTTCTCTTCGGCCGAAACGGTCGATTCCGTGTCGATCGAGCCCAAGGAAGCCGAGCACGAATCACACTTCTGGAACCGGCCAGCCAGTTTTCTCATCAGTTTAAACTGATGCCATTCAATCGAAGTCCCGACCGTCTCTCCGTTCAGCCTGGTCGTCTTCTTCGATCAAAGAGCGGACGACGGCATGCAGAGCTTCCTATGCAAAGATTACCAATCGGCATCGACATTATCTATGGCGAGTAAATGGACAGAGACAAAACTCGTAGCGATCGCGTCAGCCGTACGACTAGACTCTCCTTCATGCATCTGGCAGCTATCATCAACATGAAAAACAGAATTCTCTTCAGTCTCCTCCTCCTTTCATGGATTTATCCTGAAACGACAGCGCAGGACAAACCTAATGTCATCGTCATTATGGCCGACGATATCGGCTACGAATGCTACGGCCATAAGGGCAGTGAAATCTACCAGACTCCGCACATCGACCAACTCGCTGCCAGCGGAGCTGAGTTCACTCACGCCTTTGCCGAACCCAAGTGTACGCCCTCTCGCGTTGCTCTGATGACGGGACGCTACCCCTTTCGAACCTACCGAGCTTTCGGGGAACTTGATCTCACTCAACCCACGTTCGCCACGATGCTACAGGATCATGGATACGCCACCGCAATCGCAGGCAAGTGGCAGCTCTCGCCAGGAAACCTAAAGGGCCCCTACCAAGCAGGCTTCGATGAGTATTGCCTGTGGCATTTCTCGGCAGCCCACGATCGCAAGCGACAGGCCAATCTGCCGCCACAGTTCCGAAATAAAGGATCCCGCTACGCTTCTCCCCGACTCTTCGAAAACGGACAGCTTAGGACCGACACAGAAGACCGCTTCGGCCCCGACATCGTGACGAATTTCATCTGTGATTTCATCGACCGCAAGCAAGACCAACCCTTCCTCGTCTACTATCCGATGTTTCTCACCCACTCCCCGTTCGGTCCCACGCCCGATAGCGCCGACTGGCCTACCAAGAATCGTAACAGAAAATCGATCGAGCATTTCAAGGAAATGGTCGCCTACATGGACAAGATGGTGGGAAAGATCACCCATAAACTAGAAACCACCGGCCTCCGCGAGCGCACGCTCATCCTCGTCACGGGTGACAACGGAACCGACAAGAAGCTCAGCTCGCCCTTTCCTCCCAGAGGCGTGGTCAAGGGAGGCAAAGGAACCATGACCGACGCCGGCAATCGTGTCGCCTTTGTTGCGAACTGGCCGGGCACGATTAAACCCGGCACTGTGATTGATACCCCCATCTGCCTTCCCGATGTTCTCCCGACCCTCGCGGAAATCAGTGGATCCACCCTTCCAACCACAGACGGACTCAGTCTCGTCTCACTGATGAAAGGTTTAGCAACCGAGCACCGCGGTTGGATCTTCCAATCATACGGAGAGAAACGCCCGACACTTGGCTCGAGTCGTTCCTTCGTGCGCGACGCCGACTGGAAACTCTACGCCGATGGATCACTCTACCATGTCTCTGAAGATTGGGAGGAAAAGACTCCGGTCCACACACCTGCGAGCGAGGCAACCCGAAGCCGGCTTGAGAGTATCCTGAAGAACGTTATTCAGAGCATTCCACCCACTCAGTAATCAACGGTCATATTGACCAAATCAATTCTATGACCTCATGACCCAATGGATGACGAGTAATCGAGATATGACCAAACCCAACCATTCGAATTCACGTGAGCCTCGCCCAACCCCGCCTCTTCCAGTACAACGAAGAATGGCGATTAGTATTCAGAAATCGCACCTCTCTTTGTGGGCACTCCTTTGGACTCTTCTTCTAGTATCCCCCCAATCCACGTTCGCAGACCAAACAATCGGTTTCGAACAGGTCGAGCCTGGTTCCTTCAAGACACTTGAGACCGAGTTGGGCACCTGGACGACGCAGGCAGGAACCACGATAGTTGATCATCGACATGCGAAAACCGGAGACCAATGTCTACGGCTCACAGGCGGAGAGCAATGCAGTGTCGTTCTCACGCTAAAAACACCTCTACAGTCTTCTAGCCAGCTCAGTTTCTGGGCAGAACGATGGACTCAACGCAGCCCCTTTGCATTCCGTATCGGAGTAGAAAACGACGGGCGATGGCAGGAAATCTACAACGGAGATCGCGACGTCCGTGTTGGCAGAGCCTTCCTGAATCACATCAGAGTCCCGCTCGAAGCAACTCCTATCAAACAGCTACGATTCGCCTGCAGCAGCCCCAATGAAACCGGGGTGATGATCGACGATGTTCGCATCGCACAGGCTCAGCCACAGGAAATTTCCAATGTCGAAGTCGTCCCCTTCACACTTCCGGCTCTTGTCGGCACAGCGGCGAGTCCGCTCGCGAAGCTGGTGATCACGACCCAGGGCAACTTGAATCCGATCTCGTTGACTCAACTCAATGCATCCTTAATTGGTCAGGAGAAGCTGAGCTCTGTTGAACTGGGAATCACGGGCCAATCAGATCGCATCCGACTATCAATGCCTTCAACCTCAGCCACCATCACAACCTGGAATCCCTCTATCATGTTGCAAGAGGGTGAAAACATCGTCTGGCTGAAAGGGACCCTTAGGAACCTGACTCGGATCGACGGATCAGTCGGCGCGACGCTTCATCAAATCGCCTTCTCGAATGGCGAGGTACTCCCCCTGACAGCGTCTCCAGCAACTCAGCGCGTTGGGATTGCCCTTCGGCAAGCAGGCGAAGACGGGGTCCATACCTACCGAATCCCAGGTCTAGCAACCACCAATGCGGGCACTCTCATCGGGGTCTATGACGTCAGGAGGCGGAGTGGTGGGGATCTCCCCGGGGACATCGACGTCGGAATGTCACGCTCGACCGATGGGGGCCACACTTGGGAACCGATGAGAACGATCATGGATATGGGCAAGGATCCCCACTGGCGCTACGACGGCATTGGAGATCCTGCCATCTTAGTGGACAACAACACCGGCACCATTTGGGTCGCCGCCACCTGGAGTCACGGCAATCGCTCATGGCATGGTTCAGGACCAGGGCTAACCCCCGAAGAAACCGGACAAGTCATGCTTGTCCGAAGTGATGACGACGGCGTGTCTTGGTCCGAACCAATCAACATCACAAGGCAAATCAAAAAACCGGAATGGTGCTTCATCCTCCAAGGTCCAGGCAAAGGCATTACCATGCGCGACGGCACCTTGGTATTTGCTGCTCAATATCAAGATCCGCCAGACAGACAACGCCTCCCACATTCAACGATCATCTACTCCAAGAACCACGGCGAGACTTGGCAAATCGGAACAGGAGCCTTCGACGACACAACAGAAGCACAGGTCGTTGAAGTCGAGCCTGGCGTCCTGATGCTCAATTGTCGCTACAATCGCGGCGACGTTCGAGTCGTAATGACCACTCAGGACATGGGCCAAACCTGGCACGAACATCCAACATCCCGACGCGCCCTGATCGAGCCTCGATCCTGCATGGCAAGTATGATCGACATAAACCAAGAGCTCGGCACAGACGCCGGTGGCTGGCTGCTCTTCTCCAACCCAAATAGCACAAGCGGCCGCAATCACATCACCATCAAAGCATCGCGTGACCGCGGGCTTACCTGGCCCGAGCAATTCCAGCTACTCCTCGACGAGGGCAACAGCGCAGGCTATTCCTGCCTATCCATGATCGATGAACAAACCGTCGGAATCCTCTACGAAGGGAGTCAGTCTCATCTCACCTTTCAGCGGATTAGCCTGCAGAGTTTCATCGGTGAATAGACAATCAACGTGCCATCCTTACTGCCCCCCTACTAATTCACGCAGCCGCTTCGTCGCAGCTTCACGATTGATCCGGCCGGAAGCAATATCAACTGTCAATACTTCCCAATCGATAGAGTCAGGTTTTGGCGTCATCCCATTCAACTTGAGAAAGACGACGCACGCAGCGAGGGCTGTTCGCTTATTTCCGTCTACGAAAGGATGATTCGAACAAAGGTAGTAGAGGTAGGCGGCTGCGATTTCGATGCGGTCCGAAAATACAGACTCACCATCAAATAGGGCTTGAGGTGCCGCCGCCGCTGACTCTAGCAGTTCACGAGACCGAATCCCGGGATCCCCGCCAAATCGATGAACTGCTTCTCGATGAATCTTTAGTAGGGTATTGACCGAAAGATGGATACAGTCCCCGGGAGAATTCATTCAGCAAGCTTGGCAAGCGTGCTTGAATATTCCTCCATCGTTTCAGTGATTACCGAATCGATCTCCTCCGGACTAGGTTCGGGACGTAGCGGCGTGATTGTTATCGTCCCGCCCGAATGGACTTCAACATTCACCTGATCCCCTTCCTTCAATTTCGCAAGCTGAAGCAAAGCACTATCAAATATCAGGCCTCGGGAATTCCCCACTCTGCTAATCGTCTTTATCATGGGTAATACATTGTATTACACGTCAAACGGAGTCAAGATAAGGAGTTGCGACTACCCGTCGAGCCACCAGGCAGAGAGACTGCCACTCATCTGAATTCTTGCGCATTTAGCGAGACATAGAGGCCAGCCCAATGGTATCAACGGATCAAAGCATCGAGTATCGCACATGAAAAACTGGTCGCTAGCTGCAGCACTTTTTTGGGCTCACTGTCTCACACTCGGAGCACAGGACGTCGACTTCAATCGCGATATCAGACCAATTATCTCTGACAAATGTTTCCACTGCCACGGTCCGGATTCCAACAATCGAAAGTCCGAATTCCAAATTCATACGAGAGAGGCAGCGACAGCTGATCTCGGAGGTGTCCGAGGGATTGTTCCGGGAAAGCTTGATGCAAGTGAGGTTTACCGGCGCATCCGATTATCGGAGAGCGACAATGACCTGATGCCCCCCAAGGATTCAAACCGAGCCCTGACAGAAAAAGAAAAGGAACTAATCGGCGCATGGATTTCGCAAGGGGCGGATTACGATCTCCACTGGTCGTTCAAACCGATCGTCAGACCCAAATTGCCGGAACTGAATGAGAGAAACCAAGGCCTGGTGAAAAACGAAATCGACACCTTCATTTTCGCCAAACTCCAAGAGAACAACCTAGAACCAGCACCCGAAGCCCCGCTTGAAACGAGATTGCGCCGAGCGAGTCTCACCTTGGCCGGACTAGCGTTCCTGGGAGTTCCCAACCAGGCGACAAATGATCCAACGGTCTACTCAAACTGGATCGACCGATTGCTCCAATCCGACGACTACGCAGAAAGACAAACGCTGCGCTGGCTGAACGCAGCTCGCTATGCGGACACGGACGGGTATCAAACAGACAATGAACGGAGCAACTGGCCTTGGCGCGACTGGGTCATTAAAGCCTTCAGAGAAAACATGCCCTTTGATCAATTCACGATCGAACAGATCGCGGGTGATATGTTGCCAGAAGCAAGCTCCAACCAAGTCCTCGCCTCAGCATTCAATCGGAATCATCGCCAAAACTCAGAAGGAGGCGCTCTCGCCGCTGAGTTCTTCATCGAAAACGTCATTGACCGCGTCGAGACCACATCAACCGTGTGGCTCGGATTAACGATGGGCTGCGCCCGATGCCACGATCACAAATACGACCCGCTCAGTCAGCGTGAGTTTTACCAACTCTTCTCCTACTTCAACAACATCGGCGAACGGGGCATTGGCAGAGGTGTCCAAGCCAATCCAACCCAACTATTTCATTCACCGCTCTTGGAGCTCCCCACTCATTTGCTGACTGAGTTGCAGAAAGCGGAGGAATCCCAGCGGAAAACGATCGCCGGCATTGAGGAAAGGCGGGAGGAATGGATTGCTGAAACTTCAAAAGCACTCAAAGCCAATTCAGCCACGTGGATGGCTCAAGAAACATTCGAAGAAATCAGTGTCGAGAATAAAGTAGGAAAGCTCGTCGAGGACGCGGACCATTCGCTGACATTTCAAGGCAAGAATGCCCTCAACGCGAACTACCGCATCCGATTTCGCCCCAACTTGTCACGCCTGGGCAGCGTACGAATCGACGCCCTTCCCGATCCGGCTTTTGGCAAACCCCGGCAACTGGCCGCCAGCGTCAATGGCAACTTTGTGGTGACCGACTTCAAACTATCGGTCGTCAATGCAAAGACCGGCTCAACCAAGCCAGTGAAGATCGGCGCTGCCACCGCAACATTCGAGCAACAAGGGCTTCCCATTTCCCAAGCTATCGATGGCGATCGAAAAACAGGTTGGGGAGTTTTCGGTCCCAAGGTCCGACCGGAGATCGTGAGCGCATATCTCGCACTCGAGAGCGTGGTGACTCTGGCGACTGATGAACATATTGAACTTCGCGTCTCCCACGAATCACAATATCCAGATCATTGTATTGGCCGCATGAAGATCTTCCTCAGCAGCCAAAACGAATCATCCGACACGTTACCGGCCAAGGTCATCGAAGCCTTACTGACGAGCCGTGATGAACGAAGTCGACCTGAGCGCAAAGTCCTGTCGGACTACTACAAAAAAATCGATCGCCCCACGAAACTCGCGGCGACGAATCTCGCCCGGGCTCGAAAGGCACTGGACGCCGTTGGAGGCACTCGAGTTCCGGTGATGGTGATGCGCGAAGCCGATGGAGAACGCAGGCCCGCTTACCTTCTAGAGCGCGGTCAATACGACGCGCCAGATCGATCTGCCGGGTTGCCTCGGAGAGTGCCGGCGGCTCTATTCCAAAAGGCAAAAGAAGATCATCCAGCTGATCGACTTGAGCTCGCCCGTTGGATCGCCTCCCCAGAGAACCCCCTCACCGCTCGCGTCATTGTCAATCGCATTTGGCAGGATCATTTTGGAATCGGTCTGGTAGAAACCCCTGAGGATTTCGGCTCTCAAGGCGCCCCTCCAAGTCATCCCAGGCTACTAGACTGGCTCGCTGCCGAGTTTATCGATTCCGGTTGGAACGTTCGTGCACTGCAACGATTGATCGTGACCAGTGCCACCTTTCAACAGAGCTCCGCGATCACTCCGTCGCTTCTGAAACGAGATCCCTCAAACCGGCTCTTGGCCCGAGGGCCTCGCTTCCGGTTAGATGGATTTGCAATCCGGGACCTGGCCTTGCAGGCGGCCGACCTACTGGATAGACGCGTGGGCGGTCCCCCGGTCAAACCCTATCAGCCTGCAGGGCTCTGGAACGCAGTCGCAAGCAACTCATCGACCCGCTACCAATTATCCTCTGGAGGCGGCTTGTACCGCAAAAGCCTCTATACCTACTGGAAGCGAGCCGTAAACCCACCGCGGCAGCTCATCTTCGATGCGGGAGGACGCGAGGCCTGCGATGTCAGCGTTCGACGGACCAACACACCCTTACAAGCTCTGGTTCTGATGAACGATCAGACCTTCATTGAAGCCGCCCAACAACTCGCCAGCAAGGCATTGAGCGAGCCCGCTTCTGTCGAAGAACGGCTGACATTCATCTACCGCCGGGTCACGGGGCTTTCGCTGAAGGAAGAGCAGCGAACCATTCTGCGAGATAGCCTGGCATTCTTTGATCAACACTTCCAAGAGAGCCCCAAAAAGGCTGAGGCCTTCCTGCGGCTCAGCGCTCAATCGCAAGGAGACCCGACTAAAAAGGCGGAGCTGGCAGCCTGGGCTGCGATCGCTCATTTGGTCATGAACCTGGATCTTTCAATCTCCGTGCAGTGAAACGGCACAGGCAAACCCATTCGCTATGAAAACATCAGGGCCATCCGCTCCCGCGTCCGAATTTCAGATCTTGGAGAACCGCCGCCAGTTCTTTAGTCGCACCGCGCATGGCATCGGAGTTGCCGCCCTCTCCTCTCTCTTGGGGCGCGACTTGCTCGCTTCCACGGACGTCCAATCACCTCCCTCGGCCACCGCACCGGGCTATCATCACGCCCCCAAAGCGAAGCGAATCATTTACCTTTTTCAAAGCGGAGGTCCTTCGCAACAAGATCTCTTCGATCAGAAACCGATCCTCAATAAGTATTTCGCAGAAGACATGCGCGACCACTTCGAGATGACCCAACGAGTCACCGGAATGACGGCCGGACAGAAAACCTTTCCCCTCGCAGGAAGTCGCTACCAGTTCCATCAACACGGAGCCAGCGGATTGGAGATCAGCGAGCTTCTACCAAACATAGCCGGGATCGCTGATGAGATTTGCCTCGTGCGATCCATGCACACCCAGGCTATCAATCACGACCCCGCCATCACATTCTTCCAAACGGGACATCAACTGGCCGGAAGACCCAGCATGGGCGCTTGGCTTTCCTACGGACTGGGTTCTGCGAACGACGATCTCCCAACCTTTATTTCCATGGTCTCACGAGGGACGGGCCGTCCCAACTGCCAACCTCTCTACGATCGACTCTGGGGAAGCGGGTTCCTTCCCACCGAGTACGCGGGAGTGAAATTCATGAGCGTCGGAGATCCGGTGCTCTATCTGACCAATCCCGAGGGATTTAATGAGACCGCCCGCCGGCGAATGTTGGACGACCTCGCCGCCCTCAACCAACAGACACTCAACGAGTTTGGAGATCCGGAAATCAACACTCGAATCCAGCAATACGAAATGGCCTATCGTATGCAAACCTCGGTGCCGGAGTTGACGGACTTTTCGGATGAGCCCGCACACATACTCGAGATGTACGGCCCCGACGTGCAGAAACGTGGCACCTACGCCTATAACTGTCTCATGGCCCGCCGGATGGCCGAGCGAGACGTGCGGTTTATCCAACTCTACCATATGGGCTGGGACCAACACTTCACCCTCCCCGAGCAACTTTCGGGACAGTGTCGTGATACCGATCAGCCGTCTGCAGCCCTGATTCAAGACTTGAAACAGCGGGGCCTATTGGATGATACCCTCGTCGTCTGGGGCGGTGAGTTCGGCAGGACTTCTTACTGTCAGGGGAAACTCACTCGCGACAACTATGGGCGCGATCATCATCCTCGCTGCTTCTCACTCTGGATGGCCGGCGGAGGTATCAAACCAGGCATCACCTACGGAGCAACGGACGATTTCAGCTACAACATTGTCGAGAACCCGGTTCACGTTCACGATCTTCATGCAACCTTACTCCACCTCCTAGGCATCGATCACGAGAAACTAACTTACTTTTTCCAAGGACGACACTTCCGCCTGACAGACGTCCACGGACACGTCGTTAAGGATATCATCGCCTAACGGCCATCGACGTAGAAGAGATAAAATCATGAAACTATATACCTCTAGCGATGCCCGACAGCAGTTCTCCGAAGTTCTTGATACCGCCAAGAAGGAAGGAAAGGTTTTGATCCGGCGGAGAGACAGAGGTCTATTCTCACTCACGGTAGAAGAAGCAGCTGCTTCTCCATTTGACATCGAGGGTATTTCCACAGACGTAACCACTTCAGAAATCGTGGACACCTTGCGTCGCGAGAGAGAAAGAACGGATCGAAACGACTCGTGACAAAACAGCCTGGCTATGCGGCCAACCCCGTTCGCTCTAAACTTAGAACAATCCCAATAAGATACCTCTTAAAGCGGGAAGCTCCTCCTTTTCACACAGTGGAATAGACTCTACTCACGTTCCATGAGCCTTCGGGGGAGCAGCGGAAAGCAGCGATCGCCCCTGCACTATTCCACCGCATCCCCGATCACCAAACGGGTCTTCGTCGCAGCGGCCGGTTTCAAATGAGTGTCCATCCAGCCATACATCAGTTCGCGGGACTCATGGGCGACTGAGTGACCACGGCCATGAACGTAAAAGCCGAAATTCTCGGGAGCCTTCTCTAGCTCATAGATTTCCATCACCTTCATTAGCATCAACACCCGTTGGCGCTGAGTCGGCGTATGCCCATCGTTGAGCCCGGACAGGTCGAGAAAGGCTCGCGGAGCAATGAGGCTGATGATTTCGTGAAAATCGATCGGGGGCAGCTCCCCATTCAACAAACCTTCACGAATCGGCTTAAAGTAGATATACCAACGATCACGCGCCCACCCGGTGACATTCGGGTTGTGGCGAAAAAACGTCGCACTACAATTGCTCGCCGATGCTTTGACGCGTTCGTCGTAGGCAGCCAAGAAGAACGTTCCATGCCCACCCAGCGAATGGCCCAGGGCACCGATTCGGCTATCGTCTACCTCGTCAAGGGTTTCCAAGACATCGATCGCTATCGAGTGTTCATAAGTGAACTTGCCGACAGCGGTCCATTCAGGATGCTTCTCATAGAATCTTCCAGTTTCATACGGACCCTCTTCTGGAATACGATGACCAGACACAAAGTGCTCCGGTGCGATCACCACGTATCCACGTCGGCACAAATGATCCAAATACGCTTTATCAGGGTTGTCGACGAGCCCGGCGACCCGTTGTTTTCCTTGGGCAAAGGTCCCGTGTAGGGCAACGATCGCAGGGACTTTGCCCTCGAGTTTTAGAGGCATTCCAAGGTAGGCATGCGCTCGCTCACCCGTTTCCACGGCGTAGCTAACGAGGCGTCTCCGGTACGTTCCATCGACAATGACCTCTTCATGAATACGAAGTTCAAGCTCGGGTTTCCGCGGCTTGTGTTGATCCCGAAGCAATTCCAAGTAGCGTTCCTTGAGCACCGCTCGACGCTGCCTCCAATCATCGGGCGTCTTGACCCCATCCGTCAGGTCATCCCATGACGAACGAACAGGTGGCACGTCGAACAAATCGCCAAGGGAGCGATCCTGAGCGCGAGCGACACCCACAAAAGTGAGCCAACCTAAGAGAACGTTTAGACACTTCACACCGCTGAAACCGTTACAAGCTTGAATCTTCATACTCACAGTCGATCAAGAATTTCATCAGTCTGAGCATAGAGAGCCGGCCCACCACCGGTATGAAGAAACAGGATACGATCTCGGGAGGTAAAGAATCGTTTTCTAGCCAAACCAATCAGTCCGGCCATCGCTTTACCCGTATAAACCGGATCAAGCAGAATGGCTTCTTTTTGAGCGACAAGCTTCACCGCTTCCACCATGTCATCGGAGGGCAGGGCATAACCTGGACCAACATACTCATCAACGCAGTGGATTGAAACTGCCTCGAGGTGACACTCATCCAAGATTCGTCTCGCAGTCGCTTTCGCCAGCTTAAGGACTTTCGCCTCTTGAGACCTTCGGTCCCGACTCACGTTGATCCCCATCACCTTCACCTCCCGTGCATACACACTCAACGCTGTCACCAAGCCCGCCTGCGTTCCGCCACTCCCGCTTGCGCAGATGACATGTGAAAAGACGACTCCTTCCTGCTTCATCTGAGTCAAGATTTCTAAACCGCAAGAAACGTAGCCTAGAGTTCCAACCACGTTGGACCCGCCGACGGGGATAACATACGGTTTTCTCCCCGCTGACTGCGCCTCATCTGCCAGGCGCTCAATCTGAACGGCCAAGACGGAATCGTGTGCCGCAACTCGCACTTTCTCGACTCCCAGCAGATGGTCGAGCAGGTGATTCCCCGTCGCGTGAGGATCGTATCGACTAGACTCTGACTCCTGCAGAACGAGCTGGCAGGCCATCCCCTCCACTTGAGCAGCAGAGGCGGTCAATCGACAGTGATTCGACTGCACACCTCCCCCGGTGATCAGCGTATCACAACCTTGCGTCAAGGCATCTGCTACCAGGTACTCTAGCTTCCGAGTCTTATTCCCTCCCGCGAGCAGTCCCAATGAATCATCACGCTTGATCCAGACTTCAGGCCCGTTCAAGAAATGGGTCAGACGATCAAGCCGATGAATCGGAGTCGGCCGTTCAACATACTTCCGCTTTTCAAACGCCTCTAGATTCATGAAAAGAAAACGATCTCACGGGAGAGAGCATCTCTCACAGCCCAAAAAACATATCACCCTTAAATCCGTGGACTCCGTGTAATCCGTGGTTCCCCCAAGAATCACTCACGAATCCCCGCCAAATCAAAGAGAAACGCATATTCAAGCGCGGTCCTCTCGTAACGTTTAAAGCGTCCAGACGCTCCCCCGTGTCCGGAGTCCATGTCGGTGTCCAGTAGAAGCTTTTTATTCCCTTTTTTGAGCGACCGCAACCGAGCCACCCATTTGGTCGGCTCCCAATACTGGACCTGGGAATCGAAGAGTCCACTGATCACGAGCAGATTCGTGTAGTTAAGCTCGCGCACGTTGTCGTAAGGGGAATACTCAAGGATGTATTTGAAATACTCTTCGTCGGCAGGATTCCCCCATTCATCGTATTCATTCGTCGTTAGTGGAATGCTCGGATCCGACATCGTCGTGACGACATCGACAAAAGGCACTGCCGCAATCACACCGTTGAAGAGCGTTGGCTCCTCGTTCAGCACCGCCCCCATGAGCAAGCCCCCGGCGCTTCCGCCTTCTGCGTATATCTGCTCCGATGCTGTGTAGCCTTCCCGTATCAAAAACTTCGCGCAATCAATGAAGTCTGTGAACGTGTTCTTTTTCTTCAAAAGCTTTCCGTCCAAATACCACTGCCTTCCCAACATCTGCCCACCACGAACATGGGCAATTGCAAAGGCGAAGCCCCGATCGAGAAGGCTCAATCGAACGGAACTGAACGCCGGATCGATCGTCAGTCCATACGAACCGTAGCCATAGAGTAAGAGAGGAGATTTCCCATTCTTCACGAAGCCTTTGCGATAAACAATGGAGAGCGGAACCTTCGTGCCGTCGCGAGCGGTAACCCATAAGCGTTCCGACTGGTAGTTCTTAGGATCATGTCCTCCGACAACTTCTTGCTGCTTCTTAAGGACTCGTTCTCGAGTCGTCAGATTATAGTCAAAGGTCGAGTTGGGCGTCGTGAGTGAGGAGTAGACAAAACGCACGGTCTCGCTGGCCATATCAGGAGTATAGCCCAGTCCAGCCAGGTAAGCCGCCTCTTCAAACTCGATATAATGATCATCGCCGGTCTCGAGATTCCTAATTCTCAATTTCGTTTGGCCTTGCCCACGTTCATCTAGCACCAAGAAGCGATCAAATTCTTCGACTGCTTCGAGGAGCACGTCTGCCCGATGAGGAATCACTTCCCTCCAATGCTCTCGATCCGTCAATTCCTCGCCGACTTCCATGAGCCGAAAATTCTTCGCCTTCCAATTCGTGCGCACATAGAACTTGTCCCCGACGTGACTGACAGAGTATTTCATGTCCTTCTCTCGCCTCGTAAACGGTTTAAATTCACCGAAAGGCGTGTCGGCAAGCAAGAGATGGTGTTCATCCACCAAGGTGCTGTCGTTGTAAATCATGATGTATTTCCCCGACTTACTTCGACCGACACCAATGTAGAACGAAGGATCCTTCTCGTGATACACGACTGCGTCGGACGCCACCGGGTCACCGAGCGTATGGCGTTTGATCTTTTCCGATAGCAACGTCACCTCGTTCTTGGCAGTGTAAAACAACGTGCGATTGTCGTTGGCCCACGCCACTCCGGGGTTCACACCTGCAATCTCATCCGGAAGTATTTCACCGGTTTTGAGGTTCTTAAATCGAATCGTGTATATCCGGCGACCAACTAGATCTTCCGCGAAGGCCATGAGCTCATTGTTAGGACTTACGGCAACTCCCGCTGCACTGTAATAATCTTGTCCCTCAGCCCGTTCATTTGCATCCAGCAAAACTTCCTCATCGCCCTCGAGGGATCCCTTCTTTCGGCACCGGATCGGGTATTCCTTGCCGGTCTCAAAACGAGTGTAATACCAGTAGCCGTTCTTGAAGTAAGGCACGCTCTCGTCGTCTTGCTTAATTCGTCCTACGATCTCCTTGAACAAGCTCTCCTGAAACGCTTCCGTATGCTTCATCTGACTTTTCAGATAGGCATTCTCGGCCTTTAGATAGTCCAGCACCTTCGTGGCATGTTCGTCTGGAGTCTCCGCAACTTTCTGTTCATCGCTCAAGCGCATCCAGTAATAAGGGTCCGTGCGCTGAACACCGTGGGCGCTCAGATCTTTCGGCTCCTGGGGCGCGATCGGAGGATTCGAGATCGTTTCGGCATCGATTGACATAGTGGAGGCACTCAAAACTAAACTAAGGAATAAAAGATCAGAATATTTGGATTGGGAATATCTCATATGCTTTCAGGGACGAATCAAAAACAGATTAGAGCATTTCCGAGGGAGCCAAAGCTCAGGCTTCTGCCGGCTTCACCAGAAGATGCTGTGCCCCAGAAGCATTCTTCACAGCATAGCGAAACTCGTTATCTCCCCAACCCTGCTTAGACGCGCCGTGCTCACCGCTTCGCGATAGCGCAACCAAACCGCCGTCAAAAGAATACCCCTTGGAGGTAATTCGCTTGATGGCTGCTTGAGTCGCCTCGGATGGAGTCGCGCCGGCCCGCATGAGTTCGATCGCGTGGTAGGCCGGCAAGAACCGCATCATCACATCCCCATTTCCAGTAGCGACAGCCGCCCCCACTTCGTTGTCGCAATAGGCACCTGCTCCCGCAATAGGAGAATCTCCAACACGTCCGGGCAGCTTAAAGTTTCGCCCGTTAGTCGAGCAGCCAACACAAATGTTGCCCTTGGCATCGATCGCCATCGTTCCCACGGTGTCGTGCCCGTCCAAAGTCTGTTCTTTCCCGATTGGTTCCGGGCCCCAGGCACTCGACTCTTCACCCTCAGCTTTCCAATCTTCCCAAAACTTCTGCGACGTGAGATTCGTCAAAGAAGTCTCTTCAAATCCCATCCGAACCGCGAAGCGAGTGGCATCGTCTCCCACGATCAGACTATGTTGGGTCTCTTCCATCACCTTTCGAGCGACCGAGATTGCCCTCTTCACTCGCTTGAGACAACCCACTGCGCCCACATCATGAGTGGGGCCCCACATCATCATCGCATCGAGAGTGGTTTCCCCGATCTCGTTGGGAACGCCACCGAAACCGACATAGAATTCGTCCGGCAGGAGCTCCACATGATTGATGGCCGCTTCAACCGCATCGACGGCTAAACCACCCTTCTGAAGGATCGGCCACCCCACCTCATTCGCTCCGGGACCAAAATTCCAGGTCGTGATGATCGTGGGCCCACCATGAGATCCCGAGCTTGCCGCTTTACTCTTCGATGGAAGAGCCGCGATCGCGGAGGCCGCGGAAGCCAGAACAAAGTTCCGGCGTGTCATACTGTGAGTCGATGTGCTGTCAATGGCTTTCATAATCCAGGCAGAGAGTTTTCCGAACGATCGTCGCGTCCTCACCTAACTTTTGCAAGAAACGGAAAGCAACAAGATTCGTCTGAGAGGGACTAGTAGCGACATAGAATCACTTCATGAATGTCTTCAATCACAAGATCTGCTTGCCCATCTTGAAAGTTCACAATGGTTGAGGAGTTGAGGGCTTGGACCTTGAGAATCTTGTCTCGGAACTCCAGCCCCACACGAAACATGGGCACATCCTCAATCAAGCCCGGCAAGACGAAGGGGCGGTTCTTAACCGGGGTCGTCTGCGGCGTGGGATTGTAGGCGATCAAGTGAATCCGAAGCAGGCGTTCTCCAGGATCATCCGTGATCACCACCTCAACGTTTGCGGGAGCCGTGACGCGCACTCGTGGCATAGGGTTCAGGGTTCTCACTGCATTCGCAAACAACTTCCGTGCCTCCGCGATATGATGCTCCCCCGCTGAGGCCTGATCCGGAGATCCCGCAAAAGTGAGAACTTGCCCCTTTCCGAACGAGTTAAGGAGCACCGCGGGCCCCACTGTCTCCCTAGCACTCAGAGGCCATTCTTTGTTGTAAGCCTCTGGATTGAGCAGTGAGGCTCTATGTGAGTCCAACAATTCCCCGAAGGCCTTCGCAGTCGTGGTCTCGTAGGCGACCGCAGGGCCCTTCACGAGAAAGGGCCAATCCAGCGGAATCTTTGAGACTAATCTGCGATCCGTGCCCTCTGGAAATTCGTCTTCCCGAAAGCGCATCCAGTTGTCCTTACCGGGCACCATTTGGACCGCTCTGGCCCCAATCAATCGCTGCAATGTAGAACGCTCCAGCGAACGCCCCATCGAGTCGAAGAGTCCCGAGTGCCCCGTAACGATCAGCCGCCCCCCCTGTTCAACGTACGTTTCGAAGAGTTCGATCTCGCGCTTTGACAGCACACCAGCGTGGGACAGGCATACCACGGGATACGAACGCAAGACGTCGAGTGAAACGTTCTCGTCGAAGACAAAGCCAAATCCTAGGTGTTCATAAACGCTGGCCTTGTGCGCGCCCTGAAGGCTTTGAAAATACTGCGCCGCGTTCTCTCTTCCCACCCAATCCCGCGTCCGCGCGCTGAAGTAAATTCCAAGGTCATGCACGGGCTCATGACCAAAGTGATCCCGCTTGCGACGAGCTTCGCCCAACAGAACTCCGATTCGGTCGTAGGCCACCGGATCAAGCCAACCGTCATAGGCCACTTTGTCGATCATCGTCACAAAGGCTCCGTGAGCTAGCAGCGTGAACATTTCCCAACGCATGTCGTGCAGTGGGCGGGTCGTTTGATCATGATACATTCGCACCCCTCGCTGGACTGCCACTTGGAACGGTCTGCCGGGAGTTGCCGCCCGATACCACTCGGCGTTGAAGCTTGCCGTTAAAGCACCAAAGGCCCACAACCCCGCCTCTCCCGTCACGAAATCTCCATTGTTAGCATGACGCACAGGTGTCTGACCAATCTCCCACGAGAAAGGAGGATTTCCATGGTAGTTGAAATCGACGCTAGCCTCTGGATTGACACGTTTAACATGTTCAGTAAGCCGTTTTTCAAACCGGTCGCTCGTGTCATAGCGGAACTGAAGAAAGCGATCCCAGCCCTCACTCTTCCAATCAACGCCCTTCGGCATAGGCTGCCCATAGTCGGCCTCGAAACGGCGTTGACAGTGTTCGCACCAGCAACCGACCGGAGGACCGAAGCCTTGATCTACCATGTCGAGGTGAAATCCATCGATTCCGTACTCCAACATCTCGCTGAGGAGCGCCTCCACCCGATCCACATAAGGCGAATTGAAGCACACCAAATGATTGATTGGCTCACCATTCGCCTGCCGGACCTTCCACTCCGGATGCTGTCGAAGCTCGTACGCCGGATATTGAAGTTGGCAATAGACGATGATCGGCAAGTCAAACTTCCGTCCCTCCTCAACCGCCTCCCGCAACACGTCGCGGTCACCAAATCCGATGGGCCGATCTAGCAGCTTCGATTCGTGAAACGTGAATTCACTGTCGCGCACCCAGAGCACCAGATACTCCGCGTTGGCTTTAACACAACGACGCACAATCTCTCGACCATCGAAGCGGGCAGCATAACCCGAGGCCTGTTTTCCATCGATCACTTGAGCCCCCGTGGGCCCCACCTCCATCCCTACGAGCACACGTTCAAACCACGGCACGGTAGCCGCCTTCAAAACTGCCGCTCGTGATCCCCCGAATACGCCTAGAATCGCCGCCATCGCCAGCAATCGTAGACTTACGGATAAAGTGTTTTCACCAACGAAGGACTTCATAAGCTCGAAAATAGCAGTCTGACATTCGACGCGTCAAAACACGTTTCATAGCCAGCTTCGCAAGCCATCATCAACAGGCACCCCAGCCTCCTCAACATCCTATTCCGAGGCGACCTTGGAACCCTCTCAAAGCAATTGACGAAAGGCACGGAGTATCGAAAATGTATTTCAACGATTACAACGCCTCCCCTCCAAACATCCCCGACGCCTACACTCTGAATGAAAGCACAGCTATTGCAGATCCCATCCATGAATCGCCTGTCCCCCATTCTCATCGCGGCACTTTTGTGTGCCAGCACTCTTGCAATCCCTGCAGGTGAATTAAATGTAGGGGCCGCAAGAGTGAATATCACGCCACCTTTGGGAGTGCCTTTGGCGGGCTACTACCACGAACGCGGATCCGATAGCGTTCACGACGATCTCTATGCGCACGCCATCGTCATGGAGAAGGACGGCGTCAAAGCGGCTCTCATAAGTTTGGACCTTATCACGACGCGCCGAACATTCGTCGAACAAGCGAGAGAGTTCATTGCAGCAGCCACCGCAATTCCAGCTGATCATGTGATGATCAGCGCCACTCATGCTCACACAGGACCGATTCTTCCAGAGTCGACGGAATCTCGAAGTCAACAGAGATCCCAAAAGGGGGCGCAACAGTACGTGGCCGAACTTCCCCAACGGATCGCTCAAGCCGTTAAAGAGGCAGACCGAGCCCTTTCGCCCGCCCGAGCAAGCGCCGCCATCGGAAGGGAAGAAACCATCGCATTCAATCGTCGATTTCACATGACGGACGGTTCGGTCGGATGGAACCCCGGAAAGTTAAATCCGAACATCATCAAACCGGCGGGCCCCATTGATTCGGAGCTTCCCTTTGTACACTTTGCATCTCCTGACGATACCCCGATCGCAACCTACGTGAACTATGCTGTTCACCTCGACAATGTTGGCGGCCTCCAGATCTCTGCCGACTTGCCCTTCTCTCTCAGCCAAACCTTAGCGTCTGTGCTGGGCTCGGAGGCGGTCACGGTTTACGTCACGGGAGCTGCGGGCGATATCAACCACGTCAACGTCAACTGGTCACAAGCTCAGAAGGGCCATCAGAACGCGGCTCGAATGGGCGTGATTCTCGCCGGGGAAGTCCTCCGACGATGGCCCGTCTTGAAAGAGGTTCAAGGCCCCTTGCTGGCACGAAGTGAAACGGTGTCACTTTCGATTCCCCCGGTTTCACCAGAGGAAGTAGTTGAGGCAGAAAAGATCATTCAAACCACCAAGGACGATACGCGCGCCAATTTCATGAGGTTAGTTCAAGCTCACAAAATCGTCGATCTCGCGGCGCGCGAAGGAAAACCCTTCGAGGTTGAAGTTCAGGTGATTACGCTGGGCAAGGACCTCGCTTGGGTGGCCCTGCCCGGTGAGATTTTCGTCCAGCTCGGCCTTGATCTCAAAATGGACTCACCGTTCGATCAAACCATGATTGCCGAATTGGCCAACGGATCCATCGGTTACATCCCCAACGTTCGCGCCTATCCGCAAGGCAACTACGAAGTCGTGAGCGCGAGATGCAGTCCGGGTTCAGGCGAAAAACTCGTCGAGACTGCTATTCGTCTACTCAAAGAAAATCACGGGAGAGCCCAATAGCTTGGTAAGATCAAGCCCACCCCATTCTTTACACTCTCCCGTGCTCGCCTCATATTCATAGCGAACCCCCTATCTGATACATAATGAAACGAATTATTGCGGCAGTCGTGATCGCTGTATCGGTGCCGCTCATGGCCCTTGGACAGGCAAACGAAACTGGAAAACCCAACGTCCTACTCATTGTCACCGACGACTGCAATGTCGATTTGGAATGCTACGGGCACGACTTGGTAAAGACGCCCCATATCGACAATCTTGCCCAACGTGGGATTCGCTTTACTCACGCTTACGCGCAGTATCCTGTTTGCAACCCCAGTCGCTCGTCCTTCATGACCAGCCTCTACCCCTACCAAACAGGCGTGCTCAGCAACGGTGGCAATTTCAGAGAAAAGAATCCCAACGTCGTTACCCTTTCTCAGATGTTTCGCAATCACGGTTACACCGCCGCTCGGGTCGGAAAGATCTACCACTACGGTGTGCCGGGGCAAATTGGAACGGATGGAGACGATGATTTGGCCTCCTGGGACATCCGTGTGA
The DNA here is from genome assembly GCA_964342405.1 of uncultured Verrucomicrobiota bacterium. GTDB lineage: Bacteria > Verrucomicrobiota > Verrucomicrobiia > Limisphaerales > AAA164-E04 > UBA2970. The sequence goes on along the minus strand of CAYFGX010000038.1, from coordinate 49,841 downwards.
ACCCCCGTGGTATCGACCGTGAGATCCACGAACAAATCCACTCAATTCGCCCCGACGCTCCGCTCGAATCCAGATTCGGCGGCACCTTGAGTTGGTTGCGCGTCGAGAATGAATCAGAGGAGCACACCGATGGCATTGGGGCCAGTGAGGCGATTCGTTTACTCGACCAGCTCAATCCAGAAACCACCGGGCGCCCATTCTTCTTGGCCGTCGGATTCTATCGCCCCCACACACCCTACGTAGCCCCTGGACGTTTTTTCGACATGTATCCGCGAGACCAAATTCATCCGGAAATGGAGCGGCCGGACGATCGAGATGACATTCCGATGGCTGCCTGGCACGATCGACCGGGCCAGCGGGAACTCAGCATCGAAAAACGAAAGGAGATTATTCAAGCCTACTACGCCTCCATCTCCTTGATGGACGAGCAAGTGGGTCGACTCATGGGGGCACTCGACAAACGTGACTTGTCAAAGAACACGGTCGTGGTCTTTCTTTCCGATCACGGATATCACCTGGGAGCGCACGGGCTCTGGCAAAAAAGCGATCTCTTTGAAGGTTCATGCCATGTGCCACTCGTGATCGTCGAACCTGGCAACTCAAACGCCGGTGGCGTCGCGCCAAATCCGGTCGAGCTGGTGGATCTATATCCCACTCTCGCCGACCTCTGTAGCATCACTGCGCCACAACACATCAGGGGAACAAGTCTCCATCCCATCCTAGAGAATCCCGCCCAGTCGGTTAAGCCCGCCGCCTTGAGTGTGACTGTGAGCCGTGCTCGACAGATGCACAAGAGTTTCACAAAGGAGAAAGTCATGGGCCACTCTGTAAGAACAACTCGCTTTCGCTACACCCAATGGGGGGACGGCAAGCACGGTCACGAGCTCTACGACTACAAAACGGATCCAAACGAATACACCAATCTCGCCAACAACCCCGATCACCTTGAGACAGTGAGAAAAATGCAGACGATCCTGAAGCGGGCCCTCTCCGCGGCCCAGTGAAACGCCCTCAAGGATTCCCCTTAATCGCGTAGAGAAGATTCTTTTTTTTCAATTGGGCCCGGGAGTATATCATCGCGGAGGTCGTAAGCCTTCGAAGCAAGATCCAAATCACAAGATCCCAGTATGTCAGCCAAACAATTCAAAGAGAAACTAAGCCAGGGAAAAACGGTCTACGGCACACTAATCCAAAACACCATCAGCCCTGCCCTCGTCAATGCAATCCCAGCCGGATCACTGGACTTTGCGATCGTCTCAGACGAGCACACGGCCTTCGATATTGGTGATTTTCTCCCCATGCGCTACGCCTTTGCCGAGAAGGGAATTGCCTGTCTCGCTCGAACCCACAGCCGAAGCCCCGACGACGTCGCGAAGGTCTGCGACACCTATGATGGCGTGGTCGTGCCCTACGTGGAAGACTACGAGGAATGCAAGGCTCTCGCCGCCGCCGCTGTATACCGCCCCTTGAAGGGGGTCGCCTTGGACAAGGTGCTCACCGATGGAGTCTGGCCCACCAAGGCGACCCAGGAATACGTCGAGAAAAGAAACCAGAACACCGTTTTTATTCCGATGATCGAATCCGTCCAAGGCGTTGAGAATCTGGACAAGATCTGCTCAATCCCAGGAGTGCAGGCTGTCTTCGTTGGGCCCAACGATATGACTGTCAACATGGGAATCCCCAACGAGTACGATCACCAGGATTTCATTGCGATCTTACAACGTATCATTGATACCGCTAACGCACACCACGTCGCCGCCGGTTGTTGGTTTGGCAAAGAGTCGCAAGCAATCCGTACGATCCGCCAAGGCGCCCGTTTAGTGGTTTTCTCTAACGACGGCCTCCTCTTCAAGAATGCAATCTCAGAATCCTTCTCGAAAGTGAAGGGAGATTAAGAACGTCGCAGGAAGATCGATTGAAGCAAGCAACTCTCATCGCCACCGTTCACCGCTCAATCTTGCGGACCAATCGATCCCGCTCCGACTTTACCTTGAATTCGGCCGCTGCGTCGACTGGTAGCCATCGGGCGAGCTCGGATTTAATCTCTTGGTAAGCGGGCGCTCCCGCCAGGTTGCGAAACTCATCGGGATCGTTCCGGTGATCGTAGAGCTCCTCGGCTCCGTTTTCGTATACAATAAGTCGCCAGTCCCTCGTGCGAATCGAGTGGTTACCAAAATAGGATGACGTCACTGCTGGCTGCTCGCGAGCAGCCCTGGGATCCTTCAATTGGGGCATCAATGAAACACCTTCAAGCTTCTGATTATCGGGGAGCTGGCAAAGCTCGATTAAGGTCGGATAGATATCGATGAGGCTCACAGCCGTTCTACATGGCTCGTCCGACCGAATTCCCGGGCCTGCAATCAAGAGCGGCACTCGAGTGGACTCTTCCCAAAGCGTTCGCTTAGCCCAGTGCTGTTTCTCACCCAAGTGAAATCCATGATCACTCCAAAGAACGATCACCGTGTTATCGGCGTGAGGGCTCGACTTCAGCGCATTGAGAACGATGCCAACGCAATGGTCTACGAAACTCACCGATGCAAGGTAAGCATGAGTCAGGCTTTCCCGCTTCCCGTGGCCGACGACTTCGGCATGTGTGGGAGCAGCGGCGTACTGGTTAATGCTCAAGAAATTCGACGGAATGTCATCAAGATCTGAACGGGGACTCTTGGGAATCTTGATCGCCTCCTCATCGAAAAGATCAAACCACTTTGGAGGGACAAAAAGAGGCACATGGGGGCGAAAAAAACCGACGGATAGAAAGAACGGTTGCTCGAAATCCTTTCGCAACACCGCAGCCGCACGTTGCGCCAACCGGTAGTCGGCCATCTCGCCGTCCGCTTCTGGGAAGGCACCCCAATCCCACGCACCACTCCAACCCTGAGGTCGATTCAATCGCCCTTTTGGTCGCGGACTCTTTTCCCGCCCGAGGGACAGGTCGATATCTTGCGCCAATCGCCCCGTGAATCCGTGATGCAGAACCTTGCCTCCCGAGATCGTCTGATAGCCATGATTCTTAAAGTATCGCTGAATTGTTGGCAGGTCTCGAACGCCGGGCAGCTCTTCGTAGCGAGGCCCCAGTTCGTAGCTACCATGGGTGCTTGCAGCGACGCCGGACATCACGCTCACACGAGACGCAGAACAAACGGGCACCGCACAATGAGCATTCAGGAAGAGACGTCCCTGCCTCGCCAAGGCATCCATGTGTGGTGTCCGAGATTGCGGATGTCCTCCCATGAATCCAGTCCAATCATTGAGATCATCAACGACAATGAATAAGACATTCGGAGGGCGTTGAGTCAGATTCCTCGGGGATGAGTCACCGGCAAGAGTCGTCGTAACTCCAAACATCCAGAGGGCAAAAACAAATAAAGACAACCCGTTTATCATCGTTCCAAGACTTCCCGCCCTAATCATCACGGTCAATAGTCAAGAGTGCGCTATCAATCAGTTCCAGAGCGGAGCTAAAGCGCTCATCAACGTAATACAGCTCCCATATTTCTTTGCCCGTTTCCTCGCCCTCACTCCTTTTCGGATATCCCATAAGCTCTAGTAATTGATAGGATCGTGCATCCCCATTGTCCACCTCGACGGCGTAAACGAGCGACGGTTGATCATCTCCAGGTTGCTCTATCTCGACCAGCAACCGATACGATAATGGGCTCTTCGAATCCACAGGCAGAATATAATCAGCCGGATCAAACGAACTGTTCTTCGTCGCTCCCGAGACAGCATCCACCTGCATTTGCTCTCCCAAGGCTTCTCCAGACTCCGAAGCCTGACGCTTCGCCTCTTCCCATCCCCGCAACTTGAAATCCCAATACGGCAAGGCCTTGCGAGCGAGCTCTCTCTCCGGTGGCTCGTGAAGGGTCTTGATATGATATAAGGAAGCATTCTCTAACCAAATGGCAAGGAGCGGTGGCGTCTCTGAATCAAACTCGATTCCCGATCGAATATTCAAAGTCATCTTGTACCGAGGCGACGGACTATACCGATACGTCACCCCTTCGTCGCTCACCTCAAATCGGTCGAGAGCCGGACCAAGATTTTGACTCAGTTGGAGGACACGACGAATGGGTTCGGGCTGCCATAGGAAGACTGCTGTAAGCCCAAACGTAATCCCAAGCGTGCCCCACAGTGCCCGACTCTTGAGATACCGTCTGAGCGACACGGTATTATTCACCAGGTGGATAGCGATCAATCCGACGAAGACGAAGCCCATAAGAGCATGAAGTCCGACCACTCGAATCGAGAACGGACGCGCAAAAGCCAAAAGCCCCGTTACGACCAAGACCAGAAAGCACGAAACGTTGAGCAGCGAAACAATCTGATGACGTGATGACTTCATGCGAAACAGACGAAGCCAGCGTTCCTGATTACAGCCAACGGCTTCGGCGCAGAATCTTCTGCCCTACGAGAGCTCACCAGGAACGATCTGTCGGTGTTTGCGGAGCGCCGATCGAATCTCCGGCAAGGGGACATTCATGGGAGTGGTTCCCGTCTTCGCAGCCAAGCTTGCAGCCACCCCGGCAGCCTGGCCCATTCCCATACAAGAAGCTTGGACCCGCAACCCAGAATTCGCCAAGCGATCACTGCTCACAGAACGCCCTGCAACCATGATGTTGCGACTACGTTTCGGCACCAATGCCCGCAACGGAATAGTCGGCACCTTTCCTCTCCTCAAGGGTTTGGGCTTCACGCCTGTCTTCGTATGAAGATCGACAGGATAGAATGCATAGCTGATCGCATCCTCGAAAACGCGCCCTGATGTGTAGTCATTGACCGTGATCAAGGTCTCTCCTTCGATGCGGTAGGTTTCACGGACACCGGTTTCGGGTTGCAGATGCATCAGTCGCTTCTTCTCTTTACGGACTTTCGCAAGAATGGATTGCCTGCCCGTCACGTTCGCTTTGGTCATCGTTCGCGAATTCGTCGAATCAGCGCCGTGCACGTACAGCCGATGAATCTGATTCCTCCCGGGTTCGTGGGCCTCGCCCATCATAAACAGAAAAGAGCCCGGTTGCCGCTCATCCTCGCGCAATCGGGGCAGTCCCAGCATGCCGACCACTTCAGCCCCACCTGTACAGTCAATGATCTGTCGGCATCGAACCCGCCGCTTCGTTCCAAAGCCAACGCAATCGACGATCCAACCTTCATCAGACTGTGTCACAGACTGAGGAAATTCGTAGTAGGCAATCTCAACACCTGCTTCAGCACACTTCTCTTCAGCTAACACGGCATATAGAAACTGGTTCGTATAAACCTGGTTCTGCCAATGGTGTGCCGGCACCTTCGAAAAATTGGGAAGCTCGCCACCATCCAAGGCCACGCTCTCGGTCACCAGTTCCCAACCAATTCCCGCAATCACTTGTTTCCCCCAAGCGTCGAAAAGGCCCGGGAATGCCACGCCCCCCGTGGTCGTTGTCCCGCCAAGTTGACCGTTGCGTTCGATGATCATCGTCTTCGCTCCCATCCGACCGGCTTGAATGGCGGCAATGTGCCCTGCAGTTCCGCCACCCACGACGAGCACATCCACGTCATTGGATATCTCAGTCGCATCGGCGTCCGGAATCGCTTGAGCCGTCACATGGGAGGTCGCCCCAATACTTAGCCCTGCAGCAGCCGAACCCACTGCTGTTCGATGAAGAAACTCGCGACGGTTCGTCTTGTTGTCACTATGGTCCATGATTGAAGTTCTACAATTTGGCCGTCCGATGCTTATTCAGCAAGGATCGATGGTCGTTTCCCCAACGACTCTAAAGCAATCCCTTCAAGTCGAACAACCGAAAGCATGAGAAGTTCTTAGGGCAGTTTCCTATCCAGAATAAGCTCCCCTAACCGGGATCGCGGTACCAAGTATCACTCTGAGGCAAGCATCAGCTCCATGAGCTCCTTCGCGGCGACTTCGCCCTTCGTCCTCACGAAGTCGCGCGGCGTGTTGTCTCCCACTTCGTAGGTCACGGCTTCCATTTGGTGAGCCACATAAAAGTATCTCGTCGATGAGCGGGTTGGTATGACTGTCGTCGCTGCTTTATAGCGCGGTTCGAAGTTCGGAATGGCCGGGCGAGTTCAGATTGACTCGCAACGGTCTCGACGAACGCCTTCATCGCCAAATAACCGGTCACTTCAGGCGGATGCTGACGCGATAAAACCATGATCATCTCTTTGGATTGAAGATTGCCAATCTTAAGAACTCTCAAGGGGCGCCCCTCGACACTCTTCCCAATCACTTCAATCTCGCAGCCGAGCTGTGCAGCGATGCGATCCATCCATCCAAACACTTGTTTGGAAGTCTGAAGTTCCTGAGCGCTAATCCAAAGGGGATCATTCGACGTTTCCAACCGCATCGTGATGCTCTTGGGACGAGCAGAGACTGGGTTGTCTCCAACGATTCTCCCCTTGAGGACTCGATCGTCCGGGATGGGCTCCCAATTTTCGAGATAGACACGGATATTGGGCGAGAATCTGTGGCGCTGGACGTTGGGCACACATACGCTATAAGTAGCGTTCGAATAGATCCCAGATTCGTCGATACTCATCGAGCCAACTCGTGGGCTCTCGGAATCCGTGAGGTTCGACGGGATAGGGAGCAATCCACCAGTCTTCCTTTTCAAGCTCAATTAATCGTTGCACCAAGCGGACGCTATCCTGGAAAAACACGTTATCATCGAGCATCGGAGCACAGATGAGGAGCGGCTTCTGGAGGCCGGCAGCGAACTCAATCGGGGAACTCTTGCGGAACGCCTCAGGATCAAGTTCAGGCGTGTTCAAGATTCGTGAAGTATAGCCGTGATTGTAGTGAGCCCAATCTGTGACCGGTCGAAGCGCCGCTCCGGCAGCAAACAAGTCGGGCTCATTGAACAAAGCCATGAGCGTCAAGAAACCACCATACGAGCCTCCGTAGACTCCGACTCTGTCTCGATCTACGTTGTGGTTTGTCACCAACCAATCCACCCCATCCCGCAGATCCTCCAACTCTACTGATCCCATTTGCCGATAGATGGCCGTTCGCCAATCCCGGCCGTAGCCCGCCGAAGCTCGATAGTCCATATCGAGCACGACGAAACCTTTCTCTACGAGAAAAGAGTGAAACATGAACTCCCGAAAATACCCCGACCACCCTTTGTGAGCATTCTGAAGGTAGCCTGCTCCGTGGATAAACATCACCGCGGGGCGTCTCTCACCGCTCGTGTTCGTTGGCACGTAGAGCCTCGAGTGAATCGGTTTTGCCCCATGGCTCGACGGAACGGTGACATGTTTGGGCTGAATCCAAGTCCGACGGTTGAATGCATCGCTGACCGTCTCAGTGAGCCTTCTGGGAACAGCTTTGACACGAACCGGTTGAACAAACAACTCTGCCGGCCGCGTGGAAGTGGAATGCCGAATGAGTAGACGAGTTCCATCTGGCGACAAAGACGCCGAAGCCATTCCTTTCAGGTCGGTTATCTGCTCTATTCCACCGTGGCTCAGGTCGGCCCGATAGATTTCATATTGCCCTGGATGCTCTTTGTTGGCCCGAAAATAGAGATAACGACCATCGACCGACAGTTGAGGTTCTGTAGCGATATACTCTCCACGAGTGAGGGCTCTGGCAGTGGGAAGCTCTCCCTCACCCGCTTTCCCACTAAGAATAGCTACCAAATAGAGGTGGCAGAAACCGCTTTCCTCAGATTGCAGCCAGAGCTTCTCACCATCGCGCGACCAACCATAGTCGTTGTGCCGCCAATTGATCCACGCCGGATCTTGAAGATGATGAAGTGGCTGACAGACCCCCGTATCGAGGTCGATCGCAGCAAGCCAACGATCCTTGTTGTCGAATGAATACGCTTGGAATACCAGGGAAGAACCATCCTCGTTGAAACTCAAGGATCGAAACTGCACGGGCCGAGGTTTTGGATCCTTCTTCTCCTCTGACTGTGCTTCCGCTGCCTTCTTCGCTGATTTCTCGGAGTTCTCAGAGCTCGAATCACTGGCCGCCTCCTCGAGCTGCTTCTTGCGCTTCTCTTCTCGAGCCTTGGCTACCGCCCTGAACTCAGCTAGAGGATCTCGCGCAATCTCGGGAAGCGAGTCTACCTTGATTTCTTTGACCGTTCGCGTTTTCCGATCCAAAAGCATAAGCTTGGATTTGTAAGGCTTCACGGTGCCCACTTTATTACGCACATCGCGTGTTTCGATATCACCACTTCCCGTCACCCACTCAGGCATCTTTGTCTTGGCAGGTTTGGGGCGTTTTTTGGGTAGCAAGACAAGGGCCATGTGTTGCCCCGAGGGGCTCATCACCGCCGGACCCAGCTCAAAATCGTCGCCAAGATAGAACGGGGTTCCCGGCAGACTTGGATCTTCCTGATCGGCCCGTCTCCGCTCTGCTTCTCGAAGTTCTTTCTGCTCCTCACGCTTCTTGACGATGTCGAAGAGCCGATCCTGCTGTCGCGCTTGAAGAGATTTCTTTTTCTCTTCTTCGAGCTTCTTCTTGGACGGTTCCTTGGCAAAGACCAAAGGAAAGGGTTCCGACTCTAGTCCTGATTCGAGATCACGCACCAAGAACTTGTCTCCACGACGAAAACCAATGGAGCCATCGTTCAAGAACACGGGCTGACTCTCGGCAGTTGTCGTCCGCGTCAGCTGCGTAATCTGCCCGTTCTTCAGACGGCGATGATAAACATCTCCTTTCCGAATATAGAGCTTCTCGGAATAGCTCTGAGACTCAGGATCATAGCGCCACACACCACCCGCAACCGATTCCTTGGCGGCACGAGCGGGCGTGACAAGGATCGGATCGGTAGATTCGCTGAAGCTCCCACGGTAGAGATCGTTGATCGCGACTCCAGGTCGTTTCCGAAAATAGTAATAGAACTCGCCGAGATCTCCCCAGTAGGCGTTCTCGGGCTGTCGCCCTAGCCAATCTGGATTCGACATAATGAGCTTCAATGAGATCGCATCGCCAGCGGTCAGATCTTCACGGGCAGACGGGTTTGACTGGCAAAGCACCGTGGATTCGAGGCCAAACAACCCAACCACAAAAAATAGCAGTGTAGCCTGCCAGCGACCTCCTCTGCCCCCCGATCGCACATCAGTAGCATGGCGATCCTCTGAACGAGCGCCGCACAGTGTCTTCGTGGAGTTCACAGGTTTGAACCAGCCTTTCCGACGACAGGAGCAAGGTAGATGTTGCGATACTTCACTGCGGTGTGATCTCCCTGAAGATGAATGGGGCCGGGCGACATGGGATCAGTATGAACCGCGCCACCCGTCGGACCTCTAACCGGTTGATTATCGATCACTTTCACACCGTTCAGGACCACCGTAACATGCCGATCGACCAAGGTGAGATCATACGTATTCCATTCCCCGGGGGGATTGGCCGCATTCGTCGAAGGGGCGATCGCACCAAAGATGGCGCCGGGCCCCTGAATGCCCTGCATCCGACTATCACGATCCACAACTTGCGCTTCATACATCCCGCGAAGATACACGCCGCTGTTTCGTTGGGCCTCAATGAGAAACTCAATGTGCAGCCAAAAATCTTCAAAGACAGCCTCCGTCCGCAGATTCGCGTAATCACCCGTGGCACTGAAATCTGTCTTTGGAGTCTCATTGACCAGTAAGCCATCCTTCACACTCCAACCAAACTTCTTCTCCCTCTCATGGGCTCTCCACCCCGTCAAGTCTCGCCCGTTGAACAGCGAGATCGGATGCCCAAAGAGAACACTTGAAAGATCCGGAGCCGATGCAGGCAGCGGTGGAATCGATTTTCCTGAAAACCGAATCCCCTTTCCTCGGCCACCATCAAGACCGACTTGGTTGACCACACCATCAAGTTTGCCATTGACGATTCCGAAGCTCACAGGAGAAGTCAGTGTGATTCGCTTTCCGTCCTTTCTGACACGGCTCCTCCGTTGAAAAAAGACTCTCCCCTTTTCAACTTTCTCGATGGGATAGGGTCCCACCGGACCGACATGAAGTCGGAACAAGACCTCGTCATGACTGACGCTCATCCAAGCGGGATCGCCCGAATCCAGGTCAAGAGACCAATCGCCCAACAAGCCTTGAGGCACGGATTCGGCATTGACATGACTTCCAGTGAAAAGACTGAGGCACAGCCCAAGGAGAGCCGCACACAGCCCGACTTTTTGAAGTTGCTTGTCTATCATTATCAGCTTCGTTTTTTTCGGGGGCATGATGGATCTGAACTCTGTCCAACGGTCTCACGGCTACAGAATCCCAAGGCACATAGCAGCCCAAGACTAGTGAACAGGAAACACCCAATGCCGTGTTCACGGTATGCGTGGCAATCATGCACATTACTCAGGTGTGTCTCAAGGTGCCATCGGTAGACTCGGGCCACCAACTCTCAATCCACTCCCCGCAAGATGCCGGCTTCGACCAAAGCTGATCAAGGTCAATTCTGAATCTTTGTGGGCGTCCCCCTCGAGAGATCCACAGGCTTTGCTGTCGTGGATTTTGGGTAACCAGAATGTCCCGCCGCCGTTGAGCGTCAACTTACAATTGACTATGCTCTAGCCCGCGACGACATTTCACAGCAACATTTCATATGGAAAACAATTCTAAATCGGTTCTCATCACGGGCATTAACCGTGGTCTCGGACACGGGCTTGCCCATGCCTGCCTGGAGCGAGGGGATCACGTTCTCGGCTTAGGCCGGCAGAGTGCGGATGATCTCGACTCACATTCCCGTTTTCAGTTCGCTCGGGCAGACGTTTCAAGCGCAAGCGAGTGTACCTCAGCGCTAGACCGCCTACTAGAAGGGCGTCCACAACTCAATCACGTGATTCTTAATGCGGGCATCCTCGGTCCCCTCGCGGACATGCGCGAGCAGTCGATTGACACCATGAAAGAAGTCCTGAACGTGAACCTTTGGGCCAATAAAGACTTGCTGGATAATCTCCTCGGCCGAGATCTCAAGATTTCGCAAATCGTCGCGATCTCTTCCGGCGCGGCAGTCAATGGGAATCGTGGATGGGGCGGTTATTCAATCTCCAAAGCAGCGCTTAACATGCTCATCAAGCTCTACTCCAACGAACGCGACGACATCCACTTCAGTGCCCTCGCACCCGGCCTAGTTGATACCGGCATGCAAGAACAGATTCGTGAGATGCCCGACGAGACCCCGTTTGTCAGTGTCGCCAAACTCAAGCAAGCCCGCGGGACCGATGCCATGCCCAATCCGAAAGTTGCGGGGCAAATCATTCTCAATGCGATCGACCGGCTACCCGGGCTGATTGAGAGCGGCTCCTTCGCGGACGTTCGCAAGCCACCCCTGGCCAGTTAATCTGAGACGGCTGGCCACTCACCCCCATGAAGCAACTCTCCCTTCTCCTCGTCATCAGTCTCTTGGCAGGATGCCAAAGCCTTCGCCAAACAGGGTCCAACATCCATCCTACGAGGGCCACAATTGCGCAAGCCTTCGAGGGGGCTGAGCTCGGACACGCCCATTGGGGGGTCCTGATCCAGTCGACTCAAACCGGCGAAACATGGTACGAACGCAATCCAGACCGAGTTTTCATGCCGGCTTCCAATCAGAAGATTCTCACGTCAGCCGCCGCGTTGATGACACTCGGCCCCGACTTCAAGTTCGTCACCCGAGTCTTCCGAAACGGGAGCGTTACAGATGGCGTCCTGCAGGGCGATCTGATCGTCCAGGGCCAAGGAGACCCAACGTTCTACACCAAGTTCTACAACGATTCCACCGACCCTTTCCGGAATTGGGCGAAGAAGCTATCCGATGCCGGCATCAAACGAATTGAAGGCAGAGTGATCGGTGACGACGACCACTTCGAGGATGCCAGCTTTGGCCACGGATGGTCTCTCAATTATCTCGACACCTGGTATGCCGTCGAAACGGGAGCATTGCAATTCAATGAGAACTACCTAGACCTTCGAATCGCGCCACCAGCGACGGCAAACGGGAAAGTAGAAATCACGCCGAATGTTGCCAGCAACTATTACCAGATCGTGGACCAAACTCGGCTCTCCGCGACCGAACCCAACTCAGTCCGGATTAGCCGCCCATTCGGTAGCAACGTGATCACGGTATCCGGCGTTGTCAAAGCAGGGACACCGCCATTCGAGCGATCGCCATCCATTGGCAACCCCACTCTTTTCTTCGCTACAGTCCTCCGTGAAGTTCTGATTAGCGAGGGGATCCAAGTGACCGGAGAAGCCGTCGACTGTGATACACTCGAGAACTGGAGTTTTCGTCCCGAGAACAGCACACTCCTCGTATCCCACGACTCTCCCCCGCTCAGTGAGATACTACGTGGTCTCATGAAACGAAGCCAAAACCTCTACGCCGAGACGCTCGTCAAGACACTCGGTCTCGAATCCACTGGACTCGGCTCCTTCGCCGCCGGAAAAGCCGTGGTTCAAGATAGACTGGAAGAAATGGGCATTGATTCCGCCACGTACGCCTTCATGGATGGATCCGGTTTGACTCGCTACAACTTTGTGAGCCCGCGGCAACTCGTCACCATTCTGGAACACATGCGAGAGAGCGAGCACGGCAAACTCTGGAAAAGCCTTCTACCGATCGGTGGCGTTGACGGTACGCTCAGAAACAGAATGAAAGGCACTGCCGCTGCCGGCAAGGTTCTGGCAAAAACAGGAACAATTTCCAACGTTCGCTGCCTTTCGGGCTATGTCACAACCGCGGACGGCGAAGAACTCGTTTTCTCGTTCATGTTGAACGGCCATCTCTTATCTTCCAGAAACGCAGACGCCGTGACAGACAAAGTCCTCTCTCTACTCGCCGAATACTCAAGTCCCTAACACACCGTGACGAACAATTCTCAATGCCAACACTAAGAACACGAAAGACAACCTTTCACAATCCGCCCCAATCAGGCCAAGCGCCCCGGCCGCTAGGCATTCTAACTTTAAATTTCTAACCTCTCACTTCTTCTTCGGCGCCCTTCCCCGCGGTTGCCAGTTCGGGTGAGGCCGATGCGCATCGGCCATCATAGCTTCAAGTCGCTTCACCTCCGCCGGGAATCGGTCCGCCAAATTATGCGTCTCGGCAATGTCATCCTGAAGATTATAGAGCTGCGTCTTGCCGGTCATCCAAGGCATACGAATGGCCTTCCAGTTTCCACTGCGAACCGCCTGCTTGCCACCTTGTTCGTAGAACTCCCAGTAGAGGTAGTCGTGCCGCTTCTGAGCGCCCTTCTTCCCTGTAATCGTTGGGACAAAGCTAATCGAATCAACCTGACCGGGAGTCACCGCGCCAGACAACTCCGCTACGGTCGCCATCAGATCTCCAAAATAGCCCACATGCGAGGAACTCTCGCCCGCCGGCGTTGTCCCGGGCCAACGCACAATCATCGGGACACGAATCCCCCCCTCAGTGAGGTCCCGCTTCATTCCCTGCAAGGGACCGGACGGATTAAAGCGATCGGTGTTGTGCCCGCCTTCATCATGCGGTCCATTGTCACTCGAGAACATCACGACCGTCTTCTCATCGATCTTCAGTTCCTTCAGCAGATCAAGGATTCGCCCCACATCGCCATCCATCCGACTGATCATAGCGGCTTGCCCCTTGTCCTGATTCGACCAATCACGATCGGCATAAATTCCATAGTCTGGAACTTCCTGTCCATCCCCTGTTGCCTTGGTCGCTTCATTGTTCGCGTGCGGAATGGTTAACGAGAGGTAAAGGAAGAAGGGCTTGTCCCCTCGCTGACTTGAACGGATGAAGTTCAAAGCCTCGCTCGCGATCAGATCATGGCTGTAGGCCACTCGTTTTGTTGCCCACCCTCCGGTGAAACCACCGTAACTCCGATCCATCCGCTGAACAGTATTCCCCAGGGTTTCTTTGGTTTCATTGCGCCAAAGGAATTCTGGGTAGTAGTTATGGGCATGTACCTGATTCAAGTATCCGTAGAAGAAATCGAACCCTTGCTTTCGAGGAAGACCAGAGCGCCCGCCGAGGGCATCATCTCCTAGGCCCCACTTACCACATAACGCAGTGGTATAGCCCACCGATTTCAAAACTTCCGCGACCGTCACATCCTGATCACGGAGCGACTGCTTTGCCATGTCCGGTCCGCCGGCATTTCCGCGAACGTGCGTGTGTCCCATGTGCTGACCGGTCATCAAAACACTGCGCGACGGGGCACACACCGTATTGCCCGCATAGAAGTCCGTGAAACGAATCCCCTCAGCAGCCATTCGGTCGAGCCGCGGCGTCTGAATCAGCTTCTGCCCATAACATCCCAAATCGCCATACCCCAGATCGTCTACCAGGATAAAGATGATGTTAGGTCTCGAGGTTTCCGCAGCCATACCGCTTAGGCTGAACCCCAGCAAAGCTACGAGTGTCAAAAGTTTCTTCATGATTGCTTCTATTGTTTTACTACCCAGTCAATCTCAGTTCACGTTCCTTACCCGAAGGCCTCAAGGAGTCGGGATGCTCGAGTTCCGGATCGATTAGCGCCAAGATTCTCTGCGAACCAAGCCACGTTTGAGATCCACACACCGAACCGTTTAATGCTGATGCTGGGCAAGATTTTTCCATTCTTATTTATCGTCGCCCTCATCAAGGAAACCCCACTCAGGCCGCAACTACTCATTTGAGTCCGGAACTTCCAGTCGATGCATTTCTCCCACAGGAAGCTCGATACCGCCATCCACCTGAATCGAACTCCCCGTCATATAATCACTCGCCGGATCGCAGAGGAACACCACACCGCGAGCGATCTCTTCTGGCTTGCCCATTCGCCCCCACGGTAATTCAGAACCTAATTCGGCAAGTTTCTCCTCGCTGAAAAACTTTCGTTCGCCAGGAGTATCAATCCAACCCGGATGTATGATGTTCACCCGGATGCGTTTACCACAGAGTTCCGTCGCTGCGGTTTTCGCCATCTGATCGATTGCCGCTTTCGACATGTTATAGGCCATGGCGCCAGGAATTGGTCGCCAACTGTGCGGCGAACTGACCACCACAATAGAACCTTTCGTCTGCGCCTCAATCATGTGCTGAGCAGAAGCACGTAAGAGGTAGAATGCGCCCCACATCGTCACTTGAACGGTCTTTTCGAAGCCGGCCATATCCGCCTCGTAAAATAACTCACGGTCGCTGTAGGCTGCATTCGAGATGGCAATATCCAAGCCACCAAACTCGTCTACTGTCTCCGCCACAATTCGCTCAACTTCGGACTGCACCCCAACGTCCGCCTGCGCGAGTCTCGCTTTGACGCCGAACTCTCGACAGCGGGCAGCCACCCCTTCGGCAACATCAACAGACCCGCCGAAGTTGATTGCTACGTTTGCCCCCGCCTCTGCCAACGAAAGAGCGATGGCGGCACCGATCCCTTTGCTCGCGCCGGTCACAATCGCATTCTTGCCTGTTAGTGATTTCATTGGGAGAAGCCTACTCACCTGCCGATTCTAAACAACTATTCATCGCTCCCGAGAGCACTCCGAGCGGCTGAGGCAATCCCATCACGTGGTCAATCGTATATTCAGTTCGGTATTTGATTCTGCAGATTGCGACGATGAACGCGGAATGGGACTCGTGTTACACCATCGTTGTTAAGCTCGAAAACGAGCATGCGCGGCATGAAATCAAGTCACTACACCCGCGAAGCGACGAGTGCCGAAAGAGCAACTCTCCACTTCGAATGACAACAGCCGATTCCAGCGGCAAATGAGCCACGTGATGATAGATCAGTTTTGACGGGAGCCATTCTCTCGGCGTCGCTTCCTAGACTGTTCGACCGGAACCAGGCAAGCAACCGGCTCCTTCCGGCGAGATATCGTGCTCTATTCTCCCTCCTCTGCTTCGGCAAGGTAGCACGACAAATGGCTCTTCGCTTCGTGTGTCGTGATCGTCTTCATCTGAGCCCGAAAAACAAAGACTCAGGAAATTATTCAAGTTAGTCCACTTTGTTAGAACTAACCAATCATGCCCCCACAAAAACCCTCATTGATCAAAAGGTGACTTCCGAGAGAGCCAGAAAGATTCTACTTCTGATAGCGATCGAACCAACTTTGCACTTTGATACCTGGATGCTGATCAGTGGGAATCATTGCGCCCAGGTTTCGTTTCGTTGCGGCATGCTTTGGGTCCTCGGCGAGGTTGGTCCATTCGTTGGGATCAACACGGTGATCGTAGAGTTCCTCTGAACCGTCTTCGTAACGAATGTATCGCCAACGTTCACTCCGGATAGAAGTGTTTCCTTCCCCATAGGAAGAAATCGCTGCTGATCTCGGGACGCCCGGATCCATCAGTTGAGGTTTGACCGAAGCACCGTCCAGCCACTCTGGAACGGGGAAGCCCGCAAAATCGACGAGGGATGGATACACGTCAATCAAACTAACCGGTTGAGAGCAGCGCGCCCCCTTCCTCATGCCCGGACCGCGAACTATGAAGGGAATGTGAGTCGTCTGCTCCCAGATTGCCCCTTTACACCAGTGCTTCTTTTCTCCCAGGTGCCATCCGTGATCGCTAACCAACATCACATAAGTTTCGCGCCCTCGAGGATTTTGCTCCAGCGCTTTGAGAAAGCGCCCGATTTGGTGGTCCACAAACGCAATCGATGCTTGATAGGCTTGAATGACGGCGTCCCATTGATCGTTCGCTACCAAATACTCGTGATCACTTAAGCCATCATGCAGAGGTTTGTGCGCATGCGTCCGCGCCAAACGTCGAGCGAACTCTGGCAGATCATCCCAATCGTCTCCCAAGACCGGTTCCGCTGGTCGACGAACCGAATCGATCGGAAACAAATCGAACCACGGCTTGGGAACTTGCAAGGGGCGATGCGGACGAAAGAACCCGACCGACACAAACAGCGGCTTATCACCTTGTCTCTGCCACTCTCGGATCGCCCACTGCGCCACCTTGTAATCGCCCATCTCTTCATCGTCGACCTTAAGTGCATAGCCATCGTTCGGAGCGCGCATGGCATCGAAATTATCCTCTCCTTTGGGAGGTCTAGGGTCGCGAGGTCGCTGAAAGAGAGCGTCGCCATCTTTCCCCGGATTGCCATGGAACACCTTTCCTCCGCTGACGACCCGATAGCCATGATCCATGAAGAAGCGCTGCATGCTGGGCGTCGAAATCGTTTTCTCCCCTTGCCCTTTGGCATTAAAATAGGTGCCGGTCTTAAACGGATAAACGCCGTGGTTCAGACTCTTGCGAGAAGGACGGCATTGAGGGGAATTACAATAGGCCTGCGTGAAAAGCATCCCGTTAGCAGCAAGACTGTCGATGTTAGGCGACTGAGCGTTCGGGTGCCCTTCCAGACATCCCAACCAATCGTTCAGATCATCGACAATGATGAAAACGATGTCAGGACGTGGCGCCGCACCGCCTTCTACTGCGCTTACTTTGGCAGAAAGACAGAGACCTCCAAGAATCAACGCCGCCAGACTCAGGAACTTCCAGTTTTTCATGGACCAGCTCTTAATAGAGTCAAACTAGAGTGAATCGATCGCAGCATCCGACAGCCGCAAAGGCCCGGGATGATTCATACTCGAAGCATTTCGGGCAGCCCCCGGGAGTTCGGAATGAGGATTCCGGCGCGTTCCCTTTTGCATCTTACCAGCTGGAATGATCTTTCCATCTTCAATACGCGGAGGAGCGTGGCGATGCGGAGTGGGATTGTCTGGCACCGTGTCCCCCGTTTGAGCGGTCCAGCGAGCGAGGAGTGCTCGCGCTTGTTTGAGGGGAGCCGCATATCGTGAATCCTTCGCCAGGTTGACGAACTGATTCGGATCGTCGCTCATCTTGAACAACTCTTCAGCGGGACAAGGATTCGCAAAAATCTGCTGCTGTTGGGCCGAGGTCTTTCCGGCTGCATGGGCTTTCCACAACTCCAGACCGGCAGGAAATTTTGTGTCTGACTCGTAGCAGAGGTTCGGCTGATCAGGAAAGTTGTTCTTGATGTAGACAAAGTCTCCGAATCGCACCATCCGCTCATGGTTCTTGTAGACGTGCCAATTGTGCTCGGAAAAAACCATCTGCCGAACTTCGGTATTAGGATTTTCGAGAATAGGGAGGAAACTTCGTCCTTGCACGCAATCCGGTCGTTCAACACCTGCCAGGTCTAAGCAGGTCGCGCTCAAATCGATCACACTCACGAGACTCTTGGTCACCGACGGCGTTTTCACCACCCGAGGAAAATGAACGACCCAAGGCGTTTTGATTCCACTATCGTAGACCCGAGACTTACAACGGGGAAACGGTCGGCCATTGTCAGCCGCGATCACGATCATTGTGTTATCCAATACGCCTTGCTTCTTCAGTTCCGCAGCCACTAATCCAATGAAGTGATCATACCGACTCACTTCGTGATAGTAGCCGGTCAGATCCTCCCGAGTTGCCGGAGTATCCACCAGAAAGGGAGGGATGACGATATCGTCGTTCGTGTATTTTGGAGCGTCGTCGCTGAATGCCCAATCTCGGTGGGCATCACTGGCAGCGAACCAGAAGAAGAAGGGTTTGTCTTTGGGACGATCCTGCACATGGCTCACCCAATCCTTCTCCTTTCCTGGACCTCCCCCACCCGTGATCTTATCGAATGCCCGATCCTGGTTCCCGAACATGTGGTTCTTTCCCGAGAGCACGGTGTAGTAGCCCGCTTCACGCAAGAGCTCGGGAAACCGAATCTGGGCATCCGGCAATTTGACATGAAGTTCGGGAGCCCCGGTGTTGTGCGGATACCGACCTGTAATGATGCTACACCGACTCGGGCTACAGCTACTCGTCGTCAGGTAGGCATTGTCGAAACGCATGCCACTCGCCGCCAGCGCATCCGTGTGCGGGGTCTTAATAGTTGGATGGCCATAGCAGCCAAAATCCTCCTGCGAAACATCATCCGCAATGAAGAAGATCATGTTCGGCAAACCTGCCGTTTGATCCTGCTGCGGCTGTGCCGCAATTTGAGTTGGCCAGGTAGCCCCAAGGGACAGAACGACACAGATGGAGAAAAGGACTCGGTTCATCTGCTTCTTTTACCTGAGCTTCCGAAGAATGCCGACCCCGAAATGAGGGCTCTACTCTCCCATTATCCGTGTCTTCCGAGTAATCCGTGGTGAGAAACCTCCCGTCATCTGCAAGGCAAATGAATCATAAACCACAGATGCCACGAATACCACGGATCATGTTCCTGAATCTCGCTAAGGCAGACGGACAACACGGAAGAAGTTTAGCTCACCGTCGAGCACAGGGGCGAGAGGCACGGTCACGATACCTTCGGTCGTGGCTTGAACCTCGTGAAACAGAGTCCATTCGCCATTGAACAAATCATCGATTGATTGAACTTCGTAGGTTGCCCCGGATTCGGCTATGAATTCGAGATACAACACTCCCTCTTCTTCCGCGAAGGAAATCTGAAGTTCCAAGCTCGCTTCTCCAGGGATCTCAGCTCCAGGCAAGAAAGCGCGCCCAGGTGTGCCCTCTGGAGTCACAGACACCCACGAGACGGGATCTGAAGAATCAAGATTCGCCGCCACCATTTCTAAACTCGCACCGTCACCATCGGCTTCCCTCGGCCAGGGAGCGCTCGTGCCATAGGTGAGAGCTACTTGCTCGTCACCATTGTCCGTCAGGATTCGGATCGTTTCTCCCGAGTTGGACAATTGCCCAGACCATTGCCCAAAAACATTGAGGTCTGGAAAGTAAGCTTCAGACAGCGGGTCGCTGTAGCGCTGATTGAACAGCTCGAGGTTCTCAACCACCAGCCCCACCGAACCGGGGCTCAACAAGCTGCGCTCGGGAAAGAGATACTCTACCCCCTCAATGATCTTGAGGTTCGAGAGGTCGAGAGCTGATTCCGAGGCGTTGTAAAGCTCGATGAATTCAAACTCATCAGATCCCCTGGGATTATAGTGTAGCTCCGAGATCAGAAGCTCGCCTGGCCGTGGAGCGCGAGCCACTTGATCAACGAAGTGAGCCACCGTGAGAGCACTCCAAGTTGTGCCGTTGCGAGCCCGTGCCTTGAATGTGGCAGGCTCCGAAATTCGTAGTTCGACCGCAGAACTCCCCTTCAAGGCGAAGTTGAAACGCATATCAGAACTCGTTCGGGACGTTTGATGTACCTCAGCAGCAATGACATTTCGTCCCCGACGCAAAAGTCCCCCCGGTATCGAAAACGCTCGAACCGCAGATTCATCGTCTCCGCCAGCGGTGACATTCGCAAACGTGTTGTGAGTGACGTCTCCCGCGGGAAGGCCGTCCCGAATGATTTCGCGGCCGTTGAGATAAACGATCGCTCCGTCATCGCGAACGAGTTCGGCAACCACTTCGCCAATCGCTTCGGGGTCCTCGACTTCAACGGCCCGACGAAAATAGCTCGTGACATGCTTGTTGCTAGCGTCCGAACCGAAGGAAAGCACGGTCGCCATTCCCCCGTCCCCATAGCCCAAAGGGGCCGCGCCACTTGCCCAGTGATCATCATTGTAGTTTCGGCTTGCCCAATTCGCATCTGGCAAAGTGCCTCGATCCCAATAGCGCCAACTCGTATTAAAAGGGACGACAGACGTTCCCCCTCCACTCCAACTCAAAGCCCCTTCAGCTACACCCCCATCGCTTTGCCGAGGGTCCGTGCCGTCCAGTGTGTAGTAGATCTCTGGCGCAGAAGATTGTAGGCTGATGGCTTGATTCGGCGCTAAGAAACCTCCGTGTTGACTCAGCACCGGAGCATCCACGGATGGGTAGAGGCCGCGACTCCTAAGACGGGAAATGAGATTACGACCTTGATTCGGGAGGATCTCTGAGATCGCATTCTGTGCAGCCGATTGCCAACTGTTTGGCGTCCGATATCCCCAGCGAGCTGACTCAACCAAGATACTATTCTCCACCTCGTCCAAACGCCGCTGAAGCCGTTCAATACTTCGCTCTGCCGTCAAGGCACCACCATTAAAAAGATGCTGATGTGCCCGATCCGCAAACAGGGTCATGAACTCGGGATGCCGCTCCTGCCGTAACGACCCCAGAAGTCCAGCCGGCCCCGAGTTCCCCGTCCGATCGCCCGCGACGCGCAGATGACCATCCGCGTCACCCAACCAAAACTTGAATCCACTTCCAGGCAAAATGGGGCCCGCAGCTCGATACTCGGTTTCCGCATTCCCATAATTCCACATCAGCATGAAATCGATGAAGTGAGACATGTCCACCCGGGCCTTAAGCCGCACATAGGAACGACGATTCGCCAGCACATATTCCCACGGTTGACGATTCCGAGGATCGGGGGTTCCCGGAACAAAGCTACTTCCTGCGTTATCATTTCCCCTAATGTTGACATAGTCCTCTGACTGGCCTCCTAGATAATCAGCCAGGAACGCATCCGTCAGTCGCTCCCTTGCATGATACTGCCCCCAGTATTCACCATTGAAGTAAAGGTGCACGAATCGCCCGTGGGGATTCAGACTCCCCATCTCAAGCATCGTGTCTTCTGAGAACCGGGATGACATGTAGAAGCCGCGAGAATTCATGTCATGCCCCCCTCCGCGGAGATCGATCTCGTCGAATGCATCAGCCGTCAGAAATCCGTTTTCAAATCCCTTGAACAAAGGGAAGTTAAGCTTGCGTTCGCCGTATTCAGGACGAAACTTCAGTCGATAATTCTTCTTGGCAAAGTTGGTCCAGGCGCCACCGAATCGTTTCACTCCTGCGTTCGCCTGAATTGATTCCATGGTGCCAGGAAGAAAGACCTCTACCGATGCTTCCAGCTCGTTCCAATCATCAGGCAGTCGGGGAATGTTGATACTGATCGTCGGAAGATCCGTGAGCCCACGAAGCATCCGATCACGATACCTTCGGTCTCGTTCGATGGATTGATTCATGTTGTCAGCAGCAAGCACATCATCAAGAAACAAGTAGGAGTGGGTTTGCGTCCTGGGAGAGAAATAGCCCGGCCTCACAACCCGCACCCTTACCGTTTGAGTCGTATTGATACTGACAACACCCGCCCGCTCCCGAGAAGGCTCGGACCCATCGAGCGAGACAAGGAGAGATGCCCCCTCATTCGGATGACTCAACTCTAAGGTAAATCTTTCTTCGTAAAAGCCACGCTCGTGGCTGAACTCAACAGGCTGAAGCCAGCCCTCAAACGTGGCGCGCTCATTGATACCACCCGGCGTTGGCAACATGAACGTCCACAGACCATTTAGATCGCGACCGTACGCCAGGTCTTCAGTCTGTGAGGGAAACGCTACCACCGAATCCAACACCGTCACACCATCCGGCGCCGTCAGAAAGAGCGACTCTCCCTCACCATTCAAATTGAACGAAACATGCAGGTCGTCACTCCCGTCTCCCTCACTCGCCCCAAACAGAACCATGAACCCGTGGGCTTCGATGGTCGTCTCCAGCGGAAAGATCCACTTGGTGAGATTAGTCGCGTCGTCACTCAATGAATAGCCACCCAGGTCAAGCGCCTCGTTCCTCGGATTGTGAATCTCGATCCAATCCGGTGACTGTCCGTCGGAATCCCGCAAAGACAGTCGGTTTCTCGCGACAAACTCTGAGATCGACGGCTGCAACTCCGCGCCATCGACCGTCACCGTTGCAAAGCGCGCATGGTTCGTCCCTGGCGTCGAGCTCAAGAGGAGAAACTCAGTCGACTCGGTCGGTTGAATCGTGAGCTCGCCCATCTGAGCCGGTTCTCCGGTATCGTCAAACGAGAGCAGCTTTCCAGGATAGAGCTCAAGTTGATTTAACTCGTGACCTTCCCAGACCAGGGTCGTCACCTCACCTGCGACGATCGCCGTTCGATCTGATGCAAACTCTATGATGCCGACTTCCGAAGCAGGACGTCCATACACTTCCAACTCCGACAATCCCAGATACCAAAAAGTTCCAGACTCCGATCGCTCCTTATTTTCATAACCGACCCGTACGTATCGGGCATGAATATCCGGAGGAATCGTGATGCTCCAGTCTCCAGAGCTGCCACGCAAATGTTCGGAATAAACCGACTGATGTTCTCCATCGTACAAGCGCACTGTTGCATGAGACATTCGAGAACGGAACTCTCGGGGCACAATCACCCGAACCTCACTGATCGAGAACACATTCGCCAGATCCGTTTCCCAATACGATCCCACCGCTCGCGGCGTGGACTCGGTATGCGTGTTGACATTGCCGTCGTTTCCATTGGACGTCGGCGGCAAACTTTCATTGAACCGCATCATGTAGGCTCGCGCGTTCAGAGCAATGTTTTGATTCTCAATCGTATCAAACGACCAAGACAACTCAGACTCTCTCCCTTCCCGATCGGCAACCTCGACAGCGACGGTGTAGTTCTGATTCACCTCCCAGGCCAGACCGATACTCACATTCAGATCCTGAGGCGATCCCACCACGGTAGCTCGCGCCGTTTCATCGACTCCATTGACCAAGATTCGAATCCGATCGCGATCAATCTCATTCGGCGCGCGCGTCGTGAGGTTCAGTTCGATGGGTGTATCCAGATCCACAGACCGCGCGTCGGGCGCGGGTGAGATGGGAGTAATCCGAGGCGGACGACTTTCAATTGCCTGAGCCAAAGAAAGAGGCGATGCCCCATCAGCCAACGCCTGGATTTGATCCGGCTCCAGGGCAGCTCCGAAAATGGCCAAATCATCCACCAATCCACGAAAGGCATACTGAGGTTCCGTCGGCGAATGCCCAACGACAAGAGCCGTCCAATCGGTATTCAGGGGCCCCACTCCGGACTCCTGACTCAAGAACTGCTCGCCGTCGATCCAGATTTCCTTGCTCGGTCCCTTCTTGATGAGCACAAAATGGTGCCACTCCGTCCAATCGAAGTTGCCACCCAAACCATTAATCGAACCATTCAAACGAGTCTGCGGGCTGCCGCAGCAACCCGAAGTATCGAAATACAAAACCTGATTTCCCCAAGGCAAATGAGCTTGAAATCCTCGGTCTCCACTTCCGGCCGATGGCGACCGAAACCAGATCGTCGAACTGTTCCTCACTCCGCCCGAGTGCCATCGCTGCCAAAGGGAAACACTCAACTCGTCTTCGCCCGTCGCCGCATTGAGAGCCTCGAGAAACTCAATCCCGCCCGGAGTTTGCGAATCGACAATTCCATGGTTCAACTGATCGGCTCCTCCAGTTGCTCCCAAATCAAGCGCACGATCGGCCGAATCACCCGAGACCCCGCTGCCTGCGCCCCCGATACGCGCATCCCCCTCGATGAGCATGGGCAGCCCCGTCACCGAATCAAGCGCTGTTCCTCCCTCCCCTTCATCGTCAAACTCCCAAACAGCCAAGAGGTTCTCAGGATCGAGCAACGGCGCGTTCGCCCCGGATACCAAAAGACTCGAACAGAAAACAAGAACGGCCCCTAGCGGGAGGAAAGACTTTGCAAAGAAACACATACGATCAAGCCGAACCAACGGGAACACGCCCTCATTCTCAAACCAATCGGCCCCTGTTTCTTAGCAAAAAACGTGCCCACAATCCACACCAAGACGGAGATAATCAGCCACTGATCCTGAAGTCGCCTAGCGCTCATCCAACTTTCGCAACGCAGCGGAGATTGCATTCTCGAAGAGTACAACATGATCAAGACGAGATCCGTATTGACGGACGAGGAGTTCCTGCCCGTCGGGTTCAAGATTGAATACGTGGCGAACGACCAGACCGTTCTGCCAACGTTGAGGCCGATCAAATTGGTAGACGCCGTCACGCTCGCGATAGTTGGCTACGTAGACATGGTGTAATCGAGAGCCCTTGGTTTCACGACGGAGGAAGACTAACTCATGTTGCTCGGGCCACCACTGGGGATTGTAGGAGTCCAAGCCCTCAAAGGTGATCTTCCGTGGGGACCTTGGCTCCGGATACTGATCAATGAAAAGATGACCGACTCGATCCTCTTTGCTCGAATACACGATCCAATTCCCATCCGGCGAAAAGCTAGCGCCTCCGGATTCATGAGGCTCAACCTCGGCATAGTGTTCCTTCTCAATCAAGGTCCACTCATTTGGTTCGCCTTCAGAGAACGTCGCGACCCAAAGTTGAGTTCGAAGATTTCTTTCTCCTGGCACCCACTCACCGTAGAGGAGCTTTCGTTCAGTGGGATGCCAAGCGTAGGGCATCAAGTCGTTCGGACTTTCCAGCACTGGGCGAATGGTTCGCAATCCATCTGCCGACACCGCAAAAATGTCAGACGACTCACCTTTCTCCAAGGCAAAGACAACCTGCTTATCGTCCGGACTCCAAAGAAGACTGGTCTTTTTCCCCTCTTGAGAGGTCAGCAAACGCCTATTCTCCGTTTCCGTCTCGTATAACCAAACCTTCTCCTTATTGCCCCCGAGAAGGTACTCATCTTCAACATAAGCCAGTTTGCTTCCATCAGAGGAAAGCGCGAAATGTCCAATGCCAGTCTCGGCAAGAAGGATCGATTGCCGGTTCCCCTGCCGATTCAACCAAGCGAATTCTTCACGCCCGTACTTCCGCCCTGGCTGGGTAAACACGACGGTTCCGTCATCCGCAACATCGAAGAAGCTCTGCGGATCCAGATTGACACCAAGCCTGACGGCCTCGCCTTCGAGCGTCGACGACGCCAGATCGAAACGTTGAGCAAACAGCATCTCATTGCGAACGAAAACGAGATATTCCGGCGGCACAAACCGAGCGAACCTTGCATCTTCAATGAGCAAAGAGGGCGGAGCGCCGGAGGCCTTTTGGAGCATGATCCGACTGAACGCCTCTTCGTCAGCCTTGTGAGTATAGGTATACATCCAGCCGTGTCCGTCAGGAAGCGACCTCGGAAGCGACAGTCTCTCGTCCTCCGACACACGATTAAAGACCGATTCGGACTGCCCTCCGTCTTCAGGGATTCTGCGAAGTTGATCACGATAATCGCCGTTGAAGAGAATCCAACCGTCGTCCATCCAATCCATACTGCTCACACCGGACGCCTCGGTCGACAAGGGAACCGCGGACTCTTCTCCATTGAGCGCAACTTTGTAGATCTTGTTGTCAGAGTTGGAGAAATAGGCGAGCCAAGCCCCATCCGGAGAGAAACAGAACGCACGAGCATCGCGGGTCCCTCGGATGGGAACGGACTCCAATCGATCCAAACGTCGAAGGTGAACGTGGGAACCTCCCTGACTCCCCTTCTCCGTATAGAGGAACGCCATGGCCATTCCATCTCGAGACAAGCGAATGGAATCGTCCGAGTAATAGAGTTGCCCCTCGGCACCGAGGTCGATGTTCACTTTTCGGGCGGGCACCTCCAGCGGTGCCGGCGTCGGCTTCAAAAACCAAACCAGAACCGCAGTAACCACTGCAACCGCAGTCGCGACCAAGACTGGGCGCGGCCCTGGCGTCTGCTTCGGTGTCGTGATACTCGACCATGCCCCGGTGAAAACTTCGGATGATTGGTCAAGATCCAATCGGGCATCGGCAATATCGTGCAAGCGCTCACGACGCCCCTTCGCCAAACACTTCCGCAGCAGCAACGGAACATTGGGCGGTAAATCATCTGGCAAAAGCCCCCAATCCGGCTCACCCTTGATGATGCCGGCCAAGGTCTCGGTCGTGTCATCACCAGGGAAGGCTTTCTTCCCCGTCAAACATTCAAACAGCACACAGCCAAAGGCCCAGATGTCTGTTCGCCGATCCACCTCTCGTCCCCGGGCCTGTTCCGGCGACATGTACGCAGCCGTGCCAAGAATTGTCCCTGGCTGAGTGAAGGCATCTGTAATCGTGGGAGAGTCCTCGAGAGACACTTCTTGGTGGAGAGAAGAATCTTCCATCGCCTTCGCTAAACCAAAGTCGAGAACCTTGACCTGTCCGTCATCGGTCAATCGAATGTTGGCCGGCTTGAGGTCACGGTGAACAATCCCTTTGTCATGGGCCGCTTGTAAGGCACCGGTAAGTTGCTTCGCTACATCCAAAGCCTCACGAAACGACAGCACACCACGATGGATGCGTTGAGAAAGATCTTCGCCAGCCACTAACTCCATCACGAGGAAACAGGTACCGTCGGATTCCTCAAATCCGTGAACCGTCGCGATATTCGGGTGGCTTAACTGAGCCAGCACCTTCGCTTCACGTTCAAATCGAGCGAGCCGCTCTTGGTCCTGAGAAAGGCTCGATGGCAGGACCTTGATCGCGACCTCCCGATCGAGCTTGGTGTCCGTCGCCCGATACACCTCTCCCATCCCGCCTTGTCCCAGCTTGGCGGTGATTTGGTAGTGAAGCAGCGATTGTCCGAGCACGACGGTTAGCAGTTTAGCCGCGATTCTTCAGCGGATCGATCCATTTAAGGGATTCGAACCGCGCAAAATCACCGTCGGTTGAACACAGTGTCAAGCCATGCTCCAGAGCTAAAGCCGCAAGGTGCGTGTCAGGAACGAGGTTCGACGTGATTCTGTTATTCACTAGGAGGGAACCAAGCACAGACACATGTTGTTCTGTGGGTTGAGGTATCCAAACGGTATCGCAGCCTAACCAATCTTCGACCTGCCTCCATGCAGCAGACATGGACTCAGCACGCTCGAAGATTCTTGGGTTTGTGACCAGTCGCACAAAGGCCAGTAGGCTTGCCCAGGGTAAACCGACGCGAGCTGAACCGTTCAGTTGTTGATCTAGCCATTCCAGAGCACAGTCGTGTTGTTCCATTGAGGATACATGTGCATAAACCAACAGATTGGCGTCGACCAAGATCATTATAATCGGGTGCCGTCCTCTTCGGCTAAGAGTCCACCGACATCGTCTACGCTCCCCACTAAACAAGGACCTAAGGCAACGGTTTTCGTTCGGAATCGTTTGCGCTTCCCGGGTTTCGCCGTCATCTCCCTCAACCCTCGCCTGAGCGCTTCATTGATTACGGCCTTTAATGGAGTATTTCGATCACGTCTCAATTGCTCCACTTGAGTCGCTACGTCACTGTCTAGAGTTAACGTCGTTCTCATAGCATCAAATCATAAAACTGTTGATGTCTTGATGTCAATTTTGAGCGACTGACTCAGCAAAAAAGACCGCCAGAATCCATCAGTCATCAACCAAGGCTGTCGAAAGGACTTCTTTGGCCGGCGCCCCTTCAGGACGCATGAGCCGCAATGGGCGATTAAAAGCGCGCAGTTGGGGAAACGATTTTGAATCCAGATCCAACCACGTGAATTCGTTGGCCATTTGAACCCATTGTTGCCAAGCAGTTGCAGGGGCCTTCCGCCGGCTCAGCGCGGCCTCGGCTTCGACCTGCATCCATTTCCAAGCCCAAACCCGAGTGGCACTATCCCATGCCCTAGCGGCTTTCTTTGAAAATGGCTCCTCTAACAAAAGAGGCACCAACGCAGATGTGTCGAAGAAAAGTTCCATTGACTCTAAGATCGTTACCAGTCCTTTTCAGCCCGTATCGCAGCGACACTATTGACGTCGGTTAAGCCATCAGCGGCCGACACTGGACTGGGTTGAACTGGCTGACGTTGGGAAGCCCACTCACACGTTAGACCTGAATCGGAGAAAGCCTTCTCCAACCGTATCTGCTCTGCTTTTTCCTCTGGAGCAACACGACTGGGAGTCGACGCTGGCGTAAGGTACGCCACTGTTTCATCGCGGAGTAGGATTTCGATAGGCTCGCCCGTTTCCCTCACTTGCCTGACGTAGCGCGAGAGATTCGCCTTCAATTCTGCGGTTTTGACCTGCATATGACTAAGTTGAACATGTAACATGACCAAGTCAACTAGATGTAATGGATGAACAACCCTGATGTGTAATGACTCTTGGTGACGTGAATTCTCACGGGACATTCAGGCCAAATCGGATTGAGGCACTCGCCTGTTGGCTTGCGCTTATGCCGAGAATCTTGAGATTGACGCCTCGATACCAAGAATCCTCCAAGGGCTGAAGACCCTGCCGCACTCAGCACAGGTCTTCAGGCCTATGTATAAGAGGACAACAGAGCTAGCGGGCTGAACGGTCACTCGCGAGCTACAGTTTCCGTTTTTCTCAATCCGATTTCTGAAGATAGTCTCGAGATTCTTGAAGCGGGCGAAGTGCTTAAGATCCAAGAGTTGACATCTGATATCATTGATATCACTTTACAAGTATGAAGCAACTTCTGGTGAGAGATATAGACGAGTCGCTCGTTCGCAAGTTGAAACGACGGGCAGCGGCGCACGGTGTCTCGACTGAAGAGGAGCATCGCCGCCTACTCAAGGAAGCGCTGACGAAACCCATTGCACCCAAGCCTTCCGTTCTGAAGTATTTGCTTCGCACTGAAGTAGCCTCTGAGACCGAGCTCAAACTCGATCGGAGTGACACTATCGAAGATCGGAAAACGGGACTCTGACGGCCTTTCTTTTGGACACCAATGCCCCCTATTCGAAACGTGGCTGGCAATTCTGTTGACCGATTACCAGGACGACATCCTTCCGATCACGGTCGAGATTGTTGAGCGTTGGGGGCAGTTGAATGCGAAGAATCCGATGCCCGTCATCGATAGTCTAATCGCAGCCTCTGCGCTTGAGTATCGGCTCACTGTGGTCACTCGGAGTGTAGAGGATTTTCTTCAGACCGATGTTCCGGTGGTCAACCCGTTTCTAGCTTCTGGCTAGTAAAACCCCATAAAGCACGCAGTCAATACAAGCGATCCTCTCAATTCAACAAGATCATCCTTATTTACAGGCGGGTGCTCAGCCTGCCTCAATCCGGATAGGGAACTTTCTCCTTCAGGTAGTCAAAGAAGTTTTCGAAGACCATAATGCGTTTAAGCATGTAGTCTCCTCCCGTTTGGGGGCCTTGTGTCCGAACAAGTAGGCGATCGTTGAGTTCATCGACATCGAATCGATCAAAGCTGTTTGGCACGGTCATCATTCTTGCCGTTTCACTGTGATCCCATAATTCTGGAGCCCCATTAAGCGGTTGGCCTTGCTCTTCCGTGAATGAGACTTTGTAGATGTTTTTGCCTCCGAGAAGGAGTTCTTGATCGTTCAACCAACTTGGCACGCGATAGTCTTGCAAACCTCCGATGGGCCTCCATTTTTCGCCGTCTGGTAATGATCGGACATAGCACTGTCCGATCGCGGCGCCTGATCGCTCTTGGTAGTAGGCTAGCCAGCGGCCGTTCGGCGAAATATGCGGATGCTGCTCATTCGCTGAGGTGCTTCGAAAGGGTATGGTGTCAATTACAGTCCATCCTTTATCGGAATCGCCAGTGAGTTCATACAGCAGAATATCTTTATTCTCTAAACTTGGGGCTTCAGCTGTCACAGCAAGGTATCGGCCGTCCTGACTCCAAGAAACGGGCGTGAGTTTCTGCTCGCTTTCCTTAAGCAGCTGGGGTGGTCGACTTCGGTCGACGGGCGCCCAATAGAGTCGACTCCCCTCGCTGCTCTGCGAGACGAAAATGATTGAGCGATTATCCCAGTTCCAGACGGGAAAGTCGTAGGACTCATCTTCTTCCGTAAGACCGTCAATGGTGTCATCCTTGATACTGTAGAGCACAATCTTCTGGGATTGGGAGCCTCGGCTGAAGTCTCGAGTCACAAAAGCGATTCGTGATCCGTCAGGAGACAACCGGAAACGTCTAAACATGGGAAAAGTTTCTCGAGACATAGGGCTTCTTTTGCCGTTGCGTTCGACCCATGACAAGGCGTAGCCCTCGTTGATCGAGTTGCCCTGGAGATAAGCCAAGGTACCATCATTGGACACATCGTAGTGAGCGACACCCGTGCGGTCTTTCACCGCGATGTTTTGGACGACGGGCACGGGGGTGCCGCGCATTTCAAGTGTGTCGATATCGAAAGGCGCTGCAAAGAGTGTCGCTCGGTGGATGTAAACCAGATGCTTGGAAGGCAGGTAGCGTCCCTGATAGCCGCCTTGGTGGATCGGTATGATTTCGCCACCGTCATAAGGCACAAACATGATATCGCTAAGGTCCCACCTCGTAGCTGGAATATCTGAACCTTGGATTGATTCCAGGGCCTCTATGGAGGTCAGAGAGGTCAAGGCGCCACGACCGTTTGAGAGTGCATTCGGCCAGTGGTGTCTGAAACCGTCAGTTGGTGACGCGAGTGACCTGGTATCCTCGTCGTCCGTTCTCTGGAACTGCAAACCTACTTCGCGGTCGCCGGAATCGAAAACGATCCCTGCGTCCGACCAACTGATCCCTCGAGAGGCGCCACTGTGTTCAAGATACAAAATAGGGGGACCTGAGAAATCGGTTCGAATTCTCCAATACGGAGAAGGCCCTTCTCGACGGAAAACGATCCATTCGCCGTCTGGTGAGAAATCAAAATCGATGGCACGATCCGTACCTTCCAACGCTTTGAATGTCGGTTCATCCCGCTGTTTCAAAAAGATCATCGCCTCCTCACGGCCCTCCTCGTGGAAAATAATCCCCATTGTCTGACCGTCCGGGGACAAGCGCACATCGGACCCATTGGTCTTCGCCAACTCTCCTTCCATATCTGGGGACAGCGAGTAGTGCCGGGGAGAACGTGGAACGTCCAAGCTTTCCTGAATCGGGGCCTCAGGTTTGAGAACCCAACCGAGAACGGCGGCAATCGCGGCGGTTGCGATTGTCGCGATTGCGTAACTCCAGCTAGGCTTGCTTGCGTGAGCGGTTTCGGCTTGAACCTCGTCGGAGAGGTTCCGGCCGTCTAGATCGATTCGAGCATCGGCGATATCGTGCAACCTATGCTTTCGATCCTTCGCCAAACATTTTTGCAGCAACCACTGGACCTGAAGCGGAATCGTCGCTGGGAGAGCGTTCCAGTCGGGTTCGCCTTTGATAATACTGGCTAGAGTCTCCGTGCTGTCTTCACCAGCGAAGGCACGCGAACCGGTGAGGCATTCAAATAACAAACAACCGAAAGCCCAGATGTCAGCGCGTTGATCGACCGCCTTGCCCTTCGCCTGCTCCGGCGACATGTAAGCAGCCGTGCCCAGAATCGTTCCCGGCTGAGTAAACGCATCCGTGATCGTGGGAGAATCCTCCGGAGACACCTCTTGGTGGGGAGAGCGTACTCGCGAGCCGTTCCCACCCAACGCTTCCGACGCAGGGCCGGGCGCAGGCGAACGCCCATCTTGCCCAGCGGCTCGCGGGTACGCTCGCCCGACCTCGTCATCGGCCAGCGCTTTCGCTAATCCGAAATCGAGCACCTTCACCCGCCCCTCGGGATCGAGCTTGATGTTAGCGGGTTTCAGATCGCGATGAACGATCCCTTTGGCATGGGCGGCTTCCAGCGCCTCGGCCACTTGCCGGGCGATGCTCAAAGACTCTTCAACGCTCAACGCCCCCTGCTTCAATCGAACCGAAAGATCGTCTCCCTCCACGCATTCCATCGCGAGGAACCAAGTCCCGTCATCTTGGTCGAAATCGAATACCGAAGCGATATTCGGATGGCTGAGTTGAGCCAACACCTTGGCTTCGCGCTCGAAACGCGCGAGGCGTTCTTTGTTCTGAGCAAACGCCGGCGGCAGGACTTTAATGGCGACCTCCCGATCAAGCTTGGAGTCTGTGGCTAAGTACACTTCCCCCATTCCGCCTTGCCCGAGCTTGGCGGTGATTTGGTAATGGAGTAGTGATTGTCCGATCACGCTTTCGATTATGCAAGTTCCCGATCCAAGGTCGAGCCGTTAGGCCAGAGGACGAATCATCAACCGCCACCCAACTCGTTCCGCTCCTGAATCGCCCGAAGCTGACGCAACGCCGCAAGATCGTGCTCGCGTCCCATCGTCTCTTTGGACCGGATCAAAGCGTCAAGACTCAACATTCGGCAAACACCGAAAGAAAGATTCACGGGAACACTCGTTTGTAGAACCGCCTCATAGCCCCCGATACCAGCCACCTCCCCCAAACAATCAATCACCCCGATGTCCGTCCGGAGGTAAAGATTTTTAAGCTCTCGGGCGAGTCGTTCGTCAAGAACGAAGGGAATTCTTTGAGGAGTTTGGCGATGCACGGGATGGAGACTTCGAACTGCATTCTCAAGCCTCTCCAGATTGTCCGGAACAAACCGACAACACACATCGACATCCTGGGTAACCAATGTCACACCATGAAGCACATTGCAGATGCCTCCGATAATGACAAACTCCACACCGTGGTCATGGAGCCGAGCAAGCAATGACTCAGCTTCGTGAATCATCGCTTAACCTTGAGGAGGCGAACATCAAAATCTGATTCAGTGACCGTTGATGCTGCCGTAGCCGCTCTATTGGCTCCAGCCGTAAGGAATCTTCAATCAACCCCATGTCCACGCCAGCTTCATGGGCCGCCCGCCAGAGCGGCCCGGCATCCGCGGGGCAAACGTATCCCTGATTGAGCAGCGCCGCCAAGCTCTGTTCCTCAGCCCCGTCAAGAGTGCCCCCGCCCGTGACGGCCGTTCCTCCGTCCCCATCGCGGCTTCTTGCCAAATGTTTGCCCGAGCCTTCGCTCATGCGCGAACCTTAGCATCAAAGCATTGGAACCGACGAGTGGAAACACGTCTCATTTCCGGTCACCTTACCCTCTGGTGAATCGCCTCAAACCGCGCCAGTCGTTGCGGATCCCACGCCATAGCCTCCGGTATCACCTTAATCGCCACCTCGCGATCAAGCTTCGTATCCGTCGCCCGATACACCTCCCCTATTATACCGCCTTGGCCGAGCTTGGCGGTGACCTGGTAATAGAGCAGCGATTGTCCGAGCACGGCCGGATCATGCAAACTGCCGATCCCAAGTCGAGCCGCTAGGCTAAAGGACAAATCCCTTCACGAAGCCTATTGCAGATGCCTCCAAAAATGACAGAGTTCACACCCCGGTCATCGAGGCAACGAAGCAACGACTCGGCTACACTCAAATTTCCGGAAGGTGGGGAGAGCGTACCCGCGAGCCGTCGTTGCAAACGTGATCGGATGACGAAAACCGTCCCTTGCGTACCGACCGCAATCGACAATCCTATGGATGAAGGGGGTTCTACGGTGGTGCGCTGTGATCCTTTCCGGGCTAGCGACCACCATCGTGCCGACGGTTCGCGAGTACGCTCTCCCCACCATCCGGAACCAACTGCCTTCACTTCCGACGTCTCGAAAGACGTCCAAACAAGTAAGATCACTCCAAATGATCAACCCAACAATCACTCGGCGATTTGATTCAATTCTCGCAGGTACTGATCAAAGTTCTCGAAGAGCACAACGTGGTCATGAATATAGCCCGAGGTGTCCTCGGATTCTGTTCGCACCAGAACCCGATCTCCATCCGGGTGAACCTGAAAGCCTTTTGCCAAGTGAAGTCCGGTCGTAGTCGCCCCCAACCATGGCCGAGGCGGATCCACGCGAAAAACTCCGTCTTCGATTCGCCATTTGACGGAGTAAATCTGCAGTTCACCGACTCCCCACGTCTTCCCAGTGGCAAAGAGTATCTCGTTGGTCTGTTTGGACCAAACGGGATACTGGACATCTTCCAGGTTACCTGAAACGAGTGTCCCTCGGGCATCACCGGGAAATCGGCTGACATACAAACGCGTCCCGCCATGTTTGTCTGAGACAAACGCCACCCATTCGCCATCGGGCGAAAAAGCAGCTCCCAAACTCCCCATCATCCCGATCGACTCCGATAGAGTCGTCACCGGCCCGATTGTCCAACCCGTTTGAGCGCTACCTTCAAGGGAAGCGATTCGCATGGCCAAGCCCTTCCCATCTTGCAGGTAATCAATGAAGGCCAAAAAATCACCGGAAGGATGCCACGACCATACGCCACTCAACGCCTCGCTATCGATGAGGAGCTTTGATCGTCCCGGCTGTTCGATCGACATCCACTTGAGATTCAGAGTCGACCCGTCCTGTTGACTGAATACGAACCCATCACCCTGGGGACTCCAAACAGGTGCCATATCGAGCCCTTTGTGCGTCACCAGGTTGTAGCGTCCACCGCCGGGAGTGAGGTCCGCCATCCAGATGTCCACCTCCACGAGTTCGTTCCCTTCCTCGGAGACATTCAACCCATAGAGCAATTGGGTGCCATCGGGTGAGAGGCTCATATTCAAATAACGATCTTCCGGCAGCACCTTCGTTCGTGCGCCCGACCGATGGACCCACTCAATCTGATAGCCAGGCAACTTGAACGGTCCCGACAAGTAAACCAACTGACCATTCCGCGAAACGTCGAAATGACCGACGGGCCTTCCCTCGACTTCGGCCACCACGTCCTCAACGATCACTTTCGCCGCTCCCGTGGGCTCCAATGCCCCCAAATCCACGGGCAGAGCCATCAGCCTATTTTCAGAAACATAGACCAACTGCCCAGTGTCGCCCCACACCGGCGAGAATGCGTTTTCGACCAATACACGAGGCACACCATCAGGGAGTCGTTTCGCGATGATAACCGGTTTCGAATCGCGAATCGCCGTATAAAACACGGTTCTCCCATCAGGGACGATGTGAGGACTCATGTGGTTCGATTCCGCAGCCTCGAGCTCGGTCACCGATTCCAGCTGTCCTCCCGTCTCTGGAAGCCCACGGAGACCCCCTTTGCTTGAGCCGAAAACAAAGGAGCCATCCACTCCCCAAGCCATCTCCGAAACGGATCTCACCGTTCCAATCAGTTGGTTGTCTTGCCCGGTTACGGATACCGTCCTCAAGTTATCATCATCGAACCTAATGAACGCAATTCGGTCGCTTTCCGGAGAGAAGCAAAAATTCTCGATCCCTTCTGTGCCGGGAATCAACGTCGCATGCAACTGATCCAAGCGCCGGACATAGAGGTGATTCTTATGACCCACCGAATCTCCACCTCGGGGCCTTTCTCCCATGCCCACATAGGCGACCATGCTGCCATCCGGAGAGATTCTGACGGCGGATCCACGAATCAGCATCATGCCCCCCCTCAATCCAAGATCCACTTCCAATTGACGGATCTCTGGCGACATTGATGGCTCTTGGTTCTGCAACACTAGGAAACCAAAAACTCCTCCGAGGCTCAACATCACCAGACAGATGCCGATCAACGCAGGAATCCCGAACGGGAACCGATTGGAACGAGATGTAGGAGGATGGGCCAGCGCCGAAGTGAGATTTGGATCTGCTACCTCCAGATCAATCCGGGCATCTCCCATCTCCATGAGCCGGCGTTTGCGATCTTTGTTGAGACATTTGCGCAAGAGAAGACATACCGCGACCGGTGTGGTTTCGGGGAGAGCCCCCCAGTCCGGTTCATCCTTCAATACTCCGGCCAAGATGTCAGAGCCATCGCTCCCAGGAAACGCGCGTCGACCGGTCAGGCACTCAAATAACACACACCCAAATGCCCAAATATCCGTCCGCTGATCCAAAGCCTGTCCCTTCGCCTGTTCGGGCGACATGTAAGCCGCCGTGCCAAGAATCGTACCGGGCTGCGTGAAGGCGTCGGTAATTGTCGGTGAGTCCTCCGGAGACACTTCTTGGTGGGGCGAGCGTCCCCGCTCGCCATTCCCCCCGAAACCTTCCGACGAAGTGCCTGGCGTTGGCGGACGCCCTTCTTGCCCAACGGCTCGCGGGGACGCTCTCCCTACCTCGTCATCGACCAGCGCTTTCGCTAATCCGAAATCGAGCACCTTCACCCGCCCCTCAGGACCGAGCTTGATGTTAGCGGGTTTCAGATCGCGATGAACGATCCCTTTGGCATGGGCCGCCGACAGCGCCTCCGCGATTTGTCGACAAATGTCGATCGTTTCGTCGATTGGTATCGCCCCCTTCTTGAGACGAGTCGACAAGTCTTCACCCGTCACGTGCTCCATCACCAGGAATGCTGTTTCCTTATCCCGATCGAAGCCGTGAACCGTGGCGATATTCGGGTGGTTCAGTTGGGCCAGAACGCGAGCCTCGCGTTCGAAGCGCGCGAGGCGTTCTTTGTTCGCGCCAAGGGACGATGGCAAGACCTTAATCGCTACCTCACGGTCCAGCTTCGTGTCTGTCGCGCGATACACTTCCCCCATTCCGCCTTGCCCGAGCTTGGCGGTGATTTGGTAGTGAAGCAGCGATTGTCCGAGCACCGTGGGATTATGGGGGAATCGATGGTTGGGTCGAGGAGATTTGGTTGATGGGTAGCGGGAGTTTGCGACCGAACGTTTAGGCCGCGATGATGTGGTGGGTACGTGGCGTGGGGAAAACGCGAGTCATTTCCCGTCATCTTGCGCACTGGCGAACTCCTCAAACCAATGAGTAATGAGGTTCAGCGTAATCGGGGGCGCGGACGGGAGCCATTCCTTCATCACCGATTCCGCATCGCGGGCCAGCACCAAGCCTCGATGCCCTTCCCGTGAAACAGCATAGTTACTCATCGAGTAATCGGTGTTCCCCACGGTGAAAAACTGTTGATCCATCAGTCGACGCACCTCCACACCCGGTGTCCCGTCTTCGGACCAATCGACATACAGGCAAGCCGGCCCCGAAAGCCAATAGAGTTTGCGACCGTCCGGCGCCCACACAGGACTCCGACCGCCACCGGGTGAAACCGGCCGACTCGGCCCAGGAGGCGACAGTCTCTTGACATAGATCTGCCGCGTTTGCGCCCGATCCGAGGAATACGCTAGCCATTGTCCGTCGGGCGAAATGGATGCCCCCAACTTCAGGTCCGGGGATACGACCAAAGGTTCGGGACGCGCATCTTCTCGCTGAAGATCCAGGCTCCAAATATCACCTTGCCGTCTAAGGTCACCGAGGCTCCAAATGTTCTGCAGAACGCGTTCGGAATTCGGATCCCCGCTCGGCTCAAAGGCTGTCATAACCAGCTTTTCTTCAGATGCAGAGTCCGGCAAAAGCACCAACGAATCGGAGGCGTAGATCAACTCTGGCTGCGCCGATTCCACATCATCCGTTCGTACCCGCCAAATGCCGAAAGCGCCGCTGGGCGTCTCACGATCCGAAAAGAAGTAAAGCAGGGTTCCATCCGGAGACCACACGGGATGGTGGTCATTTGCGGGATGTTGCACGAGCGGCTCAAACGTATGGTTTCCATCCTGATGCGTATTGAGGATCCAGATATCAGATTCAACCATAACCGCAACCCGCTTCTCATCCGGCGCCAGTTCAAACCCGTCCCAATCACCACTCCGCTCGGAGAACAGAGTGATATTGCCATTTTCCTCCACCCAAAAAAGGCCCTGCTTGGACTCATTGGAATCGTGACCAGCTTGGTAGACGACCGTGCCGTCCCTGGCCACTTCAAAGACCGTTCGCCTCCCGCTTCTCACCCCCGAGAGCACGGGTTTCCTTGGCCCGGTCACCTGAAGTGTATTCAAATCAAAGGGGACCGCATGCACCTCCTGCCCGACAGAGCAGAATAGAAAACCATTCCAATACCGCACCTCGTTACACGGCCCCACATCCAGGATTTCCGTTTCTCCCGTCTCGGTATACACCACCGCCGCGTGCTTCACTTCCCCCGTGCTCCTCAACACCACACTGAACCCGACGAGTCGGCCCTCATCAAGAAACCTCGGATGACTGTGACTCTCATCGTCACCGGGTTCCGTCAAAACGCGAGGCGGCGTCAGTCCGTCTTCATCCACGATCATCAAGGGCCGACCACCGGGCTGGGCATAAACGATGTGCCCGTCCACACTCCAATCCGCCGCATTGAAGCCATAAACGCGAAGGCTATCCGACACGATCTTGCGGCGATCCCCACCGTCCAAACGCTGGGTGATCATGGATCGATCGGAAACAAACCCAATCCGATCGCCATCCGGAGAAAAAAAAGGCGCTACAATGCCGGAGGTATCGGGCGC
Source organism: uncultured Verrucomicrobiota bacterium (assembly GCA_964342405.1). GTDB lineage: Bacteria > Verrucomicrobiota > Verrucomicrobiia > Limisphaerales > AAA164-E04 > UBA2970. The sequence continues at coordinate 11,175 of CAYFGX010000038.1, read as the reverse complement.
CTGAAAATCAATCCCCGTGCCCAAATCACGAATATGCAGCTGCCGATCTGTAACGACTTTGTCGTCCACGCGGATGTAGGCCAGCCGCGACCCGTCCGGCGAAAGGGCAAAGGGGTTGGCGAACTTTTGGAACAAGCGGGCGCCGTTCGCCAGAATGAGCTCAGACCGAACCGAGCGAGGTTTACTGGAGCCGGGTCCCGTCGCGGGCGGTTTCAGAAACCAGGTTACTGCGGCCGCAGCAATTCCCACCAAGACCGCCAGAAAAACGGCCGGAAGACCCAATGCCTTGCCCCGAACACGGTTACCGTTCGCCGTGGGTTCTTCGAGGAGCCCGTTCATATCGGACACGGCCTCCTCCAATTCAATGCGAGCGTCAGCGACATCATGCCACCGGCGACGCCGATCTTTCACCAAGCATCGCCTCACCAATCGCCTCAGCGCGACCGGGGCTGAACGATCCAGGGCTGCCCAATTAGGCTCACCCTTGATGATTCCCGCAAGGGTATCCGTCGCATCCTCACCAGGGAACGCTTTGACTCCGGTCAGACATTCGAACATCACACAACCAAGAGCCCAAATATCGCTCCGTTCATCGACCGCTTTTCCTTTCGCTTGTTCGGGTGACATATAAGCCGCCGTTCCCAGAATCGTCCCCGGCTGTGTGAACGCATCGGTAATCGTAGGCGAGTCGTCCGGAGACAGTTCTTGGTGGGGCGAGCGTCCCCGCTCGCCATTCCCCCCGAAACCTTCCGACGAAGTGCCTGGCGTTGGCGGACGCCCTTCTTGCCCAACGGCTCGCGGGGACGCTCTCCCTACCTCGTCATCGACCAGCGCTTTCGCTAATCCGAAATCGAGCACCTTCACCCGCCCCTCAGGACCGAGCTTGATGTTAGCGGGCTTCAAATCGCGATGAACAATCCCTTTTGCGTGAGCCGCCGATAGCGCCTCCGCGATTTGTCGACAAATGTCGATCGTTTCGTCGATTGGTATCGCGCCCTTCTTGAGACGAGTCGACAAGTCTTCCCCCACCACGTGCTCCATCACCAAGAATGCTGTGTCCTCATCACGATCGAAGCCGTGAACCGTGGCGATATTCGGGTGGTTCAGTTGGGCCAGAACGCGAGCCTCGCGTTCAAAGCGCGCGAGGCGTTCTTTGTTTGCGGCAAGGGACGGCGGCAGGACTTTAATGGCGACCTCCCGATCGAGCTTGGTGTCCCTAGCACGATACACTTCCCCCATCCCGCCTTGCCCGAGCTTGGCGGTGATTTGGTAGTGAAGTAGCGATTGTCCGAGCACGGCGCTGGTTATAGAAAATCCGCCAAACCTAGGTCGAGTAGATTGGGAGGGAAAACACACAGTTTCTTGACCAGGTCATCTGACCTAGTCTATTTTCTAACCATGAAGACAATCGTCATTTCAGAATTTAAGGCCAAGTGCATTGCCTTACTTAAGGAAATCAACCGCAGCGGAGAACCACTGACCGTCACGCTCCGCGGCAAACCCATTGCCACCATTGGTCCCGCAGCGTCGAGCACCCGGACCTTGGGCACGCAGAAAGATGAAACCAAAACCAAGGGAGACATCGTGCAGTTCGATTTCAGTGACGATTGGGAGTGCCACGCGTGAACCTACTCCTCGACACCCATGTCTTGATATGGACACAGCAGGATTCGCCCCGCATCGGGAAACGCACCCGCGAACTGCTTCTCGATCCAAAGAACGCTCTTTGGATCAGCTCGGTCACGGCACTTGAGCTGAGTCGACTCGTTTGGGGCAATCGCCTTGAACTCGGTCGCTCGGCCAGCGAATGGTTGCAAAACGCCATCGAGTCCCTCGGTCTGAAGACGATTCCCATCCAAAATCGAATTGCCGTCGAAGCCTACCATCTTCCCGAGCCCCTCCATCCTGATCCCGCCGACCGGTTGCTCGTGGCCACCACTCGTCTGGAAGGATTGAAGCTCCTCACGGCCGACGACCGTCTCTTGAATTACACTCACGCGCAAACCATCAACGCCGCACGTTAGCCCCTCAGAGGGCCACTTCTGGATCTACTTCGCAACCGCCTCAATCCGACGGCGAAGAAACTCATTCACGTCGTTGACGAGATAGGGATTTTGAAAACTCGGATCATTCTCCGCTGCTAGATTCCGCCGTCTGACGAGGATGCGATCGCCGTCCGGATGCACATCATACTCGGAATCGGTGTAGTGAAGATCCGCAATCCCGTCTTTCCACAGCGTCGGCGCACCAAGATGCCACCCCTGATCATCGACCTGATATGGACAAGCCATGACCTGCCATTGTCTGAGATCAGCAAGATCTTTCCCCTTCTCCAGATAAAGCAGCTCATTGGACTCATGAGACCATACCGGTGACGATGCCTGCACGGCTTGAATCGAAGCGGAGACCAGATTGGAACCGCTTGGGAAATCGACGACCGACACCTGCACGGTTTCTCCCACGAAATGCTGGAATGCCAGTTTTTGCCCATCGGGGGAAAAAGCCGGATCACTAAACCCGTTGGCAAGCGGGGCATCAAGCTTGAATGGCTCCACCCGCACCGGTTCGCCGTCTTCGTACACCAGTCGCAACAGGCGCGCCCGCGAATCATCGACCCCGACCAGACTCAAGTAATCTCCCGAAGGATGCCAGGACACGGCTCGCAAACGATTGGGCTCGGAATAGATTTCACGGCCCCGTTGACCACCGCCCATCGAAGCTCTTGAATGCCAGATGAGTTTCGTTGTTTCATTCTCCGAAATTGCATACACCAGAGCATCCCCCGTCGGACTCCAAACGGGCGACTTCACCACACCGTCGCTCTTCACCACTTCCAGTTGACGCCCACTTTCGATCTGCAGAATGAACAGTGTGTTGCGATAATCTTTCTTCACCGTGAAGGCCAGTTCAGATGCCTTGGGAGAGAGACGAAACTCTTGAACGCCCGCCCCCTCGAGAAGCGCGCTTGCCTCCCCGCTCCGATCGATCCAAAGAAGGTCCCAAAGCTCCTCCAGTTGGTCCCCTTTCAGGTAGACCATGGAACCGTCCGGCAAAAAATCAACATGCTGAACACCGTTCTGACTGCGGGCAATCTCGGTCAGCAAAGGAATGGGAGCCCCCGAAGTTTTGAGTGACTCCGCGTCGAACCGTTTTGCGAACAAGGTTCCGCCGTCTGCGTAGGCTAAAAGGTTCGCACCGAAAAAGCGCGGCGCGGAACCTTGTTCAACCAGCACTTCAGCTTCGCCACGCGGCCAGGGCTGGGCCAGAATCCGAGATCGATCCTGCCCGTCGGTTCGAAGCGACTCGGTATAGGCCAAAGTCTTCCCGTCCGGGGTCATGGTGGGATGTCTCAAAAGCACCTCCGGATTCTCTGAAGTCGCGATGATCTCCGGCTCGCCCCCTTGAGCCGAAACACGATAGACGGGGGCACCATCCGTTCCCATCTCGCGTGCAGCGAACACAATCCAATCCGGATCCGACCACTCGATTCCCATGGTTCGGGTGGATCGGCAAACCATCTCAGCCGGTCCGCCTGCCACCAATGCCTTCATGAGCTGATCCGATCCCCCCTTGCGGAACGCGATCCATTGACCATCCGGTGAGAAACTGAAATCAACGACCCCATGAGCTTCCTCCAATAACCGGGGCTGCAGCTCATCAAACCGTTGAATGTAAAGCTCCGCAAAGGCCGGAAAGTGTTGCCCTACCATGTAGGCCATCGAAGTTCCGTCGGGAGAAAGTCGTAGCCCCACTCCGGCGGCTCCCGAAATGTGTCCTGGAACATCAAGGTTCAGTGAAAGATGCCGAAGCGGAGCGGTTTCCGGTTCGGGGGCCTTCATATCCGGCTTAAACCACCAAGCCAACATGGCCCCCAAAAGTCCCGTCATCAAAATTGCGAATATCCAGGGAAGTCGATTGAATCCCTCAGCATTCGAGTCGGGAGACGCCGAATGGGATACCAACGCAGAATGAGTGAGTGCACTCGTGGCCGGATCCAAATCAATCCGCGCGTCGCCAATATCCCGCAGGCGGCCCTTGGAATCTTTCACCAAACATTTGCGCAGCAAGACTTGAATGGCTGGCGGCGTCGCGCTTGGCAGAGCAGTCCAATCAGGATCCTCTCGTAGAATGCTGGCCATCGTTTCGGACACATCATCCCCGGCAAAGGCTCGCCGACCGGTGAGCAGTTCAAACACCACACAGCCGAAAGACCAAATGTCCGTTCGATGATCCAAGCGCTTACCTTTTGCCTGTTCCGGCGACATGTAGGCCGCCGTCCCCAAAATCGTTCCGGGCTGGGTAAAGGCATCGGTGATCGTGGGAGAATCATCCACCGGCAATTCGGCGCCGGACAAGCCAACCCTCGTTTCGCTCTCCAACGCCTTCGCTAAACCGAAATCCAATATCTTTACCTGCCCTTCGGCAGTCAGCTTGATGTTCGCTGGTTTGAGGTCGCGATGGATGATTCCCTTTTCATGAGCGGCTTCAAGCCCTTCCGCAATCAGTCTCGCGACACTCATCCCATCGTCAACCGGAAGTGGGCCCCGATTCAGACGAACCGCAAGATCCTCCCCATCGATGTATTCCATCACGAGAAACGATGTGCCATCCACGTGATCAAAGCCATGAACCATCGCAATGTTCGGGTGGTTCAATTGCGCCAGAACCTTCGCCTCCCGCTCGAAGCGAGCCAGCCGTTCTCTATCCTGCGACCAGGCGGAAGGCAGGACTTTGATGGCGACCTCGCGATCGAGCTTCGTGTCTGTAGCGCGATAGACTTCCCCCATGCCGCCTTGCCCAAGCTTGGCAGTGATCTGGTAGTGAAGCAGCGATTGTCCGAGCACGGTGGTAGATTATGGTCGGTTCGATACACTGGTCGAGGAGAATTGGTTGCAGCCTTGGTGGAGCCAAGCCTGGTCGCACAATTCCAAGCGAGAGGGATTCCGATCCGCCAATCGGCACGTCGAGTCAATAGTATCGATAGGCAAGGAAGGCAGATTGAAATCGATGTCCTACTCATAAGCGGTGATACAGACGTCGCCCAAGGTCGAGCTCCATGAGGGCCATGCCTTTGTTCGGAATGGTTCCCGCAGAGAAGCTGAGGCGCAGAGAGAAAGAAAGCCTTTGCGCCTTAAGCGAAGCGAGCGCGCAAAAAACCTCTGCGCCTCCGCGCCTCTGCGGGAATCCAACTCCCTAACACGCTCCTGAGTAAGTCCAAGCTACTCGGCGTCCGACTCAGAAAACAGGTTGAAGACGATGTCAACCGTCGTGGGCGAAGGTTCGGTCAGTTCCGGTTTCGAATCCATCGCCGCATCGACTAGCACGAGCAGCCGTTGCCCGGTCGAATCCAGATCCCAGGAGCGGTTGCTCATCAAATGAGACAGGGGCCGTTCCACGTCGACCAAATGTGGGGGTAAGTCAACAACTCTAATCGGCTTACTCGGATTCGGCTCACCGTCGACGATTCTCGGTTCAATTCGCCAAATCGTATACCCGTCGCGATAATAGACCGCATCACCTTGCGGAGACCACTTGGGTTGAGCCAGAGCACCGTTGTCCACACGCGCCAACGGAATACCTTGTCCTGGTGGATCCAATCGCATCAAATTCACTTCGTTAGGACTGCCTGAATAGACCAACCACGCCAGATTCGGTAAGGGTTGAGGATTCAGTCCCGCACCGTGACTCCTCTTCTCGGCAGGTTCATTCGTGGTTTCATCACCCAGGTTTAGCTGTAGCAAACGAGGAAAGTTCGATTCTACAAAAAACTTAGTACCAAATAGCACTCGCCCATCGGCGGAAAAGGCATCTGGCCAGAACTCAACAGTTTGCTCAGGTAGACCGCCAGTTGATTCTCTAAACGTCTCGTCTTCGGTCTGCAGGGGTTCCGTTTGGGTTAAGGCATCTTTGCGATACCAGATGAGTTTCTTCCCAGCGCGCTCGTGCTGGTAGGCAAGTCCATCCCCAAGAGGATGGTAGACCGGATGACTGTTCCAAAACCCTTCTGAGTTAAACCGGCTCGCCAACGCCTTCTTGTTCCCGGTCGCCAGATCCAACAGTTGAACTCGTCGCCCCTCGACCAAGGCGACCTGCGAATCGTCGGGAGAGAGATCCAAATCTATAAACTCACCGACTACGGAAGAGGCATCCCCAATTGCTTGTCCTGACTCAAGTGACATCCATTTTAGCTTGCTCCTCACTTCGTTCGCTTCATCCAAACCACGAACAAAAGCGAGGGTCCCTTGATTCGATACTTCGAACAAAGCCCGGCGAGCCCCTGTGGTGCGAATACCCGTTTGAATCAAGCGACGCTCACCCTCGGATTGCATCGTATCTAGATTAAAGCTTCGAGCGTACAACGAGCCACGGATGGCAAAGAACAAGTGCCCCGACTTCGAATATCGGGCATAGTTACAATTCTCCTCCACAACGGTTCGCACTTTGGTCTCCACATGAACCACTTCGGCATTCCAAGAATTGGGATACCGCTCGTCCCGAACACTCATGAATAGGATATGTTTGCCATCCGGCAGCCACTGCGGCCATCGATGCGCTTGTTCACCCTCAGCCAATTCGGTGATGATCTGGTATTCGTTTGTCGCGATATCTAGGCCCCTCACTCCCGTTCGGTCACTGGCGTGCCGCCTCGTGAAAGCCAACTGTCCGTTGCCCCCCCACGAAACACCGGCATAGTGCCAATCGCCACCGACGTGAACCGGAGTATCGCCCTGGTTCTTGATAAGCTTGAGAACGGCCGGACGCTCTCCGAGATCGATAAACCCAATCGATTTGCCGTTAGGCGAGAAGAAGGGAGCGCTTCCCTCAACCGTTCCCGGGATTTCCTCATCCTGCCCGGTATCGAAGCGCCACCGACGCAGTGGGCCGCCGCCGGTAAGCTGGTAAACCAATTGACTCCCGTCCGGCGACAGCGCCATGTCAACGAGCCGCTTCTGTTCCTTCGCCACGAAGTGGGAAACCCAGCGAGTCTGCGATGCTTGTTTCGTTTGGCCCGCTGGCTTCAACAACCAAACCACCGCCCCGACCACCAGAGCCACGATGCCCAGGCTGGCCCACAACGCCACCCACGAAACACCGCGGGTTTTTCCCTCGCGCCCGGGAACATCCAGATCCAGTGACTGGAAGGATGGGAGGCTAGAATCACTCGCGTGAGTCAAATCCAAGAGCGCATCGCCCAAATCGCGCAAACGCAGTTTCCGATCCTTTACCAAACATTTCCGCAAGAGCAGCACAACACTCGGGGGCGTGTCACTTGGGATTCGACTCCAATCGGGCTCTCCTTTGATGATGCTGGCTAATGTTTCCGTGTTGTCTTCCCCCTCAAAAGCCTTCCGCCCGGTCAAACACTCATACAAGACGCAACCAAAGGCCCATACGTCTGACCTTCTATCAACCTGACGTCCGCGAGCCTGCTCCGGCGACATATAGGCCACCGTCCCTAAAATCGTCCCCGGTTGGGTAAACGCGTCCGTTAATGTGGGTGACTCGTCCCGGGTCACTTCCCCTTTCTCTAGAAAGTCAGAATCCGACGCCATCGCCTTCGCCAAGCCAAAGTCCAACACCTTCACCTGTCCCTCTCCGTCCAACTTGATGTTCCCTGGCTTCAGATCCCGATGGATAATCCCCTTTTCATGCGCCACTTCCAGTGCCCCACTCACCTGCTTGGCCACCTCGATCGCTTCATCCACCGGTAAGGCGCCGCCTTGCAAGCGCTGGGAGAGGTCCTCGCCTGCCACGTGTTCCATCACCAAGAACCACTGTCCTTGATCTTCATCAAATCCGTGCACACTGGCGATGTGGGGATGATTGAGCTGGGCTAACAACTTCGCCTCCCGCTCGAACCGCGCCAAGCGCTCCTTGTCTTGAGCTAATGCGGACGGCAGCACTTTGATGGCGACCTCTCGGTCCAGCTTGGTGTCGGTAGCAAGATACACCTCCCCCATCCCACCTTGCCCGAGCTTGGCGGTGATTTGGTAATGAGCAAGCGTGCTATTCAACATCGACGACCTACCATCCCATTCGTGTCAATTGCGGCACAACATCAAAATGTTGATTCCGACTGATTACTGAGCAGCCATACTCTCATGCCAGAGCAGAAATCCAAATATCATTCTCGGGAATCGGGTTTCCTTTTCGGCGCAGTTCATCCTTGATCGCGGCATAACTCAAAGTGGTGGATTCCTGCACTGAGAGCACGTCAACGGAACGAGCGAAGGCGAGCAACTGCGGCTCGCGTTTCTGGCGAAGCCGCGACCGGCGAAGGCCATAGCGATACTCGCCGATGACGATCACGGGCAAACAGACCCCGTCCGCCGCAGCAAGGAGCGAAACCACCCCGGCATCGCCATCGAAAAATGCGGACACCGCATTCGTGTCGAGGACTACCGCCATTGCTCGGGATCGATCGTTTCACAGCCCTCTTCAATAGCTCGCATCACTCGCTTGGAATCCTCCCGATCATCGGAATGAATGCCGGCAAACTGCAGCCAAGGTTTTTCCCGAGACGTAGCCGCATCCGCCTTGAGCTTCGATTCGATTGCCGAGTTAATGAAGGCTGCCATGGTCTGGCCCCGCGAAGCCGTCAACGCCTTCACCTGCCGAAAAAGGGAATCGGGAACTTCTAGCGTCGTCCTCACACATTAGAAGATCCTATATACTTATTTATAAGTCAAGCGACCCTTTTTGATGACAGCCGGAAGAACCCGTGAACTACTCCCTACAGCCCCCCTTTGAAACCAAAAAAGGAAGTCTCCCCCAATCAATCAGCCGACGAGCCGATCTGTTCCTCAACGTATTGAGCAAAGTTAGAGAACAACACGACCTGCTTGTTGAAACGATCGGGATCAGGGAGTTCTTCCGGACGCTGGACCAGGATGCGCGTTCCGTCTGGATCCACCGCAAAGTGATTCACCGTGGTCGCGTTGGGCCAGGGCTCAAGAATGTCCCAGCGGAACGCATCTCCCTCGATGGAATATTTCATTCGTTGAACGCGGCGCAACGGAGGCTGCGGGCCATCATAGCTCTCACTCAGAAACAACAAACGGTCTTTCCCCAACCAAGCGGGAAACGTTGGAGCCACGCCACCCTCCGTTACCGGTCTCTTAGTCGCTTCCGGCGAATCGATTCGACACACCCAGAGATTCGCCATCCGCCCCAATTCATCGGACAGGAAGACGACCCATTCCCCGTCTGGCGAGATTTGAGCATAGTCCTGGTAAGCGGATCCCACTTGGAAATCTGACACCGCACTCGCCCGCCAATTCATCCCCGCCGTCTTCGCTAAATCGAGAACATGCAAATCACCGCCCGTTTTTTCCGCATTCGTGAAATACAAGAGGTGCTCACCATCAAGACTCCACGAGACAGGAACTTGCAATTGATCGCTCGGGAAAAGTCTCTCGGCCTCATTCTCATCCCACAGATGTTTGAGATAGAGATTCGTAATGGCCTCATGAACACGTGTGTTTCCTCCTCCAGATTCCCCCGCCCAAATCGCCCACTCCCCCTTGGGCCCCCAGACTGGGAACACACCCCGCGGCTCACCACCGATCGCCTTCGGCACTCCCGTCTCTAAGTTGACAATCCGTATCCGTTCAAACTCGTCGCTGTAGAGCAACCAGTCCCCGTCGGGAGAGATCTTGAACCAATCATAGGTCCCGACAGGCAAAGCCGGGCTTCGATTGCCTTCTTGATCCACCCAGTCCAGTGCCATCCGCTTACTCTCGAACGGTTCCGGCCGATACACCAAGTCTCCGTTACGGTCAAAACTCCACGCGATAAGCCCCCAGATCTGTGACAAGCCCGTCAGCAAAGCCCGTTCTTCCCCCCGCACCTCCAACTGCTCCAGATCAAAACCTACCCCATAAACACTGCTACCCCGCACATACACCAAATGCCCACTCGGCAAGTAATGAGGATGATGTCCCCGCACGCCTAACGGAACCGTCTCACCATCCGCAGCCCTTCGCACCATGATTTCAGCATGGTTGAAAGGTCCGTCTTGTTGATCCGCAGAGAAAATGACCCCTCGGCCATCCGGCAAGTATTTGGGCCAGCGATGGTAGCGGTTGGGGCCTTGGGGCTGGGTCAATCCTCGGGGGGCTTGGCCCGAACCGGATGCGGTCACTTCTTGAATCCCGTCCGTCCCGCCCGTGGAGAAGATGATTCGACCATTCTCCCCCCAATCAAGCCCATAGAGCAGTTCTCTGGCTTCGCTCGTTAGCCCCAAGGTAAAACTATCCCCCCCGGTAACGGGCACCTTCTTAATGGCCTGCTCTTCCGGAACAAAGATCGCCAACTCACTCCCGTCCGGAGAAAAACAAAGCGTCGTGAAAGACTCCTCCACGGACATGGCACGAGCCTGCAACTGATCCATCCTTCGCAGGAACAGATCCGCGTTCCCATTGCCGCCTTTGGTTCCGGGAAATGCCAGCATTGAACCATCTGGAGACAATTGGATTTCCCCGACAACACTCAGGTCGGAATTCCGATCCAAATCCATGAGAACTCGACGACTCACCGGCACGCGCTCCTGCGCGACATCCTGAACCACCGGGTCCGGTTGGGGAGTAAAAACACTAGTCGCAACCCAACCCAGCAAACAGATCAACGCAGCCGCGGGCCACAAAAACCGCATCCAAGCTTGAGGTGCCCCCGAAGCATCCTTCGACGAACCCGCACCGGGAGATGTCGGCCCCTCGAGTCCCCGCTCCAGCAGCAACCCAGCGTCTCCGATATCGCGCAGGCGGCGTTTGATGTCTTTCTCCAAACACTGCTTCAAGACTAGGCTTACCAGCGGAGGCGTATCCGCGGGGAGTCGCGTCCAATCAGGTTCACCTCGCATGATTGCGGCTAGCGTATCGGTGCTATCCTCACCCTCAAACGCTCGCCACCCGGTGAGACACTCATACAACACGCACCCGAAAGCCCAAATATCACTCCGTTCATCGAGCGCCCTTCCCTTGGCCTGTTCCGGCGACATGTAAGCCGCCGTGCCAAGAATGCTTCCCGGCTGCGTGAACGCATCGGTAATCGTAGGCGAGTCGTCAGGAGACTCTCCTTGGTGGGGCGAGCGTCCCCGCGAGCCGTTCCCACCCAACGCTCCCGACGAAGTGCCTGGCGCTGGCGAACGCCCACCTTGCCCAACGGCTCGCGGGT